>JBFWZN010000019.1:0-3610 GCA_050185275.1 Vicinamibacterales bacterium | reverse complement strand
GCACGCCGCCGGCATCGCGCACGCCGCATTCCGCCGCCAGATCGAGCAACGTATGCGCGACTCGCTCCGGTGCGCCTTTGCAGAGCAGCTCCTGAACCCTGGTGCGAAAGCGGCGGAGGCGCAGGCCCATCAGCTTCGTGATCTGGTAGCCGAGCGTCGGCACCTGCTGCACGAGCTGCACGACCATGTCCCGGTTGATGGCACACAGCACCGTATCCTCGTGTGCTGAAGCGACGTGATCACGCGGCCCGTCGTCGACGATGGCCAGTTCGCCGAACAGGTCACCCGGATGCAGGAACGCCAGAATCGTCTCCTGCCCGTCTGCTCCACTCGTGGAGATCCGCACGGCACCGGACTTCAAGAGAAAGATCTGGTCGCTTGGATCGCCGGGGAGGTAGATGCGCTCCCCCCGAGGCACGTCGAGCATGGTCGTCATCTGGTCCATGCGCTGCTTCTGGCTGTCGGAGAGCGCATCGAGCATGCGGAAGTGCTCGAGGTACCAGATCTTGCTGCGCGCGGCCATCGGTTGAGTATAGCCACGCTCTCCTGCTGGCGGTGGCCCGCACAACGCGGCCTCCGCCTCCGCTTCCAGCGCGGGCGCCCGGACTAGCGCCGCTGCCATCGCGGCGTCTCTGGGCACGCCGTAGATGACGTGGCTTCCATCGATCACCGCCGCGGGCGTGGCGATGAGTCGCCGTGCCCGCGCCAGGCCGAGAACCCCCGGGTTGCCGAGGTCGCGCGTGACGACCCGCAGCTCCGGACGCGTGCGCACGAAGTCGCTCACCGCCCTCATGGCGCCAGGAGAGGCCGGGCAGTGGCGACTCACGAACACCTCGATGACGTGCGCCACGGGCACCAGCCTACGCGCACCAGCTCGAGGAAACTGTGAGTGGCCTCACAGCCCCGCGAGGATCGCCCGACTAGACTCGCTGATATGCCTCGTCCGTCTCGTCTCCGTGCCGCCACACTGTTGGTGCTGGTCTTGGTCTCTGCCGGTGCCCGGCCTCTCCGCGCCCAGACGGGGGCGTCACTCACCGGCACGGCACGAGACCCACAGGGAGACGTCGTCGTGAACGCGATCGTGCGGCTCGCGGCCCCTTCAGCCGGCGTACGACGCGAGGGCCTCAGCGGTCCGGACGGCACGTTCGAGTTTGCAGGATTGCCGCTGGCCGTCCCGCTCGAGCTCAGCGCCGAGGCACCCGGCCTCCTCGCCCGGCCGATCGTCATCACCGGCCTCTCCGCCGGCGAGCGCCGCTTGGTGAACCTGCCGCTGACCGCGGCGCTCGACATCGCGGTCAGTGTCGTCGCGTCAGATGCGGCCCTGCCCCGCTCAGCGTCGCCCACCCTTGGCGGTCAGGTGACTGCCGCGCAGGTGGCGCGGCTCCCCATCAACGGTCGCGATCTGCTCTCGGTGGCCTACCTCGTGCCCGGGGCCGCGCCCGCGCGAGGCTTCTACAATCTCGCTCCGCGCCTCACGATCAACGGCGCCTCGTCGCTCACGGCGAACTACACCGTGGACGGCTTCGACAACACCGATCTTTTCCTCGGCGGCCCCAAGGTGCCGGTCACGATCGGCGCGACCGAGGACGTTCGCGTGCTCGTGAACGCTTATGCGCCTGAGAACGGCCGGACGGGCAACGGCGTGTTCTCGGTGACGACGCGCGCCGGCAGCAACGTCCGGTCGGGTGAGGCGTTCTACACCTGGCGCCCGGGGGCGGCGATCGATGCACCCAACTTCTTCGCTCCGCGCGACAACGCGGGAGCCGTCGTCGACGACAGCTTCCGGCGGCACCAGACCGGCGGACACGTCGGCGGAGCGATCGCCGCCGACCGGCTCTTCTACTTCGCGGACGCCGAGGTGACACGGGAGCGGCAGGACGCCATTCTGACGTCGCCGCTTGCGGCCGGCCTCGCGCCTACGCGGTTCGACAGCCAGGCTGTCACTGGCAAGCTCGACACCCGGTGGTCGGATCAGCACTCGACGACACTGCGCTACCAGTTCTCCGACCTGACGCACGACGGAGATTCGGGCTTCATCGGCGGTCTCACGTTGCCCTCTGCCGGCCTGCAGGTGAACTACCGCAACCAATTCGTGTCCCTCAGCCATCGAGCCATCGCCGCGCGCGGCGTCAATGAACTGGGGGTGATGGTCGGCCAGCTTCGTGCCGACTGGCGACCGCTCGCCGCGGGTCCGCGAATCGTGATCACCGATCGCGGGGCGACTCTCGCCACCGTTGGTGGCGTGAGCGACAACTTCTTCTGGACCGAGAGCGACCTGCAAGTCCGCGACGTTCACACGTGGACCGCCGGCCGTCACACCCTCCGGGCTGGCGGAGATCTTTTGCGTGGCGATTTCACGATCCGCTCGGGCCCAGGCGCGCGCGGCGCCTACGTCGTGGATCTCGCAGGTCGGGCCGTCACTCCCGGAGGGCCCTTCGTCGCACTCGCCGACCTGCCCCGCGACGTCACGGTGCTGTCCTACTCCCAGGGTTTCGTGAATCCCACGGTGGCTCGCGCCCAGACCCTGGCTGCGACCTTCGTGGAGGATGCGGTGCGGGCGACGTCGAACCTCACCCTCACGCTTGGGGCCCGGTGGGACTTCGATTCGGCGACACGCACGCCTGTCAGCGACGGCGACACCAACAACGTGGCCCCGCGACTGGGCCTCAGTTGGACACCGGGGGGCAGCCCCCGGCATCAGCTGCGAGGCGGGTACGGCTGGTTCTACGAGCGCATCCCGTTCGCCGTGGTCTCCGACACGCTGTTCAACTCCCCCGATGGGGGCGCCGTGTCGGTCACCTTCGCGCCGGGTACCGCATTTCCACCGCCCACCTTCCCCAGCACGATCCCGCGCAACGCGATCGACGGCCTGCCCCTGTCGCAGCTCCCCCCACGCAACGTGCAGGTCTTCGATCCGAATCTCCGCAGCCCGCGCACCGAGCAGGTATCCGTCGGCTACGCGGTGTCGCTCAGCGACACCCTGGCGGTGGCCGTCGATGCCGTGCATTCCCGGGGGCGTAACCTGATCCGCCGCGTCGACGTGAACGCGCCGAATTCTGTCCCGACGGGCGTGACGCGTTCGGTGGCCGAGGCCGATGCCACGCGCCCCACGGTGCCGGCCGCCGGCGGCGTGCGCCTCGTCGAGCAGGACCAGTCGAGCGGACGAAGCGAGTTCGACGGGCTCTATCTCACCGTGCGACGCCCCCTCTCGAGCGGCGTGGCGTTCGACGTCGCCTACACGCTGTCACGCACGCGCAACGACACCGACGACATCAACTTCCGCCCGGTCGATTCTCGCCGGCCGGGCGACGAGTGGGGACCGAGCCTCAACGACCGGCGCCATGTGCTCGCCGCGCACGGACTCGTGCAGATCGCGCGCGTGGTCGATGTGGTGCCGGTGCTGTTCCTGTCGAGTGGCCAGCCGCTCAACGTCACCACGGGCCGCGACGACAACGGCGACACGATCTTCAACGACCGGCCTGCCGGTGTCGGGCGGAACAGCGAACGGACTGCGGGATTCGCACAGTTCGACCTCTCGCTGCTGCGTGACCTACGCATTGGCCGCAGCCGCCTTCAGCTCCGGGCCGACATCTTCAACCTGTTCAACCGG
>JBFWZN010000018.1:0-9376 GCA_050185275.1 Vicinamibacterales bacterium | reverse complement strand
CCGCTCGGGCTACTCGCGCTCTGCCACGTAGCGCTGGTGAAGCTGGACCGGCTTGCCGGCCCTGACGCGAAGGTTCACCATCTCGACGCACACCGAGAAGCCCATCGCGAAGTAGATATAGCCCTTCGGGATGTGCATGCCCAGGCCGTCGCCCACGAGCGAGAGGCCGATCAGCAGCAGGAAGGACAGCGCCAGCACCTTGACGGTGGGATGCCGCGACACGAACGCGCTGATCGGCTCGGCGGCGAACATCATGATCCCGACCGAGAGCACCACCGCGGCCACCATCACCGACACGTCGTCGGCCATGCCCACGGCCGTGATCACCGAGTCGAGCGAGAAGACGATGTCGAGCAGCATGATCTGGCCGATGATCGCGGCAAACGACGGCGCCACGCGGCTCGCCCCGTGGCTTTCCTCGCCCTCGAGCCGCTCGTGAATCTCAACCGTCGCCTTCCCCATCAGGAAGAGGCCGCCCCCGAGCAGGATCAGGTCTCGCCCCGAGATGTCGTGGCCGGCCACGGAGAAGAGCGGGGCCGTGAGCCGCACGATCCACGCGATCGACATCAACAGCACGATGCGCATCAGCATCGCAGCCACGAGCCCGGTCCTCCTGGCGCGCAACTGGTCGGCCGGTGGCAGCTTGCCCGAGAGGATCGAGATGAAGATGACGTTGTCGACCCCGAGGATGATCTCGAGGAAGGTGAGCGTGACGAGGGCGAGCAGGCCGTCGGAGGTCAGGAACGCGTCCATCCGATCAACTTAGCACTTCTCCAGTCCGGTGGACCGTTCCAGGCCCGGCGCGCGAGGGTCAGGCGACACTCCGTGCAGCGGCGTGGAGCTGTGCGGCGCGTGCCAGGGCCTGCGATGTGTTGGCGCAGACATTCGCGGCCCCCACGTGGGCGTGGAACTCGGCCGATTGCAGCAACGCGGCCGGCTGCGTCTGCGCGCCGCAGATGATGAGATCGCGCCCGCTCCTGCGGAGACGGCCGGCGAGGTCCTCGAGCGCCCGCAGCCCGGTCGCGTCGATGGCGGTCACGTGCCGCAGCTTCAGGATGACGATCGACGGGAGCCGGTGCACCTGGTCGGTGATGACCTGCAGGCCGTCGGTGGCCCCGAACAGCAGCGGACCGTACACCCGGTAGACGCTGACGTAGTCCGGGACGTGCTTGTCGTGCAGGACGTGCAGCGCACCCTCGTCGGCGTCGGTCGCCGACGCGGCGGTCACGCTGGTCGTGCTCGATACCTTGCGGATGAACATGAGCATCGCGAGGATCATCCCGGCTTCGACCGCGACGGTGAGGTCGGCAAAGACGGTGAGCCCGAACGTCACGATCCAGACCGCGATGTCGGCCCTGGGCAGCTTCAGCAGGTGCGGGATCTCGGCCCACTCCCCCATCTGGTAGGCCACCATGAGCAGGATGCCCGCGAGCGCCGCCAGCGGCACGTAGCTGGCGAGCGGGGCGGCCACCAGCAGCACCGCCAGCAGGGTCACGGCGTGGACGATCCCGGACACCGGCGTGCGCGCACCCGACCGGATGTTCGTGGCGGTGCGGGCCAGCGCTCCGGTGGCCGGCAGCCCGCCCACCAGCGGCGAGGCGATATTGGCGAGCCCCTGCGCCACGAGTTCCACATTCGGGTTGTGCCGGTCACCCCCGAGGCGGTCGGCGACAACCGCCGACATCAGCGACTCGACGGCACCGAGCATGGCAATGGTGAGCGCGGGCGAGAGCAGCGTGAGGATCAGGTCGGGCCGCCACTGCGGAAGCACGATGTGCGGCAGTGCCCCGCTGATGCCCCCGAAACGGCTGCCGACGGTGTCGACCGGCAGCCCGGCCAGCGCCGTGATGGCCGTGGCCCCGAAGAGCACGACGATGTAGCCGGGGAGGCGGACGCCGAGCCGGCGCCACACCACCAGGAACACCAGGGAGCCGACGCCAAGCGCGGTGGCCAGGGGCGTCCAGGTATGGGCAGCGGCCGTGAGGGCCTCCATCTTCGCGATGAACTCGCTCGGCACCGAGCTCATGCGCAGCCCGAACAGGTCGCGCAGCTGGGTGCTGGCAATCACCACGGCGATGCCGTTGGTGAACCCGACCACGACCGGCTGGGGGATGAACTTCACCGTGGTCCCGAGGCCGGTTGCACCCAGCACCACCAGGATCACACCCGCCATCATGGTCGCCATGAAGAGGCCGTCGATGCCGTGTTCCGCGATGATGGCGGCCACCACCACCACGAACGCACCCGTAGGGCCACCGATCTGGAAGTTGGAACCTCCGAGGGCGGAGATGATGAAGCCGGTGACAATGGCGCAGTAGATGCCGGCCTGGGGCGACACGCCAGACGCGATGGCGAACGCCATGGCCAGGGGCAGGGCAACCAGCCCGACCGTAACGCCCGCAATCAGGTCGGCCCTCAGGTGCTCGAGGGAATAGGCGCGCAGCGCCTGCAACGACTTGGGCGTCCAGCGGTCCATCGGGAGTTCGGCGGGAACCGTTTCAGTATACCCCCGTCACGACGACAGGGCCGGCAGCGTCACCCTGAACGTGGCGCCCAGACCAGGCCCGTCGCTCTCGGCCACGATGCTCCCGCCATGCATCTCGACGAGCTGGCGGGCGATGGCCAGGCCCAGTCCGAGGCCGCCGTACTCGCGGACGAACCGGCCGTCGCCCTGGCGAAACCGCTCGAAGACATGCGGCAGGACGCGACGGTCGATGCCGATGCCCGTATCGCGCACGGCGACTTCACAGAGGCCGTCGTGGCAGATGAGCCGCACATCGACCCGGCCACCACGCGACGTGAACTTCACCGCGTTCGACAGGAGGTTCCAGAACACCTGTTGCAACCGGTCTGGATCACCGCTCACGTCGGGAAGTCCGGCCTCGCTCTCCAATCCGACGGTTACGCCCTTCGCGTCGGCGGCTGGCTGCACGGTCTCCACGCTGTGGCGCACGATCGGCTCGAGAGCCACGGATGAGGAATGCAGTTGCAGCTTGCCCGCGGTGATGCGCGCCGTGTCCAGCACGTCGTCGACGATCTGCGAGAGAGCGCTCGCATTCTTGTCGAGCACCTCGTAGGCGCGTCCCTTCCGGTCCTCGGCCACGGCCCCCTTCATCAGCATCTGGGCGTAGCCACGGATCGCATTGAGCGGCGTGCGCAGTTCGTGCGACAGGTTGGCGAGGAAGTCGTCCTTCAGCCGGTTGGCCGTGCGCGCGTCCTCGTACGACAGCATGCTGTCCACCGAGAGCGCAACCCGGTAGGCCAGGTCCTGCACGAAGGCGAGATCGGGACGTGGGGCGCCGCGGCCGCTCGCGGTCGCGAGCAGCGTCAGCGCGCCGAGGGTCCGGCCGTGCGCGACGAGCGGCACGCAGGCGATCGACGGCTGGCCCAGCGCGCGCCCCATGGCAATGCGCACCTCCGCGTAACCGGCGTACCCCGGGGCACCGAACCGGTCGACCGTCATGCCGGTGCTGGTGCGGATCACGCGGTCCACACTGAACAGGTCGTCGGCCTCGCCCGCCTGGGCGCGCAGCATCCCCTCGGCACGCCCGGGTCCCCCCTGCCCCGCCTCGGCCACCAGCTCGATGCCGTCCACCTCGCCCACCAGGTGCACGGCGCAGGCGTCGGCGAAGGCTGGCACGACGCGATCGACAAGGTGACGGAGCGCCTCGCGCAGGTCCGGCGTGCCGGCGAGGATGCTGCCGGTCTCCGCGAAGAAGGCGGCCTCGATCCGCCGGCGGCGCTGGGCGTCGTAGAGTGACGCGGTTGCGATCGCCACCGACGACAGGCGCCCGAGCGCCGCCGCCGTCTCGCGCTCCACGAGGCCGAACTGCTGTCGGGTCCGGAAGTAGAACGCGATGGTTGCCCGCATCCCGTCGCCAGCCCGCAGCGGCACCAGGAGCATGGACTCGATCCGCTCGCGGGCGTAGACGTCGAGCCGCGATCCGAACCGCGCGTCGGTGATCGACTCCAGCATCAGCACCCCGTCACCGAGGTCGGGACCGGCCTGCTCGTCCAGCACCACCGACGTGAACGCATCGGAGAGGCCATGCGCCGCGGCGACACGCCAGGCGTGCGCGTCGAGGTACCACACGGCAACGCCGTCGGCCGTGAGGACCTGGCGCGACACGGCCAGGATTGCCGGCAGCACGTCGTCGAGCCTGGGCGACTGCAGGAGGGCGCCCGAGGCGTCGATGATGCCAGCCAGCCGCCGGCGCAGCTCCGCCTGCTCCGCGCGCGCGTCCTGGAGCGCACGCGTCGTGCGCTTCCACTCGGTGATGTCGCGCGCGATCTTGGATGCGCCGACGATCCGGCCGTCAGCCGTACGGATGGGAGAGATGCTGACCGACACGTCGAACCGCTCGCCATCCTTCCGGCAGCGGACGGTCTCGAACGGCTCCACCCGCTCGCCGCGCCTGATCCGCGCGAGCACCATGTCCTCTTCCGACTGCCGGTCGGGCGGGATGATGAGGCGAATGCTCTGGCCGATGGCTTCCTCGGCCGTCCACCTGAACATCCGCTCAGCCGCGCGATTCCATGAGGTGATGATCCCGTTCGTGTCCTTGCTGACGATCGCGTCGTCAGAGCCCTCGACGATCGCAGCCAGGCGCAGCGCCTGCATCACGGGATCACGCTGCGACTCCATCAGCCGCGATTGTACCTGCGCCGTGAGCGCATCCACGGGGCGAGTGCAGCCGAGCTTCACGCACAGCCCATCAGTCGGGGCCGCGCACGCTCATCCAGCGTGAACCTCGAACCGATGCAGACGCGTCGATCCCGCCGAGTTGCGAACGGCGACACATCACGCAAGATCGTCACGGTTGCCGGGTGAGCCCGGCCTCACTGCATCCGCACATGCGTCGTGTGCGCGGTGGCGTTGCGATTGCACAACGGCTCCCGTGTCTATGGGAGGTATCGCATGAAGAGAGTGTGGACAGGTGCAACGTTCGCGATCGCGCTCGGCTGTGCAGCAGGCATGTCGGCGCAGGGAGGCTCGACCACGGGAAGCCAGACCTCGGGAAGCAGTCGCGCGATCACGGTGACGGGGTGCCTGCAGGGCGGAGGCGCGAGTGCCACCTCCGGCGCCACCGGCACCAGCGGCTCGGCGAGTACCGCTGCTGGCGCATCCCGCTCGGGAGCGCAGTACATGCTGACCAATGCGCGCATGGGCTCGTCGACCGGCTCGACCGGTTCGGCCAGCGGCGCATCCGGTTCCGGTTCGACGAGCGCGTCGGGCGCGGGCAGCTCCACGTCTGGTGGCTCGACCTCCGGCGCGGGCAGCGCCACGGCCGGTGCGGGCGGCTCGACCTCGGGCGCTGGCGGCTCCACCGCCGGGACGGCCGGGAGCGGCAGCTCCGGCAGCATGGCGATGAGCGGGTCCACGTACATCCTCGAGGGGCGTGAGTCGGAACTCGCGCAGCATCGCGGCCACCAGATCGAGGTGACAGGCACCCTGGCCGCGTCGACCTCGCCGGGTGCCAGTAGCAGCTCGGGCTCGGCCGGCAGCGGCGCCACCACAAGTTCGGGCGCCACTGGCAGCGGCAACACGACGAGCGGCACGACAGCGGCGAGTGGCGGCTCCAGTTCCGGCTCGGGTTCGATGGCTGGAGCGGGCCAGCGCGTCCAGGTGACGTCGGTCCGCATGATCTCGTCAACCTGTACGCAGTAGCGCGGCACGACGTGATGGTCGCGCGGCGTGCGCGGCCATCACGATCGCACACCCTCACGGCTCACCTTGAAACGACGCGCGACATCCCGATACGCTGCTCCCGCGTGCGCAAACGCCGCACGTGGAGGACGTGGCATGGCCGAGGTGGTTGTAGTGTCGGCGCTCGTGGCCCTCGCGATCGGCATCACCGGTTTCATCAGGCGCAGACGCGTCCCCTTCAGCGCACTCGACCGGATCAGCGTCAGCCGCCAGTGGCTGATGCAGCACCAGGCAGACGATCGTTCATGAACGAGAGCTTTGGAGCACGGCTTCGCGCGGCGCGTGAGCGCCGGCACGTCACGGTGGCCGACATCGCTGCCCGCACGAAGATCAGCGCGTCGCTCTTCGACGCCATCGAGCGCGACGATGCGTCGCGGTGGCCGTCGGGCATTTTCCGCCGCTCTTTCATGCGCGCCTACGCGGAAGCGGTCGGGCTCGATCCCGACGCCATCGTCCACGAGTTCCTCGAACGCTTCCCCGATCCGGCCGCAGGTGCTCCTGCCGCGCCGAGACCGGGGACGACCGAGGGCACGCCCCCACCCCCATCACCAGCCGCACCGGCGGAGGCCCATCAGCCCGGGCGGGGTTCGCAGGCCCTGCGGCTCACGCTCGTCGATACGGGCCTGCCCTTCACCGGTGGCCGGCTGCTCGTCGATGCGCGTCGGCGCTGGGCGGCGGCCGCCTGGGACCTCGGCTCCCTGGTCGCCCTCGCACTCACGGTGTTCGTGTTCCTGGACGCGTTCTGGGCGCCGTTCGGGATGGTGTCGCTCTGCTACTACGCCGGAGGCATCCTGCTGCTCGGGAACTCGCCAGGGGTATGCCTGTTTGCGCCCAGGCCCGTGGTGGACGATGCGGGCCCCGAGCCCCAGCCGACGCGCGCCGCGCGGCCCAGGCATGCCGAGCTGCCGGTGAGGGCGCCGGAGCCCGCGGTGCGCTCCCACCGCTTCCGTGCCGGACGCCATCGCCATGTGCGCAGCTGACCAGACGTACGAAGGGCCGGGCGGCATCGCCACCCGGCCCTGGTGAGTCCTGCGGGCTCCAGGCCCGACGTCCCGCCGACGGTCAGTTCGCCCGGTTGGCGATCCGCGCCATCAGCTTCTCGACACGCTCCTGCGCCACCTTGAGGTGCTCGTCGAGTTCGGCGTAGACGTACTTGTGGCCGGCGTTGATTGCCCGGGTCATCGGCACCGTGGCCTGCTCGTACTCGGCCGTGAGGTCGGCGCGGCGCTGGCGGTCGTCCACCCGCTTGATCATCGAGTTCGCGAGCTTCAGCTGCTCGCGCACGGCATTCAGGCTCTCGTACATCTGCCGCGCGTTGCGGGCGCGCTCGGCACGCGGCGCCACTTCCTTCGGCCCGTGGCACTCCGCACACTGCTTCTCCAGCGCCTTGGGTGAGAGGAGCTGGCCCGCCACCGGGTCGTGACAGGTGGAGCAGGTCGGGCCGTGGTCGTCACCGTTCTTCAGCAGTTCGTAGTGGCGGCTCTCCTGGAACGCGACGAAGGGCCCGACGTGGCAGCTCCCGCACGTCGCCGGCAGGTTGCTCCGGTGCACGGGACTCTTCCGGTTGCCGGAGTTCAGGATGTCGCGATGCGCGAGGGTCTTCTCGAACACCGTGCTGTTGCCGCCATGGCACTTCTCGCAGCCCACGCCGTTCCTGGAGTGCGGCGATCGGTCCCAGTCGTACAGGTGATCCGGAGCCGGAACGACGCTCTGGGCGAAGTGGCAGTCGGCACAGCGGCTGGCCTGCTGTGCGCTGGCGGATGCGGCGAAAAGAATCAGGCTGACGAAAGCAACGGTCACGAAACCGAGGCGGTTCATGGGCCACCCCCTGTAAAGGGTTGTCGCAAACGGCATTCCGCGCGTATCGCGGAGTGATTCATCGCCGTGCGAGGCGGAGCGCCGGGTTTCCGGCGGATCCGCGTGCGAAGAGCATAGCGCAACGCTGGAGGCCGGCGTGCTGCCGGCCCTCTGACGCTGCGCATGATGTGTGGAGGGAGAACTCAGTGGGCAACCCCGACCCTGTTGAGGGTC
Source organism: Vicinamibacterales bacterium (assembly GCA_050185275.1). Taxonomy (GTDB): domain Bacteria; phylum Acidobacteriota; class Vicinamibacteria; order Vicinamibacterales; family UBA2999; genus JABFRY01. The sequence goes on along the minus strand of JBFWZN010000018.1, from coordinate 1,638 downwards.
CGTGCTTCGCGCCGCACGGGAAGGGCGAGCAGCGCGAAGCACGCGATGACGACAGCGGGCGGAACCACGAGCGCAAGCACGAAGAGCCAGTCAGCCACCAGTCGGCTCCGTAATCAGCCTTCCTTCACGCTGAAGTTCAGCGTGACGGAGAGGACGAACGGGGTCGGGATGCCGTTCAGCACGAGCGGCGCATACCGCCACTGCTTCACGGCGTCCACCGCAGCCTGGTCCAGGAACTTCACCGAACGGAGCACCCGCACATCCTGCACCGAACCATCCGGGCCGACCGACGCCTCGAGAATCACCAGCCCGGTCACCTTGGCCACCAGGGCCAGTTCGGGATAGGTCGGCTCGACCCGCTTCACGAGCTGCGGCGCCTGGATGTTGCCGCCGATCCGGACCTGCTTCGGGGCCGGTGGTGGCGGTGGCGGCGGCGGTGGCGGTGGCGGTGCCGCTTCGAGACCGCCGACAATCCCACCCTGGACACCGCCGATGACGCCACCTTCGACGCCGCGCACGGCTACCGGCAGTTCAGGGGCTTCCGGCCGGATCTCCGAGGGTGCCTCCACCGGAGCCGCGTACGGATTCTCCACAACAGGCTGCGGAGCCTGCGGCGCCTGCTGCGGCGGCGGGGGTGGCGGCGGCGGGGGTGGCGGCGCCTCCGGCGCGGCCGCCACGAAGGCCATCATGTTCGGCACCTGCGGCAGATTGTCCGTCGCATAGAGCAGTGGGATGACCACCACCAGGCCGAGCACCACGACGTGCCCGACGATGGACAGCACCAGCGGGGTTGCTGCGGTTTTCTGACGGGCTCTTCCAAATTCTTCGAACATGACACCCTCCCTCCACGACGTCCGGCGTCCCTTTTCCCCGGGAACCTCGCGGCTCCCTGGAACACCGTCCGCTACACCGCCACGCGCGCAGCCTCCGCGGCTTCGGCGACCACTTCAAGCCCCTGTACGGCGTGCGGGTTTCGCACGGTCAGCACCGGGCACGGTGCGGTCCGCACCACCTTCTCGGCCACGCTGCCCATGAGCAGGTGACCGACGAACCCGCGGCCATGCGTGCCCATGACGATGAGATCGATCTCCTGATCGGCGGCGAAGTGCACGATCTCGTCGGCGGGCGTGCCGGCACGCACGAAGAACTGCGGGTTGATGGCTGCCTGATCCGCGGGCGACAGCAGTTTCAGCATGGCGGCCCGCGCAGCCTCGGTGACCTGCCCGTCGGGACCGACCGGCACCTCACCCTCGAGTTCGGCCTGCGTGCGGTCGCCCACGTAGAGGAACGTGACGTTGGCCCCGAAGCTCTTGGCGAGCATCACCGCGTAGTTGACGGCCGTGGACGACGTCTCGCTGAAGTCGTGTGGCACCAGGATTCGCTTCAAAGCAATCATGGGAGTGGAACCTCCGGCCATTGCTGAGGGCAAGTGGCGTGCCGCACGACAGGCACGCAGGATCCGGTCGAATCCCTAAGGTTTCAGCGACTGTTACCGGGCCGTGACAGCGATGCCGTCGCAGGCTCGGGGAATTTCGAAAGGGCTGTGAGGAAAAACCCGCGGGAAGACGGGCGGGCGGCTGCGGGGGACGCTGGTGGTACGGCGGGAACGCGGTCGTGCGGCGGAGCGAGAGCGGCGCC
>JBFWZN010000017.1:0-24699 GCA_050185275.1 Vicinamibacterales bacterium | reverse complement strand
AGCGGCTGCTCGACGCCTGTCGACTTGGTAGGGGGCTTGAGAGCCGCAGCCATGCTGGGAGAATCGGCGCAGTTTGCGCGCTACGAACCAGGAGGTCGCACGTTCGAGTCGTGCAGGGCGCGCCATTTCCTTCCTCCTCCCTCCGCCAGTCCCCCGTCCCGTTCGGCGCACCCGGGTGCCGCTCGTCGGCTTACGTCGCGCGTGACCCCGCACCGCGGCGCTTCGCACGTGAGGCCAGACGCCTGCTGCTGCTCGCACCCGGCGCCACCTCGTGCTGCAGCTCCGCTACGGCGGCGCGCAGGCGGTCGAGCACCTTCGAACCGGCCGGCGTGATCCGATAGACGCGTGCCTCCCGAGCGCCCGTCGTCGTCGCCGCGCGTAGCCAGCCGCGTCGCGCCATCCGGGCGAGCAGCGGGTACAAGGTCCCCGGGCTGAGGCGGTAGCCGTGATGATGGAGCTCCTCCAGCATCCAGTGCCCGTAGACCCCGCCTTCGGAGGCGTGGTGGAGGATGTGGATCTTCCAGAACGCCAGGAGGAACTCGCGGACGACCGGATCGCTCATGGGTCGGTGTGCTCCCGTCCTAGGTGGTGGGCTTCGTCTCGCGCGGCCGCACGTCGGTGCCTGGTCGCAGTTCGTCGGTTCCGCGCCCGGCCACTTCGTCTCCCGCCTGCAGATCCCCGAACACCTCGACCAGGGCCCCCGACGTCAGGCCCGTGCGCACGTCAACCCACTCCGCCTTGCCGCCGCGGATCCGCACCACGAAGGTGCGGCCGGTCGTGCTCGCCACGCTGGCGCTCGGCACGAACAGCGACGGCTCCGGCCGCCTCACTGGCCATGCGACCTGGCAGAACGAACCGGGCGCCAGCCGGCCGTCGGCGTTCGCCACGTCCAACTCGACGGCCATCGACCTGGTGCCGACGTCCACGGCCCGCGCGATCCGCGCCACGGTCCCCGAAAAGGCGCGGCCCGGGAACGCGGCCACCGTGAAGGTCACCACCGCGCCCGCCCGCACCTCGGCGGTGTAGGCCTCGGGGACGGGCACCACGAGCCGCAACCGGGATCGATCCACGAGCTGGAAGAGGGCCGCCCGCTCGCCGGCGGCCGGCCCGACGAGGGCGCCCGGATGCACGTGGCGCTCGGTGATGATGCCCGAAAACGGCGCGGTGACCCGCAGGTAGGCCTCCAGATCGCGCACTCCCGCCAGCGCCTGGCGCGCGGCTTCGGCGCTCTCTTCGGCGGCGCGTGCCTGGCTGCGGCTCGCGTCCGCGGCCTTTTCCGCGACCCGGACGTCGTTGCCGGCCACCACGCCGGGCGTGGCCGACGCGGCCTTCAGCCGCTCGAACGTGCCGGTGTCGGCGTCGCCCTTCGCGCGGGCGGCCGCAAGCGCGGCCTCGGCGCCCTGAAGGCGCGCCGCGGCCTCGGCACGCTGGGCGACCAGATCCGGAGCTTCCAGCGTGGCCAGCAGGTCGCCCGCGCGCACCTGGGATCCACGATCGACGTGGACGGCCCGCACGAAGCCCGTCACCCGCGGCACGATGGCCACCGACTGGTAGGGCGTCAGCTCGCCCGGCAGCGACAGCTCGAGGGCGAGCGGCTGCTGCACCACGCGCGCCACGTCGACGACGGCTGGCCCGGAGGCCGGCGCCGCCTCGGCCGCTCTCTCCGCCGGCAGCCCGCCCGCCCGTCCGCATGCCGCACCGGCCACGGCCAGCAGGCCGGCCAGCCAGGGCCCGATCGCACTCCGTGTCCTCATGCCCTCATCCCCATACCAGGCGCGTCACCTGGATCGTCCGGGTCCAGCGACGGCGACACCGTGGCCGCCCGCGCCTGGAGCAGCGCGTACACCGAGGGCAGGACGACCAGCGTCGCCAACGTCGCGGCCGCGAGGCCCCCGATCACGGCGCGGCCGAGCGGCGCGGCGGTCTCGGCGCCTTCGCCCAGGGCGAGGGCCATCGGGACCATGCCCGCGATCATGGCGGCGCTGGTCATCAGCACCGGGCGCATCCTGGCGCGTGCCGCCTCGATGGCGGCCGCGGCCGGCGCACTGCCGTTGCGGCGCAGTTGCTCGGCCAGCGTGACGAGCAGAATTGCGTTGGCCACCGCCACGCCGATGGCCATCACGGCGCCCATGAACGACTGCACGTTCACGGTCGTTCCCGTGGCCCGGAGCGCCAGGGCGACTCCCGCCAGCACGGCCGGCACCGTGGACACGACGACGAGCGCGAGGCGCAGCGACTGGAAGTTCGCCGCCAGCAGCAGGACGATGACCACCACGGCCACGACGAGGCCGGCGGCGATGTTCCGGAAGGTGTCGGTCATGGCCGCCATCTGACCGCGGACCGTGACCGTGGCGCCGCGCGGCGGCGTGCCGGCTCGCCGGACCGCGTCGTCCACCTGGGCGGCCGCCCTGCCCAGGTCGAGGCCGGACACGTTCGCCGTGAGCGTGACCATCCGCTGCCCGTTCAGCCGGTCGTACTCCCCGATGGCGCTCGCGTTCTCGATGCGAGCGAGGTCGCCCAGGAGCGGCGTTGCCCCGCCGCCGCCCACGGGCACGACCCGCAGATCGTCGAGCGAGGTCATCCGCGGCTGCGGCACCTGCACCTGCACCTGGAAGGCGATGCCCGTCCGCGGATCGGCCCAATAGGTGGGGGCGACGAACCGGCTCGACGAGGTGGCGGCGGCGAACGAGCGGCCCACCTGGTCCACGGTGACGCCGAGCTGTCCCGCCCGCTCGCGGTCCACCTCGACGCGGATCGCCGGGGTGTCCAGCGTCTGGCCGTACTGCAGGTCGCGGACGGCGCCGATGCGCGACATCTCCTCGTGCAGCCTGGCCGCGAACGCCCGCGTGGCCGGGAAGTCCGGACCCATCACGGCCACCTCGATGGGCGTCGGCGCCCCGAAGTTCATGATGCGGCCCACGATGTCGCCGGGCTCGAAAGACACCTGCACGTCGGGCAGCCCGTCGCGGAAGGCGCGGCGCAGGCGCTCCTGCAGCGCGTCCAGGCGGACGCTGGCGCCTGGCCTCAAGGCCACCTGCAGCACGCCTTCGTGCTGGCCGCCCGTCCACAGGAAGATGAGGTTGACCGGGTACGACGTGGGCTGGACGCCGACATAGCCGAGGGTGATGTCCACGCCGTCCGGGCCGGCCTCGGTGCGGATGACGTCCAGCACCCCGCGGGCGAGGGCTTCGGTGGCTTCGAACTTGGTGCCCGCCGGCGCCCGGAAGCGGAGCTGGAACGCGTTGACCCCTCCGGTCGGGAAGATTTCGCGGCCCAGGGAGGAGCCCACCCCGGCCACCACGACGCCCATTGCGAGCACGTACGCGAGCGCGACCAGTCCGCGTCGCGGCGCCAGCCGCCGCAGGAGCCCCGCCAGGCGGCTCCGCAGGGTCTCCACCCAGTCGCCGGCGTCCGGCGCGGGTGCGTGCGCGCGCAGCCACCAGACCGACAGCACCGGCACGAGCGTGCTCGACAGCAGGAACGAGGCGATCATGGCGAAGCCGACGGCCAGGGACAGCGGGACGAAGAGCGAGCGCGACACGCCGGCCATGAAGAACGACGGCACGAACACGGCCACCACGGACAGCATCGCGAGGAAGCGCGGCACGACGACTTCGGCGCCGGCATCGAGCACCGCGCGCGCCACCGGCACGCCGCGGGCCAGGTGCGTGTGGATGTTCTCGATGGCCACCGTGGCCTCGTCCACCAGGATCCCGACCGCGAGGGCCAGGCCGCCGAGCGTCATGATGTTGATCGTCTGTCCCGCCGCCCAGAGGGCCACGACGGCGGCGAGCAGGGCAAACGGAATCGTCGTCACGACGATGGCCGAGCTCCGCCAGTCGCGGAGGAACAGCAGCACCATCAGGCCCGTGAGCAGGGCCCCCAGCGCCGCCTCGGTGGACACGGAGCGCAGTGCCGCGGCTACGCCGCTGGACTGGTCCAGCTCGTAGGAGACCGTGATGTCGTCGGGCACGAGCGCCTGGAAGCGTCCGAGGTTGGCCTTCACTTCGGCGACCACGGCAAGCGTCGAGGCGTTCGGCCGCTTCGTGACCGGAATGTAGACGGCGCGGCGCCCGTTCACGAGCGCGTAGGCCGTCGGCACGTCGGTGCTGTCGGTCACCGATCCCACGTCGCGCACGAATACGGGCGGGCCCGCGCCGGTCCGGACCGGCAACTCGAGCAGCTCGTCGATGGTGCCGACAACCGTGTTGATGGGCGTCAGCCGCGTCTCGTCGCCGATGTTCACGGTGCCCGAGGGGAGAATCACGTTGCCGGACGTCACGGCCCGCACCACGTCGTCGGCGGACATGCCATACGACCGCAGGCGGTCCGGATCCACGCGGATGACGACCGTGCGCTGGCTGCCGCCGAAGGGCGGTGGGGAGGTGAGCCCCGGCAGCGTGGCGAACTGCGGGCGCACGCGGTTGAGTGCCAGATCCTGGATCTCGCCGAGGCTGCGTGTCTCGCTGCGGAACACCAGGTAGCCGACGGGCACTGTGGCCGCGTCGAAGCGCATCACGAAGGCCCCGACCGTGCCGGGCGGCATGAAGGCGCGGGCGCGGTTCACATAGCCGATGGTCTGGGCCATGGCCTCGGCCATGTCGGTGCCCGGGTGGAACGTGAGCTTCAGCAGGGCGTTGTTCTGGACCGACTTCGATTCGACGCTCTCGATGCCGTTGATGTAGAGGAAGTGGTACTCGTAGTAGTACGTGATGAACCCTTCCATCTGCGCCGGGCTCATCCCGCCGTACGGCTGCGCCACGTAGATCACGGGCAGGTCGAGATCCGGGAAGATGTCGGTCCGCATCCGCGTCACGGCGAAGGCGGCCGTGAGGGCCACGGCCACCATCGCGACCACGATGGTGCCGGGGCGGCGCAGCGCGAGGCGTATCAGCCGCATGCCTAGCGGCCTCCTCCGGAGGAGCCGAGCCGGCCCAGGAGAGCCTCCACGTCGCCGGCCGCGACGGCGCGCGCCAGCTCCGCCCGCCACACGTCCACGCGGGCCACGGCGTCCTGGTAATCCGCGACGGCGAGGAGCCCTTGCGCGTCGGCCACTTCGACCAGGCTGGCCAGGCCGGCGTCGTAGCGCGCGCGTGCCTGCGTTTCGCTCTGGCGGGCCGCGTCGAGCTGGATCGGCGTGTTGGCGGCGATTGCCAGCGCCGCCGCGAACTGCGCCTCGGCGATCCGCTGCTGCGCCGTGACGGCCAGGGTGGCTTCGTCGCGTCGCGCCGTCTCGGCCGCCGTGGCGGCCGTCGCAGCCGCGCGCCGTGCCCGAAGCGCGCTGAAGTCGAACAGGTTGGGCACCACGATCTGCACCCCCGCGGCCCAGTTCACGCGCTCGGGCGCCAGGCCGTCACCGCCGCGGTCGAAGGGGCCCTCCGGGTTCGCGCCGGTCCCTCGGGCGAAGACGCTCGACTGGACCAGCAGACGGGGGAGGTTCGACCGCGCCAGCGTGGCCTCTCGTGCCGCCGCCACGTCGATGGCCGCCTGGCCGATCCGCACCAGGGGATGTCCGGCGGACGATGGGGCGGGATCGGCGGCGGGCGCCGCCGGCGCCGCGAGCCCGGTCGAGTCCACCTCGATCTCCCCCGTGGTCACGCCGAGCGCCTGCCCCAATGACGCCTTGGCGACGGCGATGGCCTGCGATGCCTGGAGGGCGCGCGTTCTGGCGGCCGCAAGCTCTGCGTCGGCCCGCGAGGCCTCGGCCCCCGGCCGCAACTGGGCGTCGGCCAGCGCGTGCGCGGTCCTGGCGAGCAGGTCCCGCCGCTGGACGTCGGCGTCGGCCGCGGTCCACGCCCGCTCCGCCGTGGCCACGGTGAAGAACGCCGTGCCGACCGCCTGCACGACCGCGAGCCGCGTCAGCCCCTCCTCGACCCGCGCGCGTTCCACCGCGGCCTCCGCTTCCTTCACGCGGGCTCCGCGCAGTCCGAGGTCGAAGGGCTCCCACGTCAGAAGGGCGCCCGCCGCGCTGCCCCAGACGGACGGCGACGAGCCGTCGGGCAGGACCGGGCCCGAGAGAGACGGGATGACGGACTGCGGCAGCAACTGGCCGAAGACGTTGTTGGGCGTGGCGCGGTTCGTCTGCCACACGGCGTCGAGCCGTGGCAGATAGTCGGCCCGGGCGACCGCGACCTGCCCGGCCGTAGCCTGGCGCATGTCCCGTGCGGCCGCGACGGCCGGATAGTGATCCAGCGCAAAGCGCAGCGCGCCCGCCAGTGTGAGCGGTTGCGGCGGGGCCTGCGACGACGGGGACTGCGCGGGCGCCGTCGCCGGCGCGAGCGTGAAGGCGATCGCGGCCAGGCAGGCGGCCACGCCGTGGCGGGCCGGGGCCCGATGGGCCCCGCCGCCGTCCGGCGGGCAGCCGCCGCGGGCCCGCCGTCGTGGGCGGCACGGTGTCGGGCCGGGCGATGCGTGTGACATCGATGACCGAATACGAATTTCGATAACGAGGAACGAGATACTAACTGCGGGCCGGCCCAGAGTCAACGTCCGGCGGGGCGGCGGCTCAGGGCTCGTGGGTGCGCGCGGAGGCGACGGCGGTCAGGCCGCGCGGGCGTGCCCGCGGGCCAGGGCCGTCCGCAGCAGCGACGCGCCGGCCTGGAGCACCACGATCACGACGAGCCAGCGGATCGCCTCGAGCGGCAGGGACTTCACCACGTAGGCCGCCACGAGCACGCCCGGGACGCCGCCGAGCGTCATGCCCAGCGCGGCGCGGCCGTCGAAGCGGCCGGTCCGGGCGAACTTCACGCCGGCCACGGGCAGGCCGTAGGCGGCCGATCCCATCATGATCGGGAAGGCGGACCGCGGGTTCATGCCGAGCAGGCTGAAGGCGATGAGGCTCGGGGCGTAGCTGCCGATGCCCAGGGCGTTCAGGGCGCAGAAGGTGAAGTTGAGGACCGCCGCCACCACCAGTACGCCGCCGCCAAACCCCGTCGCCTCGCCGCCGCCCGGAATCCACTGGAGGTTCGTCAGCGTCATGAACGCCGCGCCGGCGAGGAGGGCCAGGCCCATCCCGATCTGGATCTGGCGGCGCGGCAGGCGCGAGACGATTCCGGCGCCCACGTACCCGCCCAGCGCGCCCACCGGAACGAGCAGGCCCAGCGACAGCGGATCCACGGCAATCGCGGTGACGAAGGCGAAGGCCTCGAACGCCACCGGCACGGACGAGCCGACGTTGAGCGTGCCCGGGATGTCCTCGTCACGCACCATCCGGAGGTAGCGGAAGAGCGCCGTGGTCGGGGCGTAATTGCCGATCCCGAGCGTGTCGAAGAACAGGGTCACCCCGCCGATGCCCACCTGCAGCGGCGAGGGCGCCCGGTGCGGATGGCCCCGCCGCGCGCTCCGCCACCAGGTGGCCGCGAACCACAGGACGACGAGGCCGAGGCCGCCGAGGAGCACGGGGATGGGGGACAGCATCGGCGGCTATCTTGTGCCGAAACCGCCGCCGCGGCGCCGGGATCCGGGGCGGACACTCCCGCGCTACACTGGCCTCTTCCACCCATCCCTTCCCGAGATCGCGGCGACGCAAGCCGCCGTGGAGGATCAGCGACATGGCACTGCAACTTGGACAGATCGCGCCAGACTTCGAGGCCCAGACCACCGACGGGCCCATCCGGTTCCACGAGTGGATCGGCGATTCCTGGGCCATCCTGTTCTCGCACCCGAAGGATTTCACCCCCGTCTGCACGACCGAACTCGGCTATGTCGCGAAGATGAAGCCGGAGTTCGACAAGCGCCACACGAAGGTCATCGGCCTCAGCGTGGATCCCGTGGACAAGCACTCGAAGTGGGCCGACGACATCCGCGAGACGCAGGGCCAGGCGCCGAACTTCCCCATGATCGGCGACCCGGACCTCAAGGTGTCGAAGCTCTACGGCATGCTGCCGGCCGACGCCGGCGAGACCTGCGAAGGCCGCACGGCCGCCGACAACCAGACCGTGCGCAACGTGTTCGTCATCGGTCCCGACAAGAAGGTGAAGCTCATCATCGCCTACCCGATGTCCACGGGCCGGAACTTCGACGAGGTCCTGCGCGTGCTCGACTCGATGCAGCTCACGGCCTCGCATCGCGTCGCGACGCCCGTGAACTGGCGGCAGGGCGACGACGTCATCATCCTGCCGGCGGTGTCCGACGAGGAGGCCAAGGGGATTTATCCGAACGGGTGGAAGACCCTGCGGCCGTACCTGCGGATCGTCCCGCAGCCCCGCGCCTGAGACTGCCCGTGCTGCCGGCCGCCGCGCACGGCGAGACCCGTGCCGGCGGCGCCGGTGCCGGACGCCGTGGCGGCGCTTGCGCTACTCTGTGGCGATGGCGTCCACTCCCGCCGCGCGCGGACTCACGGCCCTTCGCATCGTGCTCGGCGTCTTCTTCCTCTTCGAGGGCCTCGGCAAGGTGGGCTGGTTCGCCGACGCCGGGCCGCTCACCGCGCGGCTCACCGGCTACCTGCAGAACGCGAACGCCTGGAACCGTCCGTACCTGGAAGCCGTCTGCCTGCCGGGGGTTACGCTGTTCGCGCGACTGGTGCCACTGGGCGAACTTGCCACGGGCGTCTCGTTCCTGCTCGGCGCCTACGCGCGCTGGGCGGCGATCGCGGCGTTCCTGATGGTGGCCAACATCCACTTCGCCAGCGGCGTCCTCTTCCAGTACTCGTTCCTCACCAACGGCTACGCCCTGCCGGTGCTGGGCGGGCTCCTCGCGCTCGCCATCGGCGGCGGCAGCCTGCCGTTCAGCCTGAAGCGCACCTGACACGTCCGCGACGACAGCCATGATGGGGCGCACGGGCCGCGAGCGATTCACCGAGCTCCTGTTCTACGCCATCGTGATCCTGGTGGCCTACCTGGCACTGGTGATCATCTGGCCGTTCCTCGCCTCGCTGGCGTGGGCGGCCATCCTGTCGCTGTCGCTCCGGCCGGTGTACCTGCGCTTCTGCATCCGGCTGTCCAATGGCAATGCCGCGCTCATCACGTCGCTGCTGGCGGGCGCCCTCCTCATCACGCCCGCCGTGTTCCTGGTGGCCGTCCTGGCGCAGCAGGTCCCGGTGGCCCTGGACTACCTGACGGACTTGTCGGCCACCACGCCCGAGCAGCTCACGAGCCTGTGGCAGGCGCTGCGGATGCGCGTGCCGCTCCCGCTTCCGGCCGATCCCATGTCGGTCGTCGCGGACGCCGCGCGGGCGGCGGCCGGATGGGTGGCCGGCAACGCCGGATCGTTCGTGGCCGACGTGCTCGCCGTGCTGGGGAGCGTCTTCGTGATGCTGTTCGCGCTGTTTTTCTTCCTCCGCGACGGCCGGAAGCTCGCCGTCGTCGTGCGGCAGCTGCTGCCCTTCAGCGACGCGGAGAGCGAGCGGCTCATCTCGGAGACCTCGGAACTGGTCGTAGCGAGCGTCGGCGCGGGCCTCATCGTGGCTTTCGCGCAGGGCGTGACCGGCGGGCTGTCGTTCTGGGCGCTGGGCCTGCCGGCGCCGATCGTCTGGGGCACGGCGATCGCCATCTGCGCGCTCATTCCGGTGGTGGGGGCGACGATCGTGTGGGTGCCGGTGGTGGCGTGGCTGTTCTTCTCGGGCGAGGTCACGCGCGCGATCATTCTGACGGTGCTCTGCGCCGGGGTCCTGGGATCCGTGGACAACGTGCTCCGCCCGTGGCTGCTGGCCGGCCGCACGTCGGCCAGCGGGCTCGTGGTGTTCCTGGGGCTCTTGGGCGGCGTCTCGGCCTTCGGCTTCGTCGGCCTGGTGCTCGGCCCGATCGTGCTGGTCACGGCCGGGACCCTCGTGGAGGCGCTGACCCGCCGGGTGGAACTGGTGGGGCCCGACGAGTCGGCGCCGATCGGCGAATGACGCCCGCCGACCCGCAGCACGTCCTCTGGATGCGCCGCGCGCTGGACCTGGCGCGCCGCGCCGGCGAGCAGGGCGAGGTGCCCGTGGGGGCCGTGGTGGCGATCGGCGGGGACGTGGTGGCGGAGGGGTGGAACCACCCGATCGCGGCCTCGGACCCGACCGCGCATGCCGAAATCGTGGCCATCCGCGCCGCCGCCCGTCACGTCCGCAACTACCGGCTGAGGGGCGCCACGCTGGTCGTCACGGTGGAGCCGTGCCTGATGTGCGTGGGGGCCATGATCCACGCGCGCATCGGCACCGTGGTCTTCGGCGCCGCCGAACCCCGGGCCGGGGCGCTGGGATCGGCGCTGGCCGGGCACGAGACGCCGGGGCTGAATCACCGCCTGGCCGTCGTCGGCGGCGTGCTCGGCGACGAGTGCCGGCAGCTGATGGTGGAATTCTTCCGGGAACGCCGGTAGGCCCCGGGCCCGATGGCGGCGACCGGCCTCGGGGGGAGCCCTGGAGGCCCTTCAACGCGGCCGAAAGTCCGTCTATAATCAAACGTTCCGGCCAGCCGGACGCGGTCCCACCTCAGCGGAGAGGTACCGAAGTGGTCGTAACGGGGGCGCCTCGAAAGCGTCTTGTCCGAAAGGGCACGTGGGTTCGAATCCCACCCTCTCCGCCAAACACACCTCCGGCGTGCGGCGTTCCCGCCCACTTGGATGAACGCAATTTGGAGGCGATTCCTTACAGGTCGATGCGGTGAGCCGCGGAGCCAGTGGCACTCGACCGAGACGGATCCTTCGGTATCGCGACCGGTGGCCGCATCACACCGGCTCGCGGTGACGGCACTCGGGTCTGGCTGGCGCCGCGACCGCGGTGTGCTCGGCGGGCGGCTGGCAGCCGGATCCCAGCGCCGATCGCCATCGTCATCATGGGAGCAGTGCGCCGCCGCTCGACCGTCGTGCTGCCTCCATCTGACAGATTCCGCCACCTGTCTCCCGCGTTGCTGTAACAGGATGGGCCGCAAGGTCCGTCCACGCTGCGAACGCGAGCAATGTATCGGAGGAGTGATCTCTCGACCCGGGTGGGAACACCGTCCGGATCGGCCGCCTACCGTCTGACCGCTGTGAGTCAGAACTTTGGAGTCGCACCTGTCACACGGCCGCGCACATCGAACAAAATACCTCTGATGCGAACCAGAGAGCCGGGACTGACGGCGCGGGCATTTCGACCCATGGTGTCGGCTCTCCAGGCCATGGGGGCGGATCCCGCCGCGGCGTTTGCCGCGATCGGCCTCGAGCCTCGTCTCGTCGACGACCCTGACGCTATCGTCCCGATGCGCCTCGGCGCCGCTTTCCTTGTCGCTGCCGCTCGGCTCACCGGCGACGAACACGTGGGTCTGCACATGGCCGAGCATGCCGACCTGCGCACATTCGAGGTTCACTTCTACGCGATGGCCGCCAGCGGGTCGTTGGGTGAAGCGTACACGCGGCTGTGCCGGTATCAGCGCCTGATTCATGAGACCAGCCGGATCGAGATGCTGCACGGTGGCGACACCATGACGCTACGGCACGTGCTGCCGGGAGGGCTCGTCGCTGGCCGCCACACTTCGGAGTTTCTCCTGGCGACGTGGGTTCGTGCCGGCCGCGAGATCACGGGTGTCGACTGGTCTCCCGCCGAAGTGCGGTTCGCCCACGAGGGTCCCGGAGACTCAACCGAGTACGCGAGGCTGTTCCGAGCGCCTGTTCGGTTCCGGTCGACTGACAACGCCGCGGTGCTCCCCTTGGAGGTGCTGGACATACCGTGTCGGCAACCCGATCCGCTGCTGGCCGCGTTCATGGACCACTACGCAGCCGACCATGTCGTGGGTCCCGATGCCGCTCCAGAGACGACAGCTGGTCGCGTGCGGCAAGCACTGTCGGCCAAGGTCAACGCGAGCCCGCCCGAGGCCGCCGAGATTGCCCGACGGTTGCGCATGAGCGTGCGGACGCTGAACCGTCTGCTTGCCGCCGAGGGCACCACGTTCAGGGCGCTGTCGGCGCGCACCCGCCGTGAGTTGGCTGAACGACGCCTGAGCAATCCGAGCACGTCGACCGCAGAAGTCGCGTTTCTGCTGGGGTTTTCGGAACTGAGTGCGTTTTGCCGTGCCTTCAAGCGCTGGACCGGTCTGACACCCGGTGAGTTCCGGTCGGGCGGCATGGCCCGCTGACCAAGCCCCCGGCCCATTGGCCGGTTCGGTCAGCACTTCTGGCGCCCGCGGTCAACTCGGGTCACGCCCTTGGTTCGTCCCTACCACTGAGAGGCCCGTCGGTCTCGCAGATTGATGGAGGGAGGCACGAGATGGCGATCAGGGACTGGCTACTCGCCAACGGAGACGGACTGCAGCAGTCCCTGTTCCTTGGACTGCTGGTTGCACTGGCAGTGGCCGAAGCCGTCCTCCCATTTCGTCCCGGTCCCATGGCCCGGCGGATCCGCTGGCCGACCAACTTGCTCTTCACCGCGGCCAACATCATCGTCCTGGGCGCGCTTCCGGTGTCGATGCTCGCTGCGGCCGAATGGGCGGAGGGCCATCAGTGCCTCGGCCGACACCCAAATCCGGCCATCGATCGACACCTGAAAACCGGCCACCACGGCTGACGACTGAGACGTTGACCGCAGCCAGGGACTTCGCGTTCCTCGGCTGCCATGAGCAACGTCTTGGACCCAGAGAAACAGCACCAGATTCGGGCGCTCGGCACCCTCGGACGATCGCTCCGCGCGATTGAAGCCGCGACGGGCGTCCGGCGCGAGACCATCAGCGCCTACCTGAAGGCCGCCGGCATCGCCGTGCGCCGGCGCGGGGGACGTCCGCGGGCGTGGCCGCCAAATCCAGCCACCACGGGTCAGACGTCCACCGACCCTGCTGGAGCAAATCCGGCCACCACGCCGGGGGTGTCGACCGACCCGCGGCTGACGCCGTCGCCGCAGACGAGCGCGTGCGCGCTCTACCGCGAGATCATCGTCGACGCGCTGGCCCGTGGTCGCAACGCCACCGCGATCTGGCAGGACCTCGTCGATGGCCACGGCTTTCGTCATGGCTACGCGAGTGTCCGTCGCTTCGTCCGGACGCTGCAGGCGGCCCGGCCGGTCGAGGCGCGTGTCGTCATCACGACCGCGCCTGGGGAAGAAGGCCAGGTCGACTACGGCGGCGATGGGCCGATGGTGCGCGACCCGGTGACGCGCAAGTATCGGCGCGCCCGGCTCTTCGTCCTGACCCTCGGCTACTCGCGCAAGGCCGTCCGCCTGCTGACGTGGCGGTCGAGCGCGCAGATTTGGGCCGAGCTCCACGAGCAGGCGTTTCGGCGGCTCGGCGGGACCGTGAAGGTCATCGTCCTCGACAATCTCGGCGAGGGCGTGCTCACGCCCGACATCTACGACCCCGCGCTCAATCCGCTGTATCACGACGTCCTCGCGCACTACGGCGTGGTCGCGCTGCCGTGTCGCGTCGGCGACCCGGATCGCAAGGGGAAAGTCGAGGCCGGCGTGCGTCATGCCCAGCAGACGCCCTTGAAGGGGCAGCGCTTCGAGAGCCTCGAGGCGGCGCAGGCCTATCTCGATCAGTGGGAAGCCCGGTGGGCCGACACACGGATCCACGGCACGACCAAACGCCAGGTCGCCGTCATGTTTGCCGAGGAACGCCCGGCGCTCGGGCCGCTGCCGCTGGAACCGTTTCGCTACTACCGCTTCGGCACGCGCAGCGTCCATCTCGATGGCTGTGTCGAAGTCGAGGCCGCGTACTACGGTGCCCCGCCTGGCTGGATCGGGCGCCGCCTCCAGGTACAGTGGAATGACCTGCACGTCCGGCTGCTCGACCCGCAGACGGGGCGGCTGCTCCGCGAGCATCTGCGAACCGTCCGTGGCCATCACCGCATCCACGACGACGATCGGCCGGCGCGCACGCCGCCCTCCACGCTCGCGCTCCTGAGTCGGGCCGCCGCGGCGGGGCCTCAGATCGGCGTCGTCTGTCGACACATCCAGGCGCACCACGGCGCCCATGGCATCCGCGAGATCCTCGGCGTCCTGGCGCTGGCGAAGAAGCATGGGCCCGCCGTCGTCGAGGACGCCGCTCGGACGGCCGTCGAGATCGGCGTGCTCAGCTACCGCTTCCTCCGCAAGTACGTCGATCGGCGGCCGCCGCTCCCCCTCACGCTCACGCAAGTCGACCCGCTCATTCGTGAGCTGACGCGCTACCGCGCGCTCATTGACCAGAAGACAGGAGACCCGACATGACCGTCCCCGAACTCGACCGCGCCCTCCGCCAACTCCGCCTCTCCGGCATCGCCGACGTCCTGCCGACGCGCTTGCAGCATGCGCAGGCCGAACGCATGGCGCCGCTCGACCTCGTCGCCATGCTCGTCAGCGACGAGCTGCAACGGCGCCAGGATCGCCTCTTTGACCGCCGCCATAAACAGGCGGGCTTCCGCGACGCCGACCGCGCGCTCGACGGCTTCGACTTCGACTTCAACAAGAAGATGAATCGGGCCCTGGTCTTCGACCTGGCGACGGCCGCCTTCGTCGGCCGCCGCGAGGACGCCCTCTTTCTCGGCCCGCCCGGCACCGGCAAGAGCCATCTGGCGCAGGCGATCGGGCGGGCGGCGATCCACCAGGGCTACCGTGTCCTCTATCGCGAAGCACACACCCTCATCGACCAGATCGCGGAGGCGGCCATCGACGGGACTCGGAAGACGCTCCTCGCCGAACTGGCGGCGGTCCCGCTCCTCATCATCGACGACCTCGGCATGCGGAAGCTGCCGCACACCGCCGCCGAAGACCTCCTGGAGCTGATCATGCGGCGCTACGAGCGGGCCTCGACGCTCCTGACCTCGAACCGCCCGGTCGACGACTGGGGCAAGCTCCTCGGCGACACCGCCGCCGTCACGGCACTGCTCGACCGGCTCTTACATCACGCCCACGTGCTCAAGTGCGGGCCGAAGAGCTGGCGGACAAAGGTGCCCACCGATTTGCGTCCGGAGGCTCCCCCGCAGTAGAACCTGACTGTCTCGGTCGCCCGTCTGTGGTGGCCGGTTTTGCCCTGTCGATCGATGGCCGGTTTTGAGGTGTCCACCGAGGATCAGTGGGGACTCTTGAACCGGTGGGGCGCTCCCTCGGCCGTCGCGGCGCTCATCACGCTGGCGGCGCGCGCGCTTGTCTCGTACGGCACGCACTACGCCATGCACGCGGTGCCCGGACTCTGGCGCCTGCATCGGGTGCACCATCTGGACACAGAGCTGGACGTAACCACGACGGTCCGATTCCACCCCTTCGAACTCGTGGTGCAGACCCTGCCAGGCGTCGGAGCGGCGCTGGCGGTCGGCTTCGTGCCGTGGGTGCTGGTGTTCTACGAGACGCTGGACGTCGTCGTGACCCTGTGGACCCACTCCAACCTCACACTGCCTCCTGCCGTCAATCATGTGCTGCGTTACGCTATCGTGACCCCCGACACGCACCGCATCCACCATTCGGCGTGGGCCCCTGAAACCAACAGCAACTACGGCGCGGTGTTTCCCTGGTGGGATCTCGTCTTCGGCACGTTCACTGTCCGATCGCGCGAACCGCAGCGGGCGATGCGGCTGGGACTCGACGAGGTGCGTGGCGCCGCCGCCCACCGTGCGTGGTGGCTCTTCCGCTCCGTGTGGACGCGTCGATTGACCGACGCCTCCGACGCCGGCCGAGTCGAGGTCGGCGAGCGATGAAGATGTCGCGCCTCGAGAAGGCCGTCGTCAACCGGCGGGTCCGAGAGGACCAGGCGGCGGCCGACCTGCTCAGGCACCTCGAGACTATCCAGCCGGCGCCAAGACAGCTGATCCTCGACGTCGGGTGCGGCACCGGCGCCGCGCTCCGTTCAGCCGTCCTCCGGTACGGCGTCCACGGCGTTGGCGTCGATGTCGACCCCGACCAGGTGTCGCTCGCACGGCGAGCGACGCCGGCCGGCGCGCCTGTGCAGTACCGGATCGCTGACGCCACTGCGCTGCCGCTCGTGGACGACGCGTTCGACATCGTCGTGTGTCGATACACGCTGCATCACGTCAGGCGGTGGCGAGACGCGATAGTCGAACTGCATCGCACGCTGAAGCCAGGTGGCTGGATGTGGCTGGCCGATCTCGTGACCCCGCGCTGGGGTGGCGGCCTGGCGGACGCGATGGCGGTACCGCGGCCGGCAACCGCCCGGGAGATCGCGACGGCGGCCTCCGATCTCGGTCTCTCCGCGAGACGCCTCGACGTGGGCGTCATACGAATAGACGGCGTGTGGCAGAAGGCGCCGCGGGGGTCGGGACCGTCCCGTGCCGCTAGCGCAGGCGAGTGCGCCGGGCTCGGCGCCGTGCGGCGACCTCCGCAGTGAGGGCGCCAAGCACGCCCAACATCAGTATCGCTCCCCCATGCGCGGTGAGCACATGCCACGGGTCGGACACGGGGCACATCAGTCGCCATGTCGCGTCCGCGGTCATCCCCGCCCCGGCCCCGAACAGGGCGCCTGTCAGCCACGGGACACCTGGCAGTGTTCGTCCCAGGAGCCCCGCGGCGAGAAACAGGAGTGGGGCCCCGGCGACGAGGCTGCCCTGAAAGCAGAAGGATCCCGCCCGCCAGGGCAGCAGTGCCTCCCCCAGCATCGTCGGGCTCACCGCGTACGTCAGTGTCGTCACGCCGATCACGAGGACGGCCGCGGCGCCGAGGGCCCCGCCCAGCAGTCGCGTCGGCAGCCGACGATCGGGGCGACCCTCGGCGGCTCCGGCCCACACGAACCAGATGCCCGCTACGAACTGGAGCGCCGACACGCCCCACGTGATCCACGGACCGAGTCGCCCGGCATCTCCGCGCACGCCGACGTAGAGCGGCAGGCCCACGAGTAGACACAGTCCGAGCGGTAACCAGCGTCCGACACCGCCGGCGATGGACGCTGGGCGGACCGGCGCGAGGTCCGCTTCCACGCGTGCGAGGAGGTCGGACGGCGGCTCCAACGGTCGGGGGCTCATGGTCGCTCCTGTCGGGCGGAGAGCGTCGCACGCAACGCCGCCATGGCGCGACTCGAGCGGGCGCGCGCTGCCGCGGAGGTCATTCCGGTCATGCCGGCAATCTCCTCGAACGTGAACCCCCACACGTGGTGGAGCAGCAGGGGTTCGGCCTGGTCCGTGCCGAGGACCGCGAGGGCGCGATGCACGAGGTCGCGCGTGGCCAACGAGTCGGCCTCGGCCGGCACCGGTATCTCAGGCGGCGAGTCCGAAGACTGGTGGACCGCCGAGAACCGCGAGGCGGCGCGGCGGTGCATCAGGAACACGTTCCGCGCCAAGCCGAACGCCCAGGGGGCCACGGGCCGGTCCGGATCCCACGAGGCCCGTGAGCGGTGCATCTGCAGGAAGGTCTCCTGGAGTAGGTCGTCCGCGACATCACCACGCCTGGTCAGGTATCCCAGGTACCGGCGGAGCGGCGGCGCGAGCACCGCGTACAGCTCCCGAAACGCCTCGAGGGCGCCGCCTTGATAGGCCGCCATCAGGTCGCGCGCGATCGCCGCGTCAATCGATCCACCGCTCGTCCCTGTGTTGTTTGCCGGCGCGCCGCCATCCGTGACACCGGTCGGCTGGGTGTCGCGATCGTCCATTGCGCCCACAGTGTCACAAAGCCGCGAGCGGCGGCAAACCTGTTGAACGAAGCCGCTGCCTGTCTCGCGGTTGTCGAACACAGTCACAAGGAGACGCGCATGACGACACACGCCCCGACCGCACTCACCCCGCTCGCCCAGTTGCGCCTGCTGTTCTCGATGAACCACAGCTTGCTGACGAAGAACCTCGATGGCGTCACTGACGTCCTCGCCACCACCAAGCCGGGCGACGGGAACGCCATCGCCTGGTCGCTCGGCCACATCGTCTACTGGCGCCAAACCATCCTCGCCATGCTCGGCGGACGCCCGGTCTGGAACGAAGGAGACGCCGAGGGCTTCAAGGGCACGTCGCGTGATCTGCCCGCCACGATCGACAAGCCGTGGTCAGAGATCCGAGACGCCTATCGCGAAAGCCATGAACGCCTCATGGCGGCGCTCGCGGCAAGTGACCCGGAGCCCGAGGCGTTGAAGGGACTGACTCAGCTGCAGTGTCATGAGACGTACCACGTCGGCCAGATCGCGCTGGCGCGTCGGGTCATCGGCCTGCCCGGGGCGATCTGACTCCCGCTTCCCGGTCGAACCGTTTCCATCGTCACGCACGCCTCCGGAGGTGTCATGAACGCTCTTGTCCTGCGCATCAGTCTCGTCTGCACCCTCGTCGTGTCCACATCCTACGGTGTGGCGCGGGCACAGACCCCGCCGTCACTCGTCGGCGCCATGTCGGCCGTGGCGCTCGACCGGATTGCCAGCATCGAAGCCGCTGGCGCACAGCTCTCCGAAGGCGACTACGACTTCAAGCCGGCCCCCGGTGCACGAAGCTTCGGCGAGCTCGTGGCCCATGTGGCCGACACGAATCGTGCGTTCTGTTCTGCCATCGCCGGCAATCGGGAGCCCATCGGCACCCAGGTCGAGAAGACCGTGCACGCCAAGGCGGCCATCTTGACCGAGCTCAAGGCCTCGACCGCACTGTGTGAGCGAGCGCTGGCGACCCTGACGGATGCGACATTGCCGGCACCTCGCGCGTTTGGCGGCGGCGCGCTCATCGACGGCACGCAGATTCCCGTGCGCGACATGCCGGCGGGACTCCTCGTCATGCTGCTCACGTCCCACACGGAACGCGAATACGGCAAGCTCACGATCTACCTGCGCGCAAAGGGCCAGGTGCCGCCGACCAGCCAGCCCCGAGGGCGCTGAACGTCGCGCCGCCGGATGACAGGAAGCGCCCGCCATGGCCAAGACCCTGCCGCTGACTGCGACGCTAACACTGGCACTCGGGATCGGCCTCGCGGGCACGATCTTCGGATTCACTTACGGATCGGTGCTGGTGGATCTGCCTTTCGATCGCGCGTCCGGCTGGGTCCTCGTGGAGCGCCTGGTCGATGGTGACGACTCCGATGGCCGCGTGAATGCCGAAGATCTGCATGAATGGCGTGCGGCGGTGCGGTCCTTCGACGCGCTGTTCGCCTTCGAGCCCGTGGAGGCCGGGCTTGCCGACGCCGCCGGCGTCGCAGAGCGCATCGCCGCGGTCCGGATCGAACCCACCGGGCTCGACCTGATGGGCGTGAGGCCCGTCCGGGGACGTCTGTTCACCACGGAAGAGGGCACCCCTGGAGGGCCGGCCGTGGTCCTCTTGGGAGAGGGGTTGTGGCGGCGTCGGTACGGCGCCGCCCCGGAGATCCTGGGGCGGATCGTGCGAGTCGACGGCACGCCACGCGAAGTCATCGGCATCATGCCGCACTCGTTCGGATTCCCGACGAACCAGGAAGTGTGGATACCGCTGGCGCTGGAGGGCCCTGGTCTGCCTCGGGCGGTCGCGGAACGTGTCAGCGTCGCCGGTCGGATCGGCGCGGCGAGCGACGTGGCCGGCGCCCTCCGCGAACTGCGCCAGATCGATGCGGCGCTGGCGCGCCGTTTCCCCGAGACCAACGATGCGTTCTCCGTGCGGATGCAGCCGTATACCACCGGGACGATCGGGGCCGAAATCGTCGCCTTTCAGGTGGCGATGCTCGGTGTCGCGGTGCTCGTGCTCCTGGTCGCGGCCGTGAACGTCGCCAACCTGCTCCTCGCCCGCGGCGTCGAACGGGCGCGGGAGTTCGCGATTCGGCTGACGCTCGGCGAGTCCAGGAACCGCCTGCGACTGCGTCTGCTGGGTGAGTCTGGGGCCATTGCCGCGGTCGGCGGCCTCACGGGCGTCGGTGTGGCCAGCCTCGGGCTGCGCGTGCTCACGGGAGTGATCACCGAGGCAGGCATTCCTCCGCCGTTCTGGTTCGATATCGGCCTGACGCCCGCCACGCTCGGCAGCATCGCCGGTCTCGCAGCGGTCGCCACACTCGTGGCGGGTCTGCCGCCAGCGCTTCAGGCGACGCGGGTGGATGTTCGTCGAGTGCTGCAGGATGAAGGGCGAGGCCTGTCGAGTGCCAGAGCGAATCGCCTCATGCGCGCCTTGCTCGTGGCGCAGATCGCCTTGACGACGGCCATCCTGTCGAGCGCGGCCGTCATGGTGCGGAGCATGCAGACCCTCCGCGTCCGCGACTACGGCATGGATGTCGACCGACTCCTCACAGCGAAGGTCTCGCTGCCGGCGTCGTTCGATCGCGAGGGTCGCGCGGCGTTCTGGGAGGCGCTCGAGCGCCGACTCGCTTCGGATCTGGGCAAGGATCAGGCCGCCCTCACATCGGCACTCCCGGTGCGCGAGTTCCCCAAAGTGCAAGCTGTCGTGACCGGCAAGCCCCCCCGGGGGAACCAGACTCTGCCGTCCGCCACACTCGCCGCAATCTCGCCGTCGTATTTCGACGTCATCGGAAGCCGCCTGCTCGACGGGCGGGCGTTCACCGACCATGACACCGACACCGCAGCGAGGGTCGCCATCGTAAACCAGAGTTTCGTCCGGCGGCACTTTGCCCAGGCAGAGGCGGCGCTCGGGACAGCCCTTACGATCACGACCTCCCGCGGCGCTCACCAGGTCGTGGTGGTGGGAGTGGTACCGGACCTGTGGATGGACGGTCCGCGCAACCGGCGGCCCGACGGCATCTACGTGCCGCTGACACAGCGGGACGTGCGGGCCGCGCGGGTCCTCGTTCGTGGCCGGCCTGGCGCGCCGCCGCCATCTGCGGTGATCACATCCGCGCTGGCGTCCGTCGACCCTGACGTCCCGGCGTATGAAGTGTGGTCCATGGGACGGGTCATCGAGCGTGGCACCTTCTTCTACTTCTTCTTGCCCTCGCTGTTCCTGGTGTTTGGAATCACGGCGCTCGCATTGGCGTCGGTCGGTCTCTTCGCGGTGATGACCTTCGGCGTGCAGCGTCGCCGCTTCGAGCTCAGTATTCGCTCGTCCCTCGGGGCGACGCCGGCCGGTCTCGTCGGACTGGTGCTGCGAAACGCGTCGAGAAGCATCGCCCTGGGCGTCGCCCTCGGCGGGGCGCTCGGTCTCGTGATGAACCAGTCGCTGACCCGCTTCCTGGTCGCCGTGACCCCCACCGACCCGTTCGCCCTCGCTCTGGTCGGTGGGGTGTTGTTCGCGGTGTCGCTTCTTGCAGCCGCCGGGCCCGCGGTGCGGGCCGGACGTGTACCCCCGGCGGAGGCCCTGAAGGCGCAGTAGCGCGGTCCACAGGCGAGGACCCGCGTAGTTAGGCGGCGGGGAAACGGTCGGCGGGCTGGACGTTGCACTCGCATCGTGGTGGCTGCCGCGGGAACGCTCTTGAACCAGGAGGAGTGCGTGGGAATGACGATCTTGGCGTTGGGCGTGCTGCTCTCACCTGTTGACCAAGCCGCCTCCGGATCGCCGGCGCCGCGGGGGCAGGGTCACGCAATCCTGGAGTCGATGGCCGGACAGTGGGAAATAGCGGGACGAGTGTGGCCCGAGGGGCCGCACTCGACGCCCATTCACGACCGCGGTACGGCCTCGGCCCGATGGGTCGCTGGTGGCTCGACGCTGCTCCTTGACGTTAAGGGCACACAGGCCGGCCAACCCTTCGCAGGGCTGGGGCTCCTCTCGGTCGACACGCTCCGGAAGAAGGTCGTGATGGTATGGAGTGACAATACGTCAGGAGCGCTGTTTCGGACTGAAGGTCCAATTGTGCCAGCCGGCCACACGCTCCAGCTCCTTGGTCAGAGTGACGATCCCTCGACAGGCGCATTGGATCGGTGGTGGCGGGTCGACATTCGCGAGACGTCGCAGGGATTCACCATCGAGTACCACGACCTGAGCCGTCCGCGCGATGAGACCCTGATGTTCGAATCACGGTATGTCCGCGCAGTCGGCAAGGAGTAGCGGCAAGCCACTGCAGCATGAAGCGGGGCATCACACCTCGCGTTCCGAACACGCACCTTCAACCCGCTGCCAACAGTCGGGCAGGCGACCGGCCCGGAGTCCTTGTAAGGTCAGACCCGCAAGACGCGTTCAACAGAGCAGGGTAGGTTGGGGTTGCACTGTCCCTGTTTTGTACCTGATACTCAGGTTTCTAGAGGTTCTGGCGGGTTCTGGCGGTTCCGATCCGGCCTAAACCGTTGATGGGAGCGAGGATCGCGGGAACGAATCCCACCCTCTCCGCCAACTACACCTCCGGCGTGAAGCGTTCCCGCCCACTTGGATGAACGCAATCTAGAGCCGATTCCTTACAAGGCCGCGACCACACAGGTGAAGTTCTGGAGCGGCGTCGTGACGCGTGCCGGTACCGGCCCCCGGGGTCCTTTCGGTGGTCCGGGCAGGGCGGAACGGCAGACGCATTGACCCTGCCAGGGCGCGTCTCCTGCTCTATCCTGGCACTCGATATCGGCGGACGAAGCGACCATCGATCCAGGTCTTGAGCGCGCCAGCGGCTCGACCCTCGAACGTCCAGCCCCGCCATTCCCCAATCGCCGCCCCGTCGCCGGTATTGAGCAGCTTCAGGAACGTGCGTTGTGGCGCGTACCGTCTGAGGACTCGACCCTCGAGTAGACGGCGCAGGTTCGCCCACAGCACCGGGCCCTGCCGCACGGCGTGGACGCCCGCCTTCGGGATGTCGACGCCGTCCATGGTCCCAGCGTCGCCGACCGCGAACACCGGAACGCGCGCGACCGACTGCAGCGCGTCCGTCGTGCGCAGGAAGCCGCGCGGATCGACCGGCAGGCCGGTCTGGCGCAGGAAGGGGCCGGCCACGGCGGCGGTAACCCAGATCGCCACGTCCACCGACGCCGACGTCCCATCGTTGAAGGCCAGGTGGTCTGACCCCACGGCGGCGACTCGCGTGTGCTCGCGCACGATCACGCCACGCCGGGCGAGGGCCGCGCGTGCACGCTCGGCAGTGGCTGCGCGACTGCCGTCGAGCACGCGGCCAGCCGTCACGAGCAAACAGCGTGCGTCCGACTCGCCCGTCAGGCTGGCGACGTGGCGTGGCGCACAGAGCGCCAACTCCACGCCCGCCGCGCCGCCGCCAACCACTGCGACGTGCATTGGACGGCCGCGAGATGTGCGGCGAGTCACGGCGGCCGACAGGCGTTCGAGGAACGTCTGCATCGGCTTCACGTCCACGCGCATCGACGTCGGTTCCACGTCGACGCCGTCGACGTCCGGCACGGAGCCGACACCCACAGACAGCACGTCGAATGGCACCGTGGTGCCGTCCTCGAGCGCCAGATGCCGGGTGGCGACGTCGAGTCTCGACGCACGAGCGACGACCAGCCGACCGCCAGCCGCGGCACACAGTGCCGCGAGATCGATCTGCATCGCGTCCGGGGGAACGAGCCCGGCCAGCACCGCGGGAAGCATGCCGGAATACGTCGCGACGGGGTATTGCGACACGCACGTCAGCTGCGCGTCAGGAATCGGGGTCCGTCGCCAACGTGACAGCACGTACGCGTGCGTATGACCGGCCCCCACCAGCACGATCTGTTTCATCGCGAGGACTGCCCGGGACGGCGATGGCCGGCTTCGACCGCCGACGTCACACGCGCGCCTGCCGTCGGCACTGCCCACCCCCGTGGCAGCCATACACGAAGCCCAGGACCACGCCGTACGCGACGTGGGAGGTCAGGCTTCCGAGGGCGGCTCCGAGCCCCAGGCGATATGACACGAGCCCGGGACTCAGGGCTCCGTCGCTCGCAAGGCTCGTTGCGAGCACACCGAGAACGGGCACCGCGACGGCCTGTGCGAATAGCCACAGTGCTACACCATAGGCCGCCCCGGCCCACGTTGGCGAGAGCGCGAGCCTGGGCTCGACCCGTGCGGTGTAGAGCCACGCGAACCCGAAGCCCACCACTAGGTGGATGGCCATGCCCAACGCGGCGATGCCCACGGGAGACTTCGTGAATATCCGGGCCACCCAGATGGGGAGGTCGACCTGCGGCAGCCCAAGGGCCGGCAACAGGTACATGGTGGTCGTGATCGCGAGCGTGGCGAGGAATCCCGCCGACGCGGTCAGCGGGATGTCGGTGGCGAGGCCCAGGGGACGTGAGAGCAGAACCGAGTCGATGCGCATGTGCGCCTCCGTATGGTGCTGTCGTCTCTCTCCGCGGCGGAAGCGTTACAGCGTCCGACGCAACGGCCTGGAGCCACCGCACGTGTCGTACGCGGAGTTGACCGGTGATGGCTGACAGGACATAGTCGTCGTCCACTTCTCAGCCCACGAGGACTTGATGCCGACACTCCGCCCACTGAACGCCGCTGAGCTATCGGACGAGGAGCGCGCCGTACTGGAGCGGCTCGCGGCCAGGACAGGGCGAAGCCTCGAGCAACTGCTGGCCCCCGGCGTCTTCGGCGTCCAGACGCACTGGCCGGCGTGGCTCGACGCCAACCTGGATCATTCGCTCGCCACCTACTACGGCCGCGGCGCACTGTCGCAATTCGCCAAAGAGGCGATGCACGTCGGCGTGTCGATGGTGAATCACTGCGAGTATTGACTGACGCTGCATGCAGCCGCCGTGTTGCGGCTGACGGGGAGCGACCGCGCGGTCGCCGAGATCGCCGCGGTGGCCGAACACGTCGCCGGACTCACGGCGGCGGCCGCGGGGCTTCGTGTCGACGGGCCCGCGGCGCTGGTCTCGCTGCCCGACGGGCCAGGCACGCCGCAGTTGCAGGTGGTGTGGGACGAGATCCGACAGTGGGCTCGGGCGTCCCTCGGCAGCGACGACGTCCCGGTGTTCTGGCGGTTGCTCAGCCACCAGCCGCGCCTGCTCGAGGCCACTTGGCGCAAGGACCAGATCGTGATGGCCGACGGCAGCCTCGACCGCGTGGTGAAGACCTGCGTGGCGCTGGCGGTCGCGGAGTTCCGTCAGA
>JBFWZN010000016.1:0-25177 GCA_050185275.1 Vicinamibacterales bacterium | reverse complement strand
GTGCTCTTCCGAGCGGCACTGGACGCAGACGGTGGAGGCCGGGCCCGACGCCCCGGTGGCGGGCGCCTCGAGCCGGGGCGACACGACGGTACGCACCCGCCAGGCGGTGCGCCACACCCGCTCGGTTGAGCGCGCGCAGGCTCACGGTGCGCGACCCGAGCGGCCAGCGCGCGATGCCCACCGCCGCCCGCGGGTGCCGCCCCGCGCGAGCGGCACCCGACGCCGGGGTGTCGGGCGCGGCCGACTCGCGGGTGTCCGACTCGCGGCACTGGACGCAGACGGTGGAGACCGGGCCCGACGCCCCGGTGGCGGGCGCCTCGAGCCGGGGCGACACGACGGTATGCACCCGCCAGGCGGTGCGCCACACCCGCTCGGTTGAGCGCGCGCAGGCTCACGGTGCGCGACCCGAGCGGCCAGCGCTCGGGTGCCCACCGCCGCCCGCGGGTGCCGCCCCGCGCGAGCGGCGCCCGACACCGGGGTGTCGGGCGCGGCCGACCAGCGATGTCCGACTCGCGGCACCGGGCACCGCTCGCAGCGCCGCTCAGTGGAAGTCGTGCGACTCCACCGACGCCGCGCCCTCGAGCCCCTGCAGGCGCTCGGCGCGCACCGATACCACGCCGTCCTGGTGCTGCAGCATGCCGTCCACGATCAGGAACGGCTGCCCTGTCACCGCCAACCGCTCCCGGGCAAACAGGTCAGGCCGCACGATCACGTT
The DNA here is from genome assembly GCA_050185275.1 of Vicinamibacterales bacterium. Lineage (GTDB taxonomy): Bacteria > Acidobacteriota > Vicinamibacteria > Vicinamibacterales > UBA2999 > JABFRY01. Next base: position 24,462 of record JBFWZN010000016.1, on the reverse strand, counting down.
GGCGATGCCTGTTTCGTCCTCGAGCGTCAGGAAGACGAACCCCTTGGCCGTGCCCGGCCGCTGGCGGGTGATGACCATGCCCGCCACCCGCACCGGCCGTCCGTGCCGGGCGCGTCCGAGATCCGAGGCCCGCAGCACGCCGCGCAGCGCCAGGTCGTCCCGGTGCAGCGCCATCGGATGCGGCCCGATCGTGAGGCCCGTGCCGGCATAGTCGGCCTGGAGCCGTTCGGACGCGCCCATCGGGCGCAGCGGGCTCGGGCCATCGCCTCCGTCCTCGTGCAGCGGGCCTGCCGGCCGCACCACCCGCTCCACCTGCCACAGCGCGCTACGCCGCTCACCGGCAAAGGCGTTGAGGGCGCCGATGTCGGCCAGTGCCGTCACCTCGTCGCGCCGCAGCCCCGTGCGGCGTACGAGCTCCTCGATGGACGTGAACCGTCCCACCCGACGCAGCGGCACGGCCCATTCGTGCGCGCAGGTGTTGCAGAAGCAGGTGCGGGATACCCCGGCCACCTCGCGCACCACCTCGATCATCGACGGGTCGTCCGATCCGCACTTCGCGCAGAGCAGGGCCGGGGCCTCCACCTTCGTCCGGTCGAACGCCTCGATGGCCTCGCCCATCTCCTTCCGCACCCCGTGCACGAACAGGAGCCCCAGACGGATCCCCCCATCCGGCTCGACGCGGCAGTCCCAGTCCGACTCCTGTACGTCCACCGGATGGAACCGCACGCCATGCCGTTGTGCGTCCTTCACCAGGGAGGCCGGATGGTAGAACCCCATCGGCTGGTTGTTGAGCAGCGCGGTATAGAAGACCGCTGGGTAGTGCACCTTCAGGTACGCACTCGCATAGGCGATGAGCGCGAAGCTCGCCGCGTGCGACTCGGGAAATCCGTAGAGGGCAAACGACGTGATGGACGTGATGATGCGATCCGCCGTGTCGCCGGTGATGCCGTTGCGGGCCATCCCCTCCCGCAGCTGTGCCTCGATCTGTCGCATGCGTGCCTCCGATCGCTTGAAACCCATGGCCCGCCGGAGCTCCTCGGCCTGACCGCCCGTGAATCCCGCCACCACCATCGCCATGCGCAGGAGCTGCTCCTGGAAGAGCGGCACGCCGAGCGTGCGCGCCAGGATGGGCTCGAGTGAGGGATGGAGGGGCACGACCGGCTCGCGGCCGGCCCGTCGGTTGAGATAGGGGTGCACCATCTGCCCCACGATGGGGCCCGGGCGGATGAGCGCCACCTCCACGACCAGGTCGTAGAAACAGGTGGGCTTGAGACGCGGCAGCGTGGCCATCTGCGCGCGGGACTCCACCTGGAAGACGCCGACCGTATCGGCCCGCTGCAGCATCGCGTAGACGTGCGGGTCGTCGGGCAGGTGCGCGAGATCCAGGCGCAGGGCGCCGTCAGGCCCCGGCGCCGTGTTCACCATCGCCACCGCGTCCTGCAGCACGGCCATCATGCCGAGGCCGAGCAGGTCCACCTTCACGATGCCCATGTCGGCGCAGTCGTCCTTGTCCCACTGGATGACCACGCGCCCGGGCATGCTCGCCGGCTCGAGCGGCACCACGGTGTCGAGCGCGCCCTGGCAGATGACCATGCCGCCCGAGTGCTGCCCGAGGTGACGGGGCAGGTCCTGCATCGCACGCCAGAGCGACGCGAACACGCGCATGCGCGGCTGCTCGAGCGAGAGTCCCACCGTCGCCAGGTTCTGTGCCAGCGTCTCGTCGGGGTCGGTGTACTCGAAGTGGTTCATCACCTTCGCCAGGCGGTCGATGTGTCCGGGGTCGAGCCCGAGGACCTTGCCCACCTCGCGCGCGGCGCTGCGGCTGCGGTACGTGATGACGTTGGCGGTCATCGCCGCGCCCAGACGGCCGTACTTCTCGTACACGTACTGGATGACGCGCTCGCGGCGATCCCCGCTCGGCAGGTCGAGATCGATGTCCGGCCACTCGCCGCGTTCCTCCGAGAGGAACCGCTCGAAGAGCAGCTCCATGCGAATGGGGTCCACGGCCGTGATGCCAAGGCTGTAGCAGACGGCGCTGTTGGCGGCCGACCCGCGCCCCTGCACGAGGATCTGCTCGCGGCGGCAGAAGTTGACGATGTCCCAGACGATGAGGAAGTAGCCGGCCAGCGCCAGTTTCTCGATGAGCGCCAGCTCACGTGCGATCTGCGCACGGGCGTGATCGTCGTAGGGGCGGTACCGCTCCCGGGCGCCCGCCTCGGTGATGTGGCGAAGGAAGGACGCTTCGGTCTCGCCCGGCGGGACCGGGTAGGACGGGAAGCGATAGCCGAGGTCGGCCATCGTGTACTCGAGCCGCTCGGCCAGCGCCAGGGTGCCGGCGAGGGCGTCGGGGCGGTCGGCGAACAAGGCCGCCATGACCTCGGGCGCCTTGAGGTACTGCTCGGCGTTACTGGCCAGGCGGCGCCCCGCGGCATCGAGCGTGGTGTGGTGGCGGACGCAGGTGAGCACGTCGAAGAGCGGCCGGGCGGCCGGCTCCGCAAAGCGGACCCCGCCGGTGGCCACCACCGGCACCCGGAACGCGGTGGCGAGCGACGTCAGCGCGCTGATGTCGGACTCGTCTTCCCGGCGATGATGCCGCTGCAGCGCCACGTACACGTTGCGGCGGCCGAAGTGGCCGACGAGCCGATCGACGAGCCCCCCCACGCCGTAGAGCCGCGTGTCGAGCGCCGGCCGCCCGGCCAGCGCCACGAGCCCCGCCGTGTGCCCCTCCAGCTCGTCGAGCCCCAGGGCGCCGCCCTCCTTGCCCGCCCGCATCTTCATGCGCGTGACGAGCCGGCACAGGTTGCGGTAGCCCTCGGCCCGTTCCACGAGCACGGGCAACGTCCAGCGGCACGAGGCCGACGCGCCCGGAGCCGCCGGATCCATCGCCATCGTCAGCTCGGCGCCGATGATGGGCCTGATGCCGGCGCGGAGCGCCGCCTTGTGGAATCGCGGAATGCCGTAGACCCCGTCGGCATCGAGCAGCGCGAGCGCGGGATAGCCGAGGGCCGCGGCCCGATCGACCAGCGTTTCGGGCAGCGACGCGCCTCGCAGGAAGCTGAACGCGGATGCCGTCTGGAGTTCGATGTACACGGGGTGCTGGGGGACGGTCAGTCGAAGAGGCCATCGAAGGACCAGGCCCCGGTCGCCTGGTCGCGGGCGAGGCGATACGTCACGCCGTCCTCGAGCGTCATGTCCCACTCATCGCGATCCCAGGCGTCCTCGGTCATCCACCAATGCCCGGAGCTGCGATACGGACCGCCGCAGACGCGCACACGGCCACCGCGCAGTCCCGGGCGATCGGTGAGGACGTGGACGGGCTGGCCGTCCACGACACGGACGCGCACCGGTACCGGCCGCCGGAAACGACGCAGGGCCGGCGCCAGCGCGGACGGCGTCGAGAGCGGTGCTGTCGAGAGCGGTGCTGTCGAGAGCGGTGCTGTCGACAGCAGTGTCGTCGAGAGCGGTGTCGTCGAGAGCGGTGTCGAGGGGCGATCGACGGGCGCAAACGGCGTCATGGCACAGGCACCCGGCGCCCAGCTGTCCACCGGCAGTGGCGACCCGCACCGGTCCTCCCCCACGAGCGCCTGCAGGCGGGCCAGCAGCGTCGAGAGACGCTCGGGCGAGGGCAGAGGCCTGGTGAGCAGCGAGTACTGGATGATCCGGCCCGGCGTGGGATCCACCGAGACCACCACGCGATCGATGGCTGCGTCGGGCGGGTGTGATTCGAGATCGAGCAACGCCAGCGTGCGCAGGGCTACCGGGTCGCGCAGTGGCGTCGGCAGCTGGAGGGCCCGCTCGTGCACCTCGCGCGTGATGAGGTGCAGGCGGAGACGCAGCACGGCCACTCCACGGTCGCGTCGTTCGAGCTGCGCCGACAACGGTTCCAGCAGGCGGGCCAGCACGAAGGCCAGCGGCTCGCGGCCCTCGATAGGCCACTCCAGATCGCAGGCCTGTTCGAAGCGTTCCTCCGGGGGCAGGGGCCGCAGCGGCCGGGGGTCGGTGCCCCTGGCCAGCCGGTGCCACCGGAGCCCGCGCGGGCCGAGGCGGGCAGCCACGGCGTCGGCCGGCAGCGCGGCCAACTCGCCGAGCGTGCGGATGCCCCAGCGGTGCAGCGTGACGAGCATGGGTGTCCTGCCGGCTGACACAGTGCCGGCCGACACAGTGCTGGCTGACACCGTGCCGGCTGACACAGTGCCGGCTGACATAGTGCTGGCTGACACCGTGAGCCCCGCTGCGGTATTCCCCGGTACGGTCTTCTTCGACAGGGCGGCAGTCGTGGGCCTCATGGCCGGGGCTCTCTGCTCCGCTGGCGGCCCGTCCTCATCCACGGCCTGGAGCAATCCGACCGGCAGCGGCGCCAGCACCCCGGCCTCCTCGCCCGGCTCGGCCACACGGGCACGGCCCTCGCCGTGCGGATGCCGCGAATCAGGCGTGCCGGTCGCGGCCCGTACCAGCAGGCGGGCCGTCGTCCAGCTGCCAGCCAGGGCAATGCGCACCGGGAGCCGTCGGCGCGAGGCCTCCTCGTGCAGGGCCTCGCCAAGGGCGCCGGTCGTCCCGAACAGCCGGGTGAGCCCACGCAGGTCGAGCGCGACCTCTCCCGCCCCCCACGCCTCGATGCGTGGTGAAAACGTGCGCGCCAGGTCGAGCAGGGGTTCGGGAACACGACCGGGAAGGATTGCCAGCACGCCGTACATCAGGGCCTCCTGTCGAACTGCGCGCGGAGCGCCACCTCGCCCTGCACCGTCCGGCGGGGAGACACGATGCGAATGGTCGTCTCGAGACCGACGAGCTGCTGCGGGCCTGTCCCGTCGCGCCACGAGGCCTGCCCCTGCAGGACCAGCGAGACGCCGTCCGCGCTGCGCGCCAGGGGCGCGGGGGCCACGAGCAGGCCGGCCGTCTCGCTGCCTTCGAGCAGGCGCTGCAGGCGCAGCCACGTCGTAAACGGCAGGCGGCCGAGCGCAGCCGGCGCCACGTCGGACAGATCGAGCGCGACGACACCGAACCCGCCCGCCTGAAGCACGAGCGCGCACGCCTTCACCCCGCGATCGATGGCCCGCTCGAGGAGTCCCGGCGCGCGCGCGGCCCCGGGCCCGCCGGGTGTGCCGTGTGCATCGGTCAGCGCCGCCGTCCGGGTGATGGGCTGTCCGCGTATCCAGAGCAGACGGTCCAGCTCGATGCCCGCCTCCACGGCCGACGACAGGTCGAGCCGATCGCAGGTATCCACCAGCGCGGCAAGCCCCCCGCGCCGCGTCGTCTCGGCGAGCACCTGCAGCAGGAGCATCGTGCACCCGGACGAACGGCTGCCGGCCAGCTCCGACAGGGCGCCGCCCGGCAGTCCCCCGTGCAGGAGACGATCGAGCGCCGCCACCCCTGTGGGCACCCGTCCCCCCTGCGCCTCACGGCCGGGTCCCGTCAGGTGCGTGGCGGTCAGGGTGCGATCCAGTCGGCGGGCCCTGAGCGCGGATTCGAGCACCGCCCGTTCAACTTTCGCCATAGATTCTCTCGACGGCGAATATACAGCGAATGTCCGGGGCGAAGGCAAGCAGTAAGATCGGTGGGTTTTCGTGACCACAGCCACCGCGCCCCCGCCTGCGACCCCCTCTTCGACGCCGCCCCCGGATGTGTCCGTCACCGACACCGTCCTGCGCCGGCTGGCGGCGGCGTTCGCCTATCGGGACTTCCGGGTGATGTGGCTGGGCGCCTTCACCTCCAGCATCGGCACCTGGATGCAGAAGGTCGCCCAGAACTGGCTCGTGCTCACCATCTCGGGCAGCTCATCCGCCTTCTTCCTCGGGCTCGACTCGTTCCTCGGCGAATTGCCGATCCTGCTGCTCACCCTGCTGGGCGGCGTCGTGGCCGATCGCTACGACCGCCGGCACCTGCTGCTGATGTCGCAGATCGTCCAGATGAGCGCCGCCTTCACGCTGGCGATCCTGGTGTACCTGGACGCCGTCCAGATCTGGCACGTGCTCGCCCTGTCGGTCATCACCGGCCTCGCCCAGGCGTTCGGCGGCCCGGCGTATCAGTCGCTGCTGCCCTCGCTCGTCCAGACCCAGCATCTCCCCAACGCCATCGCGCTTAACTCGATCCAGTTCAACCTTGCCCGAATCGTGGGGCCCCTGCTGGCCGGCGCCACGCTGGCGGCCTTCGGCATGGTGGCCTGCTTCGGGCTCAACGGCCTCTCGTTCCTCGCCGTCATCACGGCGATCGTCTCCCTGCACATCCGGCACACGCCGGCCACCCGCACCTCACGCATGCGCGACGAGTTCCGGGGCGGGGTGGCCTACGTCCGCGAACGCCCCGTCATCATCAGCCTCACGATCCTCGGCTTCGCCACCACGTTTCTCGGGGCGCCGCTGCTGACGTTCCTGCCGCTCTTCGCCCAGGACGTGCTCGGCGGCGGGGTCGGCCAGTACACCGTCCTCATGGTGTTCGCCGGCGGGGGCGCCGTGCTCGGGGCGCTGACCGTGGCCTGGCTGGGCAAGTTCCGGCACATGGGCCGCACGCTGCTCATCATCCAGATGGTCTTCGGCCTTCTCGTGCTCGCGTTCGCGCGCACCAGGGTGGTGTGGCTGAACGAGCTGCTGCTGGTCGGTGCGGGGGCGACCATGGTCATGGCCACGTCGCTCCTGACCTCGGTCGTGCAGCTCATCGCACCCAACGAGATGCGCGGGCGCGTCATGAGCATCTACATGGTGGCCTTCCGGGGAGGCATGCCCCTGGGCAGCCTCCTCTCGGGCTGGCTCGCCAGCCTGTCGTCGGCCCCCACCGTGCTCACCATCAACGGCACGCTCCTCGCGCTCGTCTCCGTCTGGTTCCTCGTCAGGAGTCACGGCGTCCGGGAAGTCTGACCCCAGCCGCATCAACAACTTGCACGTCCAGCGGGGCGTGCATGCCTGCCAGTGCATGTAACGACCAGGTAACGTCCCTGTAAACTCTGCTACGATCCTCCGGTTCCTCCAAGACGTACACGGTTCTCCAGAGGCACGCCGCCTCCTGAGGCTCAATGGCGCGATTCAGCCTGCTCCCCCGCGACGAACAGTTCTTCGTCGACTTCGTGGACCTCACCACCCGGATCCGCTCCGGGGCCATGGCCTTCAAACAGGCCCTGGCCATCGACCCGCCCGACGCCACGCGACTCGAAGAAATCAAGGACATCGAGCACGCCTGCGACCGCCAGACGCGGCAGATCATCGAGCGTCTCAACAAGACGTTCGTCACCCCGATCGATCGGGAGGACATCCACGCCCTGGCCGTCTCGCTCGATGACGTGATGGACGCCATCGACGCCGCGGCCGCCCTCATCCGGCTCTACCGGATCCAGACGGTCCGCGTCGGAGCCCGCCGGCTCGTGGACATCATCTGCGACTCGGTCGAGCGCATCGGCGAGGCGATGGCCGCCTTCGAGGGCCGCACCGGCGTCCTCGAACTGGCCGCCCGGATCTGCCAGCTCGAGCACGAAGCCGATCGCGCGCACCAGGATGCCGTCGTCTCGCTCTTCGACGAAGAGAAGGATCCGATCGTCGTGATCAAGTGGAAGGAGATCCTCGACAACCTCGAGGCCGCCACCGACCGGTGCGAGGACGTGGCGAACCTGCTCGAAGGCGTCGTCGTGAAGCACGGCTGATCATGGACGCCACGCTGCTCGCGGTGCTCGGCCTCATCGCCGTCGCCCTGATCTTCGACTACATCAACGGATTCCACGACGCCGCCAACTCGATCGCCACGGTCGTCTCGACGCGTGTGCTGTCGCCGGGGCAGGCCGTGATCTGGGCGGCCTTCTTCAACTTCGTGGCGGCCTTCGCCTTCGGCACAGGGGTGGCGCAGACGGTCGGCGCCGGCATGGTGGACCTCAGCGTGGTGACGCTCACGGTCATCTTCGCCGGCCTCACGGGCGCGATCATCTGGGACCTGATCACGTGGTACTACGGCCTGCCGACCAGCTCCTCGCACGCGCTGTTCGGCGGGTACGCCGGCGCGGCGGTGGCCAAGGCCGGCTTCGCGGCCGTCATCGTGTCCGGCTGGACGCGCACGCTGATCTTCATCGTGATCGCGCCGCTCATCGGCCTGACCGTCGGCCTGCTGCTCATGACGATCAGCGTCTGGTTCGTCCGCAGCTCGACGCCCCGGCGCGTGGACGGCTTCTTCCGCCGCATGCAGCTGATATCGGCCGCCGGCTTCAGCCTGATGCACGGCGCCAACGACGCCCAGAAGACGATGGGCATCATCGCCGGCGCCCTGGTGACGGGTGGCTTTCTCCAGATGCAGGACGGGCAACTGCCCATTCCGTTCTGGGTCGTGCTGGTGGCGCACACGGCCATCGGGCTCGGCACGCTCTCGGGGGGCTGGCGCATCATCAAGACGATGGGCAGCAAGATCACGAAGCTCCAACCCATCGGCGGCTTCGCCGCCGAGACGGGCGCCGCCGTGGCCATCTACACGGCCACGGCGCTCGGGATCGGCATCAGCACCACGCACACCATCACCGGCGCCATCGTGGGCGTGGGCTCGACGCGTCGCCTGTCGGCCGTACGCTGGGGCGTGGCCGCCCAGATCGTGTGGGCCTGGGTCCTCACGATCCCCGCCGCGGCCCTGCTCGGCGCCGTGGCCTACGAGTGCCTGGCCATCGCTTTCGGCGCGCCCTGACGTCCCGGTCGTCACCGGACGGTCGGACGCGCGTGTGATAATGCCGCTGGCGCCGGCAGCGCCAGCCGGCCGATGCACATTCTGGTTGCAGAAGACGACACCGACATCGCCAACCTGATCCTCCACTACCTGCAGAAGGCAGGCTGGACGACGCACGCCGTCGTCGCGGGGGACGAGGCGCTCGCCTACGCCCGGAGCCACCCGGTGGACCTGGCCGTGCTGGACGTGATGCTGCCGGGCCTCAGCGGCCTCGAAATCTGCCGCGCCCTCCGGGCCGACCCGGCCCGGGCGTCGCTGCCCATCATCGTGCTCACGGCGCGGGGCGAGGAGCCGGACCGCATCATGGGGCTCGAGCTGGGCGCCGACGACTACATGACCAAGCCGTTCAGCCCGAACGAGCTTGTGGCGCGCATCAAGGCGTTGATGCGCCGCGCGCAGAAGCCCGTGCCCGCCGACGACACCCTGCGCTTCGGCCCCATCGAGATGGACCTCGTCCGCCACCGCGTGTCCGATGACGGACGTGACGTGAAACTCACGGCCAAGGAGTTCCTGCTGCTCCAGTACCTGCTGCAGCACCCCGGGCGGGTCCTGTCGCGGGATCTCCTGCTGGGCGACGTCTGGGGCTACCGCTACACCGGCGGCACGCGGACGGTGGACGTGCACGTCCGCAGACTGCGCGAGAAGCTGCCGGTGCTCACGGAGGCACTCGTGACGGTGAAGCAGTTCGGCTACAAGCTCGCGGCGGACGGACAGGCGTGACGCTCCGGTTTCGCACCAAGGTCTTTCTGGCCTCGCTGAGCGTCGCCGGCACGGCGCTGCTGTTCGCCACGATCATCCTGGCCCTCGACCGGCGCGACAACGAGCGCCGCGCCATCGAACAGCGCCTCATCGACGAAGCCCTTCTCATCGCCGAACTGCTCGGCCAGTCCGGGCAGGCCAGCGTCCTCGTCTCGGACGGCCGCCTGGACGACGAAGCCGACCGGCTCGCCCAGGTGCTGCAGGCCCGGGTGACCCTGGTGGCGGCCGACGGCACCGTGGTGGGCGACTCGACGGCCGACGGCGCCGCCCTCCAGGCGCTCGAGAACCACCTCTCCCGCCCGGAGGTGCAGGCGGCGCTCGCGCAGCGACTGGGCGTGGTGGAGCGCTACAGCACCACGGTGGAAGACGAGATGCTCTACGCCGCGGTGACGGCCTCGCATCCCCGCGTCGCCTTCGTGCGGGTGTCGCTCCCTCTCACCACCGTGAGCGAACAGCTGGGACGTGTGGCGGGAGGGACTCTGGCCGGATTCGCGCTGGCCGCGCCCGTGGCGGTGGGACTGTCGTGGCTGGTCTCCGTGCTCCTGAGCCGGCGGCTGCAGGGCATTGCGGTCGTGGCGCAGCGCTACATCTCGGGCGACCTCACCGCCCGCTCGTACGACTACGGGCCGGACGAACTCGGCGCGGTGGCCCGCGTGCTCGACGCGGCCATCGGGAGCCTGCGGGAACGGCTCGACGAGCTGTCGCGCGACCGGGCGCGCATGGAAGCCATCCTCACCGGCATGGTCGAGGGCGTCCTGGTCGTGGATCGCCAGGGACGCCTGCAGCTGGTGAACGCCGCGGCCCGGCGCATGCTCCACGTGGAGCCCGGTGTCGTGGGCCGCCCCTACGTGGAGGTCATCCGCCACCCCGACGTCACGGCCCTGCTCGGCGCGGCCATGCAGGGCAACCCCGTCGCAAGCCGGGAACTGCCGCTCGGGCGGGAGCACGGGCGCACGTTCATGGCGCGTGCCGCGCCCGTGGCGGGCACGGCGGAGGGCGGCACGGTGCTGGTGCTGCACGACATCAGCGAACTGAAACGCGCGGACCAGATCCGCCGCGACTTCGTTGCCAACGTCTCGCATGAGCTGCGCACGCCCCTCACGGCGATTCGCGGCTACGTGGAGGCGCTGCTCGACGAGCCGGACGACCCGGCCGAGGCCCGCCGCTTCCTCGAGATCATCGCGAGGCACAGCACCCGGATGGAGCGCCTCGTGAAGGATCTGCTGCGCCTGGCGCGGCTCGATGCCCGCCAGGAGCCGCTCGACATGGCGCGGTGCGACGTGGCCCAGGCGTTCACCTCGGTCGTGGCCGACTTCGAGCCGTCCATCGAGGACAAACGGCAGCAGGTGCAGACGTCGGTCGAGCCCGACGCGGCCAGCGTCATGGCCGATCCCGCCAAGCTCCACGACGTGATCCGCAACCTCGTGGAGAACGCGCTGAACTATTCGCCGGAGGGGGCCGAGGTCCGGCTGGCCTCATCGAGGGGCGACGGCTGCGTGCTGCTGACCGTGTCCGACTCCGGCCCCGGCATTCCGGAAGACGACCTGACGCGGGTGTTCGAGCGGTTCTATCGGGTGGACAAGTCGCGATCGCGCCCCGGCGGCACGGGCCTCGGACTGGCCATCGTCAAGCATCTGGTCGAACTGCACGGCGGGCAGGCGCGCGCCGAGAACCTCCCGGGTGGTGGGGCCAGGTTCACCATCAGCCTGCCGGACGTGGTGGCGGACCGGGGCGGGCCCACGGCATGAGCCGCGCCGGCCACCTCAGTCCACCACGTAGCTGAAGACCTTCCAGCGGCCGTCCTGCTCGATGGTCGAGCCGTAGAGTTCGAGCGTCCGCACCGCCCCCGCCGCATCCCGCACGACGAGTCTGGTGTCCCGGTAGACCTTCACACCGTCACCGTAGTCGCTCGTCGCACCCGCGAACTCCACCCGTATGAGCGTGAGCTGTTCGCGTCCGATCCCCGCCACGGTCTGGCGGAGGTGATTGCGGCTGTTCTCGTGCAGCATGCCCCAGGCGACGTCGAACGGAAAGTTGCGGCGCGGCTCGCTGATCGGCAGTGACGGCCACACATGGGCGCGGAACTCCTCTTCGCTGAGGGCGAGCCGCTCGAGCGAGGCCACGTCACCGGCCCGCATCGCGTCGATCACGGCGCGGCCCAGGTCGTCGAGCGAGGCCGCCGCGTAGGCCAGCGGCTCGGGTGCTCCCGCCCCGGCACCGCGCGCCACGACCAGCGCCATCGAACCCGCCAGTACGAGGACGAGGGCAGCGCCCGCCATGCGAGCGCCGCCCCCCGTGAACCACCGGCGATACCGGGCTACCGGCGATCGAAGTTCGTCCATCCCTCACGCGTCCAGTCGAGCGCCGGGTTCGGGCTCAGGCCGCCGATGAACGTCACCGGCTCGAAGAACCCATCGTTGGGCGGCAGGGCCGGCGCCAGCTGGCCGCCGGCGAGGGTGGCCACGCCCGACGGCCGATAATTCGGCGCGTCGATGTTGAACGGGTCGATGAGTCCCGGGTTCGCCACCACGATGCTGGGCACCGCGGTCAGGATCGGCCGCGAGTTGCTGTCGAAGTTGGCCGTCCCGGTCAGCAGCCCGTTGCCGAAGACGATGCCATTGGTCAGGCTCAGGGTGCCAGCGGCCGCCTGCGCCAGCGTGGCGTTGTTGCTGTAGTCGATGCCGTTTTCCTTGAACCCGGTCACGATGAAGTTGCGGATGATCCCGGCCGTGCCCTCGCGGATCTCCATGCCGTCGTCGCTCTCGTTGCCCTCGAGCGTGTCCGGATCCCCCACGAGCGTGATGTTGTAGATCGTGGGTGCCGAGCGCGGCAGGAGGTCGTTGTTGTTGGCGTTGTTGTCGGCCTCGATGCCGTTGTCGGCGTCGTCGCCGCTCTGGTGCACCACCGCGAACTGCACGCGGCCCGTCCAGCCGAACGTCCAGTCGATGGAATCGTCACCGCAGCTCGACACGATGAGGTACTTGACGTCCACCGTGCCGCCGAAGAACTCGACGCAGTCGTCCTTGTTGTGCTTGACCTGAATGTGATCCACGGTCGTCCCGCGACCGACGGCCTGGAACGCGATGCCGTTCAGCTCGTTGTCGGGACTGAACTCGATACCGGCGTACTCCACCCGCATGTAGCGCAGGATGCCGCTGTTGTCGTCCGGGTCGCTCCCGCCGTAGACGCCGGTGTCGCCCTCGCCGATGCCCACGCCGCCGGGCAGGTTCACCGGGGCGTTGCCGTTGATGATGACGCCGCCCCAGTCGCCTCTGGCCCGCTGACCGATGGGCTGGTCGCTCGTGAACACGATGGGTGCCGTGGGCGTGCCCACCGCGTTCAGCCGACCGCCCTTCAGCACCAGCAGGGTGCCGATGGTGGCGAGCTCGCCGACCACGGTCGTGCCCGCCTGCACGGTGAGGGTCGCGCCCGCCTCGACGATCACGACGCCGCGCAGCACGTGATACGTGTTGGCCGCCCAGCTCTCGTTGCCCGTGATCCGCCCACTGTGCACCACGACCGGTCGATCGAGGCCGGGAACGCTCACCTGCCCCTGGACGTCGGCGCCCTGCCACACTCCCGCGACGAGCGCCACCAGGGCGACGACCGCGGATCTCCACATGTTTCGTTTCATGAACTCCAGCTCCATCACTGCGTGGGGCAGCCCGTCGAGGTCCCCACAGGTACGCACTCTGCTCGTGACCCGGTCAGTGGACCGGGGAGGCGTTGCCGGCGGCCGGCGGCGCGTGCCACCGGTCCGCCAGCCATGCCGCATCAGAAGGCCGAGAATCCGAAGTTGAGGGCGAACGTCCGACCCGTCTTGTAGCTCCGCTGCAGCAGGCCACCCTGGTTGAAGTCGAACGCCTCGTTCGTCAGGTTGTCGGCCGAGAACCGGATGTTCAGGCTGCGCAGGCGCGTCGAGAACACCATGTCGAGCGCTCCCCGGCCGTCCTGCAGGATGTCCGGCAGGCCAAGCGAGCCGACATCGCTGATCCGCGTGCCGAAGAAGTTGTAGAGCAGCCGCACCGTGGCGGGCCCTCCGCCCACTTCCACGACGGCGTTGACCAGGTGCTTGGACTGGCCGGCCAGCGGACGCTCGAGCGAGGTCTGCACCTGCGCCGCCGCCGCCGCCAGGGTGATGTTCGAGTCCACGAACGTGTAGTTGCCCCCGACGAGCAGCATCGGCGCAACCCGCTTGCGGCCCTCGAACTCCAGGCCGATGTTGCTGGCCGAGTCGGCGTTGGTGAACGACGTCCTCAGCTGCGCGGTCGGCTCGACGATCCGCTCGATCGGGTCGCTGAAGTGCTTGTAGAAGAAGCTGACGGCCAGCACTTCCTCGGCCGAGGGAAACATCTCCCACCGCAGGTCCACGTTCTGGATCAGCGCCCGCGTCAGGTCGGGATTGCCCACCACGGCCCGGCCGCCCACGATGTCGGTGAACTCGAACGGCGCCAGTTCGCGGAACTCCGGACGGTTCACGGTCTGGCTGAAGCCCATCCGGAGGTTCTGCGTCGTGCCCGTGGAGAGCACGAAGTTGACGGCCGGGAACACGTCCGTGTTCTCGAGCTTCGCCTGGACGATGTCGGGCCTGCCGTCGAAGTCGAACGCGTCGAACGTGTTGACCTCCTGGTCGAACTTCTCGATGCGCGCGCCCGCCACGATGCGCGCGCTGGCGCTGAGGGCCAGGTCCGTCATCGCATAGAACGCCGCCACCGTCTGCTTCGCATCGTAGGTGTCGGTGGCGCGCGTCTCCTCTTTGATCTCCCAGTTCGGGCCAATCGTGGCGGCCGTGAAGAGCGCTTCGGGGTCGAGGGTCAGGTCGAGGCCCGACATGCTGAGCGGCTGATACCGGAAGCGGCGCGACGAGAAGTCGCGGTCCCGCTGGAGGTAGGAGAAGCCGAACTTGTACTGGGCCGGCAGGTTCGACCACTGGGTGCGGAACACACTCCAGTTCGCGCCGCCATCGAGGGTGCGGTCGTCGAGCGCATTGAACATGCGGAACCCGCTCTGCGACTCGTCCGACAGCACGAACGGCGCCGACGGCCCGACGCCATTGCGCTCGTAGAGCGCTTCGCGAAGGTCCGGCTCGTCACGATTCGCCTTGGCGCGCGAGAAGCGCCAGTCGATGCTGCTGCTCGAGAGACCGCGCACGAAGTGGTCGCCGGTGAGCGTCGTCGCCAGCAGGTCCTCCTCGATCCAGAAGAGCCGTGTATTCCGGATGTCGGTCGCGATGTCGCTGTTGAAGCCCGTGAACGTGCGCGCCTCGTCCTTGCCCGAGTGGGTGTAGAAGTTGTCGACGGCCAGCCGGTTGTTGGTCGAGAACTGGTAGGCGACGTTTGCCACCAGGCCCGTGTTGGCGCGCTGCGACGCCGTCTGGAACTGGTACTCGCTGAACGGCGTCAGGCCGGTGGACGACGTCCGGTAGTAGTTCTGCAGCTCCTCGACGTACTGCTCGCTGAAGGACTGTGAGTAGCTGACCAGCGTGCCCAGCTTGCCGAAGCGGTTGCCGGCCACGAAGTTGGCCGACTGGTTCGGCTTGGCCGAGCGCGCGCGGGGCGTCCACTGGGTGTTGTCGAACGACTCGCCAATCCGCTCCAGATCGGACCGCAGGAACCCGACGTCCGGCGTGAAGCGGCCGCCGCGGATGACCTTGCGCGTCGGGAAGCCCGACGGCAGGTTCCGCGTGCCGTCGTCGAACCCGAGCCAGTCACGGCCCCCGCCCGCGTAGCCGAGCACGTCCTGGCCCGTGGTGATGCTGTTGAAGCCCAGGGTCCAGGAGACATCGACGGTGGGGCCGGTGGGAAACTTCAGGGGCTGAATCTGCACGAGGCCGCCGGCGAACTCCGCGGAGCGGTCCGGCACGTACGACTTGGCCACCTGCACGCTGTCGATCAGGCCCGAGGGGAAGAGGTCGAGGGGCACGACCTTGCGGTCGGGCTCGGTCGTCGGAATCACGGCACCGTTCAGCGTGGTGTTGCTGTACCGCTCGCCGAGGCCGCGGACGAACACGAAGTCGTCGACGACCGACAGGCCCGTGACGCGCGTCATGGCGGCCGCGGCGTCGGAGTCGGCGTTGGCGCGCATCTCCGCCCCACCGAGGTTGTCGGTGATGACCTGCGAGTTCTTCCGCTCCACCAGCTGGGATTCGAGCGACGACGTCTGCGCGTCCACCGCCTGCGCGGTCACGGTGACGGTCTCCGCGAAGGCCAGCATCGACAGGCCGAGGTTGGCCGTCATCTGACGCTGTCCGGCCAGGACGTCCAGGGTCAGCCGACGCTCCTGGTAGCCCTCCATCACGACCCGAAGCTCGTGGGCCCCTGGTGCCAGGTCGACGACGAAGCGGCCGTCCACGTCGGTATAGACCGTCTGGTTCGTGTCCACCACTTCCACCGGCACGCCGGGAAGCTCGATGGCGTTCTGCTCGTCCCGCACCACCCCGACCACGCGGACGGTGTTCCCGGCACCCTGCGCGGCTGCCTCGGCGGCCGGCACCAGCAGCGGCGCGGGCGCGGTTGCCAGCAGGCACACGCACAGCAGGAATCTTGTAGCTCTGGCCACAGTCATACGCTCCTTTTGTCTGTCTGATTGCACATCGACCTCGCGACTGTAGTCAGGGCCCGTCAAGCACAAGCAACAGGCATGTTACGGCCGCGTTAATTGGCGCGCGCCCTTCCGGGCAGCCAAGCGCAAGCTTTGCCATGACAATGAGTTACGCGGAAATCGTGCGTTCATGAAAGTTGCGCACATCCCGGCCGGATGCAGAGATCCGACACACCCCCTTGCAGTGTCGGCAGGCCCGACCGAACGATGGAACGCGGCCGCTGGAGGAGAGCGTTCGGGGAGTGGCTGACCGGCCTCGACCGACTGGCTGCGTCGGTCGGATTGAGCCGAATCGAGGGTGGCCCTCGGGGACCGGGGTTGGTGGAGGGTGTCCTGGCGGCGGACGGGCCGGGAGCGACGCGGGTGAGGCAGGCTCACTCGTGCGCGTGTCGATCAGAGTCGTGTCGTCAGCGCAAACCCGAGCCACACCGCCAGGATGCCGCCCACGAGCTGGCCGACGGCATTCAGCAGGGCGAGGCCCGTCTGGCCTCCCCGCAGCAGTGTGAAGGTATCGAGGCCGAACGAGGAGAACGTCGTGAAGCCGCCCAGGAGGCCGACGACGAGGAACACGCGCACGCGCTCATCGAGCGCCACGCGGCTGGACGCCAGCACGCCCGCCAGCACGCCGATGGCGAGACAGCCGGCCAGGTTGACCAGGAAGATGCCGGCTGGAAACGGTCCCCAGGACACCCGCTGCGAGACCCACAGGGTGCAGGCGTGCCGGACCAGGGCCCCGATGGCACCCCCGACCCCGACGGCGAGCCAGTTCATCCGCACATCCTAGTGTGGATTCGTTCCCGGTGTCGTGGGCAGGCACCCATCGCTCCCCACGCTTTTCGCGCGGGCAGGCTCCCGGCTGGCGCGTCCGTCGCGCTATCGTTACGGACCAATCAGATGCTGAACGGGACGGCCCGATACGCGCGTGTCCGCGAGGGCCAAGCCGCTCGTTCACCTTGCCCAGGAGCTTCCGTGACGCTCAAGTCCTTGCTTCCCCACTTCTCGTGTCGCACTGCCCGGATCCCGCGCGGGCCCGTGGCGCTGGTCGTCGTGGCCCTGCTCGCGGCGGCCCCGCGCCCCACCGGGGCTCAGCAGGAACGGGTCGAGACGCCGCAGACGTGGTTCGACGACGGGCGCGCCGCGCTGGCCGAGGCCCTCGCCCTTCCCCGCCGCGAGGGGCGGGCCCGCAACGTGGTGCTCGTCGTTGGTGACGGCATGGGCCTCTCGACGGTGGCCGCCGCACGCATCCTCGAGGGGCAGCAGCGCGGACAGCGCGGCGAGGAGAACCGCCTGGCGTTCGAGGACCTGCCCTACGTGGCACTCTCGAAGACCTACAGCGTCAACCAGCAGGTGGCGGACTCGGCGCCCACGATGACCGCGCTCATCACGGGTGTGAAGACCAACGACGGGATTCTCTCGCTCGATCAGCGGGCGATCCGCCAGGACCATACCTCGGCACGCGGGCGCGAACTGCGGACGCTCCTCGAGATGGCCGAGGATGCCGGCAAGGCCACCGGCATCGTCTCCACTGCACGCATCACCCACGCCACGCCCGCCGCCACCTACGCACATGCGGTGGAACGCGACTGGGAGGACGACAGCCAGCTCTCGGACGCGGCGCGCACGGCCGGTTACCCGGACATCGCGCGGCAGCTCATCGACTTCTCCCATGGCAACGGCATCGAGGTGGCCCTGGGAGGCGGGCGGCAGCACTTCCTGCCGGAGACGATGACGGACCCCGAGTACGGGAACGCGAAGGGCCAGCGGAAAGACGGGCGCAATCTCGCCGCCGAGTGGGCCGCCCAGCGGCCGGGCGGACAGTGGATCTGGAACCGGGCCCAGTTCGACGCGGTGGATCCAGCCACGACCACGCACCTGCTCGGCCTGTTCGAGCCCTCGCACATGCAGTACGAGCACGACCGGCCGGGCGATGCCGCCGGCGAGCCGTCCCTGAGCGAGATGGCCTCGAAGGCGCTCGACGTGCTGTCCCGCGACGCACAGGGCTTCTTCCTGCTCATCGAGGGGGGCCGGATCGACCACGCCCATCACGCCGGCAACGCCTACCGGGCCCTCACCGAGACCATCGAGCTGTCGAACACCGTGCGTGCGGTGCTCTCCAGGGTGAACCTGGACGACACGCTCGTCATCGTGACGGCCGACCACAGTCACGTGCTCACCTTCGCGGGCTATCCCAGGCGCGGCAATCCGATTCTCGGCAAGGTGATCGGCAACGAGGACGACGGATCCCCCTCGACGGCGTTCGACGTCGATCTCCTCGGCCGCCCCTACACCACGCTCAGCTACGCCAACGGGCCAGGCTTCCCTGGTGCAACCGACCAACAGGGGGCGGGGCCGAAACACTTCGTCCACGCACCGCGGGCCGTGAACCCGTACACGGACGGCCGTCCGCGGCTGTCGTTCGTGGACACGACCGCGCCCGACTACCTGCAGGAGAGCATGGTGCCCCTGGCCGGGGAAACCCACGGGGGCGAGGACGTGGCCATTTACGCGACCGGACCGTGGGCGCACCTGTTCCACGGGGTTCACGAGCAGCACTACGTCTTCCACGTGATGAGTCACGCGCTCGGTTTGAGCCGATAGCGCCGTTTGCAACCACAACCGGCACGGCAGGTGACTGCGGCGAGGCACCGCCCGCCGGGCCGGCCGAGGCGTCAGGCGCGAAGGGGCGTGCGCGGAAAGCGGTCCGGATTGTCGGTGAACACGGCGTCCACCCTCAGCACCTCGAGGTAGTACCGAATCTCCTCGGTGAGGTCGGGATGAGCGGGCGCGGGCGCGCGCGTCGAGAAGGTGTAGGGCGTCACGGTGAGCCCCAGCTCGTGCGCGGCGGCCACCAACGCGGGCCGGCCATCCACGAGTCCCTTGGCGGGGCCAATGCCCGTGGCGAATTCCGCCACGACCCGCAGCCCGCCCGGCGAGAGCCACCGCGAGGCGGCGCCGCGATCCACGAGCATCGTGCGGGCCACGCGCGGCAGCTCCACCGCCAGGCGCCTGAGTGGCCCATCGTCGAACGACTGCACGATGACCTGCTCCGCCGCCAGGGTCAGCAGGTCGAGGCGCCGCAGCGATGTCAGCCATGCGGTGGTCATGTCGAGCCCGCGCGCGACGTACAGGGCCGGCATCTTGAGTTCGGGATAGAGGCCTGCACGTCCGCGTACGAGCTCGACCGCCTCCTCCCACGTGGGCACCCGTGCGCCGCGGAAGCCGGGACCGAACCACTGCCCCGCGTCGAGGCGGCGCACCTCGTCGAGCGTGAAGTCGACCGCGAGCCATCGGCGCCGGCCGGTCCCGGGATCCGTCGTCGCGCGGTCCGGAAACACCTCGGCCACGTCCGTGGTCCGTTCGAGCGAGTCGTCGTGCAGGCAGATGAGCACGCCGTCGCGCGTCATCGCCAGGTCCTGCTCCACGAACTCCGCGCCCTGGTCGAGGGCCAGCTGGTAGGCGGCGAGCGTGTGCTCGGGTGCGTAGGCCGAAGCCCCCCGATGCGCCACCGCATACGGCCTGCGGCGGGCCGGTTCCTGCGCTGCGGCGCCGGCCGGGCGGGTGGCGAGCGCGGCAGCCAGCAGGCCCAGGGCATCGCGACGCGACAACATGCGGAGCAGCATACCGCCTGCGTCTCCTGTTCGCGTCACGTCCAGGTATCGCCCGCCTCTGTGGCCGCACCCTCAGTGAGCCGTCTCCGGCAGGTGCCAGCGCGCCTCGCGGAGCTGGGGGTCCGGCCGCCCGGGCCGCTTCCCTATATGGACGCGCGCCCGTCTCGCCCGATGGGCGGGATCCTGATCGGTGCCGGCGTACGAGCCATCCGTCGCATTCGGAGCTAGAATCACGCCATGATCACGCGTCCCTTCTCAGTCGTGCTGCTCGCACTTGCCGTCGCGGTCCCTGCCCTCGCTCAGCAGGGCGCGGCGCAAGGACCGCCAACGGTGACCGGATTCCTGCGGAACCTTTACAACGGAAACAAGAACAGCGTGCTCCGCGTGGCCCAGCGCATGCCGGAGGAGTTCTACGGCCTGCGGCCAGGCACGCAGACCGAAGTACGTACCTTCGGCCAGCACGTGGCCCACATCGCCACGTTCAACTTCCTGTGGTGTTCGCAGGCCAAGGGTGAAGCCAACCCCAACGCCGGGCGCAACCTGGAAGCGGATTTGAAGACGAAGGCCGACATCGTCAAGGCGATCACCGACGCGTTCGCCTACTGCGACCCCGTGTATGCGGCACTCACCGACGCGTCCGGAGCCGAGGTGATCACCATCACGCAGGAAAACGGGCGCCAGCAGCAGCAGACCCGGGCAGGCCTGCTGATGCTGAACGTGGTCCACAGCAACGAGACCTACGGCAGCATGGTGACCTCGCTGCGGATGAAGGACATCTCGCCGGCTGCCAACGCCGCGCCGGCGCGGTAGGCAGCAACCATTCCCGCCTGTCCACGGCGCGTGCGTCAGGGACGCGAGGCGACCGGAGCCCCGTCTTGCCCCGATCGGCCGTCGCAAGGCCGACGCCCGATTGCGCCATACTGAGGCCCTCATGTTGAGCGACACTCTGGCGATCATCCTCGGCGGCGGGGTGGGTACCCGGCTGTTCCCGCTCACGGCCACGCGCTCGAAGCCCGCCGTCCCAATCGGGGGCAAGTACCGCCTCATCGACGTCCCGGTCAGCGGCTGCCTGCACGCCGACATCCGCCGCATCTTCGTGCTCACGCAGTTCAACTCGGCCTCGCTCAACCGTCACATCTCGCACACCTACCGGCTCGACATGTTCTCGAGCGGGTTCGTGGAGATCCTCGCGGCGGAGCAGACGCCCGACAACACCAACTGGTACCAGGGCACGGCCGACGCGGTGCGCAAGGCCATGCGGCACGTGTCGCAGCACGAGGCCGAGTACTACCTGATCCTCGCGGGCGACCACCTGTACCGCATGGACTACCGGGATCTCATCGAGGCGCACCGGGACACGCGGGCTGACATCACCATCGCGGCCCAGCCCGTGGACGCGGACACCGCCACCGAGATGGGCATCTTCCGGTTCGACAAGGCCGGACAGATCGTGGCGTTCGAGGAGAAGCCGGACGCGCAGCGCCTGACCGAGATCGGCCGAAGCGTGCCCGCGGGGTCGCTCTTCGCGCGGCACAGCGAGGAGCAGCCGTTCATGGCGTCGATGGGCGTCTACGTGTTCTCACGCGACGTCCTGCACGCCATCCTCGAACGCGAAGCGGGCGTGGACTTCGGGCGGGAGCTCATCCCGGCGGCGCTCACGCGGCACCGCGTCAACGCCTACCTGTATCGCGACTACTGGGCCGACGTGGGGACGATCGAATCGTTCTACGAGGCCAACGTCATGCTGGGACGTCCGGCGGCGCCCTTCCGCTTCTGGGACCCGAGGCGCCCCATCTACACGCACCTTCGCCACCTGCCGGGATCGCGGATGACCGACTGTCATCTGAGGCACTCCATCGTCTCGGACGGGTGCTTCCTGGATCGATGCCAGGTGGAGGAATCGGTGCTCGGCATCCGCACCAAGGTCGGTGCAGGCACGTGGATCACGCGCTCGGTGCTGCTCGGCGCGGACGCGTACGAGGAGTACCCGCCGGAACCGGGGGCGCCCGCGCTCGGCATCGGGCGCGAGGTCGTCCTCGACCGCGTGATCGTGGACAAGAACGCGCGCATCGGGGATGGTGCCCGCCTCACCAACGAGGCCAACGTCCAGCACGCCGACGGCGAGGGGTACTACATCCGCGGCGGGATCATCGTGCTGCCGAAGGGCTCGGTCATCCCGCCCGGCACCGTCGTCTGACACGCCGGTCTGACGCTCCGGCCGGACGCCGCGGCCCGAGGCTCAGAAGCCGCGGCTGAGCAGGCCGGTCACGCGCATCCGGAGCGCCTCGAGCGTCTCGGGACTGCCGACGAAGAGGCCTTCGGGATACCGGCTGTCGCGAATCATGCTCCGGTAGATGGTGTCGGCCTCGTACAGGTTCAGGCCCAGCCCCGCGAGGTACTGCAGCCGGAGGTTCCGGTCGGTGTTGATCTGCGCGTCGCTCAGCCATGCGGCCATGTCGGTGGACTGCCCCGCGTAGGTGCCGAACAGGTCGATAGCGGAATAGATGCCGATCTCGCGCAGCGACTGCGCGATCGCCGAGTTCGCCGGGTCGTCCAGGCGCGCCTGGACGGCGTCCACGTCGATGGGCCCGGGATCGCGCTGGCCGAAGAGCACCAGGTCGTACCCCTGCCCGTTGGCAGTATTCGCGAACACCACGCCGCCGGGGAATGCCTCGAGGAACGTGGCGACCTCGCTCTTGACCGCCTCCTCGCTGCTCTCGTACAGCTGCACGAAGAGCGTCACGACGCCGCCGGGGTTCAGGTGCTCCCGCACCTCGCGGAAGAACTCGCGTGTGTACAGGGTGGCGGCGCCCTTGACCCAGGGGTCGAGCGGGTCCGACGTGATGGCGTCGAAGGTCTCGTCGGTCGTCAGCAGGTAGTGGCGGGCATCATCGAGATGCACCGTGACCTTTGGATTGCGGACGACGTCGAAGTTGTGCTCGGAGAAGTACGTGGACACCACCTGGGGCACCAGCGGCTCGATCTCCGCGATGGTCTGGTCGCGCACCAGGGGATCGATGGACACCGCGCCGGCCGTCACGCCCGCGCCGCAGCCGATCACGAGCACCTTGGTCGGCGTGCGCGGGACGAGCGTCGTCATGTGCCCCAGCATGCGCTGCAGGCGCATGTCCTGCGGCTCGCTCGAGGCCTGCACCTTGCCGGCATTGTGATAGTTGAGCGAGCCGGACGGCGTGCGCGAGACGGCCACTGCCGCGGTGATGCCCTCGCCCGAGTAGATGATTTCGTTCTGCCCGATCCAGGTCGCGGCGTAGCGGCCATAGGCGATGAGCAGGCCCGGCAGTTCGGGAACCGAGCGCGCGAGCCCGCCTGCCACGAGGACGGCCACGATCAGCGCAGCCGTCCGCGCCACCGAGAGGCCGCGGAAGGTGCCGGTCCGGGCCGTCCCCAGCATCAGGACGGCCGACAGCGCCGCGATGCCGATGAGGACCTGCTGCGCGAACTGGCTGCCGAAGCTCCCCACGAGGACCAGGCTGGTGTACAGCGCGCCGACAATGGCCCCGACGGTGTTGGCCGCATAGACGCCGCCCACCAGCCGGCCGGGGTCCTGCCCGGGTCCGGCCACGGCGGCAAGGGCCAGCGGGAAGCTCGCGCCCCACAGGATGGCCGAGGGCAGCATCACCCACATCGCACGCAGGACGTCGAGCTGGAAGTTGTAGGACAGGCTCGTGGAGATTGAAGGGTTGATGGGCCAGTACGGGAGCGAGGCGTTGCTGACATACGACGCCCACGCCATGGCCACGCACAGCAGCAGCTGGCACCAGCCGAGGGCGGCCCGGGCGTTGATGCCTCGCCCGGCGAGGCTCGACCCGATACTGCTGCCGATGCCCAGCCCGACGAGGAAGACGGCAAGGATCAGGGAGAAGGTGTAGGTGGTGGCGCCGAACAGCAGCGACAGCACGCGGGTCCACACCACCTCGGCGCCGAGCGCGGTCAGGCCGGACAGCCCGATGGCCACGTACACGAGCCGCGCGCCGGGCACGGCCGGCGTCACCGAGACGCCGCGCTCCATCGGCGGGCGGTAGCCGCTCACCCGGGCAATGGCCAGTGCCAGCAACGCCACCGCGACGTTGATGGCCACGGCGACACCGGTGGCGGTCACCATGTCGAAGACCCGGAGCAGGTAGAAGCCGGCCAGCATGCTGCCGAGCACCGCCCCGGCCAGGTTGCCCCCGTAGAAATAACCCAGCCACGAGACCCCGCTCGGGGTGGCCTGCACGTAGCGCGCGATGGACGGCAGCGTGGCCCCCATCAGCAGCGTCGGCGGCAGCAGGCAGATGCTGGCCACGACGGCCCTGAGGATGAGACTGACCTGCCCGGTGCCCGCGATCGACGTGTAGAACGCACCGACGAACGGCACCGCGAAGAGCACGATGATGCCGAACAGGCCGATGCCGAGTTCCAGGTACGCATACACCCGGAGCGGATGCGGGCCCGCCCCGACGAACCGCGGCAGGAGGAGGCTCCCCAGACACATGCCGCCCATGAAGATGCCGAGGAGCACCCCGACCGACACGGCCGATGACCCGATCGACAGCTGGAGCAGCTGCAGCCAGACGACCTCGTACACCAGGGCGGCGCAGCCCGAACCGACGAACAGGAGCAGCATGACCGGCAGCCACCGCCTGGCGGACTCCGGCTGATCCATGTGGGAGGCCCCCGGCAGGGCGTCTGAGGCGTTAGTCATCGTGCCGCATACTACCAGAGCCGCTCATCCGTTTACCCTGCGTTCACACCCTCGCCGGGACGGAATTCCGTGTCCGCAGCGACACTGGTGTCTCGACGCCGTAAC
>JBFWZN010000015.1:0-34586 GCA_050185275.1 Vicinamibacterales bacterium | reverse complement strand
TGCGACGCTCGTACCCTGTCGCCGACGCCGCGAGTAGGGGCGGATCCGCACGCCGGTCGATCACGGCATGCACCGGCGCCGCTGATCCGCACGTCACGGATCGTGCGGTCCGGACTCGCGGCGGGCCGTCGCGTCGCGGCGACTTCAGGTGGGAATAGCCGGCGTGCCGCGCAGTCGGCCCGTGGGGCGGCCGCTCCCCGCCGGCCGCCGGTTGCGCAGGGAACAGCCGCCCCCCGCCGGCTCGTGGTTGCGCCAGGCAGTCGCCCCCCGGCCTCCGGCGCCGCACGCCGGAAGTCTAGCGACGCTCGTACCCTGTCGCCGACGCCGCGAGTAGGGGCGGATCCGCACGCCGGTCGATCACGGCATGCACCGGCGACGCTGATGCGAACGTTCACGGATCGTGCGGTCCGGACTCGCGGCGAGGAACCGCGTCGCGGCGACTTCAGGTGGGCAGCGTCGGCGTGCTGCGCAGTCGGCCCGTGGGGCGGCCGCTCCCCGCCGGCCGCCGTGCCCGCTCGGCGGCAGCCGCCCCCCGGGCCTCCGGCGCCGCACGCCGGAAGTCTTGCGACGCTCGTACCCTGTCGCCCACGCCGCGAGTAGGGGCTGATCCGCGCAGCGGTCGATCACGGCATGCACCGACGACGCTGATCCGCACGTCACGGATCGTGCGGTCCGGACTCGCGGCGGGCCGTCGCG
Organism: Vicinamibacterales bacterium; assembly: GCA_050185275.1. Classification (GTDB taxonomy): domain Bacteria; phylum Acidobacteriota; class Vicinamibacteria; order Vicinamibacterales; family UBA2999; genus JABFRY01. Next base: position 33,890 of record JBFWZN010000015.1, on the reverse strand, counting down.
TCGCGGCGACTTCAGGTTGGCAGCGTCGGCGTGCTGCGCAGTCGGCCCGCGGAGCGGCCGCTCCCCGCCGGCCGCCGGCTGCGCGGGGCACTATCGCCCGTCACCGGCCGCGGCCCCACCGGCGTCCGGCTCCGCGCGCCGGACGTCTTGCGACGCTCGGACCCTGTCGCCCACGCCGCGAGTAGGGGCGGATCCGCACGACGGTCGATCACGGCATGCACCGACGACGCTGATGCGCACGCCACGAATCGTGGGGTCCGGACTCGCGGCGGACAGTCGCGTCGCGGCGACTTCAGGCGGTTAGCGTCGGCGTGCTGCGCAGTCGGCCCGTGGGGCGGCCGCTTCCCGCCGGCTCGTGGTGGCGCCGGGAACAGCCGCCGCCCGCCGGCTCGTGGTGGCGCCGGGCAGCCGCCGCCCGGCCCTCCGGCTCCGCACGCCGGACGTCTTGCGACGCTCGTACCCTTCGCTTCCGCCGCGAGTAGGGGCGGATCCGCACGCCGGTCGATCACGGCATGCACCGGCGCCGCTGATGCGAGCGTCACGGATCGTGCGGTCCGGACTCGCGGCGAGGAATCGAGTCGCCGCGACTTCTGGCGGTCACTGTCGGCATGCGTCGCAGTCGGCCCGTGGGGCGGCCGCTCCCGGCTGGCTGGTGGTTGTGCCGGGGAACAGCCGCCGCTCACCGCGGAAGCGCCAGGGCCGGTCTCGAACGCCGATATGACGCGGGCCTCGCAGGTATGCGCGTTCGCTTGATCAGTCCCACTCTGGGCGCACTCCATTGCCCGGAAGACACTTGTTCCCAAGCACTCGCCGTCCTCCCTGTTATGCATACCTGACAGTGCTCGCAGGTATCGCCGTCCTAGAGGATGCCCCGGTGTCGGCCGGTTGTCGCACCCAGGCCCCAGTGCTAGACTCCCCGCACTCAACAAGTTGCCGGCGAGGGGTGCCTGGCCCGAGGCCGGACGGGCGGCGTCTGGGAGGGACCAACCGTACGTCTAGTTAGTAAGTGGCTAGACCGTCGGAAGTAGCTATGGAATCAGAATCGACCGAAGGCCAAGCAGATCGCGTCCGCTTGGTCAGCCAACTGGTGTCGGACTGCCAATCGCTGGCGTCTGAACGGGTGGAACGGTACCTTCGGGCTCGGCACCATGGCATCGTCGCGGACACCCCGTTCGCACCCGCCTCGGCGGAATGTATCGAGTTGTTCAGAGACGGCCACTACTACGGAGCCATTTCACTTTCCCAGGCCGTCGGCGAGGCCTTGGTCCGGCACATGTGCAGTTCGAACCAGTGGAAGCCAGCCGAGAACTTCGAAGAGAACGTTCGGAAGTTGCGCGAGCGTAAGTTCATCGACCAGCCGGTCGAGAGTGCGCTCGTGCTCCTGTGGGAGAAGCGAGATGACTATCACCACCTGAATCCGACGGTTGTCAGAGATCGTGCTGACCTCGAGGAACTCGCACTGGTTAAGATCCGCGCCCTTGGTGAAGTCGAGCGATTCGCCTTCGCCTGGGGGCCGAGTGATACGCCTGGCGTGATCAAGCTGCTGCGCCCACAATATTGGCCAAGTCGCTCAGAAGGCCGCGTCGGCATGTTTCTTCGGAATCCGTCGGTCTAACAAGCCGCTGCAGCCGACGAGCTGCGGCGAGTTCACAGTGAGTCGAGGCGATCGTTAGCGCCACTCGCGGCTGAGCGGCAGGCCGTTAGGCGGATTCCTGTTGAACCTACACCGCCGTATACTCCCGTCACGAGGTGTCGCGTGTCCGAGGCCAAGATTGATCTCAAGATCGGCGCCATTGCCTTCTCCGGGGAGGGGGACTCCAAGTGGCTGGGAGAGCAGCTAGACAAGTTGCTCGAGCGAGCTGCAGATTTGGCCAACGTGGCCCCTCTGAAGAGCGATGACGACGATGACGACTCAGGCGCGGCCAAGGCCAAGGCCGCGAAGGTCGGCACGCTGGCGAGCTTCCTATCGGCCAGCGGGGCCGCTTCAAATCAAGTAAAGCGATTTTTGGCAACGTCGGAGTGGCTGCACCGGAAGGGCCACAAGCGACTTACGACACGAGAAGTGTCGAAGGCGTTGCAAGACAACCATCAGAAACGCCTTGGCAATCCCGCCGACTGCCTGAATCAGAACGTCGCAAAAGGCCACTGCGAAAAGGCCAGCGGAAGAGAGTTCTTCGTGACAGATGACGGTCGAGCGGCATTGGGCTCAGAGGTCTGATGCTACCGGCCGGTCAGGCTTTGGCGGCGCTTCCGGTCGGCCTCCGCGACCCGCTGATCAAGGAATACAACTCGATCGTCTCAAACTACTTCGAGCACAGATGGTCGCCAGCTGAGCTAAGCGGTGGCCTGTTCTGCGAAATTGTCTTCACAATTCTGGACGGCAACGCCAAAGGGCGCTTCGCAGCGAAGCCGTCGAAGCCCGCCAACTTCGTTCAGGCGTGCCGAGCCTTGGAGAACAATGCTGGCCAGCCCCGCAGTTTTCAAATTCTCATTCCCAGACTTCTCCCGGCCCTGTACGAGATCCGAAACAATCGGGGCGTCGGGCATGTCGGTGGCGACGTCGACCCCAACCACATTGACGCTACGGCGGTGCTTACCACGGCAAACTGGGTAATGGCGGAACTCGTTAGGGTCTTCCACTCGCTGCCGATCGCAGACGCCCAGCGTGTCGTTGATGCCCTAGTCGAACGCCGATCTCCGCTGGTCTGGGAAGTTGGCGTGATGAAGCGGGTACTTGCAACAGACATGGGTCTTCAGGACCAGGTACTGGTGCTTGCTCACACATGCAGCACGACCGTAACTGTCGAAAGAATATCTGAATGGACCGAGTACCGAGACCACGGGTATCTCCGTCGCCTTCTGCGCAGGCTGCATTCCTCAAGGCTCCTTGAGTTGAACGAAGCATCTGGGACATTGGAACTCCTTCCCCCAGGCACGTCGTACGTGCAGAACCTCATAGCGCAGCGGCTATCAGCCGCAGGCCATAAGCCGGCCGCCGGAAAAAAGAAGACGCGAAAGCGAAAGAGATGAACCTCCTAACCTCCAAATGCAGCCGACGCGACGCGTGACGCTCGGCGACGCGCGGCTGATGTGGCGTCGTTGGGCGGACGACAGGCGGTGCCAGTGCACGACCATTCAAGTGATAGAGCCATGAAAGACAAGTACGACACCAAAATCAGAACTCGCCAGACGTTCGTCCTGACGGGTCGCGAGCATCGCGGGGCGCGGGCGGGCAACGAGCGCCTCGTGTGCCACGTCCAGAACGACCGGGGCCTTCTCGCGGTATGGGGAACGGCTCGAGCCGACATGCGTCACATCGACGCCTTGGAGGCCGAGATCGCTAGGGCTGACTTTCCCATAACGATTGAGTGCGACTGGATTCCGCCCGACCCTTACGAAGCGCAGAACTTCAACCACCGTTACTGGGTGTGGCAGACAGATCACTTCGCGATCCTGAAAGGCTAAGCATCGCAGGCTCAACGCGAATGTGGGCACACGCCGCCCAACCTCCAAGTGCAGCCGACGTGCTGGGCGACGCTTGACGGCGCGCGGCTGATGTGGCGTCGCTGGGCAGCGTGAAGCGAAGGTCAAGGCATGGCGACGGCGCAATTCGTCGGAATCGACCTGGCGTGGAAGAGCGACAAGAATCCGACGGGCGCCGTGTGTCTTCAAGGCGACCCCGAAGGCGCCGAGCTTGTTGCCGTGGCACCACCGCTATGGTCATCAACGAGCGTGCTCGAGTTTGTCCGGGCTCAAACGGGCGCCGAATCAATCGTGGCTATAGACGCTCCCTTGTCCAAGCATTCTTGAGGGGCGGTACGTCGTCGACGCCCGTCATGCCGGTGGGGCGTAGGAGGTCATCGTCGAGCCCGACGAACCGCGCGCCCTGCTGGTCGTGATTGCGGCGTATCCTGTAGATCGGGTTGACGCATGAAGAACACCTACCTCGAATGAAGAACACCTACCTCGAAGTCACGTTCCGGCACGGCACGCCGATCGCGGGATACCACTACCTGCCGCGCGAGGCGGGGCAGAAAGCCGCGCGAACGCGTCGCGTAGAACCCGGACTGAACATCGACCTCACGACCGAAGGTCAAGCGATCGGCATCGAGACCACGGCACCGTCGAAGGTGTCGCTCGAGGCCCTCAACGCGGTACTTCAAGAACTCGGGCACCCGCCTGCAAGTGCGGCCGATCTGGCCCCGGTACTCGCGGCATAGGGCACGGGTCTGCCCAACGTCCAGATGCAGCCGACGCGCCAGGCGGCGCGGGGCTGATTCGGCGTCGCTAGGCGGAACGACACATGCGCGATCCCAAACGAATCCAGCCGATCCTCAAGCTCATGGAGGAGCTGTGGACTCAGAACCCCGACCTTAGACTGGGTCAGCTTCTCGTGAATGCCATCCGTCCGTCCCAGCCAGCGCCTGAAGTGTTCTACGCTGGGGATGACCGGTTGCTCGATGGTCTTCGTGATCTCGCCAAGAACTCGCGGAAGCAGGCAGGTGATGGTCGCTCCGCCTAGCGCGCCGCAGGAGCCGACGAGCCCCGCAAAGGCGCTTGCTGCTCAGCGCGGATCCGTCAGGCCGCCTCGACCTTCTGAATCAGCTTGGCGATATCTCGGGGCGTTGCGCCGATGCTGAGAAGCGACCGCATCATCAAGTCGAGGCTCACCGAGGAGTCGGCCGCCTCCATCTTCGCGACGCGCGACTGACTCGATCGGAGCTGCTTCGCCAGCGCGGCTTGAGTGAGCCCGAGCCGCTCTCGCAGTTGCCGCACGCCGGCCGCGAGCGCCAGCTTGAGTTCCACGAAGCGTCGCTCCTCATCGCTCAGGCCCAGAAAGTCGGCTGCGTCGCCAACGCGCCAGCCGGCACGTTCCAGCCGGGCCTTCTTGCTGCTCTTCATCGTCGGCTCCTCGCCTTGGTCACCGCGTGGTACTGCGCCAGGCGGTGGCGGCACGTGGCTAACGCGGCCTGGGGCGCCGGACAGCCATACCAGTGGAACATCGGCGGCTCGAGCCATAGAAGCGATGTCCAATGTGACATATTCTGCCTGCCATCGCAACCACGCTGGCGTCTTGCGTGCGGCCCCCCCCTGTCGCGCTCGCAGGTCAGACGGCGCCGTGGGCCGTCGCCGACACCCCGTTGGTGCACCCGATTCGGAGTGCTAGACTCCGCGCGGTCAAGCAGCTATGCAGGCCGAGACACGCTGGAGGTGGCGGTGACCCAGAAGGTTACGCGGACGGCTTTTTCCCACCCCACCCCGGAGCTTCCGGTGGAGAGTGTGGAACGGGCCCAGGCACACTACCGGGATGCACTGGGCTTCGAGATCGGGTGGCTCTACCCGGGAGGCGACATCGGTGCCGTCTCTCGCGACGATGTTGCGATCTTCCTGCGCCGAAGGCCGATGCCGTTCGAGCCTGCCGTTCACTGGGTGTTCGCGGAGGATATCGACGCGACATTTGAGGAGCTGAACTCGCGGGGTGCTCGCATCGTTGAACCCCTCGAGGACAAGCCGTGGGGTCTGCGCCAGTTCACCGTTGAGGACATCGACGGGAACCGCTTCTACTTTCACGGCGACCGAGCCGGCGGTGCGCAACGCGCGGGTGCGCCTGACGGACCGCCGTCTGGCGCTGCTAACCATCCACATGGAGCCAACGCGCTCAGCGCTCCCACTGATGACGTGGCTCCGGCGCGCGCTGTTCGTGAAGTGCCCAGTGTCTCGAACCGCGAATCGTTGACATGCATCGCGGTTGACTGGTCTGGCGCGGAGAAGCCCGTCCGAAAGATCTGGCTGGCTGAAGCCGATGGGGATGGACTCCACCGCCTGGAAGCCTTCTCATCTCGCGAAGCCGTCATCGACGCTGTACTGGAGTACGCGCGAACCAGGGAACGCGTCGTCGCCGGGTTCGACTTCGCGTTCTCTCTGCCGGCGTGGTTCCAGGACGAGCATGGCCTGGTCGATGGACCCAGCCTGTGGAGCGCGGTGCGTGACCGGGGCGAAGACTGGCTTCGCGACTGTGCTCCACCGTTCTGGGGGCGTCCCGGGAGGCGCCGCCCTGAGCTTCCGGCGCACCTTCGAGCCACCGAGGAAAGGGTCGGCAGGTTAGCATCCATCAAGCCGAAGTCGGGCTTCCAGATCGGAGGCGCCGGGGCAGTTGGCACGGGTTCCCTCAGGGGCATGCCGTATCTCCAGACCCTCCGGGAGCGGGGCTGGTCCATCTGGCCGTTCGACAGTCCTGGGTGCCACACCGTGGTGGAGATCTATCCGCGCGCGCTGACGGGCGCGGTCACGAAGAGCCAGCCTGAGGCCCGCCGGGCCTACGTGCTCCGCACGAAGTGGAGTTGGACGGACACCCATCGCCGTGACGTCGAGTCATCAGAGGATGCGTTCGATGCGGCGATCTCGGCCCTCGTCATGGCTGAACACGCAGGCACCCTGAACGCCCTCCCGATCAGGGCCGGCACGGCTGCCCGGGAGGGTGAGATATGGGTGCCTCCGAGTCACGGCACCCGACTTTGAAGGCAGGCGGCCAGAATCTCGTGGCAATGGGAACAGCATCATGAAAGACGCCATTCGGGACATCGTCGGGAAATCGATCGCGGGCGTGGTCGTCAAGGAGTCCGACCGGCCACCCCGCAGACAGGTGTTCCTGGTCTTTTCGGACGGGACCTACTACGAGCTGTACAGCGGGTCAGGTGATATCAAGGGTGCTGGCGGCATCGATACAGGCGGTCTCGAGGCGGTTCGCAACTACATGAGCGCGACGCACAAGATCGTCCTCGAAGCCGTGGCGTCTGAGTCCTGACGGCAGGACGGGCGTCTTGGCCACGTCGCTGCGCCACACTTGTGGTGCAGCGTGGAACGGGCCGGCTGGACCCGGCGTCAGCCAGACACGTCTGGAGTTGAGACGTGGCCCCGTAGCCAGGCCGTGAGTTCTGCCCGAGGCAGGCGGCCTGCGGCCAGGCTCAGCATCAGCTGTTCTTGCTCATCGACGGTGGAGCGCAACGGCTTCGCCCAGCGTGAGGTAGCGCATCTACGCGAGGCGTCGACAGAGTTCCAGGTTCTGGGCCAGGAGGCGCTGTGCCGATGCCTGGAAGGCCGCGTCCGGCGCCGCGAGCAGGTCGGTCACCGCCGCGCGCGCGAGGTCCTCCACGGATACGCCAAGCCGCTTAGCTTAGATCTCCAACTGTGCGGCCTGCGCGGAGGGCAGCTCGAAGGCAACTTTCATGTTGCTACCCTACCCCGCGGCAAACGGTCCAACAAGGCGCGTTAGAGCCGACCGGCGCTTGCTTGGAGGCCCCTATCCGTCCCATCGTGCGACGGTTGTGACCTTGTGGGTGCGGTGCTAGACTCCGCCGCATCAACGACGAGCAAGTCTCCCAATTAGCCAGGAACAGTCGCCCGCACGGCGCTAGCGTGTCTGCTGGCGAATAGTGCGGTCGCAATGGCGTGCCCGGTGGCCAATAGAGACCGACGCGCACAAGGCCCGAATGTATTGCAGCCAGTGTGGCCAGAGAGCCGAAGACAACGATCGATTCTGCACGGCATGCGGGGAGCCCATCGTGGACCGACCTGTGGTGTCGGCTGAATCCATTCAGGGCGTTGCGCAGCCGGTCGAGCCCGCCACGTCCACGAGGTGTCCGCAGTGCGGGCTGTGGAGTCCGAAGGACTGGCGCGTCTGCAACTGTGGATACGACTATGTCGCGCAGGCGAAGGCTGGCACGCTCACCTTCTTCCCGGTGGCTATCCACAAGCTCGTGGTCTTATCGATCTGCACGTTCTCGTTCTACCAGCTCTACTGGTTCTATCAGAACTGGAAGCGCATCAACGATGCGTCGCACGAAGACATCAGCCCGTTCTGGAGGGCGCTCTGGGGAGTGCTCTGGGTGATACCCCTCTTTCGGCGGATTCGGGAACAGGCAGTTGCGGTTGGTTTGCCCATGGTCTGGCGCGCTGACGTGCTCGGGGCGTGTTACATGGCTCTGGTCTTGTGCGAGCGCCTCCCAGAGCCGTGGACGTTGCTCTGGTTCGGAGCGGTCATCCCCCTGGTCCCGGTACAGCAGGTCTGTCAGCGGGTCAACGACGCAGCCGGAAATCCTGAAGGTCGAAACGCCAGGTACAGCGCGGTGAATGTGCTGACGATCGTGGTCGGTAGCATTTGGTTCCTTCTCGTCCTGGTGGGGACATTCCTGCCCGTCGAGCCGGAGTGACCGGCGAACGGAGCCGCGCGCCGCGAACGACGGGAGGGCGTGGCTCGCCTGCCATGCGGGGGAGCGGTCCACGCCCCCGCCCCCAAACTGCCGGGGGCCACATCGCATCTACGCGCGTCGCGGGCGCGGCCACGGCACGAGGAGGGGCGTACGCGCGCGGTAGGCGAGGTACTCCGGGTCGTCGCCCCACTTGCGCTTCGCGCTGGCCTCGGCGGTGGGGATGCCGGTACCGAAGAGCAGGATGCCCGTGATGGCGAGGGGCCCTATCAGGGCGGGCAGCGCGAGCCAGCCCAGGTCGGGCGCCACGAAGAGCCAGATGCCCCACCAGCAGAGCAGCTCACCGAAGTAGTTGGGATGCCGGCTCAGGCGCCACAGGCCGGAGTCCATCCACCGGGCGCGCCCACCGGGGCACGACTTGTGCGCGAACTTCTGCGCGTCGGCCACGGTCTCGATCACGAGCCCGATAGCCCAGGGTACGAAGCCGGCGAGCATCGTCCAGCGCCAGGGCGCCGGTTGCCCGAACCAGAGCACGACCGGCACCATGATGAGCCACACGGCCACGCCCTGGAACGTCCAGAACGCCAGGAACTTCCACACGTGCTCCCGAATGCCGTCGAAGCGCTCGTCGCGGCCCGTGCGGATGATGCGGTAGAGGAGATAGCCCGCCAGCCGGACGCCCCAGGCCGTCACCATGGCCGTCAGGAGGACGCCTGGTGCACCCGTGTCCGGCGTCCACGCCAGCAGCACGCCGGCCAGCAGCACGAACGTGAGGCCGTACGCGAGATCCGTCACCTTGTCCGTGCGCAGGCTCGCGGCGAACACGAAGAACGCGGCCTGCACCAGGAGGCTGAGGCCGAGCGTGCCCAGGAGCGTCGTGGGATCGGGCATGGGGTGGTCTCCAGTGGCGTACGGTCAGGGCAGCCAGACAATCCAGGCGAGCAGGGCCAGGTAGCCCGCCACGTAGAGGCGGAAGCGACGGGCCATCCGGCGCTCGTCGTCGGTGTGGAAGTACCGGTTCGTGAACAGCGCCGCCGCGTCGTGCCCGAACCACGGCCGGATGTTGATGCTCCAGTCCGGCACCCGGTACACGGTGGCACGCCAGCGGTACCGCAGGTGGAAGAACGGCAGGCCGTAGATCACGAACGCCACGATGAGCAGGGTCTTCAGCATCTGGGGCCGCGCGCGCTTCCACGCCTAGGACGCCGGCCGCAGCGCATTGGTCCCTGACGGGGCCAGCCGGGCTGAGCCGCCGCCACGCCCACCGCCAGCCCTGCCAGCCCGGCATGCCGGCCGGAGGACGGGGCGGCTCCCCCAGCCCTGCAACCACGATGTGCGGGTCGGTGTCGCGCTCGGCCCGGGTCCTCCGGCACGCGACGGGGGGCACCAGTGTTCCGGGCTGCCACCGTGGCGTCGCGCGCAAGTCGGACCCGGGCCGAGCGCGACACCGACCCGCACGGTACCTGCTAGATGTGGGTCATGCCCGGTCACCGCGCCGCGCGCACTGCGCCCGACCACGGCATGCACCGGCGACGCTGATGTAGGCGTCACGGACCGCGAGGTCCGGACTCGCGGCGAGGAATCGCGTGGCCGCGACTTCAGGTGGTCATCGTCGGCGTGCGTCGCGGTCGGCCCCGTGGGGTGGTCGCCCGCCGCCGGCTGGTGTCTGCTCACGGCGCCCACCTTGGCATGTCCGACCGCCCTCGCATGGAATCATTGCCGTTCCTAACCTGCCGTTTGTCGCTGTCCCTTCAGAGTGCTAGACTCCGCGCACTCATGACCGTGGGTCGTATGCGGGCCGCGCGAGACCTGCCGGAGTAAGCCCTGAGGGAAGCAGTGTCGGCGTGCCGTCGCTAGGAACTGTGACGAATCACTGACCATAAAGAGCTGCATGAGGGTCACTTTCGTCGTGCTAGCTCTGAGCTGTCTGGCGCCCTCCGTCGCTATCGCTCAAGACGACGGCTCAGTGTTCGGCACGTACTCGGTCTCGTTTCCAGTCCGGCGAGGACCTTCGCGGATGCACGCTAGCATATGAAGCTATTGCACCCGACCACGCCTACCTTCGTGGAGACTCGGTTCTGGCGGTCGGGAACCTGACTGTCCATGTTGCGGACGTTGCTGGTGCACCAGCAGCGCCAGGTACTACCTTGGCTGGTGAGATGGCGTCCTGTCTGCGATGAGCGGCACCGACGACCCTCCCGCCAGCCGCTATCGCCCTGGTGCTCCCAATTGGCACGGCTGTCTGGTCAGCGCGGCGAGAAGTCGCAGCGCCGTGATTTCAGGCGACCACGCTCGATGCGTTGCGCATTCGACTCAAGGCGCTGAGCGGTCCAACAACGTGCTACAGCAGAGGATTACTGAGAGAGTGCGGCGCCCGCCTCCGGCGCCATGGTACGCGACTATGCGCAAGCGCTAGGCGCCAGATGAAGAGCCGCGATGGCGCTGCGATTTAGAAAGTCGTTCAAGCTCGCTCCAGGGCTTCGCATGAACGTGGGCCTGCGCGGGCTGAGCATGTCCATCGGCCCCAGGGGTTCCAGCCTCAACCTGGGGCCTCGAGGGGTCCACGCGAATGTCGGCATACCGGGCACCGGGCTTTCCGTGCGCGAGCGCCTTGACGGGGCATCGCGTGGGCAGACTGCGGCCCCGAAAGTCGACGGCTTGTCTGTTGCGTTCATGCTTAACGATGACGGCACGGTTGATATCGTCGGCGAGGACGGCCGCGACCTGCCTCCCCGTGTTGTGAAACTGGCTCGCGTCAAGCACGGGGAACGACTCCGTCGCTGGCTCGAAGAGAACTGTGAGCATTGGAACAAGGGCATCGAGGCCCTCCTCAGTATTCATCTCGCCACTCCTTCACCAGACCGAGTGCCTCCTGACGCTTCTCGCCGACCGTTCGCAGATCCGATGCCTACCCCGACGTCACCGCGGCGCGTGACGCTACTCGCTCGAATCTTCAAGAGCAAGCGTATACAGATTGAGGATCTGAACGCTCAAGATGAGCACCGCTTCAAGACAGAGCTGACAGCGTGGGCTGCGAAGCGGGAATGGCATGACGCAGCGGAAGGCGAGAGGGTCAGCATGTTCGAGCTCGAGCGCTCCCTCCCTCCTGGAACGGTTCAGGACTATCTGTCCGAGGTTCTGGCACGCATCGAGTGGCCGCGTGAGACGACGGTCTCACTTCAGGTCGACGACTCTGCTACACGCGTGATGATTGACGTCGACCTTCCGGAGATTGAGGACATGCCACAGAAGTCGGCAACCGTTGCAGCCCGGGGCGTCAGGCTGAACATACGCGACAGGCCGGCTGTTCAGCGACGAAAGGAATACATGACGCATGTGCATGCAGTGCTCTTTCGCGTCGTTGGCGAGGTGTTTGCGGCGATGCCTCGCATCGTGCACGTAGTGGCATCCGGCTTCTCTCAGCGGGCCTCTCGTGCGACTGGCGAGGTGGCTGACGACTACCTGCTCAGCGTTCGGGTTCGGCGCGATCAGTGGAGGATGCTCAACTTTGCGAACCTACCAGCTATCGACGTCACGGAGGCGATGGGAAACTGGGAAATCGTGCGAGACATGACCTCCACTGGAGTATTTCGTCCCGTCGAACCCTTCTCTGACTTCCAGACAGGGGCCTGGTAACCGTGTGCAGTCGCCAGTGGCTACTGTTCGCGGAAGTCGCCGCGGCTGAATAGCACTCGTGCAACCGATACGCTGCACTGACAAGAATGGCACAACACCGACCCCACACCTCATCGCCTGGCTATCAGATCTTCATGTTGGCGATGTGTCTGTATGCCCTCGCGGAGTTGGCAGTTCAGGCGACTGTGCCGATGTCGGCAGCAACGCGGCAGATCCTCGACTACTCCGACTACGCGGTATGCGGCGTCTTCCTGGTTGACTTCGTAGCGAGTGTCGCGTTCGCTCAGAATCGCTGGGCGTACCTGCGGACGTGGGGCTGGCTCGACCTGCTGTCGTCGATACCGGCCCTCGACGTGGCTCGCCTCGGTCGCCTTGCCAGGCTCCTGCGCGTATTCCGTGTCCTGCGAGGACTTCGGGCAACGAGGGTGCTAGCGACGCTGGTCGTGAGGCGTCGAGCCGAGAACGCGTTCTTGGCCGCCAGCCTCGTCGGCCTCATGCTCGTCACCTTTTGCAGCATCGCGGTCCTTCAGTTCGAGACCACGCCGGACGCCAATATCGTGGGGCCTGAGGATGCATTGTGGTGGGCCTTCGCAACGATCACGACGGTGGGCTACGGGGACCGATATCCTGTCACCGAAGAAGGTCGTGTGATCGCCAGCATCCTCATGGCGGCAGGCGTTGGCCTGTTCGGTACCTTCTCCGGCTTTCTGGCGGCGTGGTTTCTGGGTCCTGAGGTCGAGGAGTCGGACGATGATGTCGCCGCGCTGCGCGAGGACATCAGGTCTCTTCGGCAGCAGATGGAGCTCATGCTGAACGAGCGGTCCAAGCCGCCGCTCCAGCCTGTAGGCAGCCAGAGAGCGAGTGAAGGTGTCTCGCCGGTGGACGCCGCTCGCGAGTGAGCCCCAGGCGTCAGGTGCGTCGGCGGTCTCTCGTCGCGTGCCGGAGGAGGGGGTCAGGCCGTCCTGCAACCACGATGTGCGGGTCGGTGTCGCGCTCGGCCCCGGACCGACTTGCGCGCGACGCCCCGATGCAGCCTGGAACACTGGTGCCCCGTCGCGTGCCGGAGGACGGGACGGCTCCCGAACCCTGCAACGGCGATGTGCGGGTCGGTGTGGCGCGCTGCCCCGGTCCGACTTGCGCGCGACGCCATGGTGGCAGCCCGGAACACTGGTGCCCCCCGTCGCGTGCCGGAGGACCAGGGCAGCGCGCCACACCGACCCGCACGGCACCTAGATGTGGATGATCCCCCGCCGCAGCGCCGCGCGCACCGCGCCCATCCGGTCGCGCGCCTCGAGCTTGGCCAGGATGTTCTTCACGTGCACGTGCACCGTCTGCTCCGTGATGCCCGTCGCCTCCGCAATCTCGCGGTCGCGCAGGCCCTGGGCGATGAGTTCCAGGATCTGGATCTCGCGGGGAGAGATGCGCGGCAGCCCCTCGCGCTCGCGGAGCTTCCCGATCACCTCTTCGCTCATCGGGGGCCGCTCGCCGCGGTACACCTCGCGGATGGTGCGGATGAGATCGTCGGAGAGGGTGTTCTTGTAGAGATACGTGGTGGCGCCGGCCGAGAGCGCGCGGTGGATGTCTTCGTCGCCGACGTATACGGTGAGCACCACGATGCGTGCGCCGGGGTCGTCCTCGCGGATGGCGGCGATGGCTTCCACGCCGTCGCGCTCGCCCAGCTGCAGGTCCATGAGCGTCACGTCGGGCCGATGCTCGCGGAAGCGCTCGATGGCCTCGGCGCAGGTGGCGGCCGCGCCGACCACTGTCATGTCGGGCTGCTGCTCGATGATGAGGGCGATGCCCTCGCGGACGATCCGGTGATCGTCCACGCAGAGCACGCGGATCTGCTCGGCGGCCGGCGTCATCGCCCGGGCAGGGGCTCGAGCGGCACCGCGGCCGAGATGCGCGTGCCTTCCCGGAGCACCGACTCGAGCGAGAACCGGCCGCCCAGCGTCTCGATGCGCTCGCGCATCACGGCCAGCCCGCAGTGGACCGTGGGCGGCTCGGCGGTGCCGGGCGGCGTGAAGCCGCAGCCGTCGTCGTGCACCTGGAGCGACAGGCGCCCGCGGTCGAACGCCACGCGCGTCTCGATGGTGCGGGGCCGCGCGTGCCGCACGGCGTTCGACAGCGCCTCGCGCGCCACGAGCAGGAGTTCGCGCTCGACGGCCGGCGGGCACGGGCGCTGGTCGCCCACCACCTGCAGCCGGAAGTCCACCGGCGCGCCGGCGATCGTTTCCTCCGCCGTGCGGCGCAGGGCCGTGATCAGGTCTTCCTGGCGGAGCGCGGGCGACCGCAGGCGCCAGATGGCGTCGCGGGCTTCCTTCACGTGCACGTCGATGCGACGGCGCATGGCGATGATCGCCTCGCGCACGCGCTCGGCCTCGGTGGTGCCCGCCAGGGCCTGGCACTGCAGCGAGAGGCCCACCAGGCTCTGGAGCAGCGTGTCGTGCAGCTCGCGGCTCACGCGTGTGCGCTCGGCCAGCACCAGCGAGAAGCGCTTCCGCACCTGCTTCAGGTGCAGCTGCCAGGCGCCGTAGCCCGCGCCCGCGCACACCAGGCCCACGAGCCACGGAAACCAGGCGGCCTGGTAGAAGAGCGGGGCCACGCTGAAGGGCCACGTCGTCGCGGTCTCCGTCCACCCGATGCCGTCGCGGGACGCACGCACCCTGAAGACATACGCGCCCGGCGCGAGGTTCGTGTACTCGGCCGTGCGCCGCAGGCCGGCGTCAATCCAGTGCTCGTCGAAACCGTCGAGCCGGTACTGGAAGTGGACCCGGTGCGGGGTGGTGAGGTCCACGGCGGCATAGTCGATCGAGATGCGCGTGGTGCCGGGCGGGAACCCCGTGGTGTCCGAGAGCGCCACCGCCGTATCCACCGCGCGTGCGGCGGTGACCCGGGCCGTCAGATCCGCCCGCCCGGGTGCGGCCGCGCCCGGCGCGATGACCGCGATGCCCTCGTCGGTGACGAACCAGAGGTCGCCGTTGCCGGCGCGGGCGACGGCGCGGTCACTGATGGCGCGCACCGCACCCGGCAGGCCATCGAACACCTCGAACTGCGCACGCATCACGCGATCCGGCTGGCCGAGCGCCTGCTCGAAGGCCGCGCGCGTGAGGCGGATGCCGCCGCGGTCGGTCCCCAGCCAGAAGCGGCCCTGCCGATCCTCGGCAATGGTGTTGACGGAACCGGCGGGGTAGGCGCTGTCGATGACCACGGTGTCGAACCGGTCCCCGCGCAGGCGGCTGAGGCCGGCGGCCCCGCCCAGCCAGAGCGTGCCGCCGTCGTCCTGGAACAGACTGCGATAGCTGCCACTGCCCAGGCCGTCGGCCGTCGTGTAGCGTCGCACGGCGCCCGTTGCGTCACGCGAGGCGACGACCTGGCTGTTCACCATCCAGAGGCGGCCCTCCCCGTCGTGATGGATCGTCGTGTTGGGGATCCCGAGCAGTTCCGACGGCAGCGGCACGGCTCCGGCCGCGTTGCCCTCGGGGCAGAACAGGCCCTGGCGCACGTCGTAGAACCACAGGGTGCCCCGGGCGTCGGAGGTGATCGAATCGATCTGCCGGAAGGGCGTGCCCCATGGCGGCGAGGACAGACGACCGTCGCGGCCGATGCGGAACACCCCGTGATTGGTGGCCACCCAGGTGGTGCCGGCGTCGTCGGTGTGCAGGGCCCGGATGCGTGCGCCCGGCAGGTAGCGGTCCGACCGCGTCCAGCCCTGCCCGCCCGGGACGAAGCGGAACAGGCCGTCGAAGGTACCCGCCCACATGCCGCCCTGGCCGTCCGGAGCCAGCGTGGCCACGATGCCGAAGCCGGAGAGGGTGGTGAGGTTGCGCGGCGTCAGCCGGTACAGCCCCCTGGTCGTCGCGACCCAGATGTTGCGGTCGCGGTCCTCGAGCAGCGACATCGCGCCCTCGGCCAGCAGGTTCGTGTCCACGGCCAGGGCCGGGCCCGCGCCCGGAGGCGGCCGCCGCCACAGACCGGCGAAGGCGGTGCCCACCCACACGGTGCCGTCGTTGCCGCACAGCAGGTCCGCGCCGATGCCCTGCTCGAGGGCCGTCGTTGCCGCCGGCGGGTCGCCGAGCACGCGGTACCCCTGAATGGGATCCGTCGTGATGATGCGGCCCGCCGTATCCACGCACACGTCGCGCACCCCGCCGTTGTCGGCGTCCACGGTGGCGAGGTGTTCGAACACGCTGGCGCCGGCAGGCCGGCGGTACACGCCGTCGTCGGTGGTGACGAGCAGCGTGCCGTCGGGCTGGAGCGACGCGCCGAACACCGGCTCGTCTCCGAGACCGGCAGCGGCCGCAGGCTGGCTCCATCGCTCGCCGTCCAGGCGGTACAGGCCACCGCGGCCGCCAGCCCAGAGCGTCCCGTCCCGCTCTTCGAAGAACACGCGGATGCCTGGCGTGGTGAGGCCCTCGGCGGGGCCGTAGTTGCGCGCCCGGGTGCCTTCGATGCGCGAGATGCCGCCGTCATCGAAGCCGACCCAGAGGCGTTGCCCGGAATCCCGGTAAAGAACACGGACCGCCCGCCCCGCCAGCGCGGCGTTGCTCAGCGACGACCAGCGATCGAATGTGAAGCCGTCGAAGCGGAACAGGCCGTCGCCCGAACCGAGCCACAGGAACCCCTCCGGCCCCTGCGCCATGCCGCGCACCAGGGTGGCCGGCGCGTCGGCGTCGCCGGCCCAGCGGGTGACGGTGTAGTGCTCGAGGCCGACATCGGTCTCCGCGGCATGCGCTCCGGCCGCCTGCGCGACAAGGCAGAGGGCGACGACGACGGCACGTGCAGGTTGGGTCATGGGCTGTCTCGTCTGGCGGCCCGCAGTGTGCCACGGGCGGGAAGACGGCGGCAAACGGGCGGGAAGACATGGGGTGATCGGGGGTCTACCCAGCTCTAGGTATTGCCCGTCGCCGGTCCCGGCTGCTACCTTCCCGGCGCTTGCTGTACCAGCCAGACGACCCCCGGTACGCGCTGCACGACGTGCGGTTCTACCTCTATCACCGGCAGAGGGAGCTGCGCAGGCTCGGCCTCAGTGTCAGCGCCCTGATGCGGTACGTGGCGTCGCTCGTACCCCTGTGCTCGGACGCGCTGGGACGGGTGGCGGGGGACGAGTGGCTGGACGTGATGGTGGCGATGCGGCCCGCCACGCAGTGCCGTGCCTGGACGCTCTCGGCGCGCCCCGTTTCGGATCCGGGCCTTGCCATCCTGCGCCAGTCCATCGAGAATCACGGGCCGGTGGTAGTGCCCAGGGGGTCCCTGGTGGTGGGATTGTGCGGCGGGTTCGGGCCCGCCCGCGCGCGCTGGCGTCAGGACGCCGTCCACGAATTCCCCTGGCCGGGGGGGTGGCGCCGGCTCGCGGAAGCGGGCGGTGCCGTGCAGGTCGAGACGCTGTGGGCGTCCCCTGCGCCGGATGCGGCGGCGGCCGGCGCCTGGTTCAGGCGTCCCGGCATTGCCTGAGGATGGTTCTTCTGCTTTCTCGGAGGTTTGCATGACTCGTTTGCACCCGCTGGCGACAGGGCTCGCCTGCCTGTGTGTGCTCCTGTTCGCCGCGCCTGCCCGGGCGCAGTTCGACATCGCCGGCATGTGGGCGCCGCTGCTCCACGAGGACTGGTTCCACCGCATTCCCGGCGCGACGCTCGGTGACTACACCGGCATTCCCATCAACGCGGCGGCCCGGCAGAAGGCCGAGGCGTGGGATGCCCAGGTGCTTAACCAGCAGGAACGGCAGATGCAGCCGCATCCGGCGCAGTACTCGTTCCGCGGCCCCGGGCCGCAGCTGCGCATCGACCGCATCCTCGAGCCCGTGACCGACCGGGTCATCGGCTACGCCACCTACGGCACGTTCGGGCGCGCCGACCGGACGATCTGGCTCGACGATCGTCCGCATCCGCCGGCCGAGGGCCTGCACATGTGGAATGGCTTCTCCACGGGCCGCTGGGACAACAACGTGCTCGTCGTGACCACCACGCACATGAAGTACGGCGTCTACCAGCGCAACGGCGTGCCGGCCAGTCCCTATGCCGTGATGACCGAGTACTTCTTCCGCAACGGCGACTACATGACGATGGTGACCCACGTCGTGGACCCCATCTACCTGGAAGAGCCGTTCGTCCGCTCGCAGACGTGGGTGTGGAACCCCTCGCAGGCCGTGGGCCCCGCCGGTCCGTTCGAGTCGGTGGAGGAGAACGAGCAGCCGCTCGGGTGGGTGCCGCACTGGCCCCTGGGCACCAGGCATCCGGAGCTGGCGAATCAGGTCGGCATCGAGATCGAGGGGACGCAGGGTGGGGCCGAGACGCTCTATCCCGAGTACCGCAAGAAGCTGCAGGAAATGCGTCGCCGGTTCGATGCACAGCCGGCCGCCAGCCGGCCGCGGGAGTAGGTCCATGCGAGTGATGACAATGCGTGAGACTCGCAGCGGTGGCGCGGGCGCCGGAACCAGGCGCCGGTCGCGCCACGCGTCGGGGGCCTTCCTGGGCCTCGCGCTGCTGGCGTTCGGCGCCGCATCGATGCCCGTTGGCGCGCAGCGGCCGACGCCCATGCCCGCCGACAGCGCCATGGTGCGGGTGATCCCCGTGCAGGGCCAGGTGCACATGGTGGTCACCGGCGGCGGCAACGTGGCGGTGCAGGTGGGTGAGGTCGGGGCCGTGCTCGTGGACAGCGGCAATCCGGAAGCGAGTCCGGCGCTGCTGGCGGAGGTGGCGAAGCTCTCACCCATGCCCATTCGCCTCCTGATCAACACCTCCGCCCACCCGGGCAAGCTCGGGAACAACAAGGCGGTGTTCGACGTCGGCCAGGCCATGCCCGGCGTGAACCAGTCGCTCGGCATGTCGGTCATCAGCCATCAGAAGACGCTCGACCGCCTCGTGGCGGGCGACTTCGGCGCGGTGCCCGACGAGCAGTGGCCGTTCAACACGTTCTTCGGTCCGAAGAAGACGCTGCACGTCAACGACGAGGTGGTCGAAATCCTGCACGTGCCGGCCGCCACCACCGACGGTGACGTGATGGTGCACTTCCGCCGGTCGGACGTGCTGGTGACGGGCGACTTCTTCTCGACGCAGGCGTATCCGGTGTGGCGGCCCGAGCACGGCGGGTCGCTCCAGGGCATCATCGACGGCCTCAACCGCGTGATCGACATCACGGTCCCGAAGTTCAACATGCAGGGGGGCACCCTCGTCATCCCCGGACACGGGCGGATCTCCGAGGAGTCCGACGTGGTCGAGGTGCGCGACATGTTGACGATCATCCGCGACCGCGTGGCGCTGATGATCAAGGAGGGCCGGACGGTCGACCAGGTGATCGCGGCGAAGCCGTCACTCGAGTACGACGGCATCTACGGCGTCGAGCCTGGACCCTCGTCCACGCAGATGTTCCTGACGGCCGTCTACAACGAGCTGAAGCCGCAGGGAGGGCGCTGACATGCACGCGCCCGGAGAGCTGACCATGAACGGAACGACGACACGCATCCTGATGACCGCCGCGCTGTGCGCGCTGCTCGCAGGGCTGACCCCGCGGCCCGCGGCCGCGCAGCTGCAGATGGGCGGACCGGCCCAGCCGCCGGCGCCCGGACGGGCGGGCGCGCCGATCGACCTCGAGGGCAACTGGGTATCGGTGGTGACCGAAGACTGGATCTACCGGATGCTCACGCCTGCCCCTGGGGATTACATGAGCGTGCCGCTCAACCCGGCGGCGGCGGCCATCGCCGACCGGTGGGACCTGCAGGCCGACAACGCCGCCGGGGCGCAGTGCAAGGCCTTCGGGGCGGCGGCGCTCATGCGCCTGCCCACGCGCCTCCAGATCCGGTGGGAGGACGACTTCACGCTGCGCGTGGACGCGGATTCGGGAACGCAGTCGCGTCGCCTGCACTTCTCGAACGAGGGGCATCGCACGCTCGTGGCCATGCTGATGGACGGCGCCCGCGAAGAGCCGAGCTGGCAGGGCTACTCGGTGGCGGCGTGGGAGAGCCCGCTCACCCCGCGCGGCACGATGCAGCGTCTGAACCAGCGGCGCGAAGAGCCGAAGCCGGCCCCCGGCGGTGTGCTCAAGGTGGTGACCACGCGCATGCGGCCCGGGTACCTCCGCGCCAACGGCATTCCGTACAGCGATGAGGCGGTGCTCACCGAGTACTTCAACCGCTTCAACACGCCCGACGGGCAGGAGTGGTTCGTCGTGACGGCCATCGTGGAGGACCCGATGTACCTTACGCAGCCGTACGTGACCTCGTCGCACTTCCGCAAGGAACGCGACGCGTCGAAGTGGGACCCCACGCCCTGCGCGACGCCGGCCCCGCCGGCCGGCTCGAAGGCGCCGCTGTTCTAGCGCCTGGTTGCGAGCCAGACGACGCGCGCCCCAGACGGGCGCGTCACGTGTGACCCAGACGAGGGCGGCCCCGGGGCCGCCCTCGTTGCTGTACGCCGCCAGGTGTGCACAACAGCACAGTGGTGTCTCGCGCGATCGCGTACGCTGCCACGTGGACGGAGGCAGCGGAATGACCATGCAGAAGCGGTTGTGGAATCGTCTGTTCGGCGAGCGGGTGGAGCCCGACGTGCCCGTGGTCGAGCCCGTGAGCGCGCCGCGGCCCCCCGCGAGCCGCGTGCCCCGTCGGTACGCGGCCCTGCACAAGTACCTGGATGGCCGGTATGCGGAACTCGTGGTGCTGACGTTCGGCCAGATCGAGGATCTGCTGGGCACCGCGCTGCCCGCCTCGGCACGCACCCAGCCCGACTGGTGGCTTGCGACCGGCGAGGCGGGTGGCGAACCGACTGGCGAGCTGTCTCTCTCGATTGCGTGGGTGCAGGCGGGCCGGACGGCCGTGCCGAACCTGCTGGCGGGCCACGTGGCGTTTCAGCGCGCGGCCGCCTGAGCGCGGCGTCCGCTACACGTTGAACTTGAAGAGCAGCACGTCGCCGTCCTTGACCACGTACTCCTTGCCTTCCATCCGGTAGAGCCCGCGCGACCGGGCCTCTGCCACCGAGCCGCAGGACACCAGGTCGTCGTAGGCCACCGTCTCGGCCTTGATGAAGCCGCGCTCGAAGTCCGAGTGGATGACACCGGCCGCCGCCGGCGCCGTGTCGCCCACATGGATGGTCCAGGCGCGCACTTCCTTCTCGCCGGCCGTGAAGTAGGTCTGCAGGCCCAGCAGGTGGTAGGTGGCCCGGATCAGGGCGCCGATGCCGCTCTCGGCCACGCCCATCTCCTTGAGGAACTCGGTGGCCTCCTCGGGGCTCAGGTCTACCAGGTCGCTCTCGATCTGCGCGCTGATGACGACGGCCTCCGTGTTCAGGTGCGTGCGCACGTACTCCCGCACCTTCACCACGTACGGGTTGGTGTCGGCCGTCGCCAGGTCCGACTCCTTCACGTTGCACGCGAAGATCGTGGGCTTGTCGGTCAGCAGGAAGAGCGGGCGCGTGAGTGCCCGCTCCTCTTTCGAGAGGTCGGCCGCCAGCGCCGGACGGCCCCCGTCCAGCACCGCTTCCACCCGGGCCAGGGCGGCATCCTCGGCGGCGGCGACCTTGTCGCCGCGCTTGATGTCCTTGGCGATGCGCTCGCGCCGGCGCTGCACCGAGTCGAGGTCTGCCAGGTTCAGCTCGGTATTGATGGTCTCGATGTCGCGCACCGGGTCCACGTCGCTGGCCACGTGGTGCACGTCGGGGTCGTCGAAGCAGCGCACCACCTGGATGATGGCGTCCACCTCGCGCACGTGCGTGAGGAACTTGTTGCCGAGCCCCTCACCCTGGCTGGCGCCCTTGACGAGGCCGGCGATGTCCACCACCTCGATCACGGCGGGAATGACCACGGTGGTCCCCGCGATGCGCTGCAGCGCGGCGAGCCGCGCGTCGGGCACCGTCACCATGCCGACGTTCGGATCGATGGTGCAGAAGGGGTAGTTGGCCGCCTCCGCCTTGCGCGTGCGGGTGATGGCGTTGAAGAGGGTGGACTTCCCGACGTTCGGGAGCCCGACGATGCCAGCTCTGAGCATGGAATTCGGACCGTGGTGTTCCGCCCTGAGGGGCGTGGTGTGCGAGCGGGCACGCTCGCGCGGTGTCACGCGATTATAGCGCCCGGCGCGCGGTCGCTCCGGATCGAGGTGCCTAGCCGAGCCCGGCCAGCCATCCGAGCAGCCGGTTCCACCCAAGGAGCAGGCGGGCCTCGATGGCGTCGAGCCCGCGCTGCCACGCGTCGTCGCCGAACAGGCGGATGCCGACGTACAGCACCCCCACGCTGAACGCCAGCGAGAACCACGCGCGGACGCGTTTCCACACGGCGCGCGTGCTCGCCCGGGCGAGTCGGGCCAGGAACGAGGGTCGTGACGACCTGGCGGGCGTTTCGCGACGGCGCCCCGTGCTGTCTCCGTGGGCCACGGGCGAGGGGACCGTGGGGGCGTGGCGAAGCGCCGGACAGAGCTGGCGAAGACGGACCAGGAGGGACGTGAGGTCCGCGTCCCAGTGGCGGTCGCTCAACTGCGCCGCCTGCACCGTGGCCAGCGGGGCGATCGACGCGGGCAGATCGGTTGCGGACGGCATGCGTGCTCCGGCCACGAGCACGGGGATCACGGGCCTGCGCCGGGCGAGCGCCGTTTCGATTTCGGCGCGCACCCAGTCGTCCGGCTCGAACAGGCGAAAGCCGAGGCCACCCGGTGTCTGCCCGGCCCACCGGTGTCCGATGACCACCAGGAGCGCATCGCAGGACGCCACGGCCGTGGTGAGGACGTCCGCGAAGTTGCTGCCGATCGGGATCTCCAGGTCCCTGAAGACCCGCTCGTTCCCGAGGTGCTCGCTCAGGTCATCGGCCAGCCGTCCGGCGAATCCCTGGCTGTCCTCCCGGCGGTAGCTGATGAAGACGCCCGCCACGGGCGTAGTGTAGCGGAGGCCGGCGCATCGGCCGCGGTCGGAGGGCCGCGACTCACGCGCGTGCGGGGACGTGCCGATTACGGCGAGGTACCGTCGTGCGGCCGGCGCCGCGGCGGTCACTCCTCATGCTGTGCACGCTGCTGTGCCTCCTGACGCCCCTCCTGTCGCCGGTGCCGGTTTCCCCGCCCGGTCTGCCCCAGGTCGTGCAGGCGCAGGCCGACCCTGGCGTGGGAGACCAGACGGGGCACATCGACCTGTCGGATCTGGTCTCGGTGCGCCTGCAGGCCACCGTGCTGCTCGGACGCGCCTCCGGACGGGAGGACGCACGCGTGGCGGCGCTGACCGACCTGGGACGCCTGGTGCAGGCCGTGGCCGGAACCCCCGAAGCCCCGGCCTTCACGACGGCGGAACTGCGGCGGGGTCTGCGGGCGCGCGGCACCCTGCGGTTTGCCGCCACGCCGGGCACGGCGGCCCGCGACGCGGATGCGTATCGACTGCTGGCCCTGGGGTACTCGACCCGCGAAACCGCCGATGTCGTGACGGGGCGCATTGGCCTTGCCGCGCTCGATCGGGCCAGGGGGATGCTGGCGGCCGGTGGTTCCCGGGAGACGGCCGCCGACTATCTGGACGGCGAGTACCGGCGCCTGGCGGCCGCACGTACGCCCAGGGTCTTTCCGCCCGTCACGTCCCGCCCGCTGGCCCCGCGCGGCCGCGCCACCTCTGGTGCCGCGTCCTCCGGCTCTGCCCCCTTTGGCACTGTCCCTTCTGGCCCGACTCCCTTCGATGCGGCCATCCGGGAGGCGGCGCGTCGGCACCGCGTGGAGGAGGCGCTGGTGCGCGCGGTGATCACCGCCGAGTCTGCGTTCCGTCCCGCGGCGGTCTCGCCGGCCGGTGCCATCGGGCTGATGCAGCTCATGCCTGGCACCGCGCGGGAGCTGGGCGTGAACCCGTGGGTGCCCAGCCAGAACATCGAGGGCGGCGTTCGCTACCTTGCCTCGCTCATCGAGGCGTTCGGTGGGGTGGAACTGGGTCTGGTGGCCTACAACGGCGGCCCCGACTACGCGCGGCGGTATGCGCGCGGGGACGCGGTGCTCTACGGCGAGACGCGCGACTACGTGCGGAAGGTGCTCCGGCTGCTCGCGTCCGCGCCCTGATCGGTGGCCGGCGCCAGCGGCACCTGTCCAGGCGCCGGGCAGACAGCGCGCCGGGCAGACAACTCGCGGGACCCGTGTGCGAGCGGCCGGATCCATGCCACCATTGCGGCGCATGCTGCTCATCACCGGTGCGTCGGGTGTCGTGGGTCATCGTGTGGCGCACCTGCTGGCCGCGCGCGGTACGCGCGCCCGGCTCATGGCCCGCGACCCGGGCAAGGTGCAGGCACCACCGGGATGCGAGGTCGTTGCCGGGGACTACGCGGACCCCGCGAGCCTTGCGGCGCCGTTTCGCGGCATCAATACCGCGCTCATTGTGTCGGGCTACGCCAGGGAGGGCGACCGCGCACGCCTGCACGGCCACGCGATCTCCGCCGCCGCGCACGCTGGCGTGCGACACCTCGTCTACCTGTCGTTCCAGGGGGCCTCACCGTCGTCCAGGTTTCCGATGGCCAGGGATCACGCCCTGACCGAGGGGTTGCTCGCCGCCAGCGGCGTGCCCTACACGGCGCTGCGCGACTCCCTGTACCTCGATGTCATTCCGCACCTCTTTGACCGCGACGGCGTGGTACGCGGCCCGGCGGGCGCAGGCCGGGCGGCCTTCGTGTCGCGCGAGGACGTGGCGCAGACGGTGGTGGCCGTGCTGCTGCAGCCGCCCGCGGCGAGCGGCGCGCTGGACGTGACCGGGCCAGAGGCCCTGAGCCTGTACGACGTGGCGGCGCGCGTGTCCGGGCTGGTCGGGCGTCCCCTTCGCTACGAGGACGAGACGGTGGAGGCGGGCCGGCGCTGGCGTGCCACCTCCGGCGCGCCCGACTGGGAGGTGGAGACCTGGCTCGGGTCGTACCTGGCCCAGGCGGCCGGCGAGGTCGAGCCGGTGTCCGAGACGGTGACGCGGCTCACCGGCCGGGTGCCGCTCACCCTGGAGCAGCACTTCGCGCAGTTTCCCGAGCAGCTGGCCCCGTTGCGCGTCGGCCCCCGCTGACGTCCGGTGGCACGACCCCGCCGCAGGCCGCGGATGCCGGACCTGCCCCCCTGGCCCGGCCCGCCCCTGGCCCGGCTCCGGCTCCTGGCCCAGGCTCTGGCTCTGGCGCCTCCGGCCCCTGCTCAGGCCCCTGAGCCGGCGGGCCATGCCATAATCCCCGGTCGTGGTTGCCCGCCGCGCGTCGGCGGAGGCCGCACGGGAATCATGCTATTTGAGCCCGCGCATCGAGCGGGAAGAGGGAAGCCATGAGTTCGAGACGACACACCGGGTTCGGCATCGATCGCCGGACGTTCCTGGGCACGGGCGCCGTGGCGGCGGCCGGCCTGTTTGCCGGGGGCGCCTCGCTCGCCTTCGGTCAGGACATGCGGCTCACCAGCGTCGGCGGGACGGTGCTGACCCGTCACGGGCGGGTCCGCGGCCTGCTCAAGGACGGCGTGCACCAGTTCTGGGGTGTGCCGTACGGCGCCTCCACCGCCGGGGCCAACCGCTTCATGCCACCGCAGAAGCCAACCGCCTGGACCGGCGTGCGCGATGCGTTCCAGGTGGGGCAGCGGTCGCCGCAGGCGCCAGGCGCCGGCGAGCCCTCGCCTGTGGTGCTCGCGATGAACCGGCTCGTGGAGGAGGGTGAAGACTGCCTGAACCTCGCCGTGTTCACGCCCGGTCTCGACAACCGCACGCGCCCGGTGATGGTGTGGATGCACGGCGGCGGCTTCGCGGCCGGCTCCGGCGAGTACCTGATGTACGACGGCACGAACCTCGCGAAGAAGGAGGACGTGGTCGTCGTCTCGGTGAACCACCGCCTCAACATCTTCGGGTTCCTGCACCTGGCAGACCTGGGCGGCGACAAGTGGGCGCGCTCGACCAACGTGGGCGCGCAGGATCTGGTGGCCACGCTCGAGTGGGTGCGCGACAACATCGAGCAGTTTGGTGGCGACCCCACCAACGTCACCATCTTCGGCCAGTCGGGCGGCGGCGGAAAGACCACCACCATGATGGCCACGCCGTCGGCCGAGGGCCTGTTTCACCGCTGCGTCGCGCAGAGCGGTTCGGCCATGCGGGGCGTGCCGGCCACCAATGCCACCGAGGCGACCGAGCGCTACCTGGCCAAGCTGGGCATCCGCCCCGACCAGCTCGATCGGCTGCAGCAGATCTCGGTGCAGCAGATCCAGGACGCCTTCTACAGCGAGCCGCGCATCCAGCAGCTCGGTGGCGGTCCCGTGATCGACGGGACGATCATTCCGCGCCACCAGTGGGACCCGAGCGCACCGTCGTTCTCGGCCAACGTGCCCCTGATGGCCGGTTCCACCGAGACGGAGAACGGCTGGGTGGGGCCGCCGCCGTTCGACCTGTCCGACGCGGACATGGCGAGCCGCTTCGCGCGGCTGGCCGGCAACGACGCCGCCAAGGGGCAGTCGCTGATGGCGCTCTACAAGCGCCTGCACCCGACCAAGCGCAACCAGATGCTGTGGCTGACCGCGGAGGCGGACAACTCCCGGCGCTGGAACGCGCAGACGCTCAACCGGCTGAAGACGGAGCAGGGCGGCGCCCCGGCGTACCTCTACTTCTTCAACTGGCACTCGCCGGTGCACGACAACCGGATGGGCGCGTATCACACGCTCGACATCCCGTTCGTGTTCTACAACGTGGACGTGTGCGCGTCGATGACGGGCGCCAGCCAGTATCGCTACCAGCTCGCGCACGTGATGAGCGCGGCCTGGGCGGCGTTTGCGCGCACCGGCAACCCGAACCACGCCGACATGCCGAACTGGCCTGCCTTCAACGCCAGCACGTACCCGACGATGGTGTTCGGCGAGCAGGTGAAGGTGGTCAACGATCCGAACAAGGAAGAGCGGCTCGCGCTCGCCGAGCTGCGCGCGGGGCAGACCGAGGCGTAGCGGCGGTCGCCGTCCCCTCGGGGCGGATGGCGGGTAGTACTCAGGGGCGGGCCTTCGGGTCCGCCCCTTTTTCTTGGTGCCCGCCTCCGCGTACGCGTCCTTCGTACGGATCCTCTCTGTCTGCGCTCTCTCCATGCGCCGCTGGTGCCCGCGCCTGGTGCGCGAACGGCGGGGAGCGGCCGCGCCGCCGGCCTCCGGCGCCGCACGCCGCAAGTCTTGCGACGCTCACACCCTGTCGCTGGCGCCGCGAGTAGGGGCGGATCCGCGCGGCAGTCGATCACGGCATGCACCGGCGAAGGCGATTCGCACGTCACGGATCGTGCGGTCCGAACTCGCGGCGAGTCGTCGCGTCTCGGCGACTTCAGGCGGACGATGTCGGCGTGCGGCGCAGTCGGCCCGCGGCGCGGCCGCTCCCCGCCGGCCGCTTCCGCCGGCGGTCGTCCTGCAGGCCTCCGGTGCCGCACGCCGGAAGTCTTGCGACGCTCATACCCTGTCGCTGGCGCCGCGAGTAGGGGCGGATCCGCGCGGCGGTCGATCACGGCATGCACCGGCGATGGTGATTCGCACGTCACGGATCGTGCGGTCCGAACTCGCGGCGAGCCGTCGCGTCGCGGCGACTTCAGGCAGTCGACGTCGGTGTGCGGCGCAGTCGGCCCGCGGCGCGGCCGCTCCCCGCCGGCCGCCGGATCTACCCACGCCCTGACCCGGGAAGGTTCAGCCCTGCGAGGTCCCGCAGACCGGCTCTGGTCCGCGTTATCAAGCGGGCCCCGTAGGTATGCGCTTCCTCAGGCGACCGGAGACTCCACCGGCAACCCTTTGTTTGCCATGCACTTGCTGGTTGAGCCGAGACATCCCACTGGCTCGCATACCTGACCGGGTTCGCAGGTATCAACGTCCGCGACACGGTTGGGAGGCATGCCCGTTGCCGCCTCCTGAACGGGGTGCTAGACTCCGCGCACTCAACAGCTTGGGAGGCCCTGGGCGCTCGACGTGGCTCGCTGGCGCTAGGTCTGTGAGGAACCCATCGGCCGCCTACTTAACAAGTAGTTGGACCGCTGAACGGGCAGTTCGGCAACGATGAGGAAGACATGACGAGAGCTCACAAGGTACGGGTTCTGTACGGAATCCTGCAATGGGCCCCGATGGTCACATCGAAGCCCGATTTTCGGCAATATGCTGAGGCGGGTAATCTCGAAGCATTCTGGACGTACTACAGCAACTCGATTCGGGCTCGCGCCGACATCAAGCGAAGCGCCGAAGGCGCCGGCGAGATGAGTTTCGAGATGTTGAAGCCAGCGATGGAAGCGGTCTACAAACTTCCGACAACTGATTGAGGAGCCAGAGTCGTGAACCCGTTGGAGTCCGAGTTTCACGGCGTCATGGTCGATATTTATCGCCGCGCGAAGTCGGAAGCGGACTACAACGCCACCCGGTTCATTGGCATGGTTTCCGACCAAGGAGGCTTGGCGACCGCGCGGTACCTGCTCCACGCGGCCAAGGTGTCTGACGGGTACACCGCCCTTTGGGAGCGAGGCCGCTTAGATCTGACAGTTGAGGCGGTCATGCTTGCAGAGAAATGGAAGCCGCTCTTCACAAAGGCGGAGCGCGAAATCGCCGTGGCTCGACTGAAGGAGTACGGTTTCAAAGGTCCGCTTCCGGATTTGAGCGACTGACATGGCGGAACGCGAAGCCACGCGATCTAACAAGCGCTTGCAGCCGACGAGCGACGGGTTCGTGGTCGCGCGCCTGCGCGCGCGACATCTTCTGGAAGAGCCGCTCGCGGCTGAAGCGCGACGT
The DNA here is from genome assembly GCA_050185275.1 of Vicinamibacterales bacterium. Taxonomy (GTDB): domain Bacteria; phylum Acidobacteriota; class Vicinamibacteria; order Vicinamibacterales; family UBA2999; genus JABFRY01. The sequence goes on along the minus strand of JBFWZN010000015.1, from coordinate 5,378 downwards.
TAGCCCGCATGAGTGCCGAACGTTCCGCCAGTGTCCTTGAACTTGCCGCTCAGATCAGGCGCTACCTGGCCGCGCATCCGTCGGCCTGCGACACCGCGCAAGGTGTCAGCCAGTGGTGGCTTGCTCCGCGTCGTGCCAGCCTTGGTGAGGTATCGGCTGCGCTTGAGCATCTCGTCGAGCTCGGCCAGGTCGAGCGTCTCTCCAGAGCCTCTGGCACAGTCTTTCGTGCAAGGCGTTCTGGCTAACCCTTCGCCGTACCGGAAGTGCTACAGCGGGCGTCGGGTCGCTTTCGCACTCCGGTGAGCTCAATCCATGGCGTGCGGGTCGGGTCGTCCAAATGCATTACCGTGGTAAGCTCCTCGGATGGCACTCGCTCACTCGAAGCTGACAGCTCAAGGGCAGGTCTCGGTACCGGCCAAGGTGCGGCAACGGCTCGGTATCGGCCCGGGTTCGGTGCTCGAGTGGAACGAAGAGGGCGATCACGTGACCGTTCGCAAGGCGGGTCGCTATTCATCGGCGGATATCCACCGCGCCCTCTTCTCCAAGGCCCCGCGCCAGCGCACGGTCGAGCAGCTCAAGGCGGGGATCCGGCGACACATGCAGAAGCGTCATGCGAGCCGTTGACACGAATGTCCTCGTCCGGCTGCTCACCCGGGACGACGTCAAGCAGGTGACCGCCGCCGACACGTTCGTCGAGCAAGGGGCATGGGTGTCCCACCTGGCCGTTGCCGAGGCGACGTGGGTCCTGGCCTCCGTCTACGATTGCGATGCCGATGCCATCGCCACGGCCGTGGAGATGTTGCTCAGCCATGAACACCTCACGATTCAGGACTCGGAGGTGGTCGCAGCCGCCGTCGCGCAGTTTCGCCGGCGGTCGCGCATCGGGTTCTCGGACTGCCTCATGGTGGAAGTTGCCCGCAAGGCAGGGCACCTCCCCTTGGGGACCTTCGATCGTGATCTCGGCAAGGTCGAGGGCGCCCAGCGGTTGTGACGTCACGACGCCCCCCGAGTGAGGCCTGCTGATTCACGCGCGCTCCTGCAGGCGTTGTGCCCATATGGCGTTCATCGAGCAATCCGAGCGAGTTCTTCGCGACGGGCGGGTGGTGACCATTCGCAGTGTCGAGCCCGACGACGCGTCGAGTCTGATCGAGTATCTGCGTGCCATCAGCACCGAATCGGAGTTCTTGGGCTTCGGTCCGGACGAACTTGGCATGACGGTCGATGAGGAGCGGGCGTTCCTCGCACGCTGCGGGGCAAGTCCTGGCGCCGTGGCCCTGGCGGGCGTCGTCGACAACCACATCGTGGCCTCCCTCACCTTCATTCCCGGCTCCAGGTCACGAAGCCGGCACGTGGGAAGTTGGGATGTCCGTCCGGCGGTCGCTGTGGGGCCTCGGTGTAGGCACCGCCTTGGTCGAGGTGTTCCTCGAATGGGTCCGCCGAGAACCTAGCGTGACAAAGGTCAATCTTCGGGTCCGCACGGACAACGCCCGGGCGCTGGCCCTCTACCGTCGTTGCGGGTTCACCGTCGAAGGCACGTTGCGGCGCGACATCTGCGTCGATGGCCATTACTACGATCACTACTCCATGGGCCTGCTCGTCGACTGACGACGGCATGACCCGCGGCCATACCAGACGATTCGGGGCCCTGCAGAAGTGCCGGTGCTCATATGGCGACAGACATCTCCACCGCGCGGCTCCGGCTGCGGACCTGGCGTCCCGCCGATCGAGAGCCCTTCGCGGCACTGAACGCCGACGCGCAGGTCATGGAGTACTTCCCCGCACCGCTATCTCGGCGTGAAAGCGACGCGTTCGTGGAACGTATCGAAGCGAAGTTCCAGGAGCGTGGCTTCGGCCTCTGGGCGGTGGAAGCCCCTGGTGTCGCGCCGTTTGTGGGATTCATTGGCCTTTCGGTCCCCTCCTTCGACACGCCCTTCACGCCCTGTGTGGAAATCGGGTGGCGCCTCGCACGGGCGTACTGGAATCAGGGGCTTGCGACCGAAGGGGCCGCTGCGGTGCTCCGTCATGCCTTCGGAGCGCTGCATCTTTCCGAAGTCGTGTCATTCACCGCTGCGGGCAACCTCCGGTCCAGACGTGTCATGGAGAAGCTCGGCATGCACCGCGACGCCGCTGACGACTTCGAACATCCGTTGCTCCCGGCGGAGCACCCGCTCCGTCGGCATGTCCTGTATCGGATCAGCAATCCGGCACTGCCCAACAGGGCGCTGGAGCCGACGCTGCCCGACGGTGATATCGTGGCGCCGCGCGGCAGCGGAGCCGCCCTCCGTCCCGGCATTGGTCTCGGGCGCAATCGACAACGAACGGGAGACTGAGATGGCCAAGATCGTGAACCGACGATCGTTCTTGCAGACCGCCGGCGCGGTTGGCCCCTGGCTCGCGGTGGCAGGGGCCGCGCCTGCGTCGTTGCAGGGGCAGCAGGTTCAGCGGGCATCAGCCACCACGTCGAGCAGCATGGGAGAGCACTTCCGTGCCTTGCTCCAACGGGGTACACCGTTCGAGAAGGTCGCGGCGTACGATACCGCCAGTGCCCGGCTGGTGGAATCGCCGGACTCCCATCGCTCTTCCTGGGCAGCAGCCGCGCCGCGGAATCCCAGGCGCTTCCTGACTGGGGGTTGCTGTCGCTCGGCGAACAGTCCGAGTACTTCGGACGTATTGCCTCGAACGTCGGCATTCCGGCGGTCGCCGACATCGATGTCAACGGGGACATCGTGACGTTCTACCGCTCGGTGAAGCAGTTCGAGCAGGGGAACGTGGCTGCGTTGCATTTCGGCGATGCGGTCATGTCCGGCGGAGCACAGACAGGGATGCACCCCGTGGCGACGACCGTTGATCGCATTCGCGCCGTGCGTGATGCGAGCCCAGCGATGGTCGTCAGTGTCCGGTGCCAGGGATTCCGGACCGAAGGGTTCGACAGGACGCTGGAGCGTGCCGCCGCGTATGTGGCTGCAGGCGCTGAGACGGTGTGGCTGCTTCCCGAGCCGCCGCGTGACCGGTTGCAGATGGTGAGCGGGATGCTTCGTGTACCCGTGACCAGTCAGTTCGGCTTCGACACGCCGACTGCGCGTGCACGGGACTGGAACGTGACCGTCGTGCTCCACGACCTGGTCGGGCGGCTCCACGCGCTCTGGTACGAGGCGATGGGCGAGTTGAAGAGCACCGGTGCGTCCGTGCAGAGCACGCGTGGCGGGACCCTGGCCTTGCCGCCTGACGTGCGAGACAGGATGCGAAACGTGCAGGCGCTGACGGACATCGCCGAACGGATGGGGAAATAGTGTCAATGGGTGGTTCCCGCTCGAGGCTCTCCTCGGCCATCCGGACACGTTGCGAGGAACGACTCCATGCCCGCATATCTGATCGCCGACATTGAGGTCACTGACCCTGTGGGCTTCGACGAGTACAGGAAGCGGGTACCTGCGGTCATCGCTGCTCACGGAGGGCGGTACCTGGCGCGTGGTGGAGCGAGCGAGGTGCTCGACGGTGCGTGGCGGCCAAAGCGGTGTGCCATCATCGAGTTCCCCGATCTCGCGTCGATGAAGGCGTTCTGGGAATCCACGGAGTATCGGCCATTGCGTGAGATCCGCGAGCGGTCCGCCACGTCCAATGTCGTCGTCATCGAGGGTGTGTAGTCAGTTGGGCACGGACCTGGGGATGCCCAGGCTCCGCTCGGCGTAGATCCGCATGGGCCTTCTGACCTTCAGCCTCAACGTGACCCTGGACGGCTGCGTGGACCACCAGGAAGGCATCGTGGACGACGAGACACACGCCTTCTTCATCCGCATGATGGACGAGTGCGGAGCGATGCTGTGGGGCCGCGTCACCTACGAGATGATGGAGCGCCACTGGCCCGCGGTTGCCCGCGGCAGCGTGGAGGCGGCGCCGGCGATGCGGGAGTGGGCGGTGAAGCTGGACGCCAAGCCGAAGTACGTGGTGTCGTCGACACGCACCGACTTCCCGTGGACCAACAGCCACCACCTCGCTGGTGACGTGCGTACCGCGGTGCAGGCGCTGAAGGATGCGACGCCGACCGGGGTGCTCCTCGGGAGCGGCACGCTGGCCACCGAGCTGGATCGGCTCGACCTGATCGACGAGTACAGGTTCCTCGTCCACCCGAGGATCGCCGGTCACGGTCCGACGTTGTACGAGCGCGGGCTGCCCCGCACGCGGCGACTCGACCTGGTGTCGGCGAAGCCGCTTCGCTGCGGCGCCGTCGCCGTGCACTACCGGCGCGCGCGCGACTGACCACCGGCCGCATCGCACGGTGCGCGGTGCCGCCCGTCCCATCCGTAGACCCGGCTGGCGGGGGGCGTTTGCTTCGCGGTCCGGCTGCGCCAACGCCCTGGCCGTCCGCGGCACGGTCTGCCACCGGGCTGGTGGGTCGGGCGGCGTATCGACGTACGATGAGCGCCGCACGAAGGCGGAGGCGTGCGCGGGTTGGTCTGACGATCACCGCCGCGTGGCTCGCAGGCAGGAAGGCAAACGCGAGGAGTGAGCGTGGACAACGTCAAGGTTCTGAAGAATCTCTACGAAGCGTTCGGTCGCGGCGACGTCCCCACCGTGCTTGGGGTGATGAGTCCGGATATCCGGTGGCATGAGGCCGAGAGCAATCCCTACCGGCCCAGTGGCGAGCCCTGGGTGGGGCCCGACGCCGTGCTCACCAATCTGTTCATGAAGCTGGGCACCGAGTGGGACGGCTTTTCCGTCCATCCGACGTCGTTCCATGGAGCCGGCGACAGCGTCATCGTCGAAGCGCGCTACAGCGGGATGTACAAGGCGACGGGCAGGAGCCTCGACGCGCAGGTGTGCCACGTCTGGGACTTGAGAGACGGCAAGGTCACCAGGTTCCAGCAGTACGTCGACACCGCGAGGCTTCAGGAGGCCATGGGCGCAAGGTAGAGGGGCGCGGCCGCCACACGGAGAGTGGGGCAGTCGTGCCTCGCGAAGACGCACTTGGTCGGAGCCGACTGCGCCGCACGCTGATCGCGATCGCCTGAAGTCGCCGCGACGCGACAGCCCGCCGCGAGTTCGTGCCGCACGATCCGTGATGCTCGCCTCAGCCTCGCCGGTGCATGCCGTGATCGACCGTCGTGCGACTTCGCGCCTACTCGCGCGCGTCAGCGCAGGGTGCGAGCGTCGCAAGACGTCCAGCGTGCGGCGCCGGAAACCCGTGGGGCGGCCCTTCCTGTGTTCGGCGGGCCGGCGGGGCGCGGCCGTCTCGCGGGCCGACTGCGCCGCCCGCTGATCGCGATCGCCTGAAGTCGCCGCGACGCGACAGCCCGCCGCGAGTTCGTGCCGCACGATCCGTGATGCTCGCCTCAGCCTCGCCGGTGCATGCCGTGATCGACCGTCGTGCGACTTCGCGC
>JBFWZN010000014.1:0-50704 GCA_050185275.1 Vicinamibacterales bacterium | reverse complement strand
TGGCGGAGAGGGTGGGATTCGAACCCACGTGCCGGTTACCCGACAAGACGCTTTCGAGGCGCCCCCGTTACGACCACTTCGGTACCTCTCCGATCGTGCGCTGCCGGGAGGACCCCGACCCGCCACGGGCGCCGCGGGCGCGGCGCGAACAGGGCATTATACCTCCCCGGCCTCCGGAGCGGCCACGCTCGTGCGGGCGGCGCGGGCATCGCTCCGCCGCTGGCGGAAGAAGGCCTGGACGAGATCGCGGCACGCGTCCTCCAGTACGCCGGCGGTGACGGCGAACCGGTGGTTGAGCCCGGGCGTGTCGAGGGCGCGCACGGTGGAGACCAGCGCGCCGGTCTTGGGTTCGGCGGCACCGAACACCACCTCCTGCACCCGGGCGTGGACGAGCGCGCCCACGCACATCAGGCAGGGCTCCACGGTCACGTAGAGGGTGGCGTCCGTGAGGCGGTAGTTGCCAAGGCGCCGGCCGGCCTCGCGGACGGCCACGATCTCGGCGTGGGCCGTCGGGTCCGACGTGCGGATTGGCTGGTTGAAGGCCCGTGCCACGACGGCGCCGCCCACCACCACCACCGCGCCCACGGGAACCTCGCCCGCCTCGCCGCCGCGGCGGGCCTCGTCGAGGGCGAGCGCCATGAACGTCTCGTGCGTCATGCGAGAGACCACGCTACCACGGCGCGAACGGACCGCGTCTGCCGCCTGGCGCAACGTGGCGGCCGCACGCATCGCCAGCGAGGGCGTCCGGGGGCCGACCTGCGCCGCCGACCTGGCCCGCTATAATCGGCCCACATGTCCCGCCGGTACGCGACGCTCTGCCTGGATGCGGGCGGCGTGCTCATCTCCCCCAACTGGTCGCGCGTCGCCGAGGTGTTCGGACGGTACGGTGTGGCCGTGGACGCCGACGCGCTCCGCCGCGCGGAGCCCACGGTGCGGCGGGGGCTCGACACGCCGAGGCAGATCAGCACGTCCAACGACGCACAGCGCGGCTACCTGTACATCACGCGCACGCTGGAACTGGCGGGCGCGGACCTCGCCGCGGTGGACGCGCGCCCCTTCGACGAACTGCACGCCTATCACGCCACCGCCAATCTGTGGGAGCACGTGGAGGAGGACGCCCGCGTGGCGCTCGCCGCGCTGCACGACCGCGGCGTGCCCATGGTGGTGGTGTCGAACGCCAACGGCCGCCTGCATGCCCTGCTCGATCGGTTGGGCCTGTCGGCGTACTTCGACGTGGTGGTGGACTCGGCGGTTGAAGGCGTGGAGAAGCCGGACCCGCGCCTGTTCCACCTCGCGCTCGCGCGCGCGGGCAGGACGCCGGAGTCGGCCGTGCACGTGGGCGACCTGTATCACGTGGACGTGGTCGGCGCGCGGCAGGCGGGCCTCGACGCGCGGCTGCTCGACCCGCACGATCTCTACCCCGATGCGGACGTGGTGCGCCTGCGGTCCCTCACCGAGCTGATCGCACTCTTCCACTGAGACGGGGAGACGCGCGGACGGCGTGAGCCGGATACGCGTCGGTGTGGCGGTCTGTCCTGTGGAGATCGCGCGAGCGGGGTGACGGCGCCAGCCTGGCCACCGGTGCCCGCGGGCGACCGGCGATGCGCGTCAGTCGTCGACTTCGTCGACGTCGTCGGTGAGCGTGCTGTCGGGGTCGTCCTGCGGCATCACGAGGCGAAGGCGCCGGCCTGGACGGAACTTGGGCCGGTCGGGCCCCACGTCGGCGGTCCGCTCCTCCTCCACGTCCTTCACGAAGCGGCGCTCGAACTCCGCGTCGAGCGCCAGCCCTACGATGCGGCCGATGTCGGCGCTGGCCAGTTCGAGCTTGGCCTTGTGGTGCGGGGAGAAGGCGTTCCTGACGGTGGAGTACACCGTGATCACGCCGGTACGGTCGCCCGCCATCACCCGCACGCTGAGCGCGCTGGCAAACGGCGTGTCGTCGCCGAGATCGAGCTTCGGGTCGCCGTTCAGCACGGCGCCAAACGACGCGGCGTACCCGCTGACCCGCGCGCCGAGCCCCACCGTATGCGCTTCGAGCCCGGCGGCGTGGGCGCCGCTCACGTACCGCGCCTCGAGACGGCCCGCTGCCGCATCCGCCACGTAGAACACATAGGTCGCGCTTGGCAGTTCGGGCCGGAGCACCCACGTGATGAGGGCGCCGGCTTCGTGCATCAGCGGTTTGCCCATCACGTGCGAGAGGATCCGCAGGGTGGCCAGCTCCTCCGACCGCTCGTGAACGGCGCCGTGCAGGTGCTCGGTCTGCGTGTTCGCCGCCACGCGGTTGATCTGGTCGAGCACCCGCACCAGGGACGGCGGCGACTCGCGGACCACCGTGGACGGCAGGATGTCGCTCCGGACCGCGAGGAAGGCATCGACCACGGCCGGGTCGTACATGGTGCCGCGGCGCTCGAGCAGCTTCTCGATGGCGTCGGCCTCCGACCAGGCGTTCTTGTAGGGCCGGTCCGAGGTGAGGGCGTCGAAGCAGTCCACCACGGCCAGGATGCGGGCGCCGAGGGGGATGTCCGGGCCGGCCAGTCCCTTGGGATACCCGGTGCCGTTCCAGCTCTCGTGGTGCGCGGCCACGATGGGGACGACCGGGTACGGGAAGCCGATCGCCTCGAGCAGGTCCACGCCGTGCTGCACGTGCTGCCGCATCAGCTCCTCTTCCTGCGCGGTCAGCTTCCCCGGCTTGTTGAGCACGTGGGGCGGCACCACCAGCTTGCCGAAGTCGTGCAGGAGCGCCGCGGCCTGGATGGCCCGCAGCTCGAGTTCGTCGGTCACGCCCAGCTTGCGCGCCAGTCCCAGCGTCCAGGTCTGCACGCGCCGGATGTGATCGTGGGTGACGCCGTCCTTGGCCTCGATGGCGGTGGCCAGCGTCTCGATGGTGCGGAAGTACAGCTGGTCCATCGCCTTGCTGTGGGCCTCGGCATCCTCGAGGCGTCCCACGAGCAGCCGCAGCATCAGCTGGAAGACGATGACCACCGGCGTCACCACCGCGGCACCCACGACCAGGCCCGTCTGCTGGATCAGGATGACCATGCAGAAGGCGGCCGACGCGGCGCCCGCCGTGACGAGCGACACCATCCGGAACTGGCCGAGCACGCGCGCGAAGCGGAGCCACAGGCCGCTCGATACCCCGTGCGTCGCCCGGGTGCTGAGCGCGATGACGAACGCGGTGAGGCTGGAGTTGAGGACGAAGTACGTGACGGTCATCACCGCCAGCGGCATCATCAGGCCGATCACCGGCACGGTGGTGCCCATGACCGGGCCGGTGCCCGCCGTGGTGAAGAACAGCTGCAAGGCCACCCACAGCGAGAACGCGGGCGCCGACGCATTGAAGAGGAACTGCCGGAAGGTGAGATTGCGGCGCCAGGTCACGGTGGCGCTGTCGGTGGCGAGGCCGATGAACGCCGGCGCCGGCCCGAAGAGCAGACCCGCCGCGATGAAGAACGTGTCGGACGCCGAGACCAGGATGCTCAGGCCGGGCAGCTTCACGGCGTAGCGGCCGGCGACCAGACCCACGAGGACGAACAGGAACGACTCGATGGGGACGGCGCCCGATCGCAGCGTGAACAGTGACGACACGAGCGCCACCACGCCCAGGGCAATCACCAGGGCGACGTAGAGATCCAGGGCGCGCAGGCGGGCAGACAGGTACTGTCGCAACCGATGCGTGTCCAGACGCGCAGACGTCACCGGCGTACCGGCGTGTGTGGGACCACCGGCGTGGCCTCACGCGCGAGAAAGAAGAACATCATGAGAAGTGCGTATTGCCGGCCGCCCGAATCTCGCCGTGAGCAGGGTCCAGCTCAGCGACCGGCTTATCGGGCAAACCGCCCAATACTTTACCTCAACTTCCTGTTGAGGTAGCCCCCCTCTGTGCACACCAAATGTGGGGGGGGTCCGCAAGGGCTCATCGGGGGGCCTGCGGCAGCCGACGGAGGCCGTGGGGAGCCCTAGCCGAGGAAGAACTGGTACGCGGGGTTGCCGTCTTCGCGCGTGCAGGGATAGCCGAGCGACTCGAGGAAGGCGTCGAGGGCCGGCAGGTCCGCGTCCTCCACCTCCAGTCCCGCCAGCACCCGCCCGAAGTCGGCCCCGTGGTTCCGGTAGTGGAACAGGCTGATGTTCCAGCGGCCGCCCAGGGTGTCCAGGAAGGTCAGCAGGGCGCCGGGCCGCTCCGGAAACTCGAACCGGCACAGGCGCTCGTGACGCACGCCGGGCGCGCGGCCGCCCACCATGTGCCGCACGTGCAGCTTGGCCATCTCGTTGTCGGTGAGGTCCACCGTCTCCCAGCCGGCGGCGTTCAGCTCGTCGACCAGGGCCCGGCCGTCCGCTCGCGACTGCGTGGCCAGCCCCACGAAGATGTGGGCCTGCTCGCGGCCACTGAGCCGGTAGTTGAACTCGGTGACGACCCGGCGACCGATGGCGGCGCAGAACGCCCGGAACGCGCCCGCGCGTTCGGGGATCGTCACGGCCAGCAGCGTCTCGCGCGCCTCGCCCACCTCCGCCCGCTCGGCCACGAAGCGGAGCCGGTCGAAGTTCATGTTGGCGCCACTCAGGACGGCCACCAGCGACTGGTTGGCCGGGCCGCCCCGCGCGGCCCACGCCTTCAGCCCGGCGGCGGCGAGGGCGCCGGCGGGCTCCATGATGCTGCGCGTGTCGTCGAACACGTCCTTGATGGCAGCACACACTTCGTCGTTGCTGACGCGGATGATCTCGTCCACCGTCTCGCGGGCGATGTCGAAGGTGAGCGCACCCACATCGCGCACGGCCACGCCGTCGGCGAAGATGCCCACGGTGTCGAGGTGCACACGCTGGCCGGCCTCGAGCGAGCGGTACATGGCGTCGGCCTCGTACGGTTCGACGCCGATGATCTTCACGTCCGGCAGCAGCGCCTTGATGTAGCCACCGATGCCGGCAATGAGGCCCCCGCCCCCGACGGGCACGAACACGGCCGAGAGCCGGTCGTGGCTGTGCCGCACGATCTCCGCACCAATCGTGCCCTGCCCGGCGATGACCAGCGGGTCGTCGAACGGGTGGATGAAGGTCATGCCCGACTCGCCCTCCAGCGTGTCGCAGTGCGCCTTGGCATCGGCGTAGCTATCGCCGGAGAGGATGACCTCCGCACCCATGGCCTCGACCGCGTCCACCTTGATGCGCGGCGTGGTCTGCGGCATCACGATTACCGCCCGCAGCCCGAGACGCTGCGCCGAGTAGGCGACGCCCTGCGAGTGATTGCCCGCGCTGGCGGTGATGACGCCCTGCGCCCGCTCGGCGGCGGTGAGGTGGGCGATGCGGTTGTAGGCACCCCGCAGCTTGAAGCTGAAAACGGGCTGCAGGTCTTCGCGCTTGAAGAGCACCTCGTGCCCGAGCCGTCGGGACAGCCGTGGCGCGGGGTCGAGCGGCGTCTCGCGCGCGACGTCGTAGACCCGGCTGGTGAGGATGTCGTGGAGGAGCCGTGTACGTGCTGGGGTCACTTCAATACGCCTGGGATTCGCTCCCAGCGTACCTCAACCGTCCTGGTACTGTCCCGCAGGGCCGCCGGCATGACGGCCGTTGAGGGCCCACGCCTCGAGCAGGCTGAGCACGAGGATGATGCCGTCGAGCGGCGACGGCCGGCGCCACGCAAACGGCGGCAATGCCAGGAACGAGGCCGACAGCGCCAGGTAGCAGGCGGCCACCGCGAACACCTGCCACCCGCGACCGCCGCGTCCACCGGTGGCCTGTCGTACCGCGAACCCCACGGCCACGCCGACGCCGATGGCCAGGACGCGCCACTCGAGACCGGTCACCGCACGCAGACCGCCCGCGAGCACCCACGCGGCACCGCCGACGACGAGGCACGCCACGATCGCGCGGACGATGCGATGCACCGTCGCGGGCGCACCAGCGCCAGGGGCAGGGCCAGCGCCATGACCAGGCCCAGGGGCGGGAGGGAGCGGAGCGGGATCACCCGGAACGTCGCTGGCGCGTCGGTGTTCGTCTGACACCACGCCCGAACAGGACGCACACACCGGTCCCGAAACGTCGGTGAACCCGAACTCCGGAGCCCGCAACACGTGCGGCGAAGCAAGGGGACCTGACGGAAGCGGTGGAGTCCTGTCTCCTGGCGCCGGGGGGAGGGGCTCAGGCATCGGTCACCGGACAACCGGGTCGTGCACGCGACTCTACGACGGACGCGGCGGTAACCTTACACCTCGGGCGCACAGCAGACAACGACGCAGCAGCAAGCGTCCCGTCACGCACGGGCGCGCACGCGGTGCGCACGGGCGGTCCGCATATGATGCGGCGATGGCCGACGACACCACCGCCGCTCCGCGCGGCACCGCCCGCATCACCGTCACCCGCAGCGAGCCGGACGATACCAGCCAGCGCGAGATCTATGTCTCTCTGGACGGACAGGAGCTGGCGATTCTCCAGTACCGCGACTCAGTCACGCAGGAGGTGCCCGCCGGAGCACATCGGCTGCGCGCCCACAACACGCTGATGTGGAAGACGCTGGACCTCGAGCTGCAGCCCGGCGAGCACGCGCGCTTTCGCGTCATCAACAAAGCCGGGTGGGGCACCTACAGCCTGATGGTGTGGCTGGGCGCCGGCCTGCTCTATCTCACCTTTGAGCGCGTCGGCGACGACGGGACGCCGGTCGAAACCGCCTCCTGACCGGCCGCGCCCTGCGTGGTAGGATCCGCCGTCGCCCGCACCCGGAGATGGCGCGGGCACCAGGGCCTTCTGGGGCCCGCTCTCTGCCGTCGGCCCACGGCCGTCGGTGCCTATCGGACATCCCGGCGTCCCCGGCGCACGCTCGCCGGCGGACGAGGCCGGGCACGGAGGAACCTGATGACGTACCGATGCCTGCGGACGGCCGGTCGTGACGCTCGCGTCCACGCAGTCGGCCTCGGCCTGGTGGCACTGCTGGCCACCGGCTGCGGCGGGGATGCGCCGGCGCCCGACGCGACCATGGCGGATGCCCCAGCCCCGGCCATGACGGACGTGGTCGCCGAGGGCGCCACGCCCCAACTGGTGCAGGAAGGCTTCACCTTCACGGAAGGCCCGGTGGCGGGACCCGATGGAGCGCTCTACTTCTCCGACGTACGGGAGAGCCGCATTCACCGCGTACTCCCGGACGGCACGGTGGAGGTGTATCGCGAGAACACCGACGGCGCCAACGGTCTGGCGTTCGACCGGCAGGGCCGGCTCGTGGCGGCCCAGGGTGCGGGCGGCCGGATTGGCGCCTTCGTGGAGAACGGCGGCATCACGCCGCTGGCCGAGCGCACCGGCGACGACGGGTACGCGCCCAACGATCTGATCCTCGACTCGAGCGGCGGGCTCTACTTCACCGATCCTGGCCCGCGTCCCACGCCCGAGATGCCGGCGACGCGGCCGCCCCGCGTGTTCTATCTCACGCCCGGCGGCGAGACGATGCTGGTCACCGACCAGATCGGCAGGCCCAACGGCATCACGCTCACGCTCGACGGGCGCACGCTGCTCATCGCCGACAGCAATGGTCCCGATGTGATGGCGATGGACGTGGGCCCCGACGGCACCGCCTCGAACCTGCGCCCGTGGGCACGGCTCCAGGGCATTGCCGAGGGCGAGCCCAGCGGCGCCGACGGCATGGCGATCGACGCCGATGGCCGGCTGTATGTGACGACGACCGTGGGCGTCCAGGTGTTCAGCCCCACGGGCGATCACATTCAGACCATCGCGTTCCCGCGCCAGCCCTCGAACGTGGCCTTCGGCGGGCCCGACCGGATGACGCTGTACGTGACCGCGCGCGAGGGGCTGTACAGCCTGCAGATGCGAACGGCCGGACCGGCCGACCGGGCGAAGTAGGTCGATGACGCCCGTCGATCCGCATCCCTGGACCATCTGGCAGCTGCGCGGCAGCGGCCTGGTGGCGCGGTGCGAGGTGCGCTTCGCCGCCATCGGCGTCGAAGCGCGACTCCTCCGCAACGAGCGCTTCTTTCAGTCGTGCATCTTCGCCACCGGCGAGGATGCGCTGGCGTGGGCCGAAGAGCACCGCCGGCGCACGGCCGCCGAGACCAGCCCGAGTGGGCGCCGTGTCCACTGAGGAAGATCGACTGAACCGGGTCCACTGAACCGGGTCCACTGAGGCAGGCCCACTGAGGCAGGCCCACTGAGCCGCACCCACTGGCAGGCGGTGCGTCCTGCACCGCCTGCGTCTCCCACGTGCTCGCACGGTCTGTAGCGCCGCCTCCAGCGCGGCCGTGTGCCGTCTCTGCTCGGGCTTGCGAATCCGCGAGACGAAATCACGGCACTCGCGGCATACTCGTGTGCCCCCTTTCCATACCGCGTCCATACCGCAACCTGGAGGTTCAATGGCCAGATCCCGTTTCACGATGCTCGCCGTCCTGCTGACGGTCTCGCTCGCCGCTGTCGGCTGCAGCGACTCCGACCCGGACGATGCGGGCGGCTCGCCGACCCAGCCCACATCACCGACCACGCCCACGACGCCGTCGACGAGCACGTTCACCGTCACCGGCGTGGTCACCGAGGCGCCACCCACGACGTTCAAACAGCTCGATGGCGTGGAGGTGCTGCTGACCGATAGCGTGGCGACCACCACCAACGGGCAGGGGGCGTTCACCTTCACGGGCGTCGCGGCGGGCACCTACACGCTGCGGGCACGCCGGTCGGGCTACGACGAGCAGACGGCCACGATCACGCTGCCCGGCAACGGCACGTCGCCGGTGAGCTTCGGCCTCGTGCCGGTGGCCGACACGTTGTCGGAGAGCGACCGGCGCCGGATCGGACCCGATGACGAGGGGTGCAGCGGCGGCTCGCGTCCGTGCGCCCGGTACGACTTCGACACGCATCATGCGGGCGAGGCCACGGCCCGCCTCGTGTGGTCCACGAGCGATGCCAATCTCGACCTCGTGCTCGAGTGCGATGGCCAGCCCATCGAGGGCGAGCTGACGCGCGTGGGTGGCGTCGAGGAGCAGCTGGTGGCGCAGGTGGAAGCCGGCCGCCGGTGCGAGTTCCGTGTGCTGCACACGGGCGTCGAAGTGGACTTCGAAATCGAGATGACCTTCCCGAACTGACGTCGTGCTGACGGTGTGCACGGAGAGGTGCGGGCCCACGTCACGGGCCCCGCCTCCCGGGCACCCGCCCTCTCGCGGCGGCGTCCCCACCGTTCCCGTCCCTGGCCTCGCCGCCGTCCCCGCCCGCTCGCGCCCCAGGCGCGGCTCGGTGCGGTCTCAGCCCCGTCTCAGTGCCGTCTCAGTGCCGTCTGCGTCGCGCCGCAGCCGGGCACCTACGGGTGCAGGGCGGCCAGCCTGATCACGCCGAACAGCGGCTGATGGAGGTACACCGGCGGGTCGGCGCCGAGCTCGGGGGCGTGACGCGCGGCCACCGACGCCGGATCAAGGAACCACTCGCCCGCCGGGCGATCCCGCTCGGTCATGTCGAACCAGCCCCATGGCGGACGCGCCATGTTGACCGCGCCTTCCACGCCGCGAAAGCTCGCCCCGAGCGCGCCGATGGCCAGGGGCAGGGCAATGGGCCCCTCCCCGTGCCCGGGCACGAGGAGCGTACGCAGGCCGAAGTCGGTGACGTCAGCGTAGGTCTCGTTCACACCGGCACGCGCCCGCGGCCACAACGTGGACACGATCGGTGCAAGGTCGTACCCGATGTCGCCCGTCACCTGCTCGGGATCGTCGGCCACCCCCGTGTAGTGGTACCGCCGCAGGAACTCGGCGCCCTCGCCGTTGACGCGCCGCCGGGCCCGGTCCACCCCGGTGACCAGCCCGGCAATCCGGCCGAAGAACCCGGTGCGGGCAGGCGCGGCCGCGCGCGCGTCGTCGGCAGGGGCGGCCTCGGGCGAGGCCCCCTGCAGCGGTCGGAGCGGATCGTACGCCTCGATGCCGTGCCCCTTCGGCTCGATGTACAGCACGGGGCGCTCGTCCTCGAGCGCGACGAACCCGACATCCGAATGCACGAGCGGACGTGGGGCGTACGGGAGATAGCGGTTGTGCGCCAGCGTCTCCACGAACACGGTCGCCGCCGAGGCGAGGCCCGCGGGCCCTTTTCGTACGACCACCAGGCAGCCTTCGAGGTCGTTCTCGTGCGCCAGCACGAGGTCGTTGGCCAGGGGCACCTCGCGCAGCCGCTCCGAGGCCTGCGCCCCGCTGCGGACCGCCTGGCTGAGGAGCGCGCCGGTGAGCGCGCCGCCCTTGTAGTCGCGCGGGTGGAACACCGCGTAGTGGATGAAGTAGTGCGTCGCCGTCTCGCTCACGGCGTAGTAGACGGTCGCTGTCAGCGGGTACCGGGTATCGGCGGCGTTCTGCCAGTTGTTGTCGCCGACCCAGTCACCGTCGAAGTCGAACGCGGTGATGTAGTCGAAGCGCTCGGCACCCACGAAGCCCTGCAGGAACACGGGCGCGAAGCGCGCGGCGATGGCCCGATCGTCGGCCTGCCAGCCCGTCTCGGACGTCAGGGCGGCGGGCGGCTCTGGAGCGGCCTGCGCCGTGAGGAGAGCGCCCCAGCCGAGGAGCACCACGCCGAGCCACGCGGCAAGGCCCATGCGGGCTCGCACCGGGCGAGGATGCGGCGTGGGCAGCTGTCTGGCAGTCATCGGCATCGAGGGGCCGGCGCGGCGTGCACGCGGCACCGGACGGCCGCGATCCTATCGCAGCCTGCGGCCCTCCGCTCCCATTGGTGCGCGGACGCGCACCGGGGGACCGTACAATGGGGGACGCAACCCCGTTCGACCGAGGAGCCCTGTCCGCACGATGACCGATACGACGACCCGAGAAACGCGTGGCTTTCAGGCCGAGGTGGCGCAACTGCTCCACCTGATGGTCCACTCCCTCTACAGCAACAAGGAGATCTTCCTCCGCGAGCTGGTTTCCAACGCCTCCGATGCAGGCGACAAGCTGCGGTTCGAGGCCCTGGCCGATGGCGCCCTCTTCGAGGACGACCCGGAGCTGCGGATCCGTGTGGCGTACGACCGTGAGGCGCGCACGATCACCATCAGCGACAACGGCATCGGCATGTCGCGGCAGGAGGTGATCGACCACGTCGGGACCATCGCGCGATCGGGCACGCGGGAGTTCCTCGATCGTCTGGCGGCGGATCGTGCCAAGGACTCGCACCTCATCGGCCAGTTTGGCGTGGGCTTCTACTCGGCGTTCATCGTCGCCGACCGCGTAACGCTGGTCACGCGTCGCGCCGGCCTCACCCCCGAGCACGGCGTACGCTGGGAGAGCGCAGGCGAAGGCGACTACACCGTCGAGACCGTGGACAAGCCGACGCGGGGCACCGATGTCATCCTGCACCTGCGGGAGGGCGAAGACGAACTGCTCTCCGGATCGCGGCTGCGTGAGCTGCTGCGCCGGTACTCCGACCACATCACCGTCCCCATCCTGATGCGCAAGGAGCGGTGGGACGCGGATGCCTCGGCGCAGGTGGTGACCGACGAGGAGGAGCAGGTCAACCAGGCGTCGGCGCTCTGGAGCCGTCCGAAGTCGGAGATCTCCGAGACCCAGTACCACGAGTTCTACCGCCACGTGGCGCACGACTTCGAGCCGCCGCTCGCGTGGACCCACGCGCACGTCGAGGGCCGGCAGGAATACACCCTGCTGCTCTTCATCCCGCAGCGCGCGCCGTTCGACCTCTACGACCGTGAGCACCGGCGCGGCCTCAAGCTGTACGTGCGCCGCGTGTTCATCATGGACGACGCCGAGCAGCTCATGCCGGCGTACCTGCGGTTCGTGCGCGGCGTCATCGACTCGAGCGACCTGCCGCTCAACGTGTCGCGCGAGTTGCTGCAACAGTCGCGCGACGTGCAGGCCATCCGGGGCGCTGCCGTCAAGCGCGTGCTGTCGCTGCTCGAGGAACTTGCCAGCGGCCAGCCGGACAAGTACGCCACGTTCTGGACGACGTTCGGCCGCGTCCTCAAGGAGGGGATCGCGGAGGACTCGGCCAATCGTGAGCGCATCGCGTCCCTGCTGCGTTTTGCGTCCACCCGCGGTGAGGGGGACGAGCAGGCCGTCTCGCTGGCCGACTACGTGGGCCGGATGAAAGAGGGCCAGACCGCCATCTACTACGTGACGGCCGAGGGGTTCGCAGCCGCCCGGAACAGCCCGCACCTCGAGATCTTCCGCAAGCTGGGCGTCGAGGTCCTGCTGATGTACGACCGGGTGGACGAATGGGTGGTCTCGGCGCTGGCAGAGTTCTCCGGCACGCCGCTCCATTCGGTGGCACGGGGCGACCTCGACCTCTCGGCGCTGGGCGGCGAGGCCGTCACGCCGGACGACGCGGCGCCCGCCGGGCAGGGGCCGTTCCTCGAGCGCATCCACGCGGTGCTGCAGGATCGGGCCAGCGCCGTGCGGGCCACCACCCGCCTCACCGATTCGCCCGCGTGTCTGGTGAGCGACGAAGACGGAATGAGCACGAACCTCCTGCGCATCCTCAAGGCCGCCGGCCAGGCGGTGCCCGGCTCGAAGCCCGTCCTGGAGATCAATCCCGCGCACCCGCTGGTGCGCCGACTGCAGGACGAACAGGACGAGGCGCGTTTCGCCGACTGGAGCCACATCCTGTTCGACCAGGCCACGCTGGCCGAAGGCGGCCAGATCGAGGACCCGGCGGCGTTCGTGCGGCGGCTCAACGAGCTGATGCTCACCCTGGCGGGTGCAGGCGGACCCAAGCTCTGGGTCCCGGGCGCCTGAGCGGTCCAGGCAACGTCAGCCCCGAGACAGCGTCAGGCCTGGGGCGCCGTCAGCTCGGAGGAAACGACACCGTGGCGGTGACGACGCGCTCGTCGGACCGCCACGCCAGCACCAGGCGGTCGCCGACCCGCACCATCTGCGGAATGCCGGTGGAGCGCCCGGCGGCCGCGGGGGCGACGGTCACGACCGCACCGGCGCGTCCGGCGGGCGACACACGGCGCAGGCGGATCTCGCCTTCACCCCCGCCCCTGGACTCGAGCCAGCTCACCGCCACCGACCCGTCGTCGAGCATCGCCAGGGCGGGCCAGCCGACGGGCCGCCCACCGTCCACGCTCGTGGGCTCGGAGAACGTCTCGCCCGCGTCGGGCGAGAAGGCCACCTTCACGCGCGGCACGTCGCCTGCCGCCGTGAACCACGCCACGGCCAGACGGTTACCCCGGGCGGCGAGTACGGGACCGTTGGTCGGGCACGCATTGATTTCCCATCCGTCGCGGTGCACCGGCTTCGGCTCGGTCCAGCGGCCACCCACTTCGCGGACGACCGCGATGTCGCGAATCTCCCCCGGCTCGTGGTCGCGGTAGGCCACCACCACGCCGCGAGGCGTGCGCACCATCGTCGTGGTGCAGCAGGAACAGGCGTCGGTATCGAGCGTCGTGCGCGACCGCACGGTGCCGTCGGCGCCGAAGCGCGCCAGTCCGAGCGTCATCTCGTGGCTGTCGCCGTCGGGCACCAGGGGCGTGAGGTAGACCGCGTCGAACGCGTCGGCACCGGGCAGGAATGTGAGGAACCCGGAGTAGTCGCGCTGGTTGCGCGTCCCCTCCGCGAAGATCTCGCGCCAGGTGGCGCCGTTGTCGCCGGAGTACGCGGCGCGGATACCGTAGCCGTACACGCCTTCGCGCTCGCCGTTGTTGACCAGCCAGTGCGCCACCAGGGCACCATCGGGCAGGACGGCCAGTGTCGGATGATCGGCCCAGTTGACGAACCAGTTGCCGGCGCGGGCGATGGTCCGGGCGGGCGCCCATCGGCCACCGGTCAGGCTCGAGAACTGCAGCCGGTGTGCCCGCTCGCTGCCGCTGGCCTCGGGGTCGGGCTCGATCCAGATGAGGTGTGCGCCGCCGCGGCCGTCGGCGCTCATGCCGTACATGCCGCTGCCGGAACCGGCCGGCGTGGGCAGCAGCGCGACGGCCGACTGGGCCGCCGTGGGGGTGCCAACGGGTCTGAGCAGGGTGACCCCGGCCAGCAGGGCACAGACAGCCGTCGCTCTTGCCAGGTGCGTCATGGTCGGCCTCGCATCGACAGGTCCGCACGGACGCGCGCCACGGTCAGCGCGGGTGCGGACGCCGGTAGGGCGGCAGTCTGGCCGACACGCCAGGCGATGACGAGGTCCAAGCAGGGAGCCAGCGACGGGCTGCAGCGAACGGTGTAATAGATGAGCTAAAAACTGCCGTTCGCCGCCACCAATAGACCACTCGCTTCGAATTAGCCGATAACGGCCATACCGGGCCATAATTCCAAGGCAGTTCACACCTCCCGCGCAATGGCATCCGTCGAGTCGAAATCGCTGCGAGATCCCGTCGGGTACCAAGAGGTGCCGGCCAGCTGGGTCTTCGCCCTCGCCCTGCTCGTGGCGGTCATCCTCGGCACCGCCATCGCCTCCCAGACGTACCTCTCGATGCTCGGGCATGGCCACTCGTTCCGCAGCATCCTGTCGTGGCAGGTGTCGAGCTGGGCCCTCTGGGCACTGGTCGCGCCAGTGGTGGTGGGCAAGGCGGGCGCGATGGCCGCCGGACACCGGTCGCTGTGGCGCACGCTCCTGCATCTGCTGCCGCTCGGGATTGTCTCGGTCGCCGTGCACATCGGCCTGGCCACGCAGCTGGCCATCTGGATCCAGCCGCACGTGCCGGTCGTGGCCACCGACTTCGGCACGGCCTTTCTGGCGCTGCTGCAGTCGATGCTCGCCGTGGACGTGCTCGCCTACACGATGCTCGTGCTGGTGGGCTGGGCGGTCGCCGTGTCCGGCATGGCGCGCGCGCTCGAGACGCGCGAGTCGCGACTCGAGGCCGAACTGACGCGCGCCCAGCTCGAGGCGCTGCGGCTCGAGATTCAGCCCCACTTCCTGTTCAACACGCTCAACACGGTGGCGGCGCTCATCAGGTCGCGGGCCAACGATCGGGCTCTCGACATGCTGCTCGGCCTGAGCGACCTGATGCGGCAGACCCTGCACCGACCCGTGGACCACATCGTCACGCTGGACGCGGAGCTCGAGTTCACGCGCCGCTACGTCGATCTCCAGCAGGCCCGCTTCGGCAGCCGGCTGGGCATTGCCTACCGCATCGCGGACGACGCGCACGGCCTGGGCGTGCCGCCGTTCGTCCTGCAGCCACTCGTGGAGAATGCCCTGCGCCACGGGTTCGGGCGCATGGCGGAGCGCTGCGAGATCGAGATCGGCGCCGCCCTCGACGCCGAAGGCCTGCGCCTGTGGGTGAGGGACGACGGCGCGGGATTGCCACCGGATTTCACGCTGCACCGGAGCGCCGGCACCGGGCTCCGCAACACCATGTCACGCATCGAACGCCTGTTCGGCCGCGCGGCCCGCCTCACGGTGGTGCCGCAACCCGGAGGCGGCACGCTGGCCAGCGTGCTGCTGCCGGCGCAGCCGGTGGCGCAGAGGGAGACCATCGCATGAACCGTTTTCGAGTACTCGTTGCCGACGACGAACCGCTGGCACGAACGATGGTGTCGGCCCTGCTCAAGCAGGACCCGGAAGTCATGAGCGTGGTCGAGTGCGGCAGCGCCCACGAGGTGGAACAGGCGCTCCGGGATGCGCGTGCCGACATCGCGTTCCTCGACATCGAGATGCCGGGCATGAGCGGCCTCGACCTGGCCACGCAGCTCGGCACGCAGGGACCCGCCGTGGTCTTCGTCACGGCATTTGCCGAGTACGCCGCACGCGCGTTCGACGTCCGTGCGGTGGACTACGTGCTCAAGCCCTTCTCCGACGCACGCCTGCACGAGGCGCTCGAACGCGCCAAGCAGACGCTCGACGATCAGCGCCTGCGCGAGCAGGCACCGGATGGCGCCGACGGCGCCGTGGACGGACAGCGCCAGGAGTTCCTGCAGCGCATGGCGTTCAAGGACGGTGAGCGCTCGGTCATCCTCAAGATGGCCGACGTGCTCTGGGTCGAGGCGCAGGACTACTACGTGCTGGTGCACTCCCGCCTGGGACGACACCTCATTCGCGCCACCCTCGCCTCGCTGGAGAACCGGGTGGACCCCCAGCGGTTCCTGCGCGTCCATCGCGGCGCGCTGGTGAACGTGGACGAAGTCCGGGACATCGTCGAGGGGCACGGCATCCAGCTGACGCTCTCCGACGGCGCCAGGATTCCGGTGAGCCGGTCACGCCGCAAGCGGGTCGAGTCGCTGCTCAGGCCGCGTCTCCGCCAGGCGCCACCGCCGCACGCGGCCGCACCGCCCCACGGCACCGCTGGCAGCCGCCCCTGACGAGCCCTACCCTGCTCCCCGCCGGCTGACCGCACGCTCGCCCGCCCCCCCGCGGGCGCCACGGGTCGCCGCAGCCCTGCCCAATCCCAGGTCGATGCACACGCGAATGCGCGACGCGCCTTCTCGCGCGAGAGAGCGACGGCAGCGGCCCCCGTACGTACGACGGGGCCGGCCTGCTGACCGACCCCGTCCGTTGCGCGTGTCCTGACCCGGTCGCCGGGCTCAGTGCTCCTGTCGGGCGCTCCTGTCGGGTGCTCCTGTCGGGTGCTCCTGTCGGCTGCTCCTGTCGGCTGCTCCCGTCGGCTGCTCCTCCCGTCGGCTGCGCCGCCCCTATCGGCTGCGTCTGCGATCTACCGCGTGGCGCAGGGCGTGGGATTCCACTTCGACGCGTCGGGCTCCTTCTTGAAGTGGCTGGTCGTCACCCAGGGGTCGGCCAGGTACTGCGGGTCGCGCACGATGGTGGTCACCACGAACCAGTCCACGCCGTCCGGGTCCTTGAACAGGTCGTAGAACTCGGTGACGGTGGCGTCGGCGCTGAAGGGCACGCCGTTCTTGCGCAGGTACCCCGGACGGATCTGCGTGGTCTCGACCTGCAGCGTCCGCCCCTGTGAGCCGGCGCGGGGCCCGAGACCGAGCGGCGGTCCCGGCGACCCGCCGATGCCGCGAGGGGGCGCCTCCCAGCGTGCGACCGACACGCCCTGCCACGACCGCTGACGCGGGGACGAGGCGCGCGCGGCCGCGGGGGACGGCCCGTCCGGACGCGCGAACTGGAAGACGCGCGTCTGCTCGCCTGCGTCGGTCTCCATGGTCAGCGTGTAGTCGTCACGCCAGGCAATGCGCAGGCGTGTCGGCTCGCGCATGATGGCCGGTGCGGCATAGGCGCGGCACGCTTCGCCCGCGCGCGCGTCGGCCGCCGGATCCCACCGGTCGGCCACCGCACGGGCCGCCGGCGTGATCGGGATGTTGGCGTAGTCGCCCGGGGCCGGCGTGATCATGCGCCAGCGCCAGTCCTCGCTGACAACCGATACCCAGATGCCGGTGAAATCGACCGGCGCCCCGGCCTGGGGCGTCGGCGGAGGCCCGCCGCGACCACCGCGTCCCTGCGCCTCGGCCACGACGGGAAGGGCGGCCAGCAGGGCGGCGCTGAGCACGAACCCCCACGAGCGGCATGTTGTGAGCCTCACGACCGTCCTCCTGCCTGCTGCGTCAGGCTGCGATAGATCGTCTCGACGAACCGATCGGCCTCGGCCTGGCTGGCGCCATACTCGGCGTCGTAGTCACGGGATGGCCGTTCGGCTTTGACCTGCTCGACGGACATGCCCTTGCGGCGCATGTCCTCGATCCGTTCCTTGATGATGACCAGCATGTCGCGATATTCCGCCACGTCGGTCTCCTCGCAGATGCGGCCCACACCGGGCACGATCCGCGTGCCGCCCGAGGCAAAGCCCTCGGGCACGGCCAGCGCGAGCACCTGCGTGAGCGCGGCCGCCAGGCCGTCGACGCTGCCGCCCCGCGCGATGTCGATCTCGGGATAGCGGCCCGGCGTGAACAGCGCACCCGTGCTGATCACGTCGGATCCTCGGAAGAGCACGATCGAGTCGCTGTCGGTGTGCGCGGCCGGCGCGTGATAGACCACGATGGCCTCGCTGTTCGAGAAGTCCATCGTCGGCAGGTAGTAGGTGGTCGTGGGCAGGGCGTCCACCGGCGTGTCCGGCAGGGCGCTCAGGCGGTTGAGCACGTTCTCCTGCGCGATGACCGAGGGCCTGTTGAGGCCCACGAACCCGAAGGGCGCACCACCGCGACGGCCGCCACGCGTGGACGCGCCGATGAGGGCGGCGGTGCCGCCCATGTAGGCCTCACTCACGCTCGTATTCAGGATGTAGCGCACGGCCAGGGGCGACAGGCGCCGCACCTCGGCCAGCACGTCCGGCACGCGGGCCGGGTCGGGCGTATCGACGAGCGTCACCCCGTAGCGCCCCACCTGCACGGTGACGTTCACGCCCGCGCCCGAGATGAGGTGCACGTTGCCCTGCACGTGCGTCACGGCGAGTCCGCCACCTCCGCCCTGCCTGGCCGGTCCCTGGGGCCCGCCACCCTGGCGTGCCCCACCCTGCTGGGCGACCGCGGCCAGAGGCAGCGCACAGAGCACGAGCAGCGCGAGGCAGGCCGACGAGCGCCACGGGACGCGACGTTCAGCGGAGACCACAGCCGCCCCTTCCGTTGAAGCACTGGCAGTAGCGTCCGCACCGGTCGAGCGTCGAGAAGGTCTGTCCCATCTTCTGGCGGTACTCCGGATACATCGTCTCGGCCCCGCCCCGGGTGGCTTCGAACGGAATGCCGTACCACTCGGAGAACTCGCGGAGGTAGGGGTTGGCGCCGGGCAGCCAGTGCGGCACGGTGCCGGCGGCCACCGGCACCTCCTGGGCGTAGTCGCACCAGTTGGAACCAAAGGTCTGCCCCGGGTCGTTGACCCACGTCTGCGAGCGCACCAGGCGCTCGGTGAGGAAGATCGGGTCTTCCTGAATCGTCACCACGGTCAGGTAGTCGCCGTGGCGCACCCAGTACTCGGTGACCACGCGGCGATCGCTCGAGGGCACGCCGTTCCGGCGGTAGTAGTAGGCCTTGAGGTGCGTGGTCGTGATCTTGAGCTGGTTGCCCTCCCACGTGCCGGTCGAGAAGCCGCCCCAGCTGTGGGGTTCCTCGGCGGACGGGTGCGGGCGGCCGTCGAGATAGATGGTCCGCTCGGCGTCGTGGAAGTTGATCCGCGTGCGCAGGACGGTGAGCCGCTGCGTGAGGGGATCGACCTCGCCCTCCACGCGCATGTTGGCCAGCCCGCGCATGCCGTAGTCGGCGGTGTGCTGCCGGCACTGGTACTCGGTCACGGCGGAGATCCGGTTGCCGTCGTAGGCATCGGCCCGCATCCGCGCCGCCTCGTTGATGGGCAGGCCGAGGTAGTCCGCCAGCTCGGGGCCGGGAATGCGCTCGGGGCCATCCTCGTGATACAGAGGCACCCACGAGCCACTGAAGTCGATTTCCTGCGCGCCTGCCGGCGACCCGACGACCGACAGCAGAACGCCCGCGAGGGCGATGGCGCGAAACACTCTGGTCATGCTCGCTCCTGAAGTGTGAACGACGGGGCCGGACGGCCCCGCTGACCCTTCAGGATAGTCCTGGACATTCTGAACGCCTAGTAAGAATCCGCCCTCGCCCCGTGCCGCCGCCGGCCGAACCCGCCGGTCAGCGGGCGCACGGGCGCGCGCGGCCGGCGTGCTATATATCCACGGATGCCAGCTCCCCCTGCGGTCCCGGACGTCCCCTCGCAGCTGTTTCTCGGCGGCCGCTGGTGCCCCGCGTCCGACGGCGAGACATTCGACGTGTACGACCCGGCCACCGGCGAACGGCTCGCACGTGTGGCCAGCGCCTCCGAGGCCGACGGCCGACTGGCCCTGGATCGGGCCGCTGATGCGCTGCCCGGCTGGGCCGCGCGCACGCCCCGAGCCCGGGCCGAGATCCTGCGCCGCGCCTTCGAGCTCATGACCGCCCAGCAGGAGGCCCTGGCCCGGCTCATCACCCGCGAAAACGGCAAGGCCCTCGCCGATGCCCGCTCGGAAGTGGCCTACGCGGCCGAGTTCTTCCGGTGGTATGCGGAAGAGGCGCCGCGAAACATCGGCGAGATCTCGCGCAGCCCGACCACGGGGGCCCGCATCGTGGTGCAGCACCGCCCGGCGGGCATTGCCGTCCTCGTCACGCCGTGGAACTTCCCGGCGGCCATGGCCACGCGCAAGATCGCGCCGGCGCTGGCGGCCGGATGCCCGGTCATCGTGAAACCCGCGTCAGAGACGCCGCTGACCATGCTCGCCCTCATGCCGCTGCTGCAGGAGGCGGGGGTGCCCGACGGTGTCATCAGCGTGCTCCCCTCGCGCCGGTCTGGACCGCTCGTCTCGGCCCTCGTGCACGATCCCCGCACGCGCGTGCTGTCCTTCACCGGATCCACCGAGGTGGGCCGCACGCTCCTGAAGGTGGCGGCCGATACGGTCGTCACCCCGGCCATGGAACTGGGGGGCAATGCGCCGTTCGTGGTCTTCGAGGATGCCGACCTCGATGCCGCTGTGGCCGGCGCCATGGTAGCCAAGATGCGCAACATCGGTGAGGCCTGCACGGCGGCCAACCGCTTCTACGTGCACGAGCGCGTGCACGACGCGTTCGCGTCGCGCCTGGCGGCGCAGATGGCGGCGCTGCGGATCGGGCATGGCCTCGACGACGGGGTGGAGGTGGGCTCGCTCGTGAACGCCGAGACCCGGGACAAGGTCGTCGAGCTGGTGGCCGACGCCGTCGCCCGCGGCGCGCGCGTGCTGACCGGCGGCGCCCCGGTCGAGGGACCGGGCTGCTTCTATCGCCCCACGGTGCTCGTGGACGTGCCGGACTCGGCGCGCTGCTTTCACGAGGAGATCTTCGGGCCGGTCGCGGCCCTCGCCCGCTTTTCCGACGAGCGCGACGTGCTGGCCCGCTGCAACGGCACCGAGTACGGGCTGGTGGCGTACGTGTACACGCGCGACCTCGCACGCGGTCTCGCGTTCTCGGAACGCCTGGAGTTCGGCATGGTGGGCCTCAACCGGGGCCTGGTCTCCGACCCGGCCGCGGTGTTCGGCGGCATGAAGCAGTCGGGCATCGGACGCGAAGGCGCGCACGAGGGTCTGCTGGAGTTTCTCGAGACGCAGTACATCGCCGTCGAGTGGTAGACGCCTCCAGTGGCGCGCGCCTTGCTCCTGTCACGGTTGCGGGACGCGCCCAGATCGGGTGCGTGCCCAGCACACAGGAGGACCCACCATGACCCGCCGCATGCGTGCACTGTCGGTCGTACTCACGGGGGTGGCAGTCGGCGTCGCCGTCATCAAGGCGCGGCGGACCAGAGCCGCCACGGAGCACCGTGAGGACCTGCTCGACCAGGCGCTCGACGACTCGTTCCCCGCCAGCGACCCACCGTCGTGGACGCCCACGTCCGCCTCGACGGGGCCCGACGAGCGGTAGCCCTGTAAGTCCTACAGGGTGCATGTAAGGCGGAGGTGGTGGCCTGGGCCACACCAGCCCCGCAGGCGCGCCACACGCGCTCCCTGTCTCCTCAAACTCGTGCGTAGCGGACGTGCCACCCGCCGCCCGGGCTGGGCACGGGCCTTGCGAAGGGTCGTGAGCAGCTCGACATGCGACACACACGGGATGGGAGACTCATCATGCGTACACCACTCACGGCCACGCCGTATCAGCACTCCTCGCGAGGCCTGTCGCTCGCACTCGGGGCGCTGGCGGTCCTGTTCCTGCTCCTGCCCCAGACGGTCACGGCACAGCACACCGACGAAACGCGGCGCCTCGCCGAGGCAATCGAAGTCCTCACCAGCCTGACCAGCACGCCGGACGAGGCCATTCCCACCTCCATCCTGGATGAAGCGGAGGCCATCGTCGTCATTCCCACGCTGGTCAAGGGCGGCTTCGTGATTGGCGCCGAGCACGGGAGCGGCGTCATGAGCGTTCGCGACCGCACGACCGGCACCTGGGGTGCGCCCGGCTTCGTGAAGATGACGGGTGGAAGCGTTGGCTGGCAGATCGGCCTGTCGTCCACCGACCTGGTCCTCGTCGTGACGAACCAGGACGGCGTGGACGACCTGCTCGCCTCGGAGTTCACCCTCGGCGCCAACGCATCGGTCGCCGCGGGGCCCGTGGGCCGCAGCGCCGAGGCCTCGACCGACGCCCGGGCCGGCGCCAAGATCCTGGCGTACTCCCGGTCACGGGGCCTCTTCGCGGGCGCCACGATCGAGGGATCGTCACTGCGGAGCGATGACGATGCCAACCGGCGCTTCTACGGCATGCCCCTCGAGATGCGCGCGATCGTTCGCGGCACGGGAATGCCCGAGGTGCCCGCCGCCGGTATCGAGTGGCAGCAGGCCCTGGCCCGCATGGTCGGGGCGGCAGGCCACTGAGCGCGGTGGTCGTGTAACTGGCCGGCCGGCGACGTCCGGCCACACCGGGCGATGGGCTCCCTCCGCCCAGGCCCATCCGCCCGGTGCCCCTTGACCTTCACGGCGCCATCGACGCTACGATCCCTGGGCGCCCCTTTTCCCAAGAGGCACCAGCACCGTGACTGACCTGCGGAGGACGCCCACCCCGAATGCCTGGGCCACGCGCCTGTCCGACGTGTGGGACGTCGGCATCGTCGTGCTCGGCTCGGACGGGCAGCTGGATTTCGCCAATGCCCGCGCGCGCGCGCTGCTCGCGGCCCGCCCCGACGACGTGCTCGAAACGCGGTGGCCGGAGTTCTCGGGCACCTTGACGCAGTGGCTGACGCAGGCCGTCCCTGGCGGTGCTGCGCCCATCGAGGCCACGCTGGTGGTGGCCGAAGGCGCGACGGGGACGCTCCGCGTGCAGATCTACGTCGTGGAAGAGGACGACTGCGCGGGGCACCTGCTCATCCTGCAGCACGCGGGCCGGGCGATGGCCATCGAGTCGGCACTGCGGCACGCCACCCAGAACCGCGGCCTGGCGTCGCTCTACCGGGACATGGCGCACGACCTCAAGAGCGTGCTGAACGTCATCGGCATGAACCTCGCGCTGCTGTCGCACGTGGCAGGACAGGGCACCAGCGACGCCTCGGATCTCGATCTGGCCGAGCGCTGCCACGAAGTGATGCGGCGGGAACTCCACCGGCTCGACCGCTCGATCGATCTCATTCTCGACCGCAACATGGTGGAGCGCCCCGAACCCGAGCGCTTCGACATCCGGGCGCGGTGCGAGAGTGTGGCCCGGCTCGTGGCGGCCCGTGCGGAGCGCCAACGCGTGGCAATCGAGCTCGACCTCGGTGACCAGCCCGCCGAGCTCCTGGGCCACCCGGACCGACTCCAGGGCGCGCTCCTCAACCTCGCCGTGAATGCGCTCGACGCCATGCCCGAGGGAGGCACGCTGTCGTTCCGCGTCGGGCGTGCGGACGGGGTCGTGCGTGTCGAGGTGGCCGATTCGGGGCCCGGGATCGCGGAGGAGGTCCTTCCGGACCTCTGGCGCCAGCACGTCACGACCAAGCCCGGCGGCACGGGGCTGGGCTTGCACGTGACCCGCGCGGCCGTCGAGTCCCACGGCGGGCGTATCGCCTATCATCGTCGGGAACACGGGGGCGCGTCCTTCACCCTCGACTTTCCCGAGGCCAGAGGTTTCTGAGGAGCGTTCCGGATGCCACACGCGTTGCTCGTCGATGACAACGTCGACACGCTCGATGCCCTCGCCACGCTGGTACGGGGCGAAGGGTACACGGCGTCGACCGCGCCCACGGTGGACCGCGCCCGCGCGGAACTGCGCCGCCAGATGCCGGACGTGGTCCTGCTCGACCTGAACCTGCCGGACGGCAGCGGCATGAACCTGCTCGACGCGGTGGGCGGGCTCAACGCGCCGGCCGTGGTCCTCATCACCGGACACGCCTCGGTGGACACGGCCGTCCAGGCGCTCCGGCACGGCGTCACCGACTACCTCACCAAGCCGCTCGACATCCGCCGTCTGCGGGAGATTCTCGGCGACATCGCCCGTACGAGCCAGCTCCCGCAGGAACTCGCGGCGCTGCGCGAGTCGCTGGACACGTCCGGCCGCTTCGGCCACCTGGTGGGGCGTTCCGCGTCCATGCGCCGGACGTGCGACCTGATCGCGCGCATTGCGCCCTCCAGTGCCAGCGTGCTGATTACCGGCGAGAGCGGCACGGGCAAGGACGTGGTGGCACGCACGATCCACGACCTGAGCCGGCGCCGTCACAACGCGTTCGTGCCCGTCAACTGCGGCGCCATCTCCACGGGCGTCATGGAGAGCGAACTCTTCGGCCACGAGCGTGGCAGCTTCACGGGCGCCGACCGCCGGCACAAGGGGTACTTCGAGCGCGCGCATCGCGGCACGCTGTTCCTGGACGAAATCACGGAGATGCCGGTCGAACTCCAGGTCAAGCTTCTCCGCGTGCTCGAAACGGGCACCTTTCCCCGCGTGGGCGGTGAAGAGGCCGTGGCGGTGGACGTGCGGGTGCTCGCCGCGAGCAACCGCAACGTGTTCGAGGCCATGGAGCAGGGCAAGCTCCGCGAGGATCTGTACTACCGCCTGAAGGTCTTCGAGCTCGAACTGCCGCCGCTGCGCGAGCGGCCCGACGACGTGCCCCCGTTGGTCGTTCACTTCCTCGAGGACCTCGAAGAGAAGGAAGGGCGGCGCAAGGACATCACCGAGGGCACGCTGCGCCTGCTGACCGAGTACGCCTGGCCAGGCAACGTGCGCGAGCTGCGCAACGTGACGCACTCGGCCTTCATCCTCGCCGGCGACACGATCGAGCCCGAGCACCTTCCACGGGAGGTGCACCTGGGCGGCGACCTGCCGGGACGCCCTGACGACGGCAAGGTGTTGCGGGTGTGCGTGGGCACGTCGCTGGCCGAGGTGGAGCGGCGCATGATCATGGCGACGCTCCGGCAGTGCGAGGGCAACAAGACCCGCGCCGCCGAACTGCTCGGCATCAGCCTCAAGACGCTCTATAACCGCCTGAATGCCTACCAGCAGGAAGACGCGGGGGCCGAGGCTGCAGGCAGCGACGTCGAGGACCAGTCCGTGGAGGCCGCCGCCGAGCAGGGCTGAGGCGGTGTCTTCCGTCAGCCGCTCATCAGCCGCCGGTGGCCTCGCGCACCACGTCCTTGAAGGCCTCCACGTCGAGGGGCTTGCGAAACGCCGTGAGGATGTCGGCCCCGGCGGTAAAAGCCTCGTCGGCCGATGAGACGACGACGATGGGCGGGGGATGCGGCCGCCGGCGAATCGCGCGACAGAGTGGAATCCCCGCCAGGCCCGGCATCCGCCAGTCCATGATCACCAGATCCGGCGGCGACGCCGTCATCGCCCGCAGCGCGGCCTCGCCGCCCCCGACGGCGGTGACCTCGTAGCGATCGAGCGCGAGGACCAGCGCCAGCGCGCGCCGCTCCTCGGCCTCGTCCTCGATCACGAGGATCCGGGGCCGCCGACCGAGTGGTCCGGGCACAGGACGTCTCCTTCCGCGACCGCGCTGCGGCTCCCGGCCCCTGCGGCCCGGCCCCACCGTCTCGGCTCGACGCCCTTTCTGCACCCTCATGACCTCCGCCCCTCGACCCGTCGTTCACACCGTCCGACCAGGGCTGATACCACGACGGCGGCAGAGCGGCCTGCGGGCCCCTGCCACCTACCCGGGCGTCAGCGCCCGCCGGACGTCGAGCCCGAAATCCGGATCGTCCACGGTGCCGCCGATCCGGATCGGCAGCACGGCCCCGGCCCCGTCGCGACGGAACAGGGGATCCACCAGCTTGAGCAGCCACGACTTGAAGCCCGTCGTGGTCTGCGACACGGTGGCATCGAGCCGCAGATCCCCGCCGAAGTCCATCCGCCTATCGGCGAGCGCGTAGGTGCCCGCAATGCCCACCTCCGCGCCGCGGACGGCGAACCGGACGCCAGGCAGGCGCAGCACGCCCGCCTGCAGGGTGAAGTCGCCGCCGAAGGACGAAACCATGTCCCGCACACTGGGATCATCGGGCGCGCCCTGACCGCGGCGGCTCAGCTCGTCCACCTTGTCCTGCACGGTGTCGTTCTCGAACTGCCCATCGTCTACGCCGAAGCGGCCCGTGAGTTGGAGCCGCTCGGGCACGCTGCCGCGGCCGGGAGCCAGACGCAGGCTGGTGGTCAGCGCCAGCGCACCGCGAAGGAAGGGCGCCGGACCGCGTACCGCGAGTTGGACGAAGTCCTCGATCCGCCCGTCCGGCACCTCCACCTCCAGGCTCACGGTCCGGCCCTCGTCCCCGGGCTCGGAAGCCACCGCTCCGCGTGCGGTGAGCGCCGATGCACCCAGTCGTGCCTGGATATCGGTGAGGTAGGTGTTGCCGTTGGTGCCGTCCACGACAGCCGCGAAGGTCGTCTCGAGGGGGACCGGCTGGTTCGCCAGCGTCAGCCGGAAGTCCGGCGTGACGGTCGTGCCGCGCACGGCGATACGTTCGAGATGGCCGTCGAAGCTGCCGGTGGAATCGAGCAGTCCGGCAATGCCCGAGAACGTCGACAGGCGCGCCTGTCGGAACTCGTAGGTGCCACCGAGCGGCGTGAGACGCGGCGCGTCGGCATTCCAGGGCCCGAACGTGCCTTCACTCAGGATCAGGCCCTCGGGCTTCGGGTTCGTGAGTTCGGCGCGATAGCGGGCGGGGCGGTCGAAGGTGAAGTCCATCATCTCGACCGAGCGCAACTGGAACCGCAGCGGCAGCCGCCCCGGATCGTCCGGCAGAATCACCAGCAGACCGTCCTCGACCACGATCCGGCCGAGCCGCATGTCGGCCGGTCGCGATCCCTCGCGGTCGCGGCTGTCGCCTTCGCCACGGCCACCCTGCCCGTCGCCGCGCGCCGAGTCGTCCTCGCGGTCTCCTCCACCCGTCCCCTGATCCGCACCCTTGTCCACGTGGAGTTCGAGCCCCTCCACGCGGACCAGGCTCACCTCACGCTGCAGCAGCCCCCACGGCGAACCCTCCGCGCGGAAGCGCTGGATGTGCACGAGGGGAACCTCGTGCCCCGCCCGGACGAGGGAGAGCCCCTCGCCTTCGATCCGGACACGGGGCAGCAACGCGATGGACACGGCGTCGATCTCGACGTCGGCGCCGAATCGGGATTCGAGCAGCATGCGCACCTCGCGTTCCACGC
The DNA here is from genome assembly GCA_050185275.1 of Vicinamibacterales bacterium. Classification (GTDB taxonomy): domain Bacteria; phylum Acidobacteriota; class Vicinamibacteria; order Vicinamibacterales; family UBA2999; genus JABFRY01. The sequence continues at coordinate 23,813 of JBFWZN010000014.1, read as the reverse complement.
GTCGCGATGCCCACGGCGTCGCCAGCAGTGCGGCAACGGCCGCGGGCAAGAGCAGCACCACCGCCGCCGCGATCGCGAGGACACGTCGCTGGCGCCTGGTCATGTGCTGCTCCCCCGCCCCGTCAGAAACGGACCATCACGCCGATGGTCGCCCGGGTGAAATCGAAGTCGCCGAGACCGGTGTCGAACGGCTCGTCCTCGTCATCCTCGAGCGAACGGAAGTATCGGACGTCGCCGCGCAGTCCCACGTAGTCGTTGAAGAAGCCCATCAGGCCCGCGCCGACGTTGACGCCCAGCGAGTTGCGCTCGATGTCGTCGAACAGTTCGCCGGGGCTGTCCACGGCGGCCCTCAGCAACCCGGCGCCGCCCGACACGTAGGGACGGAGCCCGATCCCGGAGGTCCCGCCAACGGGCACGCCGAGCATCAGGTTCACCATCAGCGAGGTCATGCTGCCCTCACCGGTGACGTCGGGCACCGACGCCAGGAAGTTCGGCGTGTGCGCCAGGTCCACTTCCATCCCCAGGACTCCCGCGCTCATGAACCCGACGGACGCGCCCGCGGTGACGGCGCCGTCATCGCTCGCCCCGCCGAACGTGCCACCCACATACGGAAAGAAGAACCCATCGGCCGAGGCCGGGGCGGCAGTCCCCAGCAGGAGCCCCCCGAGCAGCGCGATCTGCGTCATGCGTCTCATACATCCACTCCTTCGTGACATTCATGCTCTGACCACCATGCTCCGGTATCCGGACATGGCGTGTCGTGACCCGGGAGGCCTACCGCCGCCGACCCGAGACGATCAGCACCGCCCCGAGCGCGGCCACGAGCCCTCCCAGGATGGGGGGGATCGCCACCTGCTCGGTGTCCTCGGTCGTCACCTCCACCGGGCCGATGTCGGCCACGGTGTCCGTGGTCGTGTAGCTGAACACCGGCCACAGCAGCCCGGCCAGTCCGAGCACCAGCAGCACGACGCCAGCAATTGCGGGACCCCTCATTGCGTGCTCCCTTCCGCGTCAACAGCGGCTGCGTTCACGCGTCTGTTGTCACGTACCTGCTTCACGGCGTCCGCTTCCCAGGGCCTCGGCTTCGCCGGCGCCCCGGCCAGCCCTTCGGATCGACGCCTGTCCGGTGCGGTGCATGTTCCATGCCCCGACGTCGTTCTCACCGTGGCCCGTCGAATGGCCCTGTCCTGTTCGGCATCTCGAGCGGCACGCGATGACGCGACACGATACGGACCACCACCACACGCAGGAAGGTGCAGGTGATGCGTAAGGCTTACAACGCCAGCTCTGGCACACGTCCGCCGCGACACGTGTAATCGCCGCGGATCCCCGCGATGTGTGGCACCCGAGGCCGGCGGCACTCCCCTTGCTCCGTGTGAACTGCGGGCCACATCGGCACGCTGAGCCGGCAGGTCCGGTGCGTCGCCACGCGCGACGCCGACTTCAGGAGGAGACGTAGATGAACACCGACATCATGCAGGGCAAGTGGCGCCAGATGAAGGGCGAGGCCAAGGTGCAGTGGGGCAAGCTCACCGACGACGACCTCGATGTCGTGGAAGGCTCGTCCGAGAAGCTGGTCGGGAAGCTCCAGGAGCGCTACGGCTACGACCGCCAGCGCGCCGAGGAGGAAGTGAACACCTTCTTCGGGCGGCAGGCGTAACAGGCTGCGGCCTCGCTCCCCCGGCCGTACGGCGTTGCGCCGTGCCGCGCGCTGCCAGCCGCGCGCCCGCACGCCCCCGTTGAACTGCGCCGTGAGAATCGGCCATGCACAGGAGCACCACCATGGATCACTACGACGAAGCATACGAAAGCCGGCACGACAGCCACGCCAGTCATGGATTCGCCTTGTTTATGGCGGGAGCCGCGGCCGGCGCCGCTATTGCGCTCGTGCTGGCTCCTGCAGAGGGGCGCCGCACGCGCGAGAAGATCGGCAGCGGATTGAAGGCGGGCCGGGATCGTGTCCGCGACACCGCACGACAGGGCCGCGAGGCCATGACTCGCGAACGGGAACGCATCGCGTCGCTGGCCCGCCAGAGCCAGGAGGCGTTTCACCGGGCGGCCGACCGCGCGCGCGATCTGACGGCTGCGGGGCGCGACTCGGTGGCCGACGCCGTGGCCTCGGGCCGACAGACGGTGAGTGAGATGGCAGATGCCGGTCGGGAAGCCGCCGACACCGTCGCGACATCCGTCGAGCAGTTTGCCGACCGCGCGGAGTCCGCCGTGGACTCGGCCCACGAGCGCGTACGCGCGGCGCGCCGGCGCTGAGCCGCACCAGCCTCAGCGGCGGGCCGCACGGGCCCGTCGCATTCCCGATGGCCAGGCGCGCCGGCCCCGGCCATTGTCTGACCGCGCCGGCGCTTCGAAGGGAGAGACGTATGCAGCGCAGGCTATTGGGTGGGCTCACGCTCGCCGTGAGCATGGCCCTGACCGGACTCGCGTGCAGTGGCGACAGCGCGACGAACCTCAGCCCGTCCGCGCCTTCCGACTTCACCGCCACGTCGTCTGGCGGAGACGTCACCATTCCAGGATCCGTGTCGAGCGGCAGCGATCCGACGGGCCCGGTGCCGGGACCCGGTGGTCCGAACAACGACCCGGGGCCCACCGACGAGATCTCCTGCTCCGACCTGCGACCGGTGCTCCACGTGTCGTCCAAGCCCGTCGAGCCCGGCAACTTCTCGCAGACCTTTGCGTTCGTCCTGCAGACGCAGACGAACCCCGACATTGCCGACAACAACTTCCGCTGGGATCTGAAGATCCTGCAGCGCGGCACCACCACGATCGTCTACCGGCAGCGGGTGGTCGGCACGGTCAGGGTTGAAGGCGTCCGCCTCCCGCTCGACTACACGCTCGAGGCCTCGGCGGAGATCTATCAGCCCTGCCAGGGCACGCGCTCCAACGACGTGCACTTCAGGACGGAACCGCTCGGCAGCTAGCTCGCGCGTCGATTCGCCGGCCCGGCGCACCGCGGGGCAGGACCCCGCCGGCCGCCGGGCTGGCCAGCGCTCCATGACGTTGGTTTCACACGGGAGGAAAAGACATGCTCTGGACCATCTTCGTCATCCTGATGATCCTCTGGCTGCTCGGCGTGGTGAGTTCCTACACGCTCGGCGGGTTCATCCATCTGCTGCTGATCCTCGCGCTCGTCGCGGTGGTGATTCAGCTGATCCAGGGGCGACGCGTGGTGTGACCGGCCACGGCACTCACACCTGATCCTGGAGGATCGAGGCCACCAGTTCCTGGGCACGAGCCGGCCATCCCCGATGCTGCCATGCCTCGAGGGTGATCTCCCGGGCTCGTGCCAGGTCTTCCCGGATCGTCGCTTCGAGGGCGCGGACCAGCGCCGTGTCGTGCCACGAGACGTTGCTCTCCTCGTTGAGCGCGAACGAGCGGTTGTCGAAGTTGCAGGTGCCCACCGTGGCCCAGCACCCGTCCACCACCATGGCCTTGTAGTGCAGCATCGTGGGCTGGTACTCGAAGATCCGGATGCCTTCGGCCAGCAGGGGACCATACAGGCGCACGCTGTTGTGGCGTGCGAGCCAGCTGTCGTTGGTGTCCCCCGAGACCAGGATGGTGACCCTGGCCCCACGGCGTCTGGCCCCGATGAGCAGGTCTCGCGCAATCGGATCGGGCACGAAGTACGGGTTCGCGATCAGAACGTCGCGCCAGGCACTGGCCAGCGACAGGTAGTAGAGCACGCGCAACGTGGACGCCCCGCTGCCCGGTGACCCGAGCAGCGTCTGCACATCGACCTCGCCCGGCGCCTTCGGGGGCGGAAAGAACAGCGGCCCGTTGACGAGTTCACCGGTCGTCATGAGCCAGCTGGTGGCGAATCCCGTCTGGAGCGGGCCCGCGGCCGGTCCCTCGACGCGCACGTGCAGGTCGCGCCAGTGATCAGCGTCTTCGGCATTTCCCAGCCACACATCCGCGATGCCGGCGCCTCCGGTATAGGCGACCCGGCCATCCAGGATCAGCGACTTGCGGTGCGTCCGGTGATTGGTGCGCTCGAGCGTGTACCAGCGAATCGGGTTGTACCAGGCCACCTGCACCCCACCCGACTCGAGAGTCGACAGGATCTCGTCGCCCACCGTCGCCGACCCCACGGCGTCCAGAAGGACCTTTACGATCACGCCCTCGCGCGAACGGTCGGCCAACGCGGCGGCGAAGCGGGTCCCGATGGACCCCGCCCAGTAGATGTAGCCTTCGAAGCTGATGGACGAGGTGGCCGCCGCGATGTCGGCGAGCATGCGCGGGTAGAAGGCGTCACCATTGTTGAGCAGTTCGACGGTATTGCCCGGCAGCAGGGGCGCACCGGTGGCCCCCGCGAGGTTGTGGACGAACATCCGGGTGCAGACCGCGTGGTGCGGATCGAGACCCTCCGCCGGCGGACGTTCCGGTGACCGGGCCAGCCGCGTGAGGACGGTGAGGAACCCGGCGCCGATCGCGGCACTCCACCACTCGAACACCAGGGCCAGGATGAGCGCCCAGGTCCAGAGGCCCGGCGACCACAGCGTGCGCCGGAAGGCCAGCCATGCATCACGGGAGCGTGAACGGTGCCGCTCGCGTTCGCCCTCGGGCGCCAGGCGGTAGCGCCAGCGCCTCGGCACCCGCCGCTGCAGGAACGGACGCGGACGTCCGCGGCGACGACGCTTCGGCCGGCTGGAGGACGTCACCGCACGCCCCCCCCGGCGCCAGCCGTCCGGCACTGGCCGCAGGGCACGGGCACCCTAGTCAGGGTGCCCCGCGGCCTGCGCGTCATGGGGGACGGCCCCGTTGAGCAACCCGATCAGCACCGGGAGGTCCACGGGTTTGGTGAGGTGGAAGTCGAAGCCGGCGCTCCGGGTGCGCCGGATGTCCTGTGGCTGCCCCCACCCGGTGAGCGCATAGACCCGCAGCCTCGCGTCCCCCTGCTTCGCCCGCAAGGACCGGCACACCTCGTACCCGTCCATGTCGGGCATGCCGAGATCGAGCAGCACCACATCGAGGGGCTCCGCGTCGGCGGCCGCCAGCGCGCTGGCGCCGTCGTGCACCGCCGACGCCTCGTAGCCGTGCAGGCGCAGCAGCGTGGCGAGCGTGACGGCGCTGTCGATGTTGTCGTCCACCACCAGCACGCGTCGCGACGCGGCACGGGCTGGCACGGCCGCCGCCAGGCCCGAGTCGGCCGCGTCGCCACGGTCGGTCACGGGCACCAGGCGCAACGTGACGACGAATTCGCTGCCGGTGCCCGGTCCATCGCTGTGGGCGGAGACCGTGCCATCGTGCAGCTCGGTCAGCGTCTTCACGAGGGAGAGCCCGATGCCGAGGCCCCCGGCGCGCGAGTGGCGGGACGCCACGGCGGCATGGTAGAAGCGGTCGAACACGCGCGGCAGGTGCTCCGCGTCGATGCCAATCCCGTGGTCGCGCACGGCCACCGCCACGGTGTCCGCGCCGGGCGTGACGGTCAGGTGGATGCGTCCGCCGTCGTCGGTGAACTTCCCGGCGTTGGTCAGCAGGTTGGCGAAGACCTGTGCCAGCCTGGTGCGATCACCCATCACGTGCCACGTGCCGTCCGGCACCGAGACCTCGAGCGCATGACCGGCCGAGTCGATGGCAGGTCTGGCCATCTCGATGGCCAGGTCGAGCACGTCGCGCAGGTCGAGGCGTTCGCGCCGAAGCTCGAGCGTGTTCGTCCGGATCCGCGTGATGTCGAGCAGATCGTCCACGAGACGCCGCATCACGCTCACCTGCCGCTCGATGACGTCGCGGGCGCCATCGAAAGGCGGAGCCAGCGTGGCGTTGCGCAGGATGGCCGCGGCATTGCGGATGGGGGACATCGGGCCTCTGAGCTCGTGCGACAGCGTCGCGAGGAACTCGTCCTTCTGCCGGTCCGCCTCCTCGAGCTCGGCCATGAGACCGTAGACGCGCCGTTCGGCCTGCCGCTCCTCCTCCACGTCCATGAACTTGCCGATCCACTCACGAATGGAGCCGTCGTGATTGGCGACCGGCACGCACCGCGCCTCGAAATGCCTGTAAGAGCCACTCGCGGCGTGCCAGAGCCGCCCCCCGATCTTCAGCATGGCGCCGTCCGTACGCGCCCGGTCCCATGCCTTCATGAACGACGCGCGGTCGTCGGGCGCCAGCGCGTCGAGCCAGCCGTGCCCGCGATAGGTGTCCCACGACTGGCCCGTGTACTCGCTCCACGACTCCTGGGTCGCCACGATGCGCCCGTCCGCGTCCACGTTCCACACCAGCGAGATGGTGGCGGCGACCAGCGACCGGAAGCGCTCCGCGCTCAGGCGGAGCCGCTCGGCCGTCTGCCGCTCCTCCTCGATGTCGGTGTTGGTGCCAAACCACCGCGTGACGCGGCCCTGTTCGTCCACCAGGGGCTCTCCCCGCGTCTTGAACCAGCGGTAGGCGCCGTCGGCGCGCCGGAGCCGGAAGTCAATCTTGAACGTGCCGAGCGCCGAGCAGGCGGCCTCCCATGCCTCGGCCACGTCCGAACGGTCGTCGGGATGCACGGCGTCGAGCCAGCCCAGCCCGAGGTGCTGGACTTCGGGAACGCCCGTGTAGTCGACCCACTGGCGGCTCAGGTAGTCGCACCGGCCGTCTGGTGCGCAGGTCCAGACCAGCTGGGGCAGCGTCTCGGTAATCTGCTTCCACCGGTGCTCGCTCTGCCGGAGCGCCTCGTCGGCGAGCCGCCTCGGTGTGACGTCGCGGAAGATGAGCACGCCGCCCATCAGCCGGCCGGACGCGTCTTCGATGGGCGACGCCGCGTCGTCGATGGCGCGTTCGGTGCCGTCGCGCGCGGTGAGCACCGTGTGATTGGCCAGGCTCATCACCTCGCGGTTCCGCAACGCCCGCCTGACGGGGTTGTCCACCAGTGCGCCGGTGTACTCGTTGCGAATCTGGAAGACCTCCTCGATGGGCCGGCCTGCCGCCTCGGCACTCGCCCACCCGGTGAGCAGCTCCGCAGCGGGGTTCAACATCTCTACCCGCCCGGCCGGGTCGGTCGCGATGACGCCGTCGCCGATGCTCGACAGGGTGACCCTGGCGCTGTCGCGGCTGGCTTCGGCCTGCCGCCTCGCACGGTGCATGGCCCAGCCGAACAGGGCAAATGCAGAGGTGCCGATGGCGTACATCGCGAGGCCGAGCCGGTCGGCGGTGGTCACGAACTCGAAGCGCGGCGCCACGAACAGGTAGAGCGCCGCCACTCCGCCCACGAGCGCGGTGAAGAGCGCGGTGCGGCCGCCGCCAATCCACGCGGCCACCGCCACCGCCACGTAATAGGTGTTGTAGGGCAGCGTGTCGCCGAGCCAGGGGTCCAGCAGCGCGCGCGCCACGGTGGCCAGCACGACGGCCACGAGGGCAATCACGGCGGCACGGGCGGTGGACCGAAGCGCGTTGGAGGAAGACATGGAATGCGTGAACGGATGGAAAGAAACGCCATTCTAGTCCAGCCGTACGGCCGGCGCGCGACCGTCATGCACGGAGCGTACGGTGGAGCTGGCGCGTGCGAGAGGTCCTACGGTGGAGGTGGACGCGGCACCAGGGCGGTGTGGGCGTCGTGGTCAGCCCCGCAACGGATCGAGCGCTCGCCGGATGCTCGCCAACAGTTCGGCACGGGCGAAGGGCTTTCGTACGAGAGCGCGCTCGCCTTCCGGTCCGCCCTCGGGACCATCGGGCGTGTCGTCGGGATAGCCGGACATGTACAGGATGGGCACCTCGGCGCCAGCCTGCTGCAGCGCCTGACCCAGCGCCCATCCCGACATGCCCGGCATCGTGAGGTCGGTGAGTACGAGCGCGAATCCGTCGCCGTCCTCCTGCCAGAGGCGCAGCGCCTCGGCACCATCGCCGGCCTCGACGATCGTGTATCCCTCGGCCTCGAGCAGCTGGACGACCACGTGCCGGACGGCGTCCTCGTCCTCCACCACCAGGATGCGCGGGTGCCCGGCCGGCCGGGTCGGGATGCCAACGGCAGGAGCCGGAGCCTGGTCGCGCCCGCCGGTCGCCACGGGCCAGTGCATGGTGAACGTCGTGCCCGCTCCCGGCGCACTCTCGACGACGATCTCGCCTCCGGCCTGGGTCACGATGCCGTGCACCATGGACAGGCCGAGGCCGGTCCCCTTCTCGTGCTTGGTGGTGAAGAAGGGTTCGAAGATGCGTGCCTGGAGGTCCGGGGACATGCCCTGGCCCGAGTCGCGCACCTGCAGGCGCACCCACGGGCCCGGCGACACGAGGTAGCGCGTGGCGTCGGCATCGTCGAGTACGACGTTGCCGGTCTCGATCTCCAGGCGACCGCCGCCAGGCATGGCATCACGGGCGTTGACGACGAGGTTGGCGATGACCTGGCTGACCCGGTCGGGGTCCGCGAGTACCGGGGCCAGGTCGGCTGCCGGCGTCACGACGAAGGTGATGTGCTCGCCGATGAGGCGCGCCAGCATGCGCTGCATCCGCAGCACGATCTCGTTCAGATCGACCGCTGCCGGTGTGCTGGGGCCGCGTCGTGCGAAGGTGAGCAACTGCTGGGTCAGAGAGGCGGCGCGCAGGGCCGCGTCGTGGATCTCGCGCAGGTGCGCGTGCGCGGGCGCCTCGTCCGTGAGCGACTCCAGTGCCATGTCGGCACACGTGATGATGACGGTGAGCAGGTTGTTGAAGTCGTGCGCGACGCCCCCGGCCAGGGTACCCACGGCCTCGAGCTTCTGGGAGTGCCGCACGCGCTCGGCCAGCTGGGTTCTCGCGGTGAGGCTCCTGATGGAGGCCTGCCGCTCGAGCGCGTAGCGGATGCTCCGTGCCAGCAACGCCGCACTCGATTCGCCCTTCCCGATGAAGTCCTGCGCACCTTCGCGGACGACGTCCACCTGCAGCTGCGGGCGGTCCTCCCCGGAGAGCACGACGACAGGCACGTCGGGTGCCAGGCCATGCACGGACCGCAGCGTCTCCATACCGCTCGAGTCCGGCAGGTTCAGGTCGAGGAGCACGGCGTCGAACGGCTGCCGACGCAGGTGCTCGCCGGCCGCGTGCAGCGTCGGTGCGTGCGTCAGCGAAAACGAACAGCCCGGCACGTCGGACAGATAGTCGCGGGTGAGCTCCACGTCGCCCGCGTTGTCTTCCACGACGAGCACGCGGAGCGCGTTCCGGGGAGGCGCGGGGGCAGACGCCGTACTGGCCATGGGCGTTGGGACCTCGAATCGGACTCGATGCTCGAGACGAACAGCTCGACGACGCGCGATCGCGGCGGCCCTGGGGCCGGCACTACTGTATGCCGGGTCGGGTGCCGGCCACTATGGCGAGTTGACCATGGCGCACTCGACCGGATGCGATGTCGAGGGTTCGTGCCACCCTGTGTGGGCTCTTTCGCGACGATGGCCGACGAGACCGGCAGGGTTCCCCCCGCCACCCCCCCTGCCGCCGATGGTGCCTTCAAGCTCATCGCCGAGGCCGCGCCGAGTGCCATGCTGCTCGTCGATCGGCAGGGCCGCATCACGTTCGCAAACCGGGCAGCCGAACGTCTGTTCGGGTACGGCCCCGGGCAGCTCCTCGACCTCACCGTTGACCAGCTGGTGCCGGAGCGGTCCGTCGGCATTCATGCGCAGCACGTGAACGCGTTCTTCGCCGCGCCACGCGCCCGGGCGATGGGCGCCGGGCGGGATCTTTACGGCCGGCGGCACGACGGGACCGAGGTGCCGATCGAGATCGGCCTCAATCCCATCCACACCGCGCAGGGGCTGTGCACACTCGCCGCGGTCGTGGACCTGTCCGAACGCCGGCGCGCCGAAGCACGGTTCCGGCTGGTCGTCGAGGCGTCACCCAACGCCATGCTCATGGTGGATGCCCACCGGCGCATCGTGCTGCTCAACCGCCGGGCGGAGGAGATGTTCGGATATCGCCGGCACGAACTGCTCGGCCAGGAGGTGGAGCGACTGGTCCCGGAGCGCTTCCGGGCGCGGCATCCGCACGACGTGCACGCCTTCTTCGGCGCGCCGCAGACCAGGGCGATGGGCGCGGGCCGCGATCTGTTCGGGTTGCGGAATGACGGCACCGAGATCCCGATCGAGATCGGTCTCAACCCCATCGACACCCCTGAAGGGGCGTTCACGCTGGCATCGATCATCGACATCACCGAGCGCAAGCAGCGGGAGGACGACCTCCGCCGGAGCAACGCCGAGCTGGAACAGTTTGCCTACGTGGCCTCGCACGACCTGCAGGAACCGTTGCGCATGGTGGCCAGCTACGCGGAACTGCTCGGCGAACGGTACCGGGGACGCCTCGACGATCGTGCGGACCGCTACATCGGCTACGCCGTGGACGGCGCGCGCCGGATGCAGCGTCTCGTGAAAGACCTGCTGGCCTACTCGCATGTGGGGTCCCAGGGGGCTCCGCTGGTGCCCGTGGATGCAGCCGCGGTGCTGAGAGACGTGCTCGATGCGATGCGGCCTGCCGTCCGTGACAGCGGTGCCTCGATCTCGGCGGGCGACCTCCCGTGGGTCCTGGCCGACGATGTACAGCTCCGGCAGCTCTTGCAGAACCTCGTCGGCAACGCGCTGAAGTTCCGGTCGGAGGCGGTGCCCCTCGTCACCGTGTCCGCACGTCGCAGCGGAGATCGCTGGGTCTTCGCGGTCGCCGACAACGGCATCGGCATCGAGCCGCAGTACGGGACGCGGGTGTTCCAGATGTTCCAGCGGCTTCACCCCCAGGGGGCATACGAGGGCAGCGGCATCGGCCTGGCCATCGCCCAGCGGATCGTCGAACGGCACGGCGGCCGGATCTGGTTCGACTCCGCGCCTGGCGCCGGCACCACGTTCTTCTTCACACTGACCGCGGTACCCGAAACCCGGTGACGCACGCCCCGCACCTGCTGCTGGTCGAGGACAACCCGGGCGACGTGGACATGGTTCGCGACGCGATCCACGAACGCGCGCCGCACGTGGGCGTGACGGCCGTTCATGACGGGCCGGATGCGGTGGCCTATCTCTCGCGGACGTCGCCGTACGAGCGCGCCATCCGGCCCGACCTGGTCCTGCTCGACCTGAACCTGCCGCGGCTCGGGGGCCTCGAGGTCCTGCGGTGGATCCGCCAGGACCCCGGCGTACGGCACCTGCCGGTCATCGTGCTCACCTCGTCGGAAGCGAGCGGCGACATCCTCGACAGCTATCGCCTCGGGGCCAACTGCTACCTGGCCAAGCCGCTCGACCTGCAGTCGTTCGAGCGCGCCATGGACATGGTGACGCGCTTCTGGCTCGAACTCGTCCGCCTGCCCTGACGGGCGCGCGGGGAGCGGGACGCTCAGAACTCGAGGCGTTCGCGCCGGTCGTTCACGGTCCGGGCCTCGAGGCCGGGCACGGCCGCCAGGTCGTCGCGCGACGTGAACGCGCCGCGCTCGGCCCGCCAGCGCACCACGGCCTCGGCCAGGGGCGCCTCGATGTCGAGCGCCGCCGCAATCTGCCACGCCTCGCCCGTGTTCACGTTCACGCGTCCGTACTGCCGGAGCAGGGAGGACGCCACCAGGCGGAGTTGCCGATCGCTGCCGGTGGCGCCCATCGCCACCATGGCCTGGATGACCTCATCCCACACCTCGGGCGTCCGAAGCGGTCCCGCGACCAGCGCGGTGTCGTGGCAGACCCCACAGACCTGGCGCAGGGCCGCCTGCTCGGCAAGCACCTGCGGTGACGGTGCAACGGGCGGCTGAGGGGCCGGTGCCTGCGCCTGCGCCGTCGGAGCCGGAGGTGGCGGCCCCTGGGCCACGACCACGGACAGGGCGGGCGACGTGACGCACACGACACAGGACGCGTACGCGGCGAGCAGGGCGAGCAGCCGGAGGACCAGAGGCGACATCAGGGAATGATACGCCGTGCCCGCGTCGATGCTGCGCCGCCCATGGGAGGGCTTCTAGAATGAAGCCAGCCATGCCATCCACCCGCCCGCCTGCCACGCCGTCCTCGAGACGGACTCCCCTGCACCTGGACGCGACCGAGTTCCGGCGCCTGGGTCACGCGCTCGTGGATCAGATTGCCGACGAGCTCGCCTCGGTGCCGTCGCGACCCGTCACGCCCAACATGACGCCCGGAGAGGTGCGCGCGGCGTTCGACCTCGACGCGCCGCTCCCCGAGCACGGTACCGATCCGTCGGTGCTGCTGCGGGACACGGCGACGCAGCTGTTCGAGCACTCCCTCTTCAACGGTCACCCGCGATTCTTCGGCTACATCACCGCCTCGCCCGCGCCGATCGGCATGCTGGGCGACCTGCTGGCCGCCGCGGTCAACCCGAACGTCGGAGCCTGGGCGCTGTCGCCGGCGGCCACCGAAATCGAGGTGCAGACCGTGCGCTGGATCGCACAGCTCATCGGCTTCCCGACCGGGTGCGGCGGGCTCATGGTGAGTGGCGGGAACATGGCCAACCTGGTGGGCTTCTACGCTGCACGGGCCGCCCGCGCCCCGTGGGACATCCGAGCCGAGGGCGCGGCCGGGGGGAGCGGCCGGCGCCTCGTGGTCTATGCCTCGGCCGAGACCCATACCTGGATCCAGAAGGCCGCCGATCTGGGTGGCCTCGGCACCACGGCCATCCGGTGGATCGAGACCGACGCGCACCAGCGCCTGGACGTGGAGGCGCTGCGCCGTCGCATCGACGAGGACGTCGCCGCCGGGCACGTGCCGCTGATGGCGGTCGGCACCGCCGGTTCGGTGAGCACCGGCGTCGTGGATCCGCTGCGCGCGATCGCGGCACTCTGCCGCGAGAAGGACCTCTGGTTCCACGTGGACGGCGCCTACGGGGGGTTCGCGGCCGTCGTGCCGGATGCGCACGACGACCTGCGCGCCCTGTCGGAGGCCGATTCGGTGGCCATCGACCCGCACAAGTGGTTGTACGCGCCGCTCGAGGCCGGCTGCGCCCTGGTGCGCCGCCCCGACGATCTCCGCCGCGCGTTCGCCTACCATCCGCCGTACTACCACTTCGATGAGGAAGTGACGAACTTCGTGGACTACGGCCCCCAGAACTCCAGGGGGTTTCGTGCCCTCAAGGTGTGGCTGGCGCTCAGGCAGGCGGGCGCACGCGGGTACCGCGAGATGATCGCCGCCGACATCGGGCTCGCCAGGCAACTCGCCGAAGCCGTGGACCGCCATCCCGATCTGGAACTGGTGACCCGGGAGCTGAGCATCACGACCTTCCGCTTCGTGCCTGCCAGCCTGCGGGGCGCACGCGACGAGGCCTGGACGACCGACTACCTCGACGGGCTCAACCGCGCCCTGCTCGACACGCTGCAGCGCGGGGGCGAAGTGTTCGTCTCGCACGCGGTCGTCCGCGGCGTGTACGTGCTGCGGGCGTGCATCGTCAACATCCACACGGGCCCGGAAGATGTGGAGGCGCTGCCGGACATCGTCGCCCGCGTCGGACGCCGCCTCGACGCCGAGCGGCGGGGCCCTCAGCCCGGGCGCGCCTGATCCCCGGCGGGCTGGCGCGCCCAGCCTTCGGTCCGCAGCAGCGCCTCGACCCGCCCCCGGATCTCGTCGCGAATCGCCCGCACACGTTCGGGCGGCTGTCCCTTCGGGTCCTCGAGCGGCCAGTCGTCCCTGGTGGCGCCTGGCACATGGGGACAGGCGTCGCCGCACCCCATCGTCACGAGCATGCGCGCGCCGGCCGCCAGTTCGGCGGTGAGGTGCTGTGGCCGGGCCTCGCCGAGCTCGATGCCCTGTTCACGCATGACCGCCACCACCTCGGGGTGCACGTGCGCCCCGGGGGCGGTGCCGGCGGACAGGGCCCTCACGCGGGAGGTGTCGGCCAAAGCGTTGAAGTAGGCGGCGGCCATCTGCGAACGGCCGGCATTGTGGACGCAGGCGAAGACGACGGTGATCATGGCAGGAGTGTTCGCGGCACGAGCCACGAGAAGAGGCGTGTCGCCACGGCCGCTCCCATCGCCTGTCCCAGCAGAAAGCCGGGCACGTCGGCGGGCTGGATGCCCGTGAACGTGTCGGTGAAGGCCCGGGCGATGGTGACGGCCGGATTGGCGAACGAGGTGGACGACGTGAACCAGTAGGCCGACGTGATGAAGGCCGCCACCGCCAGGGGCACGGCCGTGGCATTGCGCCGCGACACGCCCTGGATCACGGCAACGAGGCCGAACGTAGCCACGAACTCCGCGAACACCTGGGCGCCGCCGCTGCGCGCGTGTCGCGACAGCGAGAGGAGCGGCTCGGCGAACATCACGTGCGCGCAGACCACGCCCGCGAGCGCCCCGGCCACCTGGGCCGACATGTAGGACGGGACGTGCCGCCACGGCAGCTCGCCAGAGGCGGCCGCCGCGAGGGTGACGGCCGGGTTGAAGTGGGCGCCGGACACGGCCCCGAACGTGAGAATCAGGACGAGCAGAGCCGCGCCCGTCGCGACGGTGTTGGCGAGCAGCGCCACCGCCTGGTCCCCGGTCAGGCGTTCGGCCATGATGCCGCTCCCGACGACCGCGACGAGCAGCAGCGCGGTGCCGAGCGCTTCGGCGGTGCACGCCCGCGCGAGGCCGTCCGGCGACGGAGTGGTGGAGGCGACGGCCATGGGCTGGAAACCGCTCACCGCGGACTGCAGCACGAGGCCATCGGCGCCTGGACGACCGGCAGACGACGGCCGGCCTCACGCTCGAATCGCCGGCGATCGGTCCCGCTGGCCGGCACGTGGGACAACGCGTGGGCGGCGGCCTGCACGACGGCCTGGACCACCGGGTCGAGCGCGGCCATGCGGTAGTGCACCCAGGTGCCCTCGCGGCGAGACTCCACCAGGCCGCTGCGGCGGAGGTAGGCGAGGTGCCTCGACACGGTGGGCTGCGGCAGCCGCAGCGTGTCGTGGATCTCGCAGACACACACCTCGCCTTCGACCAGCAGCGACAGGATGCGCAGCCGCGTGGCATCCGCCAGCGCCTTGCACACCGTCTCCACGTCCTGAACCGTCACGCGCATGGGAGCCAGTATATTCGCCTTGACGAATACACGATAAGTCTTTTACATTCGCTCTGGCGAATATAAGAGGAGGCCATCGATGTCCGACGTCAGAACCATCGTCCAGCAGAAGTACGGGGAGGCCGCGCTCCGCGCCCGCAGCGGCCAGGCGAGCTGCGGCTGCGGGAGCGCCGCCGGCTGCGGGCCCGACCCCATCACGTCGGGCCTCTACGATGGCGCGCAGACCGCCGACGTCCCCGCCGACGCGCTGGCCGCGTCGCTCGGGTGCGGCAACCCCACGGCCCTCGCCGAGCTCACGCCCGGTGAGGTGGTGCTGGATCTGGGCTCGGGGGGCGGCATCGACGTGCTGCTGTCGGCACGGCGCGTGGGGCCGACCGGCAAGGCGTACGGCCTCGACATGACCGAGGAGATGCTCGCCCTGGCCCGCGACAACCAGGCGGCCTCGGGCCTCACCAACGTGGAATTCCTGCGCGGCGACATCGAGCGGATTCCGCTGCCGGACGCGTCGGTGGACGTCATCATCTCGAACTGCGTCATCAACCTGTCGGCCGACAAGCCGCAGGTCCTCGCCGAGGCGTTTCGCGTGCTGCGGCCCGGAGGGCGCCTGGCGATCTCGGATGTCGTCGTGCGGGGCGAGCTGCCAGACGACCTGCGCCGGAGCATGGAACTCTGGGTGGGCTGCGTGGCCGGGGCACTCGAGGAAACCGAGTACCGGGGTGCGCTCGCCCACGCGGGCTTCGAGTCGGTGGACGTGGAGCCCACGCGCATCTACCGGGCCGCGGACGCGCGGCAGTTCCTCGAACAGAGCGGGCTGGATGCCGAGGCGGTGGCCCGCGAGGTGGATGGCCGCATCATGAGCGCATTCATCCGGGCGAGAAAGCCTGCCGCCGCGAGCTGCTGCGGCCCGAGCTGCTGCGCCTGAACGGGACGGCGCCGTCAGACGCCGGCCGGGCCGCCCACGCCGAGCAGGCGGCCGAGGAGCGTCTCGTAGATCCGCGAGAGCGGTGCCAGGTCGGCGAGCCGCACGCGCTCGTCCACCTTGTGCATCGACTCGTTGACCGGGCCGAACTCCACCACTTCGTCGGCCACGGCGGCCAGGAACCGCGCGTCGGAGGTGCCGCCGGTCGTGGACAGCGTGGGCGGCGCACCGCCGGTCACACTGGCGACGACGTCGGCGAGCGCCTCGGTCAACGCCCCCCGGGGCGTCAGGAAGGGGCGGCCCGATAGGCTCCAGTCGATGGCGTAGTCCAGCCCGTGGCGGCCCAGGATCTCGTGGACACGGGCCTGCAGGCCCTCCACGGTCGATGCGGTCGAGAAGCGGAAGTTGAACAGCAGCGTCAGCGAGCCGGGCACCACGTTGTTGGCGCCGGTACCGGCGTGGATGTTCGAGACCTGGAACGTCGTCGGCGGAAAGTACTCGTTGCCGTCGTCCCAGGTGGCGGTGGCCAGTGCGGCCAGCGCGGGCGCGACCTCGTGAATCGGGTTGCGCCCCAGCTGCGGGTAGGCGATGTGGCACTGCACGCCGCGCACCGTGAGCGTGCCGTTCAGCGACCCGCGACGCCCGTTCTTCACGACGTCTCCGAGCCGGCTCGACGACGTCGGCTCCACGACGATGCACTGGTCGATCCGCTCGCCACGGGACGCCAGCCAGTCCACGACCGCGGCCGTGCCGTCCACACCGGCCCCTTCCTCGTCGGCGGTGGCGAGCACCGCCACCGATCCCGCCGCGTCGGGATGGGCCGTGACCACCCGCTCCACGGCGGTGATCGCGGCCGCCAGGGCCCCTTTCATGTCGGCGGCCCCGCGCGCATACAGGTATCCGTCCCGCTCGGTGGGCGTGAACGGATCGCTCGTCCACTCCCCCAGCGGTCCGGGCGGCACCACGTCCACATGGCCGGCCACGCAGACGAGGGGCTGCGCGGTGCCGCGACGGGCCCACAGGTTGCGCACGCCGCCACGCGTCACCCAGTCGCACACGAACCCGAGCGGCGCCAGCCGCGACGCGATGAGGTCGAGGCATCCGGCGTCGTCGGGCGTCAGCGAGCGGCGCGCCAGCAGGTCGGACGCGAGCGCCACGGTGGCCGCGTGGATGTCGTGATCGGTCATCGCACTCGGGCGCGCGTCAGTCGCGCAGCAGGTCGTTGACGGACGTGCGGGCGCGCGTCTGCTCGTCCACGCGCTTCACGATGACCGCGCAGTAGAGCGAGTGGGTGCCATCGGCGGCCGGCAGGCTCCCCGGCACCACGACCGAACCCGAGGGCACGCGGCCGTAGTGGATCTGCCCGGTCGTGCGGTCGAAGATCTTCGTGCTCTGGCCGATGTACACGCCCATCGAGATCACCGAGTGCGCCTCCACGATGACACCCTCGACGATCTCCGATCGCGCGCCGATGAAGCAATGGTCCTCGATGATCGTGGGGTTGGCCTGAAGGGGTTCGAGCACCCCGCCGATGCCCACGCCGCCGGACAGGTGGACGTGCCGGCCGATCTGCGCGCACGACCCCACCGTGGCCCACGTGTCCACCATCGTGCCCTCGTCCACGTAGGCCCCGAGGTTCACGTAGGAGGGCATCAGCACCACGTTGCGCGCCACATAGGCGCCCCGGCGCGCCACGGCGGGCGGCACCACGCGGAGGCCGCCGCTCCTGAAGTCGGCGTCGGAGTACTCCGCGAACTTGGTGGGCACCTTGTCGAAGTACCGCGCGCCCCCGCCGTCCATCACGCGGTTGTCGTGCGTGCGGAAATAGAGGAGCACCGCCTTCTTGATCCACTGGTGCGTGACCCAGTTCCCGTCAATCTTCTCGGCGACGCGCAGACGCCCGGTGTCGAGGCCGTCGAGCACGTCGGCGATCGCGTCGGCCAGTCCCGCCTCCACGTTGCCGGGCGTGATCTCGGCCCGGCGTTCGAACGCCTCGTCGATGAGGGGCTCGAGGACATGTCTTCCCATGCGGACTCCAGATGTCAGTGGCAGAAGGCGGCCACGCGTCGCGCGGCCTCCAGGCATTCGTCACGCGGCGCCACGAGCGCCATGCGCACGCGGCCCGCACCCGGGCTCGATCCGTTCACCTCGCGCGCCAGGTAGCGGCCCGGCAGCACGACGACGTTGGCGCCCGCGACCAGGTCGCGGGCGAACCGTTCGTCGTCGCCGGCATACGAGGCCGGCACGCGCGGCCAGAGATAGAAGCCCGCCGCGGGCCTCGTGGCCCCGAGTGCGGGCCCGAGCACGGGCATCACCGCATCGAACGCCTCGCGATACCGCGCCCGGTTCTCGCGCACGTGAGCTTCGTCGCGCCAGGCGGCGATGCTCGCGGCCTGCACGGCGGGGCTCATCGCGCTCCCATGATACGTGCGGTACCGGAGGAACGGGCGCAGCAACGCCGCGTCTCCAACCACGGCACCCGAACGCAGGCCCGGCACACTCGACCGCTTGGAGAGGCTCGTGAACACGACCAGGCGTGCGTAGTCCGTCCGTCCCAGCTGCCGGGCGGCCGCGAGCGCCCCGAGCGGTGGAGCCGATTCGTCGTCGTAGATCTCGGAATAGCACTCGTCGGAGGCCACGACGAAGTCGTGCCGGTCGGCCAGCTCGAACAGGCCCGCCCACTCCCCGAGCGTCAGGACTCGGCCGGTGGGATTGCCAGGCGAACACACGTAGAGCAACTGGACGTGTTCCCAGGTGCCTGGCGACAGCGCCCCGGTCTCGAGCGCGAAGCCGGACTCCTCTGTCTGATTCAGGAACACGGGCCGAGCCCCGGCCAGGAGCGCGGCCCCCTCGTAGATCTGGTAGAAGGGGTTCGGGCAGGCCACCAGCGCGCCGCCACGCCCGGCATCCAGCACGCATTGCGCGAAGGCGAACAGTGCTTCGCGCGTGCCGTTGACCGGCAGTACCTGCGTGGCCGGGTCGAGACCCGCCACGCCGAACCGCCGGGTACACCAGTCGGCGATCGCCTCGCGCAGCGGTGCGCCACCGACGGTAGCCGGGTACGTGGACAGGCCATCGAGCGCGCCGGCCAGGGCATCGCGGACGACCTGGGGTGTGGGGTGCTGCGGCTCCCCGATGGACAGGCGCAGGGGCGGCAGGGCCGGCGGCGTCACACCGCGCAGCAGCGCGCCGAGACGCTCGAACGGATACGGCTGCAGCAGATCGAGCCGCGGATTCACGACCGGCGCACCGGGACACCGGGCACCGCGCACGGGGCACACCTGCTCAGGGGCACAACGGCTCAGCATACCCGAGCGCGGTTGCGCCTGTCAGGCCGGGCGGCCCGTGCCCACCTGCCGGAGCGCGGCCATGGGCGCCGGCACGACACCTGCTCACAGCGTCTCCTTACTGCGCCTGCCCACAGCGCCTGCTCATAGTGCCTGCCCACAGCGCGTGCTCATAGCGCCTACTCACAGTGCCTCCCACAGCGCCTGCTCATAGGGCCTGCTCATAGCGCCTGTGCGCGGGCCACGCGCCCGGTCGGCGTCACGCGCCAGCGCCAGAAAGGGAACGGGCCCGACCCAGCGTCTGCCGGACCGGGCCCGTGATGTGTGCGCGTCGGCGCCGCAGGGCGGGCCCGTGGCCTCGCCCTGGTGGCGTGGTTCAGGCCGTCAGTTGCCGGCGCCGGCGGGCGTCGGCAGTTCGAACACCCACAACGCCGCGCCACGGTCCGGCGGATTCCGGATCTCGGGGACGAGCGCCGGGAAGGTGGCCGCCTGCGCGCCGCCGTTACCGACGACCACCGCGACGTACTGCTTCCCGTTCACCTCGTAGCTGATGGGCGCCGAGTTGGGCACGTCGTTCAACCGCGTGCGCCACAGCTCGCGGCCCGTTGCGTCGTCGTAGGCCGCGAAGACGCGGTCGAGGGCGCCCGCGAACACCACGCCGCCCGCGGTGGCCAGGACGCCCGTGGACTGCGGCGCCCGCTGCCGCATCATCCACACGGTTTCCTTGGTCTCCACGTTGATGGCGTGCACGCGGCCGTACTTGCCGTCGCTGTCCGGCCTGGGCCGCAGCGTCCACCGCACGCCGGTGGACAGACTCCCGCGGCCGCCGGGGGCCACCGGGGTGAGGTCCATGCACGCCTCGACGAGCGAGATGAACATGACCTTGCTGTTCGGGTTGTACGACTCGGGCAGCCAGTTCTTCGCGCCGCCCGCGTGCGGGCAGGTCGTGATGGCGTCGCCGTTGCCGGGAATGAGGCGCGGGTTGATGCGCTTGGCGCCGGTCACCGGGTCGATGCCGATGACGACGTCCTGCACGCCCAGGTCGAAGGAGAAGGCGTACTTACCGGTGGCGGCGTCCACGAAGTCGAAGATGGCCTGCTTGCCGCCCGTGCCCACCAGCGTCGGGCCGTTGGGATTGGGCTTCAGCACCACGCGGCCGAACGACCAGTCGTAGTCCCACTGATCGTTGGGCTGGTGCTGGAAGTGCCACGCGAGCTGCCCGTTGTCCGGGTTGATTGCGATGGTCGCGTCCGTGTAGAGCAGATCGTTGTTCTCGCCGGGCACGAGGTTGCGGTACGGACCCGTGTCGTAGGTCTGGGCTACGCCGAAGTAGACGAGCCCAGTGGTCGCGTCGTAGCTGCCGGGCACCCACACCGACGCGCCGTTGCGCTGGTCGTAGGGCACGCCGTTCCACGTGTTCCCGCCGGGCTGATCCGGACGGGGAATGGTGTTGAAGCGCCATGCCTCACGACCCGTCTCGGCGTCGAAGGCGACGATCCAGTTGGTGCCCCGGCGCCCCGTGGTGCTCGCAATCACCTTGCCCTTGGCCACGGTGACGCCCCCGGTGAGGCCGAAGCCCTGCGTCCGGTCGGCCACCTGCTGATCCCACACCACGCGGCCGGTCTTCGCGTCGAGCGCGACCAGGTGCACGTCGGAGGTCCCCGTGTAGACCTTGTCGCCGTAGATGGCGATGGACCGCTTGACGCTCGGGTTCACGCCCATCGGCAGGCGGCGGCTGTACTGCCAGAGCAGGTCGCCGGTGACGGCGTCGAGCGCCTGCACCTTGTCGCCGTAGGCATGCGCGAAGATGACGCCGTCGTGCACGAGCGGCGTGCCCTCGTTCGGACCGTTCGGGAGCGACCAGGTCCAGGCCGGACGCAGAGTGGCCACGTTCGCCTTGGTGATCTGGCGCAGCGGGCTGAAGCCCTGGCCGTCGTTGCCCCGACGCCACGTGAGCCACTCGCCCGCCACCGGGTTCTGCAGCATGGCGTCGGTCACCGGCGTGTAGCGGTCGAGGGGGTTGGGCGGCGCGGGCCACTCGGGCAGCGCCACACCACCGGAGAGGCCGCCGCTCGGTCCACCCGCGAACCCGGGCAGCAGCATCGAGCGCAGTTCGTCCGGATTGGACGACACCGGCTTGTCGCTGGCGGCCAGCGTGTTCTGCGACATGATGTACGCGAGCAGGTTGGCGTGGGTCTCCGCGCCGAGCGTGCCGGGCGCAGCCGGCGGCATCTGCTCGATCTTCAGGAAGAGCGACTCGGCCGGCCGGCCGAACCAGGCGGAACGGAACTCGACGCCGCGCACGGGCGGTCCGAACTCGCCGTCATCCAGGTTGGGTCCGTGGCAGGACGCGCAGTTCTGATCGTAGGCGGCTTTGCCCGCGGTCTGCTGAGCCACGGTGTACGACGGGCTGACCAGCTGCTGGGCATCGAGGCTGCTGGCAAACTGCAGCGCGAGCACGGCGCCGCCGGCCGCCAGCAGGCCAGCAAACACGAGGCGTGACGAGAGGGCTCTCTTCACTGACGTCTCCTTGCGGAACAGGCAACGGTCGAGCGCTCGCCCCATGAGGCGG
Organism: Vicinamibacterales bacterium; assembly: GCA_050185275.1. Taxonomy (GTDB): domain Bacteria; phylum Acidobacteriota; class Vicinamibacteria; order Vicinamibacterales; family UBA2999; genus JABFRY01. Next base: position 2,126 of record JBFWZN010000014.1, on the reverse strand, counting down.
GCCGAGGCGCAGGGCTCCGGCCCTGCGGCCGGCATCCCGGCACGGCTCTGCCGCCGGGACGAACCCGGGGCATAGGCTATCAAATGCCGCGGGCGGGTGGCCACGAACCCGCCCACCCGACCCCGTCGGCCATGGGCCCCGGCGACGTGACCCACGACCGACGGCCGGGCGAGGCGGACCCTACGGCTCGTCCTCGTCCTCCTCTTCGCCGCCCTCTTCGGCGGGCTCGGCCTCGCCCACCGGGCAGCAGCGGTACTCCTGCGCCTGGTCGAGCAGATCGATCCGCCGCTTGAGCAGTTCGTTCTCGAGCGCCTGCCGCTCCAGGTCGAGGGCAATGCGGCGTTCGAGCGCGGGCTCGCAGGTGCTGCACTCGTCGAGGCACCCGCGCACCAGGACGCCGGGCGTGGGCAGCTGCTCTTCGCGTTCCCACGAGAGCTCCGCGATGATCTTCTCGGTGGGCTTGCCGGTGGCCGCGTCCAGGAGGCCGGCAGCCGCCAGTTCCTGGTCCACGGCCTTCAGCTCCGCCTGCCGCACGTCGATCTTTACCGGCTCCCGCACGATGGTCTGCGTGCGGACCTGCCCGGCCACGCCCGCCACGCCGACGGTCACCTCCGCCGCGGCCCGCTCACGCTCCACCGCGGCCTGCCGTGCGATGCGCTCCACCTCGACGCGGTCCTTGCTGGTGGCGAGCACGGCCTGCGGACGCACGAGCACCTGCCCCGTCACGTTGGGCGTCACCCTGCGGTCAGGCACGACCGGCGCCGCCGGGTCGGCCACGGTCCGCTCGATGGCGACCAGCCGGAAGCGCACGCGCTGGGTCTTGTTGATCTTGTAGAACAGGTAGCTCACCGCGTGGCACTGGTTCGGGTTCCGGAATTCGCGCGACGACGACTCGAAGTGCGACTCCGACTCGCCTTCCGCGTGGCTCCTGGTTTCGACTTCGCCCACGGCCGTGGCACTCTGCGCGCGGACGCCGGCCGCCACGTAGCTGGACGACGCTTCCGCGTGCCGCGACAGGTTGCGCGCGAAGCTGCTGCTCGACGCTGCGTCGTAGCTGCCTCCGCCCCCGCCGCCGCCAATCTCGATGATGCCCAGGTTGACGCTGGCGCCGCCGCCACCGGAGGCCCAGTCCTCCGAGAAGCTGCTCGACGCGCTCCCGGACTCGCTCACGTCGAGATCGCTCATCGCGCGCGCCATGCCCCACGTGTAGAACGACTCCTCGGAAGTCGTCTCGTGTCGGTAGGACAGCTGTGTTGCCGAGTCGAACGACCAGCGCGAGTGCCGATCGCTCGTGAACAACCTGACCCTCTCACCGGGGAACAGCGTGGTGCTGTAGAGAAGGTCGCCCTGCACGAGCGGGCCCGAACAGCGTTCGAGGCGGAAGTGCAGGATCACGTCCACCCGGGAGTTGGGTCGCCTGAACGGCAGGCGGTACCGGAAATCCATGGTGTCGCAGGTGGGCTTCTGCTCGAAGGTGGGGCAGCACTCGAGGGTGCCCGGGGTCGCTGTTGCTCTGGTCGCCATTGCTGTCTCCTGTGGCTCGCGCGGCGCCGACGCACCCGCGGGCACGTCCGGCAACGCCTGTCCTTGGAACCGGATGACGGATCTGGCCTGCCGCGGTGGCAGACCGCACGCGCCGGCTGGGGGACGGCGCCGGGGCGACCGATGGCGGACACCACGCCGGGGGGGCAGGTTCATGCAGCCAGGTCGTCCCCGCATCGCCGCCCGGGCCGTTCACACGGCACCGGGTTCGGCGACTCGCAGACGTGGTGTCAGAGGCAGGGCGATCGTTACGGGGGCCAGGAAGCTGAGCCGCGTGTACCCGGCCGGCGGGGCGCGGCCGTCTCGCGGACCTCCGGCGCCGCACGCTGGAAGTCTTGCGACGCTCGCACCCTGCGCTGACGCGCGCGAGTAGGCGCGAAGTCGCAGGACGGTCGATCACGGCATGCACCGGCGAGGCTGATGCGAGCACGACGGATCGTGCGGCACGAACTCGCGGCGGGCTGGCGCGGCGCGGCGACTGCAGGCGTTCGCGAGCAGCGGGCGGCGCAGTCGGCCCGCGAGACGGCCGCGCCCCGCCGGCCCGCCGAAGACCGGAAGGGCCGCCCCACGGGGGTCCGGCGCCG
>JBFWZN010000013.1:0-67023 GCA_050185275.1 Vicinamibacterales bacterium | reverse complement strand
GCGTCCGCGGGGCGTGGATGCGCCAGCCAGCGGCGCTCGATGAGCCACCGGTCCATCCCGGGGACGATGCCCCATTGCCATTGCTCGCTGGCCACGTGCTCGGCCACGCTGGCGAGCAGGACCTCGAGCGACACGAGCTTCCGGGCGTCCACGAACGCGCTCTGGGCGCGGAATCCGGCTCGGCGGCCTCCCGGCGGGTAGGCGTCGAGAAACGTGCCGAACTCGACGTCCACGGCCACCGGTGGCGAGGCGGACGGCGGGTCCTCCGGCACAGGGGTTTGGGGTTCTGTTCGCTGTTCGATGTTCGCTGTTCGATGTTCGCTGTTCGATGGGTTTTCCGGTGTCAAACCTACGGGGAAACCATCATGGAAACCATTTAGGTTTCCGTTTGGTTCTCTTTTCGGTTTCGGTGGGCGCCCGCCTTGGTTCCCGTTGACGCGCTTCTTCGCGCGCACCGTCTCCACGTGGGCACGGCTGTTGTTGTGCTGCAGGTAGTCGTGAATCTGCCAGCCACCCTCGACGCGGTCCCAGAGTCGGGCCGCGGTCAGCTTGGCCGCGAGCGGCTCGGGCTTCGCCACGCCCAGGTGCGGCAGGACACTGTCCGGGATGAACCCGTCGGTCAGGTTGTCCTGCACGTACGCGTTGCCGCACACCCAGAGCCAGCAGGCGGCCGGGCCGGCGGCGAGGAACTTGGGGTGCCGTGGGACCGTGGTCTCAATGCGGACGTACGCCATCACGGCTCTCCGAACGGTAGGGTCAGCGGCCGCGCCGACGCGAGGATGACGGCTCTCCGCTGCCGGGGTGGGGTGCGCTCGTAGTCCGCCACGATGTCGAGCCAGGCGAGCTCGAGGGCCGCGCGGGTGCGCATGTCGAACAGGTAGTCGCGGTCCTGGCGCCAGTCGCCGCAGGGCGGGCAGTAGGCCCACTCCCCCACCACCACGGCCCCCGCCCCGTCGGCGGGCTGGCCACAGTCACGACAGGGCGACCCGAAGCGGCTCACGCCACGCCCACCACGCGCACGCGCGCCAGCGCGGCCTGGAAGACCGCTTCGATCTCGTCCGGCGTGAGGTCCCCCTCGACGGGCTTCGCCGACCGCCGGGCGCGGCTGTGCGCCTGCCGGATGCGCGCGGCGCAGCGCGGGTGATAGCGCCTCGGCCGCCCTGCGCGTGCGGGCATCCACTGGAACGGGAGCCCGCAGCACGCACACCTCAGCGTCATCGCCGGGCCCGACGGACGACCGTCCCGGCGTCGAAGAACCGCACGCCCGGCCACTTGAGGGTGTCCTTGTCGGCCTTGGCCCGCGTCCGCAGATACGGGCCGTTCTCCTGGACCGCCGTGACCGGGATCTCCGGCTGCTGCCCCTCGAGGAAGTCGATGGCGTTGACGATCTCGGCGCCGGTGGCGGTCTGCCAGCCGGGAATCGTCTGCAGGTGCGAGATGAGCTCCCGTAGGACGAGCGGCTTCGCGATGCCCACCACGAGGGCGCGGAGGGCGTCGGCCGCGTTCCCGCCGTCGAGGGCGAGCTCGTAGGTCCAGTCTTCCCGCGTGGTCGTGCCCGAGGCTTTCGGCGCCGCGACGGTCGCCGTCCTGGCGATCGTGGTGTCGGCGCGGTGCGTCGCCTCGCGGGCCTGCTCGACGGCTTGCGCCGCGGTGGCCATGTCGCCGGCCTTGACGGCGGCCTCCGCGACCTTCCGCTGCTCGGCGGCCTCGGCCTCGAGCCGCTGCCGCTCCTTGGCGGCTTCCGCGTCCAGGCGCCGCTGCTCGGCCTCGGCCTCGAGCCGCTGCCGCTCCTTTTCCTGGCGCACCCAGAGCGTCACCGCCCCCTGGCGGCCGATGAGGCGCGACTTGGCCGCCTCGAGGGGCTCGACCAGCGCCTTCCGCTCGTCCAGGCGCCGCTGATACGGGGCCCGGGCCTCGGCGACCAGCGGGTCGAGTTGCTCGTGCACGGCGCGCAGGAGGTCATCGACGGCGACCGCGAACGCCGACGCGGCGTCGCAGGTGGCCTGATCCGTGATGCCGGTCGCGAGGGCTTCCGCGCGGGCGACGATCTGCTCTTTCTTGAGGACCAGGTCCCCGAGGTCGAGCGGCTCGTCACGGAGGGCCGTCGGGAGCACGGCGCCGCTCGCCGCGCTGGTGGCGGTCGCCACAGCCACGGTAGAGGCTGCGTCGTGCGGCGGCGGCACGTCGTCGAGGGTGAGGTCGTCGAGGTCGAAGTCGATGCTCATTTCCACCAGTTCACTCCGCTATGTAGTTGTGACCCGATCAGCGACGGGAGCTTCCGGTCAGGGTCACGGGTCTCGAACTTGTCCAGCGAGTCGCGTCCCGAGAACACCACCTCGCCGACGGGGTCTGGTCGCCGCACGGGCGGCACAGGCGGCGGCACGGTCACCCCGGGTCGTCGGCCTCCGCCTCGGCCTCATCAAGGACGAGCGCCTTGCCTTTGGGTGTCAGCGCGTAGGCGCGGGACTGAGTGGCGCCATAAGCCTCGACAAGGCCGGCGCGTATGAGGCGCCGCACGGCCAACTTGCCGCTGAAACGGGTCACCCCCGCCGAGTCCCAGAGGTCGCGGCTCTTCAGACGTCCAGCCTCCGCCAACGCGGCCACAATGGCGTCGTCGGCCTTCGCGAGCACGAGCCTTGTCGCGGACGCAGGGCGTTCGGGTGTCTCTGCGGGCGGCGTGAAGACCTCGACGGCGGACGCAGGGACGTCGGCCTCGGGGCCAAGGAGGGCCTCGAGCGCACGGATGCAGGCATCCAGCTTGGCCAGCCGCGCGGCCACCTCGTCACGTTCATTGACGAGGGCCTCAACCATCGCCTGCAGATTCACGCGGCCACTCCGCGCGAGGCCGCGACGGCCTCGAGGAACTCGGCACGGTCCATGCGGGCCGTCCGTGGGGACACGGGATACCGGCGCAGGCGGTAGCCGCCGTCCGGCGTGAGTTGGACCGACCACCGTTCCGGCAGGTCGATCGCGAGCGTGGGCTCTTCTTCGAGCAGGGCCTCGAGGTACCCGGAGAGCTGCAGGTCCGCCCGCGCGGCCTCGGGGTCGCCGATCTTGATGTCGAGCAGGACCGTCCGCCGGCCGGTGTCGACCGCGCCCAGGCGGTCCAAACGGCCGATGTAGCCCCAGCGGCGGGAGAAGACCACGGTCTCGAGCAGCGTCGGCACGAACCGGCGCTCGCGGCGGAAGGCCTTCCAGCCGTCCAGGTAGGCGAGCGGGCCCGGGACCGTGCGGTCCCTGAACACGATCTCCCGCTGGAGCGCGCTCTCGCTGGCGAGGTCGCCTTCGTCGTAGTAGTGCGTGGCGTCGTGCACGGCCCGGCCGATGGCGGCCTTCAGGGCGACGTCGTCGGGGCGGGCCCCGTCGAAGTTCCCCGCCTTGCCGGCGGCCTTGAGGATGCCGGTGACCGACAGCACGCGCTGGCCGTCGGCGGTGTGCCGGCGGGCGTCGGAGTGGTCGTAGTGCACGCCGGTCGTCCACGGCCGCGCATCGGGAAGCGGACCGCAAATCATGGCTTCACCGCGTAGAAGAAGACCTCGCCGGTCCCGCGTGTCGTCGCTACGATGAAGTGACCCAGTGCTCGCGCTGTATTGAGCTTCGCCGAAGAGACCTCTCCAAGGGTTGTTGAGGCGATGTGTACGCCGCCAGGGAACTCGTGACGCCACACCTCGCGCTGCGAGGCCATCAGGCTTTCCAGCGTCGCGACGCGCGCCTTCAGCCTCCGCGCCTCGCGCTGGCTGATCCGGGCCCTCACGGCTCGGTCTCCGTGATGAACCGGCCGATCGCACCCATGACGGCACTGAGCGTGTCAGCCGTGAGCACGGTCACGTGTTCACGGCCATCGCGCACACGACGCTGAATGTCGCAGGGGGAGAGGACGAGGTCGTCGGCGACGTGCTGCGGCAGTTCGACGTACCAGCGACAGACCATGCCCCCGATGAAGTGCACCTCGAGGACGGTCCCGCCGGGCGTCGTGATGGTGACCTGGCGTCCCATGGTCAGCCCTCCACCGACGCAACTTCGATCACTTCTTGCAGCCCGTTGGCCGCCGGCTCGTTCAGCGTGAGCCGCACCGGGGCCCCAGACGCCCGGGCCCGCTCCAGGGCGCCGGCCACGTCCGCATTCCTGGTGTAGCCCTTGACGCCGCGCGCGGTGCGCAGGAGCCAGTAGCGGTCGTCGCCCTTTGTCCGCGCTTCCATCTGCAGGATGCGGTCGCCGTCGTCGGCCGGCGTGGACGGGACCTCCGGCGCTGGGGCCTCCGTCTCGACGGGTTCCGCATCCACCACCGCCGGAGTGACCGGCGCCGGCGCGGTCTCGCTCTGCCGGCGTGGCATCTGCACAAGCGTGGCGACAGGCACCGGCGCGGCAGAGGCTTGCCCGTCCATCTCTTCGGCTGTCGCTTCCCCGCCGAACTCTTCGGGGAATGCTTCGCGCAGGCCGGCGGCCTCGGCACACTTCACGAGCATCTGCCGCGGGGCGCGGGCCCATCGCTCGTTGGCCTTGTTGTCCTTCAGCCCGCAGACTTCGGCGAAGTAGACCACCACCGGGAACTCGGCCACGACGCCGAGAGCGCGATTCCACCGCTTCACCGTGAGCGCGCAGTACTCAGGCGCCTCGACGCCGCCGAACTCCACGACGGGCCCGAAGGCCGGCTCGGTGTGCCCCAGATAGAGCCCCGTGCGGTGGGCCGTGGTTCGGTACTCGTAGATCCCGGGCATGACGACATCGCGCCACCCCCACTGCCCATCGGCGCCCTTCACGCGCATCGGCACGATGTGGCACGGCTTTTTGAGAGGGTCCAGGCGGCGCGCGGCGCAGTAGTCGACGACCATCAGCACCGACTCGGGCTTCGCGCCCGGGTACAGGTTATTGGCCAGGGTGCGCCACTGCGCTTCGGTGATGCCTCGGCGTGACACTGGTTCCGGCAAGGTCGAAGCGCCCGCCGGCTGTAGTTCCGTACTCATAGGAATTGGCCCGGTCCTTTCAGGGAATCAGTTGATTGCGGGTGTTGGCCGCGCCTGCGGAGGCCCCGCCGGCACGATCAGCAACTCCATGCCCCCGCCCGGCAGCGCCCGGAGGACGACAGAGAGGTCTTGCCGCTCGACGCTGTCGAGCAGCGTCGGCGGCACGGTCAGGTGTGCGTGCCCCAGATCCACCACGAGGGCCGCCAGCACCCGCGACAGCGCGCCGAGGTTCTGGGCGATGGCCTGCCCGTGGGCGATGACCGCCTTCAAGTGCGCCGTTTCGGCCATCATGAGCGACTGCCCGGCCGCGATGGCCTGCGCCTCGGCCAGGTAGTTGCGGGGCGGGAGGTCCGGCGCTGTGTCAGGCATTCCCCAGCCCATCCAGAAATAGCACCACGAGTGCTTGGTCTCGAGCGACGCGATCGATGCCGCTCTCCAGTTCGTCGCCAACACAGATGCCGTAGAACTCCTCTTCGCTGGCGACGACGTCACGTACCACCACGAGCGCGTCATCCGGCATGGCCGCCAGGGCCTCGCGCATTTCGTAGACCTTCACGGGCGTCACTCCTTCAACTTGGCCATTAGCGGGCGCTCGTCCACGGGCACCGGTCTCACGGCTGGACCGCGCAAACGCACGGTCTTGTCGACTAGTCCAGTGCCGCCGCACTTGGGGCACGCGCCGAATACCGACCCGGTGTAGGCACGGCCAGTTGCGCGGCAATGTCGACACGGCTCTCCACCGCCAGACCGATGCGCTGCGCATTTGCCGGACCTGTCCTCGGTCAACAACACGCACCCAGGGAAATCACAGGGCCTCGAAGCCGTGGTCGTCATTCGCCCCCGCCCGGCTCCTGCCCCACCCGATACCGCTCGAAGTCCACCACCGCCGCGACGCGGGGGCGCACCGTCGGGCCAGGCCAGGGGCACACCTGCGCCGGCTCGGGTAGGCGCGCCATCGCGCGGGCCGGCAACTCGACGGGCTTCTCGTCCAGCCAGGCGCGCACGATCAACCAGAGGCTTTCCCCGGTGGCGTAGACCAGACAGGACAGGACGACCGCCAGCACGGCCACGTCGAACGCCGTGATGTTGGCCAGGCGCCAGGTCAGATACTCGCGGAGCATCGCTCGTTCCTCGTGGTCGTGAGGGCGCGCGCGTCGGCCTCGTCCTGTGCCGCAACCCACGCCCGCGCGCCGTGGTAGACGTCGTCGTTGTCCGGCTGCACCGCCAGCGCGCGCAGCCACCGTTCCGCCTGGGCGCCGCGCTCGAGGCGCCGCGCGATGTCGATCTGCCCGGATTCCTCGCTCGCATCGGTCATGGCCCAGCCTCCTGTGTGCGGCGCTCGCCCCACCTCCGGCGCCGCTCCGGCGATCTCGTATGGCGTTCTCTGTCCGCCGCCCATCGCCGGGCCTCTACGTAGTCCCCCGCGTGAGGCCTTCGCCTCCCCACGCCGGCCGCGTCGGCGGACGCGGATGGAGCTCTATCCCGCGGTCTGCTCGCAGAACGGCAGGCCGTTCCACGGCGACTGGTAGGGCGTGCAGGCGGACGCGCTCAGCGCCGGGTCGTCCTCGACCGTGAACTCGGCATCACGCGAGCGGTCGCCCTGCGAACTGAAGGTGCCCGCGACGTTCTCGCGCTGCACGTTCCACTTGTAGTGCCCGGGCTTCAGGTGCAGCCCGCGAACCCAGCGCCCGTTCACGCGCTCGCCCAGGAGGTTGACCTTGTAGATCTGCACGTAGCGCCCGCCGCTCTCGCGGAGGATCTGCACCGTAAACTTGGGGGGCGTCGGCCCGCCGTGGCTGTTCTCGAGCCAGGACAACTCGACGGCCCGCCCGGCGTGGTAGAAGTCCGCGCCCACGTTCGCCCGCAGGTCGGTCGCAGGGTCATCGCTCAGGCTGATCCCCGTCACGGGCCCCACCGGATTGCCGGCCGGCCCGTTACCTGCGCTGGTCTCGCTCGTCGATGCGACGCCCGAGGCGCTCGGCGCCACCGGACTTCCGCCCTGCACACCCGAACAGGCCGCCAGCGCAACCGCCAGAAGCACCGCAACTGCGCCGCGCAGGGCAACCCCGGCGTTGGCCGTCATCACAGCTTCACGAACCAAACGCAGCGCCGCCTGCTGGTCCGCGGACTGCGGCACGTTGTCGAGGATCGCGTGGGCAAATTCCCTTGCGGCTGCGCGGATGTTCTCGTACCGCTGGGGCTGGTCGCCCTCGGGCTTGTGGTAGCTGAACACGTCGTCGACGTTCGCTTTGTTCACGGGCACGATGTCTCTCTTTTCTGGGCCAACCGCCACACCTGGCACCGCACACCCGCTGACCCGGTCCGGGTGCCGTGCATCTCCAACACGTCGAGCAACTCGTTCCGCCGGGCGCAGACCGAGGTCTGCTTCACGCCGGTCCCGCGCGCGACCTCTTCGTCCGTGGCGCCGCGCGTCCCACAGGCCTCGTAGAACGCGAGCACCTGATCGCGCTGGCTGCCCCCGAACACCCGCGCCGCGACGGCCCCCTCGTGGCTCGTCTCGCTCCCGCCCTGCCAGGGCAACGCGCGCTGGTCCGGGTCCGCGTAGGGCATCTCAGGCGCTCCGGCCGTCACGCGCGAACCAGTCGCGCCACTCCGCTTCGGTGATGGGCTCCGAGACCCGCACGGTCGGGAAGACCGACGGCTCGCCGTAGTCCGGGAAGGTCGGCCCCGCTGGGGCGTGCATCGCCGTCGCGCACGCCGGGCAGATGCCGTGCGAGATCCCGCGGTCGTCGAGCGGCACGTCCACCAGGACGGCGGCCTCGCGGCCGAAGCCGGGGCACCACGCGCAGAGCGTTCGAATGGGACGAGGCGGTCTCATGCGCGCCGCCTCCGGCGCAGCCGCGTCCCAATCTGCAGGGCGAGCTGGAGTGCCTCGGAGAAGGCCCGCTCGTCGTCGTCCTGCGTCTCGACGCACAGGCCGAACGCCTCCGCGAGCAGCGGCAGGAACTCTTCCCAGAACCCCGTCACGCCCTGCAGCCGGAGGAGCCGGTCGAACCACAAGTGGTCGCCCTGGCGTCCCGACAGCTGGCGCGACCACTGCCCCGGGTCGATGCCCATGTGCCCGGCGGCTTCCTTGTCGGAGAGGTTGGCGCGCCGGCAGGCGAGCCGCACGAGCGCCGCGAGGCCCTCCGTCGTCAACGGCGCCCCCGGAGAATTGACCTCCGGTGACGTGAGATTTCTCGCGAGATTGACTGGCATCGACACGACGGCGCCCACTACCGTGACCCTCGATGTCGGACCGCGACGGACACCGGGTGTCCCACGGTCCACCGCTGAAGCAGGGCCTCGAGGTCGGTCAGGCGAATCCGCCAGCCGCCGCGGGGCCCCAACTGCAGGAGGGGCGCCCCATGTCGACGCAGGAACCGCAACGCCGTTTTGCCGTCCGTGTAGCGGAGCTCGCGCGCCGCTTCGGCCATGGTCAGGAGTCCGAGGCCGCCCCGCCGACGCGAGAGCGCCGACGCGTCGAGGCCCGGCTCGCGCAGGTCGGCCGCTTGACCCTCCGCCTGCGCCGCGCGACGGCCGCGCTGCACGACGACGTGGATTCCTTGCGGCGTCACGCGGCACCTACCCGTGACGACTTCTGGCTCCGTTCGTAGATGAGGAGGAAGGCCTTCAGCGCCGCCAGCGTCCGCGCCTGCGGGTGAGGACGCATGGAAGTCAGCACGACGCCAAGCGTTTGAGGTGTGACGCCGGTCAACCTGGCGAGCTGCCGATAGGACCACCCTTCCTGCTCGCGAATGGCCCTCACCGCCCCGACGACTTCGTCAACAGTCTTCATGGACCGGAATTATAGACATCACTGTTCAGAATTTTCAATACTTATTTTCCGGTCGGTTTCTTCCTTGGATAAGTGGCTATCTGTTCAACTGGTTAGGTAAGGTCCCTAACGTCTATGGCGAGACCTGAATCCGTACAACCCACCACGCCGCTCTGGCATTGGGTGCACGAACGCCGCGCGGCGCTCGGCACGTTGCGCCAGATCGCGGTCGCGATCCGCATGACCGAGTCGGGTTTTCGTCGGGCCCTGAAGATGGGCGCGATGGAGGTCGAGAATCTTCTCCGCCTGGCTGACGTCGGCGGCGGGAACCCGGGTGAAGTCCTACGGTTGGGAGGGAAGGAAGATGTGGCGCTGATGATCGAGCGGTTCTACGGCTTGGACCGGTCGGCCGGCCTCAACGCGTCCCAGCGGCAGATCCTTGACCTGTGGGACGCGATGAGCCCGTCCGAGCAGGCCGCTATTCGGCCGACGCTCGAGGTGATCGTGAAAGCACGTAGAGCTGCTGCAGCACCTTCCGGAGTGCGGTCCGCGCCTCGGGCACGAGGGCGGAAATCATCGACGCCTCGTACGGCGTGACGGGCTGCACAGTGGTGGATGACTGTTTCATCGTGGGGAGCCTCCGTACGGGCGAACGGTAGAGCTTACGGCGATGAACGGCAACCCGCAAGATGTGGTGTCGGGGAGATGATGACACGCCAACATGTGTATTTTCTAGCACTCGTCGTCCTCGCGGTGGTGCTGTTTCAGCTCTTGCCTCGCTACGAGTGGCACCAGCCACCGGGTGGCGGCAGTGCGCTGATCCGTGTGGACCGGTGGTCAGGGGATGCCGAGCTCGGAGCATTCCGCGTCGACGAGGATGGCCGGCAGCGCTGGACGTCGCTCGCAGTCCGGCTTCAACGCTAGCGACGCACGATGGGCGTCTACCGGCGACAGGACTCCCCCTTCTGGTGGATCACGCTTCCGCGCCGCGGCGCGCGCCAAGTCGCGTTCTCGACCGGGATTCCCGTCGTCGGCACCACGCCCGCACAGACCCGCGACAACCGTCGACTGGCGGAGCAGATTCACCAGGCGCAGCTCGGCGACATCGCCCGCCGCCGCTTCGGCCTCCCGCCCGCGAGTCCCCCGCCGACCTTCGCGGCGCATGCGACGTGGTACCTCGAGCACCACGTCCCGCGGCATCGCGGCGCCCGGCGTGAGACCTGGGCGCTCCACCGCCTCATCGCGGCCTTCGGCGCCCTCCGCCTCGACGAGATCCGGCCGGCCCGTTGGCAGGAGTACGTCACCGCCCGGAGCCGCGACGTGACGATCTCCACGATCGGCCGCGAGCTCGCCATCCTCAAGGCCGTCCTCATGACCGCCGTCGGCGAGCACCTCGAGGCGTCCCCGCTCGCCACCGTGAAGCGGCCGTCCGTCCGGCTTCCCGCGAAGCGCACGCTCACGCGTGCCGAGGTCATGCCCCTGGCGGCGGCGCTCGAGGCCGAAGACCCGGAACTCCGCGATCTGTTCCTCGTCGGCCTTGGCACGCTGCTCCGGCAGGAAACCCTGCTCAACCTCCACGCGCGCGAGGTGCGACCGGACCGTCTCGTCGTGCGCACGAAGACCGGGCCGCACCAGATCCCGCTGGCGGGCCCGTCACCGTTGCAGCGGCTCGCGCGGCGCATTCTCCGGCGCCGCCGGCAGACCGCGCCCGATGGCTACGTGTTCCACCGCTGGCACGCACGGTTCGCGGCGCATGCCGACACGGCCCACCCGCGCGTGCAGCTGCTTCGCCACGTGCGGCGCGCGGTCGAGGCCGTCGGTCTCCCCTGGGGACTCGGGCACGGGGGCGTGGTGTGGCACACGATGACCCGCGCCTCGGGCGCGACCCTGATGCTGCGCACCTACCAGGTCGACATTCGCACCGTGCAGCTCGTGGGCGGGTGGTCGTCGCTCGACCAGATGTCGGGGTATCTCGGGATGGATCGGACGGCGCTCGGCCTGCGGCTCGAGCCGTAGCCAGGACGTCGTCACCACGTAGTCACGATCGGCCCCTTCGCGTCCCCTCGTGTCCCGTCGTGTTCCTGGGCGTGGCGTGAATGGCGCGGGAAAGGATGGCGTCCCCACCGGGATTCGAACCCGGGTTTCAGCCTTGAAAGGGCCGCGTCCTAGGCCTCTGGACGATGGGGACGTTCTACTGCCTACGGCCTGCGAGGGCTGGCCGTGCCCCGGGTCGCGTCGCGACGACCGGGATGGTGAGCCCCCCGGGGATCGAACCCGGGACACCCTGATTAAAAGTCAGGTGCTCTACCACTGAGCTAGGGGCCCGCCGAGACGCCGTTTCCGCGACGTGCACTGGCAAGACCGCGCCCTCACCAGCAGCGAGGACGGGCCCGGTGGAAACACGACATTGTACCCGGAAGCCGTGTGGTTCGCACCTGCGAGCCTACCGGCTCCCCCCACCCAGGATCCGCGCCGTCGTGATGGCCTGGCCGGCGTGGCGGGTGGAGTGCTCGGCCGCGTGGAACAGCAGGCCGAGCGTCGTGGACGGCAGCGCGGCGCGGCCCACCGTCCGAGCCTGCAGCAGGTCGTCCGGAGCCGTCGCCCGGAGCTGCGCGAGCACACGCGCGATGACGGCATGCGTACGGTCCACCACCTGGCGCAGCGACTCGGGCGGGTCGCCCGGGCTCTCCTCCGTGCGCAGGGCGGCCTTCTGCACGTCGGAGAGCGCCTCGCCCCGGGCGTAGGTGCTCAGGCGGTCGAGGGCGCCTCCGAGGTGCCGCACGTGGAAGCCGATGGACGCCGCGCCGCCGGGCCGCTCCCAGACGTGATCATCGGGCACCGTGGTCGCCAGGCGCTCGACATCCTCGCTCGCCTGGATGAGGGCATGGACCACGGGCAGCAGTTCTGCGGGGTAGCCGGGCACGGGGCCCCGGAGCCAGGCTTCGACGGTGCTCATGCCGACGGAGTCTACCGCACGGCCGCTCTCGCCGGCACGCCGATGCCTTGCGCGGGAGGACCGGCCAATGCGGAGCAAGGACGGAGACGACGCTGGCGGGATGGGACGGCTCGGGTAGAGCGGGCAGGGGAAACGGAGGCACCGGACGGCGCCCCGGACGACCGGGGCACCGCCAGCCTTGATGGGAGTGCGCCTCCCCGTGCGGGGCGCGCGAGCACGCAGCTAGAGCAGCGCGTCCTTGGCCGCCTTCACAGGACGGGCCTTGATCAACTTCCGGGCGGGTTTCGCCTTGAAGATGGTCGGCTCCTTGGTGAAGGGATTGATGCCCTTCCGCGCCTTGGTGGCCGCCTTCTTGATGACCACGAACTTCGCGAAGCCCGGCACCAGGAACGCGCCCGTCTTCTTCAGCTCCTTGTAGCCGATCTCGGCGAGCGCTTCGAGCACCTGCTTCACATCCCTCTTGCTGACGGTGCCGCTCTTGTCCGCAAGCTTGCCGATCAGCTCTGCCTTCGACATCAACTTCGCCACTCAGTACTCCTTCTCCCGGCCCGGAGGCCGCGATGCACTAACGTTCACATCACACCTTACGCACTCTTTGCGCAGGAATCCACGAAATCTTGCGGTCCCGAGGGCCCGCGACCCCTATTTTTCAGCGGAAGGCGGCTCGTACGCCACCCCGAAAGGCGTTACACGCCGCGCGCGGACGCTCAGCGCCACTTGAAGATCCGCAGCGCCACCGCGAAGGGCACGGCGCCCCAGAGCGCCAGGACGCCGGCCTCCCCGGCCACGCTGGCCAGCGACGAGCCCTCCAGGATCACCGCGCGCAGCGCGTCGTTGAGCGCCGTGAGAGGCAGCGCACGGATGAACGGCTGCATCGCCTCGGGGTAGTTGGCCGATGAGAAGAACACGCCGCTGAGCACCCACATGGGGACCATCGCCACGTTCATCAGTCCCGAAATTGCCTCGAACGTCTTGACGCGGCTGGCCAGGAGCAGCGCCAGGCCCCCGAACGAGAGCGCGCCCAGGACGCACAGGAACGCCACGGCCACCACCGACCCGCGGATCGGCATGCCGAGCACCAGCGCACCGAAGAGCAGCGGCACGGCCACCTCGGGGACGAGGAACACGAGGCGCGCCAGGACCTGCGCGAGCAGGTACTCCCGTCGCCGCATGGGGCTCGCCATCAGGCGTTTCAGCAGCTTCCGCATCCGCGCCTGGACGACGGAGAAGCCGATGCCCCACATCCCGGTCCCCATGATGTTCATGCCGATGATGCCGGGAATCAGCCAGTCCACGTAACGCGAGCCGGCCAGCCGCACCGGTCGCTCGGTGGCGGTCCATGGGTCCGTGCGCCCGTCGGCGCGCTTGAGCGCGTCGTCCACGAGCAGGCGGGCCATGCCGCTCTCCTCGCGGTCTGGATCGAAGCGGTACTCCGGCGGGGTGCCGGGCCGCACCAGCAGCGTCACGTCGCCCTCGCGCAGAGCGCGCTCTTCGGCGTCGGGGGCGACGGCCCGCACGCGGAGCCCCGGTGCCCGCTCGAGCACCGCCGACAGGTCGGCGGCGCCAGGGCCCTCGAGCACACCGACCGTCACCTCGCGATCGCCCTGGCCGGGAAACGCCACCGACAGCGTGACGGCAATGACGATGGGGAACACGAACGCCCAGAAGAGCGCCTCCGGCTCCCGGACGAACTCCCGCAACCTGGCAGACGTCAACTCGAGGAGCGGATGGTACGCGCCTCCCCGGTCCGGTGGCCCGGTCCCCGACGATGTCGGCAGGTCACTCTTCACGCAGGTGTCGTCCGGTAAGGGCCATGAACACGTCTTCGAGCGTGCCGGTGTGTGTGACGACCTTGGGCGCACCGAGCGACGCGATGAGGTCGCGTGGCGCCCCCTGCGCAATCACGCGTCCCTGATCGACGATCGCCACGCGGTCGCACAGCGTCTCGGCCTCGTCCATGTAGTGCGTGGTGAGCAGGATCGTACCGCCGTCGGCGCGAAACCTGGCGAGCACGTCCCAGAGCTGACGCCGCGACTGAGGGTCGAGCCCCGTGGTCGGCTCGTCGAGAAACAACAGGTCCGGATCGCCCGCGAGCGCGCACGCCACGGCCAGGCGCTGCTTCTGCCCGCCGGAGAGCTTCCCCACCCAGCTTCCGCGCTTGGGCCCCAGCTCGGCCAGCGACACCAGCGCATCGATGCTCCGGCCGCGGTGGTAGAAGGACCGGAACAACCGGAGCGTCTCCTCCACCGACAGCTTCTCGGCGAGCTGCGTCTCCTGGAGCTGAATGCCGAGACGCTGCCGCAGGCGCACGCCGTCCCGCGCCCAGTCCATGCCGAGCACCTCGACACGTCCGTCGTCCTGGGTGAGCAGTCCCTCCAGGATCTCGATCGTCGTCGTCTTGCCGGCGCCGTTGGGCCCGAGCAAGCCGAAGCACTCGCCGCGTGCCACGGCAAACGACAGGCCGTTGACGGCCACGACGTCACCGTAGCGCTTCACGAGACCCTCGCAGGCCAACGCCTGGCTCATCGCATGTGCACTCGATTTGATAGACTAACGGGACGTGTCTGCAATCGTCCTCATTGCCCCACCAGAGTACCTTCAGGCACTCAAGGCCCGCCCGGAGTTCAGTGGCGCCTTCGTGTTTTCCGATGCCGAGGCGCTGCGTGCCCTCGACGCGATCACCAACCGGCGCCCTGGCCTGGTGGTGCTCGAACAGCACTTTGCCACAACGAGCCGCGGGTCGGCGCTGATCAAGCGCATCAAGGCCGACCCCTCGCTGGCGTGCGAGGTACGTGTCGTGGCCCACGACGCGCCGCTCGACGCGGCGCCGGCCGTTTCGGCGCCCGCACCGCCACCCACGCACGCCGTGCCCGCACCGGCGCCCGCCGGCGGCGCGTCGACGGCCTCGAGTCGTCCAGCCGCCTCGGCGCCGAGCGCCCGGCCGGCCGCGAAGCCCGGCGTGCCCACCCCCGTTGATTCCACGGGCAGCGCCTCTTCGGGTGGTGCGCCCTCGACCGGCGCCCCTTCACCCGGTGCTGCCTCGACGAGTGCATCGGCCGGCAACACCACGACCGCCGCGCCGCCATCACCGACCGCGGCACGCGCGTCGCACACCGCCCCCGGACCTGACGCTGCGGTGGGGACCGCGGAGGCACCCGTCCAGACCGCGCCATCGGACGAGGCCAGGGGCGGTTCAGTGCCAGCCGACACAGTGTCAGCCAACACAGTGCCGGCCAACACCGTGCCAGCCAACACAGTGTCAGCGAACGCAGCGCCAGCCAACGCGGTACAAACCAGCGATGTGCCAGTCAGCGATGTGCGCGGCGGGCACGCCGAAGTCGCCGGACACGGCGACACCCGCGCCGAGGCTGGCCCGGACTCGGGCGTCCTCTCCGACGAAGACGGCAGCGAGCTGGATGCGCACGGCACGCGACGGGCGCCGCGCGTGAAGATCGAGGAAGGCATCGAGGTCCTGGTGGACGGCAAGGTGGCGACGCTGCTCGACCTGTCGGTGGTGGGCGCGCTCATCATCTCCACGACGGTCCTGCGGCCGAACCAGCGGGTACGGTTCTCGCTGCCCGACCCCGACAGGACCATCCGCATCAGCGCCAGCGTGGCGTGGGCCACGATGGAACTCACCCGCGAAGGCCCCCGCTACCGCGCAGGGGTCGAGTTCTTCGACGCCGACAGCGAACTGCTCCGCCAGTTCTGCGACCAGCACCGCCGCGACGACGAGTAGCGTCAGGCAGCCCGACTCGGCCGCCCGTGGTGGGTGCCCGGGCTGCGCCCGCGGCGCCCTCGACCTGCGACGCGGGTCTACGCCACCCAGTTCGCCACGGCGGAGTCGGGGCGGACGATCGTCTCTGCGCGGTCGGACCCCGTGGAGACGATCGCGCACGGCACGCCCGTGAGCGCCTCGAGCCGCCGTACGTAGCGCTGCGCCTCGGGGGGCAAGGCCTCGAAGGTCGTCACACCCTTGGTCGGCAGGCTCCAGCCCGGCAGCGTCTCGTATACGGGCGTCGCCGAGGCGAGGGAACGCAGGTCGGCCGGCAGCTCGTCGAGCGTCCCGCCGTCCGCTTTCACGTATCCGGTGCAGACGCGCACCTCCGGCAGGCCATCGAGGACGTCGAGCTTGGTCAGCGCCAGTGCGTCCAGCCCGTTGATGCGTACCGAGTAGCGGACGACCACGGCGTCGAACCACCCGCACCGGCGGGGACGTCCCGTGGAGGCGCCGTACTCCTGTCCGCTCTCCCGCAGCCGATCCGCCAGCTCGCCCTCGAGTTCCGTGGGGAGCGGCCCCTCCCCGACCCGCGTCGTGTAGGCCTTGGCCACGCCGAGCACGCCGTGGATGGCCCGGGCCGGCACGCCGAGGCCCGTGCAGATGCCGCCCACGGTGGCGTTGGACGAGGTGACGAACGGGTATGTCCCGTGATCGATGTCGAGCAGCGTCGCCTGGGCGCCCTCGAACATGATGCGGCCGCCGCGCTGCATCACGCGCGCGAGGAACAGCGAGGCATCGCCCACCCACGGCCGCAGCCGGTCGCCGTGCTGGAGCAGCTGCTCGTACACGGGCCGCCAGTCGAGCGTGGAGTCCTTGATGATGCGGTTCCTGGCGCTGACGTTCTCGCGGACTTCCTGGGCCAGCGCGTCGCGGTCCCCGAGCACGTCGCAGATCCGGATGCCCCGTCGGCCGATCTTGTCCTCGTAGGCCGGGCCGATACCGCGCGAGGTCGTGCCGATCTTGCGCTCGCCGCGGCGCGCCTCCGATAGGATGTCGAGCTCGCGGTGATAGGGCAGGATGACGTGCGCCTTCTCGCTCACCAGGAGCTTGCCGCTCGTGTCGATGCCGAGCGCCGCCAGCTCGTCGAGCTCCTTGAAGAGCGCCACCGGGTCCACGACCACGCCGTTGCCGATGACGCAGGTGACGCCGGGATGCAGGATGCCCGACGGCACCAGGTGCAGAACGAACTTCTTCCCTTCCACGTACACCGTGTGACCGGCGTTGTGGCCTCCCTGGTAGCGGGCCACGGCCGAGAAATGCGGGGTGAGCATATCGACGATCTTGCCCTTCCCCTCGTCACCCCACTGCGTCCCGAGCACGGCTATGTTCACTGACACGTCCTCTATCCTATCGGTCGAGCTGTCCGATGCCAATCGTTTGTCGCGACCTGTCACGCGATGGCCCGCGGCACCAGCGCGTGCGGTGGTGCCCGTCTGCGGGCGACGTGCGGAGCGTCCGGCGGGCGACGTCCGCGCGACGCACGAGATGGCCGCGCGGCGCCAGAATTGTCAAATGGAATCTTTCGGATTTTTGATTTGACAACGTCGCGCACCCTACCTAAGTTTGGACTCTCCGCGTCGTGCCGCGACGGCCTCCGGACGTTCTCCATGCGCACACCACTCATCATCGCCTGCGCGTTCGGCGTCATCATGACGCGGCCGCGCCGGCACCACGTGGCCCCCACACGATGACGGCGACGCCGGCCACGTGCGCTCGGCGTACGGCGTTTGACATTGACGCGCCACTGCTTGAAGATCGGCGACCTCCGTGCGAGTGCCGTGGAGCGCGCGCGTGACGCCGAGTGAGCAGGCTGCACACGGCGAGCAGACACCACCACGCGACGAGGTGCTGCGCGGCGGACGGACAGCCTGCAGCGAGCGGCAACGCCGACGAGTGCCGACACGGGTCAGCCGACACGCGCGGATGAGGGCGAGGATCTCCAGATGACCGGCGAGCACGAACGAGGGGAGCGAACGGGCACATTGGGACCACAGGCAACGTTCGAACGCCGGCTGCTCGGCGCGCTCGAGGCCTCGCCGTCGAGGATTCCCGTCGTGCTGGGTGGGTGCGGCACCGGACGAACCGCCATGCTGCGGCGCCTGCGCGATCGCCTCGGGCCCGGTGCCGTCCAGTACGTGGACGTGGAGCACTGCGCCACCACGCCCGAGCGCTTCCTCGACGCGGTGGTCGCGTCCTCCCCCTTTCGCAACGCCGAGCGCAGCTACACGGCGTCGAACGCGCGGACGGCCTTCGAGCAGTTCCTCACCTACCTCGACGCCACGCGCGCCCCTGGTGGTGAGCCAGCCACGTTCCTGCTCGACGAGGCGCTCGACCTGAAGACCTTCGAGAGCTTCCCGGGCCTGCGCCACGTCCTGCGGGATCTGGTGCGCGCATTGGCGGCCAGCCCCAACCGCTTCGTCCTCAGCACGCGGTATGCCACGCGCGCCCGCTGGCTGCTGCGCGACGCCGGGCCCCGGTTCGAGGTGATGCAGGTGCCACCGCTCAGCGCCGTCGAGGTGGCCGACGTGCTGGCCCCGGCGATGAACGGCTACGAGCAGGTGGCCACCGAGGATCGCGACTTCCTGGCGCGCGCCGTGCTCGCCATCACCGACGGCCGCCCCGCCTACGTGAAGGCCGTCGGCGAAGCCCTCGGCACGCAGCGCGGACGCACGGCCGACCCGGTGAGCGCCCTCGTGCAGCAGATGGTCACGGGAGGCGCGATCGATCGGCTGTGCCGGTTCTCCTACGAGCTCCGGCTCCAGCGCGCGCGGGGCTACGGGGCGCTCAAGGCCATTCTCGACATCCTGGCCACCGAGGAGCCGCTCACGCTCACCGAGATCTCCCAGCGCCTGCATCGCACGCCAGGCTCCACCAAGGACTACCTCTCGTGGCTCGAGGACGTGGACCTGATCACGTCGGTCCACAAGCGCTACAGCTTCACCGACCCGGTCCTGCGCCTCTGGGTGCGCGTGCACTGCCGGCCGGTGCCTCCCACCGCGGAGCAGGTCGCCGAGGACGTGCAGCGGTTCGCGCTCGGAAAGCTGCCGAGGACCGACACCGCGCCGACGCTCGCGTACGTGGGGGCCGACGCCACCGCGGAAGAGCGGCGCAGCTGGGGCATCATCGAGATCGACTGAGGCGGACCGGCGGTCTACTCGTCCAGGCGCTGGAGCGCCATGCGTGCGGCCTCCTGTTCGGCTTCCTTCTTCGCCAGACCACTCGCCACGCCGAGCACCTCCCCGCCGACCACCACCTCCACGGTGAAGATCTTGCGGTGGTCGGGACCCGACTCTCCCGACAGCCGGTACTCGGGCAGCGCGCGCCCCAATGCCTGCAGTCGCTCCTGCAGGGTGGATTTGTGGTCGTGCGCGAGGGTGCCGGCCGCGGATGCTTCGATGGCGTCGTCGAGCTCGCGCTCCAGGAACGCCGCCGCGGCCTCGAGCCCGCCATCCAGGTAGATGGCCGCGATCAGCGCCTCGTACGCATCCGCGAGGAGCGCGGGCTTCGACCGGCCGCCGGTCTTCTCCTCGCCGCGGCCCAGCAGCAGGTGCGCCCCGAGGCCGAGCCGCTCGGCGTGACGCGCCAGCGACTGGGTGGACACGACCGAGGCACGAATCTTCGACTTCTGGCCTTCGTTCCGCCCGGCGTGGCGGCGGAACAGCACGTCGGCCACCACCAAACCGAGCACGGCGTCACCCAGGAACTCGAGCGACTCGTTGTCGGCCACCCCGCCCGACACGTCCTCGGCGGCGCGCGAGCGGTGCGTCAGCGCGTGTTCCAGGAGGCCCTGATCGTGAAACCGGTAGCCGAGCCTCGCCTCGAGCGCCGAGAATTCATCGCGCAGCCGCACCACCTTGGCGCCCCCGGCCGTTTCGCGGTGGCTGTCGATGAGGGCGCGCGCCTCCTCGGCCAGCTCGGACGGCACCGCGATACGGATCTCGCCCAGCGAGTTGACGGTCATCGGCAGGATCGCCTGGGGGTTGCCGGAGGCCCGGAAGCTCACGATGCCGCGGCTGTCGAGCAGCGCCGACACGACACGCGCCTCGATGTCGGAGGTGGTGTGGAAGATGACGACAGGATCCATGTGGGTGCTGGCTGATCAGCGGCAAGCCATGCCGGTATCCGCGTCCCGGCATCACAGCCTCGTAGTCTATCGTGGCCGGGGTGCCGTCCGCCTCAGGACACGGCCACGAGCAGCAGCGTCATGTCGTCGTGCTGCGGCGCCGACCCGCTGAACAGCCGGATCTCGTCCACCACCCGCTGGCGCACGGCACCGGGCCCGAGCGCGCCGTGCGCCTCGAGGATCGACACGAGCCGTGTCTCGCCGAAGCAGTCGCCCTCCTCGTTCATGGCCTCGCTCACGCCGTCGGTGTAGAGCATCACCAGGTCGCCCGCCGCCAGCGGGAGACACGACTCCTCGAGCAGGCCGGCGAACATCTCGCCGTCATCGAGCTTCAATCCCACCACCAGGCCGCCGGGCGCCAGCACCTGCACCTGCGGGGTGCCTGACGCGCTCGAGAGGTGCAGCAGCGGACAGTGCCCCGCACGCGCGTAGGTGAAGGTCCGCTGGCGGGCGTCGAGCACGCCGTAGGTGGCCGTGATGAAGCTGGCGCTCTCGAGGTGCTGCGCGATCAGGCGGTTGGCCTCGATGAGCAGCGCCCGGGGCGACTCGTGGTGCTGGGCGAGCGAGAGCACCAGCCCCTTGAGTTCGGCCATGTAGAGGGCCGCCGACGTGCCCTTCCCCGCCACGTCGGCCACGAGCACGCCAAGGCGGTGCTCGTCGAGCACGATGAAGTCGTAGTAGTCCCCGCCCACCTCGCGCGCCGGTTCGCAGAGCGCCAGCAGCTCCATGCGCGCCAGCGTCGGGGGCTCCTGCGGCAGCAGCGACATCTGGATGCGCCGGGCGATGAGCAGCTCCTGCTCGAGCCGCTCCTTCTCGGCCTTCTGCTGCAGCAGGTTCTCGATGCTGGCCGTCATCGTGTTGAACGACTCCGCCAGCTCGCCGAGCTGATCGTCGGTGCCGATGTCGATCTTGTGACGCAGGTCGCCGCGCCGCACCCGTTCGGTGCCCTCGAAGAGCGCGTGCACCGATCCGGTGATGGATCGCGCGAGGGAGAAGCCCATGAGGAAGGCCACCAGCTGGATGACCAAGAACAGCGAACCCACCACCACCAGCAGGAGCAGCAGCACCTGGCCGAAGCTCAGGTCGCCCACCGGGGCGATGGGCGTGGCCGAGATCCGTTCGTAGAGGCCGATGACGCTCATGCCGATGGCCACCGAGACGGACCCCGTGCGGCCCGACGACCAGTCGGTGAAGTCGAGGAACGTCACCCAGCCCAGGGGCTGCTGCAGGCGCGCCGTCACACCGTCGGCTCCGGTCCCCACCGCCTGCGGCAGCCGCTCCGGGACGGCCCGCCCGGCCTCTGGCTGCGCATCGTCGCCGTTGCCGGCCAGGGCCGACACCTCGCCGAGTTCGATGCTGGTGTCGAGCCGGAGGGCGGTGGCGACGCCCTCGTCCACCGGTACGTCCACGACCACCGCCACCGGCGCCCCGGGCCCCTCGCCTGCGGGCAGGGCCACCGCGCGGGCGGCCAGGCCGGTGCGCCGCGCGGCGCCGGCGGTCGCCGCTGGCACCGTGAAGGCCACCAGCCCGCGGAACCCGGGGCACGTGAGCCACGCGGGCAGCGCATCGGGCGGCGCCAGGTGTGCCCAGCGTCCGGCCGTCACCGTCGTCCCGGCACTCGTGCGCGCGGCCTCGGCGCGTTCACCGGTACACCAGCCGGCCACGGGCACGGCCGAGTACGACAGGCCACCCGCCGCGCCGCCTTCCTCCTGCCAGCGCCGTTCCAGCACCGCACCCCGTTGCGCCTCGGGCACCTGCGCCAGCTCCACGGCGGCCGTCCGCGCCAGGAAGGCCGCCCGCTCCTCGAGCGCGCGCATGCTGCGTTGGGTGAGGTACGAGCTGACGCTGAACACCAGGAACAGCCCGCACAGGGCGAAGAACACCACCACGAGCAGCACCGGCACGACACCGATGAAGATGTACGACAGCGTGAGCTTGCGACGGACGCGCCAGAGCATGCGCCGCGCCGCCGCCCGGTACAGGCGCCACGCCAGGACGGCCGCGGCCACGCCGAGCAGCACTGTGCCCGCCACGTCGAGTACCCCGAGGACGCCCCCGCTGCCGAGGCCGACCGCCGTGAGCGGGCCCGTGAGGAGCTTGATGCCCGCGCCCGCGAGGAGGATCCGTCCGGCAGCGGTGGTGAGGAACCAGGCGCGCACGCCGTCGACGCGTGACGGAGCACGGAGCGGGGACGGCGAGGGGGAGGATGGGTTGGCAACCACGAAGCGGACTCGACGTGCTCGGAGTCGGTGCCAGCGTCGCCCGGAGCCACGGCAAGGCCGCCGCCTCGCGGGCACGCGGTCGATTGCGCGGCGAAATCATATCAGAGTACGCTCAGTGCCCTCATGAAGCTTCCCGACAACGCCGGGTTCAACACGGTGTGCGTGCACGCCGGACAGGTGCCCGATCCCGCAACGGGCGCCATCATCACGCCCATCTACCAGACGTCCACCTACGTGCAGGACGGGCTGGGGCAGCACAAGGGCTACGAGTACGCGCGCACGCAGAACCCGACGCGCAGCGCGCTCGAGGCCAACCTCGCCGCCATCGAGGGCGGCACGGCAGCCTTCGCGTTCGCGTCCGGCATGGCGGCCACCGGCGCGGTCATGCGGCTGTTGCAGTCGGGCGACCACGTCATCGTCACCGACAACACGTACGGAGGCACCTACCGCCTCTTCGAACGCGTGCTGCGCCGCTACGGCCTGGACTTCACCTACGTGGACACGTCGGACGTCTCGGCCATCACCCGGGCGGTGCAGCCGAACACGAAGATGCTCTTCCTCGAGACGCCGACCAACCCGGTGCTGCGCCTCACGGACCTGGCCGCCGCCTGCGAGGCCGCCCACGCCCGCAACCTCGTGGTGGCCGTGGACAACACCTTCGCCAGCCCCTACGTGCAGCGGCCCCTCGCCTTCGGGGCCGACCTGGTCCTGCACAGCACCACCAAGTTCCTCAACGGCCACAGCGACAGCGTCGGGGGCGTGGTGGTGGCCGTACGCGACGAGCATATCGAGTGGCTGCGCTTCATCCAGAATGCCGAGGGCGCCATCCTGGGCCCGATGGACGCGTGGCTGGTGCTGCGGGGGACCAAGACGCTGCCCATCCGCATGGAGCGGCACAACGCCAACGCGATGGCGCTGGCCGTGTTCCTCGCCTCGCACCCGAAGGTCGTACGCGTGCACTACCCCGGCCTCACGTCGCACCCGCAGCACGACCTGGCGCGCCGCCAGATGCGCGGCTTCGGCGGCCTGATCGCGTTCGAGCTGGGCTCGCTCGCCCGCGCCCGCGCCTTGCTCGAAGGCGTCCGGCTCATGGCGCTGGCCGAGAGCCTCGGCGGCGTGGAAACGCTCATCAGTCATCCGGCCTCGATGACGCATGCGTCGGTCCCGCCCGATCGACGCCTGCAGATTGGCATCACCGACGACATGGTGCGCGTGTCGGTGGGCATCGAGGACCTCGAGGACCTGCAGGCCGACCTGGAGCAGGCGCTCGCCCGGCTCTGAGCCCGTCCCCATGGCACACGGCCCGACGGGCGCGCACGGCACCGACAGCACCAGGGATCCGGACGGCGCCTCCGGCGTCATCACGTGCGCGGTGTACGCCGACGGGCGCCGGGTGGAGGACCTCGCGATCGAGGACATCGGCAAGGCCCTGGTCCGCACCGACCGCTTCGTCTGGCTGGGGCTCTACGAGCCCGACGAGGAACTGCTGCGACGGGTCCAGCAGCAGTTCGCCCTGCACGATCTCGCCGTGGAGGACGCCTACAAGGCCCACCAGCGCCCGAAGCTCGAGATGTACGAGAACTCGCTCTTCGTGGTGCTGCGCACCGCGCAGATGGCGGGCACGCCGGCCCGCATCGAGTTCGGCGAAACGCACGTCTTCATCGGCCACAACTACGTCGTCACCGTGCGGCACGGGTCGTACCGGTCGCACCTGCCCCTCCGGCAGCACTGCGAGAGCACGCCCCACCTGCTCGCCAAGGGCCCCGGGTACGTCCTCTACGCGCTGATGGACTTCGTGGTGGACCAGTGCATCGAGATCGTTCAGGTGGTCGAAGACCAGGTGCAGCAGCTCGAGGAGGAGATCCTGTCCACGCCAACGAGCGCGGACGCGACGCCCAAGCTCTATCGCCTGAAGCGCGACCTCATCGCGATGCGCCGGGCGATGTCGCCGCTCGTGGACGTGTGCAACCGCCTGATGCGATTCGACGTGCCGCACATCCCCGACGACACGCGGGTGTACTTCCGCGACGTGTACGACCACGTGGTGCGCCTGAACGAAGCCATCGACGCGCAGCGTGAACTGCTGACCACGGCGCTCGAGGCCCACTGGTCGCTGCTCTCGGTGGCGCAGAACGAGCACATGAAGCAGCTGGCGGCGTGGGCAGCCATGATTGCGGTGCCCACGATGATTGCCGGGATCTACGGCATGAACTTCCGCAGCATGCCGGAGCTGGAGTGGGCCTACGGCTACCACGCCTCGCTCGTGCTGATGGCCGTGGCGTGCGGCGGCCTCTACGTCGGCTTCAAGCGCTCGGGCTGGCTCTGAGGCTGCCCCGGCGTCCCCGGCTCTGAGGCGGCCGCAGGCGCGTCGCCAGCCACCGCGTCCACCAGCCAGGCGCCGTACGCCTCGCTGGCTCCCGCCTGCAGCACGACGAACTCGGGCACCTCGTAGGGGTGCACCTCCCGCAGCCGTGTCTCGAGGGCCGCGATCCGTTCGTCCGTGGTCTTGATGACGAGCGGAACCTCCGCCTCGTCCTCCACCCCGCCCTTCCAGCGGTAGACCGAGCGGACGCCCGCACCAATCCCCACGCACGCGGCCAGCCGTCGCTCGACCAGGTCGCGCGCGACGGCCGCGGCGTCAGCTGACGCGGGCAGCGTGGTGAGCACCAGGCGCACCGGCACGGCGCCGGGTACGGGCTCGGCCTGCACTAGGGGTGACGTGGGCGGCGCGTGTGGCATGGGCGATGCCGGTGATGCGGGCGACGCGGCCGGCGCGGGCGATGCGGGCGCCGATGACTCCGACCCGGAGGGCTCCGGCCCTGGTGGCTGCGGCTGTGGTAGCGCCGGCTCTCGGGGCTCCGGCGCCGACGCGTCAGGCGCGACCGGTGCGGACGCTGGCGGGGTGGGGATGGGTCTGTCGGTCATCGGAACGGCACCCGCGATGCGGCGAGCGGGAGGGGGCAATGCCCCGAAAAGAGTTGTACTCCGCTCGAAATCGCGCTATTCTCCCATGATCGGTCTCATTGATGCCCGACCAGCCCGTCGATCCCGTCGTCCAGGAGGCGGCCACCCCGCCGCCCAAGCCCCGTACGCGGGGCACGTGGATCTATGCGGTGCTGTTCGTGGCGATTCTCATCGTCATCAATACCCTCGTCGGCGAGAAGGGCCTCCTCGCCACCTTCGAAGCGCAGCGGGAGTACGACCAGCTGCAGGACAGGCTGCATCGCCTCCGCCAGGAGAACGCGCTGCTGCAGCTCGAGGCGCAACGCCTGCGCGACGACCCGGCAACGATCGAGGCGCTCGCGCGCGACGAGCTGGGCATGGTGAAGCCGGGCGAGGTCCTCTTCATCGTGAAGGACGTGGCCCCCGACGCCTCGACCGAACCCGGCGCCACGCGCTGACGCCCCGTCCTCGGGGGCCTGGCCTCAGCGTCAGAACAGCGCCTCAGAACAGCGCCTCAGAACAGGCCCTCAGAACAGGAGCGGGCCGAGCGTCAGCACGGTCACCACGATCACCACGAAGCCCACCACGTCCAGGCTCACCCCGTAGCGCATCATCGACGTGATGGGCACGAAGCCCGAGCTGTACACGATGGCATTGGGCGGCGTGGACACCGGCATCATGAAGCCCATGCTCGCGCCGAGTGTGGCGCCGAGCGCCGGCTCGATGGGCCGGACCCCGGCGGCCTGCGCCACGGCGATGGCGATGGGCACGATCATGTTGGCTGCCGCGGTGTTCGACGTGGCCTCCGACAGCACGATGGCCGACGCGGTGAAGAGAATCGTGAGCGCCACCGAGGTCTGCGACGGGAGCCACGACGTGATGCCCTGCCCCATCGCTTCGGCCAGGCCCGTGGTGAACACCAGCTGCCCCATCGCCAGCCCGCCGCCGTAGAGCATCACGATGCCCCAGTCGATGCGCACCGCCTGTTCCCAGGTGAGGGTGAAGCGCCTGGCGCCCCAGTCGATCGGCAGCACGAAGAGGAGCAACGCGCCCGTCATGGCCGCCACGCTCTCCGGGAACGCCCGCGCGTACGCCTGCGCCGCCGGTGTGCCGTCGAGGCCGGCCAGTGCCATGAAGCCGGGCAGCACCCACAGCGTGACCGTGATGCCGAAGGCCAGGAACACGTTGCGCTGCCCGCGCGTCATCGGTCCCAGCTTCGCCAGTTCCTCGCGCACGGCCGCCATGCTGCCCCGCCCCAGGGCCACGCCGCGTGCACCGGTCAGGTAGAAGAACACGGCGAGGTAGGCGAACATCACGACGGCGGCGGGCAGGCCAATCAGCATCCACTGGAAGAACGTGATGTCGGTGCCCGTGATGCGCTCCAGCATGCCGATGCCGATCAGGTTCGGCGGGGTCCCCACGGGCGTGGCCATGCCGCCGATCGAGGCGCCGAACGACGTGATGAGCATCATCACGAGGGCGAACTGCGGCCCCCCGTTGGCCCCGGTCCGCGTGAGGTGCGCCACGATGGACAGGCAGATGGGAAACATCATGGCGGTGGTGGCCGTGTTGCTCATCCACATGGACAGCACCATCGACACGCCGCCGAACACCACCAGGATGCGGCCAGCGCCCGCGCCCACGAACCTCGACGCCAGGGCGGTGTAAGCGATGCGCCGGTCCACGCCGTGCACGAACATCGCCTCGGCGATGATGAAGCCGCCGATGAACACGAAGACCACCGGGTCGGCGAACGAGGCCAGCGCCTCGCGGACGGGCGCCACGCCCAGGATGACCGCCAGCACGGGCCCCACGAGCGCGGTGACGGCCAGCGGCAGCGCTTCGGTCACCCAGAACACCACCACCAGCCCCATGACCGCGGCCATCCGGTGGGCCGCCGGCGCCACCGGGAGGGGCAGCAGGAGCAGCAGCACGAAGAGCGCCGGGCCGAGGAGCAGCCCCACCGCCGTGCGGCGCGCGTTGAACTGTGCCTCGGCAGGCGTGTAGGTGTCGGCGGCGCCCGCCGCCTCGGGGGGTGTGGACATCTGGTCGGGATCTACTTGAGGGTTTCGTCGGTCGTCACCGTGAAGCGGCGAAAACGACCGTAGGTGGACACGCCCGTCACCTCGTAGGCGCCGGACCGATGAGACTCCTGCATCTCGGTGGGCACGTTGAGCCCGAACTGCTCGTCGAACGCGAAGGTGGTCTCGACGCGCGAGCCCGTCCCCGACAGGCCGCCGAAGCCGCCGACCTCGAGCGAGGTCCGCAGCACCGCGCCAGTGGTCTCATCGACCCAGGCCACCACGCGGGCCGGCATGTCGCGGTTGCCGTTCCCTCGCAGGAGCGTGGGGCGCACGAACTCGGCGTAGCTGAGCACGCGGGCGCTCGGCCCCACCTTGGTGTCCACGCGGCCGAGGCTCAGGCGGAAGCGCTCGCGGTAGCGGTCCTGCATGAGCGCGAGGGCCAGCAGCGGGTTGCTGAGCGTCCCCATGCCCGGGAAATTGTGGCGCGTGCCCTCGTTGGCGATGTCCTGCGCGCGGCGCCCGGCATCGGCCGCCGGGTTCACGAACAGCCGCATCAGGCGCTCGTCGCGTTCTCGCACCGGATCGCCGTCTACCTCGAACACGTCGCGAAACGCCGCGAACTCACCTCCGTCGCCCACCTGCACGAGCAGCAGGTCCGACCGCAGGCGCCGTGTCCGGCGCTCCACCGGGATGCGCTGCTCCTGCTGTTCCTCGGCCACCACGTTGGAGAACCGCGTCACGAAGTCGGCGACAAAGGCACCGGCGGCATCCGCCAGCTGGGAAGCCGTGGGCGCCTGCGCACGCGCAGGGGCCGGCGACAGCAGCCACGCGGCTGTCACCAGGCTCGGGAGCAGGCACGCCGCCAGGCGGGTGGACCGCTCACGCACGGGCAGGCTCCTCCACGGTGCGGATGGTAGACCGAAGCGCGGGTCCAGATCCAGAATGCCGCGGGGCGACGCCGCGCCAGACACACGCGAAGGGACCGCTGCATGACACGACGCCTGTACGCCCTGCCCGCCACGCTCGAACGCGTGAGGGCCATCTGCGCAGGGCCCCTCGCGAAGGGCACCGACGTCCCCGGCTGCCCGGCCTGGGTGCCGTGAACGCCGTCTGTGTGTTCTGCGGGTCGAGTCGCGGGCTCGACCCGGCCTTCGCCGAGGAGGCCGCGCGCCTGGGCCGCGCACTCGCCCACCGCGGCCTGCGCCTCGTGTACGGTGGCGGGAACGTGGGCTTGATGGGCGTGCTTGCCGACGCGGCCCTGGCCGCCGGTGGACAGGTGGTGGGCGTCATCCCGCGCGGCCTGGCCGTGCGCGAGCTGGCGCACGAAGGCGTCACGACCCTCCACGTGGTGGAGTCGATGCACGAGCGCAAGGCGCTGATGGCCTCGATGGCCGACGCCTTCATCGCCCTGCCGGGCGGCTTCGGCACGCTCGAGGAATTCTGCGAGGTGGTCACCTGGACGCAGCTCGGCATTCAGGACAAGCCGTGCGGCCTGCTCAACGTGTCCGGCTTCTACGACGACCTCCGCCGTTTTCTCGACCACGCCCTCGCCGAGCAGTTCCTCCGCCCCACCCATAGCGAGATCGTCGTCACCGATACCGACGCCGCGCGCCTGCTCGACCGGCTCGCCGCCTGGACCCCGCCCACCGTGTCGAAGTGGCTCGGCCCGGGCCAGGTGTAACGCCGGGCTTTACCTTCACGCGTCGCGCGTGCTACATTCTGGGTTCGCGTTCGGGCCGTGAGAGCGGCCCATGCGTCTGTCGCGGGGTGGAGCAGTCCGGTAGCTCGTTGGGCTCATAACCCAAAGGTCGCGGGTTCAAATCCCGCCCCCGCAACCAACACACTTGCGTGCTGAGGTCGCCCACGTGGCGACCTTTTCCTTGTCAGGACGCACCTCGTATCGCTTGCGTCGCCGAGTCCAGCCGGACCGTGGCGGTACTCGGCCCCCGCCACGACGCGTTCGCCTCGCACCAACCCGGCGTGCCGGTAGCTGAGGCAGTGCCCGAGTCGGGCCGACCCACTCTGGCCACCTCATACGTTGGCACCCTGCCCCTCGCCCGCGGCGTCAAAGGACGTGGTCGCCATGATTCCGCGCATCCTGGTTCTGGTTGGGGCCCTCGTGGCCGTGGGCGCATCCGTGTTGCAGGCCACGGGCGCACTGGGGCTGACGCCGGCGGAGTTTGCGGAGTCGGGCTCGAGCACCGTCCGCGCCGCGTCGTATGCCTTCGCCATCTGGGGCGTGATCTACGCGGGACTGCTCGTCTACGCCGTGTACCAACTCGTGCCGGGCTGGGCGTCTGATGCCGTGTTGAGACGGTTCGGCTGGCCATCCGCGATCGCCATGTTCGCGATCGGCGCGTGGCTCGTCGCGGCCGGCGCCAACTGGCGCTGGACCACCGTAGTCCTCATCGCCGGAGCCGCCTGCTCGCTCATCGTGCCGCTCGCCTCGCCCGTCCGTCACATCAGCCTGCGCGACAGGCTCCTGATCGTCACGCCGCTCGCACTCCTGGCGGGCTGGCTCACGATTGCGACGGGGCTGAACGCCGTCACCGTGATCACCGCGGAAGGTCTCGTGTACCCGGGAGCCGCCACGTGGTGGGCACTTGGCGGCGTGTCGGCCTCCGTCGCCGTCACGCTCGTCGTCTTCCTGCGAGGCCGGGTGCCGGCCTATCCCGTTCCGGTGATCTGGGGACTGATCGCGGTGTTCGTCGCGGAGCGGGGCGATCGCGCCGCCGTCGCGTGGTTCGCGCTGGCAGCCGCCGTCCTGGTCGCGGCGGCGTTGATGTGGCGCGGGCCGCGCCACGCGCTGGCGCGCACGCCCTCATAGGTCAGAAGCCGAGAAGGACCACCGCCAGACCGGCAAGGGCACCACCGAGCAGAGGGCCCACGACCGGAATCGCCGCATAGCCCCAATCCGAATCGCGCTTGCCCGCAATTGGCAGGAGCGCATGCGCCAGGCGCGGGCCCAGATCCCGCGCCGGGTTGATTGCGTAGCCGGTCGTCCCGCCGAGCGACAGGCCGATGCCCCACACCAGGCAGCCCACGAGGAGTGGCCCGAGGCCGGCGGCCGGCCCCGTTGCCGCCACCCGCTGGGAGAAGATCGCCGCCGCCACGAACGTCAGCACGAAGGTGCCGATGACCTCGCTGACCAGGTTCGCGCCCGTCAGCCGAATCGCCGGGCTGGTACAGAAGGTGGCGAGCTTCAGGTTCTCGTCGTCGGTCACTGCCCAATGCGGCAGGTAGTGCAGCCACACGACAACGGCCCCGAGGAAGGCGCCTGTCAGTTGCGCGAGGGAGTATGGGAGCACCTTGCTGAAGTCGCCGGTGGCGACCGCCGCGCCCAGCGTGACAGCCGGATTCAAGTGCGCATCGCTGCTGCCGCTGGCGATCGCGGTGAACACGCCTGCCGCAACCGCAAACGCCCATCCGCCGGTAATCACGAACCAGCCGCCGTGCTCGCTCTTCGAACGCTTCAGCAGCACGCCCGCCACGACACCGTTACCGAGCAGGATCAGGATGAACGTGCCGACCAGCTCCCCGACCATGGATGTTGCCACGCCTGCGCTCCTCCGCGACCGTCACGCCCAATCGATGGACCGGCTCACGGCTTTCGTCCATCGCTGCAGCATCTGCTGACGACGCGCATCGTCCAGGTCCGGCGACCACCGGTGGCTTTCCTGCCATCGTGACCGCAGATCGTCCAGGCTGCCGAACACGCCCACCGACAGCCCCGCGGCGAACGCAGCGCCAAGGGCGGTGGTCTCCTTGATCACCGGCCTCACCACCGCGCGGTTGACGATATCCGCCTGGAACTGCATCAGGAGTTCGTTGTCGGTCATGCCGCCATCCACCCGCAGCGTCTCGAGGCTCACGCCCGAGTCCTGCTCCATCGCCTGCAGGACCTCCCAGGTCTGGAAGGCGGTGGCTTCGAGCACCGCCCTGGCCAGATGCCCCCGACCGGCGAAACGCGTCAGCCCGACGATGGTCCCCCGCGCGCCGTCGTTCCAGTGCGGCGCGTAGAGCCCTGAGAAGGCCGGCACGAAATAGACACCGCCGTTGTCGGGCACCGTGCGCGCCAGGGCCTCGATGTCGGCGCTCTGCGCGATCAGCCCGAGATTGTCCCGCATCCACTGCACGAGCGCGCCGGTGACGGCAATGCTGCCCTCGAGCGCGTAGTGCGCCGGTTCGCGGCCCATACGGTAGGCCACCGTCGTGAGCAGGCCGTGCGACGAGCGCACTGCGGCCTGGCCCGTGTTCAACAGCAGGAAGCAGCCGGTGCCATAGGTGTTCTTGGCCTCGCCGGGACGGAAGCACGTCTGCCCGACGAGCGCCGCCTGCTGGTCGCCGAGAATGCCCGTGAGGGGTGCGCCCTCGATCGGCTCGGCCGTCGCGGTCCCGTAGCGCTCGCTGCTCGAGCGAATCGTCGGCAGCATGGCGCGCGGGATGTCGAACGCGTCGAGGATCTCCTGGTCCCAGTCCAGCGTGTCGAGGTGCATCAACTGCGTGCGGCTCGCATTCGTGACGTCGGTGACGTGCAGGCCGCCTCGCGGGCCGCCCGTGAGCTGCCACAGCAGGAACGTGTCGATGGTGCCGAAGAGCGCGTCGCCCGTCTCTGCCAGCGCCCGCAGGCCCTCCACGTGGTCGAGCAGCCATCGGATCTTGAGGCTGCTGAAGTAGCTGGAGAGCGGCAGCCCCGTGCGCGCCCGAAAGAACTCGGCCCCCGGGCGCTCGGTGAACGTCGGCAGGTACGTGGTGACGCGCGTGTCCTGCCACACCAGCGCGTTGTAGAGGGGCACACCGGTCCGCCGATCCCAGACCACGGTCGTTTCGCGCTGGTTCGTGATGCCAACCGCCGCCAGATCGCGCGATGTCAGGCCACTGCCGCGCAGGGCCGCGGCCATCACGGTCTGGGTATTGCGCCAGATCTCCACGGGGTCGTGTTCCACCCAGCCAGGCTGTGGATAGATCTGCGCGTGCTCACGCTGTGCCTGGGCGACGATGCGGGTGGACTCGTCGAACACGATGAAGCGGGTACTGCTGGTGCCCTGGTCGATGGCCCCAAGATAAGTTGGCACGGGCTACTCCTCGTGAACGATGGCGCACGCCTGACGGGCCGCGGCCGTGCAGGGTCGCCTCGATCTGCTCAGGCCATGCGGAGATGGCGCCTCCCGGCCCGACACCACCCCTACTGCCCCGCGTCTTCTCCTGCCCTCCCCACCGCGGCGGCCTTGTAGATGGCGTAGGCCTCCTCGAACATGCGCTCGCGGCTGGGGAACCGGCTCTCCTCCCAGCACGCCAGCGGATGCAGGAGCGCGTTGACGAGGCACTTGTTGCAGTAGGTACAGGGACGCGCTGGGGCATCGTGGCCCTCGGCGAAGCGGTGCACGAGGTCGGGGTTGGCGAGCAGGCCCCGGGCAATGGACACCACGTCGCAGCGCCCCGCCTGCAGCGTCTCGCGGATGCGGCTCGCGGTCTGCCACCCGCCCACGCAGATGACGGGCAGACCCGACGCGTCCTTGAGCCGTGCGGCATCGTCCTGGTTCATGCCCTCGATCTTCTCGGGCAGGATCCGCCCGTTCTGCTTGAACGGCATGCGGCGGCCCCAGTTCCACTCCATCAGGCGGCGCAGCGGGGCGAACTGCATCAGGAAGAACGTGAGCGGCACGCGCGTGCCCTCGTAGTAGAGCGCCGCGAGGCTGTACCGCGAGTCGTCCATGGGCAGCAACCCGGCGGGCACGAGCGGATGGGGGAACGAGTCGCCCTGGGACAGATGGATGGCGTCGAGGCCGGCGTCGGCCAGCCACCGCGCGACCTGCGCGGTGTCGTCGATGGTGTTGCCCACGCGGCGCACGAACGGCGCCATGTAGGCGTTGTGCGCGTCCCGACCACTCAGCTTCATCGAGACGAAGAAGTCCCGTCCCACCTCGGCGCGCACGGCGGCCAGCACTTCCAGCAGCAGCCGGGCCCGCACGCGGAGGTCGCCGTTGTACTCGTCCTTCCGGTCGTTGATGGCGCCCGAGAGGAACTGGTGGAGGATGTAGCCGTTGCACGCCACGATCTCGATGCCGTCCGCCCCCGCCTCGCGCGCCCGCCGGGCCGCATGGGCGTACGCCTGCACCAGCTCGCGAATCTCCGGAATGCTCATGCGACGGCTGCGCAGGCCGTACAGCAGGTCCGGACGATCCGTCGCGCCCGGCGCCCGCTCGTCCATGAATTCCTTGCGCGGCAGATCGCGCTGCCGGCCCGAAAAGTGAAGCTGGATGATGTAGCGGCAATCGTGCTGGTGCACCGCGTCGACCACGCGGCGCCAGGACGGGATGGTGCGGTCGTGGTCGATGCTCGCGTAGCCGGGCACGGCGATGCCGTCGGTGCGGATGCCGACGTTGGAGGAGATGATGGCGCTCACGCCGCCCTGGGCGAACCGGCGCTCCCAGGCGATGCGGGCCTCGGACATCGAGCCGTCGTAGTAGTCGGCGCGTCCGCCGATGCTCGAGCGCACCACACGGTTCTTGAGCGTGAGCCCGTTGATGGTGAGGGGCTGGAAGATCGGGTCGGTCGCAGACGCTGTCACCGGGCCTCCTCGAGCGCTGAGGCGGGCGCCCTCCACGCATGAGCTGCATCCCGCGGTTGTCCAGTTCGGCCGTTACTCATATCATGTCGTCCCGTACGGCGACACTTCTCATCGATATCAAGGCGAAACCCGAATGCCCAAGGTGGCCACGACCGTGATTGCGACCGTCAACGTCCCACGGCAGGCGCTGTGGAGCTGGCTCGTGCCCGGCGTGTTCTACGACGAGCTGCACACCGTAGTGCGGGATGAGGCGGGGCTGCCGGGCTGCACGAAGACCACGGGCACCACCGGGCCCTGGGACGTGCCGGGCTCGACGCGCATCGTGCACCTCGCCGACGAGACGAGCGTCCGGGAGACTGTCACGGTAGCCACCGCCCCGCACTATTTCGCATACCGGCTGTCGGAGTTCTCGGGCCGGATGGTGCGCCTGCTCGTCCGGGGCGCCACCGGGCAGTGGTGGTTCACCGACGAGGGCGGCGGCACGCACGTGAAATGGACCTACACGGCGGAGAGCCGGGGCCCGGTCGCCATGCTGCTGCTGTTCCCCGTCATCCGGATTCTCTGGACCCGCTACATGCAGTCGTCCATGCGGATCATCAAGACACGGGCCGAGCAGGAAGTGGGCGCACAGGGGGTCGGGGTGACGACACGATGACACAGTGGGACTTCGACCTCGAACGCCTGCACGGACCGCAGGGCATGACCCCTGAGGACCGCACCTACCGCGGGTCGCGCTACGCCGACGTGCGTGCGGCCCTCTACCAGAACCCCTACCGCGGAGGCGTGGCCGGCCAGCAGCCGGGCCCGCTGCCGCTGTTCCGGTCCACCATCCGCAACGCATGGCGCGGCCTGCTGTCGGGCGAGAACGCCTTTCGCCAGGCGTCGGCGCGCTCGATGGACTCGCAGGCCGACCTTCGCTGGGGACCCGACGGCAAGGGATGGCGCCGCATCATCGCGCCCAACGGCATCTGCGTGCTGGGCACCTGGGAGATCACCGAGCAGAACCCCTACACCGGCTTCTTCACGCAAGGCTCGAAGGGCCTCACCGTCGGCCGGTTCTCCTCCGACGGCAACGAGACCCGACGCGGCCAGCGCCGGTCCTTCAGCCTGGGCATGAAGGTCTATCCCACGATGGACCCCGACCATCCCACGCCGCTCGTGCCGGCCAGCGTCATCGTGCAGGAAGATCTGGGCGGCATGCGCACCGCCTACATCAACGATGCGGAACTGGTGAACACGCCGAGCGTGCACGCCTACCGCCGCGGCATCTACTACCTCATCATGCTGCGCGCCGGCACCATCTTCCAGCGGCTCGACAAGGTGGGCGACGCGCGGCAGGTCTACCAGGTCGCCGAGCTGGGCAAGGATCCGGCGGTGCCCACCCACGCACCCGCTCACCTCCTGTTCCGCATGGCGCAGGGCCAGCGGCGCGTCGAGGGTCGCGATCTCGACTTCCGCGACGAGATCTACGGCCACCTGTTCAATCCGGGCGACGAGCGGCCGACCGGCTCGATGGTGTTCGACATCTGCGTCTCGAGCACGAGCCGCAAGACCGGCGTGCAGGGTCTCTCCAACGTCCGGGTCGCCGAATGGCACCGCATCGGGACGCTCCGGTTCAGCGAGGCGGTCTGCTCGTACAACGGCGACCACGTCATCCAGTTCCACCACCCGCGCTGGCGCGACGACCGCAACGATTCGTCCACCTACGTGCGCGTCCGGGAGGAACGCGTGCGGCGCTAGCGAAGCCGAATGCTGCCCCATGGCTGACGCCTTCGACGCCATCGTGATTGGCAGCGGCTTCGGCGGCGCCATCATGGCCCGCCGCCTGGCCGAGCAGGGCATGCGCGTGCTGGTCCTCGAGCGGGGCCGGCGCTGGGAGCCGGCCGACTATCCCCGGAAGCCGGGCGACGCCTGGATCTTCAGCGACAGCCGCCCCGCGCGGCACCATGGCTGGCTCGACATGCGGTTCTTCCGCGGCATGACGGTGGCGCAGGCGGCGGGTGTCGGCGGGGGCTCGCTCTGCTACAGCAGCGTGGCGGTGGAAGCCCACCCCAACGTCTTCGAGCGCGGCTGGCCCGCCGACATCACGTACGGCGAGCTGAAGCCCTACTACGACACGGTCGCCCGCGAGATGGACCTGCAGGTCGTGCCCGACGGCCAGCTCACCCGCCGCTTCGAGATCGCGCGCGATGCCGCGAGGAATCTGGGCCACGCCGACCGCTTTTCGAAGGCACCCCTGGCCGTGAGCTTCTCGCCCGACTGGAGCTACGATCTCGAAGACCCCTTCGATCACACGCACTCGCGCCCGTTCGTCAACGCGCACGGGCAGCGCCAGGGCACGTGCATCCACCTGGGCAACTGCGATCTCGGGTGCGACGTCCGCGCGAAGAACGGCCTGGACGTCAACTACATCCCGCGCGCCGAACAGCGCGGCGCCGTCGTACGCCCGCTGCACGTGGCCCGGTCCATCGAGCCCGTCGGCGGCGAGTACCGCGTCGTCTTCGACCGCATCGAGAACGACCGCCTCGTACCCGGCGTCGAGCGCGCCGCGCGCGTGGTGGTGGCGGCCGGAAGCCTGGGCTCCACCGAACTCCTCCTGCGCTGCCGCGACCAGTACCGCACGCTGCCGCGCCTGAGCCGGACACTGGGCTCGCGCTGGAGCGCGAACGCGAACTTCATCTCGATGGCGGTCTACTCCCGCGAGACGCAGGTGCGGCAATCGACCGGGCCCACCATCAGCGCGATGCTCGACTTCGCCGACGGCGCCATCCGCAACCAGCGGTTCGTCGTCGAGGACGACGGCTTCCCCAACCTGCTGCTGAACGCGGTGAAGGAGTACCTCGACGGCCACGTCCGCACACCCGTGGGGCGGCACCTCCTCACCGAACTCGAGGAGTACCTGCGGGACGACACGCCCCTGCGCGACCTGCTGCTGTGGCTCGGCGCCGGAGAGGACGCCGGCGACGGCCGGCTCGTGCTCAAGCGGCGCCTTCTCAGGCCCTGGACACGGACGCTCGGGCTCGACTGGACACTGGACCGGTCGGAGGCCGTCATCGAGGCCATCGAGGCCATGCAGCGGCAACTGACGGAGGCGTCCGGCGGGCGCGCCCGTGCGCTGCCCACCTGGCGGCTGCTCAAGAGCCTGATCACGCTCCATCCGCTGGGTGGCTGCCCGATCGGCACGTCGGCCGAGGACGGCGTCGTGGACCACCTCGGCCAGGTGTTCGGCTACCCGAATCTGTTCGTCGCCGACGGCGCCATCCTGCCCACGCCGACCGTGCGCAACCCATCCCACACGATTGCCGCGCTCGCCGAGCGCATGGCCGCCCACGTCCGGTAGCCGAGGAGATCCCGATGCCCCCATCCCACAAGGGACTGCGCGAGCTGTTCTCGTATCCGCTGATGTCCGCCATCGTCGACCGGCGCACCCGCCGCGTGGCCAGGGGAACGTCGATCGTCTCGGGTCCCATCAGCTACACGAGCCCGAACACGCCCTCGCCGCTCAGCCCGCTCGAGGAAGCCGTGCTCGTCGTCTCGACCGGGCTCACCGGCCAGAGCACGATGCACGACGTGCCGGGCACCAACGACGACGGGAGCCAGCGGTTCTCGGCGCCCCTCATCAACGTGCTGGCGCGCTCGGCCAGCAGCATCGACAACGCGCACGCCGTGTCGTTCTTCCTGATCAACGACGAAGGGACGTGGCTCATCAAGCATCCCCGCAACCAGGAGGCGCTGGCCCTGCTCGCGCAGCTGCCGCCCCGCTGGGAGGACTGGAGCGAGACGGACTGGATCACGGCGGCCAGGAGCCTCAAGCACAAGCTGTACGACGAGCGGCTCGACTTTCCGCGCCGGTGGCCCTACTACTTCATCTGGAACCGGCAGCTCTCCAACCGCCCCGGCACGACGATTCTGCTGCCGATCGTGGATCTCACCCGGCAGTTCATCAACGTGGTCATCAGCCTGCTGTCGGAGGAGGATGGTCAGCGACCCCTCTTCATCGACGACTGGCAGCGCTTCCGGCCGCGGACGCTGCTCGACTGGGGCGCCTGGTTCGGGAGCCTCGTCGGCCTCGTGCCGGACATCACCTACCAGATCATCGGCGGCGCCGCCCGGGCGCGCGGCAACTGGCTCAGCACGGAGTATCCGGCGCCCATCGGCTTCGCCGGCACGTTGCGGACCGACTACGAGACGTTCTTCCAGCTGCAGAACCTGATGCTGATTGCCCAGGGCATGGGGCTCGGCGGATGGCTGCACGCGGCGGTGGGCTCACCCTACGTGTTCGAGCGCGACCCGGCCAAGGGCAAGTTCGGCATCGAGTTCCGGATGCAGAAGCCGAAGAAGTGGCGCCGCTGGCCGCCGCTTCCCACCACGCTCGACAACCCCATCGGCATCGACGGCGTGCTCGAGTCGCTCACGCCGCCCTACGTGAAGTCGATGAACGAGGCGGTGGACCGGGTCATCGAGGAGAAGTACGGCCCCGAGGGCACCTACGGCGACCACGAGATCTTCGGCAAGGCGTACCGGCAGCGCGAGTTCGGCGACGCCTTCCTGCGCATGGCCAACCGCCGGCCGACGCCGCAGGTGGTGGAGTACACGAAAGAGATCTGCAACTACATCTACGACACCTACGGGCGCTTCCCGGCACACGTGAACGCCTTTCACCTGCCCGGCGTGTGGCTGCAGTTCTCGCACCTGGAGACCGAGTTCTACGACAAGTACTTCCACCCCGATCTCTATCGCCGACAGGCTGCGCACGACGAGATGTGGGGCAAGGACTGAGGCCGGCGGACGCCGCGCAGGGACATGGTCGTTGACACTGGGGACGCCGCTGTCCACAATGGCCCGTCGTGAGCGCGGTCAAGGCGTACCGGGTGGTGCTGGCCCTCAGCATCGTCGCCAATCTGGTCATCGGCGTCATCATCTTCGGGTGGCCGGACGTCTTCACCACCGTTGCGGGACAGCCCGAGGCTTTCCCCAAGACGTGGCCCCGCCACTGGGGCATGCAGCTCTGGGCCATCAACCTGCTGTACCTGCCCGGGCTGTGGAACCCGGAGGAGCACCGCTGGCCCAACTGGCTCGGTATCGCCATCCGGGCCACCTTCGCGACGTTCTTCCTGAGCCAGGGTGACGGCTTCACCCCGATGGGGATCTACGACGGCACCTTCGCGCTCCTGCTCCTCATCACCTACCTGCCGGTGACGCGCGTGGCGCGTCTGCCAGCGTAGCGCCTGCGGCGGAGGCGTCCGCCACACCGGTGGCGCGGGCCGCGCGGAGCTGGCCAGCGGTTCAGCGGCTCAGTGCTTCAGCGGCTCAGTGGCCCAGCGGCTCAGCGATCAGCAAATCAGCGGGTCTTCAGGTACTCGAGCAGGGCGCGCTTCTCGTCGGATGAGAGCATCGTGCCGTAGGCGTGCCCGCCGTTGCTGTTGCCCGGCTGAGCGGTGTCGAAGAGCCTGCCCACCCGGCGTGCGTCGGGTCCGTCGCTGACGAAGCCCACGCCGTCCTGATCGTAGACGTCGTAGCCGCGCCAGAACCGGGCGGGCCGCCCGGACGGCGGTTCGAGCAGGTGCCGGAGCGTCGGCACGGACCCGTTGTGCAGGTACGGCGCGCTGAGCCACACGCCGTCGAGCGACGGGGCCACGTAGCCCGCCGAGGCCGCCCTGAAACCGGAGGCCTGCCAGGCGTGCCCCTCGCCGAAGGCATTGAAGGCCTCGGCCGCCTCAGCGGTCCACGCATCGAGCCGGCGGCCATCGGTGCCAATCTCCGCGCGTGGCATCACGGTGCCGGCCTGCGCCCCGCCAGGCTCATGACATCGGGCGCAGGTGGCCGCATAGGTCGTCGCGCCGGATGCGGCCAGCATCGGGTCCACGGGAAAGGGATACGCGGGCGGCGGCAGATCGTCGAGGTACTCGAGCACCCGCCGCAGGCTCGACGGCGGCCCGGCATCCTCACGGTCCCAGCGGCGCGCGTCGATGTCCATCCAGCGGAGGGAGGTGCCCTCCACGAGCGCCGACGCCTGTACGACCTCGCGCAGCGAGGTGTTCGACCGGTCCCACAGGTAGCCCGATCCGTCGCGGCGCCCCAGGTGCCAGAGCGGCATGGCATCGGCGGTGCCGGGCACGCCGGGCGCCAGCCCCAGCAGCCCGGTGCGGGTCCGGCCGGCCATGTCGGCGCGGCCGCGTCCCCACGGCACGGACGCGACATCCCCCTCAGCCCCTCCCGCACCGTCAACCGAGCCCTCAGCGCCCCTGATGCCCCCGGCACCGTCCGCGCGACGCCGCAGCAGCGCGCGGCGCGTCTGCGGAATGAGCACGAAGCGGTACAGGAGCCGATCCGGCACCGACAGGCGCACGTTGCGCGCAATCTCGTCGA
Organism: Vicinamibacterales bacterium; assembly: GCA_050185275.1. Classification (GTDB taxonomy): domain Bacteria; phylum Acidobacteriota; class Vicinamibacteria; order Vicinamibacterales; family UBA2999; genus JABFRY01. Next base: position 27,292 of record JBFWZN010000013.1, on the reverse strand, counting down.
GGATGACGCTGGCCGTGAACCGCGGGTCCGCCGCCGCGTCAGCGAGGAACCGGGCGTACTCCTGCGCACCGGTCTGGTGTGCGGGGGCGCCAGGATAGACCAGTGGCACGCTGGTCGGCGTGGCTCGCACGGTGGCCGTATGACACAGGGCGCAGTTCGCGCCAACCCGGGGCACGCCGATGTCCACCTTCGAGAGGCCGATGGGCATCTCGTGCCCGTCCCGCCCGGTGATGCCAATCGAGGCGTAGCCTCCGGGCCCCGGCAGGTGGTCCGGGAAGATACGCGGCAGCACCAGCCAGATCCAGTACGGCACGCCGCGCTCCGCCTCGGTCCCGATCGAGCCGTAGAGGAAGTGGTCCTCGGCCGACTCGAACTGCGTCACCGGCCCCACCCAGGCGAGGCGGTAGTAGGCGTGCGTGGCGGCCGCCCCGAGCAGCAGCACCAGCACCACGAGACTCCAGCCGGTGCGCGACATCAGCAGGACACTCAGAACGTCTTCAGGTATTCCACGATGGCGCGCTTGTCGTCATCGGGGAGCGTGGTGCCGTACTCGTGGCCGGTGTTGGCGTTGCCGGGCACGCGCGTGTCGTAGAGGGTGAAGACCTGCCCGTCCGCAGCCGGCACGTCGGAGACGAACCCCAGGTTGACCTGATCGTAGACGTCGTAGCCGCGGTAGAACGTCGTGGGCCGCGACTCGGGCGGCTCGAGCAGGTCGCGCATGGTGGGTACCGAGCCGTTGTGCAGGTACGGGGCCCTGAGCCAGATGCCGTCGAGCGGATGGTTGGCGTAGCCGTTGGTCTTGCGGAAGTGCGAGAACCGGTACGGCGAATCGGGATAGAGCGCGTACTGGTTCGCGGCGAACGCGGGCGTATAGGAGTTGAGCCGGTACGGGTCGGTGCCGATCGTCTCGATCGCCTCTACCTGGCCGACGCGGGCGCCCGAGACGACGCCGTCCCGGAAGCGGTGATCGGCGTGGCAGTTCGCGCACAGCTGCTGATAGAGCGGCTCCCCGCGCGCGGCCAGCGCCTGATCCACCCCATAGGGATACCGCGGCGCCGGGAGCGTCCAGATCCAGTCCCGTACGCGCCGCAGGTTGTCGTGATCCACGGTCACCGGCGTCACGCCCGCGCCGAGCGCGGCGCTGAGATTGCGCTCGTCCACCGAGTCGTTGTCGCCGTCCCAGTGCAGGTGCATGCCCTCGCGGGGCTGCTGGTTCCAGATCGAGGGATAGTCGGAGGCGCCAATCAGCTCGTCGGGCGGCAGCGCCGCGAGGTCCCAGTTGAACTGCACGGACTTGTACGGGTTGAACGTGTCCACGCGTCCCCGCCCCCACGCGGGCACGTCGTCTCCCAGGATCACCGGAGCGATGCGGTTGCGCAGGTTGAGGGTGGTGCTCTTGAGACGGCCGATGAAGCCGAACCGCAGCAACAGCCGCTCGAAGCGCGACGGCCCGTTCTCCTCAGGCAGGCGGCCGATGACGGCCTCGGCCGTGACGCGGTTGTCGAGCGAGCACTCGAGCACGAAGCGGACGAACGCCTGCAGGTCGAGCCGGTTAGCCGGCATGCCCAGCACGATCTCCGGCGGGGCGTCCGGCGTCTCCCGTACCGTGCCTGTGTGGCACACGGCACAGTTGAGGCCCACCTGATCGATCCCCAGGCGCCGGCGCCGCGACACGCCGATGGGCAGGTCGTGCCCCGGCTCGGTGATGAAACCGAAGGTCGCATAGCCGTTGGGCAGCCGGTCGCGGCAGATCGACGGCAGCGCCCTGAAGATCCAATACGGCGGCAGCGCGCCGCCAACCGGGGACAGCAGCCGCCCGCCAGGCTCGCTCCCGATCGAGCCGTACTTGAAGTGATCCTCGATTGGCTCGTAGGTCACCGGCCGGTCCGTCGTGATCGACACGACCGCCCAGACACCGCCTGCCACCACCACCGTCAGGGCAAGCAGGGCGAGCACCCGGAACGCGCGCCGCGACATCAGGAACGGACCGTCCGGCGGACGAAGGTGAGGTTCAGCAGCATCAGCGGTTCACCGCACCGCCTGGCAGGGGCGACGCGGCGAGCCATTCAAGCACGAGCTCTGCGGCCACGGCAATACGGTTCTCCAGCAGCTCAGCTGGCGTTGCCCGGACGCGAGTGGCACGCGCTCAGGCGTCGGTGGCCCCGGACGGTGGCGCCGCCGCGCGGCGCAGGGGCGCCGGGCGCGAGACGTGGAGCACCGCACCCGAGGGAAAGGCCCTGGTCTCGACGAGTTCGAGATGGAGCGGCTCGGTCCACTCCGGAAAGAGGCGGAGCCCGATGCCGAGGATGACCGGCTGCAGGAGCAGGTGGTACTCGTCCACCAGGCCGAGCCGGGAGAGCGATGCCGCGAACTTCGCGCCGCCGTGCGCCAGGATCGGGTTGCCGGGCTCCGCCTTCAGCGCATCGATCTCCGGCACGAGGCCCCCGCGGGCGATGCGGGTATTCGGCCAGTCCAGCGACTCCAGGCTCTGGGAAAAGACGACCTTCGGGGTGTCGTTCATGGGCGCGGCAAACGGGGCGTCGCGCGGGTCGATGGCAGCCGGGCGGGGCCAGTACGCGGCCATGCTGCGCCCGGTGTGGCTGCCCATCACGTGGGTGCCGGCGGCCCGGAGCGACGCCACCTGCCAGGCGGTGTATTCCGCGTCGAAACTCGGGAAGATCCAGCCCACGTCGCCGCTCGGGGTCCCGACGAAGCCGTCGAGCGATACGTGCATCTGAAGGATCAGCCGCCGGCCGGGTGCAGGACTGGATGTATCTGCCATGTGGCGTCATTATCCTGCGCCGCGCCGTCACCGGGACCGGGGGCGTGCCCCTGCTACAATGATGGATTCATCCGAGAGGTCCGGTTCTGCCAGAGGTTCCAGGCGCATGATTGCTGTCAGCGGCGTGTCGATGCGGTACGGCTCGAAGATCCTGTTCGACGACGTCACCACGACGTTTTCACCAGGCCGTCGCTACGGCCTGACCGGCCCCAACGGCGCCGGCAAGTCCACGTTCATGAAGCTGCTCACCGGCGAACTGGAGCCCCAGCGCGGCAGCGTGGTCCGGCCGGCCAAGCTCGGCGTGCTCCGCCAGGACCAGTACGCCTTCGACGCCTATCGGGTGCTGGACACGGTGGTCATGGGCAACGCACGCCTGTGGTCGGCCCTCTCCGAGCGAGACGCACTCTACGCCAAGCCCGACATGTCCAACGAGGACGGCATGCGCCTGGGCGAACTCGAGGGCATCGTCGGCGAGGAGGACGGCTACTCGGCCGAGAGCGACGCGGCGGTGCTGCTGCAGGGGCTCGACATCCCCGACGAGCTGCACGATCGGACGATGGCGGAACTGCAGGGCGGACAGAAGGTGCGGGTCCTGCTGGCCCAGGCGCTGTACGGGCGGCCGGCCGCTCTCCTGCTCGACGAGCCGACCAACCACCTCGACCTCGACTCCATCCACTGGCTCCAGGAGTTCCTGAACCGCTACGACGGCACGCTCATCGTCATCTCGCACGACCGGCACTTCCTGAACGGCATCTGCACGCACATCGCGGACATCGACTACCAGACGATCATCACCTACACGGGTGGCTACGACGACATGGTGCTGTCCAAGACGCAGATCCGCTCGAAGGTCGAGAGCGAGAACGCCCAGCGCGAGAAGAAGATTGCGCAGCTCAACGACTTCATCGCCCGGTTCGGCGCCGGCACCCGTGCCAGCCAGGTCACGTCCCGGCGCAAGGAGGTGGAACGGCTCCAGGTCTCGGACCTGGCGCGCTCGAACATCCAGCGCCCGCACATCCGGTTCACGCTGCGCCGGCCGTCCGGCAAGGTGCCACTCGAGTGCAGCGGCGTCAGCAAGGCGCACGGCGAGACCGCCGTCGTGCGCGACTTCGGCGCCGTCGTGAACCGCGGCGATCGCGTCGTGCTCGTGGGCCGCAACGGCGTGGGCAAGACCACCCTGCTCAAGGCGCTGCTGGCCGACGCACCGGGCCTGGCCCCCTCGCCGGGCGACATCGATGCCGGCACCCTGAAGTGGGGTCACGAGGTGGCCGTCGGCTACTTTCCGCAGGACCACACCGACGCCATTGAGAAGGGCCTCACCGCGGTCGAGTGGCTGCACCGCTTCGATCCGGATGCGTCGCGTCAGGACATCCATGGCCTCCTCGGACAGATGCTGTTCAGCGGCGAGGAGGGGCTCAAGCCGACCGATGCACTGTCGGGCGGCGAGACGGCCCGCCTGCTCTTCTGCCGGCTCATGCTGCAGAAGCCCAACGTCCTCGTGCTCGACGAGCCGACCAACCACCTCGACCTGGAGTCGATCAACGCGCTGAACGTCGCCTTGCAGAAGTACGAGGGCACGGTGTTCCTCGTGACCCACGACCAGGATCTGATGGAGGAAGTCGGAACGCGCGTCTGGCACTTCGACCACGGCCGGATCGAGGACTTCAAGGGCAGCTACGAAGAGTTCGTTGCGTCGGTCACGCCGTAGCGCGCCACGACGTCCGCGCCACGGCCAGGCGCCGTACGACATCGCACAATAGGGCCTCACACCGTACGACTCTCGTGATCGGGATGACGGTCTCGTCATCCCACCCTCTCCGCTTCTTCGCGACCGTTCGATACGAACGGCCCGTCGCTGCCTGCGACGGCATGCCCCTGCACGGCTGCTACGGGGTCTCCCGCACGGCCTGCCGCTTGCTATGCGGTATCAACCCTCGAACGCACTGTGCCACCCCCTGACGCCGCCGCCCTCCGGAGGCCCTGGCAGGCTGGAGCCCTGCCTCAGACGGCCGCCCTGCCAGACCCGCGGGACCCGCGCAGCAGCGCTGTGCATGGACCGGTGCGCCCGGTCCCGACGACCGGTGCGACACGGCCACGGGCGTCGCTGCCGGTCATCACGACGACCGGTGCCGTGGTCCGGGAGGTGCGAACGAGCGATGCCGCCACCCTGACGGAGACACTGGCCTCCGGAAGGCCCGTCATCGGTGTCGTCCCCGCGGGGACCGCGGAGGATATGCGCCGCTTCATCACCTGGGCACATCTGGAGCGGGCGGCCGGCCGGGCGGTGTGCTACGTCGTGCTGCCGTCGCGCGACCTGGCACCGGTGGGCGTGATCCTGGCGCGACGGGTGGAGCGCGGCTTCGCCATGGCCGAGTGGAGTTACTGCGCCATCGCCGAAGGACACGAACGGACCCTCCTGGCGGGCGCCCGGGCCGTGCTCGACCTCCTGTTCCGGGAGTTCTCCGTGCTGCGGCTCGAAACGCGCGCCACGGCCACCAGCGCATCCGACCGGCAGTTCCTGGAGCGGATCGGCGCCCAGGCGGAATGCCGGCTGCACGTCGCCGACGGCGTGCCGGACGTCGAGGCCGATCGGACGCTCTGGGCCCTCGACCGTACCCACTGGCTTCGCGCGCATCCGCTGTCGGAGGGCTTCTGGTCGCCCGACCCGGCGCCACCCTCCGTGGAGCTGGCCTCCGCCGCGTCCGTCGAGGCGGGGCGCACCCTGCCGGACGCGTGGTACCAGCGGGTGGCCGACCTCGGCGCGTACCGGGTCCGCGTCCGTGAGCTCATCACCGCGGATGCGCCGTCGCTGCACGAGCATCTCGCCGCCACACCCGTCGCACGGTTCCTGCCGCCCCCGCCCAACGGCGTGCTGGGGTTCGAGCGCTTCATCGCCTGGGTCCACGAGCGGCGGGCCACGGGCACGACGGTCTGCCTGGGCATCGCACATGGTCCGGATCGCCCGGCGGTCGGCCTGCTGCAGGTCCACCCGCTCGACCACCAGGGCAGGACGGCCGAGTGGGGCTTCGCACTCGGCGAGGCGTTCTGGGGGACGGGCCTCTTCACCGACGCGGCGTCACTGATGCTCGACTTCGTGTTCGACACGCTGCGGGTGACGCGCCTCGAGGCCCGGGTGCAGCCAGAGAACACGCGCGCGGCCGGCGTGCTGCGGAAGCTGGGGGGCGTCAGCGAGGGCCGTCTGTACCGCGTCCACCCCGCCGACGGGCGCGGCACGGTGAACGAGATCTGGCGGCTGCTCGATTCCGACTGGTACGCGCGCCCGCGCCCGACGACCGTGCCAGCCTCTGCCCTGGCGCGCTGACGGCCCGCCGCGGGTCGCCTACCGCCCCCAGTGGTTGCCGCGAGTTCCGGCGTTCCCCCGGGCGCGGCGCCACACGTCGGGACTCGCCGTCCGCGCGCACGCAGCCGCCGCGCGGCGGCGCACAGATTCTGACGGGATGTTCAGAGTCGCTGCTGCATCCCTGCGGCGCAGGCATATATCGTGCGCGTGCGCCTGACGAAAACTTCACGGACTCTTCAGCGGCGGGTCATGAGGGTCGGCCGTATGCTCGGTCCCGTCATGGCCCTGCACCTCATGTTCCGCCTTCTCCACTTCGCGGCCGCCATCGGACTCTTCGCCGCGGTGCTCGTCGAGGTCGTCACCGTGCACTACGCGCAACGCGCACAGACGCCGGCGCGGCTACGGTGGGCGACCGAGGCCCTCCCCATCCGCCGGGCTCTCGAGTGGCCGGCGCTGATCGTCATTCTCACGAGTGGACTGGGCATGGTGCTGGGAGGCTGGGGCTGGCGCTGGCCGTGGATCGACGCCTCGCTGGCGGCGCTCGTCTTCCTGGCGTGGAGCAGCGTGGTGGTCGGGCGCGCGCTCGGACGCATCGTGACGCTGGCGGATCAGGGCACGCTCGAGCCCGACGCGGTGGTGACGGCGGGTGGCCGCGGACTGCACCTGCTCGTGCAGCTGCGGGCGGGCGTCTTCTTCGGATCGATCCTGCTGATGATGATGCGGCCTGGACTCACGGGCACCGTGGTGATTCTCGGCGGCACGATCGCCGGGTGGATGCTGGTCGCCAATCGGCGCACCCAGGGTGGCCATCCGCACCCGCCGGCGCCAACGGCCGAACCCGCCCCGGCCCGCCAGTAGCCGGCGCCGGGCGTACGGGGCGGAAGGCTCGCATCGAACGTCAACACGGTACGCAAGACGGGGCCGGCACTCGCGCCGGCCCCGTCCTGTGTCTGAGCCCGGTGGGCCGGACCCGCTCCTAGCGGTACTCGCGGAACCCGGTCGGGCGCGCCACCGACGCCGGCGGCGGCGTCTTCATCGCCATGTCCCAGTGCTCCTGGACCATGCCGCCATCCACGCGCACCATGTCGAACCAGTTCCACTTGTACACGCCGTTGGGATTGGCCGGATCGGCCGAGAAGCGCCGCATCATGTACAGCACGAGGTTGCCGCTCGTCAGGATCAGCTCCGGCTCGTCCTTCCAGGCCGCACGGATCGGCTCGGGCTGCCGGATGCGGCGGAAGAACTCCACGAACCCGTCACGACCGCCGGGCACGTTGGGATTGTGCTGGATGTAGCCAGCCGCCATCACCTTCTCGGCGAGTTCCACGTGCCCGTACTGCAGGATGTCCTTGAACTGCGTATTGGCGATGTCCTCGTTGGCCTGCTCGGCCTCGGTGTTCATCGGCTTGACGGGCTGCGGTCCGACGCCCGGGATGACGGGCGCGGGGGCGTTGCCACCGGCGGGCACCGGGTTCTTGAACACGCTGTCCCAGTGCTCGGCGACCTTGCCGTTCTCCACGCGGACGATGTCGAAGAAGTTGTACTTGTAGGTCTTCGACTCGTCGTTGGGCTCCTTGGCCTCGCGCTCCCACACGAACACGACGTAGGGGCCCTTGGCGAACTGGATGACCGGGGCCGGGTTGAGCGTCGGCTGGATCTCACGCGCGGCGCGACGGCTGAACACCTGCACGAAGGCGGCACGGCCCGTATTGATGTTGGGATTGTGCTGCAGGTAGTCCTCGGCCATGTACTTCTCGGCCAGCTCGGTGTGCCCCGCCTGGAGCACCTCACGCCACCAGTCGCTCACGATCTTCAGGTTGGCCTGCTCCTGGGCCGACATCTGCGCCTGCGCGACGGCAGGGGCACTGGTCGCCGCCAGCAGGAGTGCGGCCGCAGCTATGGTTCTCACACGCGTCATCGGGAAGTCCTCCAGACATGGATGGCCGCGCACCCGTCGAGACGACGCGCGGCGACCGACCAGTGCGGGATCATATCGCAGCGGGCACCGGGCGCCTGCCTGGACCGGACCCGGCGGAGCCTGAAACCGTCGGGGGACTCCAGGCACCCTGGCGGCGGACACGCGGGTGCCGCGCCGCGCGGCGGGCGGAATACCGTCCCTGCCCATGGCGAGACGCCCGTCTCCGACCCTCCTGCTGATCTGCGCGCGGGGGCCTGAGCGGGCGCGCGGAGGAGCCGGCGCCGACCGCCCGGCGAGTCGAGCCCGTCGTGGGGGGAACGTGGTCTACCGCCTGACGCTACCAGGGCGCGGTGCGCCTGGCCGCACGTGCCGCCTGAAACGCAAAACGCCGCCGGGCTGCGAGTGCGCAGCCCGGCGGCGGGAAATCCGCGGAACACCCGGACAGGGGCTGTCTACAGGCCGGCGATGGGCCCCACGTAGGCGATGAGCCGTCCCGTAACGATGGCGCCGAACCAGCACACGAGCGAGACCCACGCCAGGGTCTTGGCCCCGGCCGGAATCTGCCCGCGCTCGATCTCGGCACTCTGGAAGACCTGACGCTTGATCCGCGCCATCACGTACACCCCGCCGAACACCAGCACGAGCTTCGCGTAGAAGTCAGGGTTGATCCCGCGCGTGGCCGCGTCGGCCGAGAAGAGTCCCAGGCCGGTGAACAGATTGATGACGAAGCCGAACCAGATCAGCGGGTAGAGCCGTTCGAGCGGCTTGATCGGCGCCTTGGGCCACACGCCCAGGAGCGCGAACGCGATGATGGCGCTGCCGCCCGCCACGAGCGACACGCCGAGCGTGTGGACGAAGAGGAACATGGGGAACGCCCACAGCGAGTTCGATTCTCGAACCCATGCCGCCGGGCCAAACGACTCGAGCCAGAAGAGAAAGTCCATCTGCGATTCCTGCCGTTACCGTGAAAAGTGATTCGAGCCTGGTGCCCGACCGCGACTGCCGCGTCGGGTGCCGGGGCGCGCCAACCGGGCCTAGTGCCGGTTTCCCTCTTCCTGCTGGTAGCTCCGGTCGATGGCCAGACCAATGAGCGCAAGGCCCACCGTCACCACGACGACCACGAACAACACCGTCATTGCCAGTTGCATGCTGCCTACTCCTTAGAACGCGTTGCCGATGAACGGCAGCATCGCGCCCCAGAACATCACACCCGCCCAGAAGAACAGCGCCGCCGAGGCGACAGCCTTCGACAGGCCGGGCGCCTCGTCGTCGGGCCGCAGCGTCCACGTGGCGTCGAACGAGAAGTACAGGGTGTTCGCGCCGGCGATCAGCAGGAACACCAGCTTCCAGTAGAACGCCGGATTGGCTGTGTATTGGCCGGGTGCCGCCGCGAAGAACAGCATGCCTGTGGCTACGTTCAGGCCGAGCCCCAGCATGCCCCAGGGCAGGAGCCGGTCGAGGGCCGCAAACGACACGCCCTTCATCATGCCCACCATCCGCAGGTCCACCATCCCGATCACGCCGAGCAGGAGCGACAGGCCGATGAAGTGCAGGGTCTCGCAGGCGATCCAGGACCAGGGCGTATCGCGCACGTAGTTGCCGACGGTCCGGCCGAGCGCACCGACAGGGCTCGTGGGCTGCACGGCCGACTGGATTTCGCTGTGGCGAATCTCGCCGCCGATGTTCGCCGTCCGGGCCGACACGCCCATCGTGACGAGGGCCAGCAGCAGGATCAGGCCCGCCGTGGCGGGCTGCACGCGACGGGTGCGCCGGTGCTTCCACAGGGCCACCCACGAGACGGCTCCGGTGAGCTCGATGAAGATGAGCGCCAGGAACGCCAGCCCTTCATGTGTCTCGATGAGGGCCTGTGACACCTCGGGCAGATCCGCGATACGGGACTGTGCCGCGTTGCCGGTGACATACGTGGGAATCGCGATGAGGGCGATGCCGGCGAAGATCACGAGACTTGCGCGCTTCAGGTCGTCGCTGTTGGCGATGATGGACACCACGAACAGGGCGAGCCCGATCATGAAGCCAATCGTCGGAAAGTGATTCAGGAGGAGGTGAAGATGTGTGGGATCCGTCAATGCTTCCATAAGACGCGTCTCCCGCTCGGGCGCTCACCGGGCCTGAGCGGATCTCGTGTGCGACCTCGTAAGTACTTGTCAGTGGTTCCGCCCGGGCACCGGGCACTCGCGTGGAACCGGAGGATCGTGATGCACGGACCAGCCAAATGCGTTGCGGATTCTAGTGCCAATCCCCTCAAATGTCCACACGCCCGACGGCGTGCGCTCACGGCTTCGTGCCCACCACCGTCCAGCTGTATCCGTGCCGATGATGGAGGCGCACGTCGGCGAACCCGGCGGCCTCCAGCAGGTGTCGTGCCTCGGTCCGCGTGTAGTAGCGGGCATACGCGGGATTGAGCTGGTCGTAGACCACCAGCCGGCGTTTGTCTGGCGCGAGTGGCAGGATCACGCGACGCATGTAGTGACCCAGCGGCAGTGGCAGGACGCGACTGGACTGCATGTAGGCCCAGAGCCACGGGTAGATCCCCCAGACGAGCGCGACAAGGCCGCGATGCGGGAGGCGCCGCGACAGCCCCCAGAGGCTTCGGGCGACGAGCAGGTAGAGCCCGTTGCCCTCACGGCCGTACAGCCAGATGGCCATGCGCCCCCCGGGACGAAGCGCGGCGAGCGCCGCTGCCACGACCGGCGCGGGCTCCGGGATGTGATGCAGCACGCCGATGGCGAACACGTAGTCGAGGTCGCCCGACGGCGGCAACCGGTCGCCGGTCAGGGGCAGGCATGTCACGCGATCGGCGTAGCGGGCCGTCTGCCGACCGAGCACATCACACGCGGCCGAGGGCTCGAGCGCGACGACATGTGCGGCCCCCGCGGCCGCCATGACGTTGACGAAGCGGCCGGCGCCCGCGCCGATCTCGGCGACCCGGCAGCCCGTGAGATCGGCGGTGGCCACGAACGGGGCGAAGATGTCGTCGAACAGGGCCGCAGACCCGAAGTAGCCTGCGTGGTCGTCGTAGGCGGTCCACTGCTCGCCGAAGTCCGCAATCGTGCGCTCCTGCAGCCCGGTGCTCATGCGGGGTGCCCTCCTGGACCGCCGCGCCAGGGCGCAGGGGTCTGACGCGGGGCGTTCAGGAACCAGCGCTCGACCGCCAGGAAGAAGACGTGACCGGCCGCCGCGCAGGCGGCGATGAGCAGCACCCAGACGGCGAGGTGATAGGCGGGGTGCCGCAGCCACGCGGCCGGTATACCCGAGGCCAGTTCCAGCTGGTTCAGCCCACCGATGAGCGGGCTGTGAATGAGATAGACGGAGTACGACACCAGCCCGATGCGCGCCAGCCATCCCACGTGTCCGCGGGCCCTCTGCTCCCTGGTCTCCGGCGCGCTCCCCTGCCGCGAGGCAACCTCCCGCGAGACAACACTGTGCACGAGGGTGAAGAACGTGAGCCCCCAGAGCACCGGTGTCAGCATCGACCAGCCCCGGTGCTGCGCGATCAGGGCCACGCCCGCCCAGAGCGCCGCCATCCACGGGAGGCGGCTCCACGCCGGCAGGGTGATCAGCCCGCAGTAGCTTTCCGCGATGGCCATCCCCAGGCACCACTGGATCCACAGGGCCAGGGCCGAGGCGTCCGGATGCACGGGATGCATCACGCGCTGCTGCCACTCGGCATCGAGCGCGGAGGCGGCAATCGCCGTCGTGGCCAGTAGCGGCACCAGCATGCCCGTGAGCCACACGAGAGCCAGCGCAGGCGTGAGGCCGAAGCGCACGCGCCAGGCGAGCACCACGAAGTACAGCAGATAGAGATACTCCTCCCGGGCGAGCGTCCAGAGCGGCGGATTGCCGGCACCGAGGTCGTATGGGAGCAGCAGGCCGTGCAGCATCGTGGCATGTGCCAGAAAATCCCAGCCGATCGAGGCGGCCACCGGCTCGGCGTAGCGGGCGACGGTCGCCGTCCCGAGTTGCAGCCACCAGGCCACGCACACCGCCAGGATGCTCAGACAGAGGGCGGCGAAGTAGGGCGGGTAGAGGCGGCGGAGGCGACGGGCCCAGAACGGCCCGAAGCGCAGGTCGGCCCGGCTGCCGGCGGCTCGCTGGCGTGCCCACGGGAGATGGATACAGAAACCGGAAATGACGAAGAAGAGAGGCACACCGAGGACGCCCTGTTCGACCACCCGACGCAGCACCCGAAACCAGCCGGTGCCCACGAGCGCGGAGCCGCCGTGGTTGAAGGCGTGAGCCGCGACCACGGCCAGCACCGCGACGCCGCGCAGGGCATCCACGCTCGACAGGCGCCCCGCTGTCAGGCGCACGTCAGCGCCGGAAGACGGGCCGCGGCCGATGGGGACGCTGGCCGGCTGGGCACGGGACACGCTCATCGGAGGAGGATGACGGCAGTATACCCTTCCCCTCCGGTGCGGGACCCGGCTCAGGAGCCGCCTCAGCGCCCGGTGCCAGCGCTGCGGCGCCGGTGCGCCTACCCTTCGGCGGCGCGATACGCGCGCAGCAGGTCTTCGAGCGCCACGGCGCCCACCAGTTGCGATCCGTCGGCGCGGTGAACGACGGGCACCAGCGGACGCTGGCCGAGCGCCCGCAGGGCCACGTCCAGCGACTGATCGGGGTAAAGGTACGGGGGTGCGAGCGAACGCAGCTCGGCGGCCAGCGGACGATCCCCCCCCTGTTTCCGAAGCGCCTGCAGATCCGTCTTGGAAATACCCGCCCATCCATGCGGGAGCGCGACGAGGAAGTGTTCCGTGGACAGCTGTGCGGCACGGGCCGCGGCCTGCGCGACCGTCTCCTCGCCCGGCAGCGTGATGCCGTCGGCCGCACGCATCACGCCTTCGACGGTGAGGGCGCGGTGTTCGCGCTCCTCTTCCATGGAGGGCAGATCCACGCCGTCCTGGCGCGCCAGCTGGTCGAACAGCGCGACGCGCTGGAACTGTCGGGACACCAGGTAGGCGATCGTGTTGGAGACCATGACCGGCACCACGATGGAATAGTTGCCGCTGACCTCCACGATCATGAACACGGAGGTGATGGGCGCGCGCAGGGTGCCGGCGAACATCGTGCCCATGCCGACCAGCGCGTAGGCGCCGATGGGACCGGTGATCTCGGGCGCCACCAGTCGCTGCAGGCCGCACACCGCCCCGCCGAGCATCGCGCCCACGAAGAGCGTGGGCGCGAACAGGCCCCCGGGAGTGCCGCTGACGAACGACGCCGTCGTCGTCAGCACCTTCAGCAGGCAGAGCGCGGCGAGCACCGGCCAGGCGAACTGATCGTGCATGGCCCCATCGATGGCGGCATAGCCGTCTCCGAGCACCTGGGGGAAGCGCAGACCAATCGCCCCGATGAGCAGACCCGCGGCGACCGGCTGCACGTACCACGTCCATACCGGCAGGGCCCGCATCCGGGGCCGCAGCGTCACCACGCCCTTCACGAACACGAGCGACAGGACGCCTCCGAGCAGACCCAGCCCGGCATAGGCCAGCATCTCGGAGGCGTGCACGAGGTGATAGTCGGGCACGCGGAACAGCGGCTGATCACCCAGGAACCACTGCTCGGTCACGACGCTCGCCACCGCGCCCAGCACGACGGCGCCCAGCACCCCGGCCGACCAGCGGCCGATCACTTCCTCGATGACGAACAGCACCGCGGTGACCGGCGAGTTGAACGCGGCCGCCAGGCCGGCCGCCGCGCCGATGGGTGGAATGAAGCGCAGGTGCTCGCGCGACAAGCGGAAGCGGCGGCCGAACATGGCTCCCAGGCCGGCGCCGATCTGCAAGGAGGGATCCTCGGGCCCGAGCGACTGCCCGCCGCCGATGGCCAGCGCGCAGGTGAGGAACTTCCCCACCACGGTTCGAAAGGCGATGTAGCCGTCGTAGATATAGAGCGCCGCCTTGGTCTGGTTGACACCGCTCCCCCGCACCGTGGGAAAGGCGCGGTTGACCATGATGGCCACCACCCCGCCGGCGGCCGCGGGCATCAGCAGCGTGCGCCACCAGTCCGGGGCCAGCTCGGACCCGAGGAGCTGGAGCCTCACCGCCTCGATGGCCAGGCGGAAGCACACGACCGCCAGCCCGGCGTAGATGCCGATGAAGACGGCCACGATGAGAAAGAGGCGCTCCTCGTTGCCGACCAGACGCCAGGCGCCAGGCTTCACGCGGCCGGCGTCCCGGCCGCGGCGGCGATGAGGGCCAGGGCGCGCTCATCCACCGTGGGCGATCCGCATACCGCATCGGACAACCGGGTCACCGCGAACACGGCCGTCATGGCCGAGTCGAGGGCATCGGCGTCCAGCCGCGCGCCCGCGCGCGGCAGGTCACGTGTCACTGCGTCGATTGTCGTCTTGAGCTCGTCGAGGGCCGGCACGCTGCCGGGGAGCGCGGTGGCCCCGACCATGCGGCATCGATCGACGCGCGTCGCGGCCACCGACAGCGCCATGCGCACGCGGGCGGCCTGCTCCCGGGTACCGATGCGGCGAGCGTAGGGGTCCAGGGCGAGTACGCGGCGGGAGGTGTCCAGCATCTCGGCATCACCCTGCCGCAGCGCCGCGGGCGTCGCCGTCTCGAATGCCCGCGTGGCGGCCGCGTAGTCGCCGGCCTCGTACAGCAGGCGGCCGAGCATCAGCCGGGCGTCGTCGTTCCCGGGTTCCTGGACCAGCACCGCGTCGAGCACGGGCCTGGCCTCCTCGCCTACACCGGCCGCCACGAGCAGCGCGGCCACCTCCAGCGCCCCCTGAGCCGATCCGTCCAGATTGCGCGACAGGACCAGCATCTCCGCCTCCGCCCGGGTCGCGTCGCCGGCGGCCAGCAGGAGTTCCGACAGCTCCCGGCGGGCTACCCTGCGCATGGCGGCGCCGTCCTCGTCCCAGGCGCCGTCGATGGCACCGTGGTAGTGACGGACAGCGGTCTCCACGTCCCCACGCGCGGCGGCGAGCCGCGCGAGGCCGAGGTTGACGATGCCGTTGCCGGGAGCGGAGGTATAGAGAGTGAGCAGTTGCGCTTCCGCCTCGGTGAACCGGCCCGCGGCCTGGAGGGATTCGGCCAGTCGCAGCCGCAGGTCCGGCTCGTCGGCGTCGGCGTGCGCCAATGCGTTGAGATAATCGGCGACGGCGTCATCGGAACGCCCGGCCGCCTGGCTCTCGGCGCCACGCGCACTCCAGCCCGCGCGCAATTCGTCCACGTGGGCCCGGTTGCGGGCCACGAGCACGCCGGTGAGCAGAAACGCCGGTATGAGGCCGGCCGCCGCGAGGAGCAGGGCGGCCGACTGCGGGAGCGGCGATGTATGGAGTCCGTTGAGCCTCACGCTCCCAGGCGAACCATCCCTTCTGTCGACATCGCGGCGGCGGCGCGGCGGGGTCGCTCCCGCTTCGCGCCCGGCGACGCCAGCCCTTCGAGTTCTTCGACCAGCCGCGTGAGCACCCGGACGGCCGCGGCATGGTCCCCCTCGGGCACCGAGGCCAGGACGGTGCGAACAGCCCCCTCGACGGTGCCGACCCGGCGTCGGTTGACGGCCTGCCCCTTCCGGGTGAGCGTCAGGCGAAGCCGCCGGGCGTCGTGCTCGTCCTCCTCGCGGTTCACCAGACCCGCCGTCACGAGCCGGCCGATGATACCGGTGACCGTGCCTGGATCGAGGTGCAGCAGGGCCGCCAGTTGACCAGCCGCCAGACCAGGATATCGAGCCAGGAGGATGACCGCCAGCCGCTGCGGGCCGGTGAGGCCGACGGTGGCCGACATCCGCTTGGACATGCTCTGCAGCTCATGGTCCACTGCCCACATCAGCCGCATGAACTGGAGCGCCGGGTCGAGCGCGGACCCGTCGGGGACGATACGATCTTTACGTCGATTCATATGAAGACTCTGCCTCGCACGCGGGGCCGACCATGAACATCGGAAAGGCACGCCAGAGCGAACCGTCGACGGTGGCGCGGGTTACGGGGGTTACGGGAGAGCACGCGGCTGCCGGGAGGGATGTAAGGTGCGGTATGAAATCCGGCATGGAAGCACTCCGGGGCTGCATGGTTCGCCCCGGCGCTTCCGGCAACGAGCCCGACGATCCGAGTATGGCGCAGGGGGCCCGCCGGCGTGCCAACCATTTTCGTCACTCATGTTCTCTACTGCTTCGACCGACGATTTCTTTACCTGCCTCTCCGTGGTGGCTACGATGGTCGGAGCAGCAAGCCTCGGGCCCACCAGAGCCTGGCCGCCGGCGCGGACCGGACGCCGGGGGGGATGTGTAGAAATGACACGGACGCGACGCCCCTGACGCACACGCAGACACGCCGCGCATGACCGGAAGGACCCCTTTGCCCCGATCACTGGCTCATATCTGGCGCATCGTGCGCGACAACTCGCTGCTGATGATGAGTGGCGCCGTCGCCGCCCTCGTCTGGGCGAATCTGGCGCCCGAATCGTACGAGCACCTGACCCATCCGCTGCATTTCCTCGTGAACGACATCGCGATGGTCTTCTTCTTTGGCCTGGCGACCAAGGAGATCATCGGGGCCACGGCACCTGGCGGTCCGCTGCACTCGGTGCGGCGGGCGGCACTGCCCGCCCTGGCGGCGGTAGGCGGCATGGTGGGGCCGGCCGCCGTCTACCTGCTGCTGGCCACGCTCTCCGGACGGACGGACATCCTGCGAGGCTGGGCCATCCCGTGCGCCACCGATATCGCCTTCAGCTACCTGGTGGCCAAGGTCATCTTCAGCCCCATGCACCCGGCCGTGCCCTTCCTGCTGCTGCTGGCCATCGTGGACGACGCCCTCGGCCTGGTACTGCTGGCGGTCGCCTATCCCTCGGGCGACGTGCAGCCCCTGTACCTCGTGGGGCTGCTGCCGCTGGCGTGCCTGGTGGCCTGGGGCATGCGCCGCGGCCACGTGCGCTCGTTCTGGCCGTATGTGCTCGGTCCAGGCGTCCTCTCCTGGCTCGGGTTCTACATGGGAGGCCTGCACCCCGCGCTGGCACTGGTGCCCGTGCTGCCCTTCCTGCCGCGTGGCGGGCCGGCCGACGAGGCGACCCCTCCGGCCGGGCAGGCGCACGGCAGCCACAGCGCGCTCGACGATTTCGAGCACTGGTGGAAGGTGCCGGTGGAAGTCATCCTGTTCTTCTTCGCCCTGTCGAACGCGGGCGTCCCCCTGGGCGGCGCGGGCGCCACGACGGCGATCGTGGTCGGCGCGCTGCTCGTCGGCAAGCCGCTGGGCATCACGGTGTCGGCGTGGCTGGCCGAACGGGGGGGGCTGGAGCGACCGGACGGGCTGCACTGGGGCGACGTGGCGGTCCTCGGCACCGTCGCCGGCATCGGCTTCACGGTGGCGCTCTTCTTTGCCACGGCGGCCTTCGAGCCGGGAGCCAACCTGAATCAGGCCAAGCTCGGCGCGCTGATGAGCGTGTCGGCCTCGCTGCTGGCCATCGGAGCGGCGCGCCTGCTCGGCACGGGCAAGTTCGCCCGGTAGCGCGAGCGTCAGGCGCGAGCGGGGCCCGGGCGTGTCGCCCGGGCACGCGCGGCGACGCTCCACCACACGCGCAGACCGAGCAGCACGGCGAGGACGACCGCGAACCGGAGCGGTTCCCGGGTGTCGGCCTTCACGAGCCACCAGTAATGCACCACGCCGCCCACCGCCGCCACGTAGGCGAGCCGATGGAGCTGGCGCCACCGCCGGCCGAGGCGCCGAATCATCCCCGCGGTGGAGGTGAGCGCCAGGGGCAGCATGAGCGCCCACGTGGCCATGCCCGCCGTGATGAACCGGCGTTCGATGACGTCCTCGACCATGAAGGGCACGTCGAAGAAGCGGTCGAGTCCCACCCACACGCCCAGGTGCAGCGAGGCGTAGAAGAACGAAAACAACCCGAGCATCCGGCGGAGCTTGATGACGTTGTTCCACCCCGTGAGGCGACGGATGGGGGTGACGGCGAGCGACAGCATCAGCCAGGTGAGGGCGTACCACCCGGTCTCATGCGTCAGGAACTCGATGGGGTTGGCCGTGAGACGGCCAGTGGCGGCCGCAATCAGCAGCCAGGCACACGGGGCCAGGCTCGCGAGGAAGACCGTCCACCAGACGGCGGTGAAGGGCTTCAAAAGTTCGCGCGGAGGTCCATCCCGCTGTACAGGCTGGCCACCTGATCCGCGTATCCGTTGAACGGCAGCGTCTCCCGCATCCGGAACTCCCCCAGGCGACGCTCACGGGCCTGGCTCCACCGCGGGTGATCGACTTCCGGATTGACGTTGGCGTAGAAGCCGTACTCGCGCGGCGCCTCGGCCTGCCACGTCGTGCGGGGCTGGCGATCGGTGAAGCGGATCTTGACGATGGACTTGACGCCCTTGAACCCGTACTTCCAGGGCACCACGAGACGCAGGGGCGCGCCGTTCTGGTTCGGGAGCCATTCCCCGTAGAGGCCGACGGCCAGAATCGTCAGCGGGTGCATGGCCTCGTCCATGCGCAACGCCTCGACATAGGGCCACCGCAGGACGGGGACGCGCTGGCCTGGCATGGCTCGCGGATCGAACAACGTCACCATCTCTACGAAGCGGGCCCCTGGGGCCGGTTCGACTCGGGCGATGACCTGTGACAACGGAATCCCCACCCACGGAATCACCATGGACCAGGCCTCGACGCAGCGCATCCGGTAGATGCGCTCCTCGAGCGTATAGGGTTTGATGAAGTCGTCGATATCGTACGCCCCGGGCTTGCCGACCATGCCCTCGATGGCCACCGTCCAGGGCCGGGGACGGAAGTTGCGGGAGAACTCCTTCGGGTCGCCCTTCCCGGTTCCGAACTCGTAGAAGTTGTTGTAACTGGTGACGTCCTCGTAGCTGTTGGGCATCTCGGACGTGCTGAGCCGACTCGGCATCACGCCCGGAATCTTCTGACCGGTCTGGGCGAGCACCTGGGACCCGCCGAGGCCCAACCCGGCGGTGACGGCCCCCACCGTCCGCAGGAAGTCGCGACGGCCGACATACGTGGCGTGGGGTGTCACGTCCGACCACGTGAGATCGTGCGGTTTCCTGATCAGCATGCGGCCATTATAGGGCCGTCACTCCACCGGGCGCGAGCACAACGGCAGCACTCGCCGGGAGGCGCCGTGATAGCCTCGACCACGGTCACATGTCCCAGCAGACGCCTCCGCTTGCGCGGGCCCTCTCACTCGCGGTCCACGAGCTGCGAACGCCCGCCAACGTCATCGCCGGCTACCTGCGCATGCTCCTCAAGGAACAGGGCGGCCCGCTCACCGAGACCCAGCAGCGCATGCTCGGTGAAGCCGAACGGGCCTGTGGCCGCCTGACGGCCCTGGTCGAAGAGATGAGCGAGCTTGGAAAGCTGGAAGGCGGACTGCTGGACCTGCGCGCGAGACCGGTGAACCTCAGCGCCCTGGTGACCGAGGTGGCGGGACAGGCCACCGAGGGCGCGGACCGGGGGGTCACGCTGGAGGTGCGGCTGCCGGCCGCGCCCGTGTGGGTCATGGCGGAGCACGACCGCCTCGCAGGCGCGGTGCGGAGCCTCGCCCACGCCGCCCTGCGCGAGCGTGGCCTGCCGGGCGTCGTGGTCGCCGCCTGCACGGTCACGCCACCGCCAGCCGCGTGGGCGGTCGTGACGATTGGCGAGGAAGGCCTGCAGCCGAGACTGCTCGCCCGAGCCGTGGAAGCGGCACCAACACTGGATGAGTGGCAGGGTGGGCTGGGGTTGTCGATGCCCATCTGCCGGCGCCTCGTGGGAGCCTTCGGGGGCGCCGTCTGGTGGGCCGGTCCGGAACGCCCGCGAGGCGCCGCGCTTCGGCTGCCGCTGGGCGACCTCGACATGCCCCGCACAGCAGACACCACGCGCACGCCCGACGCGCACTCCTGACGGACGACATCTTTCGTCCGCGCGCTACCGCACATCGCGCCATGCGAGGCCACGCCCCATGGCTCGTGCGACGCAGGCTTCCGCGCGTGCGTCCGCCTCACGCTGGGCAGGAGCCGATTCCGCCGACAGCAAGTCCGCGTCCGAGGGACACGTCGTCGCGGCGGCGGGCTGCGTGTCGGCTTCCCCGTGCGCGACATACCGCGCCACGCCAATGCGCACCCACGCGGGGCGGTCGGCCAGGGCAGACGCGGTCAGCATCTCGGCAATGGCCACACGCACCGGGACGTCCACACCCTCGCGCTGGACCAGCAGGGTCGCAGGCTGCAGGTGGATCGTCGTGCCAGACACGTGGGCGCTGGCCCACCAGGGCCGTCCCGAGGCCCGCCGGAACGCCTCGACCGTGTCGTGCATCACCACCGCGACGGGACTGACCGATACGCCGAGGCGACGGGACAGCTCGTCGTAGGCCGGCCCGACGATGCCCGCCAGCGCCGACGACTCGATCCCGCTGCCGTCGGCCGCACGGACGTCGAGCAGTCGGGCACCGGGCGCCTGGACCGCCGGGGAACCCCGCGGCGCCGGGGTGGGCGCTCCCGCGGACGGAACCGCCGGCTGCGCGGTCGGCCAGCCCGTGACGGGCGGCGCTGCGGTGTCCGCCGACACGCCAACAGGCGGTCTGACAAGGCCCTCCGCAGGCGCCCCGGCTGACAGCGGCGTCTCGCCGAGCAGCGGACCGTGCGGTGCGACCTCGCCAGCCTGCCGCAACTCGAGACCGGGATAGTAGAAGGCCAGGATGGCCGCGACCGAGTCGCCGCGTGCCGCACGTCGGCCAGCCCCGACGACGCACATGCCCACGCCGTGACCATACCCGCGTCCGGTGAAGTGCACGCGGTTGCCGCGCCGCTCCATGGTGAACAACGTGCTGCGGATGATGGTGGGTCCGATGGCCATGCGGAACTGCTCGCCGCCGACCTGCTCGGGACGCAGCCCCCTCAGCGACAGGCGCGTGACGCGGTCCGACGTGCTGCGTTGCACCACGCGCACGTCGCTCAGGCGACGTCCCGCGTAGCCGACCTTGGCGAGCGCACGCTGCACGTCGGCGAGCGGAAGATCGAGGGTCCACGGGGCGTCGTCCTCGTGCACGGCGTCGATTTGCGGCTGCAGGTACGGGAAGTCGACACCGGGCCAGACGTCGCCGGCCACCTGCGTGTGACCGCCACACGAGGCCGAGTAGTAGAGCTGCGCTGGACGACCTTCGTGAACCAGCACCTGCCCCAGCGTGGCCATGACGGCGGCGCGTGTCGCGGGTGTGGAGGCACGTGGCACCTGGCAGTGCGTGCTGTCACAGAGGTCGAAGCCTTCGTCCTCGTGCCGGCCCGCATTGGCGAGGGCATACGTGCGGATGGCCACGGCCAGCGCCTGGCGCGCGGCACCGGCCGCTCTCGGTTCCCCTTCGCCCGCCAGCACGCGCGCCACGTACACCTCGAGCGGCAGCGTGCGGCCCGGCTGACCGCTCCCCAGCGTGCCCACCCGGATGGTGACGCCGCGGCTCGCCGCCGCCAGTTCCTCTTCGGTGGGCGCCGGCACCTCGGGTCCGGTGATGCCCGCATCCTGCGCGGGAGCCGGCGGCGAGGAGAGGCCCTGCTCGGGCCCCTGCTCGGGCCCTTGTGCGGCCCCTGGGCGCTGAGCGGCGAACAGCACCAAGCCCAGCAGTGCCACGACGCGCAGCGATCGCAGGCCCGCACACACCCACCGGAAGCCAGGCACCGTGCCGTCGCGCCGCGCGACCGCCCCGAGTGGAATGCTGCTCACAGCATCCGGGTACACCCCGGTCGGCAACGGCACTGGATGATGTGGTCGCCGTCGGTGTGATAGTCGTAGGTCAGCTCTTCGCCGGCCTCGATATTGCGCGCCGCCCTGATCCAGATCGTCTTGCCGACGACCTCGCTGTAGCAGTTCGGCTTGCAGGCGTGATTGATGAAGCGGGCGACGTTGCCGCCCACGTGCGCATCGCGCACCCACCGGCGATTGACCGTGAAGCACCAGATCTCGCCGCGGTCAAGGTACCTGGTCTCGCGCGTGTAGCTTTCCTTGTGATCGATCAGCTCACCGTCGTAGGTGACGATGCGCTTGTTCTTGTTGATGGGTTCCCGCGCGAACACGCCCCAGCCGTGGAGCTTCGAACGACGCCGGATGATCTTGGGGAATACGGGAGCAGCGGCCATGTGGCCACAGGATAGCAAACCAACGGCCCGGCTTGATGCGCAGCCGCGAGATTTTTCGGCGAGGCGCGGTGGCGACACCCGCATAATGGTCGGACCATGAGCCGAACCGGTGTCCGCGCGAAAGAACTCGTCGAGGCATGGGGAAAGATTCTCGTCGGCATCCGGCCGAATCTGTCGGTCGAGATCACCAGGGAATGCCCCCTGCGGTGTCCGGGCTGCTACGCGTACGGGGACGAGCACCTGGGCGGTGGCGTCACGCTGCGTGGCCTGAGCGACTACAAGGGCGACGAACTGGTCAGCCGGTTCATGGCCCTGGTCGAGGCGCACGATCCGCTGCACCTGTCGATCGTCGGCGGCGAGCCGCTCGTGCGGTACCGCGAACTCGATCAGATCCTGCCGCGCCTGGCGGAACGCGGCATCCACACCCAGGTCGTGACGAGCGCCGTACGGCCCATTCCCCGGGAATGGGCGCGTCTCAGGCGGCTGCAGCTCGTGGTGTCCATCGATGGCCTGCAGCCGGAGCACGACGCCCGGCGGACACCGGCCACCTACGACCGCATCCTCAAGCACATCGACGGGCACCAGATCACCGTGCACTGCACCGTGACGAGCCAGCAGGTGCGCCGCGACGGCTACCTGGACGAGTTCCTCTCGTTCTGGCAGGCGAATCCCGACACACGGCTGATCTGGCTGAGTCTCTACACGCCGCAGAAGGGCGAGATCTCGGTGGAGCGCCTCACGGCCGCCGACCGTACGCGCGTGATCGCCGACATGCGTCGGCTCCGCCTCAGGTATCCCAAGCTGCAGATGCTCGACGGCATGCTGAACGTGTATGCCGACCCGCCGAAGAGTCCCGAGGCGTGCATCTTCGCCCAGACGACGGAGTGCTATTCGTCGGATCTCGAGCGGCACATCACGCCCTGTCAGTTCGGCGGCAACCCGGACTGCACCAACTGCGGGTGCATTGCATCCGCGGGCCTCGAGGCCATTGGCCGGCACCGCGTCCTGGGCGGGCTCGTCCCGGTCGGGCAGATCTTCCACGCCTCGATGAAGGTGGGCCAGATGGTACGCCGCGTGCGCAACGCCACGACGCCGCCGCGCGAACGACCTCGCGAATCGTCCGGACCCGGCGAACCCGCCAAACACGCCGGCTGAGGCGCAGCGGGCGCCGGCCACCCGCGGCCGGCCCCTGCCGCGGGCGGCTCGCGGTTTACGGCTGCCCTGCCGCGGCGTGTACCACCACCGCACGCCGCAGGGCCTCCTCCACGGTCGGCAGGATGTTCGCCGCGCCCACGTGCCGGTGAAACTCGGCCTGGGCCATCAGGTGCGCCGGCTGCGGGAGCGCGCCACAGAGCAGAAGCGTCCGTCCGGTGGCCGCGAGCCCGTCGGCGAACTGCTCGATGGCTTTCAACCCGGTGGCATCGAGGGCCGTCATGTTCCGCAGCCGGAGGATGACGACCGGCGCGAGCGTCTCCACGGTGGCGAGCACGTCGGTGAGCTTGTCGGTCGCGCCGAAGAGGAACGGCCCGTGGACGCGCAGGATGGAGACGTAGTCGGGGATCGCCTTGTCCTGCAGGCTGTGCGCCCGGCTGTGCTCGATGTACTCGGGCGTCACCTGCGACACGGTCGTCGTGGCCGTGACGCGCCGGATGAAGAGCAGGGCGGCGATGATCATGCCCGCTTCCACCGCCACCGTCAGGTCGGCGAGCACGGTGAGCGCGAAGGTGACGAACCACACGATGCGGTCGGTCCACCCCTGCTTCAGCAGCTCACCCACCTCGCCCCACTCGCCCATGTGGTAGGACACGACGAGCAGGATGGCGGCCAGCAGTGCCATGGGCACCCGGGCTGCGAGCGGTGCGGCGACGAGGATGATGACGAGCAGCGTGAGCGCGTGGACGATGCCGGCAACCGGCGTTCGTGCACCGGAGCGGATGTTGGTGGCCGTGCGCGCGATGGCCCCGGTGGCGGGGAGCCCTCCAAACAGCGGTGAGGCGATGTTGGCGACCCCTTGGGCGAAGAGTTCGACGTTGGAGTTGTGGCGCGTGCCGGTGAGGCGATCCGCGACCACGGCCGACATCAACGACTCGATCGCGCCGAGCATCGCCACCGTGAACGTGGGCGCGAGCAGCTCCAGGATCAGCTCCGGGCGGAAACTCGGCACGCGGAAGGGCGGCAGGCCGGACGGGATACCCCCGAACCGGCTGCCCACGGTGTCGACCGGCAGCGCGAACGCCGCCGCCAGGGCGGTGCCCGCCACGAGCGCCACGATGTAGCCGGGCACGCGGGGCACCAGGCGGTTCCAGGCCACGATCAGCAGTACCACGCCGACACCGAGCGCCACGGTCGGCGGCGAGGCCGTCGTGAGGTTGGCCGCGACGACTTCCAGGCGGCCGAGAAAATCGCCGGGCACCGGCCCGGCGAGGCGCAGTCCCAGGAAGTCCGTGAGCTGGGTGCTGGCGATGATGATGGCGATGCCGTTGGTGAATCCCACCACCACGGGACGCGGGATGAACCGGACGGCCGTCCCGGTGCCGGTCACGCCCATGATCACGAGCAGGACGCCGGCCATCATGGTGCACATGAACAGGCCGTCCACGCCGTACCGGGCGACGATGCCCGAGACGACGACGACGAAGGCACCCGTAGGCCCCCCGATCTGCACGTTGGAACCGCCGAGTGCCGAGATGAGGAAGCCGGTGACGATGGCGCAGTAGATGCCCGCCTGCGGCGTCATGCCCGACGAAATGGCGAAGGCCATGGCCAGGGGCAGGGCCACGAGGCCGACTGTGACCCCCGCCACGAGGTCCGCCGTCAGCGTCACCGACCGGTAGCCACGCAGCGCCAGCACGGACGCCGGAACGAAACTCACGAGACCTCCTGCTGTGCGTGGTGGCTGTCGTCGGGCCACAGCCACGCCGCGCCGCGGACACCGCTGGAGTCGCCGTGGCGCGCACGCACCAGCCGCGTGGTGACAGGTGTGCCGACAGTTGTGCCGACAGGTGTGCCGACGGGTGTAGTGACGCGTGGAGTGAATGCCCCCCCGACCGATGTGGTGACGGGCGCGGCGGTCTCCCCTGCGGCGCCTGCAGGCCCTGCCGTGCGGGGCACGCCGACGCCTGCCGCCGGGGCCATGCACGCAAAGACATGGGGCAGCCAGAGTCGCGGCACGTCCTCGTAGAGCAACTCGATGTTCGAGAGTCCCCCGCCCAGGACGATGACGTCCGGATCGAGCAGGTTGATGACGGAGGCGAGGGCACGAGCCAGCCGCTGCGCGTAGCGGGCCATCGTGCGACGGGCGGCCCGGTCGCCATTCGCAGCGGCCGCCACGATGTGCGGCGGCGACAGGAGCTCCCCTGTTGCGCCCGCGTGATCGGCCGAAAGCGCAGGGCCGGAGAGAAACGCCTCGATGCAGCCTCTGCGGCCGCAGTAGCAGGACGGACCCGGCACCTCGACGCCCATCGCGCCAGGCAGCGGGTTGTGCCCCCACTCCCCCGCGATGCCGTGCCGTCCCACGAGCGGCCGGCCGTGCACCACGATGCCGCCGCCGACACCCGTGCCGAGGATGACGCCGAAGACGACCTCCGCGCCGGCCGCCGCGCCATCGGTCGCCTCGGAGACCGCGAAGCAGTTGGCATCGTTGGCCACACGCACCGGTCGCCCGAGTCGTGCGCCCAGGTCGCGCGGCAGGGGGCGGCCGATGAGCCAGGCCGAGTTGGCGTTCATCACCAGGCCCGCGGGATCCAGCGTGCCCGGCATGCCGAGGCCCACGGGCACACCGCTCGCCGGCACAACGCTGATGGGCACAGCGCTGGCAGGCAGAGCACTGGGAGGCAGAGCACTGGGAGGCACAGCGCTGGCAGGCACAGCGGCCTCTGGCACCAGTGCACTGGACGGTGCGTGCGGGCGCCCGCCGGATGCGGCGTC
This sequence comes from Vicinamibacterales bacterium, assembly GCA_050185275.1. Taxonomy (GTDB): domain Bacteria; phylum Acidobacteriota; class Vicinamibacteria; order Vicinamibacterales; family UBA2999; genus JABFRY01. Next base: position 1,282 of record JBFWZN010000013.1, on the reverse strand, counting down.
AGACGGCGTGTGTCCTGCCGGCTCGATGGTCCGCTCGAGCCGCCGCACCAGTGCCGCGACGGCATCGAGCGTCGCGTCGTAGTCGTCGCGTGGCGTGTCGACGCGCAGGCGCGCCAGTTCCTGGCCGCCCTGCAGCAGGACGCCCTCGATCTTGGTCCCGCCCAGGTCGATGCCGATGCGAAGACGAGGCCCCGGGCCTTGCGGAGGTTCAGTGGGCACGTGCGGAGATGGGCGATAGTGCGCGTGGCGGGAGGGGTCGTGCGGTGGTCACGGTCGTACGCGATCAGGGTACTGCATGGCCCGCGAAAGGCGAAGGCTATACTGCGGGCGGGAGTCCCAGGATGCGTATCGTGCCCGCAGACCTCGATGATCCCCGCGTGGGCGCCCTGCTCGCGCGGCACGTCCACAGTGCCCGCGCCGCGACCGGACGCGGCAGCGCCCATGCCCTCGACCTCGACGCCCTGAAGGCACCGGCGATCGCCTGCTGGGCGGCATGGGACGACGAGACGCTGCTCGGAGTCGTGGCCCTGAAAGCGCTGACCGATGCGCACGGCGAGATCAAGTCGATGCACACTGCCGCAGACCGCCGTCGGCGCGGCGTCGGCACGGCCCTGCTGCAACACATCGTCGACGCCGCACGCGCCCGCGGCATGGCGCGCCTGAGCCTGGAGACCGGGTCGTGGGACTTCTTCATCCCGGCGCGAGCGCTCTACCGGAAACACGGCTTCGTCGAGTGCCCGCCCTTCGGGGACTACGTACCCGATCCCAACAGCGTGTTCATGACCCGCGAGTTGCCGTAGCCCCCCCCCGCGGGTGCCGCCCCGCACGAGCGGCGCCCGACGCCGGGGTGTCGGGCGCGGCCGACTCGCGGGTGTCCGACTCGCGGCACTGGACGCAGACGGTGGAGGCCGGGCTTGACGCCCCGGTGGCGGGTGCCTCGAGCCGGGGCGACACGATGGTACGCACCCGCCAGGCGGTGCGCCACACCCGCTCGGTTGAGCGCGCGCAGGCTCACGGTGCGCGACCCGAGCGGCCAGCGCTCGGTGCCCACCGCCGCCCGCGGGTGCCGCCCCGCGCGAGCGGCGCCCGACGCCGGGGTGTCGGGCGCGGCCGACCCGCGGGTGTCCGACTCGCGGCACTGGACGCAGACGGTGGAGGCCGGGCCCGACGCCCCGGTGGCGGGCGCCTCGAGCCGGGGCGACACGACGGTACGCACCCGCCAGGCGGTGCGCCACACCCGCTCGGTGGAGCGCGCGCAGGCTCACGGTGCGCGACCCGAGCG
>JBFWZN010000012.1:0-77752 GCA_050185275.1 Vicinamibacterales bacterium | reverse complement strand
ACGTCGATCACGGCGGAACTGCACACGCCGGTGGCGCTCGAGAAGGGTGCGCGCTTCGCGATCCGCGAAGGCGGCCGCACGGTGGGCGCGGGCACGATTACGGAAATCATCGAATAGGCCCGGGCTCGGAGCCGGACGGCCGGATTCCGTGAGTGTGGCAGGTCAGGCAGGGTTGGCGAGATGAGAGACATCATTCAGATGGCGTGCGGCGAGTGCAAGCGTCGCAACTACAGCACCACCAAGAACAAGAAGAAGACGACGGAGCGGCTCGAGCTGAACAAGTACTGCCGTTTCTGCCGCAAGCACACGTCGCATCGCGAGACCAAGTAGTCCACGGGCGGCGCGCGGGGGGCGGCGGTCGTCGTCCACCGCAGGGCGTTCACAGGTCAGTAGCTCAATTGGTAGAGCATCGGTCTCCAAAACCGAGGGCTGGGGGTTCGAGTCCCTCCTGACCTGCCATCACGAGGAGCGGGAACGGGGTGCCGGAAGTCCGGTGCCCCGGGCCGCAGGGGCGTATGAGCACGATCGAGCAAGCCAAGTCTGCGTCGGTTCGGAGCACCGAGGGCGCCAGCGAGGGCGTCAAGGGCTGGTGGAACGGCGGCCGGGCGTTCCTGGTCGAGGTGCGCAACGAGATGCGTCGCGTCACGTGGCCCGCGCGCCGGGAGGTGTACGCCACCACCGTCGTCGTGATCCTGACGTCGACCTTCTTCGGGTTGTATCTCTGGGGACTCGACCTGGCCTTCGACCGGATGGTCAACTGGTTCTTCCGGCAGTTTGGTGGAGCATGACCGAGGTCTCCTCGATGCACTGGTACATCGTTCATACCTACTCCGGCTTCGAGAAGAAGGTGGCCGAGTCCCTCGAGCAGCGCGTGCAGGCGTACGGGCTCCAGGGCGAGATCGGCAAGGTGCTCATCCCGACCGAGGACGTCGTCGAACTGCGCGGCGGGCGGAAGGTGGTCACGTCGAAGCGCTTCTTTCCCGGCTACATCCTTGTCGAGATGAACATGTCCGACAACGCGTGGCACGTGGTGAAGAACACGCCGAAGGTGACGGGCTTCGTCGGCGCCGGCAGCAAGCCGACGCCCCTCACGCAGGAAGAGGTCGACCACATCATCACCCAGGTGCGTGACGCTGTTGAAAAGCCCCGGCCGAAGTACAGCTTCGACAAGGGCGACCAGGTGCGGATCAACGAGGGGCCGTTCGCCAGCTTCAACGGCGTGGTGGACGAGGTCAACGTCGATCGCAACACCCTGAAGGTGATGGTCACCATCTTCGGCCGGTCCACGCCGGTCGAACTCGACTTCCTGCAGGTCGAGAAGATCTGAGAGAGAGACCGTAGAGAGACGTCATGGCGAAAAAAGTTCAGGCAATGGTGAAGCTGCAGATCCAGGCGGGCAAGGCCACGCCCGCTCCCCCCGTGGGCACGGCGCTCGGCCCCCACGGCGTGGCGATCATGGATTTCTGCAAGAACTTCAATGCGAAGACCGCGAAGGACGAGGGCCTCATCATCCCGGTGGTGGTGACCGTCTACGCGGACCGCAGCTACAGCTTCATCACGAAGACGCCGCCGGCGGCCGTGCTGCTGAAGAAGGTGGCCAACCTCGCGAAGGGCTCGGCTGAGCCCAACCGGAACAAGGTGGGCACGGTGACGGCCGGGCAGGTGGAGGACATCGCGCGGCAGAAGATGCCCGACCTCAACTGCGAGAGCCTGGACGCCGCCATCAGGACCGTCCGTGGGACCGCGCGTTCCATGGGCATCGACGTGATCGGCTGAGTCCGGTCGCAGGCCGGCGCCGGCGTGAGCCGGAGGCCGGGTCGGGCGGCGCATGAGGCGCCGACCCGTTCCGTTGTGGGAGGGCTGGTGACGGCCCGCGAATACCACAGGGAGGCACATGGCACGACACGGAAAGAATTTCCTGGCCGCCGCGGCGCAAGTCGAGGACCGGCCGTACTCGCTCGAGGAGGCGGTTCCGCTCGTTCAGAAGCTGAAATTCGCCAAGTTCGACGAGACGGTGGAGCTCGCAATGCGCCTCGGCGTGGACCCCAGGCATGCGGACCAGATGGTCCGCGGCACGGTGGTGCTGCCGCACGGCCTCGGCAAGAGCAAGCGCGTGCTCGTGATTGCCGGGCCGGACAAGCAGCGTGAAGCCACCGATGCCGGCGCCGACCAGGTCGGCGGCGACGAGATCGTGGAGAAGATCCTCGGCGGCTGGATGGACTTCGACGCGGTCGTCGCCACGCCCGACATGATGCGGGGCGTCGGCCGGCTCGGCAAGGTGCTCGGTCCGCGTGGACTGATGCCCAACCCGAAGACCGGCACCGTCACGCCGAACGTGACGCAGGCCGTGAAGGAGATCAAGGCCGGCAAGGTGGAGTTCCGCGTCGACAAGACGGGCATCATCCACGCGCCGGTCGGCAAGCTCTCCTTCGCGACGCAGGCGCTCATCGAGAACGCGCACGCGCTCGTCGACAGCGTGCTCAAGGCCAAGCCGTCCGCGGCGAAAGGCAAGTACCTGAAGTCCATCACGATGTCTTCCACGATGGGGCCCGGCGTCTCGATCGACGCGGCCCACGTCGAGGCACGGCAGTAGGAGGGCAGACGATGGCGGTTACCCGAGCACAGAGGGAAGAAGAACTCCAGGACCTGACGGCGGCCTTTCAGGCGGCCGACACGGCGATCCTGGTGGACTACCGCGGCCTGAACGTGCCCGCTGCGACGGAGCTGCGCCGGCAGCTGCGGGCGGCGAGCGCGAGCTACCGCGTGGTCAAGAACACGCTCGCCAAGCGCGCGGCCCAGGGCACACCGTTCGCCGCGCTCGAAGAGCACTTCGTCGGGACGACGGCCGTGGCCTTCACGTCCGACGACGCGGTCGCGCTGGCAAAGGCGCTGACGACGTTCATGAAGGGCGCGCCGACCTTGTCGATCAAGGCGGCGGTCGTCCAGGGCCTGGCGATCCGGTCGGAGGCGGTCAACGATCTCGCGACCCTCCCCGGCAGGCCGGAGCTCTACGCGCAGTTGCTCTCCGTGATGCAGGGTCCCATGCAGCAGTTCGTGTCGGTGCTGGCCGCAGCGCCGCGTGACCTGATGACGGTGCTCTCGCAGGCGGAGAAAAAGAAGGGTGAAGCGGGCGCGGCATAAGGCCGCCGCCTACAGCATACGTAGGGGCGGACCGGAGAGTCCGCCCGCATCAGGAGCGAACGAGAATGGCCGAACTGACTCAGCAGCAGGTGGTTGACTACATCAAGGGCATCAGCGTCATGGAGCTGTCGCAGCTCGTCAAGACGCTCGAGGCGGAACTCGGCGTGTCGGCGGCTGCCGCCATGCCGATGATGATGCCGGGCATGATGGCCGGCGGCGGCGGCGCCGCGGCGCCTGCCGAGGAGAAGACCGAGTTCGACGTCACGCTCACCGAGGTGGGTGCGGACAAGATCAAGGTCATCAAGGTCGTCCGCGAGGTCACCAGCCTCGGGCTCAAGGAAGCCAAGGACCTGGTCGAGAGCGCGCCCAAGCCCATCAAGGAAGGCGCGACCAAGGACGAGGCCGAGGCCATCAAGAAGAAGTTCGAAGAAGTCGGCGCGAAGGTCACGATCAAGTAGGCCGGGCCCCGTACCCCGGCAGCGGACCCGTCGCGGCGGCGTCCGAGATCGAGCCACCGGCCGTTTCGTGCTGTGAAACGGTCCAAATGAGAAGGGCGGGTCCCCGTGCGGGCCCGCCCTGCAGCCTTGTCACCGGCTTCCGATCCTCGAGGATCAGTCACAGATGTACAGCCTTCCCAAGAACGTCTACCGCGAGCGCAAGGACTTCTCGAAGATCAAGACCACGGTACCCATCCCGAACCTGATCGAGATCCAGCGGAAGTCGTACGAACGATTTCTGCAGATGAACCGCCTGCCGTCCGAGCGCGAAGACGCCGGCCTGCAGTCGGTCTTCAAGTCCGTCTTTCCGATCAGCGACTTCCGCGAGAATTCGTCGCTCGAGTTCATCGAGTATTCGATCGGCAACTGGGAATGCAAGTGCGGCAAGCTCGCCGGGCTCCACCACCTGCGCAAGCCCTGCAGTCACTGCGGCGCGACCATCATCGCCGACCCGCTCGGCGATCACGAAGTGCTCTGCCCGCGCTGCGGCACCTCGAATCACGCGCGCGGCGACGTCTGTGACATCTGCGGCCACACGGTCGCGATGAAGCTGAAGTACGACGTGGACGAGTGCCAGGAGCGCGGCATGACCTACGCCGTGCCGCTCAAGGTGACGATCCGCCTCGTCGTGTGGAACAAGGATCCCGACACCGGCGTCAAGACCATCCGCGACATCAAGGAGCAGGAGGTCTACTTCGGCGACATCCCGCTGATGACGGACAACGGCACGTTCATCATCAATGGCACCGAGCGCGTCATCGTGTCGCAGCTCCACCGCTCGCCCGGCGCCTTCTTCCACTCCGAGGACAAGACCCTCTACGTCGCGCAGATCATCCCCTACCGCGGCTCGTGGGTGGAGTTCGAGTACGACCAGAAGAACCTGCTGTACGTCCGTATCGACCGCAAGCGGAAGTTTCTCGCCACGGTGTTCCTGCGCGCCCTCGGGCTGCGCGGCGCCGACGAGATCCTGCGCGCGTTCTACAACGTCGATCGCATCTTCCTCGACCGTGGTCCCACGCTGCAGTGGGCCGTCAACGACAGTCTGGTCGGCCTGCGTGTCGCCGGCGACGTGAAGGCGGGCGACTTCACCCTCCAGGGCGGGCGGAAGATCACGGCCAATGCCGTCGCGGCGTTCCGGAAGGCGGGCGTGGAGTCGGTGGCCGTCGCCGACGAGGCCCTCGAGGGCGCTTTCACGGCCGTGGACATCGTGGACCCCGAGACGGGCGAGGTGATTCTCGAGGCCAACGAGGAGCTGACGCCGCGCGTCATCTCGATGGCACAGGAGAAGAACGTCGAGGTGCTCGAGGTCTTCTTCCCCGAGCGCGACGACGTCGGGGCGATCATCAGCCAGACGCTCAAGAAGGATCCGATCCGCACGCACGAGGAGGCGCTCATCGAGATCTATCGGCGCCTGCGCCCCGGTGATCCACCCACGCTCGACAGCTCCCGCTCGCTCTTCGAGAACATGTTCTTCAACCCGCAGAAGTACGACTTCTCGCGGGTCGGTCGCCTCAAGCTCAATACGAAGCTCGGGCTGAAGACGCCGCTCGACGAGAAGATCCTGCACCCGCAGGACTTCTACGAGGTGATCAAGTACCAGCTGAAGCTGCGGAAGTACCCGCAGAACGTGGACGACATCGACCACCTCGGCAACCGGCGCGTGCGCTCGGTCGGCGAGCTCCTCGAGAACCAGTTCCGCATCGGCCTCGTGCGGATGGAGCGGGCGATCAAGGAGAAGATGTCGGTCTACCAGGAAATGGCGACCGCCATGCCGCACGACCTGATCAACGCGAAGCCGGTCATGGCCGCCATCCGCGAATTCTTCGGGTCGTCGCAGCTCTCGCAGTTCATGGACCAGACCAACCCGCTGTCCGAGATCACGCACAAGCGGCGTCTCTCGGCCCTCGGGCCCGGCGGCCTGTCCCGCGAGCGCGCCGGCTTCGAGGTGCGCGACGTGCACCCCACGCACTACGGCCGCATCTGCCCGATCGAGACGCCGGAAGGCCCGAACATCGGTCTCATCTCGTCGCTCAGCTGCTACGCGCGGATCAACGAGTTCGGCTTCATCGAGTCGCCCTACCGCAAGGTGCGTGAGGGGCGCGTCGTGGACTACGTGGTCATCACCAACGCGGGCGGCAACCCGAAGTTCAAGGTGGGCGACGTGGTCGAGGCCGACGCCATGGTCGGCGTCGAGGGCCGGTCCAAGAAGAAGGGCGTCGAGTTCGAGCCCTACTCCTACTACCTCTCCGCGTGGGAGGAGGACCAGTACATCATCGCGCAGGCCAACGCGCAGGTGGACGAGCAGGGCCGCTTCGTGCAGGACCGCATCAACGCGCGTCAGGCCGGCGACTTCATCCTCTCGCCTCGCGAGAACGTCCAGTTCATCGACGTCTCGCCGAAGCAGCTGGTGTCGGTGGCCGCCTCGCTCGTCCCGTTCCTCGAGAACGACGACGCGAACCGCGCGCTGATGGGCTCGAACATGCAGCGCCAGGCGGTGCCGCTGCTGCGCCCCCGCAGCCCGTACGTGGGCACGGGCATGGAATACATCACGGCCCGCGATTCAGGCGCGGTGATCGTGGCGCGCCGGTCGGGCGAGGTGGACTACGTCGACAGCCAGCGCATCGTGGTGCGCGTGGAGGCCGAGGGCGAGGACGGCAGCAAGGAAATGGGGGCCGACATCTACCCCATGACCAAGTTCAAGCGGTCCAACCAGAACACCTGCATCAACCAGAAGCCCATCGTCCGCGTCGGGCAGAAGGTGCACAAGGGCCAGGTGATGGCCGATGGCCCCTGCACCGAACTGGGCGAGCTGGCGCTCGGCCGGAACGTGCTCGTCGCGTTCATGCCGTGGCGGGGCTACAACTTCGAGGACGCCATCCTCGTGTCCGAGCGGATGGTGAAGGACGACTACTACACGTCCATCCACATCGAGGAGTTCGAGATCGAGGCTCGCGACACGAAGCTCGGGCCCGAGGAGATCACCCGCGACATCCCGAACGTGTCGGAGACGTACCTGCGGGACCTCGACGACAGCGGCATCATCCGGATCGGCGCCTACGTGAAGCCGGGCGACATCCTGGTGGGCAAGGTCACGCCGAAGGGCGAGACGCAGCTCACCCCCGAAGAGAAGCTCCTCCGGGCGATCTTCGGTGAGAAGGCCGGCGACGTCCGCGATGCGTCCCTCATCTGCCCGCCCGGCATCGAGGGCATCATCGTCGGCGTCAAGATCTTCTCGCGGAAGGGGATCGAAAAGGACGACCGGGCCAAGGCCATCGAGGCCGAAGAGCTCGAGATGATGGAGAAGAACCTCCAGGACGAGATTCGCATCCTCCACGACGAGGTGAAGAAGCGGGTCGTCCAGATGGTGCTGGGACAGACGCTCCGGGCCGACGCGTTCGACGAGTACGGCCGCGAGCGCATCCTGCGCAAGGGCACCGAGCTCACCGCGGACGTGCTACAGGACATCTCCTACACGCAGATGGTGCGCCTCAAGCTGCAGAACGACGATCCTCGACTCGAGGGTGAGCTGCGGCTGCTCGAGGAGCGCACCGAGCGCCAGGTCGAGGTGATCCGGCAGCTGTTCGAGGAGAAGAAGGAGAAGATCCGTCGCGGCGACGAGCTGCCTCCCGGCGTCATCAAGCTGGTGAAGGTGTACGTGGCCATGAAGCGGAAGCTGTCGGTCGGCGACAAGATGGCCGGCCGCCACGGCAACAAGGGCGTCATCGCCCGGATCCTGCCCGAGGAGGACATGCCGTACCTCCCGGACGGCACGCCGGTCGAGATCGTGCTCAACCCGCTGGGCGTGCCCTCGCGCATGAACGTCGGCCAGATCCTCGAGACCCACCTCGGGTGGGCGGCGCACGCGCTGGGCCTGTACTTCGCCACCCCGGTCTTCGACGGGGCGAACGAGCACGAGATCAAGGACTGGCTGGAACAGGCGGGCCTGCCCAAGGGCGGGAAGCAGCAGCTGCACGACGGCATGACGGGGCAGGCGTTCGAGCAGGAGACGACGGTCGGCTACATCTACATGCTGAAGCTGTCGCACCTGGTGGATGACAAGATCCACGCGCGATCGATCGGGCCGTACTCGCTCATCACGCAGCAGCCGCTCGGCGGCAAGGCACAGTTCGGTGGCCAGCGCTTCGGCGAGATGGAGGTGTGGGCGCTCGAGGCCTATGGCTCCTCGCACATCCTCCAGGAGCTGCTGACCGCCAAGTCCGACGACGTCATCGGGCGCGCCAAGATCTACGAGGCCATCGTCAAGGGCGACGCCTCGTTCACGCCTGGCCTGCCCGAGTCGTTCAACGTCCTGATTCGCGAGCTGCAGTCGCTCTGTCTCGACGTGGAGCTCATCTCCACGAAGAAGCGCCCGGCCGAACTGCCGCCGGCGGCCGACGAACCGGTACTGGAGCAGGTGTAGGGGACCTATGAGACCAAGCTTCCACGACAGCAAGACGGCCCTGCGCGCCGACTTCGACGCGATCCGCATCTCCCTGGCGTCGCCGGAGAAGATCATCTCGTGGTCGTTCGGCGAGGTTACCAAGCCCGAGACGATCAACTACCGGACCTTCAAGCCCGAGCGCGACGGCCTCTTCTGCGCCAAGATCTTCGGCCCGATCACCGACTGGGAGTGCCTCTGCGGCAAGTACAAGCGCATGAAGCACCGCGGCGTGATCTGCGACAAGTGCGGCGTGGAGGTCACGCAGGCCAAGGTGCGCCGTGAGCGCCTCGGCCACATCACCCTGGCCACCCCGGTGAGCCACGTGTGGTTCTTCAAGGGGCTGCCGAGCCGCATCGGGCACCTGCTCGACATTCCGCTGCGCGATCTCGAGCGGATTCTGTACTTCGAGGGCTATGTCGTCATCGATCCCGGTGACACGGACCTGAAGCAGAACCAGATGATCACCGAGGAGCAGTACCGGAAGGCGCGCGAGGACTTCGGCACGAAGTTCCGCGCCCAGATGGGCGCCGAGGCCATCAAGGAGCTGCTCCGCCGCGTGGAGATCGACACGCTGGCCGAGGAGCTGCGCATCAAGATGCGCAGCGAGACCTCGGTCCAGAAGAAGCTGAAGTACGCCAAGCGCCTCAAGGTGGTCGACAGCTTCCGCAAGTCGAACAACAAGCCCGAGTGGATGATCCTGGACGTGATTCCGGTGATTCCGCCGGAGCTGCGGCCCCTGGTGCCGCTCGATGGCGGCCGCTTCGCCACGTCGGACCTCAACGACCTCTATCGCCGCGTCATCAACCGGAACAACCGGCTGAAGAAGCTCATGGAGCTCAAGGCGCCCGACGTCATCATCCGCAACGAGAAGCGGATGCTGCAGGAGGCCGTGGACGCGCTGTTCGACAACGGCCGCCGGGGCCGCGTGCTGCGCGGCGCGAACAACCGCCCGCTCAAGTCGCTGTCCGACACCCTGAAGGGCAAGCAGGGCCGCTTCCGCCAGAACCTGCTCGGCAAGCGCGTGGACTACTCGGGCCGTTCGGTCATCGTCGTCGGTCCGGAGCTGAAGCTCCACCAGTGCGGCCTGCCGAAGAAGATGGCGCTCGAGCTGTTCAAGCCGTTCATCTACAACAAGCTCGAGGAGCGTCAGCTCGTTGCCACCATCAAGCAGGCCAAGGAGATGGTCGAGCAGCAGCGCCCCGAGGTGTGGGACATCCTCGAAGAGGTGATCCGCGAGCACCCGGTGCTCCTCAACCGCGCGCCCACGCTGCACCGGCTCGGGATCCAGGCGTTCGAGCCGGTCCTCGTCGAGGGCAAGGCCATCCGGATCCACCCGCTGGTGTGCACGGCGTTCAACGCGGATTTCGACGGCGACCAGATGGCCGTCCACATCCCGCTGTCGCCCGAGGCGCAGATCGAGGCCTCGGTGCTGATGATGTCGGCGAACAACATCCTCTCGCCGGCCAACGGCGCGCCCATCGCGGTGCCGTCGCAGGACATCGTGCTCGGCTGCTACTACCTCACCAAGGTGAAGCGGGGCGCCAAGGGCGAGGGCCGGGCCTTCGGCAGCGTCGATGACGTGCTGCTGGCGCTCGATGCGGCCGAACTGGAGACCCTGTCGCCGATCCGGCTCCGTTTCACCGGGCAGCTGCAGGACCTGACCACGGCACGCGACGACCAGGACGTACTGCACACCGACGTGCAGGAGGTCCACGGCAAGATCATCAACACGACGGTGGGCCGCGTCATCCTCAACGAGTCGTTGCCCAAGGGCATGCCCTTCGTCAACGGCCTGCTGAAGAAGAAGGGCCTGCAGCAGCTCGTGCAGCGGTGCTACCTCGAGTCGGGTCTCGAGCGCACCGTCGAGATGCTCGACTCGCTGAAGACGCTGGGCTTCACCTACGCCACGCGGTCGGGCCTGTCGATCGGCATCGACGACCTCGTGATCCCGGGCAACAAGCCGCAGCTGGTGGGCAACGCACGCAACGAGGTGATCAAGGTCGAGCAGCAGTACCTCGAGGGCGCCATCACCAACGGCGAGCGCTACAACAAGATCATCGCGCTCTGGTCGGAAGTCACCGAGAAGATCGCCGACGAAATGTTCGGTGAGATGGCCGAGCTCGACAAGACGGGACGGAGCTTCAATCCCGTCTACATCATGGCCGACTCCGGCGCCCGGGGGTCGAAGCAGCAGATCCGCCAGCTGGCCGGCATGCGCGGCCTGATGGCCAAGCCCTCCGGCGAAATCATCGAGATGCCCATCACGTCGAACTTCCGTGAGGGGCTCACCGTGATGCAGTACTTCATCTCCACGCACGGCGCCCGGAAGGGTCTGGCGGACACGGCGCTCAAGACCGCCGACTCCGGCTACCTCACGCGGCGCCTGGTGGACGTGGCGCAGGACGTCATCATCTCCGAGATCGACTGCGGTACCCTCGACGGCATCGAGGCCCGCGCCATCGTGGAGAGCGGCGAGATCATCGAGCCGCTGCGCGACCGCATCGTGGGCCGCGTGACGCTCGAGCGCATCTCCGATCCGTTCAGCTCGGACACCATCGTCGACCAGAGCGAGGAGATCGACGAGGACAAGGCGAGCGCCATCCAGGAGGCGGGCATCGAGAAGGTGAAGATCCGCTCGGTGCTCACCTGCGCGGCACGCCGCGGCGTGTGCGCGAAGTGCTACGGCCGCGATCTCGCGACCGGGCGGCTGGTGGAACTGGGGCAGGCGGTGGGTGTCATCGCGGCACAGTCCATCGGCGAACCCGGCACGCAGCTCACGATGCGGACGTTCCACATCGGCGGCACGGCGTCGCGGGTGTCGGAGCAGAACACGCTCGAGGCGAAGCACACCGGCAGCGTGCGCTACGAAGGGCTGCAGGTGGTCGAGACCCACAAGGGGCAGCCGCAGAGCCAGCTGATCGTCATGAACCGCAACGGGTCGCTCGTCGTGGCGGACGAGAAGGGGCGCGACCGCGAGCGCTACCCGATCGTCTACGGCGCGCGCCTCAAGGTGAAGGACGGCCAGAAGGTCACCCAGGGCCAGAACCTCGTGGAGTGGGATCCCTACACGTTCTCGATTCTCACCGAGGACGTGGGCACGGTGAAGTTCAAGGACATCATCGAGGGCCTCACCGTGCACGAGGAAGTGGACGAGGTCACCGGCCTCTCCCGCTTCATCATCATGGACTCGGCCGACGAGAAGAAGCAGCCGGCCATCGAGCTGCGCGACAAGTCGGGCAAGGTGCTCAAGAAGTACCCGATGCCCTCGCATGCGCACCTGATGGTGCAGGACGGGGAGGGCGTGGAGGCCGGCGACGTGCTGGCGAAGATTCCGCGCGAGACCACCAAGACCAAGGACATCACGGGCGGTCTGCCCCGCGTGGTGGAGCTGTTCGAGGCGCGCAAGCCCCGCGACCCGGCCGTCATTTCCGAGATCGACGGCGTGGCGAAGGACGGCGGCATCGTGAAGGGCCAGCGCAAGCTGATCATCCTGCCGGACGACGGGACGGAGGCGCGCGAGTACAGCCTGCCGCGCGGCGTGCACGTGAACGTCCACGAGGGCGAGCGGGTACGCGCGGGCGAGCAGCTGATGGACGGCCCCAGCAACCCGCACGACATCCTGCGCGTGCTGGGCGAGAAGGAGCTGCAGAAGTACCTGGTCAACGAGATCCAGGAGGTCTACCGGCTCCAGGGCGTCAACATCAACGACAAGCACATCGAGGTGATCGCGCGACAGATGATGCGGTGGGTCCGCATCGAGGACGTGGGCGACACCGAGTTCCTGATCGACGAGCAGGTGGACAAGTTCCGCTTCCTCGAGGAAAACGAGCGGGTGATCGCCGACGGCGGCCGCCCGGCGACGGCGCAGCCGCTGCTGCTCGGCATCACCAAGGCATCGCTGTCGACCGATTCGTTCATCTCGGCGGCCTCCTTCCAGGAGACGACGCGCGTCCTCACGGAGGCGTCGATCTCGGGCAAGGTGGACTACCTGCGCGGCCTGAAGGAGAACGTGACGATGGGCCGGCTCATCCCGGCAGGTACGGGCTTCGAGTGGTATCGCCACGTGTCGATCCCGGCGGACGAACCGCCGCCGCCGCCGGCACCGCCGCAGCCGACCGAGGACGAACTCGACCTGGAACGGGAGATCGAGTACGCGTTCGAGCCGGAAGAGGCGCTCGGTCCGCGGGGCGCAGACTTCGAGTAGCCAGGGAGACGATTCGAGGATCCGCGCATGCTGATCTTCGAGTTCTTCCCGGCGGCGCTGGCGCTCCTCTCGATCGGCGTGGCCATTCACCTGCTGCTGCAGAACCGGCGGGCGGACCCGGACCGCAGCCGGCAGGGGGACGACGGGACGCCCGACGGGGCGAGCCGGGAGTGACAACAGACGCGACAGGACGGGGGGCGAGCGATCGCCCCCCGTCGCATGTACGGCTCGACGAGGCGCGCGGTGCGGCTCCACCGATGTCCCGCGTGCCTCCGACCGCGTGGAACGGGGCCTGCCCGCTCCGCAGGCCCGCGAGCCCGCTGTTCGTGGCATAGACTGGCGTCGCGCCCGGAGGGGGCCAGCTCGACGGTAGGGGAGGAATCCATGAAGGCGATCTGGAACGGTACGGTGCTGGCGGAGTCCGACGACACGGTCGTCGTCGAAGGCAATCACTACTTCCCGGTCGAGTCGATCAGTCGCGAGCTGTTCGAGTTCAGCCCGACCACCAGCGTCTGCCCCTGGAAGGGCACCGCCAGCTACTACTCGCTGACGGTGGATGGCCAGCGGAATGCGGACGCGTGCTGGTACTACCCCGAGCCCAAGCCGGCGGCCAGCGAGATCAAGGGCCGCGTGGCGTTCTGGCGGGGTGTGCAGGTCGTGCCCTAGGCGCCTCCTGCGCCGCACCATCCGGACGCGTCCCTGACACGCCGCACTGCCCGGAGAGAGACGCGTTCCGGGCCAGCGGCAGGAGGTGAGGACCGATGGCACGATCGCTCGACGCTGCACCGCAGATCTACGCCCGCACCGCGGGTGCCCTCTATCTCGTCATCATCGTGTTCGGCCTGCTGGGCGAGCTGGTCGTTCGCGCCGGCATCATCGTGCCCGACGATCCAGCGATGACCGCGGATCGCATCCTGTCCCAGGCCAATCTGTTTCGTGGCGGCTTCGTGGCGGACTCGGTCATGGTGCTCAGCGACGTCGCGCTCGCGGTCCTGCTGTACGTGCTCCTGGCGCCGGTGAGCCGTGCCGTCGCCCTGATGGCCATGTGCTTCCGGCTCGCGCAGGCCGCGGTGCTGGCGCTGAACCTGGTGCACTACCACGCCGCGCTCCTGCTGCTCACCGGCCAGTCGTATGCCGGGCTGCTCGATCAGGATGCCCGTCACGCGCTCGCCGCGCTGTTCCTCGACCTGCACGGCCACGGCTACGACATCGGCCTGCTGCTGTTCGGCGTCCACTGCCTGTTGCTTGGATACCTGGTGTTCCGCTCGGGCTATCTGCCCCGGGCGCTCGGCGGCCTGCTCATGGCCGCGGCGATGACCTATCTGCTCGGCAGCTATACCCGATTCCTGCTGCCCGAGCATGTCGGGACCGTGGCCCCCATCTACGTCGTCGCCATCGTCGCGGAGGTGTCCGTCTGCCTCTGGTTGCTGGTCCGGGGTGTCGATGTGGGCACCTGGATGGCCACGGGGCGTGCCGCGCCCGTCGCGGCGGAGTTCCGGTAGTATCCTGAGCCCGCGCGCCGCAGACGGGCGATGCCGATGAACGGGCGGCCGCGCGGCGAACGGTCGTCGATGGGCGTGCCCTGGGGCGCGTGGACCGGACGGGACGAGAGCAGGAGCGCATGGAGCAGACGGACGGCTGGGTGGACCTCGGGGCGGTGACGGAACTGCAGGGACGCACGTTGCAGCCGGTTCGGGCCGGCCGCACCCGCATTGCGCTCTCGTGCGTGGACGGCGCGTTCGGTGCGGTCTCGAACGCCTGTAACCATGTCGGGGGACCGCTCGGCGAGGGTCGCCTGGACGGCGACTATGTGGTGTGTCCCTGGCACCAGTGGAAGTTTCACCGGGTGACCGGCATCGGCGAGCCAGGCTTTGAGGACGATCGTGTGCCGGCCTACCCGGTGAAGGTCGAGCACGGCCGGGTGCTCGTGAACGTCGAGGCGGTCACCCTGCGCCGCAAGACACCCCACGACCCGCACCCCCTGGCCCGGAAGCCCGAACGCCTGCCCGGCGCCATCCGCGTGGTGGGGATTTCCACTACCGCCATGGACCAGGAGCACCCGCGCTATTCCGGCTCGGACCACCTGCTGGCGTCAGCGCTCGACACCGCACGGACCGATGGGTGCGAGACGAAGCTGATACGGCTCAACGGGCTCCACTTCCACCCCTGCCGCGGCTATTATTCGCTCGGCGCGCATGCCTGCACGTGGCCGTGTTCGATCACCCAGATGGAGCGCGACGACGAACTCGACGTCGTGTACGAGGCCCTGGTGCACTGGGCCGATGTCGTCCTGCTGGCCACGCCCATCCGATGGGGGGCGGCCTCGTCGCTCTATTTCAAGATGGCCGAGCGCCTCAACTGCGTGCAGAACCAGGTGACCACGCACAACCGCGTGCTCATTCGCAACAAGGTGGCCGGGTTCATCATCGTGGGCGGGCAGGACAACGTGCAGGGAGTGGCCGGTCAGCTCCTCACCTTCTTCGGCGAGCTGGGCTTCCACGTGCCGCAGTTCCCGTTCATCGGGCACTCGCGCGGCTGGACGGCCGAGGACATGGAGCAGAACGTGGTGACGGTGCGCACGTCGCACGAGCTGCACAGCGGCGCCGGCGAGCTGGCGCAGCGGTGCGTGGCGCTGGCGCGCCAACTGGTGGACTCGGCGCCGACGACCAGGGTCGAGCGCGGCGGGCGGAAGGCGCACGCGCTGGACCACCACGGGGCCGCGTCGGCCACCGACGACGCCCGTCCCTGACCGACCGTGTCGCTCGTGGACTCGCACGGCGCAACCCCGGATCGTGCGCCGGTCCCCGTGTCCGGCGCCAGGGCGGTGGCGGCCAGCTACATCGGCGTCCTGCTGTTCTCGGGCATCGTCTTCGTGGGGGCGGGTACGCTCGCGTACTGGCAGGGCCTGTTGTATCTGGTGCTGGCGCTCTGGGGCGCGACGCTCACGCACCTGCTCGCGCCGGCGGGATCCACCCTCGCCGCCGACCGCGCCCGCGAGGCCCACGCGGGGCAGACGTGGGACCGGCGGTTGCTCGCCGTGTACTTCCTGCTGAATCTCGTGGCGCTGCTGACGGCGAGCCTGGACTCCGGTCGCTACGGCTGGACGGGTCCCGTGCCGGTGTCGGTCGCCGTTGCCGGCGCAGGGCTCATGCTGCTGGGGCAGGCGCTCTTTGCGGTGGCGCGGCGGCAGAACGCCTTCTTCTCGACCACCGTGCGCATCCAGACCGAGCGCGGCCACCGCGTCTGTGACACCGGCGTGTATCGCCTGGTCCGCCATCCTGGCTACCTGGGCATGCTCCTGTCGCAGCTCGCCCTGCCGCTCGTCCTGCAATCGTACTGGACGTTCATCCCGGCAGGTCTCGCGGTGGCGGTGCTGGTGGCGCGCACGGCGAAGGAGGACCGCTATCTCGCCGACGAGCTTCCCGGCTACCGGGACTACGCGCGCCGTACGCCAGGTCGGCTCGTGCCCGGCGTCTTCTGACATTCGGGCACCTGCGAGGGAGTGCCACGGCGAGCCGCAGCCAGATGCCCCGCGCCGGCCCCCGCTCCCCAGGTGGAACTGCGGTCCTGCCTGGCGTGCGACGCCGAACCGTATACGGCCCTACGGTGCCGGTTCGAGGCGGAGCAGGGCGCCCACCTCCTGGTCGGTGAGCACGTAGATGAAGCCGTCCGGACCCTCGCGCACGTCGCGTACGCGCTGGTGCAGGTCGTCGAGCAGGCGCTCCCGACGGATGTCCTCGAAGTTGTCGTTGAGCACGACGCGCTGCAGGTGCCCGGTGCCGCGCACCTCGCCGTACTGCGCGCTGCCGACGAACAGGTTGCCCTTCCACGCGGGGAAGCGGTCGCCGCCGTAGATCATGAGGCCCGAGGGCCCGATGGACGGCACCCAGAGGATCTGCGGCAGCTCGATACCCTCGCGGTACGGCACCGGCGAGACCCGCTGGCCCCGGTACTGGCGTCCGAAGCTCGAGATGGGCCAGCCGTAGTTGCGGCCTGCGCGGATGATGTTCACCTCGTCGCCGCCGTTGGGGCCGTGCTCTGCCTGGAAGAGTTGTCCTGACGGGTGCCAGAAGAGGCCCAGGTGATCCCGGTGCCCCAAGCTGTAGATCTCCGGCCGATAGCCCGGCGTGCCCACGAAGGGGTTGTCCGGCGGAATCGACCCATCGTCCCGCAGCCGCAGCACCTTGCCGTAGGCGCTGCCCGGCTCCTGCGCGAGCTGCCACCCGGGTGCTGGCTCCACCAGGGCCGCCGGCACCGTCATGTAGATGGTGGTGTCGGGGCCGAACGCCAGCCGGCTGCCCCCGAGGCTGGTGCCCCACTCGGTGGCATACAGCTCCTGCACGTTGGTGAGCGTGGTGCCGTCGAACGTGGCGCGCCCCAGCGCGTGGGCGGCGTCGCGGTTCGGCCCGGGCTTGGTGTACGCGAAATAGAGGAGCCGGTTGCGGGCGAAGTCGGGGTGCGGCAGCACGTCGAAGAGTCCGTCGTTGCCGCGCGCGTAGATCTCGGGCAGACCCGTCACCGGCTGGGGCTCGAGCACCCCGTTGCGGACCACGCGCAGGCGGCCCGGGCGTTCGGTCACGAGGATGGTGCCGTCCGGAAGGAAGGCGAGGCCGAAGGGGCGCTGCAAGGCCTTGGTGATCACCGTCACCTGGACCTTGTGCTGCTCGGCGCTGTCGAAGACCCAGGGCCCGTCGCCGAGCGGCGCACGGGGCAGGTCCACCACCGTGGACTGGGCGAAGACCAACGAACCAAGGCAGAGAATCAGGGCGGCGATGCGCATGTCGGGCACGTCCTCCGGCGCCCATAGTATCCTCACCGCGCACCCCCATGGTCTTCGCGATCAAGGCGGACATTGCCGATCGGTCGGCGCGGACCTTCCGGTTCGTGCGCCAGAAGACGATGTACGGCGGGAAGCGCATTGCCGCGGGCGATGTCCTGTACATCTTCGCGAGCGAGAACGAGGGCGGTCCAGGGCTCATCGCCAAAGGTGTCGTCACGGAGGCCGCGGCGGTGCCGAAGACGCCCGGGGTCGTGAGGCAGACGCCGCGCGTCACCATCCAGGTGACGCGGACCGGCACCGCCACGCGCCGCCTCGGACGGGGTGAGCTCCGGTCGTTCTCCGACTGGCGCGACGGGCGCCCGGAAACCGAACTCAACTTCAAGTTCTACCGGCAGGCCACGAACAAGATCGTGGGCCTGTCGGACACAGCCGCCGCCTACCTTGAGGGGTTCTTCACCCGCTCGCGCCGGCGGCCCACGGCGGAGGCTAACGTTCGAGCCCTGCTGTGCATGGCGGCCATCGCACTTGCGGCGTACGGGTGCATGGCATCGGGTCCTGCGGCTCCGCCGTCGAGGAGGTGGGTGGACGCGGAAACGGGGATGGTGTTTGCTCGTCTCGAGCCTGGCACGTTCACGATGGGCACGCCGGAGAACGAGACCGGGCGGGAGCCGCAGGAGCAACAGCACCCGGTGCGGCTCTCCGATGCCTTCTGGCTCGGCGTCTTCGAGGTGACGCAGCACGAGTGGCAGGCGGTGATGGGCACCAACCCGAGTCACTTTCCCGATCCGAGCGGGCGACGGCCCGTGGAGAACGTCACCTGGGTCGAGGTGCACCGCTTTCTGGACCGCCTCACGGCGCGTGCACCCGGCAACCGCTTTCGCCTGCCGACCGAGGCGGAGTGGGAGTACGCCTGCCGGGCCGGGACAACCGGTGCCTACGGCACCGGGCCCGCGTTCGGGCCTCCACACGGCAACGTGGCCGCGTCAATCACGCGCAGCATGGCCGGTGACGGACAGACGACGGAGGTGGGCGCCTTTCCTCCCAACGCCTGGGGCCTCCACGACATGCAGGGCAACGTGTGGGAGTGGACGGCGGATGCACACTGTCCCTACCCCGACGGGGCCGTCGTCGATCCGGCTCCGGCGTGCGACAGTCCGCTCAAGGTCATCCGTGGCGGCAGCTGGTACTTCGAGGCCGACAGCGCCCGATGTGGCCTGCGGTACACACATAACCCCGATGACCGGGGCTTCAGCCTCGGGTTCCGCGTGGTCAGGGAGCCCTTGCCGTCCGACGCCGATGGGCACTAGGGCCGTGCGGCGCGACCCCTCCAGGCGCCGAGCAGGAGCAGGCTGACCGCCAGCAGCAGTCCGGCCGACGGTTCGGGCACCGCCAGGCGATAGACCTTCGAGCCGTCCACGTACACCGGCGGTCCTCCGCCGAGCGGCACATACCACGCCACCGAGAAAAACTGCCCCACGCTACCCGAGCTGCCGCGCACCCTGAGCAGTCGTTCCAGATCCTGGGGCGTCGGCACCGGCTGGGGACCGAGGGAGAAGAACCGATCGAGTTCGAGCACGTCGAGCCACACGCGGTCGCACTCGCCCGCAGCCGAGCAGCCGCCGGGGATGTCGCTCTGGAGCACCTGCACGTGCGTCTCCGCGCTCGTGCCCTCGAGTTCCGCTTCGAGGCGCACCTGGCGCGCAACCGGCCCACCCCAGGGATCGGGCAGGCTGGGGAGGTTCAGCGACGATACCAGCGGGCCGTTCAGCCTCAGCACCGTGCGATCGGGTAGCAGGTCGGTGGCGACGTCGCTGTCGTCGTAGGCGAGGTGGATGACGGCGGTCTCGGTGCCCGGCGTGCAGTTGACGAACTGCCCGTGGCCGGTCTGGTCGCAGACCTCGGCCACCCGGTAGCGCAGGTTGAGTGTCACGGGCGATGCGGACGCAGGCTGGACGCCCAGGTGTGACAGGGAGGCCACGCAGATGACGGTGAGACCCCGGACGAGACGGCGTAGTGACATGTTCGTTCCTCCCGCGGCAGACAGACTACACCCGGAGCA
This sequence comes from Vicinamibacterales bacterium, assembly GCA_050185275.1. GTDB lineage: Bacteria > Acidobacteriota > Vicinamibacteria > Vicinamibacterales > UBA2999 > JABFRY01. The sequence continues at coordinate 58,630 of JBFWZN010000012.1, read as the reverse complement.
CCGAGGCAAGAACTCGGCCGGAGAGTTCGGTATTGCCCGACGGGCCCGCCCCGTATCGGCTATGCCCGCGTGGGCATTCTTCCGGGCGCCCGGGAGGATTTCCGGGTCGAGGCAGGGCAGCGCCCGTGACGGCTGCGCCACGTGGGCGGTCGCGCGTAGAATGCGCAGTGGAGGTTCGTGGCATGAGATTCAGACTGCAGGCGGTCGCACTCCTCGTCGCGCTGGTATCGGTGCCCACCGTGTCGGCCCACCATGCGTGGCCCGTCAACCAGGAGCGTCTCGTCACCGTGAAGGGGACGGTCACATCCGTCATCTGGGCGAACCCGCACCCGATGATCGCCATCGACGTGCGCAACGACGCCGGCGAGGTGGAGAAGTGGAGCATCGGCGGGCCGGCCATCAACCGGATGGTGGCCAACGGCTGGTCGAGCAGCACCGTGAAGCCCGGCGACGAGATCACCGGCATCGGGTACCAGTTCAGGGACGGCTCGAAGGTGATTCGCCTGGAGCGCGTGATGCTGCCTGACGGCCGTGAGATGCGCGTCTACGCCCGTCGGTAGGGCCCGTCGCGGCATCCGCCTCGCTGTGCCTGTCGCGGGCACGGCCGCCCACTCACCCGGGAGGAAGCGCGTCATGGCGTCCACGTACCGCACGCCGTCCGACATTCATCCGTGCCTCACCTACGATGACGCCCCGGCCGCCATCGAGTGGCTGTGTCGCGTCTTCGGTTTCGAGAAGCGGCTGGTCGTGCCCGGTCCCGACGGCACGGTCCGGCACTCAGAGCTGCGTCTCGGCTCCGGAGTCGTGATGGTGAGTTCCCCGCAACCCGATGCCGGTCGCTTCGGTCCACGCAGCGACCGCGGCGCACCCAGTACGCTCAGCGTGTGCGTCGCCGACCCGGACGCGCACCACGCGCGGGCTGCGGCGGCGGGCGCCCGCATCGTGCGCCCGCTTCGCGACGAGGACTACGGCGCCAGGGGCTACAGCACCGAGGACCTGGAAGGGCACCAGTGGTACTTCGGGGACTACCGGCCCGGCGCCCACTGGGACGAACCGTCGGCCGGCTAGGATACCCGCGGCCCACGGAGTCGGCAGCCGGCTCCGCGGGGTGGCGGCGCGGGCTCAGCGCGGGACCCGGCGGTCGCGCTGCCCGGTGTCGCCCTCGGGGCAGGTCGTGCGGTTCGTGGTGCTACGCTCCTGCGCCCTGCACAGGCCGCGGGCGGGATCGGCTCAGCGCGGGCTGGGCGGCCGCATCGCATCCAGGCGATTCTGCGCCGCCATGATCTCCCGCTTCAGGCGCCGGACCATGTCGCGCACGAGGTCCTTGCCCGCCGCGGCGGCATCGTCCACCATCACCTTCAGCTGCCACATGGGCGTGGCCTGCAGATCGGCCAGGTCGTGGGACAGGCCGTCGAGCTGTTCCTCGGCCTGGGCGATCCGGCGCTCGAGACGCAGGCGCGTGGCCTCGGCATCGGTGCCCTGGACCGCCTCCGGACTTCGTTCCCACGCACTCAGGATGCCGCGCAGCTGTTCCTCGTCGCCCAGGGCATAGGCGCGGTTGGCTTCGATCATGAGCGCGTGACGGCGATCGCGCGCCGTGTCGTCGGAGGCCAGGTCGGGATGGATCGCCTTGGCCACGTCGCGAAACAGCTTCCTGACACCGTCCGAGACGAAGCGCGGCGCGGGCTCGCCACCTGACGGTGGGGCGTCGCCCGGCGCGGTACCGGGCGCGGCGGCTTCGGACTCGTTGCCCAGGCGCTTCTCAATCTCGCCCAGCTCGGCCTCCGCGATGGAAAGCTCCAGCTCGTCGAGTTGCTCGTGGAGCAGTCCCACACGCTGGCGATAGGCGACCTTGAACGCGTCGAGGTCCGCGCGGACGCGCGCGACCTCCGCGTGCCGTGCGCCGACCAGGGCGTCCAGTTCGGCGACGCGCGCCCCCAGGCCGTCAATGTCGAGGCCCTCGGGGCGGGGCTGCGGGACGAGCACGGTCACGCGAAAATGATAGCCAATGCGGCGCGGCTCCAGCCAGCGGCGGTCTGGACCACGTCCGGCGGTGGCGTGTCCGAGTCGCGCCGACAGGCGAGATCCCGGAGCCGCGCGCACATGCCCTTCGCGTCTCGCCAGGCGCCTGCCCTGGCGCCCTCTTCGGCGCCCGGCCGGGTTTCGGCGTCGCCTGGCAAGAGCGCGCTAGTATTCCGGTTGCGCGGTATGGGCACTGGCGCTGGCGCGTGGTGCCACGGGGTGGCAATGCCCCGCGATGGACGAGGGGGAGGTCACGATGCTGAAGCGCTCATGCTGGTGGGCAGGACCGTCGATCCTGACTGCGCTGCTCATCGCACTCACCGCCGCGACGTCGGCGCAGCAGGGCGCGCCGCAGAGGCTCGCCCAGCGGTGGGCGCACCCGCTGCGCGGGAGCCTGCCACAGGCCGTCGTCGTGGACCCTCGGGACGATCGCCAGCTCTTCGTGGCCCTCAAGCAGGGTGGCCTGGCCGTGCTGCGGGCACCCGAAGGAGGACGTGAGCCCCGGGAGGTGGCGCGCCTGCCTGTCGCACGATTCGGTGGGCTGCACGTCATGCATCTCGACTTGCAGGGCACCACGCTCTATGCGGCCCTGGGCGACCTGTTCGCGGCACGCGGCTCGAAGGCGGGACTCGCAGCCATCGATGTCCGCGACGCCGCCCATCCGGTGGTGCTGGGTACGTGGGCCAGCGGGGAGACGCTCGGAGGCGCAGCCGCGGTTGCCGTCAGGGGCCGCTACGCGTATCTCGCGGCGATGTCGGCTGGCGTCATGGTGTTCGACGTGGAGGCGCCGGCAGCCATCCGGCATCTGACAACGGTGCTGCCCGACCCGAACTTCCCCAGACCGAATCCGACTCGTACACAACGGCCCAATGCCAGGGGCCTCGCGCTGGCGGGCGAGCACCTCTACGTAGCCAACGATGCCGGAGGCGTGCGGGTCCTGGACCTGCGCGATCCGGCCCATCCCACGGAGTCCGGCCGGTACGTGAACGCCGGCATGGGCACCCGGCAGCAGGCGTACAACAGCCTTGTCGTGGACGGGACGCTGCTCTACGCGGCGATCGACTACGCGGGTGTCGAGGTGCTGGACGTGTCGAACCCGGTGGCTATCAGGCAGGTGGCCTGGTGGAACCCCTGGCACGCCGGCACGAATGCGAACCTCTGGTTCAACAGTCCCGGGCATACCAACCAGCTTGCGTTCGATGCGGTCCGCCGCCTCCTCTACGTGTCCGCCGGCGACAGCGAACTGCAGGTGGTGAGCGTGGCCGACCCTCGCCAGCCCTCGCTCGTGGCCGTGCATGGTGAGCCACGCAACGGCCGGGGCGTGTGGGGCGTGACGCTGGGGCCGGCCGACGTGTACCTGACCTACATCACCACGCTCGTCCCCTTCCGTGGCACCTGGTCCGGCCTCGTTTCCGTGGAGCCCGCCCACCAGGGCGCATCCGCTGGTCGGCTCGAACGCGGGAACATCGCCGGCACCTGGGAAGCCACCGTCGTCCCGCCGGGCCTGGCAGCCTTCCATCTGCGCATGGAGGGCGAGGAACTGACGGGAACCCTCCGCGCGGACGATAGCCCGCCCGTGGTGGTGCGCAACGGCAGGGTCAGGAGCGCCGACACGATCACGTTCGAGCACGTGCTGCCAGGCGGCGATGGTACCGTCCTGCTCTTCATCGGGCGCGTGGAGCCGGCGGAGATGCGCTTGGCTGTCACGGCGATCCGCGGTCCGGCGTCCACCGGCACGAGGAACTTCTCCGCCGTCCGCGTCGCCCCGTGAGAGGAGGAGGCCGATGGACCCATCCTCGCGTGAGGCGCGGATTGCCGGTGCCCGGGCGTACGAAGCGCTGCACGTGCCAGCGCTCTTCGCGCAGTGGTGCCCGCGGCTGCTCGATGCGGCCGGCGTGACGGCCAGCCACCGTGTGCTCGATGTGGCCTGCGGCACCGGCGTGCTGGCGCGGGCGGCTGCGGCCCGTGTCGGCCCTTCGGGTCGCGTGTCCGGTATCGATCCCGACATCGGCATGCTGGCCGTGGCCCGAGAACTCGCGCCCGACGTGGCGTGGACGGAAGGTGTCGCCGAAGCCCTCCCCTACCCTGACGACGCCTTCGACGCGGTTGTCAGCCAGTTCGGGCTCATGTTCCTGCGCGACCGCACCCGCGCAGTCGGAGAGATGCATCGCGTGCTGCGACCGGACGGGAAGCTGGCCGTTGCCGTCTGGGACAGCCTGGAGCGCTCGGAAGCGTATGCACAGATCGTGTCGCTGCTCGAACGCCGTGCGGGTACGGCGGCGGCGGACGCGCTGCGGGCGCCCTTCGCGCTCGGAGATGCCAATGCCCTGGTCGCGCTGTTCGAGGCCGGGGGCCTGGTCTCGGTCCGCGTGGTGACCGAACACGGCACGGCCCGTTTTCCCGATATCAGGACCCTGGTCGAAGCCGACCTCCGCGGCTGGTTACCGGTGATGGGTGTGCAGCTCGCCGAGGCACAGATCGAGAGCATCCTCGACGAGGCGGACACGGTGCTGGCGCCCTGTCGTACACCCGATGGGTCGGTGCGCTTCGATGCGCCAGCCCATCTGGTGACTGCGCGAGCCCGCCCTCGCTGACACCGCGCACCACCGGTCTATGATCTCGCGATGAGACACGGCGCCGACGCGGCAGGGCCGGTCGCCCGGGTACTGCCGGCCGTCGTGGTGCTCGCGCTGCTGTTCGCGTGCCTGCCCGGCCCCCCGGCCGGGCCCGCGCCTCAGGCCGCGTTCTCCGTGGCGGAGGCCACCATCGCGGAGATGCAGACGGCAATGGCCCAGGGACGTGTCACGTCCCGCGGGCTCGTGGCGCAGTACCTCAACCGGATCGCGCGCTACGAGGGCACGCTCAACGCGGTGATGACGATCAACCCGCGAGCGCTCGACGAGGCACGTCGTCTCGACGAGGAGCGTCGGGCCGGCCGCGTGCGCGGCCCGTTGCACGGCATCCCCATCGCGCTCAAGGACAACATCCACACCACCGACCTGCCTACGACGGGTGGCGCGCTGGCGTTCGACGGGTTCCGCCCGCCCTACGACGCCACGCTCGTGACGCACCTGCGCGTGGCTGGCGCAGTCGTCCTCGCCAAGACGGTGCACACGGAGCTGGCCAACTGGGTGGCCAGCGGCATGCCGGGCAACTACAGTGCGCTCGGCGGCTACGGGCTCAATCCCTACGACCCGCGTCCGGATCCGCGGGACGGCTGGAACGATGGTCGCCCCGTGCTCGGCGTCGGCGGCTCGAGCTCGGGCATCGGCACCGCGGCGAGCCTCTGGGCGGCGAGCGTCGGCACGGAGACGTCCGGGTCCATCCTCACGCCCTCGAACGCGACGATGCTGGTGGGCATCAAGCCCACCGTGGGTCGCATCAGCCGCTACGGCATCATGCCGATCACGGCCGACCAGGACACCGCTGGACCCATGGCGCGAACGGTCGCCGACGCGGCGGTGCTGCTCGGCGTGCTCGAGGGAGCGTCGCCGGACCCACGGGACCCCGTGACGGCCACGTGCCCGCGGCCCCCCGGCGGCGACTACACACCGCACCTGCGCGAGGACGGCCTGCGCGGCGCGCGCATTGGTGTGCCTCGTGCCTACTACTACGAGGCGTTGGTCGTCCCCGGGGAGTCCACCCCAAGCGGCGGGCTGACCGAGGCACAGTCCGCCGTCATGGCCGCCGCCATCGAGGTGCTCAGGCGCCAGGGCGCCGAGATCGTCGATCCTGCGGACGTCCCGAGCGTCGTCGCGCCCCGGCGGGACGAGAACATCCTGGCGTGGGACATCTGTGCGGGACTCGAGAACCGGAAGGGTGCCGACGCCGGCTGCTCGGTCGTCCTCAAGTACGGGATGAAGCGCGACTTCACGGCCTACGTGCACACCCTCGGCGCCGGGGCCCCGGTCACCTCGCTGGCCGCGCTCCGGGCGTTCAACCTCGCGAACCGCGGGCGCAACGCGATCCGCTACGGCCAGGCGCAGCTCGATATCTCCGACGAGATGGACGTGGAGAGGGACCGCGCGCGCTACGAGGCCGACCGGGCGCGTGACCTCCGCCTGGCCGGCACGCAGGGCATCGATGCGGCCATCGCGGCGCACCGGCTCGACGCCCTGCTCTTTCCCGGCAGCAGCGGCGCCGGGCTTGCCGCCCGCCCCGGATATCCCTCGGTCATCGTGCCGTTCGGCACGGTGCCGAATGCGCCGCGTCCGCCGCTTCCCGCCGACTTCGCGGCGCGACCTGCGCCGTTCGGCGTGACCTTCACCGGTGCCGCCTGCAGCGAGCCACGGCTCATCGAGCTGGCCTACGCGTTCGAGCAGGCGACGAAAGGGCGCGTGGCGCCGGAGCTGTTTCCATGACGCTCGAGCCCTTGCGGTCCGCTTCACCCGCGGCGCCGCGCACCGGGGCTCCATGATCGGCCTCTGCGTCGGGGAGCTCGATATGGCCGGTCTGCTCGCCTTCCTGCCAGCCCGCATCGTGTACCGGATGTTCTCCCGGTCGCACGCAGACCTGCGCGTCCCCGCACCGTGCCGCACCTGAGGCCGAGTCTCCGCGGGGTGCCCGTGGCCCTGTTGGCCGCCGTGGGTGCGGCTCTCTCGGCCGCGACATGGGCGCTCTGGGTGGAGCCGTCGAGCCTGACGCGTCGGGATCACGTCATCGAGATGTCGGGCTGGCCGGCCGCGTGTGAGGGGCTTCGCGTCGCCGTGCTCGCCGACGTGCACGTGGGGTCGCCCTTCAACGGCCCCGAGAACCTCCAGCGTGTGGTGGAGCTGACGCGTCGAGCGCAACCCGACCTGGTCCTGCTGGCGGGCGACTACGTGGTCGACGGCGTGCTGGGTGGCACCTTCGCGGCCCCCGAGGCGTGGGCGCCGATCCTCGCGGGCCTGGGGGCCCCCGCTGGCGTATTCGGCGTGCTGGGCAATCACGACTGGTGGCTCGATCCCGCACGCGTGCGGCGGGCGCTCGAGTCGGCATCCGTCCGCGTCCTGGAAGACCAGGCGGTGCACGTGGCGCTGGGAGATTGCCGCTTCTGGCTGGCAGGCGTCAGCGACTACCGGGAGGGCCGGCACGACGTCGCGGCGGCGTTGGCCCTGGTGCCCGCAGACGCTCCGGTGGTCGTGCTCACCCACAACCCCGATCTCTTCCCGGAGGTGCCGGCCCGCGTCATCCTGACGGTGGCGGGCCACACGCACGGGGGACAGGTACACGTGCCGCTCATCGGCCGTCCCGTGGTGCCGTCCCGCTACGGGCAGCGCTTCGCGGCTGGTCACGTCGTGGAGAACCGCCATCACCTGTTCGTGAGCACGGGCGTTGGGACCAGCATCCTTCCAATCAGGTTCCGGGTGCCGCCGGAAGTGTCGGTCCTCACCCTCTGCGGCGCTGGCTCTTGCGGAGGCGCGGGCGTGGTGCCACGATGAGCGCCGCCGGCGGATCGCCGACGCATCCGCGCGCCCCAGGGGCGGGCGGTCGAGGAGCAGGCATGGTGGTGTACGCGCTCGAGCCGCAGCTCGCGCCGGAGGAGTTCGTGGACGTGTTGCGGCGGTCCACGCTGGCTGCGCGTCGCCCAGTGGATTGTCCTGAGACGATTGCCGGCATGCTCGCGCACGCCGACCTCATCGTGACGGCTCGGGCGACGACGGGCCACCTGGTCGGCGTGTCCCGCGCGATCACCGACTTCAGCTACTGCACCTACCTGTCGGACCTGGCGGTGGATGCGGCCTTCCAGCAGCAGGGGATCGGGCGCGCCCTCATTGCCGAGACGCACCGCGCCGCCGGCCTCGACACGACCCTGATCCTGCTGGCGGCGCCACAGGCCGAGACCTACTATCCGCACATCGGGATGCAGCGCCACGACTCGTGCTGGCGCATCGAGCGGCAGGTGTCACGGAAATGACCCCAATCGGTCAGCCGGGGCACACGGTGGCAGGCGGCATGGTCACGATTCGGGAGGCCGGCGTCGAGGACGCGTCGGCGCTGGCGGCGTTGGCGGCCAGGCTGTTCGAGGAAACGTTCGGTGCATCCAACGCACCGGCCGACATGGCGGTGTACCTGGCCGGGGCCTTCGGCGAGGCACAGCAGCGCCGCGAACTCGAGGCCGCGCACGTCCACACGCTGCTCGTGCTCGTGGCCGGCGAGCCCATCGGCTACGCACAGGTGCGGCACGCGGAGGTGCCCGCCTGTGTCATTGCGCCATCCCCCGTGGAGTTGTGGCGCTTCTACCTGGATGCCCGGTGGCATGGGCGCGGCGTGGCGCAGGCCCTGATGCGGCAGGTGGAACAGGTGGTGCGCGGGATGGGCGGTGCGGCGATCTGGCTCGGCGTGTGGGAGCACAATCAGCGGGCCCTCGCGTTCTATCGCAGGCTCGGTTTCATCGACGTCGGGTCGCACGGATTCCAGCTCGGTCTCGACCTGCAGACCGACCGGATCATGTCGCGTACGCTCGACGGGGCCACGCCGGAGCCGGGGCAGAGGGGGACATGACGGATGCGGAAGCCATCGAGACAGGAACCCGTGGTCGCCGACACGGCGCAGTTGCTGGCGTGGGCGGAGCAGTGCGTGCGTGAGCCTGACGCGCCTGTCTACGAGTTCGCGCTTGCCCTGGCACGGGCGAGGGGGGTGTCGGTGGGCCGCGTCCTCTTCGGGGACGCGAAGCACGACAAGGACGTCCGACTCCTCCTCAAGCAGGCCGAGTACCGGGCGCTGTACTGAGCGTGTCCGTGTCCGACGATCCGCTGGCGCCGTACATTCCGCGGCCTGATGCGCGGGAGCGTTTCTCCCTGGTGGTGCAGGCACCGGCGCACGTCGTCTACGAGGTGGCGACGACGTTCGACATGCAGTCGGTGCCGCTCGTGCGCGGAATCATCCGCCTGCGCGAGCGGCTGCTCGGCGGACGACCCAGGCCCCGGGTCTCCACGGCCTTCCTCGATGAATTGCGGTCGCTCGGCTGGGCATGCCTGGTCGAGCGGCCGGGACACATCGTCATCGGCGGTGCCAGCTGCCAGCCCTGGCTGGCCGATGTGGTCTTCGTCCCCGTGCCGGGGGAGTTCCAGGCGTACGCGGAGCCGGGCCGCGTGAAGATTGCCTGGACGCTCGAGACCATCGCCGACGGCCCCGAGCGAACCGTGCTCGCCACCGAGACCCGGGTCGTCGCCACCGATCCGGCCGCCCGCGCTCGTTTCCTGCGTTATTGGCGGTGGGCGCGCTTCGGCATCATCCCCATCCGCTGGCTCCTGCTTCCGGCCATCCAGGCGGCGGCCGAGCACGCCTGGCGTACGCGTTCCGGCGGAGCGTCGGGCGCGCCGGGGTGATATGGTCAACGACGTGGCCGTGCTGACGATGACGGACCGGCAGGGGGTGGTGCGCCGTGGGCAGTGGCTCACGTGGGCCACCATCGCCTACAACAGCCTGGAAGCCGTTTTGGCGATCGCGTCCGGCCTGCTGGCCGGCTCGGTGGCCCTGGTCGGCTTCGGGTTCGACAGCGTCATCGAAGTGGGCAGCAGCGTGGCCGGCCTGTGGCGGCTCCATGCCGACGCCTCGCACGAGCACCGCGAGCGTGCGGAACGCCGGGCGCTGCGGGTGATTGGCGTGTGCTTCCTGCTGCTCGCCGCCTACGTGCTGGTCGATGCCTCCCGCGCCCTCCTGCTCGGCGAGCAGCCCGAGGAGTCGATCCTCGGCATCGCGATCGCGACGGGCTCGCTCCTGGTGATGCCCCTCCTGGCTCGTGCGAAGCGCGGGGTGGCCGCCCGCCTCAGCAGCCGCGCCCTGACGGCCGAGGCGAAGCAGACGGAACTCTGCATGTACCTGTCCGCCATCCTGCTCGGCGGTCTGGTCCTCAACGCCGCGCTCGGCTGGTGGTGGGCCGATCCGGTGGCGGCGCTGGTGATGGTGCCCCTCATTGGCTACGAGGGTGTCGAGGCCGTCCGTGGACGCACGGTGTGCGCCGACGGGTGTCGGTGATCCCAGGCTAAGGGGCCCGTGCCTCCCTCTTCGGGCGCTCCGATGACGCCGGACCGCTTCGAGACCGGCCGGCTGCTGCTCTTCGGAGGGCTGCGCCGCCAGCACGCGTCGCCGGCGCCGAGGCGGGTATCGCGCGGCAGTGGCAGGAGTGCCTGGCTGGAGACGACGTGCCGGGCCGCGTCGGGCAGGCGTACTTCGGCGTGCTGTGCGGCAGCAGTCTCGGCGGGATCGAGTACATGTGCGCGGTGGACGTGGACTCGTTCGCCGACCGGCCCGATGGCCTGGGGCGGATGCGCGTGACGCCCCAGCACTACGCGGTGTTCCTGCCTCCGCACGAGGCGCCGCTGCACGCCACGTGGGAAGCCCTGCTGGCATGGCTTGCCCGGGGACCGTGGCAGTCCGCGCACCGGCCCGACTTCGAGTGCTACCCGTCGGCCGACGCCCTGCGACCCGCCGCGGCGGGTGTCGAGGTCTGGGTGAGCGTGCAGCTCCGCGAGGCGTGGTGACGCCCGGCGCGCTCGAGGCCCGGCTGACGCGTGCGCTCGCGTCCTACGACGCGCGGGACGACACGGGAGACATCTCGTTCGCCCTGGCGTCGCCGGGTCGGGGCTGGATGTGGTCCTTGAGCACGCCCGCGTCCCGGCGGCCGTACTTCATCGCCAGTGCGACGAAGCTCTACGTGTCGGCGGTGGTGATGCAGTTGCGTGCTGAGGCGCGGCTGGACCTCGACGCACCCGCCGCGGCCTACCTCGGTGCGGACGTGATGCGCGGTCTCCACGTCCGGCGCGGCGTGGACGCCGGTGGTCGCATCACGGTGCGGCAGCTGCTGGCGCATACGTCCGGCCTGGCGGACTACTTCGAGCAGCGCCGGCATGACGGCTCGAGCCAGATGCGCCGCATCCTCGAGCACGACGAGGCATGGACCTTCGACGATGTCCTGCGGATCACGAGGGAGGCCCTCACCCCGCGCGGCGCCCCGGGCCGGCCGGGCAAGGCGTTCTACTCGGATACCAACTACCAGCTGCTCGGCGCGATCATCGAGACCGTGACCGGCACGACCTGGGAGCAGGCCCTGACCGACCGCGTGCTGGCACCGCTCGGCCTGCGGGAGACGTGGCCGTTCACCACTGCCACGGTGAACCTGTACGAGACGGTCGCGACGATGCGGCACGGGGCCCGCCCCGTGCACATCCCGCTGGCCATGGCGTCGGTACGCGCCGATGGCGGCCTCGTGTCCACCGCATCCGACGGCGTCGTGTTCCTGCAGGCCTTCATGAGCGGACGGCTCTTCCCCGGCGCGTACCTCGACGAGATGCAGGCGGAGTGGAACCGGATATTCTTTCCCCTGCAGTACGGTGTGGGCCTGATGCGCTTTGCCCTTCCACGAATCCTCTCGCCGCTTGCGCCCGTGCCCCCGATGATCGGGCATTCGGGTGCCTCGGGTGCTGTGCTGTTCTACGTGCCGTCGCTCGACTTGTACGTGTCCGGCACCGTGAACCAGATTGCCCGGCGCAGTCTGTCGTATACGCTGATGACGCGACTCGTGCTCGCATGCCAGGATGTGTGGCGGAGGAGGCCGTGACCGCCGGCAGTGCCTCGTCGCCTGGCGGGATGCCGCCCGACCGCCCGGGCTATCGGGCCATCCGGCAGAAGCCCACCCGCGGATTCCCGGAGTCCATCGTGGCCCTCGAGGCCAGCGAGGCCTACACCGCGCGCGTCTCGGCGGTCCGGCACTGGCTGCTCGAGGCCACACGACGACCCGAGGCGGACCGCCCGCTGTTCGTGGCCCTGCTGGTGCCGGGACGAGGTCTCGTCACCCAGCCCCTGCCCGACGGCTCGCACGCGTTGCTCGTGTTCACGTCGCCCCTGCGGGCCGACGACTACGCGCGCACGATCCACCCGGCGACGACGGACATGCAGTACGCGCTGTCCACGCCTGCCGAGCTCGTGCACATCCTGCGCGATCTCCGCCCCCGCGGTGTGACGCAGTGGGCCATCGACCGCTGCCCGCGCTGCGACGTGTTCTGGACCGTGGACGGCGAGGCGGCGACGGCCGACGACGTGGTCGGCCCGTGGACTCTCGCCGTGGCCAGCTGTCGTGTCCGGGCCGAACAGTGCCTGCGGGTTGCGCTCGACGCGGCCCTGGCGGGACGCCTCGAGGAAGCCCGTGACGTGGCTCTCGAGACCGTCAGCCACGTCACCGAAGAGGACGCGCGGTTCCACATGCTGCTCGGCCAGCTGGCCGTCGCGTCCGGCACCGCCGCGCAGGTCGAGGAGGCGCGCGGCTATCTGCGCGCGCTCGGCGCGCTCGAGGGGCTGGCAAGCCTGGAGGGCGCGGCCCGCACGGGCGCGGCCGATTTCACCGCGCTCGCGGACGGTCTCCTCACCGGACCGGTCTGAGGCCCCCGGACGCGACGCCCGCGGCCTCGGGCAGCGTGCCGTGGGCGGCATGCGGCGTGGCCCGGCGAACGCGCGCCCCCCCGCGGGCGCGGTGTCGGATACGATGCGCAGACGATGCACACCCAGCCAGGCATGCACGTCACGGTGTTCGTCTCGTATCAGCGGGCGGACACCGCGTTTGCCGCGCTCGCCCTGAAGTACGCGCTCCGTGTCGGCGGGCATGACGCGTTCGTGGATACGGGCGGCATTGGGGCCGGCGAGCAGTTCCGACAGGCGATTGCCGCCGCCGTGGCTGGTTCACACGTGATGCTCGCGCTCGTGGGTCCGCGCTTCGAGGCCGCCCGTCTTCACGAGCCCGCCAGCGTCGTGGCCTTCGAGTGGCAGCGCGCACGCTTCCACGGCATCCCCGTCGTGCCGGTGCTCGTGGATGGTGGCACCATGCCAGGGGATGGTGCGCTGCCGGCGCCACTGCGGTGGTTCACCCGGCACCATGCGCTCGTCCTGCGGCGGGCGTCGTCGTCGGCCGACATCGAGGCCTGCGTGGCCGCCGTGCCCGCGCTGTCCCGTGCGCCGCGCCGGGCCGCGCGTGTGCTGTGGGTGGACGACAACCCGGCCAACAACGAGATCGAGCGACGCGCCCTGCGTCCCCACGGCATCGTGTTCGACAACGTGGTGTCCACCGACGAGGCCCTGACACAGCTGGAGCAGGAAACCTACGACCTCGTGATCACCGACCTGAGCCGTGCGGACTCCTCCGACGGATCCCACACGGCGGGCGCCTCGTTTCTCGAACAGCCCATCCTGCGCGATGGCGGGCCCCCGGTCATCGTCTACGCCGGCCTGTGGGCGGTGCGCACCCGTGAAGCCCTGCAGCGGGCGGGCGCGATCGAGGTGACGGCCGACCGCCGGCGTCTTCTGGCGGCCGTGCTCGAGGCACTCGGGCGCGTCGAGCAGCCCATCGCGGATCTCGAGCGCTGACTTAGAAGTCGACGGCGGCCGCGTCGGCCAGGATCAGATCGCGGTACACCGGCAGCGACCAGCCGAGGCGCGTCTGCGCGTCGAGGCTCCGCGTCACGGCGGCCACGTAGGCGGCCTTGCTGCCGTACAGCCGGCGCAGGTCCGCCGCCGGCATCGCCATCTCGTACCCCGCCAGGCGGCACAGCTGCGCCTGGGCGTCGGGCGGGCGGGCGGCGACGAACGGGTGCGCACCCGGCACCGGCGTGGGTGCGCCCTCGTTGCGGACGGCGTACTGCTTGGCCGGCACGTCCACGTACGGGTTCCTGATGCCGCCGCGCGCGTTGCCGTGTTCGTCGAGCGCCATCAGCGACCCGTCGCCCGTCACGTCGCGGTCCACGAGGATGCGCGGTGCCCGCGGTGGCACCGTGCCCGCATCGACCCAGCGCCAGAGGTGGTCCAGCGCCACCGACATGTAGGCGGCCATTGGGAATCGGCTGATCGGAAGTCCGCAGGGGTTGGGGTAGTAGGCCGCCGCATCGCGGGAGTCGATGTGCGCCATGCCCGCGAATTCGTACACGCGGAACTGGTCGCCCGGCGCGTCGCCGTCCTGCCGTGCCGTGGACCCGCCGCCGGCAACCTCGGTCATGGTGGGCACCTGGATGAGCGGCACGTCCACCGGCCGGATCGTCGCGCCAGTGCTCGACGGCAGGAACCCGTCGTAGACGGGTGTCAGGTCGGCGCGACGCAGCACCATGTGCGCCGGCAGATAGTTGATGAGGACGCCCGAGGATGCGGATGTGCCCGCGAGGATCACGCTGCGCGGAGACAACCCACCGAGGGGGCCGGACGGGTGCCGCAGGATCGCGCCCACCTGGGCCAGGATCTCGGGCGCCTGGCCGGGTGCGACTGCGAGCCGCCCGTAACGCGCCTCGTTGAACTCGGCGAAGGGGACGGCCGTGCTCGTCAGAATCTCGACGCCCACATGTCCGGCCGACATCGAATAGCGATGCGTGAAGTGGAACATCCAGGCGTTGCCGCTCGGGTGCATCGACTCGGCCAGCACGAGACCGCTGAACCGTGCGTCCTGGGCCGGACGCCGCACGACCACCCGTGTGGTGTAGGGCTGTCCGTCGGCCGTGCCCGACACGAAGTACTCGTGGGCGACGTAGCCGAAGTGCGCCATGTCGTCGCCCGGCTTCAGCTCCATGAGCGTTTCGAAGATGCGGCCTGGGCCGGTGACCTCGGCTGAGAGCGTCGGGAGGGCCACGGCGACCGGCGTCGTCGGCAGGTTCGAGGGCTGCGCCGCGCCCCTCCCACCGGCCTGCCCGCGGCCCTGGGGGCTGCCCCCGCCCCGGGTCGGGATGGCCGACTGCGCCGAGAGGCTGGCGAGGGTGGCCACCGCCGCCACGAAGGCGACGACGAGCGAGACGTGGTGGCGGGTGATGGACGTTCTCATGTGCTGGACTCCTCGACAACGATGTGGCGGGCCCCGCACGGGGCCGCTGGCCGGCGGTAGTGTAAACCAGAAGTGAAATGTCAGTTGTGCCTCCGTTGACAGCCCGGGGCGCGACGCCCACAATCCGCGCGTGACCTCTCTGTTCGCGTGCATGGCCGGGCGTCTCGGTGGCGGGTTCCGGCTCGGTGTGCTCGCAGCCAGACGCCCGGGCGACGTTTACGGGGGAGCGCGCCGGACACGTGTCGCGCGGGCTGGCCTGTGTCTGGCCGCCCTCGGCGTCGCGTTCTGGCCCGCCGTCCATGGCCCCGTGCTCGACGCCCAGGTCCGGTCGGTGGACCTGAGCCGGCTCGAGGGGCGGAAGGTCGTCGTGTCCAACGGTGCCAACGGCCGCGAGGTGGCCGCCGACGTGCCGGCGGTGACCATCAGGCCCGACCAGTACGTGGTGGCGCGCTGGGCGGGGGAGGAGGCCGCCACCACCCCCATGCGGGCCTCCAGTTCCCAGGCCTGGACCACGGGGTTCGGGTTCATCAGCGTCATGCCGAACGGCCGCGAAGTGCGCTTCCGGCCGATCATCGAGACCG
Source organism: Vicinamibacterales bacterium (assembly GCA_050185275.1). Taxonomy (GTDB): domain Bacteria; phylum Acidobacteriota; class Vicinamibacteria; order Vicinamibacterales; family UBA2999; genus JABFRY01. The sequence continues at coordinate 43,255 of JBFWZN010000012.1, read as the reverse complement.
CCGGCGGCCTGCAGGTGGTGCGCGACGAGAACGGCTTTCGGGGCCAGGTGTTCGTGGGCGTCGTGGACCTGCAGAACCCCTCGGCGGCCTACGACCTGCCGCGGCCGATTGCGTTGTTGGTGACCGGGGAGGCCGACTCCGTGTCGCCGCAGCAGGTCCAGATCACCCATACCAACCTGCCCTTCACCGAGGTCACCGTCTCGGCGCGCGATCCGCGTGACGCGCTCGAGCTGCGGCTGCGTGCCAGCGGCACCGACGAGCGCGCGGTCGTGCGTCTGCCCGTGGTACGGCCCCGCCTCGAGCTGCGCGCGGCGGCTGGTGACATTCAGGGCTTCGGCCTGGAGACGGTGGAGGTGTCGGTGCGCGCCGTGGGCCTGATCGAGCCCGAAGGCCGCGTCGTGACGCTCTCCACCTCGCGTGGCAGCCTCGGGCCGTCGCGGGTCGTCCTCGACGCGCAGGGCGTCGGCGTGGCCACCTTGCGGTCGGCGGCCGTGGGCGGTGCGCGTCTGTCGGCGTCGAGCCCGCCGCTCACCGAGGCGTCCACGGCGCTGGGTTTCTCGTGGCCGCTGGCGATGCTGGCGGCCGCCATGGCGGGCGGACTGGCCGGGGCGGCCATCCGTCGCGTCCGTGGTACCTCCAGGGGCGCCACGCTGCCCCTGTTGCCGGCGCTGGCCACCGGGCTGCTGGCCGGCATCGTGGCGGTCGTTGTGTGCGCGGCGGTGGCCAGCGCGCTGCCCTCCGTGCCCGTGGCCGCGTCGGGCGAGGCGCTCGCCTTCGCCCTGGCCGTGGTCGCGGGCTTCGTGGGGACGCGCGCGTGGCCCGGGGCCGGTCGCGTCGCGCAGGCTGGAGTGGCCAGTGCCTCACCCTCCAGCGTGGGGCGTTCCTCGACGACCCGGCCGGTTGCCGACGGACCTGCTCCCGAGCGCTCACGCACGACGAGTGACGGTGAGGCCAGTGCCGCCACCACCTCGGGTACACGGGCCCCGTCCACCCCGGGCGCGGTGACCGGTGCCCGCAAGGTCTTCATCTCCTACCGGCGGGACGACGCCGCGGATGTCGCCGGCCGCATCGGGGATCACCTGGTGCAGCGATTCGGCCGCGACCGGGTCTTCATGGATGTGGACTCGATCGGCTTCGGCGCCGACTTCCGGCACCAGATCAGCCATGCGCTCGGCGAGTCCGGCGTGCTGCTGGCCATCATCGGCGACGAGTGGCTGAGCCCCCGCCTGTCGGACCCCGACGACTACGTGGCGGTCGAGATCGGGGCGGCGCTGTCGCGCGGGACGCCCGTCGTGCCCGTCCTGGTGGGCGGCGCGCGCATGCCGGCAGCAGCCGACCTGCCGCCCGTGCTGGCGGACCTCGCCTACCGCAATGCCGCCGAGGTGCGATCGGGGCGCGACTTCGCGTATCACGTCGGCCGCCTCGCCGACTCGGTCGCGGTGCTCGTGGACGATCAGGGGACGAACTTGTAGCCGAGCCCGAACACGGTGCGCAGGTGGGCGGGCCGGCGCGGATTGGCCTCGAGTTTCTGCCGCAGCATCGAGACGTGGACGTCCACGGTGCGGGTGGACGGCATGGCGTGATACCCCCACACCTGGTTGAGCAGTTCATTGCGGGAGAGGGTCGCTCCCGGGTGTTCGAGGAAGTACACGAGCAGCGTGAACTCGCGGGCGGTGAGGTCCACGGTCTGTCCGTCGCGCGTCACTTCGGCTCCCCGGATGTCCACCGACACGTTGCCGAACGTGCACGTGTCGAGCCCCGCACGGGAGGTCCGCCGGATGAGGGCCTGCAGGCGCGCGAGCAGTTCGCTCACCTCGAAGGGCTTCATCAGATAGTCGTCGGCGCCGAGCGTGAGGCCCATGACGCGGTCCATCACCTGTCCGCGGGCGCTCAGCATGAGCACGGGCGTCTGCACGCCACGCTCGCGCAAGGTGCGCACGACGTCGAGCCCGTCGAGGCCCGGCAGCATGCCGTCGAGGACGATGACATCGAACGGGTCGGCGAGCGCCTGCGCCAGCCCTGTGGGGCCGTCCGGGGCGGAGCGAACCTCGTAGGCCTCGGCCTGGAGGCGATCGGTCAGCATGAACACGACGTTCGGTTCGTCGTCCACGAGGAGCACGCGCCGCCGTCCGCTCACGGGGCCTCCCCCTGTGCGGCCCGGGCGCCGGGTGGGCGGTTCCCCTCGTGGCGTGCGACCGTACCCGCCGGCGCCGGCAGGTGGAGGATGAACTCGGCCCCGCCGCCGGACGGATTGCCAGCGGTCAGGCGGCCCCCGTGCGCCTTCGCGATGCGGGCCACCAGGTACAGGCCCAGGCCGTTGCCCGGTAGGCGCTCGGCCAACGCACGCCGTCCGCGGTAGAACGGCTCCTGCAGGTACGGCAGGTCGGCCCGCTCCAGTCCAGGCCCGTTGTCCCGCACGGAGAGTCGCACGCCTCCCTGCCCGTCGGCCCGGACCTTCACCTGGACGCGCGGCGGACGCCCCCCGTACTTCACCGCGTTCCCCACCAGGTTCTCCACGCACGTACGCACGCCCGCCGGATCCCCGTTGAGTACGGGAAGCCCGGCATCGAGATCCACGTCGACCGTGGCGGCCGGAGACGCCGCCAGGGCAGCGCGGACGACGTCGCGGACGAGGGCCGACAGATCCACTGGCATCGAGGGGCGACCTGCCTGCCCGCTGGGAAGCGAGGCGAACTGGAGAATGCGCTCGACGGTGTCGCGCAGACGCTGGCTCTCGGTCTGGATGATCGTTCCGTACTGCCGGATGCGTGGGGAGTCTTCCACGGTCCCGTCGGCGAGGTTGGCTGCAGCCAGGTGAATGGCAGCCACCGGGGTCCGCAGTTCGTGGGACACGCCGGCGACGAACTCGATCTGTTGCTCCGCGAGCCGCTGCGCCCGGCGGGTGGTCACCACGATGAGACCAACGGCGATGCCGGTGAGCACGAGGATGCCTGAGCTGAGCGCCATATTGCGGACGCGGAGGCTCGCCACGGCCGCCTGCAGCGACCCCTCGCGATGTCTGGCGGCGAGCACCCACTCCTCGTCGTCGTCCTCTCCGCGTCGTTCGACGGCGGCGGCCAGGGGAGTGGAGAGCGCGATCGTGCGCTCGGAGGGTTCGTCCTCCTCGTCCAGTTCCCCGACGCGCAGGGTGAGGAGCTCCGTGAGTGCATCGGGTTGCGAGAGCAGCTGGTCTGGCGGTGTCGCCGTCTGCTGGTAGATGACCTCGGCGGTGCGCTCGCGGTTCACGACGACGACGTCGAAGCTGGCGCGATCGATCCCGCCGAAGTGCCGATCCACGAGCGTGGGCAGGAGCCGGCCGGTCACGGCATCGAAGTCGAGGACCACGAGCGCCGCGCCCGCGAGCGTCCTGTTCTCTCCCCCGTTGCGGCGGGTCCTCGAAGGCTCGCGCTGGGGCACGACGATCACCGGGTGGCTCGTGCCACCGGCGTGCACGATGCGGGACAGCGACTCGCCGTCACGGCGCGAGCCCCTTCGGAACAGCTCCGCCAGGTCCCCGCGCAGCGCCTCGAAGCCCGGCGGCCAGTCGGCGACTGCGCACACCCGGGGTATGCCGACGCAGGTGAGGGCGGGGAGGGCCCGTGCCCCGGTGGTGTCGCCGGGCACGGAGCGCACGTAGAGTACCTGCGCCACCAGGCCCGCGCGTGGTCCGGGGGGCAGGACCGGCGGTCGTGCCGACACGTCCCCATCGGGCAGCTCGAGGTCGAGCCGGTCCACGACGCGGGCGAGCTCGGCGTCGAGATCTCTGGCCACGCCCGTCGTGGCGTTGTCGAGTGCGCGCTGCAGGCGCACGCGCTCCAGCTCGCTGACCTGGCCGAGCCAGCGGTACTGCAGAGCGGCGAGGGCCGGCAGGAGCAGCAGCACGGCGCCGGCCAGCAGGGTCGTCGCGGCGGGACGTGCGGGGCGCGTCACGCGAGGCATGGTAGTCCGGGCGTCGGCTGTCACCGGCGTCCGTCCTGTGCTTTTACATCCTTTACAAGCTCTTTGCAGCCCCCTGACCATCCGGCGGCGCCACCGGTGTCTCCTGAGAGGGTGAGGACCACGTGATGCCCGGAACTCTGCACCGGGCCCGGCGCCAGTACCGCGCACAGCCGGCCATCAGCCGAGGTGCCCTGGCGTTCGTGCTCACGCTGGCGCGTGTCGCCGTCCCCCTGCCGGACGCCGTCGCGCAAGAGGTGGCGCCCGCTGTTGCGGCTCCCGCGCCGCAGAGTCCGACGCAGGCGCCCGTGATCCAGGGGGTGGCTCCCCCTGGTGCCCGGACGGTCCAGGCCGAGCGTCTGGAACAGTCTGAACGGGTCGTCCTGGACGGCGTGCTCGACGAGCCCGTGTGGCAGCGAGCGGTGCCAGCCGGCGACTTCGTCCAGCGCGAACCGATCAACGGCGAGCCCGCGACCGAACGGACCGCAGTGCGTCTGGCCTACGACGCCTCGCGTCTCCTCCTCGGGGTGCACCTCTTCGACAGCCAGCCGCAGGGCGTGCTGGCCAACCAGATGCAGCGGGACGAGTCGTTCGGCATCGACGACTCGTTTGCCTGGGCCATCGATACCTTCATGGACGGTCGCACGGGCTACTTCTTCGAGATCAACCCGGCCGGCGCGATGGGTGACGGCCTGATCAGCGCGTCCGGCGGCGGCGACGTGAACCGGTCGTGGGATGGCATCTGGATCGCCCGTGCGCGACGCACGGCACAAGGCTGGACCGCCGAGATCGAGATTCCGTTCCGCACGCTCAACTTCGACCCCACGCTCACGCGGTGGGGCATCAACTTCCGGCGCATCGTACGGCGCAAGAACGAGCAGACCCTCTGGAGCGGGCACGCCCGCAACCAGGGGCTGACGCGCATGCTCAATGCCGGCGTCGTGGAGGGGCTCGGCGGCCTGTCGCAGGGGATCGGGCTCGACGTGATCCCCTACGTGGTCGGCAACGTCGCCTCCGCCCCGGGCAGCGGTGCCGGTGCCGCTGACCCGGGCGGGGCCGTCGGATTCGACACCTTCTACAACCTCACGCCCGCGCTGCGGGCCAATGTGAGCGTCAACACCGACTTCGCCGAGACCGAGGTGGACCAGCGCCGGGTCAACCTGACGCGATTCCCGCTGTTCTTCCAGGAGCGACGCGACTTCTTCCTCGACGGCGTCAGCTACTTCGACTTCGGGCGCGTGCCCGGCCGTGCGGTCACGCCGTTCTTCTCGCGGCGCATCGGTCGCGGAGACGACGGCACCCCCCAGCGCATCGATGTCGGGGCGAAGCTCACCGGACGCGCGGGCGCGCTCGACGTGGGCGTGCTCCAGGTCCGCACGGCCGAACAGGGCGGGCGCGCCGGCGAGGACTTCTCGGTGGTACGCCTGCGCCGGCGGCTCTTCGAGCAGTCGCAAGTCGGCACGCTGTACACGCGCCGGTCGGCGCGCGCCGGCGGGGAGGTGGATCGCCACACCGTGGGCGTGGACGGCGTGCTGCAGACCGCGCGGTTCCGCGGCAACCGGAACCTGTCGCTCAGCGGCTTCTACCTCTGGACCAACGACCCGCTCGAGGCGCGCGACAGCGCGGGCTTCGGAGCGCGTCTGAGCTATCCCAACGATCCCTGGACGGCCGCCCTTGGCGTGCTGGAACTGCAGCCGGGCTACGACCCTGCAGTGGGGTTCGTGGAGCGGCGCGGCTATCGCCAGCTCAACCCCGAGTTCGAGTGGGCCCCCCGCCTGCGCAACCGCCGCTTCGTGCGCAGCCTCGAGTTCTCGGTGGATTGGGACATCCTCCAGGACATGGCCAACCGGCCCCTGACGCGCGAGCTCGCGATCACGCCGCTCGAGGTCAACACCCACGACGGCGGTCGCTACGAGTTCAGCGTCACCCCGCAGTACGAACGGCTCGAGGAGGACTTCGAGATCCACGACGGCGTGGTGCTGCCCGCCGGCGGCGTGTACCGGTTCACGCGGTATGCATTCGAGGCGGACACCTCCGATCACCGCGTGCTGTGGGTCAACCCCGAGGTGTCATGGGGCGGGTTCTTCTCGGGACGGCGGCGCGACGTGTCGCTGACCGTGGGCGTGCGACCGCGGGCCGGCGCCACGGTGACGTTCGAGGCCGAGCGGAGCGTGCTGGATCTGGCGGAGGGCTCGTTCACCGCCGACGTGTTCCGCCTGGGGACGAGCACGCAGTTCGGGCCATGGACCTCGATGACCAGCAACCTGCAGTACGACACGCTCAGCCGCCTGCTTGGCTGGCAGTTCCGGTTTCGGTGGATTCAGCGACCCGGCAACGACCTGTACGTCGTGTACACCCACAACTGGCAGGACGTGGCCGCCGGTGGGCCGTCGCGCCTCACGACCCTCGACAACCGCCTCGCCACCAAGATCCTCTATACGGTGCGCCTGTAGCGGCTGCCACGTCGCCGGCACGAGCGCGTGATATTCTGCGCGCTTCGTCCACCCACCCGGAGGCGTAATGGTCCTGACCAAGTCCGAGCTCATTGGTGCGCTGCACCACGAAGTCAACATCCTCGTCCACCTCGCCGGCAAGATCGAGCCGGGGATGCTGGACTACCGTCCCACCCCCAAGCAGCGGAGCACCATCGAGCTGCTGAAGTACCTCACCGTGATGGGCCCGGCACTGATCAAGGCGGCCAAGGCGGGGGGCTTCGACGTCGAGGCCTGGACCGCCGCGACCCAGGCCACCACGGCATGGGGGCTCGACGAGACCGTCTCCGCCATCGCCGCGCACGCGGGTGTGTACGAGGCGCTGCTCGGCGACATGTCGGATGCCGACTTCCGCACCGAGATCGAAATGTTCGGCCGCAAGACGTCACGCGGCGCGTTCATCGTGAACATGGTGCTCGGCGGTTGCGCGGCGTACCGCACCCAGCTTTTCCTGTACCTCAAGGCCTGCGGACGCGAGGAACTGGGCACGATGAACCTGTGGGCGGGCATGGACGCCCCACCGGCCAGCTGACGACGTCGAGCCAGCGCCGGTGTCGCGCCCCGTCAAGGCGCCCTGGCGCCCTGGCGGTCTCCCCTGAGGCGGCTGTGCCCGTTCTGCACGGTACAGCCGCCCCTTTCGCCGCCAGCGCCGGTGAGCACCCCGGTGCAGGCTGACGCCGTGTACGCGTCGGCGTGGCACTCTGGCCCGGCCCTGCCAGCCCTCACCGTCTCCCCTGTCTGCCTCCCATCAGCACGGCGCGCTCGGCGTCGGTATTGGCGGCGTGCCGCCTCGTGCGGCCTTGCTGTGCGTTCCTGCCCTGGCCGTACCCGCGTGCCCCGCCGCGCTCAAGCCGCGGCGGTCCGGTGTCGATGTTCGGAGCTGGGACTCGTGGCTCTCCGGATCCGGGCAGGACAGGTACGCACGCCAATGCACACAGAGTCGGCACACGGGAGCCAGGGCGACGCCCACTCCCTGCACAATCTCCGGGCCATCGTGGAATCGATGGCCGAGGGCATCGTGCTGCAGGATGCCACCGGCGCCATCGTGGAGTGCAACGAGGCGGCTGAGCAGATTCTCGGCCTGACGCGCGACCAGATGATGGGCCGCACCTCCATGGATCCGCGGTGGCGGGCCGTCCGCGAGGACTGTACGGAACTGCCCGGCGAGGAGCACCCGCCGATGCTGGCCTTGCGCACGGGCATGAGCCAGCGCGGTCGCATGATGGGCATCCACAAGCCGGACGGTACCTTGCAGTGGCTGTCCGTCAACTCGACGCTCCTCGTGGATGCGGAAGGCACCCGCGTGGTCTCCGTCTTCGCCGACGTCACGAGCCGGCGGGCCGCCGAACGGGCCGCTGCGCGGCTGCACGCCCTCTCGGCGAGCATCGTCGAGTCGGCGCTCGATGCGGTCGTGTCGATCGACGAGCACGGCATCGTGCAGTCGTGGAACGCCCGGGCGGTGGAGCTGTTCGGGTTCTCGCGCAACGAGGCGGTCGGCCGGCTGCTGTCGGGTCTCATCATCCCGGAACGCCACCGGGCGGCGCACGACGCGGGCCTTGCCCGCTTCCGCCAGACCGGGGGCGGGCGCATGGTGGGTACCCAGATCGAGATCGACGCCCTGCGCAAGGACGGGAGCGTCGTGCCCGTGGAGCTCTCGCTCGCGGCGGCGCGGATGGACGGCCAGGTCGTCTTCAACGCCTTCATTCGCGACCTGACGGAGCGGCGGGCCATCGAGGCCGAGGTGGCCACGTCCCGTCAGCTCATCGCCGGCATCAGCGACGTGCAGGCCCACTTCATCGCCGGCGAAGACCCCCATGCCGTGTTCAGCCGGATGCTCGACACCGTGCTGGTGCTCACGGGAAGCGAGTATGGTCTGGTGGGCGAGGTGTACCGGCGCACGGATGGCTCGCCGTTCCTGCGCACGCACGCGATCGTCGACCGCTCGTGGAGCGGAGAGCTGCGATCCGACTGCGCCCCCGGACTCGGCGCCTGTCTTCCGTCGCACGATCCGGACTCGCCGTTCGGACGTGCCATCGCCTCGGGAGTCGTCGTCATCGACAACGCGTGGTCCCCAGCCCTCCACGGGCCGGACAGCCACCCGGCCGGGACGCCCATGGCGTGCCTGGGCCTGCCGATTCACGCCAACGGCCGCCTGGTGGGCATGGTCGGCATCGTCAACCGGCGCGAGGGGTACGACCAGCGGCTCGTGCAGATGCTCGAGCCGTATCTGGCAACGTGCGGCCAGCTGCTCGACGCCATCCGCCGCGAGCGCGACCGCGCGGCGATGGGACGGGCCCTGGCCGAGAGCGAAGCGCGCATGCGGGTCGTGCTCGATGCCACCGGCGTCGGGCAGTGGGATTGGAATCCGCAGACCGACGACGCGCACTTCGACGACCAGTGGGCACTCCTGGCGGGATACACGCTGGGCGAGATCGTCCAGACCGGCTCCAACTGGATCGCGCTGCTCCACCCGGACGACCTCGCGGCGGTCGGTGCTGCCCTCGACGCGCACCTGCGAGGCGACACGGCACAGTACCGCACCGAGTTCCGCATGCGGCACAAGGACGGGCGCTGGATCTGGATCGCGGCTCTCGGGCGCGTGGTCGAACGCGATGCGGAGGGCCGCGCCTCGCGCATGGTGGGCATCCACATCGACGTGACCGCCCAGAAGGCGAATGAGGAAGCCCTGGCCCAGGCCCGCGACGCCGCCGAGGCCGCCAACCGCGCCAAGACGGAGTTCCTGGCGAACATGAGCCACGAGCTGCGGACGCCGATGAACGGCGTGCTCGGCGCGGCCCATCTCCTCCTGGCCACGCCGCTCGACGCGGGTCAGCACGAACTGGCCGACATGATGATCCGATCGGGCGAGATCCTGCTCTCGCTCATCGACGATGTGCTCGACTTCGCCAAGATCGAAGCCGACCGGCTGGTGCTGGAGCGGGTGCCGTTCGATCCCCGCGAGACGATGGCCGAGGCCGCCACCGTCGTCGCGCCGCGGGCCGACGAGCAGGGGATCGACGTCGTCGTGGACTGGGCCTGCGAGCCCGTGGCCGCCATGGTGGGCGACCAGAAGCGGCTCCGGCAGGTGCTGCTCAACCTGGCGTCGAACGCGGTGAAGTTTTCCTCGCGCGAGGCGGTCGTGCTGCGGGTCGAGCGGCCCGGTCCGGACCTGCTGCGCTTCCTGGTGATCGACCGCGGCATCGGCATCCCGGTCGAGCAGCAGCAGTCCATCTTCGAGAAATTCGTGCAGGCCGACAGCAGCACCACCCGGCGATTCGGTGGCTCGGGTCTCGGCCTCGCCATTTCGCGTCGGCTGGTCGAGGCCATGGGGGGCACGATCGGCGTGTGCTCGACGCCAGGGCACGGCTCGACGTTCTGGTTCACCGTGCCGCTCGGCGTACGCGCGCCGGCCGCTGCGGCGGCCGACGGGGTGCTGCTCACCCAGGCGCTCCCGTCTCCCGCACCGCTCGCGGGCGTGCGGGCCTTCCTCGTGGCCGACGGTGATGCCCTGGCCGCGGCGCTGGATCGTGAGCTCGCGCGCGCCGGTGCCGTGACGGTGCGGTGCGCGGACATGGCCGCGGTCGGGCGACGCCAGGGTCACGCCTCGACAACCCGGTCGGTGGCCATCGTGGATTGGAGTCCCAGGCGTGGCGAGGTGAGAGCCTTCGCGCACGACCTGCTCACGTCGGGCTGGACGCAGCCACTCGTCGTGCTCGCGCCGGCCGGGCACCGCGACGAACTCCGCCACGCGCTGGCCGGCGCCACGATCCAGGTCGTGGCCAAGCCCGTGCTCCGGGCGGCGCTCGTCACCGCCGTGCGCGGGGCGCTGGCCGAGGGGGAGGACGCGCAGGTGCTGGCGCTGCCGAGGCCGTCCGAGTCACGCACGGGCCGCCCGTACCAGGGGCTCCGGGTGCTGCTGGCCGAGGACAACGACATCAACCGGCTCGTCGCGACACGAATGCTGGCGAGACTGGGCTGCGAGGTGTCGGTCGCGACCGACGGGCGCGCGGCCGTCGCGATGTGCGCGGCCGCCCGGTACGACATCATCCTCATGGACTGCGACATGCCCGTCATGGACGGTTTCCAGGCTACCGCTGCCATTCGAGGGTGCGCGTGGCGACCGCACGATCCCGGTACGCCACCCGATGTCGCCATCGTGGCCCTCACGGCCAATGCCCTGCCGGGAGACCGGGAGCGGTGCGTGGCTGCGGGCATGACCGGCCACCTGGCAAAGCCCATCATCCCCGCGACGCTTCGTCGCGCGCTCGACGACTGGGCCCCTGCCACGCCGGCGGCGCGGCCCGAGGCGCTGGCCCCACCGGCCTGAAGGGCCAGCCGGGCGCCTGGTCCGGTCCGACGTGCGAGCCTGCCTGTACAATGGCGGGCCATGATGCCTGACCGCTCCACGCTGATGCCGACGTTGTTCGTGAGGTCTTTCAGACCCGCGCACGCTGCGCCCGCCATGTGTACCCTGGCACTTCTTTCCCTGGCCCTCCTCGCGGGGGCCCCGGGGGCGGTATCACCCGCGGCGGCGCAGCAGGCGACGGGCGCCGGTGGGGCGGCTGTGGAGGGGCGGATGGTGCGGCCGCGACTCATCATCCACGTGGTCGAGGATCTCGAGCGGTCGCTGGCCTTCTACCGGGAGGGGCTCGAGCTGCAGGTCGCGTCCGCGCCCGCGCCACTCACCGATTCGGCCCTGGTGCACCGCGCGCGGGCGACGAGCCCGACGGCCACCGCGAGGGCTGCGACGCTCGACATCCCCGGCTCGCAGCTCCAGCTGCAGCTCGTGCAGTTCGCCGGCATCCAGGGCACGGCGTTCACCCAGCGCCTCTACGACCCGGGCGTGACGCGCTTCTCCATCCAGGTGCGCGATATCGACCGCGCGTTCAACCGCGTGAAGGACCGCGGCATCATCGTGGATACCATCAGCGCGGGCCCGGTCTACACGCAGCGGCCGCGCAACGACACGCGGGCCGTGATGATGCGCGACCCTGACGGCTTCGTCTTCGAGTTCGTCGAGGCGGGCGTCATGCCGGAGACAGACGTGCCGGCATCGAGCAACATCTACAACGCGCGCTCATCGCTCGCGCTCGACAGCTTCGAGCGTGCCCTGCCGTTCTACCGCGACCTGCTGGGGTTCGACGTGCCGGGAGAGCCTGGGCCGATCAACGATGCCGTCCTCGCGCTCGAGGGCACGCCTCGCGCACACGCCCGCTCCGCGCGCTCGATGCCCCCGGGCTCGAACAACATGTGGGTGCTGTGGGAGTTCAGCGACATCGAGCGCACGAAGCGCTCGCCTGCCGTGCAGGACCCGGGCGCGTCGGCCATTTCGCTGCAGGTGGACAACCTCCCGGCCCTGCTCGCGCGGATGGTCGCGGCCGGCGTCACGATCGAAACGCCCGGCGCCGTGGCGGTGACGCTGGGTGGCTCCCGACGCGCGCTCGTGCGCAGCCCGGACGGGCTGCTCGTCGAGCTGGTGGAATAGGCCGGTCCGCACGTCACGCGCGGGTGTCGGAGAGCCATGCGCGAGTCCGGTCCCATCGTGCGCCGTCTGTCGGCCGGTGACGCGGCACGCGTCATCGACGTCTTCTGCGATGCCTTCGACGGGTACGCCGTCGTGCGGCACGTGCTCGGGGCTCGCGCGTCGGACCCGGTCGCGCTGCGCCACCTGATTGGCCTGTTCGTCATGGGACGCGCGCTGCGCGACGACCCGCTCTTCGGCATCGAGCACGACGGCGTGCTGCAGGCGGCGCTGACCATGTCCGACCCGTCCCGGCCCGACGACCCGCCGCCGCGCCTGGCGGTGCTCCGCGAGGAGGTCTGGACGGACCTGGGCGAGGAGGCCCGCGGCCGCTACGACGCCTGCGGGGCGGTCTGGTCGGCACTCGGGGTGGGTGAGCCCCACGTGCACGTGAACATGGTGGGCGTGCGCCGGGCGTGGCAGCGCCGAGGCCTGGCCTGTGCCCTGCTGGACCGGGCCGCCCGCCTGTCGCGGGAGACTCCCGGCTCCTGCGGGGTGAGCCTGAGTACCGAAGAGGCCGTCAACGTGCCCTTCTATCGTCACCTGGGGTACGCGGTGGCGGGGCAGGGCAGGATTGCGGACGGGCTCGACACCTGGGTCCTCTTTCGGCGAACGACCCCCGATCGCGGGCGGCCGAACCCCGCCCTGGAGACGTGAGATGAGGACGGCAACCACAACGGCCGCACAGGTGGCGGCGGATCTGCGAAGCACGGTGGACGAGGCATCCCCCTGGCTCGAGGGCATGGACGAATCCCAGGTCACGCGGCGGCCGGCTCCGGACGTCTGGTCGGCACGGGAGGTGATCGGGCACCTGCTCGATTCGGCCGCCAACAACCATCAGCGCTTCGTGCTGGCGCAGACCGTCTCCGAGCTGGTGCTGCCGGGGTACGACCAGACCGCATGGGTGCGCGTGCAGGACCATCACGGCCAGCCCTGGGCCGCGCTGGTGGCGTTCTGGCGGGCCTACAACCGGCACCTGGCGCACGTGATCGCGGGGGCGCGTCCCGAGGCCCTCGACGTGGTCTGCCGCATCGGTGCCTACGAGCCGATGACGCTCGGTTTCGTGATGGAAGACTACGTGGCGCATCAGCGGCACCATCTGGCCCAGATCCGCGCCCGGTTCCTCGAGCGGTGAGGACCCGCGCCGGACTGACGGCCGGCTGCAGGGCGCCGGGCCGCGTCACGGGCGCATGCTACGATGCGCCGCGGTCCGGCCGCGGAGGACGCTGTCGTCCAAAGCGTGCGGCGGGAGCCGGGATCGCACGCGGCGCCGGCCGGGACTCGGTGAGGGCGGCCGCCTGGCTCGTGGGCGGCGCGTGCCGGCCTCGCGGGCGAGAGGATGACGACATGGGACTGCTGGACGGCATGATGGGTGGGGCGCTCGGGTCGATGCTGGGGCAGGGAGGCGCGGGTGCGCTCGGGTCGCTCCTGTCGAGCGCGGGCGGCGGCTCTTCGCAGCAGGGGGCCGGCCTGGTGGCCGCGGCGCTCTCGATGGTGCAGCAGCAGGGTGGCGTCGGTGCGGTGCTCGAGAAGCTGCGTGCCGGAGGGCTGGCTGCCGAGGTGGACTCCTGGGTCGGCACGGGCGCGAACCTGCCGGTCAGCGCTGACGCGCTGCAGAAGGCGCTCGGGGGGGCGAACCTCGCGCCCCTCGCCTCGCAGCTCGGGATGCAGCCGGGCGAGGTGAGTGCCTCGCTTGCGAAGGTGCTGCCCGAACTCGTGAACATGGTCACGCCTCAGGGCGCCCTGCCGGATGGCGCCGACGACGTGCTGGCCCAGGGGCTGTCCATGCTGCGCGGCCTCGGGCGCTAGCCCGCACCGGGCGGCCGGCGCCTGACGCGCCGGCCGTCTCCAGGACGTTGCAGGCCCGCGATACACTACGTGGCCGTGCCCTCTGTGGACGGGCACTGTGTGGCCGTGGTTCCGTGGTGCTCCGCCTCGCCGGCTGCCTGCCGCTGCGCGGTACTGCCCGTTCGGGCCGGCCTCCCTAACGGCTCCTCTCTTCCGCGACGACAATATCAAGGATGACCCAGCTCACCCACCTGCAACGGCTCGAAGCCGAGAGCATTCAGATCATGCGTGAGGTCGTCGCCGAGTGCGAGCGCCCGGTCATGCTCTACTCCATCGGCAAGGACAGCTCCGTGATGCTGCACCTGGCGATGAAGGCGTTCCACCCGGCCCCGCCGCCCTTCCCGTTCCTGCACATCGACACCACGTGGAAGTTCCGGGAGATGATCGCGTTCCGCGACGAGACGGCGCGTCGGCTGGGCCTGGACCTGCTGGTCTACATCAACCCCGAGGGCGTCGAGATGGGCATGAGCCCCTTCGTGCACGGTTCCGCCCTGCACACCGACGTCATGAAGACGCAGGCGCTGCGTCAGGCGCTCGACAAGTACGGCTTCGACGCTGCCTTCGGCGGCGCGCGCCGCGACGAGGAGAAGTCGCGCGCCAAGGAGCGTGTCTTCTCGGTGCGCTCGGCGCAGCACCGCTGGGACCCCAAGCAGCAGCGCCCCGAGCTGTGGCGTCTCTACAACACCCGGGTCCGCAAGGGCGAGAGCGTGCGCGTCTTCCCGCTCTCCAACTGGACCGAACTCGACGTCTGGCAGTACATCCACCTCGAAGACATTCCCATCGTGCCGCTGTACTACGCGAAGGAGCGACCCGTGGTCACCCGCGACGGCACGCTCATCATGGTGGACGACGACCGCATGCCGCTCGAGCCGGGCGAGGTGCCGGAAATGAAGCGCGTGCGGTTCCGCACGCTGGGCTGCTATCCGCTCACGGGCGCCGTCGAGAGCGATGCCGACTCGCTCACGCAGATCATCCAGGAGATGCTCCTCACGAAGAGCTCGGAGCGGCAGGGCCGGGTCATCGACCACGACCAGGCCGCCTCCATGGAGAAGAAGAAGCAGGAGGGGTACTTCTGATGTCCCACGTCTCCGACCTGATCGGCACCGACATCGAGGCGTACCTCCGCTCGCACGAGCACAAGAGCCTGCTGCGTTTCATCACCTGCGGGAGCGTCGACGACGGGAAGTCCACGCTCATCGGCCGGCTGCTGTACGAGTCGAAAATGATCTTCGAGGACCAGCTCGCCGCCCTCGAAGCCGACTCCCGCAAGGTGGGCACGCGCGGCGCCGAGATCGATTTCGCGCTCCTCGTGGACGGCCTGGCCGCCGAGCGCGAGCAGGGCATCACGATCGACGTCGCCTACCGCTTCTTCTCGACAGACACCCGCAAGTTCATCGTGGCCGACACGCCGGGCCACGAGCAGTACACCCGCAACATGGTGACCGGCGCGTCCACCGCCGACCTCGCCGTGATCCTCATCGATGCCCGCAAGGGCGTCCTCACGCAGACACGCCGCCACAGCTACCTCGTCTCGCTGCTCGGCATCCGGCGCATCGTACTGGCCATCAACAAGATGGATCTGGTCGACTATGCCCAGGACGTGTTCGAGACGATCGAGCGCGACTACCGGGCATTCGCGACGCAGATCGACCTGGAGGACATCACGGCCATCCCGATCTCCGCGGTGCGCGGCGACAACGTGGTGGAGAGTGGCGACAACATGCCCTGGTACCGGGGGCCTGTGCTCATGGAGCACCTCGAGCGCGTGCCGGTGGGCGACGAACTCGAGGCGAGGCCGTTTCGCCTGCCGGTGCAGTGGGTGAACCGGCCGAACCTCGATTTCCGGGGGTTCACGGGCCTCATTCCGAGCGGGACGGTCCGCCCGGGCGACATGGTCCGCGTGCTGCCGTCGGGCCGCCAGAGTCGCGTGGCGCGGGCCATCGTGGGCGGGCGCGACGTGGCCGAAGCGGTCGCGGGGCAGTCGGTCACCCTGACCCTCGCCGATGAGATCGACGTCAGCCGCGGCGACGTGCTGGCGAACGTGGATGCCCCGCCCGCCGTGGCCGACCAGTTCGAGGCGACCATCGTCTGGATGCACGAACGCCCGATGTTGCAGGGGCGCTCGTACCTGATGAAGATCGGGACCCGGACCGTCACGGCCACCGTGTCGCCGCTCAAATACAAGGTCAACGTCAACACGCTCGAGCACGTCGCGGCCAAGACGCTCGAGCTCAACGACATCGGCGTGTGCGGTCTCGAACTGAGCCAGCCGATCGTGTTCGAGTCCTACGCGGAGAGCCGGGACCTCGGCGGGTTCATCCTCATCGACCGGATGACCAACAACACGGTGGGCGCGGGGCTCCTGCACTTCGCCCTGCGCCGGTCGCAGAACGTCCACTGGCAGGCGCTCGACGTCGACAAGCACGCGCGCGCGGACCTGAAAGGCCAGAAGCCCTGCGTCCTCTGGTTCACGGGCCTTTCGGGCGCAGGCAAGTCCACCATCGCCAACGAAGTGGAGCGTCGGCTGCACGCGCTCGGCCGGCATACCTACCTGCTCGATGGCGACAACGTGCGCCACGGGCTGAACAAGGACCTCGGGTTCACGGACGCCGATCGCGTCGAGAATATCCGGCGTATCGGCGAGGTGTCACGGCTGATGGTGGACGCCGGCCTCATCGTGCTCGTCTCGTTCATCTCACCGTTCCGCGCCGAGCGCCGCATGGCCAGGAGCCTGCTGGCGGAAGGAGAGTTCTTCGAGGTGTTCGTCGATACGCCGCTCGAAGTGGCCGAGACCCGGGACCCGAAGGGCCTCTACAAGAAGGCGCGCCGCGGGGAGCTGCGCAACTTCACGGGCGTGGACAGTCCCTACGAGCCGCCCGAGGTCCCTGAGGTTCGCGTGGAGACCACGCGGATCAGTCCCGAGCAGGCGGCCGATATCATCCTGGAGCAGCTGCGGGCCGCCGGGATCTTCGAGTAGCGGGCGGCAGGCACCGGCACGCGGCGCGAACGGACAGAGGGACGATGGCGAACGGGACCACACCGGGCACGGCGGCCGCAAACGGACCGCTCTGGGGCGCGCGAGCAGACGACTGGGCCAGCATCCAGGAAGGGCAGTGCCGTCCGGTGTACGAGGCGGCCCTGGCCCGCGCGGGCGTCGGCGCCGGCACGCGCTACCTGGACGTGGGCTGCGGTGCGGGCATGGCGGCCCGCATGGCCGCCGATCGCGGCGCCCTGGTCTCGGGCCTCGACGCCTCCGCGCCGCTCCTGGCGGTGGCCCGCACGCGCATCCCGGACGCGGACCTGCGACAGGGCGACATCGAGGCGCTGCCCTTTCCGGACGACGCGTTCGACGTGGTCACCGGGTTCAACGCCTTTCAGTTCGCCGGGGCACCGGGCGCTGCCCTGGCCGAGGCCCGTCGCGTGGCCGTTCCCGGGGGCACCGTGGTCGTGATGACGTGGGGTGACCCCGCCGGCATGGAGGCTGCGACGATCGTCGGCTCGCTGCGCACCCTCCTGCCCCCGCCCCCGCCCGGGGCGCCCGGGCCCTTTGCGCTGTCGGACGAGACCGCCCTGCGGGCGTTCGCGACCGCGGCCGGCCTCGAGCCCGGCGAGGTGTTCGACGTACCCGCGCCGTTCGTCTATCCGGATCTGGCCACCGCGCTGCGCGGCCTGGGGTCGTCCGGCGTCGCGGCGCGTGCGATGGCCCAGGCTGGTGCCGAGGCCGTGGACCGCGCGCACGCGGAGGCGCTGGCGCCGTTCTGCCAGCCCGACGGCCGCATCGTCGTACGCGCCACGTTCCGCTGCCTGCTCGCCCGCGCCTGAGGCGGGTGCCCCGTCCGTCCGTTCGCTGCGGGCGGGTTGACGTTGGTCTGTCGCTGCTGGATACTCCAGCCGCCCCGCGCCGTCCCCCCGGACCGGGTGCTGGAGTGCCCCATGTCGCTGCGTTCCCTGCTGTCCACCTGCGCGCTCCTCGTCCTGCTGCCGACCCTGGTCGCAGCGGCGCCCATTCTGCCCACGTCCTATGACATGCCGAACGGGCACGGGCAGGCCTCGGGCGGCACGTTCAACTACTGGGACCTGTCCTACAGCGGCGTCGGATCGACCAACGTGGACGGTGCGCCCCTGTCGGGGGGACACGGCGATCTCACCGACGGCATCGTCGCGGGCGATATCTGGTTCAACGTCGAGAACGCTGCGGGCACCGGCCCCTATGTCGGCTGGCGCAACATCGATCCGCGCATCGACTTCCACTTCGCCTCCGTCGTGGAGTTCCTGTCGGTGCGCATTCACCTCGACGACGCCAACGGCTTCGGCTCCGTGAACCTGCCGACCGCCGTCCGGTTCACGGCCGGCGCGGCCACGACGACGATCAACGTGGTGGACCCGGCGGGGTCGGCACCCTTGTGGGTGAACTTCGACCTGGCGGGCCTGGGCTTTGCCGGCAGCGCGCTCAGCGTCGAGCTGCTGCGCAAGAACCAGTGGGTGTTCGCCAGTGAGTTCGAGTTCGACGGCCGCGCCGTCCCCGAGCCGTCGATGCTCCTGCTTGCCGCGCTGGGGCTGGGCGCGGGTGCCCGCCGTGTGCGCCGGCGCCCACAGGGTGCCCCCGCGCCGTGAATGCCTCAGGGCCCGCCGGCGTGCACCTGACCCGTGACGCGCTGGACGCGGCTCTGCCCTACCTGCGCGAGTCGCCGCGCGACGGCGGGCCGCTGGTGATGATCGTCCGGCGGCCCGAGCCAGGGGAGCGCGAAGTCCTCGACCGCGGGGCACTGGACACGGCCGTGGGCCTGGTGGGCGACAACTGGAGTCGCCGCGGGAGTTCGCGGACGCCCGACAACCGCCCACACCCCGACATGCAGCTCAACGTGATGAACGCGCGCGTGCTGGCGCTGCTGTCCGGTGCGCGCGAGCGCTGGCCCCTGGCCGGGGATCAGCTCATCGTGGACCTGGACCTGGCAGCGGCCAGCCTGCCGGCAGGCAGCCGGCTCGCGATCGGGTCGGCCGTCGTCGAGGTGACGGCCCAGCCGCACACCGGCTGCCGAAAGTTCATCGAGCGGTTCGGCCTCGATGCCGGCGCCTTCGTGAACTCGCCGGTCGGTCGCGCCCTCAACCTGCGCGGGATCAACGCCCGCGTCGTCAGATCCGGCACCATCGCCGTCGGCGACGTGATCCATCGGCAGGCCTGACCGGCGCGCAGCGGCGCTCAGCGGCGCGGCGTGAGGCGGTACACCGCGCGCTCGGTGTCGGAGACGAAGTAGACGGCGGTGGGGCTGGCCACGAGGCCTCGAGACGCGCCCTCCGCGACGGTGCTCATCGGCAGATCCTCGGCGACGCTGGCGCGCCGGCCATCCGTGGGATCGAGCCAGGTCAGGCGCCGAGCCCCCGCCTCCACGACCAGCACCCCGCCGTCGGGGAGGACGGCCACGGCCTCGGGGGCCGACAGGCCCGTCGCGACCACCTCCGTGAGACCGTCGCCCAGGCGCACCCGCACGAGGCGGCCGGCGTCCCGCTCGGTGACGAGGATCCACTGCGTCGGCTCCAGCCAGGCCAGGCCCACCGGGCCCTCGAAGCCCTCGGCGACCACCCGCCGGCGCACGGCTTCGGTGCCACGGATCTCGACCAGGCGCCCCGTGGCGGTCTCAGCGACCAGGATCGAGCTGTCCAGCGACTCGACCGCGTCGCCTGGCGTGTCGAGACCCGCCCAGTCGCCCATGCGGGTGTCGGACGCACGGCGCATCCGGCGCACGACGCCGCGCATGCGGTCCACGACGATGTAGAAATCGCTGCCGACATACACCCCCGAGGGCTGGCCCGCATCGTGTACGGGGCCCGAGACTGCGCCGGTCTCGCCGTCCACCGTCCAGAGGCCACCGCGCGGGTCCGCCACGTACAGCATGTCGCGCACCTCGGTGGGGAAGACACCGATGCCGCGGGGCTCGCCGTGCGTGTCCTCCCGGTCGAACGCACCCGGCGCGGTCAGTCGGGCGGGCGTGAAGCGGGGCTCGACGGGGCGTGTATCCGTACACCCCGCGCCCACGAGCACCGTGGCGAGGAGCAGGACGGCGACGGGAGGTGGTGTGTGCATCGGATGTGGGATGAGTCGCAGGACCGGAACCCCGATTCTACGCAACTCCGTGCGCCGGTGCGCGACCGGCTGCGTGGCATACTGCGGAGGAGCCTCGGCGGTCGAGCGCTCGTGGGACATGACGGAGACCGATGACGCGGCACGACACTGACGCCGCCCTGGACGACGAGGCGCGTGCCTTCGAGGCATTCCTGGACGCGTACCCGGGGTACCGCGCCACGGCGTCGCTCGACGGGCTGCGGGCGCGCGACTACGAGCGACTGGACCGCGAGCGGCACACATATCTCGACTACACGGGCGGATGCCTGTACGGCGCGTCCCAGGTGGCGGCCCACGCCGCGCTCCTCCAGTCGGCCGTGCTCGGCAATCCCCATTCGGCAAGCCCTGCCTCGATGGCCTCGACGCGTCTGGTCGAACGCACGCGGCGCGACGTCCTCGACTGGTTCGGCGCGGACGACGACTACGTGGCCGTCTTCACGGTCAACGCGACGGGGGCCCTGAAGCTGGTGGGCGAGTCGTTTCCCTTCAGCGCGGACGCACGGTTCCTGCTGACGGCCGACAACCACAACTCGGTCAACGGCATCCGCGAGTTCGCGGTGGCCAGGGGCGCCACCGTGGCCTACGCCCCCCTCACCGTGCCGGACCTGCGCATCGACCAGGCTCGCCTCGATGCGCTGCTCGAGCCTGCCGGCGCCGGGCGGCCGGGACTGTTCGCCTTTCCGGCACAGTCGAATTTCTCCGGCGTGCGGCACCCGCTCGACCTGGTGGCGCGCGCGCAATCGCTCGGGTGGCGCGTGCTGCTCGATGCGGCGGCCTTCGCTCCCACCTCGCGGCTCGACCTCCGGCAGGTACGCCCCGACTTCGTGACCGTGTCGTTCTACAAGATGTTCGGGTACCCGACCGGTGTCGGATGCCTGCTGGCCCGGCGCGACGCGCTGGCGGCGCTGGAGCGGCCCTGGTTCGGCGGAGGGACGGTCAACTTCGCCACCGTGCAGGGCCGTCGGCACATCCTCTCCCCGGGCGAGGCCGGATTCGAGGACGGCACGCTCGACTATCTCGGCATTCCGGCCGTCGGGATCGGCCTGGCCCACCTGCGCGCGGCGGACCCGGCGCTCGTGCACGAGCGCATCCGCTGCCTCACGGGCTGGCTGCTCGATGGACTCCTGAGCCTGCGGCACCAGAACGGCAGGCCGATGGTGCGGATCTACGGGCCGACCACGACCGACGCGCGCGGCGGGACGGTGACGCTCAACTGCTACGATCCCGACGGGCATCTGCTCGACTACCGTCGCGTCGAGGAGATGGCCGCCGACGCGCGCATCTCCCTGCGGACGGGATGCTTCTGCAATCCGGGCGCGGGCGAGACGGCCGAGGGTCTCACCGAAGAGGACATGCTCGCGGGACTGGCCGGCGGGCTCGACATGACGCTGCCACGCTTCCTGCAACTGGTCACGCATCGCGGCGGCAAGAGTGCGGGCGCAATCCGCGTGTCCCTGGGGCTCGTGAGCACCTTTGGCGACGTCCACCGGTTCCTGGCCTTTGCGGCGTCGCTTCGCGACCAGACGAGGCTGACCATCGGCGAGGCGAGCTTCGACATCGAGTCGTGCCGCGTCATCAGGGACGGAGCGTGAGCATGCGCCCGGCACCGTGCGGCACCTGGTCGTCCCCCGTCTCCGCAGCCGTGGTGGCCTCCGGCAGCCTGCGCCTCTCGGAGGTGCAGCTCGATGGTGACGAGACGTACTGGCTCGAGGGCCGGCCGCTCGAGGGCGGGCGCTCGGTGCTGGTCCGCCGGTCGCCGGACGGGGCGATCGCGGACGTCACTCCGCCAGGGAGCAACGTGCGGACCGCCGTGCACGAGTACGGCGGTGGCTCGTACGTCGTGCACGCCGGCGCGGTGTGCTATTCGGAGTTTGCGGACGGGCGCCTGTATCGGCTCGTGGCGGGAGGCTCGCCGGAACCGCTGACGCCCGCCCGTGCGTGGCGGCACGCCGACCTGGCTGTCGACCCGGAACGGCAGCGGCTCGTATGCGTGCGTGAGGACCACACGGCTCCGGGCGACGCAGTGACGACGCTTGTCGGCATCGCGCTCGACGGGTCGGGTCGCGAGTCGGTGCTGGCATCCGGGTACGACTTCTACGCCGCTCCGCGCGTGAGCCCCGACGGCCGGCGCCTGTGCTGGCTGGCCTGGCGTCATCCCCAGATGCCCTGGGACGGCACGGAACTCTGGGTGGCCGAGTTCGATGCCTCGGGACAGCCGGTGGCGCCACTGCTCGTGGCTGGTGGGCCGTCGGAGTCGGTGTACCAGCCCGGATGGGACCCCACAGGGACCCTGCTGTTCGTGAGCGACCGGTCGGGGTGGTGGCGACCCTGCCGCTGGCGCGACGGTCTCGTGGAGACGGTGCCGGGCACCGATGTGCCCGGCGTGGAGTTCGGCCGGCCTCAATGGCAGTTCGGGACGGCGACGTGGGCCTGCGCGGGACCCGCGTCCCTCGTGCTTGCGCACACGCAGGACGGCCTGTGGCGACTGGGTGCGCTCGAGGCCGGTGCGCCCGCTCTTCGCGACCTGGCGCCGGACCTGCAGCCGTCCGAGTGGCTCGCCGCTGACGCCCGGAGAGTCGTGTGCGTAGCCTCGAGCCCGCGGGCTCTCCCAGCCGTCGTCGAGGTCTCGCTCGGCACTGGCCACGTGTCGGTGCTCCGGCAGGGGAACGCCAGTCCGCTGGACCCTGAGGCGGTTTCGGTGGCGGTGCCCATCGAGTTCCCGACCGACGGCGGCCGGACGGCTCACGCCTTTCACTATCCGCCGCGCAGCGCCACGTGCGCCGTGCCCGAGGGCGAGCGTCCTCCGCTCATCGTGATCGGGCACGGCGGTCCGACGGCGGCCGCCAGCGCGGGCCTCAGCCTGGCCGTGCAGTTCTGGACGAGCCGCGGCTTCGCCGTGGCCGACGTGAACTACAGTGGCAGCTCGGGGTATGGTCGCGCCTACCGCGAGCGCCTGCGCGGGGCCTGGGGTGTGGCGGACGTGGCGGATCTGGTGGCGGTGGCCCGCCACCTCGTCGCCGAGGGCCTCGTCGATCCGGCACGGCTCATCATCCGCGGCGGCAGCGCCGGCGGCTACACGGCGCTCGCCGCCCTGACCTTCCGCCCCGGCACCTTTCAGGCGGCGGCCAGCTACTTCGGCGTGTCGGACCTCGAGGCGCTGGCCCAGGACACGCACAAGTTCGAATCCCGGTATCTCGACGGGCTCGTGGGGCCGTGGCCGGCCGCGCAGGAGACGTATCGTGCGCGCTCACCCATCCACGCGGTCGATCGGCTCTCGTGTGCCCTGATCGTGTTCCAGGGGCAGGACGATCGCGTCGTGCCGCCCAGCCAGTCCGCGCGGATGGTCGAGGCCGTCAGGGCCCGGGGATTTCCTGTGGCGTATCTGCTGTTCGAGGGCGAACAACACGGGTTCCGCCGGGCGGAGACGATTCAGCAGTGCCTCGAGAGCGAACTGGGCTTCTATGGCGCGGTGTTCGGGTTTCTCCCGGCCGGCGACCTGGCGCCCGTGCCGATCGACAACCGACCGGGCGCGGAGAATGGGGATTCATGACGGACGAGTGGCTCTGGCGCCGGCGCAGCAACCGGGATGTGGTGGACGGGGTGGCCAACCTCGACGCCTTCACCGAGGAGGGACAGCGGCAGGTGCTCGCCGAACTGCGGCGTCGCGGCCTGCCCGACCCGCGCCCCGAAGGGACACGCGTGGAGCCGCCGCCTCCGCCGCCCCCCGCCGCCCCCGACCCGTGGCGGCCGTGCCCGCAGTGCGGCGCCTCGTCGCGCGCGGGCAGCGTCTTTTGCGAGCAGTGTGGTGCGGGCCTCGCACCCGGCGCCGGCGTGGCGGCTGCGGGGGAGCGGTCTGGCGTGCCGGAAGCACCGGCGCCCTCTGCCGCGCACCTCAAGCGCCAGAGCGTGACCCTTACCGTGCTCCTCACCTTCCTCACGGCCGGCATCTACTACCCGTGCTGGTTTCTCGCTCGGAAGCGCGCCATCAATGCCCTCGGTGGGGAGGCGCTCGGCACCGGGGTCTTCGTGGTGGCCATCGTGCTGTTCGCAGTCAGCGTTCCGGTTGCCGTCTCTGCGGCGTCGCTGGCCGAGACCGACCCCGAACGGTCGCAGGCGCTGGACCTCGCCGCCCGGAGCGTGCAGCTCGTGGCGAGTCTGCTGATGCTCTTCCAGTGCTTCAAGGTGAAGCGGATCTTCGAGCAGTACCTGAGGCCGCGCCGTGCGCGGGACGTGACGGGACGCGAGTCGGTGCTGGGCCCGTTCGCCTTCGTGGCGACGTTCCTCTTCCAGATCTACTACCTGCAGTACGTCATCAACACGCGCTTCGACCACGACCGCGAAGAGCCCGCGCTCTGACGCGGGAGCCGTGGGAGTCGTGGCAGTCGCAGGAGGCGCCGTGCGGCGCCCCGCGGCCCCACCGGGCCGCAGGGCGCGCCGTGTATGTGCAGCCGGCTGGCCGTGTCAGGCGGCCCGCTGGCGAGCCCACCGCCGCCGCCTGACCGCGACCAGGCCCAGCGCCGCGCCGAACAGGGCCGCCACGGCCGGCTCGGGCACCGCGACGGCTGCGGGCGTGTAGGTGTAGCGCAGTTCGAGGAGCCCGTTGGTGGCCAGTGCCGCGATCGCGGGTGCCGGCGCCTGCGCTCCCGGTATCAGCATCTGTACCAGCAGGATTTCGTGAACGGGCCCGGCGATGGTGAGGAAGTCGCTCCGCCGGCCCGTGATGCCGCCCGCTGGCGGGGTCGCCACGGCGTTGGTGGCAGACACGGCCGGCAGCGTGAAGCCGATGAGGTCGGTGACGGCATCGAAGGAGAAGCCGTAGCTGAAGTTGGTGGTGAGGGTGAACGGGCCACCCACGCCCGTGTCCGCACCGTCCAGCCTGAACGTGGCCGGGCTCGTCAGATCGAAGTACTGCCCGCCGAGCCCGAAGAAGTCCTGCGTTACCGTGAAGTCGAAGGCGTACGGCATGGGCACCGCGCCCATGCCCGGAGGGCCGGGCACCAGGTTCGGTGCCGCTGTGCCGGTCACCGTCATGTTGCCGGTGATGCCGACACTCACGCTGTCGAGCGTGCCGAGCAGCGGGTCGAACGGGTCCACGCTCATCGAGCCGACGCCGTTGGCGGCAAACGCGTAGAAGTGCTGGATCGTGGCGGCGTCCGTGCGGGCAGCGGCCCCCAGCAGGAGGGCCGCGGTGAGCAGGACGAGGACGGAACGACGAGCGGCGTGATATCTGGTCATGGCTCCCTGCCTGCCGACCGCACCTGGGGAGGCGTGGAGTCGGTGCAGGGATGGTACCCGAAGGTCCAGCCCGGAACCGTGATGTTCGCCGCGGTTTTGCACACTCATACGCGAGCGGCTCGTCGTCTCCGTGCACCCGGTGCGTCTGTCCGTGCACCGGGTGCAGGGCCGCGAGGTCAGCCCCGGGGAGGGAGCCTCGCCTCCGGCACGTCGAGGGCACGCGCGATCGCGCGCAGGGCGCCGGTGATGGCCTCACGGTTCGCGGGGCCCATGCGCAGGAGTTGCTTCTGCGCGGGCGGCAGGGCCTCGAGTGCGGGGTCGGCAAACCGGTAGCCGTAGGCGCCCTGCGGGCGGAGACGGATCTCGCCTCGCACCTCGGGTGTCTGCAGCAGCACGATCAGCGCGCGCTCGAGCGCGTCCCGGAAGGGGCCGGTGTGCCCCAGGTCGGCGTACGCCTCGTCGAGACGCGGCTCGATCTGCCGGATGAGCGTGGCCGTGCCCTCCGGGTCGAGTGACCGCGCGATGGCCGCCACGTCGGCGTAGCGCGCGAAGCTCCGGGCGTCGAGCGTGATCGTGTCGCCCTCTTCCCGCACCTCGAACGGCACGGCCGTGCGCAGCGGACGGGTGTGCACCGCCGGAGAGACGCCCTGGTCGATGTTCTCGACGATCGCGACGAATCGCCGGACGAGGCCTCCGGTCGCCAGCCAGGCGGCGAGCCTGGGATGGGACGAGAGCGTGGAGACCAGTTGCCGCACCACGGGGTCGCTCTCATCGAGCGGTGGCAGGTCGATCGGTTCGACCGGTGTCTCCGGTTCGGTCGCGGCCGCGGGGGCGGCCACCGGCTCGGGCTCCGTGAGAACGGCCGTGTCATCGGTGTCACGGCGCAGCATGAACAGCAGCGCCGCCAGCACGACGACGCCGGCCAGGAGGCCGAGGGCCATCCAGCGGCGTCCTCGCGACGGCGGAGGTGGGGGCGGTGGACCCGGGATGTCGTCGCCCGACCCCGGGTTGTCGGACCTGCGCAGCTCGTAGTCTGGAAGCTCGGCCATGGTGTCCTCCCTCCTCTCTCTGACGCGGCGGACGGCGGATTCAGCCGGGCCGCGCCGCCGTCGAGACGAATCCGGGGCCGTCCGGGGACCGGTGCGTCACCGTGGCCTCATTCCTCGCGTACCTGGACGGCGGTGCCGTCGGTCAGCGTGTCGGGAGGATGGAGCACCACGATCTGGCCGGCCTCGAGGCCTCCGGTGATCTGCGCCAGCGTCTGGTTGCGCTGCCCGACCTGCACGGTGCGCCTGCTCGCGCGCCCTTCGGCGACGACGAACGTGGCCCAGGTGTCGCCATCGCGGAAGAGGCTGCCGACAGGGACGGTGAGCACGTCGTCCTCGTCCCAGACCACGATGCGCACTTCCACCCGGTAGGCGTCGCCCAGGGTCCCTGCGGCCGCCTGGCCATCGGCGAAGTCGAGTACCGCGTTGACCCGCTGTTCCTCCACGCCGAGCGCCGACACCTTCATGAAGCCGGCCGGCTCCACCCGCCGCACGCGCGCGTGCAGGGTATGGCCGCCGCCCCACTGCTCGATGAGGGCCGGGAAGCCCGGCTGGATACGGACCGCATCGTTCGACAGCAGATCCGTCACGATCTCCAGCGCGCCGGGATCGCCCAGCTCGAGCAGCGGCTCGCCCGCTGGCACGGTGGCCTCGCTCTCGCGCATCCGGCGAAGGACGACGCCGTCCACCGGGGCCACGATCTGGATCACCTGCCCGTTCGGCCCGCCTGCCCGGCGACGGGCCTCCGCGAGCTGCAGCTCGTACTCGGCGCGCGCGACCGCGAACTCCGCAGCCCTCAGTTCTTCCTCCGTGGTGAGGGCCAGTGCCTCGGCGGTCTCGAACGCGTCGCGGGAGACGGCGCCGGCCTCCACCAGGGTGCGCTGGCGCCGCAGGCTCGCGCGTGCCCGGTCGAGTGCAGCGGCCACCCGCGCTCGCTCGGCGCGTGTCTGGCCGGCCGCCGCGCGCGCGGCATCGACGGCCGCCGCCGTCTCCGCGACGCTGCGCGCATCGAGCAGGGCAGGCGCGGAGGGCTGGATGCGCGCGAGCACGGTGCGCCCCTGTTCGACGGCGTCACCCGGCTCCAGGTCCACCCGCTGCAGGCGCCCCGTCACGGGGGCCGAGATCACGAAGCGCTCGCGGACGCGCGTCTCGCCCTCCTCGTCGATCGTCACCATGAGCCGGTCGCGCGTGACCATGGCCACGTCCACCTCCACGGTCTGCGGCCAGAGCGCCATGGCGAGGACGCCGAGGACCACGAGGCACGCCACCACCAGACGTGGGCTGAAGATGCGCCGCATCACTCCATCACTCCAACACGGGATGCCCGGCCTTGGGCGCTGTTCACCGGCCTCGTCATTCCCGGACCTTCAGGACGGCCACGAGGTCGAGGCCATCCAGTTGGCGGCGCACGATGAGGCCGGAGGCGAGCGCCGCGCCCATGATGGCGAGCCAGGCCCAGGCAACCGACTGCCGTCCGACCACCAGCGGGAAGCGGTAGACTTCGCTGTCCAGCGAGCCCACGATGGCGGCCGCGAATCCGTAGCCGACCACCGCCCCCACCGGCAGCGAGGCAAGTGTCAGCAGGGCCAGCTCTCCCAGCAGGATGAGGGAAATCTCGGCCCGGGTGAAACCGAGGACCCTGAGGCTCGCGAGTTCGCGGCTGCGCTCCGACAGCGACACGCGAGCCGCGTTGTAGACGACCCCGAACGCGATGACGCCGGCGAAGATCACGTTCAGGAACATCGTCAGATTGAGGTTGGCCGCCATCGTCTCACGGAAGCTGCGAAGCACCGTCGCCTTGAAGGTCGCCCCGGCCACGGCCGGCGTCTCCTTGAGACGGCCCGGCAGGGCGGTGTCTGCGACATCGACCAGCAGCGCGGCACCCGACAGCACGTCGCCCTCCCGCATCAGGTCGTGCAGCGCGTCCAGGTCCATGTAGGCCGACAGGCCGAAGGTGTCGTCCACCAGCGCGCTCACCCTGACCGATCGTATCGGACGCGCGCCTTCGAGCACCTCGACGGTGACGTCATCCCCCGGGGCGACGTCCAGCACCTGGCCCAGGCGGCTCGACAGGAGCAGGCCCGAGGCCGGGACGGCGATCGTGCGGCCGTCCATGTCCACGATGCGGCGCAGGCGGGCACCTGGCCGCGCTCCGGTGAGGGCCAGGGTGCGGTGCCGGTGCCGCGCACGCAGCCGGACCGGGACGGTGCGGATGGGTTCCACCGCCAGCACGCCGGGCAGGCGCGCCAGGGCGTGGCGCGACGAGGCCGAGCGCGGCTCCACGAAGGCGACGGTCACATCCTGCCGCTCGGCCACGGAGAACTGGGTGGTGATGAGCGCGTCCATGGCGTCGATGAAGACGAACCCCACCATCAGGACGGCCACGGCCATGGAGATGCCGAGCACGGAGGCTCCGGCGCGCAGCGGCTGGCGCGTGATGTTGCGCAGCACCATGCGTCCGGTGGTGCCGAAATGGGGCGCCAGGAGCGGCGTCTCGATGAGGCTCCGCCGGTAGACGGCTGGCGGTTCGGGCCGCATGGCCTCCGCCGGCGGGATCCGCACGGCTCGCCTGACCGCGGACGCCGCGCCGAGTACCGCCGACAGGATGGTGAGGACCGTCACGCCCACCAGCACGCCGCCGGACATCCGGTACAGCAGGATGGGGAAGTGGAAGTACTGGTTGTAGAGGCCGATGAGTGCCGAGCCGAGCCACCAGCCGCCGGCGATGCCGATGGCCACCCCGGCCAGCGCGATGAGCATCGCCCACTGCAGGTAGTGCCACGCAATGGCGCCGTTGCCGTAACCGAGCGCCTTGAGGGCGGCGATCTGCGGGCGCTGCAACGCGAGCGCCCGCGCCAGCGCGACGTTGAGCACGAAGGCCGCCACCATGAGAAAGATCATCGGCACGATGAACCCGAAGCTCTGGAGCTGCGCGAGTTCGTTCTCGAGCGTCCAGTGCGAGATCTGGAGCGCGCGCGGGATGGCGCCGAGCCCGCCGTAGGGTTCGAGCAGCCCGTCGAGTCTGGCCATCACGTCGCCCGTCGAGGCCGTGGGCGCGAGCAGGAGCGACACGTCGTTGAAGCCGCCCTCCATGTCGAAGGCCGCCGCCAGCGCACGCTCGCCCATCCAGAACACGCCGTACCGGCGGTCGTCGGGCACCAGTTCGCCCGGCGGGATGTTGTAGACGTGCTCGGGCGAGAGCGCGATGCCGACGATGGTGAGTTCGCGCAGCCGGCCGTTGAGGACCGCGCGCACGCGGCTCCCGGTGGTGAAACCGTGGGCCTGTACGAAGGCCTCGCTCGCCAGGACCTCGTCGGGGCGCGTGGGCTCCACCCACCGGCCACCGCGCAGGAACACGTCGTTCACCTGGGGACGGCGGTCCTCGGGAATCGAGACCAGGTGACCCGTGGCCGGCTCGTCCATGCCCGGGACGTCGAGCGTGACCGAGGCCACGACACGCGTTTCCACGGCCGTCACGCCCGGGAAGGCGGCGATGTCATCGCGGAGGCGGAGCGGAGCACGCTTCAGGCTCGCGAAGACGTCGCCGAACCGCTGCCGCTCGTAATACGCCTGCTGGGTCCGCCTGAGCGAGTCGAAGTTGGACAGGTACATCACGGCCATGGCGACGCCGGCGGCCACCACCATGGCGATGGCCAGCGCCTGTCCCTTCATGTCGAGCAGGTCGCGGAGGAGCTTTCGGGTGAGTGGAGGTACGCGCATGGGTCACCACGACAGGTCGCGGGGAGAGAGGCGGGTGTCGCGGTCCTCGATCTCCACCACGCGGCCGTCGGCGAGACGCACGACGCGGTCGGCCATCGATGCGATGGCCGCGTTGTGCGTGATGACGATGGTCGTGGTGCCCAGCTCCTCGTTGGCCTTTGCCAGGGCCTCGAGCACCACGATACCGGTGGAGATGTCGAGCGCGCCGGTCGGCTCGTCGCACAGCAGCACCGAGGGACGCTTCGCGATGGCGCGCGCGATGGCCACGCGCTGCTGCTCGCCGCCCGAGAGCTGCGACGGGAAGTGGTCCATCCGGTGCTCGAGCTTGACGAGGCGCAGCGCGTCCTCGGGCGGCATGGGGTCGGTGGCGATCTCGGTGACGAGCGCCACGTTCTCACGCGCGGTGAGGCTCGGGATCAGGTTGTAGAACTGGAAGACGAAGCCCACGTGACGGCGCCGGAACTCGGTCAGCTCGCGTTCGGCCGCCCGCGTCAGCTCCGCGTCGCGGTAGCGGACGGTGCCGCTCGTCGCGACGTCGAGGCCCCCGAGGATGTTCAGCAGGGTGGACTTGCCGGACCCCGACGGTCCCAGCAGCACCACGAACTGGCCTTCGAGCAGGGTCAGGCTCACCTGCCGGAGGGCGTGCACCTCGACCTCGCCCATCCGGTAGATCTTGGCGAGGTCGTGGACCTCGAACACTGCGCTGGCCATGCCGTACTCCGCCTCATCGCCCGGACGCGTGTAACCTGCCGCCGTGCGCGGATGGCGCCTCCCGCCTGCTGGCGGGCGCCCGATCAGCGCGCCGCGCCGGACCGTTCGCGGTCGAGGGGCCGCACCGCCACCGTGAACGTCACCGGCACCGACTTCGGCACGAAGCAGATGCGGTCGTCGCAGGCCTGGTACTCCAGCGTCCCCGACAAGGTGAGCGACGAGAGGCGTGCCACGTCGGCCGCCGTGGCCTGCGATGTGCTCAGGGCCAGCTCCTGCACGAGCCGGAACGGCTTCTGGTACACGGCCACCCGTTCGTTCAGCGGCTCGAAGACATAGACCTCAGACGGCGGATACGCCATCGGCCGGACCACGAGCAGGGGATTCGGGTCGAGCTTCACGCCGATCACGCGATAGGTGTGATCCCCTGGTGCGTAGACGTGCATGCCCCGCCGCGGGGTGATGTCGAAGACGAGGGAGAAGAGCGTGCCGGGCGCGACGGTGTCGTCGCTGGCCCACGAGGTGACGGTCAGGTGATCGGTGGAGGTTCGTGTCGCTGCACGCGGCGTCTCGGCATCGCCCAGCTTCACGAGGATGTTCGAGACGGTGTTGCGCTCCTGGTACGCCTCCTCGAAGAAGCGGGCGGTGACGCGCCCGGCACGGTCGAGCAGGAACGTGCCCGGAAACGGGATGCCGTACGTGTCCGACGTGCGCTCGACGGTGGTATTGAGAATGCCGTAGGCGTCGATCGTGGTCGATCCGGCGTCCGACAGCAGCGGGAAGGTGATGCCACGCCGACGGGCGAAATCGGCGAGCACGGCGGGCGGGTCGTACGTGATCACCGCCACGTTCAGGCCCCGGGCGCGCAGCTCGGGCAGGCGCGCCTGCAGCTCCACCATCTGCGTCTTGCAGTACGGGCACCAGTCGACGGACCGTGAGAAGACGAGCATGAGCCCCGTGTCGCCGTTCAATCCCTCCAGCGTGCGCCGGCGGCCGGCCTGGTCGGGCAGGGTGAAGGACGGCGCCGCCTGGCCCACCTGCGGTCCCAGGCGTGTCACGTCGATGCGCGCGCCGCGCTGCGCCGAGGCGGCAGCGGGCAGCAGGAGGCACAGCGCCACGGTGAGCAGGCACGTCGGTCGCGTCATCGTCTCTCCATTCGTGCAGGGCGCGGCTGCCACGTCGGGGTGGCGCGGCCGGCTGATGGTCAGCGCGTCTCCCCGCCGGGCCGGCTGGTGAGGCCCGGCAGGTGCGCCTGGTGCGCCACCCGCAAGGCGGTGAGGTCGGCCGGGTCGATCCGCAGTTCGTTGGCGATGCGGTGAATCTCGCTCTCCTCGGCCATCGAGATGCCGGAGTCGGCAGCCGAGAGGGCGAACAGGCACCGCACCAGGGCGAGCTTCTGCTCGTAGGTGGCCTCGCCGCCGAATTCGCGGGCCACGATGAAGTCGGCGGTCCCGCCGAACAGCTGGTTGCTCGTCTTGGCCAGGCTCACCACGAGCATCGCCTGATCCGCATCCAGGCCACCCTCCTGGCGCACGAGCCGTTCCATCGTCCGCGTTTCGTCCTCGCTGACGTGGCGATCGGCGTGCGCCACCCGTCCCAGGAGGTAGGCGAATCGCGCGAGATACTGGGCTCGTTCCGGTTCGAGGCGGTCGAGCGCGGTCACCAGTTCGCGCAGGGGTGTCTGTTCGGGACCGCTGTCGGTGCGGTCGAGGCCGAGCCACGAGAGGATCGAGCGCATGGCCCGTCATGGTATCAGCTCGCATGCGCCCGCCGCCTCCTCGGGATCTGCCGCGCGGGCACTCCTGATAGAGTGACGCGGCGGTCGCGCGCGGTCCGGCGTGGCCCTGGGGGCTGCATGCACTATCTGCTCATCTACGACCTCGCGGACGACTACCTGGAGCGCCGCGTGCCGCTGCGCGCCGCCCACCTCCGCCTGGCGCGGGAGGCCGAGGCGCAGGGCGCGCTCGTCCTGGGAGGGGCGCTGGCGGACCCGGCCGACGGCGCCGTGCTCCTGTTCACCGGCGACTCCCCGGCAGCGGCCGAGGCGTTCGCCCGCGCCGATCCTTACGTGGCGCACGGCCTGGTGACACGGTGGCGCGTCCGCGAGTGGACGACCGTGGTCGGCCGCGACGCAGCGGTGACGGTGCCGTGACCGCCGGAGGCGACCCGACGCCGGTCCTGGAGGTCTGCCACGCCACGCTCGTGCGAGGCACCGCGCGCGTCCTCGACGACGTGTCGTTCCGGATTGCGCGCGGCGCGCACACCGCGGTCCTCGGACCGAACGGCGCGGGCAAGTCCTCCCTCCTCCGGCTGCTCGCGTTCGAGGACCGGGCTCTCCATCGCGCCGAGCCGCCGGTGCGCTGGTTCGGCCGGGACCGCTGGGACGTCAGCGAACTGCGGGCGCATGTCGGCATCGTGTCGCTCGACCTCGACCAGCGCTTCGCCGCCGGGACGCGTGCGGGCCGCGTGTCCGGGCTCGAGGCGGCCGTGTCCGGTCTGCTCGGGTCCCATGCGGTGTTCTCGAACCATCGCGTGGCCCCGGCCATGTGGGCGCGCGCGCAGGCGGCGCTCGGGCGCGCCGGCGCCGCGCACCTGGCCGATCGGATGGTGCACACGATGTCGGCCGGCGAACGGCGACGCGTGCTGATCGCGCGGGCGCTCGTCAGCGACCCGCACACGCTGCTGCTCGACGAGCCGACCACCGGCCTCGACTTCGTGGCCCGGCACCACTTCCTCGAGACGGTCCGCACGCTGGCCCGCGCGGGGACGACCCTGGTGCTCGTGACCCACCACGTGGAGGAGGTGGTGCCCGAGATCGGCCGCGTGATTCTGCTGGCTGCCGGCCGCGTGGCGTTCGACGGCCCGAGCGCAGAAGCGCTCGCGCCCGCGCGTCTCGCTGACGTGTTCGGCGCGGCGGTGGAGATGGCGCCGGGTGTGGCGCGCGTGCCGGTCCCGGTCCCCGGCGGAGGACCGGTGGTCCCGGAGTCGAGGTAGGATCCCGCGCGCCATGCCGACGATCTCCGCCTCGGTGCCGATCCGCGTCTCCCGCATCGTGCTGGCGGGACTGCTGTTCCTGCTGTCGGCCGGGCCGGGCCTGGCGGCGACGTGCGGGTCGCTGGCCCTCGCCGTGCTGCCCGCTACGAGTCTCGAGACCGTCCAGGAACTGCCCGCCGGTACGTTCGTGCTCCAGCCGGGCGGCCCGCCGCTCGCGGCCGCGATGTGCCGCGTGGCCGGGGTCACCGCGCCGGCGATCCGGTTCGAGGTGTGGCTTCCGCTCGAGACCTGGAACGGCCGCCTCCTCGTGGTGGGCAATGGCCGGATGGGCGGGTCGATCAATACGCCGGCCCTGGCGTCCGCCGTGCTCCGCGGGTATGCCGCCGCCAGCACCGACACGGGACATGCCAGCGGCGCCACCGATACCTTCGACGCCAGCTGGGCCCTGGGACGACCCGACCTGGTGGCAGACTTCGGGTATCGCGCGGTCCACGTGACGACGGTCAACGCCAAGGCGCTGGTGACGGCCTTCTACGAGCGTCCGCAGGATCGCGCGTACTTCTCCGGCTGTTCCAAGGGCGGCCAGCAGGGCCTGATGGCCGCCCAGCGGTATCCAGGGGACTTCGACGGGATCGTGGCGGGCGCGCCCGCGCACGACTGGACACGCTTCTATGCCGGCGGGCATCTCTGGTACGCGCGGGCCGTGCACGGGGAGGCGGCCAGCGTCATTCCGCCAGCAAAGCTCGTGGCACTCGACCGCGCGGTGACGCTCGCCTGCGACGGGCTGGACGGCCTCGCCGACGGACTCCTCGACGACCCGAGAGCCTGTCGATTCGATGCGGCGGAGCTGGCCTGCGCGCCCGGCGAGGATGGGCCCCGCTGCCTCACGCCGGGCCAGGTCCGTGCCGTGCAGGATGTCTGGGGCGGGGCGCGCACGTCGTCGGGGGAACTCCTGTTCCCGGGTCTCATGCCGGGCGGGGCCTCGGCGCCAGGCGGGTGGGAGTCGTGGGTGACCGGTGTGGCCCGATTCGGCGGCGCGCACTTCGCGGCGGCCGATGGATTCTTCAAGTACGTGGTCTATCAGGACCCGGCGTGGGATTTTCGGACCTTCGACTACGACCGCGACGTGTATCGCGCGATGGCCCAGGTTGGCCCGCTGCTCGACGCGAGCAGCCCCGACCTCCGGGAGTTCGCGGCGCGCGGGGGCAAGCTGCTCGTCTATCACGGCTGGGCGGATGCGGACATCTCGCCGCTCAGCTCGACGGCGTACTACGACCGGGTCGCCGCCTTCACCACCGCCAGCCGGGGTCAGGGGCAGGGGCCCGCGACGCCCGATACCGAGACGTTCTTCCGCCTCTTCATGGTGCCCGGCATGGGACACTGCGGCGGCGGTCCCGGCTTCAACGCCTTCGACACGCAGGCGGCGATCGAGCGCTGGGTCGAGACCGGCGACGCCCCGGCGTCCCTGCGGGCAAGCCGCGTCGTGGACGGTCTCGTGGAGCGCGCCCGCCCACTGTGTCCCTATCCGCGCGTGGCTCGATGGGACGGCACCGGTGACCCCCGTCAGGCCGAGAGCTTCTCCTGCCGCCCGTGACGAGGCGCGCGATGCGCGCGACGAGCAGGCGGGACGGTCTGTGGGTGGCCGAGGTCGGGGCGGTCGAGGATGGTCGGGACCGGCCCGGGCGTTCTGCGGCCGCCCGCTCCGATGTGTGATGATGCAGACGTGAACGTCGCAGGTCCTCAGCGCCGGCGTGCCCGCGTGCTCGTGGCGCTGCTCGGCGCCGGCCTCCTGCTGTCGGCCGGCGCGGCACGCGCGCAGTTCTTCGGCGGACGGGATCCGGTCGTCTTCCCGTCGCCGAGCCGCACCGACCGCGCCTTTTCCCTGTGCCGCATCATGTATACCAGCTCCCGGCGCGAACCGTCCGGTGCCGGCTGGCGCACGGACTATCCCTTCGGCGAAATCAACCTGATGACGCGGTTCTCCGAGCTGACCCGTACCCCCGTGCCGTTCCGCGGACCCCGGCGGCCCGAGCACTACGTGGTGCGCATCACCGATGACGCGCTCTTCCAGTGTCCCTTCACCATGGCGTCCGACGTCGGCACGATGAGCCTGAGCCCAATCGAGGTCGAACGGCTGCGCGACTATCTGCTCAAGGGCGGGTTCCTCTGGGTGGACGACTTCTGGGGCAGTGCGGCCTGGGACCAGTGGGAACGAGAGATCGCGCAGGTCCTGCCCCCGTCCGAGTACCCGATCGAGGACGTGGCGCTCGACGATCCCATCTTCAACGCCCAGTTCGTCGTGCACGAGGTTCCGCAGATCTCGAACATTGCCTTCTGGCGCGCGACGGGTGGGTCGTCCACGTCCGAGCGTGGCCCCGACAGCGCGGTACCGCACTTCCGCGCCATCCGCGACACGCGCGGGCGCATCCTCGTGGTGATGAGCCACAACACCGACATTGCCGACTCCTGGGAGCGGGAAGGCGAGGACGCCGCCTACTTCTTCCGCTTCTCGCCGAACGGATACGCCGTGGGCATCAACGTGCTGCTCCACGCGCTGAGCCACTGAGTCCGCGGATCGTCGCTCGATGACGCAGACGCCAGGACCCGCCGGGGACGCAGCCCCGGGCCGGCCCACGCCGGCCGGCGTGCACGCGCACCGGGTGATCTTCGTCGATCTCGCCCGGTGTCTGGCCGTGGTGTTCATGCTGTACGGCCACGCCGTCAGCGCACTCCTGGCGCCGGCCTACCGGACGGGGCGCTGGTACGAGGCATGGCAGTTCCAGCGCGGGCTGACGTCCACGCTGTTCCTGCTGCTGTCCGGATTCGCCTTCAGCCTCGCCACCAGCCGGCACTGGGCCACGCACCTGTCCCTCACCTCGCCGGCGGGCCGTCGCCGCCTTCGCCGCTTTGCCTGGTTCGGGTTGCTCGGCTATGCCCTTCACTATCCGGTCGCGCGCCTGGCCCAGCTTCCCCAGGCCACCGAGGCGCAGTGGCAGGCGTTTCTCGGCGTGGACGTGCTGCAACTCATCGCCGTGACCTTCATCGGCCTGCAGGTGCTGGTGCCGATCACCCGCACCGTGCGATGGCACGCCGCCGTCGCGCTCCTGCTCGCCGTGGGCGTGATCGTGCTGACGCCAGCCGTCTGGCGGACGGGTTGGACGCCGGGGCTCCCGCTCGGCGTGGCGGCCTATCTGTCGCTGGCGACCGGCTCGCAGTTCCCTCTGTTTCCGTGGTCGGCCTACGTCCTCGTCGGCGTGGCCGCCGGACACGCGTACGGGAGGTGGGGCGCGGGGCACCTCGCCACGTTCGCGCACCGCGTGCTCCTGGGCGGCGGCGTCATCCTTGTCGCGGCCTCGATGGGCCTGCGCCCTTCTGCCGAGACCCTCTTCGGTCCCGGCCCCTGGG
Source organism: Vicinamibacterales bacterium (assembly GCA_050185275.1). Classification (GTDB taxonomy): domain Bacteria; phylum Acidobacteriota; class Vicinamibacteria; order Vicinamibacterales; family UBA2999; genus JABFRY01. Next base: position 6,229 of record JBFWZN010000012.1, on the reverse strand, counting down.
CCTGGCTGCCGTTCGACGTGCTCCTGCGCATCGGTGTCGGGTTTCTCATCCTCTGGGTGCTGGCACTGGCGAGCACGCGGATGACGCGACTTCCGCACGCGTTCGGCGCGGTGGCGCAGGAGTCGCTGCCCATCTACGTGGTCCACCTGTGCATCGTCTACGGGTCGCCCTGGAACCGGGGGCTCCTCCGACTGTTCGGGCCCACGCTCGAGCCCGTGCCGATGCTGCTGGTGGTGGTGGCGTTGCTGGCCGCGATGATCCTGCTTGCCAGTCGCTGGAACTGGTGCAAGCACGCCTGGCCCCGGACGGCGCGGGCCATCGGCCTCGTGGTCGGCTCCGTGCTGTTCGCGATGCTCCTGTTGTAGGCTACAGCGGCGGTTGCAGCCGGCCGTCGAGGAGGGAACAGGGATCCATGATCAAGCACATCGTGTTCTGGCGCCTGCGTGACGGGCTGAACGGCCTGAGCCGCGAGCAGATTGCCCGCGAGATGCAGGCGAAGTTCGAGGCCATGGTGGGCGTGGTTCCCGGCCTGCATCACCTCGAGTTCGGCATCGACTTCAACGCGAGCGACGACGCTGCGCACTGCGCGCTCTACACCGAGTTCGACTCGCGCGAGGCCCTGGACGCCTACCAGGCGTCGCCTGAACACATGGCGGTCGTGCCGTTCATCCGGTCCGCCCGGACCGAGCGCCGGGTCGTGGACTACGAGGTGCCATGAGCCCGCCCACCGCGTACCGGGAGGCCCGGCGTCGTGCGCGGCCCGTGACGGGCGCGTGCCGACCGTCCTGACCCATGCGCTGGCGGCATCGGCCGCCGCGCGCGTCTACGGTGGTGCCGGTCTGCCGCGCCGGTTCTGGGCGTGGACGTGCGCCGTCGCGATGCTGCCGGACCTCGATGTCGTCGGCTTCCCGCTCGGCATCCGGTACGGCGATGCCCTGGGACACCGCGGATTCACCCACTCGTTCGCCTTCGCGGCGCTGGTGGGTGTGCTCGTGGCTGCGTGGGCCTTCCCGGCCTGCCGCAGCCGAACCGGACGAGCCCTGCTCGGGTTGCACTTCACCCTCGCGTCGGCGTCGCACGCCCTGCTGGACGCGCTGACGGACGGCGGGCTGGGCGTGGCGCTCCTGTCCCCCTTCGCTCTCGACCGGTACTTCTTCTCCGTCCGTCCCATTCGTGTCTCGCCCATCGGCGCAGGCTTCTTCTCGAGCCGCGGCCTCGACGTGCTGGCCAGCGAAGCCCTGTGGGTATGGACGCCCGCCGCGCTGTGCCTGCTGGCCGGACTGGCCCTCAATCGGCGCGGGACGCTGGCCTCCCTGATGGCGCCCGTACCGGACGGCGCCCCCGCGCGGAGGCGGCACGGATGATGCCCCGGCACGGCCCGGCCGGATCCCTGGTGCCATCGTCTTTTCACCTGCCGGCCGTGTTCGCTTCCCCGGGCACGAGCGAGTACAATCACCGCCTTCGGAACTTCTGACACCCGGAGTTATCGTGCTCGACGCTTTGTTTGAGGCACTGTTCTCATATCGTCCGGTGGTCTTCCAGCAGGGGGAGTTCCGTCTCGATCTGTTCTCCACCCAGTCCCTGCTGGTGGGCCTGCTCGGCGTCGGGCTCATGGCGGCCACGGTCATCACTTATCGCCGCACGGGCGGCAAGGGCCGGACGCGTGACCGCGTGGTGCTCGGCGCCATCCGGCTCGCGTTGCTGGCCCTGCTCGTCTTCTGCCTGTTCCGGCCCACGCTGGTCGTCCTCGACGCCATACCCCAGCAGAACGTCATTGCCGTGCTGATCGACGACTCGTCCAGCATGCAGATTCCCGATGTGGACGCGGCGGCGCGGGGCGCCTGGGCGCGCGAGTTCGCGGGGCCCGAGCAGGCGGTCACCCGTGCCCTGGCCGAACGCTTCGTGGTGCGCCCGTTCCGCTTCTCCTCGGTCGTGGGCCGGTTGCGTGCGCCCGAGGATCTGACCTTCGCAGGGACCCAGACCAAACTCGGGCGGGCGCTCGACGGCGTGCGCGAAGAGCTGGCCGGTCTTCCCGTGGCGGGTGTCGTCCTCATTTCCGACGGCGCGGACACGAGCGAGGAGGCCATCGGCGAGGCCCTGCTGGGCATGCAGGCGCAGCGCGTGCCCGTCTTCACGGTCGGGGTGGGGAGCCCGCAGCTCGAGCGCGACATCCAGGTGGACCGCGTGAGTACTCCGCCCCGGGTCCTCAAGGACGCGTCGTTGCTCGTGGACGTGGTGGTGAGCCAGACCGGCTACTCCGGGCGGACCGTGACCCTCGACGTCGAGGACGGCGGGCGGATCATCGGCTCCCAGGAGGTCGTGCTGCCGCTCGACGGAAGCCCGGCGGCCGTCCAGGTCCGGGCCCGAGCGACCGAGGCCGGCCCGCGCGTGTTCCGGTTCAGGGTGCCCCCGCAGGAGGACGAGCTCATCTCCCAGAACAACACCCGCGAGGCGCTCATCGACGTGCGGGACGTGAAGGAGAAGATTCTCTACTTCGAGGGCGAGCCCCGCTTCGAGATGAAGTTCCTGCGCCGCGCCGTGGCCGACGACGAGAACCTGCAGGTCGTGGTGCTCCAGCGCACGGCGGACACGAAGTACATGCGCCTCGAGGTGGACGACCCGGACGAGCTGCTCGGCGGGTTTCCCAAGACGCGGGAAGAGCTGTTCGCCTACCGGGGGCTCATCATCGGCAGCGTCGAGGCCGGGCTCTTCAGCGGCGACCAGCTGCAGATGATCGCCGACTTCGTGGACCGTCGCGGCGGCGGGCTCCTCATGGTGGGGGGCGGGCGCGCCTTCGCGGAGGGCGGCTACGGCGGCACGCCGGTCGCGGACGCACTGCCCCTGGCGATCGATCCGGGCGTCCGGGCATCCGAGCCGGCGGTCTTCGAACGCCTGAAGGTGCTGCCGACGCGGCAGGGCCAGACGCATGCCGTGACCCAGATCGCCGGAACCGAAGCCGCCTCCAGGGCCCGCTGGCCGGAGCTGCCGCAGGTGACCACCGTGAACGCTCCGTTTCCCGTCAAGCCCGGCGCGACCGCGCTGCTCGAGGGGACCGATGAGCGGGGACGTACGCACGTCGTGCTGGCCTCCCAGCAGTACGGACGGGGCAAGTCGCTGGCCTTCACCGCGCAGGACTCCTGGCTCTGGCAGATGGACGCCAGCATCAGCGTGGAGGACCAGACGCACGAGAACTTCTGGCGGCAGATGCTGCGCTGGCTCGTCGACGGGGTGCCGGAAGTCGTCCAGGTCCGTACGACGAGTGAGCAGGTGGTGCCGGGCGAGCCCGTCACGCTCGAAGCCACGGTGGTCGACAAGGCCTTCGTCGATCTCAACGATGCGTCGGTCGTGGTCACGGTGCTCGAGCCCGACGGCGCGACCGTGGACGTGCCGCTGCAGTGGACCGGCGATCGGGATGGCCTGTACCGCGGGACCTTCGTCAGCCGGTCGGCGGGCGTGCACGAGGCCCGGGCGGACGCGAGCCGCCAGGGTGAGGCCATCGGCAGCACCGTCACCTACTTCCGGGTGGGGGCGCCCGACGCCGAGTACTTCGATGCGGCCATGCACGAGGCGCCGCTGCGCCGCATTGCCGACGAGACCGGCGGACGCTACTACACGCCGGCCACGGTGGGCGGCCTCCCCGAAGACGTCCGCTACACCGGACGCGGCGTGACGTCGGTGGAAGAGCGCCCCCTCTGGCAGATGCCAATCGTCTTCGTGCTGCTGCTCGGCCTGATGATCGCCGAGTGGGCCTACCGGCGCGCGGTGGGGCTGGCCTGATGCTGCGCGCGTTCCTGCTCATCATCGTGGGTCTCTCGGGCGATCCCGAGCACGGCGAGCTGTTCCACAAGTGGGGCGATTCGCTGGTCGATGCCGGCGACCGTCTGGGCATCGACGAGAGCCGTCTCATCTATCTCGCCGACCGGACGTCTCCGGACTCGAAGGCCACCGCGCGATCGTCGAAGGCCGAGGTCGAGAAGGCGTTCGCCACCCTCGCGGAGGCGGCAGGTCCCGACGACCTGGTCTACGTCGTGCTCTTCGGCCACGGCAGCTACGATGGACGGACGGCGCGATTCAACATGCCCGGCCCGGACATGACGGCGGCCGACTTCGACCGGCAGGTCAGCCGCCTGCGCTCGACGCAGATCGTGTTCGTGAACACGGCCAGCGCCAGCGGGCCGTTCATCGAGGAACTGTCAGGCCCCGGGCGCACCGTCGTGACGGCCACCCGGAGCGGCGCCGAACAGTACGCCACCCTCTTCGGCGGCTACTTCGTCGACGGCCTCGGCGCCGAGAGCGCCGACGCCGACCGCAACAGGCGGATCAGCGTCCTCGAGGCCTTCAACTTCGCCAAGGGAGAGGTCCTGAAGGCGTACGAACGCGAGGGACTGCTGCCCATCGAGCACGCCCTGCTCGACGACGACGGGGATCGCGAAGGCACGCCGGAGCCGGCGGCCACCGCCGCCGACGGCCGCGTGGCGGCGGTGCTCTCGCTGGGCTCGACCGAAGCGGAGTCGCTGCCCTCCGACCCGCGCGTGCGCGCCTTGTTTTTGGAGCGACGGGACCTCGAGCGCCAGGTCGAGTCGCTGCGGCTGCTCAAGGACAGCATGCCGGCAGCCCGGTATACGAGCGAGCTCGAACGCCTCGTGACGGCGCTGGCGCTCAAGACCCGCGAATTGCGGACGGCCGAGGGGGCGGCGTCGCCGCAGCCCTAGAACAGGACATTGAAGCCGGGCCATGCGGCCCGCCAGGCGCAAACCGCTGCTGATATTTCGGAGCCCACGCTGATGACAGACAGAACCGTCGCGAGTCCGGACCTGAGTGGACGAGTCGATCTGGATTCGCCCGACGACGTAGCGCTGGCCGACCGCATGAAGGCCGGTCGCGAGCAGATCCTTGCCGAGTTGCGGAAGATCATCATCGGCCAGGAGGAGATCATCGGCCAGGTGCTCACCACCCTGTTCGTGGGCGGGAACAGCCTCATCGTCGGTGCCCCCGGCCTTGCCAAGACGCTGTTGATCCACACGATGGCCCGGGTGCTGGACCTGAAGTTCTCCCGTATCCAGTTCACCCCGGATCTGATGCCGTCCGACATCACGGGTACCGACCTCGTGCAGGAGGATGCGACGACCGGCCGCCGGCAGATGGTGTTCGCGCCTGGTCCGGTGTTCGCCAACATCGTGCTGGCCGACGAGATCAACCGCACGCCGCCCAAGACCCAGTCGGCGCTGCTCGAGGCGATGCAGGAACACCGGGTGACGATCCAGGGCCGGACCTATCCGCTGGCGGAGCCCTTCTACGTGTTCGCCACGCAGAACCCGATCGAACTCGAGGGCACCTACCCGCTGCCCGAAGCGCAGCTCGACCGGTTCATGTTCCACATCGTCATCGACCACCCGCCCTACGACGAGGAATTCGACGTCATCCGGGCGACCACGGCGCTGCAGAACCCGCAGCTCGAGCGCCCCGTCAGCGGCGAGGATCTCATTGCGTTCCAGCGGCTGGTCCGCAAGGTGCCCGCGGCCGACGCCGTCGTGCGTCACGCGCTCGATATCGTGCGCGCGTCGCGGCCGAAGTCGCCCGATGCGCCCGACTTCATCAAGAAGTGGGTGGCGTTCGGCGGCAGCGTCCGCGCGGCCCAGTATCTCGTGCTGGGCGGGAAGGCCCGCGCGCTGACGAGCGGGCGCTACCACGTGAGCTTCGACGACATCCGGGCGATCGCGCACCCCGTGCTCCGGCACCGGATCATCACCAACTTCCACGCCCAGTCCGAGTCGGTGACGACCGACGCCATCATCGATCGGCTGCTCGACCTGGTGCCGACGCCCCGGTCCGGGATGTGAGATGAGCGTCATGGGGCAGGCGGCGGTGCCGGGCGCCAGGTTCGTGGATCCCGCCGTCCTGGCGCGGATCGGCAACCTGGAGCTCGTCTCACGCTCGGTCGTGGACGGGTTCATCAACGGCCTGCACAAGGCTCCCTACTACGGGGCCTCGGTGGACTTCGCCGAGCACCGGGGTTATGTGCCGGGGGACGATGTCCGCCGCATGGACTGGCGTCTGTGGGCGCGCACCGATCGCTACTACGTGAAGGAGTACGAGGCCGAGTCCAACGCCAACTTCTCGGTGCGGCTGGATATCTCGAAGTCGTTGGACTACGCGGGCGCGGGGTCCGGCACGGGGCTGGTCGAGGCGGGGGTGCGGGGGGGGGGCCTCTCCTATCTGGGGCACCAGC
>JBFWZN010000011.1:0-163175 GCA_050185275.1 Vicinamibacterales bacterium | reverse complement strand
TCGCCCAGCCCTTGTCCGCCGCCACCTTCGTCAGGGACGCCGTCAGCGTCGTCTTCCCGTGGTCGATGTGCCCAATCGTCCCCACGTTCACGTGCGGCTTCGAACGATCAAATTTCTCTTTCGCCATCGAAGTTCGTCTCCGTCATTGATGCGCGGACCCGGGCAACGCCCCGGCCGCGCAGGCTGTCTCTACTTCGTGCCCTGAACCCGCGCCACCACTTCTTCGCTCACGTTCTGCGGCGCCTGCTCGTATCGATCGAAATGCATGGAGTACGTCGCACGCCCCTGGGTGCGCGAGCGCAGGTCCGTGGCATAGCCGAACATCTCGGACAGCGGCACGCGGGCGTTGACGATCTGCGTGCCCCCACGATCTTCCTGCGACTGGATGCGGCCACGCCGGCTGGCGAGGTCGCCCATGACGTCGCCCATGTAGTCCTTCGGCACCACGACTTCGACGCGCATCACGGGCTCGAGCAGGACGGGCTTGGCCTTCTTCGCGGCGTCCTGGAACGCCATCGATCCGGCGATCTTGAACGCCATTTCGGAGGAGTCGACGTCGTGATAGGAGCCGTCGTAGAGCACGATACGGACGTCGTCGATCGGGTAGCCCGCCAGCACGCCACGCGTGAGGGCTTCCTTGATGCCCTCGTCGATGGGCTTGATGAATTCCTTCGGGATCGCGCCCTGCGTGACCTCGTTCTCGAAGATGTAACCCGTGCCGGGCTCGCCCGGAAACAGATGGATCTTGGCGTGACCGTACTGGCCCCTGCCGCCCGTCTGTTTCGCGTACTTCATCTCGCCATCGGCCGGGCGCGTCAGCGTCTCCTTGTAGGCGACCTGCGGCTTGCCGACGGTGGCCTCGACGCTGAACTCCCGCTTCAAGCGGTCGACGATGATCTCCAGGTGGAGCTCGCCCATGCCGGCGATCACGACCTGCCCCGTCTGGTCGTCGGTCCGCACCCGGAACGTGGGGTCCTCGGCCATGAGCTTCGACAGCCCCTGCCCGAGCTTCTCCTGGTCGCTCTTGGTCTTGGGCTCGATGGCCAGGGAGATGACCGGCTCGGGGAAGTCCATCGACTCGAGCACCACAGGGTGCTTGTCGTCGCAGAGCGTGTCTCCCGTGCTCACCTGCTTGAGCCCTACGGCGGCGGCGATGTCGCCGGCGTACACTTCCTTGATCTCCTCACGCTTGTTGGCGTGCATCTTCAGGAGGCGGCCGACGCGCTCGGTGCGCTGCTTCGTGGAGTTGTAGACCGACGAGCCGGACGTGAGTACGCCGGAGTAGACCCTGATGAAGGTGAGCTGACCGACGAACGGGTCGGTCATCAGCTTGAACGCGAGGGCCGAGAACGGCGCGTCGTCGGCCGCCGGCCGCTCGATCTTCGTCTCTTCCTTGGCCTCGGGGTCGATTCCTTCGATCGCGGGCACGTCGAGCGGCGACGGCAGGTAGTCGACGACGGCGTCGAGCAGCGGCTGCACGCCCTTGTTCTTGAACGCGGTGCCGCAGATGACGACGACGAACGCCGTGTCCTCCTCGCGTACCGACTTCATCACGCGGCTGCGCAGCGCGGCCTTGATCTCGTCTTCGGTGAGCTCCTGGCCGCCCAGGTACTTCTCGAGCAGTTTGTCGTCGTGCTCACTGACCTTCTCGATCAGCTTCTCGCGATAGACCAGCGCCTCGGGCAGCAGGTCGGCCGGGATGTCGGAGACGATGTAGTCGGCGCCCATCGTCTCGTCCCTGTACGTGATCGCCTTCATCTTGACGAGGTCGATCACGCCAGTGAACTTGTCTTCCGAGCCGATCGGCAGCTGAATCGCGACGGGGTTGGCGCCGAGCTTGGTCTCGATCTGCGACAGCGTGGCCTTGAAATCGGCCCCGATGCGGTCCATCTTGTTGACGAAGCAGATCCGCGGTACCCGGTACTTGTCGGCCTGGCGCCAGACCGTCTCCGACTGGGGCTCGACACCCGAAACGGCATCGAACACGGCGCAGGCGCCGTCGAGCACGCGCAGCGAACGCTCGACCTCGGCGGTAAAGTCGACGTGCCCCGGCGTGTCGATGATGTTGATGCGGATGTCGCGCCAGAAGCACGTGGTCGCGGCCGACGTGATGGTGATGCCGCGCTCCTGCTCCTGCTCCATCCAGTCCATGACGGCCGTGCCCTCATGAACCTCGCCGATCTTGTACGTGATCCCCGTATAGAAGAGGATCCGTTCGGTCGTCGTCGTCTTCCCGGCATCGATGTGGGCCATGATGCCGATATTGCGCGTGCGTTCGAGTGGTGTCTGCCGTGGCATGGCGTGCTCGCTCTGGACCTGGCTGCTCTGTTCGAAAAAATTTCCGGGCCTACCAGCGGTAGTGCGCGAACGCCTTGTTGGCTTCGGCCATCCGGTGGGTGTCCTCGCGCTTCTTGACGGCGCCACCACGCAGGTTCGATGCGTCGAGCAGCTCGTTGGCGAGCTTCTCCTCCATCGTCTTGCCGTCACCGCGCGAGCGCGCGTAGCTCACCAGCCACCGGATGCTGAGCGAAAGCCGGCGGTTGGGGTTCACCTCGATGGGCACCTGGTAGTTCGACCCGCCAACACGGCGCGACTTCACCTCGAGGCTCGGCTTCACGTTGTCGAGCGCCTTCTTGAACACCTTGAGCGGATCGTCGCCGGTGCGCTCCTTGATGATGTCGAAGCTCTGGTAGAGGATGTGCTCCGCCGTGCTGCGCTTGCCGTCGCGCATCACCGTATTGATGAACTTGCTGACCAGCGAGCTGTTGTACAGCGGGTCGGCGGCAAGCTCTCTTTTTGCGATTACTCGTCTGCGTGGCATGACTACTCGTTCCCTGCTGATGCCCTACTGCTTCGGGCGCTTCGCGCCGTACTTCGAGCGCCCCTGCTTGCGACCCTGTACGCCCACCGCGTCGAGCGTGCCCCGCACCACGTGGTAGCGCACACCGGGAAGATCCTTCACGCGGCCCCCGCGAATGAGCACGAGCGAGTGCTCCTGGAGGTTGTGCCCCACGCCCGGAATGTAGGTCGTGACTTCGATTCCGTTGGTGAGGCGCACGCGCGCCACCTTGCGCAGCGCGGAGTTCGGCTTCTTGGGCGTCTGCGTGAACACGCGGACGCAGACGCCGCGCTTCTGCGGACTCACCTGCAGCGCGGGACTCTTCGTCTTCGTGACGATCTTCTTGCGTCCCTGGCGAACGAGCTGACTAATCGTCGGCATGTGGCCTCAACCTGTGTCGCGGAGCGCATTCGCTCCGTCGCTCCGCCGTACAGGCGGGAAAGCTTCGCCCCCGGCCCATCCCCAGAAGGAACGGCGCCGAGCGGCGCGGTCAACGCGTCGTCTCAGACCTGAAGGCGGCACCCGCGGCGGGTGTGCCTGGCGTCTGAAACTTCCTACCCTAACCTGTGATTGCACGAGGGAGCCGCCGGCAAGTACTGCCGGACGCTCGCCAGGGAAAAGAGCCGTCTTGGCCTCTTCCGGTGCGGCGGGAACTAGATAGGGTGTCCTAGCCCCCGAGAGAACCTAGGGAATATAGCACGGGTCACGGGGGCCCGCAACAGGCCCAGGCGTGCGGCCAGTTGCTGGTGCCCTGGTACCAGAATCCGGGTCCCGTGCCTGCGTCCGAGTCCCCTGATATCCGGGTCCCCAGCATCCGCGTCCCTCGACGCGGAGACGTCTCCTACTTCCGGGCGGCCAGGTAGTCGGACAGGACGCCCAGTTCCGTGTCGCTCATCGCATCGACGAAGCCAGGCATATTCGCCAGCACGTCGACTTCCGAGGGGTCGGCAATCCAGGCACGGAGCCAGGCTGCATCCCGGGTCTGACCGATATGCGACAGGTCGGGGCCAAAGGCACCGCCTTCGCCGTCGATCTGGTGACAGTTCACGCAGTGCCTCGCGAAGGCGGTAGCCGCCATCCGCTCCTCCACCGACACCTCCGGTGGCTGGGCGCCGGCGCGCGCGAGGGTGAGGTACTGCACCACGGCGGCGGCCTGCGCGGGCTGCAGCCCACCGGGAGGCGCCGGCCGGAGCCCTGGGGCAATGACTTCGGGATCGGCCAAGTGGCCGGCAATCCACTCCGGATCGCGCCGAAGCCTCAGTTCCGAGACCGGGTTCGCCGCCCCTCCCGGCCGGTGACAGGCCTGGCAGCGCTCGTCGGCCGCGAGCGCCTGCCCGGCGATCGCCATGGGCGTCCACTCGGACGCCGCTTCGGGCGGCGTGTCCCGCAGGCCCAGCGTCGTGAGGGTGGTGACGGCCAGGCCCAGCACACCGAAACACAGCATCACCACGGGCCGGCGAAAGGGATGCCGATGGGGACTGCTGTCGAGGAACGGCAGCATCAGCAACCCACCCACCACGACGCCTGGAATCACCATCGTCGCCACGGGTTCGAGCGGCCCAGGAAAATACTTGAGCAACTGGAACAGGCTCAGGAAGTACCACTCCGGCCGCGGGATGTACGAGGCGTCGGAGGGGTCCGCGATGGCATCGAGCGGGACCCGGATGGAGAAGACGAACGTGAGCAGGACCGCGAAGACGACGGCCATGCCGATCGTGTCTTTCAGGACATGGTAGGGAAAGAACGGCTTGGCCGGCCCGGCCACGGGCTCGATCGGGCCGGAGATGCCGTGACGGCGCATCAAATACAGGTGCGACAGCACCAGCACGATCAAGGCCGCCGGCAGCAGGAACACGTGGGCTGAATACCACCGCACCAGCGTCAGGGCACCCAGATCGGCCCCGCCACGCATCAGATTGGCCACGTGCTCGCCGAGCACGGGAGTGCCGCGGGCGATGTTGATCGTCACCGTCGTGGCCCAGTACGCCTTCTGGTCCCACGGCAGCAGGTAGCCGCTCAGGGCAAAGGCGAGGATCACGAGGAGCAGGAGCACGCCCGTGATCCAGGTGAGTTCGCGAGGCTTCTTGTAGGAGCCGAACATCACCACGCGCACCAGGTGGAGCAAGGCGGCCACGACGATGAAACTCGCCCCGAAAAAGTGGAAACCCCGCAGGAGGGCCCCGAAGGGCAGGCCGTCCATGATGAAGCGCACGCTGTCGTACGCGTTCTCGGGCGACGGCACGTAGTACATCGTGAGCACGATGCCCGTGACGACCTGAACGCCGAGCAGGAAGAGCAGGATGCTGCCGGTGATGAACCACCACCCCACACCACTTGGAATGGGCTCGTCGAGCAGGTGGTGCCGGGCCGTCCGGAAGCCCGTGCGGGAATCGAGCCAGTCGAACACGCCGCGCATCACACCTGCACCATCACCTGGCTGCCCTCGACGCGGGTCGGCAGGACGGCGAGAGGCTCGGGCGGCGGTCCATCGACCACGGCGCCGGCCTTGTCGTACACGCCGCCATGACACGGGCACAGCAGCTGCTGCGTCTCCGGCTGCCAGCTCACGCGGCAGCCGAGATGCGTGCACGTGGACGACAATGCCTTCACGTCGGAGCCGGACTTGACCAGGAACACCACCTGGCGCTCGACCACCTGGCTGTACCCGTCCTGTCGGGCCACGCGGAGCGTGACTGGCGTGGGAATCTCGTCGGCCAGGTCGGCCAGCCGGCCGGCATCCAGCCAGTTTTCGTTCCGGCGCGCGAAGCCCGGGGAAAGGATTGACCCGCCCAGGATGACGCCCAGTGTCCCACCGATGGCGGCCTGAATCGTGGCCACCACTCCGCTGAGAAACTTGCGCCGTTCAGGACTATCCGATGAATTCGACATGCCTTCGTCCAGATGATGCCAGTCGGTATATCTGCCAGCGCCTGCCAGCCGGGCACACGCGCACGCTGAGCCCCGCACTGGCGGAACCGGCTGCGCCCATGGCCGGAGAGCAGGAGAAATCGCACAGATTGTAGCGGGAACCGGAGCCTGAACCAAACGCGAACCCGCGGCGGCTCGACAGCAACGTTGCTCACGGCACCGGGTCGACGGAAGTGGCGCTCTCTCCTGCTACGCCTCGCCCGTGGCCGGCGTTTCACGAGCCGGAAGGTCGAAGAGCAGAACCTCGGCCGTCGTGCCACCCGCGAGGCGGACACTCGGTTCCCCGCGCAGCCGGGCCCCGTCTCCCTCCGACAGCCGAGTGCCGTTCACCTCGACGCTCCCGCGCACGACGTGGACATAGGCATACCGCGGCTCGCTGAACCGAAGCGCCGCCTCTTCGTCCCCGTCGAACAGGCCGGCGTAGACGCGGGCATCGGCGAGCCACAGGAGTGCTCCATCCGCGGCATCGGGCGAGAGCAGGGGGCACAGCCGACCACGTTTCTGCTCAGCCGGAAAGTGGCGCTGATCGTAGCGAGGCGTCGCGCCCAGGCGGGACGGAGTCATCCAGATCTGGAGAAACCGGACAGGAGCCGTGCTCGACGCGTTGAACTCGCTGTGGGTAATGCCGGTGCCCGCGCTCATGACGAGCACGTCGCCCGCTCGCACGACCGAACCCTCCCCCATCGAGTCCCGATGCGCCAGCTCACCGCTGAGGATGTAGGAACACACCTCGGTATCGTGATGGTCGTGGGTGGCAAAGCCGGCGCCAGGCGCCACCAGGTCGTCGTTGAGCAGTCGAAGCGACGAGAACCCCGTCTGCGCAGGATCCTGATAGGCGCCGAACGAGAAGGTGAATCGTGCCTCGAGCCAATCGAGCCGTCCGATCCCCCGGTCATCGGCTCTTCGCACTTGCAGCATGTGCCCTCCTGTACGGTCGCCATCTTAGTGCCCGCCGGGCCGGACAGGTGCTCCGTTCCGCCCGCCACCGGGACGACCGGAGGCCGGGCATCGCCCGCGGGGGCCGTTGTGGATAGAATGACGCACCCTGGCGCAGGTGAGCCAGGGCGCTCCACCACGCAGGTGGGCATGAAAGGCGTAACGTCGTGGTGATTCGTCTGCGTGCCGCGGCCGTGCTGGCGGTGCTCGCCATGCCCTGGCCAGCCCTCGCACAGTCCGAGCCCCCCGTTTCCGCGGCTCCTGCCGTTCAGGCCGCCGCAGCCGTCCCTCCAGCCCCCCCGGCCCCCCCGAGTCAGGACGTCGTCTTCCGCACCGGCGCCGATGTGACGGTGCGCGCGTTCCGGATTGACGCCCCGCTCACACTCGACGGCCGCCTGGACGAGCGCTGGTACGAGGACATCGCCCCCATCGGCGGCTTCGTGCAGCAGGAGCCGTTCGAAGGCCAGCCGGCCACCGAGCCCACGGAACTCTGGATCTTCTATGACGACCAGAACGTGTATTTCGCGGTCCGCTGCTTCGACAGCCAGCCGGAGCGGATGGTCGCCAACGAAATGCGGCACGACTCCTCGAACCTGATCAACAACGAACAGGTCACGTTCGTCATCGATACGTTCCACGATCGGCGCAACGGGTTCCTGTTCCTGATCAACTCCCTTGGGGGCATGCTCGAGGAAGTGTTCGTGGACGAGCGCAATCCGAGCCGCGACTGGAACACGGTGTGGAACGGCAAGACCGCGCGGTTCGACCAGGGGTGGAGCCTCGAGGTCACCATCCCCTTCAAGTCGCTCCGTTACCAGCCGGGCACCGACCAGGTGTGGGGGCTCAACGTCAACCGGGTCGTCCGCTGGAAGAACGAGCGCCAGTTCCTGTCGCCGCTGCCCGCGGCCTTCGGCGTGCAGGGCATCTTCCGCGTGTCGTCGGCGGCGACGGTGGTCGGCCTGCAGGCGCCGCCCCCGAGCAAGAACCTGCAGGTGAAGCCGTACACCATCGGGGGCATCTCCACGGATCGACGGGCCGGGATCGACAACGACCCGAGCGGTGATTTCGGGCTCGACGTGAAGTACGGCGTCACCCGGGGACTCACGGCCGACTTCACGTACAACACCGACTTCGCGCAGGTGGAGGAAGACGAACAGCAGGTCAACCTGACGCGCTTCAGCCTCTTCTTTCCCGAGAAGCGGGAGTTCTTCCTCGAGGGGCAGACGCTGTTCAACTTCGGCGGCCGGGCCGCGACGGCGGCGGGGGGCGACGCCCCCATCCTGTTCTTCAGCCGGCAGGTGGGCCTGTCCGGCGGTCGTCCGGTGCCGATCCTGGGCGGCGGGCGCCTGACGGGGAAGGCCGGCGCGTACAGCATCGGGATGGTCAACATCCAGACGGAAGACGATGCCTCGGTCGGTGCAGAGGCGACCAATTTCACGACCGTGCGCGTGCGGCGCGAGATCCTGAGCCGCAGCACGATTGGCGCCATCTTCACCGGGCGGTCGCAGTCGGGCGTCGCCGACGGGTCCAATCAGGCGTTCGGCGTGGACGCCCTCTTCTCCCTCGGCCCGAATACGCGCATCAACACCTATCTGGCCAAGACATGGACCGACGGCCGCGCCGGGAAGGACCTCAGCCACCGGGCCGAACTCGACTACTCGACCGACCGCTACGGCCTCAATGTCGAGCAGCTGACCGTGGAAGGGAACTTCAACCCCGAGGTCGGCTTCCTGCGCCGTACCGACTTCAGGAAGAGCGCGGCCAACCTGCGCTTCAGCCCACGCCCGCGCAACCAGACCGTGATTCGCAAGCACTACTACGAGGGACGGCTCGACTACTACGCGACCGGGACGGGGCGCCTCGAGTCGCGTCTCGCACAGGCCACCTATCGCCTCGAATTCCAGAACAGCGACCGCATCAACGTGCAGGGCTCGCGGTACTACGAACGTCTGCGGGTGCCGTTCCGGATCGCGTCGAACGTCACGCTGCCGGTGGAGAGCTACAGCTTCCAGGATCTGCTGGCGAGCTATCAGCTCGGGCAGCAGCGGCGGGTGGCCGGCACCCTCAGCTGGCAGACGGGCTCCTTCTACAACGGCGACCAGACGGCGGTGTCGTATCGGGGCCGGGTGGAGGTCACGCCCGTCCTCGCCCTCGAGCCGGGTGTCTCGGTGAACTGGATCGACCTGGAGCAGGGCAGCTTCACGACGAAGCTGGTGAGCACGCGCGTGACGTCCACGCTCACGCCCCGGATGTTCGCCGCGGCACTGATCCAGTACAACTCCAGCGCCAACAGCTTCAGCAGCAATGTGCGCTTCCGCTGGGAATACAAGCTTGGCAGCGAGCTGTTCGTCGTCTACAGCGAAGGGCGCAACACGCTGGGCACGGGCTTTCCCGCGCTCGACAGCCGTGGACTCGTGGTGAAGATCAACCACCTGTTCCGCCTGTGAGACGCGTCCTCCTCGGGGTGCTCATCCTGGTCGCCACGGGGCTCGCCGTCTCGATGCCGTCGGATGCCCTGGCGCAGTCGGCGCCCCTGCGGGGCACGGCCCTGCGCGACGAACTGCTCCGCGACTGGCGCGACATGCAGGCCACGCTGCGCGCGCTCGCCGAGGCGATGCCGGAGGCGGAGTACGCCTTCAGGCCCACGCCCGGGCAGCGCACGTTCGGACAGCAGGTGGTGCACGTGGCCACGGCCAACGTCCTCAATCTCGCCTTCCTGCGCGGCGGGGTGATGCCCCCGGCGATCGACCGGGCGGCCACCGACAAGGCACGGGCGATGGCCACCATGGATGCATCGTTCGCCTACGGCGCTGCCCTGCTGGGCGCCCAGAGCGACGCGACGCTGGCCGAGGTGGTGCAGACCAACGCGTTTCTCGGGCCCTCGTCCCGGGCGCGCGTCGTGTACTTCCTGCTGGGCCACTCGTGGGACATCTACGGCCAGATGGTGGTGTACCTGCGCCTGCGCGGCGGGACCCCACCGGCCAGCGCCAGGCCCTGACGGCGCTGGACGCTGACAGCACCAGCGCTGACAGCACCAGATCTGACGGTGCCAGTTCAGACGGTGCCAGCGCTGACGGCGCCGCCGATCTCGTCAGGGTTCCGGAAAGAGCACCGGCTGTGCCCGTTCCGCGGTGAACATGCAGCGGCTGCTGTGACCGCAGCCCGGGACGACCACGACCGTGTGCCTCGCGCCACGCCCGTTGACCCACGCCGCGAAGCGCTGGCCTCGTTCGAGACGCGAGGCGCCCTGCGCCATCGCCGCGCAGGACGCGTCGAAACCGCGGTTGGCTACGTTGTCGAGTTCGCCGAGCAGGTAGGTGACCGGCCGGGCCCGCAGCTGCTGACGCAGCTGCTCGTCGCTCATTCGTGTCGAATAGCCGCGACGGTCCCTGAGGCCGTAGGGCCAATCGTCGTAGAAGCTGCAGAAGCCCACGCGATCGGAGGGCTGCAGCCGGCCATCGACCAGCGCCAGCCGATCGGGGTCCGGATACGCATAGCTCGCCGGATTGGACACGACGTAGGACACCGGAACACCGAGCGTGTCGTGCACCTGGTTCGACAGGCTGTACCGCGTGACGAACTGCCCGCCGGCCGAGTGCCCGGCAATGACGATCCGTGTCAGCGCCGGAAAGGTCGCGCGGTCCGCGAGCCGGCGCAGCAGCCGATCGACCACGTCGTAGGTCGTGACCTCGGGGGCGTTCATGGCGGGCCCGCCACTCGTCCAGGCGCTCGCGCCCTGGCAGCCCCAATTGGCTTCGTCCTGGGCGAACGTGTCGTCGCACAGGAACCCGTCGTTCGAACCGAATCGGGGCGCCAGCACCAGCGTGCGCTCCCCTCGCCGGGCCCGGGCGGCCTCGGCCACAAGACGGAACTCCGGCGCGGCATTGCGGCCGCCGCCGTGCACGAGCAGGAGCGCGGTGGTGATGGCCGGGTCCGGCACGTCGAGCGGGTGCGTCCGGTACACGGGCGTGCGGACGGGCCCGCTGCCGAGCACGACCCACTCGAGGCAGGTGTCGTCGGCGGCCGTGCAGGGTTCGGCGGCGGTGGCCGGCACCGCGCCCGCCAGCAGCAGGATGCCTGCGGCCAGGCCCGTCGAGAGCGCGAGGCGCAGCACGCCGCGATGCCGGCGCGCACCGGCGCACGCCGTGAACGCCGTGGCGCGAGGAATCGGCGCGGTCATCGCTCGGGCTCGGCGGCCGCGAGCAGCGCCGCCAACTCGGGCTTCACGACCTTACCCATGGCGTTGCGGGGCAGCGCCTCGACGATACGCAGGGCCCGCGGCACCTTGTAGGGCGCCAGTTCCTCCCGCGCCCACGCCTGGAGCAGCTCGAGGGAGAGCGGGGCATCGGGGCGCGCCTCGACCACCGCCGACACGCGCTCGCCCCATTCGGCGTCCGCCACGCCGACCACGGCGCATTCCGCCACGGCAGGATGGCGCCGGAGCACTTCCTCGATCTCGAGTGCGGACACCTTGTACCCGCCGGTCTTGATGATGTCCACGCTGGTGCGGCCGAGCAGGCGGTACGCGCCCCGGTCACGCACGGCCACGTCGCCAGTCCTGAACCATCCGTCGCGAAACGCCACCTGCGTCTCCTCGGGTCGGCGCCAGTACTCGAGAAACACCGTCGCGCCTCGCACCTCGAGTTCGCCCGGCTCCGCATCGTCTGGAATCACGTCTCCCGACTCGCGGACCAGCCGCACCTCCACGCCGGGCAGGGGCGCGCCCACCGATCCTGGCCGGCGCTCGCCGTCGAGGGGGTTCGAGAGTGCCATTCCCAGCTCGGTCATGCCGTAGCGCTCGAGCAGCGTGTGCCCGGTGATGGCTCGCCATCGCTCGAGGGTCGTCACCGGCAGGGCCGCCGAGCCCGACATCATCAGGCGCAGGCGGCCGGCGCCGGCCGACCACGCCCGCTGCACGTCGGGCGGAGCCGCCTCCCACGCCGCGATGAGGCGCAGGTAGATCGTCGGTACCGCCGTGAACACGGTGATGTCGCCCGAGGCGAGGCGACGCCAGACCGCGCCCGCGTCGAAGGCGGGCAGCATCTCACAGGTGCCTCCCACGGCGAGCGCGGTGATCAGGCCGTTGACCAGCCCGTGCACGTGATGGAGCGGCAGCACGAGCAGGATGCGGTCGGCAGGCGTCCAGCCCCACGCCGAGACGAGCGCCGACACCTGCGCACCGAGGCCGGCATGGGTGGTGACGACGCCCTTGGGGCGGCCCGTCGTCCCACTCGTGTAGATGATGAGCGCGCGACGCCCGGCACCGAGATGCGGGTGGGCCGCGAGGGCTGGCGCCGCGAGCGCCTCGTCGGTCGTGATCAGCCGCACGCCCGCGGCCGCACAGAGCGGTGCCAGGACAGGACGATATCCGGGCGCGGCCACCACCACGTCGGCCTCCGCATCGCGGATGACGTAATCGATCTCCGCGGGAGGATGGGAGACCGCCAGGGGCACCGCCACGCCGCCCGCGCGCCAGGTGCCGCGCAAGACGGCCGCATAGGCGAACGACGGGGGGACGAGGAAGGCCACGCGCGCTCCCCCGAGATCGTCACGCCCGGCGAGCAGCGCGCTCGCCACGCGACTGGCGGCCTCGTCGAGCTGCTCGTAGGTGACGTCGCCATCGGGGGCGGAAATGGCGATTCGTGGGGTAGACATACGGGGTCTGGGCCGTGCGTGGACACGGCCGGGAGGATGCTAGCACAGCCACCACGGACCACGTGGCTGTGCGGCTGGCGCCGACGACCGTGTGCCCGGGGATCGTCCGCCGGGGCCGCCCGGCGGTGTATTCGGTGGTCCTGGCGGCACCGACGGTGCCTCAGCGGTGCACGGCGGTGCTCAGTGCGACGGGCCGGGGACAGGCGCGTCGGGCGCCTCGACGGGCACGCCGGCGTGTGCTTCGTGCACCGGCTCCTGCCCGTGTGGATCGCGCTCCGGCAGCGTCTCGTGATCCCGTGTCTGTGGCGCCTCGTGATCCCGTGCCTGTGGCGTGGCGGGAAGGTCGCCCGCCTTCCCCACCGTGTCGGGCACGGCGGGCGTCTCCCCACGGGCAGATGGGGGCGCGGATCCATCGAGCGGAACATCTTCGGTGGACGTGAAGGATGCCATCGGCCAGGACAGCGTCAGCGCGCCGGTGGCGTCCTCCGGCCACGTCACTTCCCACACCGTGTCGAGCGACGGCCACGCCACCGCGTAGCGACGGGCCGGCCTGGCAGGCCGCCGGGCGGCTGGGGCAGACCGGCGTGCGGACGCGCGGGGCGACGCGGCGGCGCGGGCCGCGGCCAGCGTGGCGGCGCGAATCTCCTCGCGCGAGCGGGCGGGTGCCGGCGCAGGCTGCGACGCCCGGCTCACGGCTTCCTTGACCGCGGCAACCGCGTCACCTGTCCCGTGGTCGGTGTCGGCGGGCGCCGACGGGACCGCGGCACGAGGTGCCGGCTCGTGGGCCTCGGTCTCGTGCGCGGCCGCGCCATGGGTCTCGTGCGTCTGCGCGCGCCCGGCCGCCGGCACCAGGACGACGGTCAGCGCCAGGACGACGGGCACCCAGCGCCGCATCAGTGCTGTCCCTTCGCGGCCGCGGCGCTGCGGGCGGCGGGACTGGCCGCCACGACCGGCTCGGAGAACATCACACGGCCGCTCACCAGTTCGTAGTACCCGCCCACGACCTGCAGCTCGCCGGCATCCACCAGGTTGCGCAGCGTGTCGCTGCCGGCCAGCGTGCCGTTGATCACGTGTTCGACGTTGGCCAGGACGGCGGCCCGCAGCTGGTTGCGGTCCTCGGCAGAGCGCCCCTCCGCCGACTCCTGGATGGCCTTGCGCAGGTACTCCTGGTTGGGGCCACCGGCCTCACCCTCGCCCTCGCCGTCGCCGGCGGCCCGCACGATGTCGCACGACTCGTGTCCGAGCACGACGAGCAACGGGATGTGCAGGGTGCCGGCGCCGTACTCGAGGGTGCCGAGCACGGCCTTGTCCGCCACGTGGCCGGCCGTGCGCACCACGTAGAGATCGCCCAGCCCCACGTTGAAGATGAGTTCCGGGGGGACACGCGCGTCGGCACAGGACAGGACCATCGCGAGGGGCTGCTGTTCCCGGCTGAGTTCCTGCCGCCGGGCCGGGGCGATCGACACCGGCACCGAGGCATTGCGCGCAAACCGGTCGTTGCCGGCCTTGAGGGTCCCGAGCGCCTCCCTGGGGCCCGCTTCGTCGGCCAGGACCGCCGAGAACGAGAGGCAGGCGGCCAGGGCGACCCCGGCGAGCCCGCGGCGACACGTCATGATCAACAGCTCCCCTGTCCGGAAACGGACAGCAGGGCAATCGGCGGGGGGACCGCGGGGCTTGAGCCCGCGAGGAGACGCAGGCCGGTGGCAGACGGGCACCGGCGCTGGAGGCTTCGGCTGCGCGCGCCTCGGCCCGGGCGGGCGCGCGACCCCGAACGGACACGCACTAGTTGGCTGGCACGTCCCCGGCGAGGAGCCGCTCGCGCGCCCGGTCCACGTCGCGGTGGAACACGAACAGGCGGTCCGCATTCCCTTCGGGGTCGGTGAAGTTGAACTGCCGGTTGTTGCCCAGCCTGACCCGCAGGTTCTTCTCGAGATAGTCCACCTGGAAGTCCGTCAGGGCCTGCAGCGTCGTGGTGAAGGCGTCGTCCGTGTTGGCGGTTTCGTAGCGAAGTCCGGCGGGCGTGGCCACGAGCCGCCCTTCGCAGGAGCCGAAGCGGTGCTTGTGCACCACGGCCACCGACGCGTCGAGCCGCACCTCCCGGAATCGCACGTCCACCGTACGCTCGCCCGGCGTCACGTCGAGTGTCCGCACGATGCTCTCGAACCCGGTGGCCGAGACGTTGAGCTGGTGTGACCCGGGACTCACGTCGGGGATGGTGACGGGCGCGGCGCCGACGAACCGGCGATCGACGAACACCTGTGCCCCGGGTACGTCGCTCGTCACGTGCAGCGTCCCGGCCGTGGGAGCCGCCTCCACGGGCGTCTCCTCGACGGGCTCGGGTTCGGGCGCGGGGGCCGGAGTCCGGTCCGCCCGGCGCGGGGCCGGCGCAACGGGAGGGGGCTCGGCCGCGGGCGTGTCCGGGGCAGGCGCGGGGGGCTCTGCGACGGGTGCGGGCACCGGCTCGACCTCGGCCACGGGCTCGGGGGCGGACCCGGTCGAGAAGTAGACGACGCCGCCAACGACGGCCAGGAGGCACAGGCCGGAGAGCAGGATGATGAGTTGACGATTCACGCAGCAAATCCTACCAAAGACCCTGCTACAGGGCGTCGACGAAGGCGGCGGCGAGCGTCCCGGCCGGACGCCGCAGCAGCGTCTCGTTGACAGCGAGCACGAACGCGCCGGTCGCGGCGGGCGCCGGCAGGTGGATATCCTGGGCCGCGAGGCGGCCGCGCAGGGTCGCCGGGTCGGTACCCCGCACCCTGAGGCGGAACAGGTTCGTGCCGCCCGCCACGCGGTCCACGGCGAACGCATCGTGTGTGGTGAGTGTGCGGATGAAGGTCTCCGACTCCTCGACCGCGCGGCGGTACCGCGCATCGAATCCACGGAACCCATCGAGCGCCACGACCGCCGAGGGCCACGCCTGGTACACGCCGCCGCCGAACATGCGCCGTTCGTGAAACATGTCTTCGAGCAGCGCCGACGGACCCGCCAGCACGGCGCCCGAGGCCGCGTTGAAATACTTGTAGAGCGACACGTACACGGTCTCGAACGGGCGGGCGAGCTCGGCGACCGATACCTGGCGATAAGCCGCTTCGATGAACATCCGCGCGCCGTCCAGGTGTAGCCGGATGCCCTCGCGCGTCGCGCGGGCCACGAGACGATCCCGCTCGGCCGGGTCGAAGACCTCGCCGAGGCGGCGACGGACGGGAGACTCGAGTGACAGGACGCGAACGGGTCGGCGAACGCGTCCAGTACGGGTGGTCGCCAGCACCCGGTCCAGGTCTGCTTCGGTGAACGAGGCCTGACCCGCGCCAAGGGGCATCAGCGTGAGGCTGCTCAGTGTCTGGGCGCAGTCGCCCTCGTCCTGATACAGGTGGCTCTCCTCCTGGACCACGACACGGCCGCTCCCGCCGGCGAGAGCCCGGATGCCGAGGTGGTTCGCCAGCGTGCCGCTCGGCATGAACACCGCCCGCTCCTTGCCCAGAGCCCGCGCCAGCTCGGTCTCGAGCTGCTCGACGACCCCGCCGATCGCGTAGGAATCGGGCGTCAGGCCCTGCTCCTCGACGAGCCTGGCCAGCAGCGAGACGTACTCGGAGGGCGTCAGCCCCAGCCCGTCGCCAGACAGGCGCACCTCGGAAGCGGACGCTGGAGCGGGCGTGACCCGCTGTGCCTGCTGCGCGGCCAGGGGGAGTTCGGTCACGGCCAGGGACGCCCCGGCCCCGAGGCCGCTCGTCTTGATGAAGCGTCTGCGGTTCACGCGCGTCATGGAGGGCTCCTTGGCGTGGACGGAGAACGTACGGCTCAGCCGGTCGCCGGTGCTGCCAAAAAAGCTTGGAACGGCGAAGTGTTCGGGGCCTATACTGCCCCGGTCGCAGCGCAGGGTGGCGACGCAGTATAGCAGCGGGACGGGGCCCAGCTCCCGCCCCGAGGAGACGCTCCATGACGACCCGTCGCCTGGTAGCAGGGGCACTCACGGTCTGGGCCTTCACGATGGCCTTCGTCACACCGGAAGCCGCTGGACCGCCCCCGCCACAAGGTGACCGGGCGACACGCGACTCGAGTCCGCGAGCCATTCTGGATACCTACTGCGTGACGTGTCACAACGCGCGCGCACGCGTTGGCGGACTGGCCCTCGACACGCTCGACCCGGAGCGCCCAGGCGCCGACCCGCACACCTGGGAAACGGTCGTCCGGAAACTGAAGGTGGGCGTGATGCCGCCGCAGGGAGCGCGCCAACCCGACGAGGCGACGCGGAACGCCCTGGTCGCGGACCTCGAGGGTGGCCTCGACCGCGTCGCCGCACGAAATCCGTATCCTGGCCAGCCATCACTCCACCGCTTGAACAGGGCCGAGTACGCCAACGCCGTCCGCGACCTGCTGGCCCTCGAGATCGACGCCCCCTCCCTGCTGCCTCCCGACGACCCCGTCTACGGGTTCGACAACATCGGCGAGGCGCTGGCCCTGTCCCCCGCCCTCCTCGAGCGTTATGCCTCCGCCGCGTCCCAGATCGCCACGCTCGCCGTGGGCGACGCCGCCGACGTGGTGCCGGGGTCGTCGGTGTACCGCGCCGCGGCCGACCTCTCGCAGGACACGCACAACGAGGGACTCCCGCTCGGCACGGTCGGCGGCTTCCTGGCACGCCCCACGCTGCCGCTCGACGGCGAGTACCTGATCAAGGTCACGCTGTTCAAGACCAACCTGGGTCTGATGCGCGGGCTGGAGTTCCCCAGGGACCTGCAGATCCTCGTCGACGGCGAGCCGGTGTTCGCCCTGACGGTCGGGGGCAAGGAGTCGTTCGAGGAGATGCTGCAGAACCAGACCGCGCACGCCCGGGCGCTCGAGGCCCGGATGCAGGTGCGGCTGCCGCTCAAGGCGGGGACGCGCGCCATCGGCGCGACGTTCGCGCAACGTGCGGAGGTGCTGAACAGCCGACGGATCCAGGCCATGATCCGCACGACGACCGACACGTCGGAGACGCTCATCGGCCCGCCGCACATCGACACGCTCACCATCGTGGGCCCCTTCAACCCGACCGGGCCGGGAGACACGCCGAGCCGCCAGCGCATCTTCGTGTGCCGGCCGTCTGCCGGGGCGCCGGAGGCCGAGGCCGCCACGTGCGCGCGACGCATCCTCTCCACGCTGGCCCGGCGGGCCTACCGCGGCACCGAATCGCCAGGTGACGTGGAGGAGCTGATGCGCTTCTATGGGGACGGCCGCTCCGACGGCGGCTTCGATCGCGGGATCGCGTTCGCCATCGAGCGCCTGCTCAGCGCGCCCAAGTTCCTGGTGCGGATGGAGGCCGACACGGCCCGCCGGGCCGGGGCCGTCTACGACGTGAGCGACGTGGAGCTCGCTTCGCGTCTCTCCTTCTTCCTGTGGAGCAGCATCCCGGACGACGAGTTGCTGGCGCTGGCCGGCCGGGGGCGCCTGCGCAACGCGGCGGTCCTCGAGCAGCAGGTCCGCCGTATGCTCGCCGATCCCAGGGCGCGTGCCCTCGTGGACAACTTCGCGGGGCAGTGGCTGCAGCTCCGCAATCTCCGCAGCGCCTTTCCCGACTCCCGCGAGTACCCGGACTTCGACGCCCAGCTGCGCCTGGCGTTCCAGCGCGAGACCGAGCTGTTCGTCGAGAGCATCATCCGCGAGGATCGCAGCATCCTCGAGTTGCTCACCGCCGACTACACCTTCGTGAACGCGCGGCTCGCGCGCCACTACGGCATCCCGAACGTGCAGGGCGATCACTTCCGCCGCGTCCCGGTCCCGAGCGAGAGCCGGCGGGGCCTGCTCGGGCAGGGCAGCATCCTCACCGTGACCTCGCACAGCAGCCGCACGTCACCCGTGCGCCGCGGCAAGTGGATCCTCGAGACTCTGCTCGGCTCCCCACCGCCCGCGCCGCCGCCCAACGTGCCGGCGCTTGCGGAGAAGACGGGACAGGATCGGCCGCTCACCATGCGCGAGCGGATGGAGGCCCATCGCGCCAACCCGGTGTGCGCCAGCTGCCACAAGGCGATGGACCCCCTGGGATTCGCGCTCGAGAACTTCGACGCGGTGGGCGCGTGGCGGGTGCGTGACGGGCGCGCGGCGATCGACTCGGCCGGGGTCTTCGTGGATGGCGCGCCCGTGGACGGACCGGCCGCGCTGCGGGTCGCGGTCCTCAGGCGGCCCGACAACTTCGCCACCGCGATGACCGAAAAGTTGCTGATCTACGCGCTCGGGCGGGGTCTCGATGCGCGGGACATGCCGACCGTCCGGCGCATCGTGCGCGAGGCGGCGGGAGACGACTACGCGTTTTCCTCCGTCGTCCTCGGCATCGTCCGGAGCCTGCCGTTCCAGAAGCGCATCAGACTCGCACCGCCAGCCGCCACCGCCGTGGCCGCACGCTGAGAGGAGACGTCACCATGTTTCTCACACGCATGTCCCTGCCTCGTCGCACGTTCCTTCGCGGCGCAGGCGCGATGCTCGCGGTGCCATTCCTCGAGGCCATGGTGCCGGCGTTTCCGGCCCGGGCGCAAGCCCTCGCCGGGCCGCGCCGCGCGGCATTCGTCTACTGGTCGAACGGCACCATTCCCGAGCAGTGGATTCCGACGACGACGGGCACGGGGTTCGACTACCCCACGATCCTGAAGCCGCTCGAGCCCCTCCGCGAGAAGACGGTCGTGCTGTCGGGCCTGGACAACACCGTCGAGGGCACCCACCCCACGGCCTCGGCAGGCTGGCTGACCGGTGTCTCCGCGAAGCCCACCGAGGGTGACGACGTCTACAACAACACGTCGATCGATCAGGTCATCGCGGCGCACGTGGGGCACGAGACCCTCCTGCCGTCGTTCGAGCTGGCGACGGAGGACTTCTCGAGCGCCATCGGCTCCTGCGCAGGCGGGTACAGCTGCATCTACGCCAACACGATTTCGTGGCGCGACCCCACGACGCCCCTGCCGATGGAGATCAATCCGCGACTGGCGTTCGAGCGCCTCTTCGGACGTGCCGGCACGGCGTCCCAGCGACAGGCGCGGCTGCGCCGGCAGGCGAGCGTGCTGGATTCGGTCGGCAGCGAGCTGGCGACGCTTCAGGGGCGCCTCGGCGCCGGAGATCGCCTGCGCCTGGGGGAGTACGTGACCAACCTGCGCGAAGTGGAGGCGCGGATCCAGCGGGCGGAACGCGAGGGGGCAACGAACGTGGACGTGCCGGACGCGCCGCTGGGCATTCCGGACACACACGACGAGCACCTCAACCTGATGTTCGACCTGCTGGCGCTCGCCTTCCAGGCCGACCTGACGCGGGTGGCCACGTTCTACACGTCTCGGGAGCTGAGCCAGATCACCTACCCGCACGTCGGCGTCTACGAACCCCATCACGTGGCCTCGCATCACGCCAACAGCCCCGAGCGCGTGGCGATGATGGTGAGCGTCGGCGCGTATTACGCCCAGGTGATGGCGCGCTTCCTGGCCAAGCTCGACGCGATGCCCGAGGGAGACGCCTCCGTGCTCGACAACTCGATGGTCTACTACGGCAACGGGCTGTCGAACAGCGACCAGCACGAGCACGTGGATCTCCCGATGGCGGTGTTCGGCGGCAGGTTCCGTGGCGGCCGTCACATCCGATCGAACAGCCTCCCGATGGCCAACCTGTGGATGACCGCCGCCGCCCAGTTCGACGTCCCGCTCGAGCGTTTCGGGGACAGCACGGGACGCCTCGACATCTGAGCGGCAACCGCACTTCACGACCAGAGGACGGGTGATGAGACAGCTATGGATGGTAGGGGCGCTGGCCCTCGTGCTCCTCTCGGCCACCGGTGCCGCAGCCGACGACACCCGGGTCGCCAATGCCGCGAGAGCCGGCGATCTGGGAACGGTGCGCCAGCTCATCGCCGATCGGGCCGATGTGAATGCACCTGAGCCCGACGGAACGACCGCCCTCCACTGGGCCGCACGCGGGGGCGACCTCGCCATGGCGGATGCCCTGCTGCAGGCCGGGGCGCAGGTCGCGGCGACCAACCGGTACGGCGTGAGCCCGCTGTCGCTGGCAGCCGAGAACGGGGACGCATCGATGCTGGATCGGCTGCTCGTGGCGGGGGCCGACGCGCGCACCACGCTGGCCGACGGCCAGACCGTGCTGATGACGGCGGCCCGGACCGGCCGGGTGGAGGCCCTCAGGCGCCTGGTCGCGGGTGGGGCCGACGTGAACGCGGCGGACGCGTGGATGGGTGAGACGCCACTCATGTGGGCGGCGGCCGCCAACAACGCGGCGGCCGTCCGCACGCTCGTGGAACTGGGCGCCGACCTCCAGGCCAGGTCGAAGGCCATCGCCTATCCCGAGCAGAAGCCGGCTGAGCCCAGCAACTACGTGTCCAGCTTCGCACCCAAGGGCGAGTGGACGGCGCTGATGTATGCCGCCCGCGAGAACGCAGCCGACGCCGCGCTGGCGCTCCTCGATGCCGGCGCGGACATCAACGCCCAGGACCCGGAGGGTGTCACGCCGGTCATGGAAGCGATTCTCAACCTGCACTACGACCTCGCCCTGACACTGGTGACCCGTGGCGCCGACCCGCGCCTTGCCGACATGGCGGGCATGACGCCGTTGTTCGCGGTCGTGGAGATGCGCACGCCGAGCTGGGAGCGCAGCCGGCCCAGGCTGGAGGAAAAGGGTGAGGTCGATGCGGTGCGGCTGATGACGGCCCTGCTCGATCACGGAGCCGATCCCGACGCGGCCCTGACGCGCCGGCAGCTGGTGCGCTATCACGCCGCAGGGTCGGCGGCCTTCGCGGAGGGCACGACGCCCCTCATGCAGGCCGTCCGGTTCAAGCACCTCGACCTGGCGCGACTGCTGGTGGCACGCGGCGCGGACGTGACACGCGCGCAGCCCGACGGCACCAACGCCCTGATGATTGCGGCCGGGGTGAAGTACGCCATCACGCAGGAGGGCGACCCGGACAACATGGGCAGCCCGCAGGACACGTTCGAGATCGTGAAGCTCCTGGTCGAGCAGGGCGCCGACGTCAACGCGGCAAATGCGCGGGGGGAGACCGCCCTCTACGGCGCAGCCTTCCTGGGCAACGAGCTCGCCATCCGGCACCTGGTCGAGAAGGGCGCGCGTCTCGACGCGCGGACACGCACCGGACGGACGATCCTCGACGGCGTCCTCAACACCGGTATCCCGGACGAGGGCACGGGCGCCAGGCCGGGTGGCAAGCCGGGACCCGCCACGGTGGCGCTGGTGCGCACGTTGATGGTCGAGGCGGGCATCGAGCCGACGTCAGGGGCGGCTGCGGCTCGTGAAGCCCGGGACATGCCGGTCCGGGCCATCGGGCAGAATCCGACCGACGCCACGCCGGCCGCGGTCCCCCCCACGGGGGCGGCCGCAGCTCCGGCCAGTGAGCCGCCCGTCCCGTCGGCAGATGGCGGCCCCTCCCGGGCACCCGCGCCTCGATGAGCAGTCGGCGCCTCCCTCGCACGCGGCCCACGTACAGCGCGCGCCCCATGTCGGCCGCGTGGCTGCTGGCTTGGTCGCTGCTGGCCGCGTGGCGCCTGACCGGAGCGGCAGCGTCGGCGCAGGCTCCGCCGGAGCGGACCGTCGCCGACGGTGTGTATGCCGCGGCGCAGGCGGCGCGGGGTCGCGAGGGATACGCCGTGTTCTGCGGGAGCTGTCACGCCACGGACCTGAGCGGCACCAACTCCGGCGACAGTGGCGCGCCTCCCCTGAAGCGGGAGGGCTTCATGGAAGGCTCCGACGTGTCCGCGCTCTTCACGAAGACCCAGCGCACGATGCCGTTCGACGCACCGGGGGCGCTGACCGCCGGGGAGTACGCCGACATCGTCGCCTTCATCCTGCAGGAGAATGGTTTTCCGGCCGGCGACCAGGATCTTCCGTCAGACGCGGAGCGCCTGCGCGGCATCCGCATCGTCCGGCGCGCGGACTGAACGTACCTCGGGACTCCTCGGGAGGCTCCCGGATCGGGAGATCGGCCGACCAGGAACGCGACCGGCGCCTGCGCCCTACCCGAGCCAGGTGGCGACCACCAGGCCATCGCGCAGCGGCACGAGGGACGTGATCCAGCGAGGACTCGCCACGAGGCGCCGCGTCAGCTCGCGGACCCCCTCGGTGGCGGGCGAGTGATCGCCGCTGTCGTACGCCCTTCCCCCCCAGAGCATGTTGTCCACGAGCAGCACACCGCCCGGGCGCAGCTTGTCCTCGATCGGGGCCAGGGATCCGGGGTATGCCTCCTTGTCGATGTCGTTGAAGACGAGGTCGAAGGGCCCTGGCGTCCGGCGCAGTGTCTCCACGGCCTCGGCCACGTGGTAGGTGACGACCCCACCGTCGCCCAGCGCGTCCAGATGTGTGCGGGCGCGGTCCGACAGCGCCTGGTCCCAGACGGTGTGGTGCACCACGCCCCCGCCGTTTTCCACGACGGCCCTGGCGAAGAATGCCGTGGAGTAGCCGAACCCGGACCCCAGCTCGAAGACCCGGCGCGCGCCGATGGTCCGCGCCACCTGGTAGCACAGGTGACCGCACGCGGGACCGATGATGGGAAAGCCCTCCGTCTCGGCCTGGGCCTCCATGGCCCGCAGTTCCGGCACACGCTCCGGCACGAGCGTCTCGATGTATTCCCGCTCAGTCATGGGCGAGTCCTCCTCTGGCGGTCCGCGTCACCCGGCGATTCTCCCACGCCGCGGCGACGCACCAGGACTGGAGGGGCCACCGTCGGTGGTGGTCAAGTTTGAAACTTGACCACCACCCCACCGTCCCGGCAGCGGGCAACCGGGGGTAGACTGTCTCCGGCGCGCGTCCCCACGATCGGCCCGCGGCGAGGGCGCTGACCCTGCCGTGGCTGCGCCCCCGTCGTCCCGTCTCGATTCGAGAGGTTCCGATGAGCGTTGGTTCCCGCATCCGGCTCGCGTGCCTCGCGCTGGGGCTGCTCGCTGCGGCGAGCACGGCTCATGCGCAGTTCGGCCGACGGGTCCTCCTCAGCTCGTTCGTGGCCACCCCCGAGCGTTTCGACGGAGGCTTCCAGTTCTGCCGCGTGGTGTTCTCGAGCGCCTTCCGCGGGGACGGCGGGTCGTGGAACGTGGACTTCCCGCGCGCCGACATCAACCTGTCCCTCCGGCTGTCGGAGCTGACCCATACGCCCGTCAGCATGGAACCAGGGGAGGAGCCGAAGCACCTGCTCGTCCGCCTCACCGACGACATGCTCTTCCACTGCCCGTTCGTGATGATGACGGAGGTGGGCTCGGCCCGCATCACGGCGGTGGAGGCCGAACGCCTGCGGCAGTACCTCGAGAAGGGGGGCTTCCTGTGGGCCGACGATTTCTGGGGCAGCTATGCCTGGGAGTACTGGTTGACGCAGCTGCGACAGGCCCTGCCGGCGGCGGAGTTTCCACAGGTGGACCTGGAGGCGGATCATGCGCTCTTCCAGTCACAGTTCGTCGTCGAGCGCGTGCCCCAGATCCCGTCCATCAACTTCTGGGCGGGCACCGGCAGCACGTCGGAACGCGGCGCCGACAGTGCGGTGGCCAGGGCCCGTGCCATCACCGATCGTGAGGGGCGCGTGCTGGTGCTGATGACGCACAACACCGACATCGGCGACTCGTGGGAGCGAGAGGCCGATGACCCGCGGTACTTCTACGAGTTCGGGCCGAAGGGCTATGCCTTCGGCATCAACACGGTGCTCTACGCCCTGACGCACTGAGCGGCGATCGGCGATAATCGGGCGTTCATCCGAGGAGACCCGACCCGCATGCCACTCATCGAACCCGGCAGGAAAGCCCCCGCCTTCACCCTCAAGGACCAGCACGGCACGCCCCACCGCCTGTCCGACTACGCCGGACGCGATGTGGTCCTGTTCTTCTACCCGAAGGACAGCACGCCAGGATGCACGACCGAAGCCTGCGGGTTCGAGGCGGCGAGCGCCCGCTTCGCCAGGCACAAGGCCGTGGTCCTCGGCATCAGCATCCTCGACGAGGCCAGCAAGGCGAAGTTCGCCGACAAGCACGGCCTGACGTTCCCGCTGCTCGCCGACGCCGACCACGCCGTCGCCGAGAAGTACGGCGTCTGGCAGGAGAAGTCGCTCTACGGGCGCAAGTTCATGGGCATCGCCCGTACCACCTACCTGATTGGGGGAGATGGCAGGGTGAGGCAGCGCTGGGACGCGGTGAAGGTGAAGACGCACGCCGACGACGTGCTCGCGGCACTCGGCTGACGCCGGGCGAGGGACGCGTCAGGCCCTGGGGCCCGGCACATCCGGCAGCACCTCGCGCAGGGTGGTGACCAGCGCGTCGCACTCCGCATCGGTGCCGACCGAGATCCGCAGATACTGGTCGATGCGAGGCTTCGCGAAGTGCCGGACGAGGATGCCGCGCTGCCGGAGCGCCCGCTGCAGCTGCGCGGCATCCTTGGCCGGATGGCACGCGAAGAGGAAGTTGGTGTGCGAGGGCAGCACCGAGAAGCCCAGGGCGCCCAGCGCATCGGCCAGCCGCGTGCGCGACAGGACGACGGCGTTCACGGTCACGGCCAGATAGGCCGTGTCGGCCAGGGCCGCGGCCGCGGCGGCCAGCGCGACGCGGTCCACCGGATACGAGTTGAAGCAGCCCTTCACCCGCTCGAGCCCCTCGATGAGGCGAGGCTGGCCGATCGCGAACCCGACACGCATGCCCGCCAGCGAGTGGGACTTCGACAATGTCCGGATGACCAGCAGGTTGGGAAAATCCGCCACGAGCGCCACGGCCGTGTCGCCACCGAAGGCCACGTAGGCCTCGTCCACCAGCACGGGCACGTCGGGGTTCTGCTCGAGCAGTTGCCGCACTTCGGGCAGGCCGATCGAGAGCCCGGTCGGAGCGTTGGGATTGGCAATGACCACGCCGCCGTTGGGCGCTCCGTAGTCGGCCACGCGAAGCCGCAGGCGCTCGTCGAGCGGCACCAGCCGGCTCGCCACGCGGAACAGGTCGCAGTACACCGGATAGAAGCTGTACGTGACGTCCGGCATCAGAATCGGCTGGCTGCGCTTGAGCAGGGCGAGAAACGCGAGGCCCAGCACCTCGTCGGAGCCATTGCCGACGAACACGTGTTCCGGAGTCAGGCCATGCGGCCCCGCGACAAGTGTCTTGAGGACGCGTGACTCCGGATCGGGATAGAGCCGCAGGTCGTCGGTGGCGGCCGTCCGGATGGCCTCGAGGGCACGGGGCGAGGGGCCGTAGGGGTTCTCATTGGTGTTGAGCTTGATCACACGCTCGGCGCTCGGCTGCTCCCCTGGGACGTAGGGATGCAGGGCGTCCACGCCGTCACTCCAGTAGGGTGAGGAGGCACGCGTGGAGGGATGCGGCAAGGCGGGATCGCCCGGCTGGGCGCGTCCCGGCGTCTCGGGCCCGGTCATGGTCCGACCATACCGTACCTGCCGTGCATCAGAGGTCGACGACCTCGATGTCGGAGGACGCCAGCGGCTCCGCGAGGAAGCGGCTCCCGACCGCCGCAAAGCGCTCGGCCCCGTCGGTGGCCAGCAGCGCATGCCCCGGCCGCTCCTCCGTCGTGCGGCCAAGGCCGAGGCGATCGAGTTCGGCGGCGACCACCGCCGCCGTCGTCGTGGCGGAGTCCACGATGGAGGGCCCCTCGCCCACCACCGACCGGATGGACCCGCGCAGCAGCGGGAAGTGCGTGCAGCCCAGCACGATGCTGTCCGGCCGGGCGGCCGGGGGGCTCGCAGCCAGTCCGCCGAGGTACTGCCGGGCCACCGCGTCCGCCACCGGCCCTTCCGTCCACCCCTCCTCGGCCAGCGCGACGAAGAGCGAGCAGGCCACTTCGGTGACGTCGGCGTGGGGCACCCGTGCCTGGATGGCACGGGCGTAGGCGTGTTGCCGGACGGTGGACTCGGTGGCGAGAACGACATGGCGCTGCAGGCGGCTGGCCGCCACCGCGGCGTCTGCCCCGGGCTCGACGACGCCGATGACGGGCAGCGGTGCGAACCGGGCGCGCAGCGGCCCGATGGACAGGGCCGACGCGGTGTTGCACGCCACCACGAGCAGCTTCACACCCCGCCGGATCAGGTGGTCGGTGGCCTGCTCGGCGTATCGCAGCACGGACGCCGGACTCTTCGTGCCGTACGGGACGCGTGCGGTGTCGCCCAGGTAGAGCGTGGATTCATGCGGGAGACGCGCCCGGATGGCGCGCAGGACCGTGAGCCCGCCAACCCCCGAATCGAAGACGCCGATGGGAAGACTCGCCCGCTCCGGCCCGGGACCGCGTGCGGCGGGTGTGGTGACAGGCATACGTCAGTCCACGCTGCGCACGGCGGGCGAGAAGCACTGCCGGCCCGCGCCGTGCACCCAGAAGGTCGTGGACCGCGGGTCGTCCGAGGGGCGCTCGAACACGGCGCAGACCTCGTAGGCCCCCTCCCCGAGACGCCGGTATTCGTACGGGACGCCGGCGGGATCCACTGACACGAGCGTGATACCCGGTTCGGCCCACAGTTCCTCGAGCGAGGCCGGCAGACGGCCGCGCCGGGTGCTGAAGACGTTGACGGAGGCCGCCAGGGCCTGCAGGTCCTCCACGCGACGGCCGTCGAGCCGCGCGAGCCGGGCCTCGCCCGGCGAGTCGAGGACGAACAGGCCGGCTGCCACCGCGGCGACCACCGCGCCAATCGCCACGGCCCCGACCACGGCCCGCGATGTCATCAGCCCACGCCCTCCGTCTCGTCCTGCCGCAGGTCCGAGAGGTAGTGGCCGAACACGACGCCCGCGATGCCGCCCACGGTGAGGGTCTTGAGGACGAACCGCGTCGTGAGTTCCCCACCGAGCACGCGGTAGACGAGGCTCATCAGGTCCCCGAGCAGTACCCCCGCCGCAATGAACAGCGTGAGGTAGGTGAGCCACCGCCGCACGGCCGACGCCCGCTTCACGGGGTCGAGCCGCAGCCCGCGCTGTACGTATCTCGTCAGCGACAGGTACACGGGCAGGGCGACGATCAGCGACGAGACGGACCAGCGCAGGCCCGAGGCGTCGGCGCGCGCGGGTCCGGAGGCTGGGTCAGGCACGAGCCGGTCGATGAGGTCGAAGACCAGGGAGCCGAAATTGAAGGCCACGATGAACAGCGTCGAGAACAGCAGCAGGTAGAAGAAGGCATCGCGGGCCTCGAGACGCACCTTCGGCCGCGGTACCGGAATGGGGAACTCGACCGGCGCGAAAGCGGCCTGCGCCGCACGCACCTGGTCGTCGGCCCACCCCGCCGCCACCAGGGCACGGCCGATGGCCTCCCGCGACTGCCCGTGGGCCAGGGCGTCACGGACGAAGGCGAGGAGTTCCTCGGGCACGGCCATGGGGGCTCCATTGTGCCCCAGACTCCCGGCGACGGGTCAGCCGCCGCAGGCGAACTCGAGGGTGGCGCCTGCCTCGAGGGCCAGACCCAGCGCACTGTCGGAGTCCGGCCAGGTGTTTCCGGGCCGCCGCTGGCGCATGAGCGCCATCGCCAGCGCCTCGCGCGCGGCGAACCGGGAGGGTCGTCCCGAGGTGCAGAACATCGCGTCCGCCTCGCTCGACGAGTGGCGCAGGCCCCACGTGTGGCCGAGTTCGTGGAGCACGAGTCGCACGTTGCGGGCCGCATCCACCGAGCAGAACGCGATGCGTCCACCGGTGATTTCGTTGTTGGCGAGCGACACGGACGCGGCGGCCCGGTGGGGCTCGCTGCCCGCCGCGCAGGTGGAGTGCTGGGGGTTGAGCTCGGACGTGAAGACCACGCCGGACGCCGGCGGCGCCGTCGCGAACACATAGGTGACGCCTCCACCCAGGGTGGCGTTGAGGCTCGCGACCGCCTCGATATGCGCCTCACGCGCCTCGGCGTCCTGCAGGGTCTGGTCGAGCACGACGGTGGCCGTCCGCGTCGCATCACCCATCCGGATGAGGGCCGCCTGGCCGGTGTTGACGGCCGGACAGCTCGACGGCGAGTACACGAGGGTGGACGTGAACGCGGCATCGAGTCCGGTCGGGCTCGAGGTGGGCCACAGCGTGAAGCGGGTGTCCCCCGCCGTACGCATCCGTGTGCTGCGGATCAGGAAGCCCGGGGCCTCGACGGTGACCTCGGGGGGCGGCGACAGCGGCAGATCACTCGCGAGCGCCACCTGGCCGAGCGCGTCCGTGTCGCTCGTCTGGCCAGGCGATCCGGTGGACGCCCGGCCCGACACGGTCACCCGCGCACCGGGCACGGCCCCGCCCCCTTCACCGGACACCACCGTCAACAGCGTGCCGGCGGGGAGCGTCGTCGCGCCTCCACCGCCGTCCGACGGTGCCGTCGGAGTGCTGCAGGCGGCCTGCAGACACAGCACCACGACGGCGAGCAGGCCGCGGGCGCGTGGACGTCGTGCCGGGTGAAGGCTCCTCATGACCGACCGGGCGCCTGGCGCCCCTCTGGAGAGAGTATCGGCGAGCCAGGCGCCAAAATGTAGCAGGGCGTCGGGTGCCGGCTGCGCACGTGCCCACGGCCCTCGCCGACTCCCGGGCCAGCCTGCCGGTTTCCGCAGGCGCGAGCGGCGGGACGGGTATCAGAAGATCGTGGAGATGGAGCGGGCGGCGAGGTCGAGGACCTGCGTCGGCAGGATGCCCAGGTAGAAGATCGCCGCGATGGCCACGGCGAGAGCCGCCATGCCGAGCCCTGAGACCTGGGCGGGGATGCCGGCCACCTCCCGATCCTTCATGAACATCATCACCACCACCCGGAGGTAGAAGAACACGGAGATGACGCTCGTGAGCACGCCGATGATGGCCAGCCCGTAGTAGCCGGCGCTGACGGCGGCGGCAAAGATGTACCACTTGCCGATGAAGCCGGCCGTGGGCGGCAATCCGCCGAGCGACAGCAGCGAAACCGTCATGAGCGTCGCGAGCGCGGGCCGCGAGTGCCAGAGACCGGCGTAGTCACGCAACTCGTCGTTGCCCTGATCGCGGGCACCCAGCACGGCAATCACGCCGAAGGCCGCCAGGTTGGTCACGGCGTACGCGGCCAGGTAGAACAGGATGGCCGCCTTGCCCACCTCGTTGGCCGACAGCAGACCCACCAGGAGGTAGCCGCCATGCGCGATGCTCGAGTACGCCAGCATCCGCTTCAGGTTCACCTGGGCCACCCCCACCACCGTGCCCACGATCATCGTCAGCGCGGCCAGCACCCAGATCGCAGGGGCCCAGTCGGCGATGTACGGCTCGAAGGCCGAGAGGAACACGCGGGCGAAGGCGGCGAAGGCGGCAGCCTTGACCCCGGTGGACATGAAGCCGGTGACGATCGCGGGGGCCCCCTGATAGGCGTCAGGCGTCCACATGTGGAACGGCACCACCGAGATCTTGAAACAGAAGCCCACCATCAGCAGGCCCATCGCCAGCAGCACCAGCGGGTTGTCCACCATGGCCTGCGCGGCCATGAGCTCGCCGATGGCGTCGAGGCGGGTGGTCCCCGCCACGCCGAACGTGAAGGCGATGCCGTAGAGGAAGAAGGCGCTCGAGAACGCGCCGAGGAGGAAGTACTTGAAGGAGGCCTCCGTGGCCTCCGGCTTGTCGCGCCGGATGCCGGTCAGGACGTAGACCGCGATCGACATGATCTCCAGGGCCACGAACACGACCAGGAGGTCGTTGGCCATGGCCATCATGATCATGCCGGACAGCGAGAAGAGCATCAGCGCGTAGTACTCGCCCGCCGGAATACCGTCGCGCTCGAGCACCTCGGACGAGAACAGGATCGTGAGGATGCCCACCACGACCAGGATGCCGGTCACGAAGAGCCCGAAGTTGTCGGCCACCAGTACGCCGAAGCTCGCGGCATTGCGGTTCCAGAGCAGCGCCGACGACACGCCCGCAGCCACCAGGCCCACCAGGCCCAGCAGGCCGATCGGCATGCGCTCGCCCTTGCCGCGGAACGCCTCGGCCGCCATGGCGGCCAGCGCCGCCAGCACGACGCACACGATGGGAATGACGGCGTCGAACGAGGAATTGAACATCGTCATCGGGCCTCGGGCGTGCGTGCCGCGTTCTCGACCTGCAGCCGCTGGGCGACCTGCACGCGCTCGACCAGCTTCTGGACCGCTGGCTCCATCGGTCGCAGGAAGACGTTGGGAAATACGCCCATGATGATCGCGAGCGCGCACAGGGGCAGGACGCCAGCCCATTCGCGCGGCCGCAGATCCGGCAGGTTCGCGTTCTTCGGGTTGGTCACCTCGCCGTAGTAGACCCGCTGGAACATCCACAGCATGTACACGGCCGAGAGGATGACGCCGAGCCCGGCCCCGATGACGAACCGGGGATCCCAGCGGAAGGCGCCGAGCATGATGAGGAACTCACCCACGAACCCGTTCAGGCCAGGCATGCCGATGGAGGCGAGGGTGATGATGAGGAACGCCGCCGTCAGGCGGGGCATCACGCCTTTCAGGCCTCCGAACTCGCTGATGAGCCGTGTGTGGCGCCGGTCCGAGAGCATGCCGACGATGAGGAACAGCCCGCCGGTGCTGATCCCGTGGGCGAGCATCTGATAGACCGCGCCCTGGATGCCCTGCATGTTCATGGCGCAGATGCCCAGCACGACGAAACCGAGGTGACTCACGGACGAGTAGGCCACCAGCTTCTTCATGTCGGGCTGGACCATGGCCACCAGCGCCCCGTAGATGATGCCGATCACCGCCAGCAGCGCAATCCAGGGCGCAAAGGTCACCGCGGCGTCGGGAAACAGCGGGAAAGCGAACCGCACCAGGCCGTAGGTGCCCATCTTGAGCAGCACGCCGGCCAGGATCACCGAGCCCGCCGTCGGCGCCTGCACGTGGGCATCCGGCAGCCACGTGTGGAACGGGAACAGGGGCACCTTGATCGCGAAGGCGAGCGCGAAGGCCAGGAAGAACCAGGTCTGCGTCTGCGGCGCGATGTCGAGGGCGTAGAGCCGCAGCAGATCGAAGCTGTACGACCCGGTCGCCACGCTGTGCATGTAGCCCAGGCCGATGATGGCCACCAGCATCAGCACGCTGCCCGCCATCGTGTAGAGCATGAACTTCACGGCGGCGTAGATGCGCTGGTCGTAGCCCCAGACCCCGATGAGGAAGTACATCGGGATGAGCATCGCATCCCAGAAGACGTAGAACAGGAACAGATCCAGCGAGACGAAGACGCCGATCATCGCGGCCTCGAGGGCGAGCACGAAGATCGAGAACTCCTTCACCTTGCGCTCGACCGATTCCCATGACGAAAGAAGCGCAATGGGGGTCAGGAAGCCCGTGAGGACGACGAGCAGCAGGCTGATGCCGTCGATGCCCACGTAGTAGTCGATGCCGAATGCCGGGATCCAGGCATGCCGCTCCACCATCTGGAAGTCGCCGGAGGAGGCGTCGAATCCCGCCCAGATGCCCAGGGTGACCAGGAACACCACCAGGGAGATACCGAGCGCCACCCACCGGATGAGGGCATCGCGCCGACCGTCGGCGTTGCCGAGGCACAGCAGCAGGATCGCCCCGACGAGCGGGAGGAGCCAGGAGAGTGAGAGCAGGGGAACGTTCAACGCCGCTATCTCCAGAGGTAGTAGCCGAGGACGAGGACGGCCCCGAGGAAGAACGAACCAGCGTAGGTGCGCACGGATCCGGTCTGCACCTGTCGCAGCACCCGTGCCCCGCCACCCACGATTGCCGCCACGCCGTTGACGGCACCGTCGATGCCGCGGACGTCCACGCCGCGCCAGAGACCTTCCTGTGACACGGCCTTGATCGGCTGGACCACCGCCGCGTCGTAGGCCTCGTCGACGTAGTACTTGTTGAGCAGCAGGCGGTGCACCCCCGAGAAGCTCGACGCCATCT
Source organism: Vicinamibacterales bacterium (assembly GCA_050185275.1). GTDB lineage: Bacteria > Acidobacteriota > Vicinamibacteria > Vicinamibacterales > UBA2999 > JABFRY01. The sequence continues at coordinate 131,034 of JBFWZN010000011.1, read as the reverse complement.
GCTCGGCGATGTCACGTCGCTTGAGCCAGATGAACGCCGCCAGGCCGATGCCGCCGAGCGCGATGAGGCTCGACACGCCCATGAGGGTGCGCTCGAGGCCGATCTCCTCGGCTGCCTCGCCCTCCCCCTCGCCGGCCTCCGCGGCCTCGAGCGCCTCAGTGCCGGTCGCAGTGCCGGTCTCGGCGGTGGTCTCGGTGACCCGCGCCTCGAACGCGGGTTCGAGCCAGGTGGCGAGCGCATTGTGTCCGCCGAGGGCGTGCGGCACGCCCACGTATCCCGCCAGCACGGAGCCGAGCGCCAGCACGATGAGCGCGAGCGCCATGGCGGGCGGGGCGTCGTGCAGGTGCGGGCCGTGACCAGAGGCCTCGTGCCCATGGGCGGCCTTCGCGGGAGCCGGCGCATGACCGGTGGCGTGCGCCGCACCGTGGCTGCCGTGGGCCGCCGGGGCCCCTGCCTCGCCACGGTAGGTGCCGTGGAAGGTGAGGAACACCAGCCGGAACATGTAGGTCGCGGTGAGCAGCGACGTGAGGGCGCCGACGACCCACAACAGCGTGTGGCCTTCGACGAAGGTCTCGAAGAGGATCTCGTCCTTGCTGAAGAACCCGGCCAGGCCGGGCACACCGGCGATGGCGAGCGAGCCGATCAGGAAGGTCCAGTAGGTGATGGGCAGGCCGGCCTTCAACCCGCCCATGCGACGGATGTCCTGTTCGCCGTGCAGCGCGTGGATGACGGCGCCCGAACCGAGGAACAGGAGGGCCTTGAAGAAGGCATGCGTGTAGAGGTGGAAGATGCCCGCCCCGAACGCCCCGACACCCATCGCCAGGAACATGTATCCCAGCTGGGAGACCGTGGAGTACGCCAGGACACGCTTGATGTCGTTCTGGACCAGGCCGATGGTGCCCGCCATGAGCGCCGTGAGCGCGCCGACCACGGCCACGATCGTCAACGTCTCCGGTGCGTGGCCGAAGAGCACGGCGTTGCGCCCGATCATGTACACCCCGGCCGTCACCATGGTGGCGGCGTGGATGAGCGCCGACACGGGCGTGGGCCCCTCCATCGCGTCCGGGAGCCAGACGTAGAGCGGAATCTGCGCCGACTTGCCCGTTGCCCCGATGAACAGCAGCAGCGTGGCGATCGAGAGCGTGCCGAAGGCGGCTTCGACCGGCAGCGGCGCCACGGCCGAGGCGATGGACTGGAAGTCGAGCGTGCCGAACCGGGTGAACAGCAGGAGCATCCCGAGGATGAACGCGTAGTCGCCGATCCGGTTGACGACGAAGGCCTTCTTGCCGGCGTCGGAGGCCGACTGCTTCCTGAACCAGAACCCGATGAGCAGATAGGAACAGAGCCCGACCCCCTCCCATCCGACGAACATCACCAGGAAGTTCGACCCCAGCACCAGCACCAGCATGAACGCCGCGAACAGGTTCAGGTAGGAGAAGTAGCGGGCGAACTCGCTGTCGCTCTCCTCGTGCATGTAGGCCGTGGAGTAGATGTGGATCAGGGAGCCGATGCCGGTGATCACCAGCACCATCACGGCGGAGAGCGCGTCGACGCGGAACGTCAGGTCGAGGGAGAAGTCGCCCGAGGCGATCCACGTGTAGACGACCTGCTCGATCGCCCGTGCGTCGGCCGGCATGCCACTGACCTGCAGCACCGCCGTGAGGGCAACCGCGAAGGAGGCCACCATGGCGAGCGAGGCCAGTCCGCCCGAGACGGCTTTCGGCAGCCGGCGCCCCATCGTCGCGTTGATGAGGAAGCCGATGAAGGGGAACAGGGGTATCAGCGACAGCACGGTGTCTCTCGTCCTCGCCCGGGGCTCACCACCGCAGGGCGGTGAACGCGTCGGGATTCAGCGACTCGCGGTGGCGGAACAGACTGATGACGATGGCCAGGCCCACGGCCGCCTCGGCGGCGGCCACCGTCATCACGAAGAACACGATGATCTGGCCGTCCACGGTGCCGTGCGTCCTGCCGAAGGCGATGAACGACAGGTTCACCGCGTTCAGCATGATCTCGATCGAGAGCAGCACCGTAATCAGGTTCCTGCGCAGGAAGACACCGGTCGTCCCGATCGAGAAGAGCACGGCCGAGACGATCAGGTAATGGCTCAGGGGAATCATTCCTCGTTCTCCCTCCGGCCCGCCAGGACCACGGCCCCGACCATCGCCACGAGGATCAGTACCGACGTCGCCTCGAAGGCGAACATGTAGTCGGTGAACAGCACCCGTCCGAGTTCGGGCACGGAGCTGACGATGGCGGCATCACCTCCGGCATCGACCGGGCCGGCCAGGCCGCTGACGCTCAGCAGCGCCCAGGAGAGCTGCAGGAGCAACAGCAGGGCGAGCACCGCGCCGACGCGCGTGAGGCCCGACTGCCGGACGAGCGCGAACGGGTCCTTGTGCGCGTCTTCCTGGGGTGCGTTGAGCAGCATCACCACGAAGAGGAACAGCACCATGATGGCGCCGGCGTAGATGATGATCTGCGCCACGGCGACGAACGGGGCATCGAGCAGGACGTAGAGCCCGGCCAGCGCGCCAAACGAGGCGATGAGCAGCAGCACGCTGTGCATCGGGTTCCGCTGGCCGATGACCAGCGCCGAGGCCCCGATGGCCAGCGCGGCGAACAGGTAGAACTGCAGCGTCTCAGGCATTGAAATACAGGAACACGGCAGCGGTGATGAGCAGGTTGATGACCGCCGCGGGCAGCAGCCACTTCCATCCGAACTGCATCAGCTGGTCGTAGCGGTACCGGGGCACGGTCCAGCGGATCCAGATATAGGCGAACAGCAGGAACCCGACCTTGGCCAGGAAGGCGATCCACCCGTATTCGACCGGCACGAACGGGAAGTGCCAGCCCCCGAGATAGAGGTTGGTGGCCACCGCCGACATCGTGACCATGTTGATGTACTCGGCCTGCGGGAACAGGGCGAACCGCACCGAGCTGTACTCGGTGTTGTAGCCCGACACCAGCTCCTGCTCCGCCTCCGGGAAGTCGAACGGCGCGCGGTTGGTCTCGGCCACGCCGGCGATACCGTAGATGATGAAGCCCAGCGGCTGGAGGAACAGGTACCACTGCGGAATGAACCCGAACCAGTAGCCCGCCTGCGCGTCCACGATCTCCCGCAGCGACAGCGAACCCGACAGGAGCACCACCGACGCCAGCGCCGTGGCGTAGGAGAGCTCGTAGGAGATCATCTGCGCGGAGGAGCGGAGGCCGCCGAGCAGGGAGTACTTGCTGTTGGACGCCCACCCGGCGAGCACGATGCCGTAGACGCCCATCGAGGTGACGGCGAACACGACGAGCAGGCCGACGTTGACGTCCGCGATCCCGAGCTTGACGGGCTCGTCGAGCAGGCCGAAGAAGGTCGTCTCCGCGCCGAAGGGCACGGTGGCGAAGGCCGTGAAGGCGGCGGTGACGGCGATGACCGGCGCCAGGGTGAAGAGCCACTTGTCGGCCTCTTTCGGCCGGAGCTCCTCCTTCATGAGCAGCTTGAGGATGTCGGCCAGCGGCTGCAGCATGCCGTGGGGCCCGACCAGGTACGGACCGTAGCGCTGCTGGATGGCCGCCATGATCTTGCGCTCGGCCAGCACCAGCACCGCCGACGCGTTGATCAGCATGAAGAACGCAAGGCCGATGATGCCGAGTTGAACGAGGAGTCTCAGTTCCATGATCTGCGGTGCGCCCTCGTCGAAGTCCTCAGTGGTGCCCGGCCAGCATCGGCTGGCGCGCGCGCCACTCGGCAGGAATGGTGCACCGGCCCTCCCGCACGTGCGCCTCGAACTCCGCGCGGAAGCGGGCGATCGTGGTCAGCACTGGGGTGGCCGCCGCGTCGCCGAAGGCGCAGAGCGTCTTGCCCGTGATGTTGCTTGCCACGCCGTAGAGCAGGTCGATGTCCTTCTCGCGCCCCTCGCCCGACTCGACGCGCTGCAGCAGCTTGTACAGCCAGTCGCCGCCCTCGCGGCAGGGCGTGCACTTGCCGCACGACTCGTGCCGGTAGAAGTGCAGGAGGTTCTGCGCCAGCCACACCATGCAGACGGTGTCGTTGAGCACGATCATGCCGGCCGAGCCCAGGAGCGACCCGGCCTTCTGGACGTGGTCGAAACTGGCGGGCGTGTCGAGTTCGTCCGGCAGCAGCAGCGGCACGGACGACCCGCCGGGGATGATGGCCTTGAGCGGGTGCTCGTCGATCATGCCCCCCGCGAACCGCTCGTCGTAGATGAGTTCGCGCAGGGTGGTGTGCATCGTCGCCTCGTACACACCCGGGCGCTTCACGTGCCCGCTGACGCAATACAGTTTCGGCCCCCCGTTCTTCTCGGGCCCGAGGGCGGCGAACCACTCCGCGCCGTTCAGCACGATGGGCGGGACGTTGCACAGCGTCTCGACGTTGTTGACGGCGGTCGGGCACTGATAGAGGCCGGCCACCGCCGGAAAGGGGGGCTTCAACCTGGGCTGGGCCCGCTTGCCTTCCAGGGACTCGATGAGCGCGGTCTCCTCGCCTGCCTCGTACGCCCCGGCGCCACGGTGCACGAACACGTCGCAGTCGAAACCGCTGCCGAAGATGTTCTTGCCGAGGTACCCGGCGGCGTACGCCTTGGCGATCTCGGCTTCGAGCACCTGCTGCACGTGGTAGAACTCGCCGCGGATGTAGATGTAGGCGACCTTCGCGCCGATGGCGTAGCAGGCGATGGCGCACCCCTCGATGAGGAGGTGGGGGTTGCGCTCCATCAGCACGTGATCCTTGAACGTGCCCGGCTCGCTTTCGTCCGCGTTGCAGCAGATGTACTTCGGCTTGGGCGTGTCCTTGAGGACGAACTGCCACTTGAGGCCGGTCGGGAAACCGGCGCCGCCGCGGCCGCGCAGCCCGGACGCCTTCACCTGCTCGATGATGTCGCCCGGCGCCCGTCCCAGGGCCGTGCGGAGCCCCTCGTACCCGCGCTGGTGCTGGAGGTAGTGCTCCAGCGTGAACGAGTTCGGCTCGCGAACGTACCGGGTGAGGACGGGTTCGTACGCCATGCGCCTACTTCTCCTCCACGTGGAGATGGCAGCCCGTCAGCGCCGCGGCGCCGCGTGTCCGCAGGCCATCGAGAAACGCGGGCACCTGCTCGGGCGCGAGCCGCTCGTGCCAGTCGTCGTTGACCATCACGACCGGGGCACGGTCGCAGGCGCCGAGGCACTCGACCTCGATGAGCGTGAACATGCCCGACGGGTCGGTCTCGCCAGGCGCGATGCCGAGCGTGGCGCTGATCTGCTCCACGACGCGCTCGGCGCCGAGCAGCGCGCACGAAAGTGTCCGGCAGACGTTCAGCACGTAGGTGCCCACCGGATGCCGGTGGAACATCGTGTAGTACGTCGCGACGTCCTCGACGTCCGCGGTACTGCAGCCGATCTGCGACGCGACGAAGCGCATCGAGGCGCCGGACACGTATCCCTGCTGCTGCTGGACGAGATACAGGGCGAACAGGACCGCCGACTTGCGGCGGTCGGCCGGGTAGCGCGTCACGACCTCGTCGAACGCCTGCTGGTGCTCGGGGGTGTAGGCGAAGGTCTCGCCGTCGTCCGCCAGCACGCGTTCCGACTTGTGGAACCGGGCTGGCGCGTACTCCATGTGGGGATGGAAGCTCACCGGTCGCAGTCTCCCATGACGACGTCGTTGGAGCCGATCACCGCGACCACGTCCGCGATGAGTCCGCCGAGGATGATCTTCGGCAGCGCCTGGATGGCGAAGAACGATGGTGGACGCATCTTGATGCGCGCCGGCCGGTTGGTCCCGTCGGACACGACGTAGACGCCGTGCTCCCCGCGCGCACCCTCGACCGGCACGTAGGCCTCACCCGCCGGCACGGTGAAGCCCTGCGAGTAGATGAGGAAGTGCTGGATGAGCGCCTCCATCTCCGTGTAGACCTTGTCCTTGGGGGGCGGCACCACGCGTGTGTCGTCGCACGCGAACACGCCGGTGGGCGAGATGCGCGCCAGGGCCTGACGGCAGATCTTGTGGCTCTCGCGCATCTCCTGCACCCGCACGCGGTAGCGGGCGAACACGTCCCCTTCGGTGGCGGTGGGCACGGCGAAGTCGTACTGGTCGTAGGTGAGATACGGGAAGTAGCGGCGGACGTCGTAGTCGGACCCCGCCGCGCGGGCGATGGGACCGACGAGCCCCCAGGCCATCACGTCGTCGTGGGAGAGCACCCCCACGTTCACCGTGCGCTTGAGGTACATGTCGTTCTTCGTCAACAGCCCCTCGTACTCGTCGAGCTTGGCCGGGAAGCGGTCGAGGAAGGCGCCTACCGCCTCGTGGAAGCCCCGCGGCAAATCCTCGCGCAGGCCGCCGACGCGGAAGTAGCTCGGGAAGAACCGGAACCCCGCGATGAGCTCGTTGATGTTGAGGAGCAGTTCGCGCTCACGCAGCGCGTAGAACAGCATGGACACCGCGCCGATTTCCATCCCGTGCGTGCCCAGCCACACGAGGTGGCTGGCGAGGCGCTGCAGTTCGGCGAGCAGCACCCGGATGTCCTGCACGCGCTGCGGCATCTCCAGGCCGAGGAGCTTCTCCACGCTCAGCACGTAGGCCAGGCTGTTCGACTGCGCGCCGAGATAGTCCATGCGCTCGACGAGCGGCACCACCTGCTGCCACTTCTTCTGCTCGGCTGTCTTCTCGATGCCCGTATGGAGGTACCCGATCGTGGGTTCGGCCCCCGTGATGATCTCGCCGTCGAGCTGCAGCACGAGACGCAGCACCCCGTGGGTGCTGGGGTGCTGGGGCCCCATGTTGACGGTCATCGTTTCGGTGCGCAGTTCTGCCATGTCGCTTCACGCGGCTCCGGGTCGGGTGGACGTGGGCGTCACCGGGGACGCCAGGCCCGTGTTCAACCCTGCGTGGTTCTCCTGACCCTGTCTCGTTCGAGGTTTGCGCGGAACTCGGCCTCGCTGACCTCGAGCGGCTGATACGTCTCGGTGGTCTTGCGGATCTGGACCGGGTAATCCTTGCGTGCCGGATGCCCTTCCCAGTCGTCCGGCGTGAGCAGGCGCCGGAGGTCGTCATGCCCGTCGAACACGATGCCGAACATGTCCCAGACCTCGCGCTCGGGCCAGCCGGCCGCCGGCCACACGCCCTTCACTGTCGGCACCGACTCGTCGATGCCCACGCGGACCTTCACGCGCAGACGCTGACGGTTGGGGATGGACAGGAGGTGGTAGACGACCTCGAACCGCGGGACACGGGGCAGGTAGTCGGCCGCAGTCACCTCGATGAGCACGGTGAACCGGAACGCCGGGTCGTCGCGCAACACCACGCACGCCTCCGCGAGCCTGTCGGCCGGGAGGTACACGGTCGCGAAATCGACGCTCGGTGCGGCCTCGCAGGCGAGGCCTGGCAGGCGGGCCAGGAGGGTCTCGGCGACGGCAGCGGCGGTCAGGGAACCGGTGGCATTCATGCGCGGGAACGATCGATCTTCTGCTGGAGCTGGACGATGCCGTAGATGAGGGATTCCGGACGGGGCGGACACCCGGGGACGAAGACGTCGACCGGCACCACCTGGTCCACGCCCTGCACGATGGCATAGTTGTCGAACACGCCACCGACCGACGCGCACGCCCCCATTGAAATCACCCACTTGGGTTCGGGCATCTGGTCGTAGATGCGGCGCAGCGCGGGCGCCATCTTCCGCGACAGCCGCCCGGCAACGATCATCAGATCGGCCTGCCGTGGTGATCCGCGAAACACCTCGGCGCCGAACCGGGCAATGTCGTAGCGGCTGGCCGCGATGGCCATCATCTCGATGGCGCAGCACGCCAAGCCGAACTGCACGGGCCAGATGGCCGACCGCCGCGCCCATTGCACCATCTTCTCGACGGTGGTGGTCAGGACAGGAAGCTCCGTCTCGGATTCGTGGCTGTGTGCCATCTCGATCACGCCGCCTTCTTCTGAACGGGGTCCCCGGCACGCCGCGCCACCGGCCCCCAGTCGAGCACACCCTTCCGCCAGACGTAGACGAAACCCACCGTCAGCACGCAGAAGAACGTGAGGACCTGCACGAAACCCGCCCAGCCGAGATCCCGCAGGGCGACGGCCCAGGGATAGAGGAAGGCAATCTCGATGTCGAACAGCAGGAAGATCATCGCCACGAGGTAGAAGCGCACCGAGTGGCGCTCGCGGGCGTCGCCCACCGCGGGCATGCCGCATTCGTAGGGGGCGAGCTTTTCCGGGGTCGGATTGCGCGGTCCGAGGAGCACGGACAGGCCAATCATGACCGCGGCAAAGCCCACGCCCAGCACGGACATGATTACGAAGCCGAGCCAGCCATCCATGTCGAATGCCTCAGGAGCGGCCGGACTGCGCCGGCGCTGCTTGTGAAGGTTTTCCCAAACCCGTTCATGCTATAGAAGCGCCGTGCAAAGGTCAATTTCGAGATGAGACTCGCCTGGTTCCGTCCCGAGCGCGCCACCACCGTCGACGGGACGGCCCATCTCGTGCCCGTGATCGCGGCCTTGCGCTCGCAGGTGACCATCGACCTCGTCCCGGAGCGCGAGGCGCACGCGTTCGTCACGGCCCATCACGTGGCGCCGTGGGACCTGTGCATCTTCGAGCTCGACGACGCCGCGGCGTACGACTACGTATGGGCCTATCTCGTGCACTACCCCGGCCTGCTCGTGCTGCACACGCCCTCGGTGCACCGGAGCCGGGCGGCCGCACTCGATCGCCAGAACCGCCGTGCCGACTACGCGGCCGAGCGCGCCTTCGAGGCTCTCGGGGTCGGGAGCGGACCGCGCGCAGCGGGCACCGTCCTGGCCGATGCGGTCCGGACCGGCGCGCCGCAGACCGGCACCGGGGACGCCAACGGCCTGAAGGCTGACCGTCCGTCGCAGCAGCCGGTGCGCGGGCTGCACCCGCGCCTGCCCCTCCCTCAGGGGCGCTGGCCCATGCTGCGCGTACCCATCACGGCGTCCCTGGCCACTGTCGTCACCGACCCCGTGTGGGCCACCGAGCTGGCTGATACCTATCCCGGGGCGACCGTGGACGCCGTCCCAATCGGCGTTCCCGGGCTCCCCTCGCCTCTCGGGCCTCCAGAATCGGCACAGGTGCCGGCCGGCCATCCGCCGGCCCTGCCACGTCCGGTTCTCGTGAGCCTGCCGGGTGCCCCGCCGCCCTCCCGCCACGAGCGGGACCGGAGCGCGCGCGTCCGGGACGCCGTCGTGGCCGGGGCGCGGGCCGCGGGCCGAGAAGCCATCGTCGTCGAGGCCCAGGCCGATCTCCCCCGCACGCCGGACATCGTGGTTGCGTTGGGTTGGCCGGACCCGGTCCGCCTGCGACCGGCCATGCTGTCGGCCCTGGCCGCCGCGTGTCCCCTGGTGGTGCTCGAGGCGGGGGGCGTGGCGGACTGGCCGACGCTCGATCCGCACACCTGGCGGCTGCGGGCCTGGACCCCGGGGGAGCCCCTGGCGATCTCGCTCGATCCCCGCGACGAGCTCCAGTCCCTGACGCACGCGGTCGAGCGACTGACGCGCGACGGGGCGCTCGGCCGGCAACTGGGCCGTGCGGGCCACGCGTGGTGGCGGAGGCACGGCACCGTGGCGTGTGCGGCGGACGCGTGGCTGGCGGTGCTCCGGCGGGCCGCCGGCGCACGGCGTGTCCGAACCGTGGACCGTCCGGAGAGGCCTGCCGGATGGCCGGCCCACCTGTCGGCCGATGGCACGGCGACGGCACGCCGGCTGCTCGGTGGATTCAGCAGGACGGTGGACGTCCTCGAGTAGCCCCTCGCCGCGCGATGCCCGCTGGAGCCCGTCTCGCACATGGGGTGGGCATCGGCCGGGCGATGCCTCCCGCCTGGCGGCGTCGTGCCTCCCTCACAGACCGCCGGTATGCTCAGTCGTCGCGCCTGGCCAGCCGGGCGCCCCGCCGCCCTCGGTGCTGCGCCCATTCGCGAGATGGGCTCTAGGGCAGCCGGACGGCTGGCGTGCGCGGCGTCACCGCATACGGCTCGAGCGTGTCGTCGAGTTCCGCGTACAACCGCAGCAGCATGGTGTGGAGGTTGTTGGCCGCGCGGTACCAGTACTGGAAGCGTCCGATGTCGATGGCGTAGCTCGCGCCGTCGAGACGCACACCGCGCGCGTGCAGCGCCGTGCCCTGCGAGACGAGGTTGTCGAACAGCGCCAGCCAGTCGCGCCACGCCGCACGCATCGTCGCAGGGCCGTCGATGAAGCCGTGGTTCGGCAGGATGAGACCGGCGCCCACGGCGTCGATGCGCTGCAGCACGTCGTACCACTCCTTCGGAAACGCCGTACGCCCTCCGCCGGGCGAAGGGTAGAGCCCGTTGAAGAAGGTCTCGCTGGCCCAGAGCAGGTCGAACTGCGGCATGTGCACGACCAGGTCCGACCCGGTGTGCGCACGACCGAGGAATCGGATGTCGAAGCTGACGCCGCCCAGAGCCAGGACGTACTGGTCCGCCACGTACCGGCCGACCCTCGCGCGCTGTGCGTCGGGGAGGGCGGCGTTGGGATGGGCGATGAAGACGACCTCGGGATACGCGTCGATGAACGCCTGGTTGCCGGCCGTGTGATCCCCGTGGTCCGCGCCGATGACCAGGTACCGGATCGGCTGGCTGGTCACGCCTGCAATCACGCGGATGAGCGCCCGTGTCCGCTCGACGTTGCGAAACCCATCGAGGACGACGACGCCCTCGGGGGTGACCACGAACAGCGCATTGGTGGTGAATGCGAGGTTGCTGTCGATGGCGCCGGCGAGGTCCTCGACCGCATACACGGAGTCCGTCACCTGGTGCAGCCGGGGAAAGTCACGTTCCTGGAAACCACGCCGTGCCGCATCCGCCCCCGCGACCACGCGGTCCTGGATGCGGATCTGTGCGCCGGCCGCCGCCGCGGTGAGGACGCCGGCAACGGCGAGCGCGAGCGCGAGGGGAGACGTGGGGCGAAGCTGGACGCGCATGGTCGCTCTCTCTCTCAGGTCTGGCATGGCGGACCCTCGCGGCCCGCTCAGTGGCCAGCAGTCACAGCCGTTCCCAGTCGTAGCCGGGGGTGGTCTCGAGCCGCCGGTCCTCCACGGGGACGCCCATCGAGAAGTGATACAGGCTCTGCCAGTCGTAACCGGAGAGCCCGAACACCTCGTGCACGGGATCGTCGAAGAAGCAGCCGATGCCCGTCCCACGCGCGCCCCGTGCCTCGGCCTCCAGGTACAGCACCTGTCCAATGAGGCCACACTCCCAGAACAGCCGGCGGTAGGCCCACGCCCCGTCGGCGCGGAGAACCGGCTCGAACCGCGCGAGCATCGCCAGGCTCAGGTAGCCGTCGGCGGCAATGTCCTGGTCGCACGACAGGCGCCTGGCGCCGCCCCGGACGTCGAACGGCGCCAGCAGGTACAGGGGATCGTCGCCCACGCGCTCCCAGAGGAACTCCGGCCGCATGGCGCCCATCAGGTCGGGCACCGCGGAATCCTCACGGCACCAGACGTAGAGACCGGGCACGAGATCCTCGACGCGATGGACGAACAGCCCGAGGTGCACCTGCGGGCGCCAGGGCCACGCGTCCCACGGCGGCCGCCCGGGCTGAAGGCGTCGCAGCATGCGGTGCAGCGAGGCACGCGTCGTGGAGGTACGCCCATCGAAGGCCACGGCGCTTCGACGGGTGAGGATCACGGACCGCGCGGGCCTGGCGTCCACGTCGGCCGTGGCCTGGAGGTCCGCGAAGGCGCCCAGCGGGGCATCGGTGTCCGAAGGCAGGGACCTGCCCGACACCGGGGCGTCCTGCACGGCGCCGTCCGGCAGGGCGCCATCCGGCACTGCGCCGTCCGGCACGACGCCATCCGGTAAGGCGCCGCCCGGTGAGCGGGTCGAGACCGTCACCTGCTCGATGATCGGCCACTCCTGATGTGCCGGGCTCAGACGATTCGGCCTACCGCGCCACGTCACCCGTGCGGTCGCCGCCAGCAGGCCGGCAGGCGCCCGCTGCGCCCACGACCGGGCGAAGGAGCCGGCCGTGACTGCCAGGACGCAGTCGGGCTCTTCCGGCTCCGCCGGTGCCTCCACGGCATCGGGCAGCGCCCGACCCGGAAGGAATCCCAGCAGCTGCGCCATGTCGTCTCCCGACCACCGCGGGAGCAGCGCTGCCTGCCACCCCAGGAGTGCTGCGGCGTAGCGCGCGGCGCCGAGCGCGTGCCCGACGTCGTGCTGGCAGTAACGGAACGCGCGCTCACCGTACTTCCACGCCTCGCGCCAGTGAATCGACGAGAGAACGAGCAGGAAACCGGGCTCACCGGCGGTCCACTCACCCCACGCGTGCGCGTCGAGGACGCCGCGCACTTCCAGATGGTGCTCGCGGGGGGCGTAGTGCGCGATGCGCCCGTTCCAGACGACGTGCCCCTCGGTCGGATGGAGATTGCCGCTCGAGGGGTTCACGCGCAGCGCCCAGCGTGACGAGCCGGCGGACTTCCAGGCCGAAAGGCCGAGCGCGCAGCGCAGGAAGTCGCCCACCGAGGCGAGGTCGATGGTGGCTGGTGACGCCGGTGGCTCGTACAGCGCGCCGAAAGAGACGCCGGACGCTGCCGGCTCCCGGGGAAGCGCGATGAGGTCGGCGCCCGCGTACGTGCGGAAGGGATCGGGCTGCGTGGTCCAGTCGAGGTACCCGAGGGACCGGGCGAACCGCCCGAAATGGTGCTTGGTCGCGTCGTGGTAACGGAGCGCGATCATGGGCGAGCACTCAGGGCGGCTGCATCTACGCTCACCGGTGCCCCCCGGACGACGACCTCGCCGCCACCTGGCCGGTTCCGGCGGGCGGGCAGCGCCCTCCCACTGCGGCCGCTGCGGCGGCGGCTACTTCGCCGCCTTGGCAGCCGGCTTCGCCGCCGACGGGGCGGACAACTCGGCGATGCGGCGATCGAGTTCGGCAATCGCCTCCTTGAGCTGCTTCCGGCGCACCTCGTGCGTCGTCACCTCGAGCTGGCTCTGCATCTCCGTCTTCGCTAGCCGGCAGGACTCCACCTGGCGCTCGCGCTCGGGATCGGCACTGCGAACCGCCTGGCGGGACCTGCGGCGTTCCTGTTCGCGTTCCTCGAGTCGCTCCGCAAGCCGCGACTCAGCATCGACAAGGCCTTCTCCAGCGTCACCCATGGTCATCAATTATGTGTGCAACGAGTCAGTGTCAAAATCTGGTGTCGAATAAAGGGAAGAGACGATCCGCATGATTATACGCGCGGGCCGGTTCGCCGGTCCGCGGCATTGCACGTAATATCGGCGCGTGGCACGTTCGAGCCCACTGGAGCTGTTCCACCCGGTCGTGCGGGAGTGGTTCGCCGGGTCATTCGATGCTCCGACGCGTCCCCAGCAGCTGGGATGGCCGGTCATCGCCCGCGGCGAGTCGTCCCTCATCCTGGCCCCGACCGGCAGCGGCAAGACGCTGGCTGCGTTCCTGTGGTGCCTGAACCGGCTGCTCTTCTCCGCCACGCCTGACGACGACCGCCGATGTCGCGTCGTGTACGTGTCGCCACTCAAGGCCCTCGCGGTCGATGTGGAGCGCAATCTGCGCGCGCCCCTGGCCGGCATCGCCAACCTGGCGCAGCGTCGCTCGCTCGCGGTGTCGGTGCCGCGCGTGGCCATCCGCACGGGCGACACGCCACCCGAGGAGCGCGCCAGGTTCCTGCGCCATCCGGCGGACATCCTCATCACGACGCCCGAGTCGCTCTTCCTGCTGCTCACCTCGCGTGCGCGCGACCGGCTGCGGGGCGTCGAGACGGTCATCGTCGACGAGATCCATGCGCTCGTCCCGAACAAGCGCGGTGCGCACCTCGCCCTCTCCCTGGAGCGGCTCGCAGCGCGCACCACGGTACCGCCGCAACGGATCGGGCTCTCGGCCACGCAGCGTCCGCTCGACGAGGTGGCCCGCTATCTCGGAGGCGCCGGGCCGCGTCACAGCGACAGGGTCTCGGCCCGGGCGGGCCGTGCCGCCCTGCCCCGGGAGGGCCTCGATGCCGCGCTTCTGGAAGACGTCGCGGCGCCCGCCGCACCACCCGTGTGGCGGCCAGTGGCCATCGTGGACGCGAGCGAGCGCAAGCGGATTGCCGTGCGGGTCGAGGTGCCGGTCGAGGACATGACGCGACCCGACGACGTGCCGTTCCAGAGCGGGCCGGTGACGCGCGATCCGGCGCCGGGCTCGATCTGGGCGTCCATCCATCCGCGCCTCCTCGACCTGATACGCGCGCACCGTTCCACCCTGATCTTCGTCAACAGCCGTCGCCTGGCCGAGCGACTCGCCGCCGCCCTCAACGACCTGGCGGAGGAGCCGCTCGTGCGCGCGCATCACGGCTCGCTGGCCAGGGCCACGCGTAACGAGGTGGAGGACCTGCTCAAGGCAGGCCGGATCCGCGGCCTGGTCGCCACGTCGTCGCTCGAGCTGGGCATCGACATGGGTGCCATCGACCTGGTGGTGCAGATCGAGGCGCCGCCATCGGTGGCGAGCGGCCTGCAGCGTGTCGGCCGTGCCGGCCACCAGGCAGGGGCAGTGAGCGAGGGGCTCGTGTTCCCGAAGTTCCGGGGCGATCTCGTGGCATGCGCGGCCGTCGTGCGCCGGATGCGCGACGGCGAGGTGGAGCCGTCGCGGTATCCCCGCAGTCCTCTCGATGTCCTCGCACAACACCTGGTCGCCATGGTCGGCATGGACGAGTGGAACGTCGACGCGCTGTTCGAGCAGGTGCGGTGTGCGGCCCCCTACGCCGAACTCGGCCGCGCCACCTTCGAGGGCGTGCTCGACATGCTCTCCGGCCGCTATCCCTCCGACGAGTTCGCGGAGCTGCGCCCGAGGGTCACCTGGGATCGCGTCGAGGGGACGCTCACCGCCAGGCAGGGTGCGGTGCAGCTGGCCATCGCCAACGCCGGCACGATTCCCGATCGCGGCCTGTACGGGGTGTTTCTCGCGGGCGCCGACCGGCCCGTGCGTGTCGGCGAGCTGGACGAGGAGATGGTGCACGAATGCCAGCCGGGCGAAACGTTCACGCTCGGCGCGTCCACCTGGCGGATCGAGGACATCACGCACGACCGTGTGCTGGTGACGCCCGCGCCCGGCGAGAGCGGCCGGATGCCCTTCTGGCACGGAGACCAGGCCGGGCGTCCCGTGGAACTCGGCCTCGCCATTGGCCGGCTCGTCCGCCAGCTCCGCGCCGCGCCCCGTGACCAGGCCGAGGCGACGCTCGTGGAGGAACATGGCCTGGACCCGCACGCCGCCGCGAGTCTCCTGCACTACCTGCAGGACCAGGCCGCCGCCGGTGTGGTGCCGGACGATCGCACCCTGGTCATCGAGCGAGGCCGGGACGAACTCGGCGACTGGCGTCTGTGCATGCTGTCGCCGCTCGGCGGGCGCATCCATGCACCCTGGGCCATGGCGGTCACCGCGCACGTGCGGCAGCAGACCGGGCTCGACGTGGAGGTGATGTGGGGGGACGAGGGATTCGTCGTCCGCTTCCCCGAGCTGGAGCAGCCGCCAGACCCCTTGCTTCTCGTGCCCGACCCGGACGACGTCGAAGCGCTGGTCACGCGCCAGCTCGGTGCCACGGCCCTGTTCGCCGCACGCTTCCGCGAAACCGCCGCCCGTGCCCTGCTCCTCCCGCGACGCCGCGCCGGCCAGCGTACGCCGCTCTGGAAGCAGCGCAAGCGTGCCGCGGGCCTGCTGACCGTGGCCTCCCGGTACGGGTCGTTTCCCGCGCTGCTCGAGACCTACCGCGAACTCCTCCGCGACCAGTTCGACATGCCGGCGCTGGTGGACACACTGCGTCGCGCACAGGCACGGCGCATGCGGGTGGCCATCGTGGAGGCGGAGGCGCCGTCGCCCTTTGCCGCATCCCTGCTCTTCAACTACGTCGCCAACTTCATCTACGACGGCGACGCGCCGTTGGCGGAGCGGCGCGCGCAGGCGCTCTCAGTGGACCAGGCGCAGCTGCGCGAGCTGTTGGGCGACGACGAACTGCGCGACCTGCTGGACGCGGACGCCCTCGTGACGCTCGAGCACGAGCTCCAGCACCTGGTGCCCGAGCGGCACGCACGATCGCTCGACGCGATGCACGACCTGTTGCTCAGGCTGGGAGATCTGACGGCGACCGAGCTGCGGGGGCGCTGCGACCGTCCTGACGTGACCGCGGACGTCGCCGCGCTGACCGCCGCGCGGCGCGCCGTGCCCCTGATGCTCATGGGCGAGGTGCGGTACGTCGCGGTGGAGGACGTGGCGCGCTACCGGGACGCGGTGGGGACGCCTGTGCCGCCTGGACTCCCCGATGCGCTGCTCGAGCCCGTCCTGGACCCGGCCGGGGACCTCGCCCTGCGGTACGCGCGGACGCACGGTCCGTTCACGCCGGCGGACCTCACGACCCGGCTCGGCTGGCCCCACGCCCATGCCCTGGCGCTGCTGCAGCGACTCACCACGGAGGGCCGGCTCGTCGAGGGGCAGTTCCGGCCCGGCGGCCAGGGGACCGAGTGGATGGACGGGGGCGTCCTGCGCGCGCTCCGGCGGCGCTCGCTCGCACGCCTGCGCCGGGAGATCGAGCCGGTGGACGCTGAGGCGTTCGGCCGATTCGCGATGGGCTGGCACGGCGTGGCGGCGCCCAGGTCCGGGATGGACGCGCTGCTCGACGTGGTCGAGCAACTCCAGGGCGCCGCACTCCCCGCCTCGGTCCTCGAACGCGAGATCCTGCCGGCCCGGATTGCGGGCTATGAGCCCGTCATGCTCGACACGCTGATGGCCGCTGGCGAGGTGGTGTGGGCCGGCGTCGAGCCGCTCGGATCGCATGACGGCCGGGTGGCGCTCTACCTGACCGACCATGTGGCCCTCCTGCACCGGCGGTCCTCCGCGCCTCCGCAACCCGAGGGCCGCGCGGCCGCGGTGCGGGAGCACCTGGCCAGCCGGGGTGCGTCGTTCTTCGGCGCCGTGCACGAGGGCACGGGCGGCGGGTTTGCGGGGGAGACCGTGGACGCCATCTGGGAGCTGGTCTGGGCGGGGCTCGTGACGAACGACTCGATGCTGCCGCTCCGGGCCCTCGCCCGCACACGGGGGTCCGGTGCGCGCCCCTCGCGGCGCACGGCCTTCCGCTCACGGCGTGTCGTGCCGCCGACAGCCGAGGGGCGCTGGACGCTGCTGCCTGCGGCCTCGCCGACGGCAACGGCGCACGCCACCGCCCTCGCGCAGCAGTTGCTGGTGCGCCACGGCGTGGTCACCCGGGAAACGGTACAGAGCGAAGGGGTGCCGGGCGGATTCTCGGCGGTGTATCAGGTGCTCAAGGCGATGGAGGAGAGTGGTCGCGTGCGCCGGGGGTACTTCGTCGCCGGGCTCGGAGGGGCGCAGTTCGCGATGCCCGCGGCAGTGGACGCGCTGCGTGCGGAGCGCGAAGCTGCGCAGGAACCCGGCGCCATCGTGCTGTCGGCCACGGACCCGGCCAATCCGTACGGTACGGTGCTGCCCTGGCCCGTCGTGACGGCTGCTCGGGCGGATACGCCCGGCGCGGGTGCGCCACAGGGGCGAGGACCAACACGCACTGCGGGCGCGCGCGTGGTCATCGTGAACGGTGCCGTCGCGGCGTACCTGCGCCGTGGCGCACGGGAACTGCTGCTGTCTCCACCTCCGGACGAGCCGGCGCGCACGGCCGCGATTCGTGCGGTGGCACGCGCGCTCGTGCGCGAGGCCTCGCGCGCGGAGCCGGCGGGCATGTTGATCACCGACATCGATGCACAGTCCCCCCGCACCCATCCGGCGGCGCGCCTGTTCCTCGAGGCGGGGTTTGCTGACACGGCGCTCGGCCTGCAGCTGCGGACGCCGCGCGAGCGGCCGCGCGGGTACGAGGCCCCACTGGCCCCGGCCGGCAGGTGAGACGTCCACGTGCCCGAGGGTGACACGATTCACCGGACTGCCCAGGCCCTCCAGCGGGCGCTCGGCGGACGCACCGTCGTCCGCTTCGACTCGGTGCTGCCCGCCGTGATGCGCGTGCACGACGAGCACCCGGTGACGGGGAGGGAGATCGCACACGTCGGTGCCGTCGGCAAGCACGTCGTGATGCGCTTCTCCGGCGCGCTCATCCTCCGGACGCACCTGCGCATGCATGGTGCGTGGCACCTGTATCGGCCAGGTGAGCGATGGCAGCGTGCGGGAGACGCCATGCGCGTGCTGGTCGCGACCGTCGATGCGGAGGCCGTCGCATTCGACGTGCCGGTCGTGGAGCTGGTGCCGGCCGCCAGCGACGATGCACTGCCTGCCCTCAGGCGGCTGGGACCCGACCTCCTGGCCCCCGTGCCCGACATCGCCGAGGCCGTACGGCGCCTGGCGATGCGCCCGCAGGCGATGCTCGGCGAGGCACTGCTCGACCAGACGGCGGTCGCGGGCATCGGCAACGTGTTCAAGTCCGAGGTGCTGCACGTGGCTGGCGAACATCCGTTCACCCGCGTGGGTCTGCTCTCTCCCGGCCGGCTGCGGCATCTGGTCGTGGTCGCCTCACGTCTCCTGGCAGAGAACGCGCGCGGAGACGGCACCGGGCGCGCGCGCGGCGGGCGTCGCACGACGGGTCGGCTGGATCCCGCGGCGCGCCTCTGGGTCTACGGACGAGGGGGACGGCCCTGCCGGCGATGCGGCACGGCCATCAGCTGGCAGCGTCAGGGACCGCACGCGCGGTCCACCTACTGGTGTCCCGCCTGCCAGCCGGCGTCGGAACCGCGTCAGACGTGATTGCGGAGGCTGAGCTCGCGGGGGTGGGGATCGAGGTACACCTGATCGGCGAGATAGCCGACCCCCAGTCGGCGAACGTGATGACGGATGAGCGTGAGAGGAACCACGAGCGGCACCAGTCCCGTCCGGTGATCCTCGATGAGCGACAGCACTTCCTGCCGCGCATCGCTCGTCAGCTGCTCGGAGAAGTGACCGAGCATGTGCTGCATCACGTCGGCCTGGCGTCCCGGCGTCGCCATCCGCGCGAGGCCGGACATGAAGAGCTCCTCGTACCGCTCCGCGATCTCGCGGCGAGGCAGGCTCTTCGCCCGGGCCACCAGACGCCCCAGTTCGGTGTACCGAGCCCGCGAGTGCGCGAGCATCTGCAGCTTGTGCACGGTGTGGAACCGTACGAGCTGCCCGAGGGTCCACCGGCCGCCGAACAGCCCCCGCAGGCGCTGGTAGGCGAAGACCCGCTCGACGAAGTTGTCCCGGAGCCGGGGATCGTTGAGCCGCCCTTCTTCCTCGACGGGCAGGTTCGGGAACGCCTCAAGCAGGAGGCCCGTGAACAGCCCGCGCCCGGCCCGACTCACCTGGGGTTCGCGACCGCCGGCATCGAGGTGTGTCAGGCGGACCCGTTCCATGCCGCAGCTCGGTGAGTCCTTCTTGACGACGAACCCGACGAGATCGTGAGCGGCCAGCTCCTCGAGGCGTACGCGGGCCCACTGCCGCATCGGGCGGGTCCAGTCGGCTCCGGTCCTGTTGCCCACGAGCCGCACCGCGTCCGCGGGCTCGCCAGGCTTCGACACGGTGACCAGGTGAATGGCCTCGCGTGGCGTGCCCATGCCCGCCTCGACCTCGGGGCAGACGGGCACCCACTCCACGTGACGGCCGAAGGTGAGGACGAGGAAGGGATCGCGCTTGTGTCCCCCGTCGAAGCGCACCTCGTCACCCAGCAGGCAACGCGAGATGCCGATGCGGGGCTTGGCGCCCGGAGTCGTCACGCGGTTGACGCGGGGGCGCCGCCGTTCACCGGGGGATCCCCAATAGACGCCGCACCTCGACGACGAGCTCGTCGGGGGGGCACGGCTTGGTGACGAAGGCGTCACAGCCGGCCTCACGCGCGTCGTCCGAGGCGCGTTCGAGCGCATGCCCCGTGAGCGCGACGACGGGAATGTGGCTGGTCCGTGCGTCGGCCTTCAAGTGCCGCGTCGCCTGCCATCCGTCCATGCCCGGCAATGACAGGTCCATGAGGATCAGGTCGGGCCTGAGCGCCATGGCCTGGGCGATCGCTTCGTCGCCGCTGCGGGCCTCGGCGACACTGAAGCCGCTGATCTGCAGGTACTCGGCGTACATTTCGCGAGCGTCCTGGTAGTCATCCACCACCAGGATGAGCGGCTTGCGTGTCATCGAATCGACATGGGTGCCACACACGGCACTGCCCGCCCAACCCGGAACCAACCGGATTGCGACGCGATCAGGCCAACGACTCCTCGGAGCGACGCAGTATAGATCGCGTGACATGGATGAGCTTTGGCGAAACGCCCCGGCAGGGGTACACTCGCGCGCGGTGGCACCCCCGCGACTGACTCCCCCGCTCGCAGGCCACGCGGCGCCCGCGGTCCGACCCGCACGGAGGTCGGCACCCCGGAGTGCCGCGTTCGCGTGCTCGCTCGGCCTCGTGCTCGCAGTGCTCTGCACCAGCGCGCCCTCCGCGGTCCAGGAGGTGGAGGTCACCCCGGAGTACCGGCTGAAGGCGGAGTTCATCCACAACTTCATCAAGTTCATCGAATGGCCGGACGGCGCGGGCGGCGGGCCGCTGACCATCTGCGTGGCCGGGCAGAATCCGTTTGGCAGCACGCTGACCAGTCAGGTCGAAGGCGATACGGTGAGCGGTCGTCCGATCGCGCTGCGCGTCATCCTCGAGCCCGAAGATGGCTGCCACGTCGTGTTCGTGCCGAGGACGTCGCTCGGCCCGCAGGCCTACTTGCGCCAGGCGCAGGGCACGCCGACGCTCACCGTGGGTGAAGCACCCGACTTCGTGACACAGGGCGGCATCATCGGCTTCTCCATGGAAGAGGATCGCGTCCGCTTCACCATCGATCAGGCGGCAGCCGAGAAGGCGGGGCTGAAGATCAGCTCACGCCTGCTGACGCTGGCCCGACAGCCAGAGTAGAAGACGGCGGACAGGCCACTCGATGAGCCGCTTTCGCGACCTGCCCATCCGGCGGAAGCTGCTGCTGATGACGGCGCTCTCGAGCGTCACCGCGCTGCTGCTCGCCAGCGGCGGATTCCTGCTCTGGGACGTCGAACGCTTCCGAACGACCATCGAAGAGGACATGCAGGCCCAGGCCAGGCTCCTGAGCCAGGGCGTGAGTTCTGCCCTGACGTTCGGGGACGACCGGGCCGCGGCCGAGGACCTGGCGGTGCTGCGCATCAGGCCGCGGGTCGCCATGTCCTGCCTGTACCACAGCAGCGGTCTGCTGTTCGCCTCCTATCACCGGGACGGCGACAGCGAGTGCCCGCTGCGACCGCCCCTGCCGAGCAACTTCGGGTGGAACCCCGTGATCACCGTGCTCGAGCCGGTCCTGGTCAATGACCAGCCCGTCGGCACGCTCTTCATCGAACGGGACGCCACGGACGTGTACGACCGGCTCCGGGTGGGTGCGCTCACCGCGTCCGTGGTGCTCTTCCTGGCCTTCCTGGCTTCGTTCGTCATCGCAGCGCGCATGCAGCACCTCATCGCCTCGCCGCTCCTGGATCTGGCGGGAACGGCGCGCACGATCTCGAGCAGCCAGGACTACACCATCCGGGCGGCGCAACGGTCGGAGGACGAAGTGGGCGTGGTGGTCCGCGCGTTCAACGACATGCTGGCGCACATCGCCTCCCGGGATCGCGACCTCTCGCGCGCCAACGAGGACCTCGGTCGCGAAGTCAGCCTCCGTCGTGCCGTCGAGGCGGAGCGTACCGCGGCCCTGGCGCGGGAGCGGGATGCCAACCGGCTCAAGGACGAGTTCCTCGCCACGCTCTCGCACGAGCTGCGCACGCCGCTGAACGCCGTCCTCGGCTGGACGCAGGTGCTCCGGACGGCGCGTGTCGAGCCCGACAAGCAGGAACGGGCGCTCGAAAGCATCGAACGCAATGCCCGGGCACAGGCGCGGCTCATCGAGGACCTGCTCGAGGTGTCACGCATCGCCAGCGGCAAACTCCGGCTGCAGGTACGGCCCATCGACCTGGCAAGCGTGGTGGACGCGGCCGCGGAGATCGTGCAGCCGGCCGCCGCGGCGAAGCGCATCCGCCTGCACGTCGATCTGGGCCAGCGCCCCGCGATGACCTCGGCCGACCCGGACCGCCTGCAGCAGGTCGTGTGGAACCTGCTGTCGAACGCGGTCAAGTTCACGCCGCAGGACGGCGAGGTCCGCGTGGAGCTTCGCCGGCGGGCGGGCTACCTGCTGACGGTGCAGGACTCGGGTCCCGGCATCGATCCACGCTTCATCCCGCACGTGTTCGAGCCGTTCCGCCAGGCAGACGGCACCGCGAGCCGCGAGCATGGAGGGCTTGGCCTCGGCCTGGCCATCGCGAAGCAGCTGGTGGAGCTGCACGGCGGGACGATCCAGGCCCGAAGCCCCGGCGGCGGTCAGGGCGCCGCCTTCGACATCCACCTGCCCTCGGTGATCGCCGCAGCCGACGTGCCGGCCGCGCCCAGCCAGCCCACCGTGGCGGCGTCGGTGCTGGGCCTCGACCGCACGCTGCTGCGCGATGTCCACGTGGTCGTCGTGGATGACGAGGAGGACGCGCGCATCCTGCTCGAGACCGCCCTCAGTGAGTGCGGCGCCACGGTCACGACCGCCGCAACGGCCAGTGAAGGGCTCGCCGCCGTCTCGCGCCGGCCGCCCGACGTCGTCATCAGCGACATCGGCATGCCGCAGGCGGACGGGTTCTCGCTGATCCGGCAGCTTCGTGCCATGGCACCGGCGCACGGGGGCGACATCCCCGCGATCGCCCTCACCGCCTACGCGTCACCGGAGGATCGGCTCGCCGCCCTGGAGGCCGGCTACCAGCACCACGTGGCGAAACCGTTCGAAGCCACCGAGATCGTCCGCCTGGTCAGAAGCCTGGCGTCCGAGGCCCATCCTCACCACGCGTGACCCCCGCCCCGCCGCCGGACGCCACGCGACCCGGTGGGCCTGCGCTAACATGTGGCCGCATGGCCGCACAGTGTTCATTCGACATCACGTCGACCGTGGATCTGCAGGAAGTGGACAACGCGCTCAACCAGGCCCGCAAGGAAGTGGCACAGCGCTACGACTTCAAGGGCGCGCGCGTCTCGATAGACTTCGACCAGAAGAACTCCACCTTGACGCTCAGCGCCGATGACGAGTTCCGCCTCAACGCCGTCTGGGAGATCGTGCAGACCAGGCTGGTACGACGCGACGTGCCCGTGAAGAACATGAACAGGGGCGTCGTACAGGCCGCGGCGGGAAGCACCGTGCGGCAGGAGATTGCGCTGCAGCAGGGGATCCCCGCGGAGCGGGCGAAGGAGATCGTGAAGTTCCTGAAGGACTCGAAGCTGAAGAAGGTACAGGCGTCGATCCAGGGGGATCAGCTGCGCGTCACCTCGCCCTCGCGCGACGACCTCCAGGAGGCGATGCGCGTGCTTCGGGAACAGGACTTCGGAGTCGCGCTGCAGTTCGGCAATTACCGGGGCTGACCCTTCCGCATGCGGACCACAGGCGTCGCGGGACCGTCGGTCGGCCCATGACGTGGACGCTCGTCGCCCTCGCCGGCCTGGCGTTCGTGCTCTGGTTCGTGGCGGTCGTCTTTTTCACCCCTCCCGTCGACTACCGCCTGACGGAACGCCTGTCACCGGCCGGCGACGACTTCCTGCGGGTCCTCCAGTCCACGTGCCTGGCGCAGGCGCACGACGGCAACCTGGTGACGGTGCTGACCGACGGCGTCCGGTTCTATCCGGCCATGCAGGAGGCCATCGCTGGCGCACGGCACTCCGTACACCTCGAGGCCTACATCTTCAGCCAGGGCCAGGCCGCCGGCCTCCTGACGACGGCGCTGGTGGACAGGGCGCGTCATGGGGTCGAAGTGCGGATCGTGCTCGATGCCCTGGGCAGCCTGGGCATGCGCGGGGATTCCGTGCGGGCCCTGCGCGATGCGGGGTGTCGTGTCGAGTTCTACCAGCCTCCGACATGGTACCGGCTGCACCGGCTGAACAACCGCACGCACCGGGAACTGCTCGTCGTCGACGGGCGTGTCGCCTTCACGGGAGGAGCGGGCGTGGCCGACTGGTGGCTGCGCGAGACCAACGGTCAGCCTGCATGGCGGGACACGATGGTCAGGCTGGAGGGCCCGGTCGTGGCGGCCCTGCAGGGGGTCTTCGCGGAGAACTGGCTCGAGTGCAGCGGCGAGGTGCTGACCGGGACCGCCCACTGGCCCACCTTGGCGCGGTCCGGCCCTACACGGGCGCTCCTCATCAGGAGTTCACCCGCGGACCGCGCCACGCTCTCGAGGGTGGTCTTTCAGATGCTGATCGAGGGCGCACACGAGAGCATCAGCATCTCGACGCCCTATTTTCTGCCGGACCGGGCGTTCCGCCGTGCCCTCAGGGCCGCGGCCGTCCGTGGCGTGCGGGTCCGCATACTCATCCCCGGGCTCCGCAGCGACCAGCGACTGGTGCGCGTGGCGTCGCTGCGCCGCCTGCCGGAGCTGCTCGCGAGCGGGGTGCGCGTCTACGAGTACATGCCGGCGATGACCCATTCGAAGATGCTCATCGTGGACGGGCGCTGGTCGGTCCTGGGCACGACCAACATGGACAACCGGTCATTCGAGCACAACGACGAGATCGACGTCGCCTTCGACGACGAGGCGCTCGCCGTCCGACTCTCGACAGACTTCGAGCTGGACCTGCGCGCGAGTCGAGAGATTACACCCGCGTCGCTCGACGCACGTCCTTTGTCGGACCGGCTGCTCGAACCACTCTCGTGGCTGCTCGAACGGCAGCAGTGACGCGCATGGGGAGCAGATGATGCCCGGGGGCCGGCTCGAACGCATCCTCGTGAAGCGCGCACGGCGTGGCCCGATGGACGACACGTCCGAGGCACAGCTGGTCGCCGGACGGGGCATGCGGGGCAACGCCGACCAGGGCGGACGCCGGCAGCTGACGATCCTGGGACGCGAGGGGTGGGACGCGCTCGCCCGCGAAATCGGCCAGCCGCTCGATGCCGCGGAACGCCGGGCGAATCTCGTGGTGTCCGGCCTGAATCTCGCACACTCCCGCGGCCGCATCCTGCTGGTGGGCGAGGTCCGTCTCCGCATCAACGGCGAGACGCGGCCATGCGAGCGCATGGACGACGTGGCCCCCGGCCTGCAGGCCGCGATGCGGCGGGGATGGGCCGGCGGCGCGTACGGCGAAGTGCTCGACAGCGGCGTGATTCGCGTGGGAGACGAGGTCCGGTGGGAATCCGGTGGGCGTGATGTACCGATGGAGCAGACAGGGTCGGACGGCAGCATCACGTCGTAGCGTCCGCGCGACGGGCGCCCGGAGGATGCCGCCCTCCGGGCGCATGCAGGTGCCGATGCCCCGCACGAATCGGCTACCGCTGGCCTCGCCCCTGTCTCGACCTGGGAGCGCGAGCGCCGGGTCCGCGCCGGCGATCCTGCTGCCGGTCGTCGACCCGTGCCTTCACCCTGGCCTGCTGGTCGGGCGTGAGCAGCGCGAACACATCGTTGCGCAGGCGAGCCCGCTGGACCGCGACTTCAGCCTGCACGGTCGCCAGTTCCTGAAGGGTGGTGCGGATGGCCGTCTCATCCGCCGGAAGGGCTGATGCCGCCGTCCGCTGTGCCGAGGCGGCCTGTGCCAGTCGCTGGAGCAGATCGGCGTTCTGCTCGCGGTACCGTTCCGCCAGGTCACGCACCTGCTGGCCCTGACTGTCGGTCAGGTCCAACCCCCGCAGCAGCAGGCCCATCTCACCGCCACCGATGCCACCAGGACCGCGCCCGCCCCGCGGCCCGTTCCGTTCTTGCTCCTGGGCCTGCGCGCCGGCCTGTGCTGCCAGGCCCGCAGAACCGCCTGCGATCACGCCCGCCACCGCCAATACCGATACCGCCTTCGCGAAACCGTTCATGATGCCTCCCTCGGACCACCCTTACTGACGGGTCCCATTGTTCACATGACCCTTTGACGGGATTCCCTGTGGCCGCGCGTTGTCTGAATCATGACAATTTCGCGTCAGCCCCCGGCATCCTCCGCGAGCGCACGACCAGCACGCCACGACCAGCACACGGGACACGCGAGCCGGCGGTGAGGTGCCGGTGACGAGACCGCGGCACCACCGCGCCATGTGATTGTCACAGCCCCGCCATGCGCCCGCCACGTCCGAATCGTTCTATGCACTGGAGAAAGGACGCGGCCTGATCGTCACGCCGCCGGCACAGTCATGAAGAAGGCGCTGACACTGCTGCTCATCGCTGCGGCCCTCGGGGCCGCCGGCTACTACGGATACTCCAGGCTCCGTCCCGAGACCGCGTCACTGCAACTGGTCACCGCCACCGTGACGCGGGGGGACGTGGTGCAGACCATCGACGCCACGGGGCGCCTCGAGGCCATGACGACGGTCCAGGTCGGATCGCAGGTGTCGGGGACGATCAAGGCGCTGCACGCCGACTTCAACGCCACGGTCCGACGGGGACAGGTGATTGCGGAACTCGAGCCGTCGCTCTTCGAGACCCAGGTGGAACAGGCCAGGGCCACCGTCGTGCGGCTCCAGGCCGACGTGGAGCGGGCGCGCATCCAGGCGCAGGATGCCGATCTCAAGTTCGCCCGGGCGCGTGAACTGGCCGGCCGCCAGCTCGTGCCGACGACTGACCTGGAGACGGCCGACGTCAACGCCAGGGCGGCGGCGGCGGCTCTGCGCGCGGCGGAGGCGCAGGTCGTCCAGGCCCAGGCCTCGCTGAACCAGAGCCAAGTGAACCTCAGCCACACGGTCATCAGGGCCCCCATCGACGGTGTCGTGATCTCGCGCAGCGTCGATGTCGGGCAGACCGTCGCCGCGAGCATGCAGGCGCCCACACTCTTCGAGATCGCGAACGACATGACGCGGATGCAGGTGAGCTGCAACATCGACGAGTCGGACATCGGGCAGGTCGAAGCCGGGCAGCCCGTGTCGTTCACCGTGGATGCGTATCCGAACGAGACCTTCTCGGGCACCGTGCAGCAGGTCCGCCTGAGCCCCGTCATCGAGTCGAATGTCGTCAGCTACGTCACGATCGTCGAGGTACCCAACCCCAACCTCCGGTTGAAGCCGGGCATGACGGCCACGGTGACGGTCGACGTCGCCCGCGCCGTCGACGTCCTCAGGGTCCCGGCCTCGGCGTTGCGGTTCACCCCCACCGAGGCGCTGTTCACCTCCCTGGGACAGAGTCCCCCGACCGATGCCGGTGCGGTGTCCGAAGAAGCCAGGAGCGGCAGCGGGACGAGCGCGGCCCCAGCAACCGAGGCCGCCCGCTCGCCGACATCCGACGACGGGCGTGCCGCGTTTCGGGCACGGCTGGAAGCCATGACACCTGACGAACGCGCTGCGGCCCGGGCCGCACGGGGTGGCCGCGGCGGATTCACGGGCCCCGGCGCCGGAGGCGGCACCAGGGACGCACCCTCCTCCGACGGGGAGTCGGCGGCGCGTGGCCGACTATGGCTCGTCGAGAACGGGATTCTGCAGCCCGTCCCTGTTCGACTCGGCATCTCGAACGGCGCGTTCACGGAGGTCGGTGGCCCGGCCGTCACCGACGGTGCAGTGGTGGCGACCGGCGCGACGCAGGCAGCAGTGGCTACCGCGCCGGCGGCCTCATCCCCGCTCTTTCCGCAGTTCGGCCGGGGTCGAGGCGCTGGTGGGGGTGGCAACCAGGGGCGGCAAGGAGGGCAACCGTGATGGCCCAACCACTGATCGCCGTGCGTGACCTCACACGCACCTACGAGCTGGGAGAGATCTCGGTCAGGGCGCTGCGCGGCGTCACCCTCGAGGTGCGTCCCGGGGAGTTCGTCGCGCTCACCGGGCCATCCGGGTCCGGCAAGTCCACCTTCATGCATCTGCTCGGCTGTCTCGACAAGCCGACGTCGGGCACCTACCACCTCAATGGCCGCGACGTCTCGACGCTCTCCAAGCGTGAGCTCGCAGGGGCCCGCAACAGGGAGATCGGGTTCGTGTTTCAGGGCTTCAACCTCCTCCCTCGCACGTCGGCGCTCGAGAACGTCGAACTGCCGCTGCTGTACGGCGGTGGGCTCCCGACGGCCAGACGCCGTGCGCTGGCCACGGAGGCGCTCCGGTCGGTTGGACTCGGCGATCGGCTCGGGCACCATCCGAACCAGATGTCCGGAGGACAGCAGCAGCGCGTCGCCATCGCCCGCGCGCTCGTCACGAGCCCGGCACTCCTGCTCGCCGACGAGCCAACGGGCAACCTCGATACGCGGACGAGTCTCGAGGTGATGGACATCTTCCAGCGCCTGAACCACGAACGGGGGCTGACGATCGTGCTCGTCACGCACGAACACGACATCGCCGAGTACACGACGCGCGTGGTCGCGTTCAGGGACGGACGAGTGCTGACGGATACCCCGGTGCCCGGCCGCCGGACTGCTGCAGCGGATCTGCGGGCCCTCGTCGTGCACCACGAGGATGCCCAGGACGAGGTGATCGGCTGATGTCCCTGGCCATGACGTTCCTCGTCGCCGTCAAGGCGCTGCGTCGCAATGCGATGCGCACGGCGCTCACCGCCCTCGGCATGATCATCGGGGTCGCAGCGGTCATCGTCATGATGGCGCTCGGCAACGGTGCCCGCGATTCGATCGAGACCCAGATCCGGAGCGCCGGTTCGAACATGGTGACCGTGAGCGCGGGGGCCGGCCGCTTTGGTCCCGTCCGTGGCGGACAGGGCGGCACGACCACGCTCACCGAGGCCGACGCGGAGGCGATCCGCAGCAGCGTGTCCGGCATCCAGTACCTCTCGCCGGGCGTGAACACGCGCGCGCAGGTCGTGGCCGCCGCCGGCAACTGGAACACCACGATTCAGGGCTCGAGTGCCGAGTTCCAGGACATCCGCTCGTGGCCGGCGCAGTTCGGCAGCTTCTTCACCGAGCAGGATGTGTCGCGGTCGGCCAAGGTGGCCATCCTGGGCTCCGTCGTTCGTGACCAGCTCTTCGGGCCTGGCGCGGATCCGGTGGGCGAGGCCATCCGGATCCGCAATCAGCCGTTCCGGGTCATCGGCGTCCTGACCAGCAAGGGTGCGGGTTCATTCGGCCAGGACCAGGACGACACGGTGATCGTGCCCTACACCACGTTGATGCGGAAGCTGCTGGGACAGGACTACCTGCGGGAGATCACCATCTCCGCCCAGGCGGGTGTGGAGCTCGAGACGGTGACCGCGTCCATCGAAGCCCTGCTGCGCGAACGGCACCGCATCGACCCTGGCGACGAGGACGACTTCATGGTCCGCACGCTCGACGAGATCGCCGGCGTCCTCACCCAGACGACCACCACGATGACCTACCTGCTCGCCAGCATCGCCGCGGTCTCGCTGCTGGTTGGTGGCATCGGCATCATGAACATCATGCTCGTCTCCGTCACGGAACGGACACGAGAGATCGGCCTGCGACTCTCGGTGGGCGCGCGCGACGTGGACGTACTGCTGCAGTTCCTCACCGAGGCCATGGTGCTCAGCCTCACGGGCGGAGCCCTCGGCGTGGCCCTGGGATTCGGAGCCGCTTCCGCGTTGAGCTCGGTCATGCAGTGGACCACCCTGGTGACGACCGATGCCGTGCTCCTGTCATTCGGATGTGCGGCGTTCATCGGCATCTTCTTCGGCTTCTACCCTGCCCGAAAGGCCGCGGCGCTCGACCCTATCGAAGCCCTGCGGTTCGAATAGGAGACCGTCATGCTGTCACCCACCCCTTCGCACTCCACCAGCCCGGGACCCCGGACGCGATGGCCACGCTTCGCGCCGGGTCGTCGCGGGCACGCGGTGGCGACGCTGGTGCTCCTGCTCGTCCTGCTCGTCCCCGCGACGGGCGCCGCACAGGTGGACCCACGGATCGGCACACCGCTGTCGCTCGCCGAGGCAGAGGGCCGCGCGCTCGATCTCAACCCCCAGGTGCTCGAAGCGCGGCTGGCCACCGAAGCGGCCGACTTCACGCTCCTCCAGCGGCAGGCCGCGTTCGGCACGACGTTCACCACCTACCTGACGGAACGGGGACAGACGAGCCCAGCCACGTCACAGCTGGTCGGCGGAAGCGGTGTGACCACCGTCTCCAACGACACCACGTCGTTCGGCACGACGCTCGACAAGGCGCTGCCCTGGGGCGGAGGGCGCGTCTCACTCGACTTCAACAACGACCGGACATCGACATCGAGCCTGTTCGCCAACTTCAACCCGAGCTATGCATCCGGCGTGGCGGCCAGCTACAGCCAGCCCCTGCTGCGCGGATTTCGCATCGACCAGGCCCGGGAGCAGGTGCAACAGGCCCGCATCGACCGCGGTCTCACGGACGTCACGGTCCGGCAGACGATGGCGCAGATCCGGGCGGCGGTACAGCGCGCCTACTGGGAACTCGCCTACGCGGTCGGCGCGGTCGATACGACGCGGCGGTCCCGCGAACTGGCGCAACGGCAGCTGGAGGACAATCAGCTCCGCCTCGAACTGGGCACGGTCACCCAGATCGACGTGCTGCAATCGCGCGCAGAGGTCGCGGCACGCGCGCAGGCCGTCGTCCAGAGCGAGGGCACGTGGCGCGCGGCACAGACAGCCCTGAAGCAGCTCATCGTGGCGGACACGGCCGACCCGATGTGGCGCGCCACGATCGTGCCGTCGGACAGTCCCCAGCTCGCCGCTCCCGCGGCGGTGGACGTGGATGCCGCAACCGCACGTGCGCTGGCGAACCGCACGGACCTGCAGACACTGAGCCGGCAGCGCGAGCGGCTGGATCTCAACCTGCGCCTGCTCGAGGACCAGCGGCGGCCGGCCGTGGACCTCAACGTCGGCCTTTCCCTCAACGGGGTCGGGGGCACCCAGATCCTCCGGTCGAGCTCCTCGCTGGGCGGGTCGGGGATCGGGACGGTACCGGGCGGCTACGCGGACGCGCTCCGCACCCTGACGTCGGTCGACTACCCTGTGTGGACGCTGGGCCTGAGCATCAGCGTGCCGCTGAGCACCAGTGCCGCCGACGCCGCCGCCGCGCGCGGTACCGTGGAACGACGCCAGCTCGATGCGCGGCGCCGCGCCACGGAACTGCAGGTTGCGGCGACGATCACGCGACTGGTCGACCAGGTGGGGAACGCGACCCTGCAGGTGGAGAGCGCCGCCGTGGCCCGGGAGCTCGCGGAGCAGCGGCTGGAACTGGAGAACGCCCGGCTGACGGTAGGGCTGAGCACGACGTTCCTCGTGCTGCAGGCCCAGCGCGACCTCACCACGTCCCAGACGGCCGAACTGCGCGCACAGCTCGACCTGCGCAGCGCGCTCGTCGATCTCGAACAGGCGCAGGAGGCGCCATGAGCCTGTCCGCAGCGCCGGGCGGCCTGGCTGGTTCCCGGTCGGGGGAGGAGACGTACACTGTGCCCACGAGCGACGAGCCGATGGCCCCGACCGCGTCACCGCGTCCCCGTGTCCTCGTGATCGAGGACGAACCGCACATCAGGGAACTGGTCTGCCTGCACCTGGGGCTCGAACAGTACACCTGCGTGGAGGCGGCCGATGGCACATCGGGCCTCCAGTTCGCGCGGTCCGAGCCATTCGATCTGGTGGTGCTCGACCTGATGCTCCCGGGCCTCGACGGGGTCACGGTTTGCCGCGCCATCCGCCGCGAATCCCTGAATGCCGACGTGCCGATCCTGATGCTCACCGCGAGGCAGGAAGAGGCCGACAAGGTCCTGGGCCTCGAAAGCGGCGCCGACGACTACCTGACCAAGCCCTTCGGGGTCCGCGAACTGGTGGCACGCGTACGGGCGCTGCTGCGCCGAGGGACGAGGGCACGGGCACGCGGGATCGACGACACGGCGGTGGTCGTCTACGGCCACATCTCGGTGGACCCGTCCCGGCGCAAGGTACGCGTCGGCGAGCGCGACGTGGAACTCACCGCACACGAGTTCCAGCTGTTGCACGTCCTGCTGTCGAGCCCCGGCATCGTCTTCACGCGGGAGGCCCTGCTGGGCAGGGTCTGGAAGGACACGACGTTCGTGACCGAACGAAGCGTCGATACCCTGGTCAAGCGGTTGCGGAAGAAGATCGAAGCCAACCCGGCGGAACCATCCATCATCCTGACCGTATGGGGATCGGGCTACAAGGCTGCCGATGTCTGAACTGGCCTGGTACCGGAGCCTCTACTGGCGTCTCGCCCTCGGCCTCGTTGCCTTCCTGGCGCTGATGCTGGCGGCGCAGGCCGGCCTGTTCCTGTGGGTCAGCGACCGCATCGCGGGCTCCATGCCGGCCAGTTCGCCGCGGCGCCTGGCGGTGCTCGTCGCGTCGGATCTCGGCACCGCGCTGGCGACGAACCCACAGCTCGACCTCGGCGGCTACGTCGCCGAGCAGTACGGCCGTGTCCTGCTGCCGTTCGCTGTCGTGATGCGCGATGGGCAGACCGTGTCGAACCAGCCCTCCCTGATTTCGGATGAACAGTGGGAGGAGTTGCGAGTCGAGGCGCGCCGCGCCGAAGGCCGGCGGCGGCGGGCCAGCGGGGAGCGCGGCGATGAC
This sequence comes from Vicinamibacterales bacterium, assembly GCA_050185275.1. Classification (GTDB taxonomy): domain Bacteria; phylum Acidobacteriota; class Vicinamibacteria; order Vicinamibacterales; family UBA2999; genus JABFRY01. Next base: position 98,613 of record JBFWZN010000011.1, on the reverse strand, counting down.
GGGACGATTCCTGACGGGCAGGCACGCGCAGACGGCTCGCTCGACCGCCCGGCCCGCAGGCGCGGCGATCGCCTGTTCCCCGGCCCGGACCCCGACGGTCTGGGCGGCGGCACCCCAGGCGGCCGACAGGGTGGGGGCGGTCTTCGCGGTAGCCCTGGACCGGGGCGCCCCGTGGTACCCATCCTGGTTGGGGGCGAACCCACAGGGGTCGTCATGGTGCCCATGACGCGACCCCCGTTCGGTCTCATCGTCCGCGGCATGGCCCCGACCCTGGCCGTCCCGGGTGTCATCGTGCTGGGTGTCGGCAGCGCGCTCATCGCGCTGATGGTGTTCGGACCGACGCGCCGCCGCTTGAAGTTGGTGGAAGCGGCCACGGTCCGGCTCGGCGAGGGGGATTTCGACGCCCGGGCACCCGAGGACGGGGGCGATGAAGTCACCGCGCTGGCGCGCTCCTTCAATCGCATGGCCACCGAACTCAACAAGCGGGCCACGGCCCTGCAGGTGTCGGATCGGGCACGGCGCCAACTGCTGGCCGATGTCTCACACGAGCTGATGACACCGCTGACGGCCATGCGCGGATACGTCGAGACCCTGCGCATGCCGGACCTGCAGATCGAGGCGCCGACGCGAGAACGCTACCTGGGCATCATCGATGAGGAGACTCACCGCCTGGAACGTATCGTGGGCGACCTGCTCGATCTTGCGCGTCTCGAGGGCGGAGGCACGGTCCTGCGCCGCGCGCCCGTGGACCTCGAGCTCCTCTTTTCGCGAGTGGCCGCCCGTCACGAGCGCGACCTCGCCGCGCGGCGGATTACGCTCGTGCGGCAGGTGCAGGCACCTCCGCGGCCGCTGCATGCCGATCCCGATCGCCTGGAGCAGGCCCTGCAGAACCTCGCGGCCAACGCGCTCCGCCACATCCCGGATGGCGGCACCCTGACACTGCGGGCGACAGGAAGCCAGGACGAGGTCCGACTTGTCGTGCGGGACACGGGTCCCGGCATCGCCGCCGAGCACCTGCCGCTCATCTTCGACCGCTTCTACAAGGCCGACGCCGCGCGGGCGTCGAACGGCGGCAGCGGCCTCGGTCTGTCGATCGTCAAGGCCATCGTGGAGCGCCACGGCGGTTCGATCTCTGCCCGCAACGACAGCGGTGCCGTCTTCGAGATCGTGCTTCCGCTGCGCGATCCGCAGTAGCTCGCCCGGCTGCCGGCACCCTGTCACCGGTACGGGACACCTGCAATCCCTCTGTGAGGCCCCGGTACCCGCACGGGCTTCAGAAGCGTCATTGCCGCACGGCACGACCATTGCTGCCCCGGCGTCGTCGCCTGCCGGAGGATTCCCGTGACACGCACACTGCTCCTGCCCCTGCTTCTGGTGATGACCGCGTGGCCCGTCGGGGCCGAGGCACAGTCCCGGCGCGCCCGCGGCTGGTCTCAGCGACAGGTGGTGGTCGTCCCCGTCGTCGGCCCGTCTGTCCGGGCGTCCTGGCTGTACGGGCCGTTCGGCTGGTATCCCCCCTTCACCTACGGGGGGCGCTACGACGACTCGGCCTCGTTCCGCCTCCGGGTCTCGCCACGGAACACGGAGGTGTACGTCGATGGCTACTACGCGGGCGTGGTCGACAGCTACGACGGCATCTTTCAGCGCCTGCGCGTAACCCCGGGCGCTCACGACGTCGTGCTGTACCTCGACGGCTATCGCTCGCTGACCCGGCGGGTCTACGCGCAACCGACGGGGAGTCTCACCCTGGACCATGTGATGGAGCCGCTGAGCCCGGGCATGCCCCCTGAGGCCCGCCCGCTCCCGCCCACCGGGTCCGAGGGGACAAGCGATCGTGGCGGCACCCCGACCGGCGTCGAGATGATCGGCCCTACGGGCACGTTGTCGCTCCAGGTGAACCCGGCTGACGCCGTGGTGCTCATCGACGGGGAACGTTGGACCGCCGGGTCGTCGGGCCGGCGCCTCGAAGGTCGGCTTCCGGTGGGCCGGCACCGTCTCGAGGTACAGCGCACCGGGTACGCCTCCCAGGTGATGGACATCGAGCTGCGCAGGGGTGAGACCGAACTCCTGAACCTCACGCTGCGGCCGGACTGAGGCGAACCTCCGCATGCTACGCTCGCTGGATGTCCGGGTCCGGTCCCACGCCGACGGGAATCAGCCTCCGACGCCGGCGGGCCATCACGGCGGGCCTGCTCCTGGGCATGAGCCTGGGGGCCATGGAGGCCACGGTCGTCGGCACCGCCATGCCCACCGTCATCGCCAGCCTCGGGGGCCTGGCCCACTACAGCTGGGTATTCTCCGCCTACCTGCTCACCTCGACGGCCTCGGTACCGATCTGGGGACGCCTGTCCGACCTCTACGGCCGGCGCCGCATGTATCTGATGGGCATCGGGGTCTTCCTGGCGGGCTCGGCCGCCTCGGGAGCGGCGGGCTCGATGGCGCAGCTCATTGCCGCCCGGGCGTTCCAGGGCCTCGGCGCCGGCGCGCTGGTGCCCCTGAGCATGACCATCATCGGTGAGCTCTACACGATGGCAGAGCGGGCGCGCACGCAGGCCCTCTTCAGCGGTGTCTGGGGTGTGGCGTCGGTGGCCGGTCCCCTGGTCGGCGGCTACGTCACCGACTCCCTCTCGTGGCGCTGGGTCTTTCTGTTGAATCTGCCACTTGGGGTCCTCGCACTGGGCGTCATTGCGTGGGCCTACCCCCCGTCGCGCCGCGCCGCGCACGTCACCGTGGACTGGATGGGCGCCGCGCTGCTGTTCGGCGGCGTGAGCACGTTACTGCTGGCCATCGGAGGCGACACGGGCGCGGGGATCTGGTGGCTGGTCCTGGCCGCCGGGCTCCTCGTGACCTTCTGGCGCGTCGAGCGGCAGGCGCCGGAACCCCTGCTGCCCCTGGACCTGCTGCGCGACCCCCTGATGGCCCGGACGATCGCCGTGGTCTTCCTCGTGGGCGTGGCGCTCTTCGGCTGCATCGCCTTCATTCCCCTCTTCGTCCAGGGCGTGCTCGGAGGCTCCGCAACCGAGGCAGGCCAGGTGCTCACCCCGCTCTTCCTCGGCTGGGTCGTGATGTCGATCGTCGGCGCCCGGCTCACGCTCGGACTCGGGTACCGGCCGGTCGCCATCGGCGGCAGCATCCTGATGACCATCGGCTTCGCCGGGCTGACACGGCTGACGCCGTCGTCTGCCAGGACGACGATCTTCTTGTGGGGAAGCCTCATCGGATCCGGCATGGGCTGCTCGATGCTCTCCCAGTTGCTGGCGGTGCAGCAGGCCGTTCCCCGGTCCCGGCTCGGCATCGCCACCTCGCTCAACCAGTTTTCGCGAAGCGTCGGAGCCGCGATCGGGGTAGCGGTCATGGGTGCCATCCTCTCGCGCGGGCTCGCCGGCGACGTCCCGATCGACGAGGTCGCGGCGGACGCCGGACTGCTGGGCGGCGCGCATGCACCGGCCCTGGCGGCGGCGCTGCACACGGTCTTCGTGGCCTGTGCGCTCGCGTCCGCGGCAGGGCTCGTGGCCGCGCTCATGTTGCCGGCGATGCGGTTTGCCGGCGGGCGCCCCCCCGAGGGCGTCCCGGAGCCCACGGTGCCAGGCACTCCGGCCAGTAGGCCGCGCGAGGAGCGGGTGTCGCTGACCGAATGACCACGGCCATGTAGAATTGAAGCGTTTCCGTTCCCTTCTTCCATTCCGAGCACACATGACAGACGCATTCGTTGTTTCAGCAGTCCGTACGCCGGTCGGCCGGGCCGGTGGCGCGCTGGCCGAGGTGCGGGCCGATGACCTGGCGGCCCTCGTCGTCCGCGCCGCCGTCGACCGGGTCGGGTTCGACGCCGCCGGTATCGACGACGTCATCCTCGGGTGCACCAACCAGGCGGGCGAGGACAACCGGGATATCGCCCGCATGGCAGCGCTGCTGGCGGGGCTGCCCATCGAGGTGCCGGGCCAGACCGTGAACCGGCTGTGCGGCTCCGGCCTGCAGGCCGTGGCGAGCGCGGCTCAGGCCATCAAGGCCGGTGAGGGCCGCGCCTTCGTGGCTGGGGGCGTCGAGAGCATGACCCGCGCGCCCTACGTCATGCTCAAGTCCGGCGCCCCGTGGAACCGGGACGTTCCCCCGATGGCGGATTCCACCGTGGGCTGGCGCTTCGTCAACCCGAAGATGCCGGCCGAATGGACCATTTCGCTCGGCATGACGGCCGAAAAGGTGGCCGAGCAGTGCCGGATCTCGCGAGAGGACCAGGATGCCTTCGCGCTCGAGAGTCAGCGGCGGGCGGCGCTGGCCATGGCCGAGGGCGTGTTCCGTGACGAGATCGTGCCCGTCACGATTCCGCGGAAGAAGGGCGACCCGGTGGTCGTGGACACCGACGAGCACCCGCGTGCCGACACCACGCGCGAAAAGCTGGCGGCGCTGCGTCCGGCCTTTGCCGCCGGCGGCACGGTGACTGCGGGCAATGCCAGCGGCATCAACGACGGCGCGTCGGCGCTGCTGCTGGTCTCGGCGGACGCGCTCGGCGACATGAAGCCGCTGGCGCGGGTCGTGGCGTCGGCGGTGGCGGGCGTCGACCCCTCGGTCATGGGTCTGGGCCCCATCCCCGCCACCCGCAAGGTCCTGGCACGCGCCGGCCTGACGATCGACCAGATCGATCTGGTGGAGTTGAACGAAGCCTTCGCCTCGCAGGGCCTGGCCTGCATGCGGGAGCTGGGGCTCGATCCCGCGAAGGTGAATGTCTACGGCGGGGCGATCGCGCTCGGCCACGCGCTGGGTTCGTCCGGCTCGAGACTGCTGACGACGCTGGTGCACGCGCTGCATCGGCGGCAGGGGCGGTACGGCCTGGCCACGATGTGCATCGGGGTGGGACAGGGTATCGCGATGGTCGTCGAACGCGTCTGAGGTCTTGCGCGCGGCAGGGCCGCACATCGGGTGTACACAGCACGGGGCCCGGATACCGGGCCCCGTGCCATGTACGAGGATGTCGCCGGGAGACTAGGCCGCGCCCTTCTTCTGGCCGGCCGCCTCCTTCAGGACGAAGTCGTACTCCACGGTGCAGAACGGCACCTTCATGCCGTACTTTGCCGCCGTGGCGTCCGCGCTGTCGTGCTGCGTGAACTCGCAGATCAGGGACTTCTTCACGCCGAAGACGGTGTCGGACGTGAGGTACGGATCGATCGAGTCGAACAAGTGCGTCGTCACCGGCTCGTAACCGTCCGCGGACACCACGAAGTGGATGTGCGCCGGCCTGAAGGGGTGCCGACCCGTCGCTCGCAGGAGCTTGCCCACCGGGCCATCGTCGGGAATCGAGTAGAAGACCGGGCGCGACGTGCGGACGACGAACTGGCCGTTCGCGTCGCTGCGGAACTTGCCGCGCATGTGCATGTGGCTCGGGTCCGCCAGCTGCTGGTCGTAGAGACCCGACGAGTTGCACTGCCAGATGTCGAGCAGCGCATTGGCAATCGGTCGGCCGTTGAGGTCGAGCACCCGCCCCGTGACCAGGGTCGGCGTCCCCCCCTCGTCCCCGATGGCCATGTCGTCGCCATTGGTCAGTTCAGGCGCGCCGTCCCGATGGAACGGTCCGAACACGGTGGACTCGGTCGCTCCGGTGGGCTTCCGATGATTGATGAGGTCCACCACCATCGACACCCCCAGGGTATCGGACAGCAGGATGAACTCCTGGCGGATGTCAGAACACATCTGCCCGGTCTCGGTGAGGAACTGAACGCCCTTGAACCATTCCTCTTCGGTGAGCTGGACGTCCTGCACGAAGGCGTGCAGGTGTCGAACGAGACTCTGCATGATCTGGCGCAGTCGGGGATCGGTCGTCCCTTCGTAGCGTCCGAGCACGTCGTTGGTGATGTCGGCTTCCGTCGTGACGGACCGATCGGTGGATCCCATGCTTCCTCCTTGCGGCGCGGGACACCCGCGCTCCGGCCCTACCGGGGACGGGTGTTCGCCGCCGTACGCCGTCTATCTCAAGGTGCCGACCTGTGCGTTGTCAACGGGATAGATCTCGCGCCTGCCGCGTAAGCCCCCGCACCAGTCCCAGGCCACCGTGCCGGGATGGATGCGGGGACGGGCCCCGAACGGCGCCGGCAGGCACCCGGGGCGACCCGGCACGCGCGGTCCGGGCCGCCGCCCAGCATGCCCCTCGTCGTTGCCACGCCGTCATCACCCGCGGCGGCCGTGCACGGCATGGCCCCTGGTGTGGGGCGGGCGCAGGGCCCGCGGAGCGGGGTCAGGATCCGGGGGCCGGGATCCGGGCAGACGGCGTTGCGCGGCCGGGCCCCGTCAGGCCGGCGGGCGGACCAGGATGCACCCCCGCGCCGCCCGGGATGCCGTGTGACCGGGCGCGTGGAAATGCCCTCCGCGCGGGGTCTGGCGTTCTGGACTTGGGCGTCGAAACGGGTGTATATAAAAGGGTCCAACCTTCTACCAAATTCCGCCACAACGGCCCCGGGAGCGAGCAGATGAGCAACTACCGCACGGTGTTCGGTTCTTTGGAAAGCTACCAGAAGGGCGGCGTCGAGATCATCGACGACGACCCCAAGAACTACGCGTTCTCGAACTGTTTCGAGGTCGCCTCCAAGTCCAAACCGTACGAGAAGGTTGCGGTTGGGAAGAACCTCAAGTACGTGATCGAGGCCGTCCGGGCCGAGGGCGACTCACCCTGGTTCGCGGCCGCGCACGATGAGGCCGCCCTCGTCATGGACGGCGAGGTCGAGATCCACTTCGTGAAGCCGGACGCCCCGGTCGTGCCCGACGGCAAGGAAGGCACGGTCAAGCTCGCCGGCCAGCCGGCGGGACGCGATATGGGATGGGTCAAGGCGCGACGTGGCCACATGGCGCTGCTGCCCAAGGGCGCCGCCTACCAGTTCCGCAATCCCGGGAAGCCCGGCGTGCTGCTGGTGCAGACGATTCTGGGCGAGAACACAATCGAGCGCTGGGCCGACATCTGCCAGACCAAGGCGTAGCCGGCGACCGACACGAGACACAACCGAGCAACAGCAACCAAGGGGAGCATGCGCATGAGCACTGCACAGACGGCCGCGGTCGCGAACGCACTCGGCTACAAGGACCACTCCATCGGCGGGTTCACGTTCAAGCGTGATGAGTACTTCGCCCACATCTTCTACCCGGGCGGGCGCCACATCATGCAGATCGACGCGTTCCTGCGTGCGCTGATGCGTGACGTGGCCTGGGGCTTCTTCTACGGCACCGTGAACTTCGACACCGTCTTCGGCACGGTCAACCACTACGGCACGGTCGAGATGTTCATCGGCCTGTTCAACGAGGCGTACCGCGCCAACAACCGCCACCACGTGGAGACATTCGAGTCCAAGGATCTGAAGAAGGTCTTCGAAGAAGTGCTGGCCGACTGGACCAACGAGGGCTTCGACCCGTTCGCCGCGCCGGACGAGACGGGTACGGTCTACGGCGCGAAGAAGGGCAACAACATCAAGGCCATCACGCGCCAGCGCCTCGTCGCCGACCGGATGGTCGGACTGCCGGGCGATCTCGGCTACCGGACGGACAAGGACGGATTCACGGTCAATCGGCAGTTCCAGGACGTTCCCCAGGACAAGCCCGAGATTCATGCCGCGCAGGGCTTCGAGAACGAAGTGCACGCGTTCAACTTCTTCGAGTACGTATCCCGGTCGGACGTCACGTGGAACCCGTCGGTGGTGTCCTGCGTGAAGGACAGTCAGTTCTGCGCCACCACCGAGGAACACGTGCTGCCCATCACGCACGGCAACGATCGTGTCGAGTGGTTCATCCAGGCGACCGACGAGATCATCTGGGACATCGATGACCGCGCCACCGGTCGTCCCCGCGCCAAGGTCACGATGCGCGCCGGCGACGTCGCCGCCATGCCGGCGAACATCCGGCATCGCGGCTATTCCCCCAAGCGGTCCATTCTGATCGTCTGGGAGAACAACGACGGTGGTCTCCCGCAGCGCTACGCGAGCGGAGAACTGGCGCCCAACCCGGTCGACTTCTAGTCAGGCCGAACCCGATTCCCGGGAGTGCGGCCTGCCGGCCGCGCTCTCGGGACACCAACGTCCTGTGTCCCGAGAGCAGGCTCCCGAAACACGCAACCCGATATTCCAGCCTGGTGCAACCGTGAGTACAGTCGCCCCGAAGACCGGTCCGGCCCTGAAGGTCGAGCAAACACAACTGTTCATCAACGGGGAGTTCGTGGACGCCGCCGCCGGCGGACGGTTCGTCGACATCAATCCCCACGACAATACGCCGCTCGTCGAAGTGGCCGAGGCGACGACCGAAGACGTGGATCGGGCGGTGGCTGCGGCGAAGAAGGCCTTCCCCATCTGGCGGAAGATGGCCGCCGCCGAGCGTGGCCGGCTGCTGATGAAGCTGGCCGACGCCATCGAAGCCGACGCCGACTACCTGACGACCCTCGAGTCCCTCGACACGGGCCATCCCATTCGCGATACGCGCGGTCTGGACCTTCCGCGCACCGCAGCCACCTTCAGGTACTTCGGGGGCATGGCGGACAAGGTGGAAGGCCAGGTCATTCCCGTCGAGCCCGGGTTTCTCAACTACGTGACCCACGAACCGGTGGGCGTCGTGGGCCAGATCACCCCCTGGAACTTCCCGCTCATGTTCACGAGCTGGAAGATGGCGCCCGCGATCTCCGCGGGTAACGTGGTGGTGCTCAAGCCGGCGGAGCTCACGCCGCTCAGTGCCCTGCGCGTCGCCAAGCTGATGTCCGACGTCGGCATCCCTCCCGGTGTGGTGAACATCCTGCCCGGCCCCGGTCGTACGACCGGTCAGTACATGGCCGAACACCAGGACATCTCGAAGATCGCCTTCACGGGCTCCACGGCCGTGGGCAAGAAGATCATCCAGGCGTCCGCATCGAACCTGAAGCGGGTGCAGCTCGAGCTCGGTGGCAAGGGCGCGAACATCGTATTCGACGATGCCCCGCTCGATGCGGCGGTGATGGGTTCGGCGTTCGCCATCTTCCACAACCAGGGGCAGGCCTGCATCGCCGGCTCGCGCCTGCTGCTGCACGAGAAGATTGCCGACGAGTTCCTGAGCAAGTTCATCGCGCTGGCGCGTTCGATCCGGCAGGGCAATCCCCTGGATCCGAGCACCGAGATGGGCCCGCTGACCTCGGCCGGTCATCGTGACCGCGTGCTGAGCTACATCGACGTGGCCAAGCAGGAGGGCGGCAACGTCCTCACGGGCGGCAAGGCACCGGACAACCCCGATCTGAAGGCCGGCTTCTACGTCGAGCCCACGGTCGTCGAAGCCAAGCTCGAGGACCGCGTGTGCCAGGAGGAGGTCTTCGGCCCCTTCGTCACCGTCACGCGGTTCAAGGACGAGGCGGAAGTGCTGAACATGGCCAACGGGACCATCTACGGTCTGGGCGGCGGCCTGTGGACGCGGGACCTGTCCCGGGCGCACCGCATCGCGGCAGCCATCCGGTCGGGGATGGTCTGGGTGAACTGCTACAAGCGCGTGAACCCGGGTTCGCCCTTCGGTGGCGTGGGCGAATCGGGCTACGGGCGCGAGATGGGCTTCTACGTGATGAAGGAGTACACCGAGGCCCACTCGGTGTGGATCAACGTGAACGCGGAGATTCCGCCCTTCTACAAGCGGTAGGACTCGCCGGCGCCAATGTCCTCTGGGCCCCTTCTTCCTTGCGAAGGAGGGGCCCTTCGTGTTTCTGGCCGCGGCCGGCCACGACAGGCCCTCTGACGTGCCGGGCACCCGCTGGCCCACGACCGGTGCCCGCCAGCGACGACGGCGACCCGCCCATGGACCCGGGTCCTGCTAGGATCCTGAGCGCATCATCATGTGTACAGGGGGCAAGGGGATGGACGGACGGGTGGGAACCTTCGCACGGGCGTCAGCTGCGGCCATGATGGCGGTCGTGGCCTGGGGATGCGGCGGGGCCGAGCGGCCACCAGGCGGAGCACCGGGCCTCACGGCCGTCGCCTCGGTCGCCGAGGTCATGGATGCCATCGTCATCCCGGCGTCCGAGACGCTGTTCAACGCCGTGGTTTACTCCAACGGGGAATTGGTGGTCGCCCCGTCCAACGACGCGGAGTGGCACACCGTGCGCATGGCCGCCCTCGCCGTGGCCGAGTCGGGCAATCTCCTCAAGATTGGTGCCCGCCTGCGCGACCGGGAGGCCTGGATCACCTACGCCGACGCCATGACGACGGCAGCCATCAGGGCCGCGAAGGCCGCCGAGGCAAAGGACCTCGACGGGACGCTCGCGGCCGGGACGGAGGTCTACGCCGCCTGCACGACCTGCCACCGCGACTACATCGACGAGAACTGACGCGCCCCGCCGTACACAGAACGGGGCAGCACGCCCCTGACGCACTGCCCCTGCGATGCACGAGCGCGGCCGGACGCCCCGCGCCCAGCCGTCTCAGTGCCCGGCCGTCTCAGTGCCCGGCCGCGGCCGGCGCCGCGACGCGCCCACCCGATGACTGCTGCGGCTGGAGCTTCCTTGGCGCGGTCTCCTTCAGGAAGAGGCTCGCGAGGATCCCGAAGAGTGCCCCGCCAAAGGCCACGTACATCACGGCGGGCAGCCCGGAGCCCTCGATGACGGCACCAGCGATGAGCGGCGCGATGCCGCCGCCGAAGATCTCGCCCGCGCCGACCACCATGCCGATGCCTGCCGCCATCAGTCCCGGAGGCGCGGACTCGGTGGCGATCGGACCGGTGATGAGGGCCACGTTACCGAGCGCGAAGAAGCTCGTCACGGCCAGGACCAGCCACAGCGCGACGATGCTCGAGCCGTCCATCGTGGAGAAGTAATAGACGGCCAGGGCCGCGCCGATGAAGCTGATGACGGCCATCGTCCGGCGGCCGAAGCGGTCCGAGAGACCGGGCACGCCGAACTGCCCGAAGAAGCCCCCGGCACCGAGACCGGACGCCACCGTCAGGGCCTGGGGCTGCGTCAGCCCGACGGCACCCACCAGGTAGTCGGGCAGCACGCCGCCCAGCACGAACACGCAGGCCATGGCGCCGGCCAGGGCCAGCATGCAGAGCACGAGGTTGCGCTGCTTCAGCACATCGCCCCACTTGCCGTCGATCGCGCCGTGCGCGTTGGCCGCGGCCTCCATGATCCTGCCGCCCATCGTGTTCTTCGGCTCACGCAGGACCATCACGAGGAGCACGCCGATGATGAACCCGGGGATTGCCACGATCCACAGCACGTAGCGCCAGGAGGGGACGATGCCCAGCAGCGCCCCGGCCACGAGCGGCGCCCCGAACAGGCCGAACAGGGCGAAGCCGCTCTGCTGCAGGCCCTGGAGGAAGCCGCGGCGTCCCGGTTCGGCGGCCGCAGCGACGGCTGCGAAGCTGGTGGGCGTGTACGCGCCCTCGGTCACACCCATGAGCACGCGAATGAGCACCAGGCTCAGGAAGCCGGTGGCCAGGCCAGACAGGAACGACGCCGCGGAGAACAGGAAGATCGCCGGGAGGATCATCATGCGATGCCCCAGCTTGTCACCCAGCCGGCCGCTGAAGATGGCAAAGAAGCCCCAGGAGAGCCCCAGGGCGCCAATGAGCCGCTGCCCGTCGGCGGGCCCGAGCCCGAGTTCCGGCAGCATCGTGGGAAACAGCGACGCGATGATCCAGCGGTCGAGACCGACGAGACCGAAGCCGAGCGCCAGCAGCGCCACGACCTTCCATTCGTAATCCGTGTCCCAGCGCGTGTGTGCGTTGGCCATGTGAGGGTTCCCCTCCTGAGATGTGTCTGATGTCTGTTGCGGCCGGATCGGTGTAAGGGTGAACCGTTGCCCACCAGCGTCGGATCCCTGACCGTCGGAGGCCGAACACTATCAGATCGCTACAGGCTGTTCAATACTGCCGGGCACGCGCCGCGGGGCCGTCCGGCCTCCGGGAACATCAGGGAAATCGCGCGTATCCGGCTTGACACCGCGCTTTCGCCGCTGCTACCGTCCGATGGGCCTGTCGCCCCCCATCCTGTCCAGCGGAGTTCCCCGATCCCATGCGTGATTTCGTCTACGACCAGGCAGCCATCCGGGTGATCTTCGGTGCCGGTTCCATCGAACGGCTCCGCGAGGAAGTGCAGCGCCTCGGCGCCAGCCGTGCCCTCGTGGTCTCGACCCCCGCGGAACTCCGGTTTGCCGAGGACGCCGCGCGCCGCCTGGGCGACATGGCGGCCGGCGTGTACCCGGAAGCCGTGATGCACGTCCCCATCGAGACGGCCCGTGCGGCCCGGGAAGAGGCGCGCCGCCTGGGTGCGGACTGCTGCGTGGCCATTGGCGGGGGCTCGACGGTGGGCCTGGGCAAAGCCATCGCGCTCGACAGCGGCCTGCCGATCGTCGCCGTCCCCACCACCTATGCCGGCTCGGAGATGACGCCCATCTACGGCATCACCGAGGCGGGGCTCAAGAAAACGGGGCGCGACCGGAAAGTGCTGCCCAGGACCGTGATCTACGACGTGAACTTCACGCTGTCCCTGCCCCCGCGCATCTCGGGACCGTCCGGCATCAACGCCATGGCGCACTGCGTGGAAGGCCTGTACGCGCAGGACACCAACCCGATCGTCATGCTGATGGCCCAGGAAGGCATCCGGGCGCTCAGCCGCTCGCTGCCGGCCGTGGTGCGGGAACCGTCGAACGTGGACGCGCGCTCGGACGCGCAGTACGGCGCCTGGCTCGCCGGCCTCGTGCTCGGATCGGCCGGAACGGCCATCCACCACAAGCTGTGTCACACGCTGGGCGGCTCGTTCAACCTGCCGCACGCCGAGACGCACACGATCATCCTGCCGCACGCCACCGCCTACAACCGCGAGGCCGCGCCCGAGGCCATGCGCCTGGCCGCCGAGGCGCTCGGGGCGAGCGACGCGGCCCAGGGGATCTACGACCTGATTCGCGCGATGGACGGTCCCATTGCCCTCAAGGACATCGGCATGCCCGCCGACGGGCTCGACCGCGCGGCACAGCTCGCCACCGAGAATCCGTACTGGAATCCGAGGCCCGTCGAGTACGGCCCCATCAGGGAACTCCTCGAGAACGCCTACCACGGCAGGCGTCCCGCGTAGTCCTGCTGCAGCCCTGTTGGCCGCGGGCGGCTACTCGAAGACGATCGTCCGGTTGCCGTTTAGGAAGACACGGTGCTCGAAGACCAGTCCGAGCGCCCGCGCGAGCACCAGTTTCTCCACGTCCCGCCCTGCCTGCGCCATCGCACTCGGCATGTGGCTGTGGTCCACCGGCACCACGGCCTGCGCGATGATCGGCCCTTCGTCGAGTTCCGGCGTCACGAAGTGCGCCGTGGCCCCGATGATCTTCACGCCACGGGCGAACGCCTGACGATAGGGGTTCGAGCCCACGAACGCCGGCAGGAACGAGTGGTGGATGTTGATGATCCGGCCCGGGTACCGCTCGAGGAACCCGCGGCTCAGGATCCGCATGTACTTGGCGAGCACCAGATAGTCGGGCTGATACCGCTCCAGCACCTCGAGCAGGTCGGCTTCCTGGGCCTCCCGCGGCTGGTGCTCGTGGGACACCAGGTGGAACGGCAGGCCGAACCGTCCCACCAGGGACCCGAGGACGGGCCGGTTGGCCACGACGGCCTCGATGGATGCGCCGAGCTCTCCGTGCAGGTGGCGCAGCAGCAGTTCGCCCAGGCAGTGATGCTCACGGGTGGCGAGCACCACGACACGATGGCCACCCGCCCGGCCGATGCGCACGGTGGCCGGTGCCGGCAGCAGATCCCGAGCCTCACGCTCCACGCGGGCCGGTTCGGTGACGCCAACGAACTCGGTCCGCATGAAGAAGCGGCCGGTCTCCCGGTCCACGAACTCGTGATTCTCGAGGATGTTGCCGCCATGGCGCGAGACGAGGCCCGTCACCTCGTGCACCAGGCCACGCCGGTCGGGACAATCGATGAGCAGCAGGTCCGCGGAGGGACGGAGCGCAGCCGACGACGTGTCGTTCACGGAGCGGTTCACCCGATCACGCGGGGAGCGTGCGGGAGAGCCAGCCGGCGATCACGTCGAACACCTGCTTCCGGTTGGATTCGATCATCGCGAAGTGCCCGTTGCCGGGAATGCCGAGGTCCCCGAGATTGAGATGTTCAGCCCTGGCGCCTGCGCGGGTCAGGGCCTGCACGATGGCAGGCCCCTGCGTCCGTCCGGAATTGGCCGCCGTCAGGTACATCATCGGCACGCCATCGAGGTTCTGCACCGCACGGGTCTCGGCCACCAGGGGCGGCATCGGCACGAGCGGCGCCCCGGCCCCCTCGAAGCAGACGACCGCGCGGACCAGGCGCGGCCGGGCCTCGGCGACCAGCCAGCCGAAGGGGCCGCCGGCCGAGTGCGTCTGGACGATGGCCGGTCCGATGCGGTCGAGCAGGTCGCCCCCTGCTGTCGCCCACAGCGCCATCTGCATCGTGTAGTCGACGGGCATGCCGTTCTGGGAGGCCATGAACTGATCCACACCGGGATCACCCAGTTCGGCCGTCCCGTCCCATCGACGGACGGGTCCTCGCGCGGCTCGCCTGAAGTCGGGCAGGATCTGTTCGTAGGTGGGCGTGGAGGTGATGGGGCCGAGCGCGTCGGGGTGGTACACCGCGCGACCGTGCCCGGGCCGGTCCACGAGGAACACCCGGTAGCCGGCCTGAACGTAGTAGTGGGCCCACCCGGCACTGCCGCCGCCCGGTCCCATGTAGTGCAGCATCTGCCCGGTGCCCCCGTGCACCAGGACCACCGGCAACGGGTGCCGGACCACGGCGGGAACGAGGTACTGGACCCAGGTCTGGCCCCGGACGATGGACCCGTAGGCCGCGGTCTGGCGCTGGACGCCAACCCAGAAGCCGCCCTGGTCTGCCAGGCGCATCGCCGTGGACTCGTCGGCTGCCCGCCCGGGACGGCGGGCCGCTGCCGCGACCGCGCCGGCCGGCGCCACGGCAGTGACCCGTTCCTGCAGGAACTCGAGGATCGGCGCCAGCACCTCGCGGTTGTTGCGCTCCATCATCATGAAGTGCGCGTTGCCGGTGATGCCCCGCGTCTCGAGCTCGATGTGCTCGACGGCGCAGCCGCACTGCCTGAGGAACGCCACGGTCCCCAGGTCGTACGGGTAGTGGTAGGACGCCGGTGCCGTCACCACGGCGATCGGGATGCCCTGCAGGTGCCTGAGGCGACGCGGCTGGGCCAGCAGACGGTAGGCCGAGCGTCCGGGCCCGGGGGGCGGCACCTCGACGCTCTGAAGTTCCGACACGTCGGACACGGGAGGGTCGAACTCGAGCGGGCTCGCGGTGACGCCCCACCGCAGGTTCCCGAAGGGAGGACCGTTCGGCTCGACAGCGATGATGCCCTTGACGAGGCCGGGCCGGGCATTCGCGTAGATCCAGCAGGAGGGCCCGCCCATCGAGTGCGCCATGATGATCGACGGACCAATCCGATCGAGCAGTTCGCCGCCCCGCCTGGCCCAGACGGCATGGGTGGCCGCGAGGTCCGGCAGGAACGACCCGCCCTGACCGGCGATGACCTGATCGACGGTCGGATCCCCCATGACGCCAGGACCAGGCCACTGCGTGTGCAGCCTCGCCTCGGGGCCGTAGGGGTCGGCTGCCTTCTCGGGCGCGGTAAATTGCCGCTCCAGCTGGCTGAACACCGCGGCGCGGGGAGGGAAAGCGCCGTGCAGCTCGGGGTGGAAGGGTGAGCGCCCGTGCCCGGGCCGATCGACGAGGTAGACGGCGTAGCCTTCCTGCAGCAGGTACGAGACCCAGCCCGGGCGCCCGTCTGGCGTGACGAACCAGTCGAGGCCCTGTCCGCCACCGCCGTGCACGATGACCATGGGATACGGGTGCCGCAGCTGGCTGGGTATCCAGTACTCCACGTACATCTGCTCGCCGTTGACCACGGTGCCACGGGCAAGGCGGGCGCGTTCGACGCCCAGCCAGAAGTAGCTCCACTCGGCCAGGTCGAGCGCCACGCCGGAGGCCGCCGCCTGCCCCGCCATCGCCTCCCGCATCCCGCCGGGCCACGCGGGTCCCAGCGTCGAGAGGGCCGCACCCGCGACACCCAGGGCGGCGGTGCGGCTCACGAACTCGCGACGGCTGAGCGTCGTGTCCGCCGACTGCGCGACGTGCGCGTCGATACCAGGTGTACGCCGTGTGCGCATGGCCTTCTCCTCAAGCCCTGGGCGGGAGTTTCTGCTCGAGCCACCCGCGACACACCTCGAAGACCTCCTTGCGGTTCGTCTCCAGCATGGCGAAGTGGCCGTTGCCACGAATGCCGCGTTCGCCGAGGTTGAGGTGCTCCGCCGCCGCGCCGGAGCGCACCAGGGCATCCACGATGGAGGGACCATTGGTCCGGCCCGAGTTCTCGGCCGTGAAGTAGAGCATCGGGATCCCCGCGAGATTCGGTAGCGATCGCGCCGCGGTGGCACCCTGCGCGACCACTGGTGCGCCGCCGCCTTCGAAGCAGATGACGGCGCGCACGAGGGCCGGCCGCTCGTTGGCCACCAGCCAGCCGAACGGGCCGCCCGCCGAATGGGTCTGGACGATGGCGGGCCCGATCCGGTCGAGCAGTTCGGCGCCGCGCGTACGCCACAGGTCGTACGCCATGTCGTTGTCGCGCGGCGCCGCGTTCTGGCCCGCCATGATCTGGTCGAGCAGCGGGTCCCCGACATCTCCGGTTCCCCGCCACCGCCGTGGATCGGCCGCCGCCGCCCGCATCGTGTCCCTGGTGAGCTGCGTGTACATCGGGAGGTCGCCGATCTCACCGAGCGCGTCGGGATGATACGGGGCACGGCCATGGCCGGGACGGTCCACGAGGAACACCCGATACCCTGCCTGCACGTAGTAGTGCGCCCATCCGGCGTTGCCGCCCACGCCCATGTAGTGGAGCGCCGAGCCTCCGCCGCCGTGGACCAGGACCACCGGCAGGTCGTGCCGGATCACGGACGGTACGAGGTACTGCACGAACATCTGCCCGCGGAGGATGGTTCCGTAGTCCATCCGCTTTCGCTCGGTTCCGACCCAGAAGAAGTTCGTGTCCGACAGGGCCAGCGCCGTGGACTCGGTGGCGCAGCGGGGCCGGGTGGGCGCCTGCCCCGTGACGTGCGCCTCCATCCAGTCGAGAATCGGCTGCAGCACCTGCCGATGGTTCCGCTCCACCATCATCATGTGCCCGTTGCCGTGGATGCCGGCCTGCGCCAGACGCAGTTCCTCGGCCTGCACGCCCGCCTGCTTCAGGAAAGCCACGCCCCCGGGATTGCCGGGCGAGGCGAAGGAGCCCTCGGCCGTGACGAACAGCACCCGCGTATTCGCGAGCTGTGGCAGCCTGCGGGCGGGCTCTGCCTGCAGGTAGTACCCGTCGATGCCCTCTTCGGAGCCCTCCACCCAGCGGGTCGTGATCTCGGAGGGGTCCGACACCGGCGGATCGTAGGTGACGGGGATCGTGGACATGCCCCAGCGGTTGCCCCCGCCGAAGCCGGAGCCGGCGCCCTCGATGATGACCGTGGCCTTCACCAGGTCGGGTCGGGCCTCGGCCACCAGGAGGCCAAAGGGTCCGCCCGCCGAGTGGGTCATGATGATCGCCGGTCCGATGCGGTCGAGCAGGTCCGCTCCCGCTTCCCGCCAGGCCGTGTGCGCCAGGTTCGGCGGCCCGGCGGGGCGATGATTCGCTGGCAGAGGACGGCCGTCCGGCGTCGCACCACCCGGTCCGCTGGGGCCGCCCGCGGCGGTCTGGAGCACGTAGCTGCCACCCTGCGAGGCCACGAACGAGTCGAGGTCCTCCGAGCCGACGGTCCCCTCACCAGGCCACTGATTGTGGAATCGCTGGAACGGCAGGGGGCGGTTCGTGGCGGTCGGATTGGGAGGGGTGAAACGGCCCGAAATGTTCTCGAGCGTCCCCGCCCGGGCCGGGAACCCCACGTGGGTCTCCGGATGCAGGGGCGCACGACCGTGGCCGGGCCGGTCCACCACGTAGACGGCATACCCCTCCTGGACGAGGTACTGGAACCAGCCGGGACGGCCGTCCGGCGTCCCCATCCAGTCGAGCCCCTGTCCCCCGCCGCCATGGACGAGCACCACCGGGAAGGGGTGCCGCACCTGCACGGGCACCATGTACTCCACGTACATCTGCTGGCCGCCCACGAAGCTGCCAAACGCCGCATCGGCGCGCTTCACGTTGACCCAGAAGTAGCTCCACTCCGCCACGTCGAGCGCCAGGGGTGACGCACCCGGCGTGCCAGGCGTCTGGGCCATGGCCGACGCCGGCAGGGCCAGCCCCCCCAGCGCGCCGACCGCGGCCCCGGCGAGGCCAAGGGCGGCGGCCTGGCCCATGAACGCCCGACGACTGAGGCGTCCGTCGGCCAGCCGCTCGAGAAGATCTGTCACCCGGTTGTCCGATCCGCGGGGCGTGTGCATGGGAACTCCGGCAGTGCGCAGGGATGTGAGGGGGCAAACGGCGCGATATCGCCGGTTCTGCGGGCGCTATCATCAGCGATCGTTTCAAACGGTGTCAAACCGGGGAGGGGTCCGGCGCCGATCGTTGTCTTGACGGTTGGCGGGCCGGAAGCATAAGGTGAGGCTTCGACAGAACCCGCACGACCACGTCGTGCCGCCCACCTCCGCGCCCGCGGGTGCGTCACGGGTCGTGCACCGCTGGTCGAGACGACAGCACGGATTCCCACACACACGGAGAACACAGCCACATGGCAGCTCGAACGTTCGTCATCGACAAGACCCACTCTGAGGTCATCTTCCAGGTCCGCCATCTCGTCACGCGCGTGCGTGGCCGCTTCGACGATTTCGAAGGCTCGATTCAGCTCGACGACGCGAGCCCGGAGCTGTCGTCGGTGGCATTCACCATCAAGGCCGCGAGCGTGGACACCAACGTCGGCGATCGCGACAACCACCTGCGTTCCGCCGACTTCTTCTCGGTGGAAGAGCACCCGAACCTGACCTTCGCGAGCAAGAAGGTCACCAAGAACGGTGATGCGTACACGGTGAACGGCGACCTGACGATCCGCGGCGTCACCAAGAACATCGACCTCCCCGTCACGTTCCTCGGCAAGGCCAAGGACCCCTGGGGCAACGAGCGGGTCGGGTTCGAGGCGGAGACGTCGGTGAACCGCAAGGACTTCGGGCTCAACTGGAACGCCGCGCTCGAGGCGGGCGGCTTCCTCGTGGGCGATGACGTGAAGATCAACCTGTCGATTCAGGCTGTCGGCCAGTAGCACTCCGGACGGACGCGCCGGGCGACACGCCGCCCGACGCGTCCGTTGCGTCCCCCTCATGCCCCGCCGATCGCTGCGGCGGCTGCCCTCCCTCAGATCGCGGACGTTCGACGCCACCTGCCTCGCCTGCCTGATCCTGACGCCGGGCGCAGCCCCAGAAAAAGCAACGGGCCCGCCAGATCCCGAGGGAACCAGCGGGCCCGTTGAAGAGACCACCTGCTGGGCAGTACCGCGCCCGTTGCGCGGCACCGCCTCACCGACGGAAACCTGGTCGGCCTACTTGCAGGCCGCAGGGCTCCACTTCGAACCGTCCGGCTCGCGCTTGAAGTGCGAGCTCGTGATGAACGGCTGGTTCAGGTACATCGGGTCGTCCACGATCGTGGTGACCACCAGCCACTCGTCGCCGTTGGGCGACGGGAAGCGGTCGAAGTACTCGGTGATCTTGGCGTTCTCGCTGTAGGGCACACCGTTCCGGCGCAGCCAGCCCGCGGCGACGTTGGTCGTTTCCACCTTCAGCGTGCCGCCGGGAGGCTGCGTGGCGTTGGCGCCTCGACCCTGACGCGCGGGCTGCTCCCACATCGCCACGGAATTGCCCTGCAGCGAGCGCGGACCGCTGGCGGCGGCAGCGTTGAAGTGCAGCATACGGGTCTGCTGGCCGGCATCGGTCTCGATCTTCACCGTGTTGGGATCCTGCCAGGAGACCCGCAGGCGGGTCGGCTGGCGCATCAGGCCGCCCACGCCGTAGGCCTTGCAGGAGCCATCCTGGTCCTCGGTCCAGGTGTCGGCCATCTCGCGGCCGGCATCATTCAGCGGCACGCTGGCATAGTCGCCCTTGGGAGGCGTGACCATGCGCCAGCGCCAGTCCTCGTTGACGATCGACACCCAGTTGCCCGTGAGATCGATAGGAGCAGCCGCCTGCGGCGTGGGCGGCGGGCCACCCTGGCCTCCGCGACCCTGCGCCGACGCGCCCGGCACCGCCAGCATCAGCGCAACGGCCGCCGTGCCAACGAACATCGGGGCGATTTGTGTCACCACTGTTCTAAGCCTCATGTACTCGTCCCTCCACAGTTCCCTGGCAGCGATCTAGCGGCGGCGGTTGCGATTGTTGGCCGGCGGATCCGGCGGCTTGACACCGTTGTACACACGCTCCACGAACGTATCGGTGTTGCCGATCCCGGTGGCCGCGCCGAACCGACCGTCGTAGTCGAGCGTCGGCCTGGCGGCCTTCACCTGCTCCAGGGTCTGCCCCTTCTGGGCAAGGTCCTGGATGCGGTCGCGGATGATGGTGAGCATGTCGCGATACTCGACCACGTCGGCCTCGTCAGCCAGGCGACCGTGGCCGGGGATGACGTACGTGCCCCCCTCCTGCTTGTCCGCCGGCACGGTGAGGTCGATGATGTTGTTGGCGGCAGCCACGATGCCGTTGATGCTGCCACCCGCCGCCACGTCGATATTCGGATACCGCGCATTCGTGTAGACGTCGCCCGCGGCAATGACGTCCGACCCGCGGAAGTGCACGATGATGTCGCCATCGGTGTGGGCGTTCGGCTGATGGAGCAGACGGATGGCCTCACCATTGAAATACATGTCCTTCGACTCGACGAAGAACGTGTCGGTCGGCCAGGCCTCGAACGGCGGCGGCTCGCCCTGAGCGGGCCGGCTGATGCGGTTCAGCGCGTTCTCGTGCGCGATGATGAAGGCCGGGTTGCCCCCGCCCGTGCGGAACGCAATCTGACCGGCGAAGTTGCCAGCCACGATCTGTGTTCCGGCCGCCGCAATCTTCTGGTTGCCACCGATGTGGTCGCCGTGGGAGTGCGTATTGATGATGTAGCGGATGGGCTTACCGCCGGACAGGCGGTTGATCTCGGCGATCAGCTTGTCGGCCATCCCCTCGAACTGCGTATCCACCACCAGCACGCCATCGTCACCGATCTGGACGGTGACATTCCCACCCGCCCCGACCAGCATCCAGATCTTGCCCTGGACGTGCATGGACCGGACCTGAATGTTGTCGAAATTCTGCTGCTGCGCAGCCATTCCGACCGCCCCGAGAATCAGGACGCTCGCCAGGACCAGCGTCCGCCGCACGACTGGCGACGCCGTCGACCACCTTGTTTTCATTGAACGCTCCACCATAGTGACCACAATCCGTTGCCTCACCGCCGCGTCGTTCACGTTCGGAACGACCACCATCTCTCCTGCTCCGGCCAGTCGCCAGACACGGTCCGCGCTCGTGTCTACAACCAGCCGGGCAGTCCCGTTTACCGCGAGGCACTTGCCGGCCCTATCACCGTGGCCGCCAGATCATGCCCGAAGTGCCCCTCAGACTCAACCGCGAATCGGGCGCCGCGCCCATCCGCACCCGTTCTACTGCGCGCCGGTGCGACCCGCTGCCGGCTGCGCCCGCCGCATGAATTCCGGGTATGCCGTCTCGGCGCCACCGCGCGCGGCCTCCACCGGAATCTTGTGCATGGCGGCGTACTCCGCAGAGGGATTGCTCGCCTCGGTCCCGGGAAGATTGTGCGGGACCTCACCACGGGCGCGCGGCACCTCGGTGACGTAACTGCAGGGATACGGCTCCATGTAATCGCGATCCTGCAGCAGGAACCCGCTCGTCTTGATGAGCGGCTCGGTCAGGTAGTTCGGATCCTCGATCATGTACACGTGCTGGATGACGTTGCCGTGCTTGATGAAGCGTTCCGTCATCTTGGCCGCGTCCGTCAGCATCAGGCCGTTGCGCCGGAACCACCCGGCCTTGAGGTGCGTCGTCTCGACCACGAGCACGTTGCCCTCCCACCGGCCGGTCGAGAAGCCCTGCCACGTGTGCGGGGCGAACTCCGGCGGGTGCGGGCGGCCGTCCATCCAGATGGTGCGCTTCTGCTCCATCCAGCGGATATGGGTGGTGTAGGCCACGATCTCCTCGGATTCGGGATCGACGACACTCTGAATCCGGAGATTGCCCACGCCGCGGAACCCGTAGGTGGAGGGGTGCGGCTTGCACTGGTGCTCCGGGAGGGTGAGCAGCGACGGACTCCAGGAGTTGGCCCGGAAGCGGGCCGCCTCGGTGATGGGCAGGCCCGCATAGTCGCCGACATCGGGACCGGGGATCCGTTCCACCTGGTCCTCGTGCATGATCGGCTCGTAGTTGCCGGTGATGTCGATCTGGGCCGAGGCCGGCAGCGCGGCCGCGGACACCATCGCGAAGGCCAATGTCCCGATTCGTGCGAGTGCGCGAGCGTTCCTCATTCGTCCAAACCCCGTGATGTTGAAGCACCGCGCTGTTGGTGGCGGTGCGGATTGCGTCACGTCGATACCTGCCGGACCGAACCGGCGGTCGCCGCGGCCGCGGCCTCTGTCCCTGGCGTCGCAGGCACGGGCTCCGTAGCGCCCCGTGCTGGTGTCCCAGGTCGTGCCAGCCGGAGCCCGAACGCGGGCGTGCCGGCGGACCTGCCAGACTGGGACCAATGGAGCAGTGCAGTGTAACGTTGCAGGGCCCTGCCGGGCAACACGTGCGCCGGGTCCCCCGGCCCAGGCTCCGGGTCGAGAACCGAGCCGTATCCAGCCCCTGTCTGCTCCCTCCTACGCCCTGCCCTGACCTCTGCCTCCTACTGCTGCCCTGCGGCGACTGGCCGCGCCGCCTGCCCCTCGATGCGGCGCATGAACTCCGGCAGCGCCGTCTCTGCGCCGCCCCTCACCCCCTCGAGCGGCAGGTTGTGGCGGGTCGCATACTCCTCGAGAAACGGGTTGGTGCCCGGCAGGTGATGGGGTACCTCGCCCCGTGCACGCACCACCTCGACAACATAGCCGCACGGATAGGGCTCGAGTTCGAGGTCGGGCTCCAGTTCCCAGTTGGTCGTCCGCACGAAGGGTTCGGTGAGGTAGACCGGATCCTGCAGCATCAGCAGGTGCGTGAGCACGTTGCCCCGCCGGTACCAGTACTCGGTCATCGTCGCCAGGTCGCTTCGGGCCAGTCCATTGCGGCGGATGAAGGCCGCCTTGAGGTGGGTCGTCACCACCTTGAGCGCGCCTCCCTCCCAGGACCCGGTCGAAAACCCCTGCCAGGTGTGCGCGGCGAACTCCGGTGGATGCGGCCGGCCATCCATCCAGATCGTGCGCTCGGGCGCCTGCCACGAGATGTGCGTCCGATACGCCACCACCTGCTGGGTGTCCCGGTCGATTTCCTTCCAGATGCGGAGGTTGGCGGGCCCGCGCGGGCTGTAGTCGGCCGGGTGCGGCTTGCACTGGTGCTCGGGCATCGTCAGCAGCGACGCATCCCACGAGTCGGCCCGCATCCGGGTGGCGTCGTTGATGGGCAGGCCGGCGTAGTCGCCGACGTCGGGCCCAGGCCCCCGTTCGGGCTGGTCCTCGTGTCGCCGCTGCCCCCACATGCCATCGACGTCGAATTGCGCGAAGACGGGCGTCGCCAGGAGCGTGAGGACCGCTGCCAGCGCGCCGCGAGCGACTCGGAGTCGGATGTCGGTCATGAATGCCTCCCGCCGTGAAGCCAGACGGCGTTACGGGCGGGATTCTAGCGAAGCGGGACGTCTCTGTCACGCGTCGCGACTCGTCTGACGGCTCGGACAGGGATGCCCCGCGGTGACCGGAGCGCACGGATCCTCTGGGGCACAGGGCCCCGCGCGAGGGGACGTGTCGGGGCCGCGCGCGGGATGCGTCGGCGGTGCGAGCACGCGACGGCGGCAGGCTGGAAGGCGGGAGTCGCGGTAGGAAGAGGCTCGACTGACAGGTCGCACCGGCGACCGGCCGGACGACGCACGAGGGGCCGCCGATGGGCTAGGCGGACTGCTCAGCTGCTGGTGTCGGGGCCTTCGCCGACTCGCCGGCACCGGATTCCCACGAGCGGTCGGCTCTCAGTTGCTCCGAGCGCTCCAACACGGCCGTTCGGGTCTTGAAGATCTCGGCGAACAGGGTGTCCGCGCCCCGGCGGATCTGCAGCTCCGGACCTGCGCAGCACCGGAGCATGACGGCCTTCACGTCAGGGTCGCGCTCGTCCTGCCAGAGCAGCGTGTAGCTTTGTGTATACGGACACCTGGCGCAGGCCATCGTCTCCCACCTGGAGCGGCGCCCGGTCGCCCCTCCCACCTCGGCATGGTACGCGAGCGTCACCCGCGAGGCAAACGGCAGAGCCGGGCGCTCGCCCGCCCGGCCCTGCGACTCGATGTGAACGACCCGGACCTAGAACGCGTTTCCGATGAAGGGCAGCATTCGGCCCCAGTAGGTCACGAAGAACCAGGAAACGAGCGAGACGCCCGCAGCCACCTTGAAGGGCACCGGCGTCTCCTCGCCGACCTTGATGTCGGCCACCTGCCGGCCGAACTTGGTCTCGAAGAGGAAGGCGTTGGCCCCGGCGATGACGAGAAACAGCACCTTTCCCCACCACGCCGTGTTGCGGATGTACTGGTCGGGCGCACCCACGAAGAAGACGATCCCCGTGACGAGATTGATGGCGAAACCGACCTTGGCCCAGAACAGCAGGTCGTGCACGGCCTTGATCGGAACCTTCGGCATGAAGCCGAGGAGCCGGAGGTCGAACATTCCCGCGCACCCGATCAGCATCGAGAGGCCGATGAAGTGCAGCGTCTCGGCGGCCGGCCACCCCCAGGGGTAGACGCGGATGAATTCGGAGATGCTGGTGCTTCTCAGCCAGAGTGCGAACGTGTCGACGGCATCCATGACGGTCTCCTTGCCAATGCTAGAGGGTGATGTACGCCATCAGGCGACCGGCCGTGGTGGCTGCCGCCCACACGAGCAGCGACGCCAGCGCCAGGCTCGAGGCCTTGCTCGACGTCGTCGCCGCATCCGGTCCGCGGCCGTAGACCGTCGACTTCAACATGAAGATGATCACCACCCCGACCAGGACGAACCCGAGCTTGAGGAAGAAGATGTTCGTCGTGCCTTTCGTGGTGGCATCCGCGCAGAACAGGGCCACGCCGGACAGAGCGTTGACCCAGAAGCCCACCCACATGACGGGGAAGAGTTTTGAGAGGCTGGAGAGGGGGATCCCCTGTCCGGCGCCGAGCAGCCGCAGGTCGAGCACGGTATTGGCGCCGACGAGCACGGCCAGTCCGAACGTGTGCAGGGTGAGCACCGCCGGATAGGCCCAGATCGATCCCGACTCACGCAGCCAGGTCGCGAACGTGCTGCTTTCGATTGCCGTGAGCAATTCGAGCATGCCGATTCATCCTTTCGGGAACGAGCGCAAAACGCTCATTCACGGTAGATGAGCCGGGGCTGAACCGCCCTGAAGACTTCATGAAGTCTTGGTCAGGGCATGGGCGGACTTTCCCGCGGGCGGGGGGATTATCCCGGACTCACGCCTGGCCGGCGTGAGCCCGAGCGGTCCGTTCCTGCAGATCGCGGAGCACCGACAGCTCGTGGGCGGTCGGTGGGGCCGTCACGTCGAGCGTGTCGGCCACCCTGAGGGGCCAGCCGGTGGCCTTGCGCACGGCCTCGACCTCCACGCCGGGATGGATGCTCGTGAGTGTCAGTTCCTTCGTGACCGGATCGGGCGTGAGGATGCCCAGGTCGGTGATGACGGCCGTCGGCCCCTTGCCGGGAAATCGCAGCTGCTCGCGGCTGTCGCCGCCGGTGAGGAATCCGGCCGACGTCACGAAATCGAGCGTGTCCACGAACGCCCGGTTGTTCTGCCGCAGGGTGATGAGCACTTCCTTGCAGGATGCGGCAATCTCCGGTGCCCCACCGGCACCGGGCAGACGCACCTTCGGCTTGTGGTAGTCCCCGATCACGGTGGTGTTGATGTTGGCGTACCGATCGATCTGCGCGGCCCCGAGGAAGCCGAGGTCGATCCGCCCGCCCTGCAGCCAGTAGGCGAACATCTCCGGCACGGACACCACGGAATCGGCCGTCTCCGACAGCTCGCCGTCGCCAATCGACAGCGGCAGCACCGTCGGCTTGGCGCCGATGGTGCCCGACTCGTAGATGAGGATCGTGTCGGGCGCGTGGGTTCGAAGCGCCAGGTTGGCCGCCGCGCTGGGCAGCCCGATGCCGACGAACAGCGCCGCCCCGTTGCGCACCATCCGCGCCGCGGCGATGGTCATCATCTCGTCGGAGGTATAGGTGGTCTCAGACATGGCCCGCCGCCTCCTCGATGCTGCGCCGGAAGCCCGCGAAGTCCGACGTCCCCTTCACATGCCTGTCGATCCACGCCGTGAACGAGTCGCGATCCCGCGAGACCTCGTCCCACTGCTTGTAGAAGGCGTTGTTGCGGGCGTAGTACCCCTGCGCGTACGAGGGGAACGCGCCCCCGGGCACGTGACAGACGGCGTTGACGACCCACGTCGGCAACACCACCGCGTTGGGGGGCGCTCCGAGGTCGTCGACGATCTCCTCCACTGTCACGATGCTCCGCTTGGCCGCCAGGACGGCCTCCTTCTGCACGCCCACCAGGCCCCACATCAGCACGTTGCCTCGCCGATCGGCCTTCTGCGCATGCACGACCGCCACATCGGGGCGCACGGCCGGCACGGCGGCCAGGCGCTCACCGGTGAAGGGGCACTCGATGAACCGGACGTTCGGATTGACCTTGGGCAGGTCGCTCCCGAGGTACCCGCGCAGCAGGCCGAAGGGCAGACCAGAGGCGCCGGCCGCATAGGCCGCGGCCATGCCCGCGTGGGCGTGCTCCTCGATGGCCAGCGGCGCCGGCCAGGCCTTCTCCACCGCGTCACGAAGGCGGTGGAGCGAGCCGACCCCGGGATTGCCACCCCAGGAGAACACCAGCCGCGACGCGCACCCGGCGCCAATCAGCTGGTCGTAGATGACGTCGGGCGTCATGCGCACCAGCGTCAGGTCCCGACGCTGCTGGCGGATGATCTCGTGCCCGGCCGCGAACGGGATGAGGTGCGTGAAGCCCTCGAGCGCGACCACATCGCCGTCGCGCACCAGGTCGCGGACGGCCTCGTTGAGTTGAACGATGGAAGCCAAAACGAAGCGATGTTAGCACAGCGGGCGTGCAGAGGGCAGCACCGGTGTCACCGGGTGCAGGGCGCACACCTCCCGCCGCGGGACACCCTTGAGCCCGGCGCGAGGCGCGGCTAAGATCCCGCACGTGACGCACCCGATTCTCGGCCTCCACCACGTGACCGCCACGGTCGATGACGCCCAGGACGATCTCGATTTCTGCATCGACCTGCTCGGGCTGCGCCTCGTCAAGAAGACGGTCAACTTCGACAACCATCACGTCTACCACTTCTACTACGGCGACGAACAGGGCACGCCGGGCACGCTGTGGACGACGTTTCCCTACAAGGGCAAGGGCGTGCCGGTCGGCGAGCACGGGGCCGGCCAGATCGTGGCCACGTCGTTCTCGGTGCCGGCCGGGTCGCTGCCGTTCTGGCGCACGCGCCTCGAATCACGCGGCGCGCAGGTCGTTCCGGGGCGGGCACGTTTCTCCGATCAGTGCCTCGCCCTGCGCGACCCGTCAGGGCTGGTGTTCGAACTCATCGAGGCGGCCGAGGACCAGCGCACCGGGTGGCAGAGCACGATTGGTCCGGAGGCCGCCATTCGGGGCCTGCACAGCGTGAGCATGGTCGTGCGCACGCCGGGCCCGACGGTGGAGTTCATGACCTCCGTGCTCGGCTTCGAGGTCGTCGCCGAGGCGGACGGACGGATTCGCCTGGCCGTGGGCGGTCGTGGCGCCGGGCACCTCATCGACGTGCTCCACGACGAACGCGCGACGCCGGCGAAGAACGGGCTCGGCACGGTACACCACGTGGCCATGGCCATCGACTCCGAGGACCAGCAGCTGCAGTTGCGCCAGGATCTCCTCGACCGGGAGTGGAAGGTCACGGAAGTGCGCGACCGGCAGTACTTCAAGTCGATCTACTTCCGCGAGCCGGGCGGCGTGCTGTTCGAAGTGGCCACCCTGCGGCCCGGGTTTGCCGTGGACGAACCGCTCCGCAGCCTGGGCCGCGACCTGAAGCTTCCGCCCTGGGAAGAGCCGCACCGGACCGACATCGAAGCCGGTCTGCCCGACATCACCTACGCCTGACGCCCGCAGCCCGCACGGACATCCCATGCCCACGTCTCCCCACGACGGTCAGCCAGTCGTCCACGCCGGAGCCCCGCTCGGTCCCGACAACCCGGTCGTCCTCATGGTGCACGGCCGCGGGGCGGCGCCGGCCAACATCCTCGACCTGCTGCCACGCCTGTCGCGACCCGCCTGCACGTACGTGGCGCCGGCCGCGGCCGACCGCGCGTGGTATCCGTTCAGCTTCATGGCCGACCGTGACAAGAACGAGCCGTGGCTCTCGTCGGCGCTCACCGTGCTCGGTCGCGTGGTCCGGGACCTCGAGGCGCGAGGCGTGGCCCGCTCACGCATCGTGGTGCTCGGCTTCTCGCAGGGCGCGTGCCTGGCGTCCGAGTTCGTGCTGAGGCACGGCCAGGGGTTCGGTGGCGCCGTCGTCTTCAGCGGCGGACTCATCGGCCCCCCGGGCACGACGTGGGACGACGCGCAGGGCTCGTTGCAGGACATGCCCGTCTTCTTCGGCTGCAGCGATGTGGATGCCCACGTCCCGAAGACGCGGGTCGAGGAGAGCGCGGCGGTCTTCGAGCGGCTCGGCGCGGCCGTCACCACGCGCATCTACCCGGGGATGGGGCACCTGGTGAGCGACGACGAGATCGTGATGGCCCAGGCCGTGCTCGACCGGGTCGGCCGCGTCTGAGGCGCCCCACGCGCGGTCAGCGAGGCAGCACCCAGGTGACGGCCTCGCGCTGCGGCGCGTAGCACAGGCGATCGTCGCAGGCCTGGTAGCTGAGCGTCCCCGTCACCGTCGCTCCGGAGAGGTCTCCGGACGCAGTCACCCCCTGAGACACCCTGAATGGCCCTTCATAGACCAGTACGGTCTCGCGCAGGGGCTCGAAGAAGTAGGGTTCCCCCGGAGGATAGACCGGGGGCGCGGCCGTGGCCCCATCGGGCATGGTGGTGCTCAGGCTCACCACCAGGTACCCGGTCGCACCCGGCGCATACACGTGCATACCGGGCTTCGGGGTAACGTCGAGCCAGAGATCGTATCCCCCGCGAGGGCGCGCCGTCACGCCGGGCACGGCGTCGACCAGCCGCCGGCCGGTGGGCCCGGGTCGGAAGCTGGCCGGGGCCGCTGGCGCATCACCCTGCAGGCCGGCGGACAGGAAGGCGGGCGCTCCTTCGGCGAGCAGCGCCTCCACCTGTGCCGTGATCTCGGCGCGCGCCTCATCGTAGTACGCGCCGCTGGCCGGACTCGGGAACCCGGCGTGCGCATGACGAGGCAGGCCATCACGCCCGATGTAGAACGTGGTGGGAAACGCGTTGAGGTTCTCCGCCTGCGGCAGCGCCTCGGCCAGCTGCGCCGGCTCACCCGCCAGGAGCACGGTGTACTCGATCCCGTAGCGGCGGATGAACGCGCGCAGGCGCACGGGATCCTCCAGCTGCGCGGCCTCCTCGAACGACAGCGCCACGATCTCGAGACCCTGGTCGCGGTAGCGCCGGTACAGGTCCACGAGGAAGGGGGTCTCGTCGTGGCAATTGGGGCACCAGCTCCCGGTGATGCTGATGATGACCACCTTGCCGCGGAAGCGGGCGTCGGCGTGGGACACCACGTGCCCGTCCAGATCGGGGAAGGAGAAGGCGATCGGCACCGACGGATCGGTGACGCGCGTGTGTGACGCCGGGTCCGTGGGCTCGGCGACACCCTCGGCCGCGGCCAGTTCGTCGCGCACGGCCGTCAGCGGCGGGTCATCGTCCTGCACGAGGCGGAGCGTGCCATCGGCCTGCACGGTCACCTCGACGCGGGTGGGACGCGCGCCCGAAAAGTGGCTGAGGAGGAAGCGCCCGTCCAGGTACCGGCCCGACAGCGTCCCCGTATCACCGTCGACGCGCAGGATGGCGGCTGTCACCTCGGGGCCCTCCTGCCTGACGATGAAGCGCCACGCCCGCTCGCCCTTGCTGCTCTCCACCGGCACACGCCACGTGCCCGCAATGGCGGGCACCACACCCTCGGGCGGCACGACCGGGCCGGGCCGGGTGGCGCGGAAGGGATAGCCCTGGCCCCGGGTCCCGCGGTCGTAGACGCCCTCGAGCACGCCCCCGACGAGTGTGGCCTCGAGCCGGGTACCGAACTGCTCGAACTCCAGCGTCACCCGTCCCCCGTCCACGCGACCCCCGCTCGACCCGATCCGCTGGCTGCCGTCGAAGAAGAACCCGGTGGCCTCGGGACCGTCCACCACCAACTCGAACCGGAATGGCACCGCGACCCCACCGACCTCGACCTGCCCATCCCAGGCGCCGGCCAGGTCAGCCTGCCGGGTGCACCCCGCCAGCAGGGCCAGGGCGAGGATCGGGGTCAGCGTGAGGCCCCGCACGACGGAACGCCCGGATCGGCACGCATCGGGGGGCACGGAGGCCGGCCCGGCCGCGGGTGCTGGTCTTCGGGCGGGGACAGGCGCGGACAGCCCGCGGGCGGCAGGACTCGGCGCAACGGATGGAGGCACGGACGTACGTAACCCCGCAGGGCCACCGGCGTCAAGGGACACGGCCGCGGATCTGGCCGTTTC
Organism: Vicinamibacterales bacterium; assembly: GCA_050185275.1. Classification (GTDB taxonomy): domain Bacteria; phylum Acidobacteriota; class Vicinamibacteria; order Vicinamibacterales; family UBA2999; genus JABFRY01. Next base: position 67,861 of record JBFWZN010000011.1, on the reverse strand, counting down.
CGCGGCGACCTGCTACAATCGGCGGGTCGTGCCGTTCCTCAGCTGCCAGGCCTGCGCGTGTTGTTGTTCCAGGACCCTCCGGGTTCGCGCGCTCGTGCTGTCGGCTGGCATGGACTGATTCACGCACACCACGGCACACCGAGATCGAGCGCAGCAGCCCGGGAGCATCTCCCGGGCTTTTTCTTTTTGTGGGGACTTTCACGCATGGCCACAGTCGCTTCGCCGCCTGACGTCAGCCGGGACACCGGTCTCCGACTCGATCATCTCCGCGCCCTCGAGGCCGAGAGCATCCACATCATGCGGGAGGTGGTGGCGGAGTTCGAGCGGCCCGTGATGCTCTACTCCATCGGCAAGGACTCGTCGGTCCTGCTCCGGCTCGCGCAGAAGGCCTTCCACCCGGGGCCGATCCCGTTTCCGCTGCTGCACATCGACACCACGTACAAGTTCCGCGAGATGATCGCGTTCCGCGACGAGATGGCCGCGGCGGTCGGCGCGCGCCTGATCGTCCACACGAACCACGAGGCCATCGCCGACGGCACCCAGCCCTTCGCCGTCGGCACCCAGCGCTGCTGCGGCCTGCTCAAGACCAAGGCCCTGCTCGACGGGCTGAAGGCCGGTGGCTTCGATGCGGCGCTCGGCGGCGCGCGGCGGGACGAGGAGCGCTCGCGGGCCAAGGAGCGCGTGTTCTCGCTCCGGGACGCCGAGGGCCAGTGGGATCCCAAGCGTCAGCGGCCGGAGCTCTGGAACCTGCTCAACGGAAAGCTCCGGCCTGGCGAGAGCATCCGCGTGTTTCCCCTGTCGAACTGGACCGAGCTCGACGTGTGGCAGTACATCCACGTGGAGGAGATTCCCATCGTCCCGCTGTACTACGCGCGGGAGCGTGAGGTCATCGTGCGGGGCAACTCCCTCGTCGTCCAGGAACAGCCGTTCGTCGTGACCATGCCCGGCGAACGCCTGCAGCGCGTCCGCTGCCGCATGCGCTCGCTCGGATGCTCGCCCTGCACGGGCGCGATCCGGTCGGATGCGGAGACGGTGCCGCAAATCATCGAGGAACTCATCGCGACGCGCCAGTCGGAACGGCAGCTGCGCATCATCGACCACGATCAGGATGGTTCGATGGAGATCAAGAAGCGGGAAGGGTATTTCTAGGCATGTCCGGACTCCTTCGCATCTGCACGGCCGGCAGCGTCGACGACGGCAAGAGCACGCTCATCGGCCGCCTCCTCTACGACTCGCGCTCCGTCTACGAGGACCAGGTCACCTCGGTGGAACAGGCGTCCAAGAGCCGGACGGCCGGGCCCATCGACTTCTCGCTCTTCACCGACGGCCTGAGGGCCGAACGCGAGCAGGGCATCACGATCGACGTGGCGTACCGCTACTTCGCCACCGCCCGCCGCAAGTTCGTGCTGGCCGACACGCCGGGCCATGAGCAGTACACGCGCAACATGGCGACCGGCGCGTCCACGGCGGACGTGGCAATCCTGCTGGTGGATGCGAGGAACGGCGTGCGCGCCCAGTCGCGGCGTCATGCACGGATTGCGAAGCTGCTGGGCATCCGGGATTTCGTGCTCGCCGTGAACAAGATGGACCTGATGGACTTCGACCGCGGCGTCTTCGACCGGATCGTGGACGACTTCGAGGATCTCCTCGGAGGGCTGCCCGTGCACGCCATCCCGATGAGTGCGCTCCACGGCGACAACGTCATCGGACGCAGCGAGCGGACGCCCTGGTTCGACGGGCAGAGCCTGCTGGAGTACCTCGAGACCGTGCACGTGCACCGCGACCTGCCGGCCGGCCCCTTCCGCTTTCCGGTGCAGCTGGTCAGCCGGCCCGATGACGCCTTCCGCGGCTACGCGGGCCAGATCGCCTCCGGCGTGGTCCGTCGCGGCGACACCCTCACCGTGTGGCCCTCCGGGCGGTCGGCGCGCGTGAGCCGCATCGTGACCTGGAACGGCGACCTCGAGCAGGCGTTTGCGCCCATGTCGGTGACGCTGGCGCTCGACGACGAGATCGACATCAGCCGTGGCGACATGCTGGTGTCCGAGCCGCCCATGGTCGGCCAGCGCTTCGAGGCCGAGCTCGTCTGGATGGACGAGCGGCCCCTCGACCCGTCGCGGGTCTACGTGCTCAAGCAGACCAGCCGCACGGTCACGGCGGAAGTGAGCCACGGGCTGGTGCTCAACCAGATCGGCTCGGTGGTGGTGTCCACCTCCCGGCCCCTGGTGTTCGACCGCTACGCCGACAACCGCTCGACGGGCAGCTTCGTGCTCATCGACCCGGCGACCCAGTTCACGGCCGGAGCCGGCATGATCACCAACCCGGTGCACGAGAGCGCCACGGTGGCCGCCCCGATGACGGCGGCCGAGCGGATCGCGCGGCTGGCGCGGGACGCCGCTTCCGACACCGACGCCATCACGGCCGTCCAGCGAGCCATCGAGGAGATGCTGACATGAGCGATGCACGCACCGTCATCACGGATACCCTGGCCCTCGAGGGCACGCACTGCCTCACGTCGAGCTTCCAGGCCGAGTGCGTCGTGCTGACCCACATGCTGATTGCGCAGCGGCCGGGCCTGCCGGTGCTGTTCCTCGACACGCTCCACCACTTCGCGCAGACCCTGGAGTACCGCGACCGGATGGCCGAGGCCTGGGGCCTGACCCTGGTGAACCTGCAGGCCGCCGAGCCCCAGGTCGGGCTCTGGCAGTCGGACAGCACGACGGCCTGCTGCGCCCGTCACAAGGTGGGGCCGCTGTTCTCCGCCCTCGAGTCGTACGATGTCTGGTACACCGCGCTGCGTCGCGACCAGTCGCCGTCGCGCGCGACCATCCAGGAAGTGGAGCCCTTCAGGCTGCCGAGCGGCAAGATCATCCAGCGCGTCAGCCCGCTCGCCTCGTGGACGGCGCGCGACGTGTGGGCCTACGCGAAGGCGCACGACATTCCCCTGCTCCCGCTCTACGAACTCGGCTACTCGAGCATCGGCTGCGAGCCCTGCACGACGCTGCCGCTCGACCCGGCCAATCCCCGCTCGGGCCGGTGGCAGGGCGAGAAGCTCGAGTGCGGGATCCACGTCCAGGCCGGCGCCGACTGACGCCGGTCGCGTGTCGGGGTGATGCTCCCGCGCGCATGCGACGTGTCTGGCCGGACCCGTCTCATCCCCCCGCGAGCGCGGCGGTGACCATGGTGTCGGAGACCTCGGAGAAGTCGCGGTAGAACGCCCCGACCGCCACGAAGCCGGGCGGAGCGTGGAGACACACGATGTCGTCGGCCTCGGCGCCGACGAGCGCCAGCGACGAGGGCGCGGCGACTCCCACGGCCACCACCACGGTGGCCGGCCTCCGTTCGCGCACGGCACGGACGGCGGCCACCATCGAGGCCCCGGTGGCGATGCCGTCGTCGACGACGATCACGATCCGGCCTGCGGGATCGATGGGCGGGTGCACTCCCGAGTACAGCACGCGACGCCGGCGGATGAGCGCGAGCTCCTCGGCGATTTCCTCCTGCACGTAGTCCCCGGCGACGTCGTCGAAGTCCTCGTTGCGCACGACCGCGCCCGACTCGCCCACCGCGCCGATGGCCAGTTCGCGCTGCCCCGGTGCGCAGAGCTTGCGGACGAGCAGGACATCCAGGTCGCCGTCGAGCGCGTCGGCGATGATGCGCGCCATGGGTACGCCGCCACGGGGCAGGCCGAGCACCAGGGGACGGTGCCCCCGGTAGGGCATCAGGGCCGCTGCGAGCTGACGGGCGGCATCGGCGCGGTCCTCGAACAGCATCGTGTCCTCACTCGGGTGCGGAGGTGGATGCGACGCCCACGAGCTGGGCCAGCACGGCCGGGTCGATGGGCTTGACGAGGTGGTAGTCGAACCCGGCGTCGGCCGTGCGCTGGCGGTCCTGTTCCTGGCCCCACCCCGTCTGCGCGATGAGCGTCACGTGGCGACCCGCCGGGTGCGCACGCACGCGACGCGCGACGTCGAAGCCGCTCAGGCCGGGCATGCCGAGGTCGAGCAGGATCACGTCGGGCGCGAAGACCGCCACGAGCGCCAGGGCCTCCTCTCCCCCATAAGCCACCTGCACCTCGTGCCCGAGCTGTCCCACGAGGGCCGCGAGCATGTTGGCGCTGTCGACCGCGTCGTCCACCACGAGCACGCGCTTCAGGAGGCCCGCCTGCGCCTCCCCGGTCGCGCTGCGCTCGGGCAGGTAGCCGGCCGTCGAGCGCATGGCCGGCAGGCGGATCACCATGGTGCACCCGGCGTCGGGTCCGTCGCTGCGCGCCTCGATGGTCCCGCCGTGCATCTCGACCAGCCGCCGCGCCAGGGCGAGGCCGATACCAAGCCCTCCGGGAGCGCCGGTCCGTGGCGTCTGCAGCTGCGTGAACGGCTCGAACACCTTCTCGAGCATTTCGGGGAGGATGCCCACGCCGGAGTCGCGCACCGACACCACCGCGCAGCGGCCCCACCGGTCATCGGCCTCGATGTCCACGCGTACATCGATCCGGCCCCCCGGCTCGGAATACTTCGCGGCATTGTTCAGGAGGTTGGTGAACACCTGCGTCAACCGCGCGAGGTCGCCGTTGACCACCACCGCCCCCTCGGGCAGCACGAGCGTGAGGTCGTGGCGGGAGGCGTCGATCAGGGGCCGGCTGGCCTCGACGGCCGCGTGCAGGGCATCGGCGAGCGCGACCGGACGGGTGCGCAGCACGAGCTTGCCGCGGGTGATGCGGCTCACGTCGAGGAGATCGTCGAGGAGGCGGCCCATCTGGCGCACCTGACGCTCGATGACGTCGCGATACCGCTGCAGGGCGTCGTCGCGGGCGCCCACGTGCTGCAACAGGGCCACCGCGCTCCGGATCGGGGCCAGCGGGTTGCGCAGCTCATGCGCCAGGGTCGCCAGGAATTCGTCCTTCCGGCGGTCCGCCTCCTTGAGCGCCGCCTCGGTCCGCTTGCGCTCGGTGATGTCGTGGACCATGGCCAACGTCGCCTGTGGCCGTCCGTCGTGGTCGCGGAGCGTCGTCACCGCCATCTGGACCCAGACCACGCCGCCATCACGTCGGATGTTGCGACGCTCGACCAGGTCGGCGTAGTTCGCGTCGAGGGCCGATGCCCTCAGGATCTCTGCGTCGAGGGCCCAGTCGTCGGGGTGGGTGACCGTCTGCACGTGGCGGCCGAGCAGCTCCTCGGTGTCGAACCCCAGCATGTCTGCCAGGCGCCGGTTCACGCGCACGAAGTGGCTGGTGACCGGGTCGAGCAGGGCGATGCCGGCGCCCGCGTTCTCGTACACGGCGCGGAAGAGCGCCTCGCTGCGCCGCAGCGCTTCCTCGGCGGCGCGCCGCCGCAGGAACAACCCGACCTCGTGCCCGATCGCCGCCAGGGCATTGAGATAGCCGGGCTCGGGCTCGGCGGGCCCTGGTGACGACAACTCGATCACCGCCACGCAGCGCCCCTCGTGCCGGACGGGAAAGGCGAGGACCGCCTGGCACCCGGCACGGCTGGCGAGGGCCGCGGCGAGGCCGGACATGGACGAGACGTCGTCGCGCCAGGCCGGCTGGCCGGTCTCCCAGACCCGGCCCACCAGCCCCTGCCCGCGCGCATAGGAAATGCCGGCCGTCAGCGGCTGCATGACCCGGAGGTCGTCGTGCCCGGGCGTGGCCACGGCGAAACCAGCGCACCGCAGGAGCAGGCCCGCGGCGTCGGGTTGCCAGAGCGTGGCCGCCGTGGCACCCAGGTGCGTGGCCAGCGTCTCGAGGAGCGCCGGCACGACATCGGCGCTCCCCGGCCCCTCCGCGAGGAGGCGGGACACGGCATGCTCGGTCGCCAGCCACTGGTCCGCACGGCGCCGCGCGGTGATGTCGCGAATCACCGCCAGCAGTCCTGTCCGGTCGCCGGTGAGGGCGCTGACGAACGACTCGACGTGGATCACCCGCCCGTCGCGCGTGACGTGCACGTGCTCGCCCCGCCACTGGCCCGTGGTCCGCAGGGATTCGAGCGCGTCGGCCTCGTCGCCAGGCTTGAGCCACCGCACCTCGCACGCCTCGTGCAGGGGGCGTCCGAGCACCTCGGCCTCCGACACGCCGTACCGACGGAGCGCGGCCTCGTTCACGTAGGTGAGCCGGTAGTCGGCGTCGATGGCCACCACGGCGTCACGCACCTGGGCGAGCACGTCGGCCTGGAACCGCACGTGCTCCTCGACGCGCTTGCGCTCGGTGATGTCCACGGCCGTGCCCAGGACGCCGACGACACTGCCGTCGGCGCCGCGCTGGGGCCGCACGAGCAGGTCGAAGAACCGCGGCTCCCCCTTGTAGTGCACGCACAGCTCGCCGCGTTCCGCGTGACCGGTGGCCAGCACGCGACGCTTGACCGCCTCTGCCCGGCGGGCATCCTCGAGCTGCTCGAGGACATCCGCGTCGGTGAGCCCGAGCACGCCGTCAGGCGTCAGGCCAAGCCCCGGGTTGTGGATCCAGGTGTAACGGAGATCGCGATCCTGGTTGAACACGACCACGGGCGTGCGGTCGATCGCGGCCTCGAATCGTTCCGAGGTCACCCGCAACTGCTCCTCGACCTCTTCCCGCTCGGTGACGTCGGTCACCACACCGACCAGCTCGACCACCACGCCGGCGGCGTTCCGCGTGGCCACGGCACGCTCGTCGAGCCACGTGATGCGCCCCGTGTCCGGGCGGATGATGCGATACGTCGATCGGTATCCGTCCCCGTAGCTACCTCGCTCCACCGTCCGCGCATGCCGGACCCGGTCGTCGGGATGGATGAGCGCCCACTCGTCCTCGGCCGACGGCAGACTCGCCACGCCGTAGATGTCGGCGAGGCTGTCGGCCGCCCACCGCTTGTCGCCGAACGCATCGGCCGTCCACGCAACGGTGCGCGCCAGGTTGAGGGTGAGGGTGAGATGACGCTGGACGCGGGCGAACGCATCGGTCAGGCGCTTGGGGGCCGCCGGGTCGCGCCGCTGTACGCGTTCGGTCATCGGCAGTCGGCCACCGGCTGCCCGTCCCCGCCGCTCCTCGGCGTGCTCGCGCGCCTGGGACAGTGCGCCGGCCACGGCCTCTCCGAGCGTGGCCAGGAACGTCCGGCACGCGTCGTCGTCGTGCACGCCGCGCGCGAGCCCCACCACCAGCGCGCCGAGCAGCCGGTTCAGGCCGGGAATCCCGAGCGGCAGCACGAACGACGGCCCGGCGGCCGCGGGCCGATCCACGCGCTGCGGCTCGCGGCTGCGCAGCGCCTCGGCAATCGGCCAGGGCACCGAACGCAGGGCGCCCAGGTCCACCTGCTCGGGAGCGTCTGCGTGCCCCTCGGGCACACCCGCGCGCGCCGCGAGGGTCGCCTGCCGGCCGTCGCAGACGTAGAGGAGGGCGAATGCGAGGTCCGGCGCACCGCGGAGCGCGCGGCCGATCCCGGCGCAGGCCTGTTCCACCGATCGGGCACGGGACGTCTGCTGATAGAGCGTCCGCAGCAGGCCGAGGCGCCGCTCGGCCTGCACGTGACCGGTCTCGTCGGTCACGGTCAGCAGCGCACCGGCCACCAGGCCGCCGCCGTCGAACATCGGTGCGCACGCGAAGCGCAGGTAGCCTTCCTCCTCCCGTCCGTCGCGCTCCCGCAGCACGCGCAGGGCGTCGGTGCGCACGCGGCCGCCGGACCAGACCTCCTGGAGCGCCGGCGCCAGCGCGGAAAAGGGCAGACCGGGACAGGCCGCCACGTCGGCGCCGAGGCTCGCGGACGGCGTGGCGCACAGCTGCTCGAAGGCGCCGTTGAACAGGCAGGCGCGCTCGACGCCCCACACGAGCAGGGACGGGGCGGGCGTGGCCAGGCAGGCGGCGGCCGCGGTCGCGAGGGGCGGTGGCCAGGCCGCCGGTGGACCGAGAGGCGTCTGCTCCCACGGCACCGCCGACCAGCCGGCGGGCGCACCGGCGGGCAGATCCGACGGCCCGGGGCGCCCCCCTGACGGCGCCGGCCTCCTGGACCCATCCTGACGGAGCGATTCCAGCATGTCACTCGCGGCCGCGGCACCGGTCCCGGACATCGGGACACGGCGATGAAGTGGGCCGATTCTAGTGCCGGTGCGTCGCGCCGACAACGCATGGCCACTCCAGCTCAGCCATCCCGTTGCCGCCGCCTCGACCTGCGCGGCCTGCCGCGGGAGGCCCACACGCGCCCTCTGCGTGCCCGCGGATCGGGGCGGTCAAGCCGCCACGACTCGATGCCGATTCCCTGCAGGCGTCATTCTGCGAAGCGGGCTCACGCCCGAAAGGACACGTGCATGCGACCAGTCGTGGACCCGAAAGATTCCGTGTACGTGGCGCGTCAGCCCATCCTGGACCAGAAGGGCGGCGTCTTCGGGTACGAGCTGCTCTATCGCGCCGGCGCGCGCGCCACCGCATGCACGGCGGACGGCGATCTGGCAGCCGCCAGCGTGCTCAACGATGCCCTGCTGACGATGGGTCTGCCCCTGCTCGCCAGCGATCGCCTGGCGTGGGTGAACCTCACGCGCAACATCCTGCTGAGCGACCTCGGCACGCTGCTGCCCCCGGCGTCGACCGTCCTCGAGCTGCGCGAGGACATCACCGTGGACGACGAGGTCGTTGCCACGTGCCGGACCCTCAAGGGACAGGGGTATGCGATGGCGCTCGACGACTACGTGCCCGGCTCCGACGCCGAACGGCTCCTGCCGTTCGTGAAATACGTGAAGGTGGACGTGCTCGCCACCTCGCCGGCAGCGCGCGCCGCGCTCGTGCGCCAGGTCCCCAAGGGCGTGCAGCTGGTCGCCGAGAAGGTCGAGACCGCCGAGATCTTCGCCCAGACGAAGGCCGAGGGCTATGCGTTCTTCCAGGGGTACCACTTCTGTCGGCCCACGACGTTCGGCTCAGGTGCCGTGTCCGGCCGGAAGCTCGCCTACATGCAGCTGCTCAACGCGCTCAACAAGGAGAACCTGGGCGTCAACGAGCTCGAAGACCTGATCAAGCACGATGCCTCGCTGTCCTACCGCGTGCTGCGCTGCATCAACTCCGCGGCCTTCGGCCTGCGCCAGGAGGTGCGCTCCATCCGGCACGCGCTGGTGCTGATGGGTCTCGACCAGATCCGCAAGTGGGCGTCCGTGTGGGCGTTTGCCGGACTCAACGGGGGCGCGTCGCCCGAGGTCGTCACCATGTCCATTCTCCGGGCGCGGACGTGCGAGCTGCTCGGTCAGCGGCTCGAGGGCCAGGACGGCTCCGAGTACTTCCTGCTCGGCCTCACCTCGCTGCTGGACGTGATGCTGAACCGGCCCATGACCCAGGTGCTCGACGAGCTGCCCCTCTCCGCCGACATCCGCGCCGCCCTGCTAGGCGAATCGAACGGCGCCCGCACGCTGCTCGACGCCGTGGTGGCTTACGAGCAGGGCTCCTGGGACGAGGCGCAGGCCAGCGCCGAGCGCAGCCACCTCGACCCCCTGCTGCTCCCCTGGGCCTACTCGGACGCGCTCAGCTGGGCGCGCGAGGTGTCGCACGCGTCCGCCCTGGCGGCCTGATGCTGGCGGCCTGAACCTGGCGGCCTGAACCGGCATCCGGTCACTGGGCCGGCAGGGCCACGTGGATGGTGTTGAGGCGGTAGAACACGTCCGGCACCAGGCGCGTCGATTCGCGCAGGCGCGCCAGCCTGGCGCGTTCGACGACGGCAATCACGCGCATCAGGAGCCGTCCGTGGCGGTCACGCCGTGCCAGGCACTGCAGCAGGGCGGCCTGCGCCGCGTGGGGCATCCGGTCGGGCTCGAGGATGCAGAGGGTGCCCATCCCGGCCGGCAGGTCCAGCGCCTCGGCGTGCGCGGCGGCCCTGGCAGCCAGGGTCTGGAGTTCGGCCGTTGCCGACGGCTGCGTCATGTCGACGATGCCGAAGCGCTCGTCGGCCCGCGGTCCCCGCAGGTGGATGGCCAGCGCGAGTTGCAGGGCCTCCGTCCGGCTTCCGCCCGAGATCAGCACCCCGACGTCGCACGACACCGCGAGGTCGATGTCCTCACTGCAGTCCGGCTCCATCGGCAGCGCGTGCATCATCTGGCGTCCGGTGCAGGGCCTGTCGTATCCCACCATGGCACTCCTCCCATGCTCATCACGTCCACGTCCGGGAAGTGGTGCAGCCACGGGCAGCGGCGTTACACCCTGGCATGATGGCTGGTTCCCGCAGGACCGCGGTGGAGGCCCCGCAGCCGGGGCGGACCGGGGGACGGGCATTCAAGAGGCCCCCGGCAGGGCCGATTGCTCCTGTCGAACCTCACACACGCAGGACACCCGTTGACGACAAGCGCACAAGAACGCGAAACGGTCTTTCTGGCCCGGCAGCCGATCCTCGACCGCAGCGGTCAGATCTAGGCATACGAGCTGCTGTACCGGAGCGGCGTCGCCAGCGCCGGCTACTCGTCGGACTCGCCCGATGCGGCCAGTGCGCGCGTCCTCAACAACGCGGTCATCACCATGGGGCTCGACGCCATCACCGGGGAGCGACCGGCGTTCATCAACGTCACCCGCCACCTGCTGACGACCGACTTCGCCACCGTGATGCCCCCCGGGATGGTCGTGCTCGAGCTGCTCGAGGACATCGTCGTGGACCAGGAAGTGGTGGACATCTGCCGCGACCTCCACAAGCGCGGCTACCTGCTGGCCCTCGATGACTTCATCCCGGATACGGCCTCGGAGCTGCTCTTCCCGTTCGTGCGCTTCGTGAAGGTGGACGTCCTCTCCATCGACCCGGGCATTCGGGCGGCGATGAAAACCCGCGTGCCCAGGGGCGTCCGTCTCCTCGCCGAGAAGGTCGAGGACGAGGGCATGCACCAGTCCACCCTCGGCGAGGGCTACGAACTCTTCCAGGGTTACTACTTCTGCAAGCCGACCACCCTCGAAGCCGAAGCCGTCCCGTTCCAGAAGCTGTCGTACCTGCGCCTGCTCGCTGCGCTCAGCCGGCCCGACCTCTCCGTGCAGGAGCTCGAAGACCTCGTCAAGCGCGACGCCTCGCTCGTCCACCGCGTGCTGCGCTGCGTCAACTCGGCGTCGTTCGCCTTCCGCACCGAAATTCGCTCCATCAACCAGGCCCTGGTGATGCTCGGGTTCGACCAGATCCGCAAGTGGACCGCCGTGTGGTCGCTCGCCGGCCTGAGCAGTGGCGGCTCGCCCGAAATCGTCAACATGGCCATCATTCGCGGCCGCTGCTGCGAGTCGCTGGGCGCGGAACTGAGTGGCCGGGACACCGGCGCCGAGTACTTCCTGATGGGCCTGTGTTCGCTGCTGGACGTGATGTTGAGCCGTCCCATGGAGATCGCGATCGCCGAGCTCTCGCTGGCCGAGAACGCGCGCACGGCCCTGCTCGGAGGGCAGAACACGGCCCGCACCGTGCTCGATGCGGTCATCGCCTACGAACGGGGCGAGTGGGCGGCGGCGACGGCGGCCGTCACGGGCGTCGGCCTCTCCGACACCACGCTGGCCGAGGCCTATGGCGACGCGCTCAAGTGGGCCCGGGAGCTCAATCGCCAGGGCGCCGGCACGGGCAGCTGACGCCGTCTGGCGACCGCGGTCACAGGCCCGCGCTGCGCGGTTCCACCGCTCGACCGGCTCAGCCCCTGGTGGCCCCGGGCTGGGCAATGACGTGGTCGTTGAGCTGCGCGATCAGCTGGAAGATCGACGGACCGAACGGCTCGATCGGCAACAGTTCGACGCCCAGCCGCGAGGGGCGCGCCCTGGCCTGCACAGCCGCCCGCGACACCCGGAACGCCTCGACGTGGTGCCCGTCCTGCAACTCCACATCGAGCACGCCGATCGCGCCCGCATAGAGCTCCACACTCGCACTCTCGAGCAGGCACCCCCTGGCGCTGATATTCAGCAGCCTCGTGGGAACCGCCCGCACGGCCAGGCACGAGAGCACGTCCCCGGCCTCCCAGTCGGCGGGGCCGCCCACCGCGTCTTCGGCGATACCCAGCGTAACCCGGTGCCTGAGCACGCCGTTGGCGACCACCGGCTGGGTGCGCCACGTCTCGCCCACCAGGGTGCGGAGACCGCGGGCACCAAGGTTCACGTGGATGGTGCGACGGGCACCGTGCACGCCGGGCGTGGGCGAAACGATCACCACCTTCCGGCGCTCGAGACGGTCCAAGACCACGTCCTGAATGGACCGGACCACGGCGTCAGCCGGGGGCACGAGCACGAAACGGGCGGCACTGCGACGCTCGGTCATCGCGAACACTCTCCTCGGAACCAGGCGGCCCCACGGCCGTCCGGCCGTGTCAGAGCAATGCCGGTGCCGGGCGGCCCCGAGTGGCCGGACCTGACCATTCGCTGCAGTACTGGGGGTCTGTGGCACGCGGGGGTCGCCGCGCATGCTGCGGCATCCGGAGGAGCCCTGAGGAACTTCTGGCTGGAGCCAGACGGCGTGCGGCCGGCGGGGCGCGTGGCGATGCGGCACCCCGGCCCCTCCGACGTGCGCACGACGCGACAGCGGCAGTCTGGACAGCGATGCGCAAGGGGCATCACCGAGTCCCCTGGAGGATCGTTTTCCCACGGCGTCGCGCCGGAGGGCCGGGATGGCGCGCGACACCGAAGCGACGATCGCGCTAGCGGGGGGGCGGCATTCCGTGGACGGCCGCCTCGGCCTTCTCGCGGTTCCCCCTGAACTCCCGGAAGTCCACCGTGCAGTCGTGGGCCGAGAGGAAGTTGAGGAGCCGTTTGTAGTCCTGTTCGTCCATGTTGAACAGCTGCAGCATCGCCCGGTAGTTGCCGCCGGTCGCGAACAGTCCACGCCGGATCAACTGGCGCAGATCTGCACGGGTGACGTCGCGGCTCATGAACATGGGGTGCACGTGCTCCCAGAACCGGTACCCGCCCGAGATCAGACCGTCGTACAGGTCGTCGGAGATGCGGCGCCGGCGCTCGCGGGCGGGGAGCATGGCGCCCGGCTGTCGGGCCACGACGAACTCGGGCAGGGCCTCGAGGGTGATCTCGTCCCCGAGCGACATCGTCACCATCTGCTCGACGACGTTCTGCAGCTCTCGGACGTTGCCGGGCCAGCGGTACGCCTCGAGCCGCTCCATCACCTCGTCGGTGACCCGCGCGCCCTCTCGGCTCCGGGCCACGAAGAACTCGACGAGCGGCCGGACGTCCTCCTTCCGCTCGCGGAGGGGCGGCACGTGGATGTGCGCCACCCGGATGCGATAGAGCAGGTCCTCGCGGAACTCGCCCTTGGCCACCATCTCCGCCAGGTCGCGATTGGTGGCCGAGACGATGCGCACGTCCACGCGCGCCGGCGGCGTGTCGGACCCGACGGGCTGAATCTCGCCGTTCTCCAGGAAGCGCAGCAGCATCGCCTGCATGCGCAGGCTCATCTCGGCGATCTCGTCGAGAAAGATGGTGCCGCGATGCGCCTGCTGGAGCTTGCCCACCTTGTCGCGGTACGCGCCCGTGAAGCTGCCCTTCACGTGCCCGAAAAGCTCCGACTCGAGCAGCGTCTCGGAGAAACTCGCACAGTTCAACGCCACATAGCGCTGGTCGCTCCGAGGCGAGCGCGAGTGCACCAGCCTCGCGATCACGTCCTTGCCCACGCCGCTTTCTCCGGTGATCAGCACCTTCGCCAGGCCGCCAGCGACGCGGGTGGCCAGGGCGGTCACGCGTTCGAGCGCCGGGCTGTGGCCGATGATGATGGGCGCCACCGGGTGTCCTGAGGATGAATGAGTCTGCACGAGCCGCATGGGAGGCATCGGTGAGCAAGGCCCGCGCCACGTGCGGGACCTGCCTCCTGCGCGGTGTCCCTGCACGACTCGACACGTCCCACTACGGGACTGCGCGGCCACCCCGCGCCGGGCCGCCGCCCGGCGATCACGGGATCGTCGGGGCACTTACGATTCCGTGCGTCGCCGTCCGTCGGCCGGCGTGGAGGGGTGAGGCCGCACTGTCCCACGCACCGGGCCGCGAGCGACGCGCCGGTACCGTCCCTTCAAGACCCCCTGCCCGGGGCCGATGTTCCTGACGTGCTCCCGTGCTTGGAACCGCGCGTCAGGACATCCGCCAGTCGGGCGCCACGACGCGTACGGACTTGCTCCGCCTGGTGCCTGCGGTCCCCGTGGCGCACATCGACGCCAGCGAGTGGGCGGTCCGCATCCGCGGCTTCAACGCCCGGTTCGCCAACACGCGCCTCGTCATGGTGGGTGGGCGCAGCGTGTACACCCCGCTCTACTCGGGCGTGTCCTGGGAAGCGTTGGACACCGTGCTCGAGGACATTCGAGCGGGCCGAGGTGGGATGCAGGCCTGGCGCGACGCTCTGGGGCGCCAACGCGATGAACGGCGAGAGCAACATCATCACGCGGTCGACGCAACGCACGGAGTACCGCACGGGCGAGTTCCGCACGTCGGCCGCGTTCGACGTCGCAGGCACGGCGCTCACCGACAATGCAGCCCGGCTCATCTACGTGCGCATACCGGTTTCGCTGCCCGGTCGGTCGGAGCTGATTCCCGCGTTCCGCGGCGCCGGCGGGACAGGCACGCTCAAGGGCTATGTGGCCGCCGACCTCACCTATCTCTTCCCCGTCACCAGCCAGCTCGACCTGTCCGTCGTGGCGCGGGATCTCGGCCACGGCGACTGCGAGTTCCCCGGCACCTTCGAACAGAGCACGACCGTGCCGGCGTCGGTGCTGGTGCGGGCGCGGGTCCGATTCTGAGTCCAACGCGATGCTGCCGCGCTGACGGGACGATGCCTCCTCTCCAGCCCACGCCTCCCCGGCGAACCGCCCTACGGCCGACGGCGCTTGCCGTGGCGCTGTGCCTGTGCGCGGCCCTGGCGACCGCGACCACGGCCCAGGACGCGGGTCCCCCCCGAGAGGAGGACGTCAAGGGCGCCTTCGTTTTCAACTTCCTCCGGCTGGTGGACTGGCCGGCGGAAGAGGGCCGCACGTCGGGCGCCTGGTCCCTCGTGGTGCTGGGCGACGGACCGACGGTGCCCGGGCTCCAGTCGCTGGGGGGAAAGGTGGTCAAAGGGTACCCGCTCGACGTGCAGGTGGTGTCCGACCCCCGGACGATTCCCACGGCGGATGCCCTGTTCATCACGGCCGCGGCGAGCGCTCACCTCGAGTCCGTCGTGCGGTCCGTTGCCGGCGCGGCCACGCTCACGATCAGCGAGATGAACGGCGTGGACGTGCACGACACCGCGATCAACCTGCTTGTCGAGGACGGCCGGGTCGTCTTCAGCGTGAACCGGAGCGCGGCCAGACGCGCGGGCCTGCACCTGAGCTCGCGGTTGCTGACGGCCGCGAGCTACGTGGACGGCGCGCTGGGGAGGCGACCGTAGTGGCGCGGTTCCGCGAGTCGATCCAGGGCAAGGTCACGGCGGTCACCGTCCTCACGAGCGTGGTGTCGCTGGCGCTCCTGTCGGCGGCCATCGTGTCCTACCAGTTCGTCCGCGGTGCCGGGCAGCTCGAAGCGCGCCTGCATGGTCTCGCGGCCGTGGTGGGTTTCAACAGCGCGGCGGCGCTCGGCTTCGGCGACCCCGGTGAAGCCCGCATGCTCCTGCAGGCGCTCGAGCAGGACACGGCGGTGAGCGCCGGGGCGATCTACGACCGTCAGGGCCAGCTGTTCGCCAGCTTCGAGCGAAGCGGACACGGCATCGACCTGCAGGACCCGGAAGCCTCGGCCACACGGCGCCACGTCGTGGCCCGGCAGCCCATCGGGCTCGACGGCGAACGGATGGGCACTATCGTGCTCTGGGGCGACATGGCCACGGTCTATGCCCAGTGGCAGGAGTACGCGGGCATCGTGGGGGCCGTGCTGCTCGGGTCGGTGGTGGTGACCATCGGGATCTCGCTTCTGCTGCAGCGGCGGATATCGGGGCCGATCGTGCACCTGGCCCTGCAGGCGGAACGGGTGTCCGAGACGCAGGACTACAGCGTGCGGGTCACGCCGGCGAGCCGCGACGAGCTGGGCACGCTCTTCACGCGGTTCAACGAGATGCTCGAACAGATCGAGCATCGCGACGCGGCCCTGCTCATGGCCAAGCAGGATCTCGAGGTTCGCGTGCAGGAGCGCACCGCGCAACTCGAGCAGCGCATCGCGGAGCACGAGCGCGCCGAGGCCGAGCTGCTGATGGCGCGCGACGCCGCCGAAACCGCCAACAGGGCCAAGAGCACGTTCCTCGCCAACATGAGTCACGAGCTGCGGACACCGCTCAACGCCATCATCGGCTACAGCGAGCTGATGAGCGAGGAAGCCGAGGACCTCGGCACCGTACGCCTGCTGCCCGACCTCGAGCGGATCAGGACGGCGGGCACGCACCTCCTGCAGCTGGTGAGCGACGTGCTGGACCTCTCGAAGATCGAGGCCGGGCGGCTCACGCTGCGGCCGGAACCCGTCTCGCTGCGCGCCGTACTCGGCGATGTGGTGGCCACGACCCGCCCGCTGCTCGAGAAGAACGGCAACACGCTCCACGTCGAGGCGGCGGACGACCTCGACACGGTGCAGGCCGATGCGATGCGCCTGCGGCAGGTCCTGCTGAACCTGCTCGGCAACGCCGCCAAGTTCACGAGCGCCGGCACCGTCACCCTCGAAGCCCGCCGGGCAACCCGAGGCAGTGCCGCCGTGGCGTGCATCGAGATCCGGGACACGGGCATCGGCATCTCGCCGGAACAGCTGTCGCGCCTGTTCGGGCAGTTTGCGCAGGCCGACGACTCGACGACGCGGCGATTCGGAGGCACGGGCCTGGGCCTCGCCATCAGCCGGCAGCTGTGCCGCCTGATGGGCGGTGACGTGGAAGTCGAGAGCACCGCGGGCGTCGGATCGGTGTTTCGCGTGGTGTTGCCCGTCGAGGCCCCGCTGCCGGTGGCCACCCAGACCGTCGCGTCCGCTGTCGCGGCGGGCGCCATGTCCCGGGGACTCTGAGAGGAACGATGACCGTGAGCGAACTGCACACCCTGCCCGCGTCCCCTGCCGCGCCGCCGCAGCCGGTCCCGCCCGATGCGGGCAAGGGCCGGGTGCTGGTGGTAGACGACGACGAGACCAACCGCGATCTGCTCTCGAGGCGCCTGATCAGGGCGGGGTACATCGTGGAGGTGGCCGACAGCGGACCGGCTGCCCTGGCGCGCATCGCCGGCGGCGGACTGGACCTGGTGCTGCTCGACGTGCAGATGCCCGGCATGAGCGGCCTCGAGGCCCTCGAGAAGCTGCGCCTGACGCAGCCATCGGCCCAGCTCGCGGTGATCATGGCCACGGCCAACGCACAAAGCGAAGACGTCGTGGAGGCCCTGGATCTGGGCGCGGACGACTACGTGACCAAGCCGATCGACCTGCCGGTGCTGCTCGCGCGCATGCGGACGCAGCTGGCGCGCCTGTCGGCCGAGCGTCGGGTCCGCGACCGGGAGGAGCAGTTCGCCCTGGCTGTTCGCGGGGCCAATGACGGCCTGTGGGACTGGAAGGTCCGGAGCGGCGACGTCTACTTCTCGCCCCGCTGGAAGGAAATGCTCGGCTACGCCGACGAGGAGCTCGAGAACCGGATGGACGCGTGGTACGAGCGCATGCATCCCGATGATCGGCCGCGCGTCTGGCAGGAGCTGCACGCGCACCTGCGCGGCGACACGACCCACTTCGAGTCCGAGCACCGTCTCATGACCCGAAGCGGACATTACCTCTGGGTGCGCAGCCGGGCGGCGGCCGTGCGGAACGCGCTCGGCGAGCCCGAGCGCGTGGCCGGCTCCCTCACCGACATCACGAGCACCAAGGCGGCCGACCCGCTCACCCGCCTCGCCAACCGTGTGCTGTTCGTCGATCGGGTCGAGCGTGCCATGGAGTACGCGCGGCGGGATCCCGAGTGGCACTATGCGGTCCTGCTCATCGATCTCGACCGGTTCAAGCTGGTGAACGACAGTGTCGGCCGTACGGTGGGCGACCAGCTCCTCGTCCTGGTAGGCCGACACATCGAGCAGTCCCTGCGGGAGACCGACACGGTCGCCCGGATCGGGCTGGAGCCGTCTGCCGAGGGCTCTCAGACGGTCGCGCGCCTCGAGGGCGACGAATTCGCCGTCCTGCTGACGGGTCTTCGGGGGCCTCAGGAAGCCTGCACGGTGGCCGACCGCATCCAGGCGAGCTTCTCCGAGCCCTTCCACGTGGAGACCCACACGATCTTCTCGTCGGTGAGCATCGGGGTGGCGATGGGCTCGCCCGACTACGGGCGGGCGGATGAAGTCCTGAGCGACGCCGACACCGCCATGTACCACGCCAAGACCGCGGGGCGGGCCAGAGCCGAGGTCTACCACGCCGGTCTGAGGCAGCGGGCGGTGGCACGGCTGCAGACGGAAAACGACCTGCGCACGGCCGTGGAGGAGGGACAGTTCGTCCTGCACTATCAGCCCATCATCTGCCTCCAGACCGGCGCCGTGCGGACGTTCGAGGCCCTCGTGCGATGGAACCATCCGATCGAGGGACTGCTGGGTCCTGCCCGCTTCATCGAAGTCGCCGAGGACACGGGGCTCATCATTGAACTGGGCGACTGGGTGCTTCGGGAGGCGTGCCGCCAGCTCAGGGAATGGGATCAGACGACGCCTGGCGCCGCCCAGGTATCGGTGGCCGTCAACCTCTCGGCGAAGCAGCTCGCGGCGGGCGACATCGTGGAACGCGTCGATCGCGTACTGCGCGAGTACCGCGTGAACCCGGCCCGTATCGAGCTCGAGCTGACCGAGAGCAGCGTCGTGGCCGATCACATGACGGCGAAGCGCACGCTGGAGCGGCTCCGGGCGCTCGGCGTTCGCCTCAGCATCGACGACTTCGGCACGGGCTATTCGTCGCTCGGGTACCTGAAGGAGTTCCCGGTGGACACGCTGAAGATCGACCGCTCCTTCATTGCCGAGTCCACCAATCGCCCGAGCCACGCGCGCGTGCTCGCCACGATCGTATCCCTGGCGAGCCAGCTCGGATTGGACGTGGTGGCCGAGGGCGTCGAGACCACCGAGCAGGCCGAGTACCTGCGCTCCCTGTCGTGCGCGCTCGGCCAGGGCTACCTGTTCTCGCGGCCAGTGAGCCAGACGGAGGCGGGGCGGCTCATCCAGTCGATGGGTACGGCCCCGCACATGACGGAGGGACGCGCCACCCCCGTGCCGTGACGACGGGCGGGGCGGGTGGCCGTCGTGGCCCTCCGCGCGACAGCCGTGATGAGCCCGGGCGAGCGGGTCAGACGACGGGGCTGGCGAGCATCGTGAGGAGGCGTTCCATCTTCCCCAGCAGACGAGGCAGGTCCACGGGCTTGGTGTCGTAGTCGGCGCACCCGGCCGCCAAGGCACGGTCACGATCGTCGAGCAGCGCGTGCGCCGTGAGCGCGATCACCGGGATGCCGCAGGTGGCGGGCTCGGCCTTGAGCCGGCGGGTCGCCTCGAGGCCGTCCATCTCGGGCAGGCTCAGGTCCATCAGGATGAGATCGGGCCGTGCGGAGCGGGCCGCGGCCAGGCCTTCACGGGCCGTCTCGACCGAGAGCACGTCGAACCCGCGCCGCCCGAGACGGCGCGAGAGCATGTCGCGGTTCATTTCGTTGTCTTCGACGAGCAGGACTCTCGGCATGGTGTCTCGGCGGGGCGCGAACAACGTCCCGTCTGTCATCTCTATCGGCACCACCGGGCCACCGGGCCACCCACGCCTGTAACGCCCTTGCCCGGAGCTGCACCAGCCCTCCTGAAGGAGCGCTGACATGCCACGACACCGTATCGCACGCACCACGACCCTCACTCCCATCCTGACCCTCACCCTGACCCTGACCCTGACGCTGAGCATCCTGGCCACCGCCGGGCCTGCGTGGGCGGCACCCGTGACCCTGTCGAAGCTCACCGGGCTCACCGGGGGCGCGCCGGCCGAGACGGCCGTCTACAAGGCCGCACTCGGGGGACTCGGCCTCACCGACATCCTGTCCATCACGATCCGCGACAACA
Organism: Vicinamibacterales bacterium; assembly: GCA_050185275.1. GTDB lineage: Bacteria > Acidobacteriota > Vicinamibacteria > Vicinamibacterales > UBA2999 > JABFRY01. Next base: position 47,956 of record JBFWZN010000011.1, on the reverse strand, counting down.
GCGCTGGCCTCGGAGGCGCCACCGGCCGGTTCAGCGGATTCGATCTCGATGCCATCAGGCTGTCCACCACCGACTGCGCCAACGCCGCCTGCGCGGCCGCGGCGCCCGACCTCGGCCTGTTCGATTTCGTGGGCGGTCTGCTCTTCGCGCCCGGCACGCAGCGTCCCCCAGTGGACCTGCAGCTGTTCGGCACCGGACCGGGCGGCGCCACCGTGGACAACGGCGTGGCACGCCTCGGTGCACTCGACGGGAACTCGACGACCGCCATTCCCGGCGCCGACGGGTTCCTCAGCATGGGCGACGACGGGATCCTGTCGTTCAACCTCACCGCCGCCTTCGATCCGACGGGCGTCTTCCTCTACATCGGCGAGGTGGGCGACAACGGCGAGGTGGCGGCCGGGAGCATCACCGTGTCCGACACGCCAGCCACCGTACCCGAGCCAGCCGTGCTGCTGCTGTTCGGCGTGGGTCTGCTGGTGCTCGCCCACCGCAGCCGCCGGCCGATGGCGATGCCCGACGCTCAGACCGCGGGGGTGCCGCCCTCTGCCGCGAGGCGGCCGTGAGGCAGGCCCTCCCCCGTAGCTGAACTGTGATAGGGTGCGGCGCCGATGGACTTCATGCGGCTCTGTTTCGTCATCATGCCGTTCGGCGACAAGGACGTCGTGGACGACAGAGGTGTCACCAGGCGGGTCAGCTTCGACGCGATCTACGCGTCGGTGTTCGAGCCGGCCATCGGCGCCGTCACGCTGCCCGAGGGCGGCACCCTGCAGGCCCGCCGCACCGACCGCGACTTCTTCACCGGCGACATCAGCCAGGAGATGTTCGAGTACCTCGAATACGCCCGGATCGCGCTCACCGACATCACCAGCCTCAACGCCAACGTGTTCTACGAGCTGGGCGTCCGCCACCGGGCCCGCGGGTCGGGCACGGCCGTGTTCCGCCAGCCGTTCGTGAAGCTGCCGTTCGACATCAACCAGATCAAGGCCTTTCCCTACGAGTTCGAACCGGTGGAGCGCGTGCCGGAGTCGAGGGCGCTCATCACGCGGGTGCTCAGCGAGTCGCTCGTGCAGAACCGCATCGATAGCCCCGTCCAGCGCGCGCTCGCCGTGCAGCGCACCCAGCACCGCAGCATCGAGCCCGACCTGCGGGAGGCCGAGAACGCCCTGCGCGCGGGAGATCGCCACGCGGCGATTGCGGCCTGCCGGCGCGCCGCCGCCATCGAACCCGGCAACAGCCTCGTGCGGTTGAGGCTCGGGCTCCTGTACCGCGACGACGGGCAGTGGACGCGCGCGCTCGAGGAATTCACGGGTGCGCTGGCGGCCGAGCCCGGCTACGCCGAGGCCTACCGCGAACGGGGCATCGCCGAGAACAAGCTGTTCCAGGCCGCAGGGCGGCCACCCGGTGCGCCCGACGGCCTCGCGTCGCTCGAGCGGGCCGTGACGCTCGCGCCGGACGACTACGACGCCTGGTCGTCGCTCGGGGGCATCCTGAAGCGCGAGGGTCGCCTCGAGGAGGCGTTGGCCGCCTACGACCGGGCGACGGAGGTCTCGAGGGGCCACTCCTACCCCCTGCTGAACGCGGTGAAACTCCGCGCGCGCCTGACGGGCACGCTGGCCCCCGACCCGAAGACGCGCTTCCTGCTGACGAGGGCCGAGCGGTCCCTGACGGCGCAAGTGGCGTCCGAGCCCCCATGCAACGTGCCCTGGTGCCTGTTCGACCTCGCCGAGATCCGCCTCTATGCGGGCGACCGCGAGGGCTTCCTGACCATGACCGAGCGCGGCACCGAGGCCGCCACGCACGGGTGGCAGCTGCGGACGTTCGCCGACAGCCTGCAGCCGCTGGCCGATGCCGGCATCGACCTGCCGGGACTGCCCGAGGGCGTGGCCCTGCTGCGGGAACGAGCCGCCTTCCTGGCGTAGTCCGAGGGGCGGCGGCCGGCCGGGTCGCCGTATGATGGTGTGTTCGGAGTCTCCATGGCACACATCCTTCAGAGCGTTCCCTCGGGCCGGAAGGTCGGCATTGCGTTCTCCGGCGGTCTCGACACGAGTGCCGCCCTCCACTGGATGCGGGCGAAGGGCGCGATCCCCTTCGCGTATACCGCGAACCTGGGCCAGCCCGACGAGCCCGACTACGACGACATCCCGCGCCGCGCCCTCGAATACGGTGCCGAGCGGGCGCGTCTGGTGGACTGTCGGGCTCAGCTCGTGGCCGAGGGCATCGCCGCGCTGCAGTGCGGTGCCTTCCACATCTCCACGGGCGGGGTGCCCTATTTCAATACGACCCCCATCGGCCGCGCGGTCACCGGCACGATGCTCGTGGTGGCCATGAAGGAGGACGACGTCCACATCTGGGGCGACGGCAGCACCTTCAAGGGCAACGACATCGAGCGCTTCTACCGCTACGGGCTGCTGGCCAACCCGGATCTCCGCATCTACAAGCCGTGGCTCGATGCGCAGTTCATCGACGAGCTGGGCGGCCGCAAGGAGATGTCGGAGTACATGCAGCGGGCCGGGCTCGCCTACAAGATGAGCGTCGAGAAGGCCTACTCGACCGACTCGAACATCCTCGGCGCGACACACGAGGCCAAGGATCTCGAGCGCCTGGACACGGGCATCACGATCGTCGATCCGATCATGGGCGTCGCCTCGTGGCGGGACGACGTCGCGGTTGCCCGCGAGACGGTGCGCGTGCGATTCGACGAGGGCCGGCCGGTGGCCCTCAATGGCACCGAGTACGCGGACCTGGTGGAGCTCGTGCTCGAGGCCAACCGCATCGGCGGGCGCCACGGGCTCGGCATGAGCGACCAGATCGAGAACCGGATCATCGAGGCGAAGAGCCGCGGCATCTACGAGGCGCCGGGCATGGCCCTGCTCTTTGCCGCCTACGAACGGCTCGTCACGGGCATCCACAACGAGGACACCATCGAGCAGTACCGGGAGAACGGACGCCGGCTCGGCCGGCTCCTCTACCAGGGCCGCTGGTTCGACCCGCAGGCCATGATGCTGCGCGAGGCCTCCCAGCGGTGGATCGCGCGCGCGGTCACCGGCGAGGTGACGTTCGAGTTGCGCCGCGGCAACGACTACTCGATCCTCAACACCGAGAGCCCGAACCTCACCTACCATCCGGAACGGCTGACGATGGAAAAAGGCGAGTCGGTCTTCTCACCCCAGGACCGCATCGGCCAGCTGACGATGCGCAATCTGGACATCACCGACACGCGTGCCAAGCTCTTCACGTACATGAAGGCCGGCGTGCTCGGTCCAGCCCAGGGACCGGGGTTTCCTCAGCTGCTCGAGGCCCCGGCCGACACCGAGGAGTGAGTCGGGTGTGGCGCGGCCGGGCGGGCTCGGGCGCCGGGCGGCTGGCCGCGGTGCTCGTGCTCTGGTGCACGGCGACAGGCACGGCCTCTGCCTGGGGACCGGCGGTACACCGCGCCGTGGCACTGGTGGCCGACGCGCGACTCACGCCCACTGCCAGGCGTCAGGTCCGCCGGCTGCTCGGCACCGCCTCGATGGCCGACGCCTCCACGTGGGCCGACGAGGTACGGGAAGGCGGGCGCGCGGAGACCGTGCGCTGGCACTTCGTGAACATTCCCCTCGAGGCGCGCGGCTACGCCGCCGGGCGCGACTGCCGGGCAACACGGGCGGGTGACTGTATCGTCGCCGCCCTGGAGCGGGTGGAGCGCGACCTGCGTGACGGCCGCATCGGATCACCTCGCCGGGCCGACGCCCTGAGGTTCGCCATCCACCTCGTCGCCGACCTGCACCAGCCGCTGCATGCCGCCGACGGCGGCGACCGCGGTGGCACACGGCGCCAGGTGACGGTCCGCAACCGTTCGGTCACCCTCCACGCGGCCTGGGACGGCGCCCTGATCGGTGCCGACGGCCCGAGCCTGGCAGCCGCCGCCAGCCAGTGGCTCGAGCGCCAGGGGGAGGTCGCCTTCACGGACGGCAGCTATGCCGACTGGGCCAACGAAAGTTTTCGGCTGGCGCGGGACGTAGCCTACCCGCAGGCGGCTGACGGCCGCATCACCCCGGCCGAGCGCGTCGAGGCGCTGCGCGTCGTCCAGGAACGGATCGGTCGCGCGGCCGTCCGCCTGGCGGTAATCCTCAACCGGACCCTCGGAACCCTGCCGGCGCCACGCTGACGGCAGCGAGCGCGGTGCCCCAGGCGTCGGTCAGGAGACGGCCGGTGCCGGCCGTGACGGCCCGAGCGTGGACGAGAGCACCATGCCGACGCCCGCGAGCGCGGCTGCGAGCCACGCCCACAGGGCGAGCAGGTCGTGTTCGATGAGCAGGCCCGCCGCCATCGGCGCCACGATCGACGCCATCGACATCAGCGACTGGGTCACGCCGAGAACAACGCCCTGCTCGTGTCGTTCCGCGTACTGCGTGATGAGGCTGCTCAACGCCGGACGGATGACTCCGTTGCCGAACGCCGACACCGTCCCGAACACCACCAGCATCGAGACAGAGTTGACGAGCCCGAGCGCCAGGTACCCCACCACGAGTGAGATGAAGCCGGTGAACACGAGCGCCGCCTCGCCGTACCGCTGCACGAGCCGGCCGATCAGGCCACCCTGCAGGATGATGCCCAGCAGCCCCACGTATCCGAACGCGAACCCGATCTCCCGCGGCCCGAAGGCGTCGCCCGCCCACACGAACTTCCGCTCCGCGTAGAGGGCGAAGCCGGAGATGAACGTCGAGAACGACAGCACGTAGAACAGGAACTGGAACAGGCGCTGGCGCAGGCCGGGCCGCGCGAAGTACTGGGCGTACGTGGCCCACCGGAACGCCTCGGTCCACCGCGCACTGGCCGCGGTGCGACCGGCTGGCGCGCCACCGCGCAGCAGGAGCGCGGTGCAGGCAATGCTGGTGGCCGACATCACGGCGGCCAGGTAGATGGGCGTGTTGAGGCCGTAGCGGTCCGAGAGATAGCCGGTGAGCGAGGGGCCCACGAAGAACCCGAGGCCGAAGGCGATGCCGATGAGCGCAAACGACCTCGCCCGTTCCTCGGGCGGGGTGTGGTCGGCGATGTAGGCCTGCGCGAGCGACAGGTTGCCCGCCGTCGAGCCGTCGATGATGCGCGCGACGTAAATCATCCAGAGTGACGTCGCACGCGCCAGCACGATGAACCCGATGCAGGTGCCGATCTGGCTGATGATGAGCATCGCCTTCCGGCCCGTCCGGTCCGAGAAGTGCCCCAGGAGCGGCCCGGACACGAGCTGGCAGGCGGCAAACACGGAGATGAGGAGGGTGGCCTGCAGCGGCGAGGCGTCGAAGCTCTCCGCGTAGATGGCCAGGAGCGGAATGACCAGGGTCATCCCGAACACGTCCACGAGCACGATGAGGAAGACGGGAAGAAGCGAAACCCTGGGGACGGGCGCGGCCGGTCCCGCGTCGCCGGAAGCATGCATGCGGTGGGGACTATCTTGCCTCAGAAGGCGCGCGGCACGCGAGAGACCGAGGCACAGGTCCCCGGCGAGTCGGCAGAGTGCCAGAGCGCGTCACCCGCGCACACACGCACACACCGGGTGAACGCCTCCGGTCAGGGCGTGCTGGTGACGGGTCCCCGTACGGGCTCGAGGACGGTGGCGGGCCTGACGGCAGGATGCCCGAGCGCCAGCGCGCCGAGCAGGACGAACGCGATCCACACCGCGTCGGCCACGAGCAGGTGGACGATCTGCAACCAGGTCGGCGCGAGGAGCACCACGTTCAGCACGCCAAGGCCCAGTTGCACCCAGACCAGCCACACCAGCGCTCGATGCAGACGCAGGCCCAGGACTTGTCCGGCGGGGACCAGCCGGCCCGCTCCCGCCAGCAGGCCGAGGGCCACCGCCACGGCCAGCACCGGGTGGAGCGTCCGGAGCCGGATCAGCACGTGGGAGCTGGCTGAGAGGTCTGCCGCCAGGCCTTCGGCCAGGGAACCCGAGGGGAACAACGTGTCGCCGAGCGCCGCCACCGCGCCGCTGCTGCCAACGAGGGCGAGCGCCAGGCACCCCGCGCTCACCCACAGCGCAGTTCCGCGACGTCCCGCGAACCGCAGCGCGGGCTGACCCGAGAGCCACCAGGCGGTCAGGGACAGGGCCGCCAGCAGGAAGAAGGTGTTCACCAGGTGCACGCCCATGAACATGGCGCGCGCCATCGTGGCGTTGTCGGCCACGAGTTCGAACAGCACCAGGCCGGCGCCGACCGCCGCCTCGGTCAGCATGAAGACCATCGACAGCACGGCCCCGCGCCGGGCCGGGTGCCCGGGCGCGCACGCCCTCCACGTCCAGACCAGCAGCGCCACGACGGCCAGCAGGGCCACGCCGCTCGTGAGGCGGTGCGAGTATTCGATGAGCGTGGCCGCGGTGGGACTGGCGGGCACCACCTCGCCGTTGCAGAGCGGCCAGTGGCTGCCGCAGCCGGCGCCCGACCCGGACGCCCGGACGTAGGCCCCCCAGGCGATGACCAGCAGGTTGTAGGCGAGGGTCCACCAGGCGAAACGGGCGAGCCGTGCCATGACGCCCCATGATACCGCCCGCCTGCAGGCGACCGTCGCGCGCCCTCGTCTGGGGCCCGGGCTGACCGGCACGCTCCCCACACCACGCCGCCGCACGCGCCCCTGGCGCTTCCCGGACCCCATCCGGGTCCACCACGGGGCTCGGCGGCGCGGTGTCGGCCCACCCGGCGGGGCAACGAGCGTCAGCGCGTGCGCCCGAACGTGCGAAGACGTGCACGCTGTCCGGCGGGCCGACGCGGCGGTTGCGCCGGCGGGTCGTTATTGGCTAGGATCGGAGGTCGCGTGTTCGACCGGACGTCTCGCCGTCGGCGTCCTCGCTGCCAGATTCCTCAGTAGCTCAATGGCAGAGCATCCGGCTGTTAACCGGAGGGTTGTAGGTTCGAGTCCTACCTGAGGAGCCAACTTCGGTCTTGCTCCCCTTTCCCCGCACGTCACACGGTCTGTTCTGAGGTTGGCTCCACCTCAGGCCGTACTCCACCACAGGCGACGCGGCGCCACTTTCGGACGAAGCGGAGCCCTCGCTCGCGTGTGCTAGAGTGCAGCCGCCGTTCCGGAGGGAGCATCACCATGCGGGAATTTCTAACTGCGGCGGTTCTCGTCCTCGCGGTCTCACGGTTTGCCGGTGCCAGCCCGCTCTGTGTCTCGGACACGCTGGCCAACTACGTCGCCCTGGGTCCGGCCGGCTGTGAGATTCAGGGAGTCACACTCACTGACTTCGACGTGGAGGCCTACGCCACGGGGTGGGACCTTCTGGACCCGGAGGATGTGCAGGTCATCCCGTCGTGGCACGGCGGCCCGCAGATCGGTCTGCAGACGGATTCGAGCGTTGGGCCTGGAGAACGCGCCGGTGCCTGGATAGGCTTCACCGCCAGCCGACCCAGTCCACTGTCATTGCGCGGTGGCCGAAATTCGCTCGACGGTGGGTCTACGACCGACGATGGTTCGATATTCGGCGGAAGCACCTACTGCCTTGGTGCCGCCTTTGGAGCCGCGAGGCCGCTGGGGTGCTCCGGGACCATCTTCTCCTTCGGCACTCCCGTGTTCGTCATCCCCACGGGATCGAATCCCGTCGTGGCATTGCCATTTCCCCTGAGCAGCTCGTTGGTTGGCGTCAGCCTCTTCCTGACTCTGGACGGCGGGACAACAGGCTCGGCGGCACTCGCTGGAACCTTTGGGCACCGCTTGGCCGTGCCCGAGCCGTCACGGTCGCTCCTGTTCGGCGTCGGGGCACTGGCGTTGTGGCTGGTGTCCCGTCGTCTCTCGCAGCGTTGAACCTCGCGCCGGCCGGCGAACAGCTGGCGCGCCTTCGAAGGGAAAGCCGATGACAGGGTTGAGGACGGCGGCGCTCGCGGCAACACTCGGCGCGGTGGCCGCGCTTGCCTTCGCAGTACATGGCCCGCTTCCACTGACCCTGAGCGCCCAGGTGCCAGCGAGTCCGGCACCCGTCGCCATCGACGCCGACGACATCGGCGGCACGGTCACGACTGCGCAGGGCGCACCCGAAGCAGGCGTGTGGGTCATCGCCGAAACCATGGACCTGCCGACCCGGCTCGTCAAGATCGTCGTGACCGACGATCAGGGTCGCTATGTCCTGCCCGACCTGCCGAACGCGGGCTACCAGGTCTGGGTTCGGGGATACGGTCTGGTGGACTCGCCCAAAGTCACGAGTCGCCGGGGACGGCGTCTCGACCTGACAGCGGTGACGGCTCCGACCGCCAGGGCCGCCGCGGAGTACTACCCGGCCAACTACTGGCTGTCGCTGATGTCGGTGCCCGCCGAAGCGGAGTTCCCGCGCGCCGCCGAGGTGCCGCCGCCGGTTCCGGTGCCACCGGCGGTCGCGGCCCGAGGCGCAGGTCCCGGTCCTCAGGCCCCCGCCGCGGGAGCCGGGCGCGGACCACAGACCTTCGACTCGCAGGCCGAGATGCTGCTGTCGATCAAGAACCTGCAGCAGCGCCAGCTGGGTTCGAAGATTACCCGCGAGGTGCCGCCGCAGCTGCGCGCGCTCGGGTTCACGAACACGGTGGACGCGCTGCTCTATGGCAGCACCGCCGGACAGATGCCCGATTTCGGGGCTGGCGCCAACGGACCGAACCTCTTCCGCATGGCCGAGTGGGTGGACCGGATCGCCGCGGGCGCCGTGCCTCCGCAGCCCCCGCGTCCCCAGGGGATCGAACGCAACGTCGTCATCACGCTCTGGGACGTGTCCGACGAGGTGCCGTTCATCCACGATGTGGTGGCCACCGACCGTCGGAGTCCCGGCCTCAACGCCCACGGCAAGATCTACGGCGTCGAGTACCACAACGATGGCCTCGTGGAGCTGGATCCGCTGGAACACTTCGAGCGGACGATCGCCATTCCCACCCAGGTGCCGAAGGCGGTGATCCAGCCGGTGGCGCCGACGATGCGCAACCCCTCGATCATCTGGGGCGACGAGGTCATCTACGACGGCGTGACCTTCCCCAATCACCTGACAATGGACGAGCGGGGGCGGATCTGGCTGAGCGCCAGGGTGAATACCGACGCGAATCCCGCGTACTGTCGCGCCGGATCGACGAATCGCTTCGCGCAGGCCGACCCGCTCGACGAAGCCACGCGACACGTCGCGCTCTACGATCCGCGCACCGCGACGTGGGAACTGATCCGCACGTGCTTCCGGACGCATCACATCCAGATGTCCACCACGGGGCCACGACGGGTGTTCACCAATCCCGCGGCCACCGGCGCGAGCGGCGCCTACTACGGCTGGGTCGACGTGGACACCTGGGAGCGCACCAGGAACGAGGAGGCCTCGCAGGGATGGTGCGTCGCGTACCTCGACTCGGACGGCGACGGCCGTCCGAATCGCGATCGTCCCATTCCCGGCGCGCCCTACAGCATCATCCAGCACCCGATGGACGGCAGCCTGTGGGGCGCCGTGCAGGGCACGCCCGGCAGGCTGATTCGTCTGAGCCTCGGAGCGAATCCACCCGAGACGTGCGTCGGCGAGGTGTACGAAGTCCCGTTCGAACCCTTTCCCTCGCGAAACCCTGGCGCCGTCTCGGGATTCAACCCGCGCGGCGTCGACATCGACAGCGCCGGTGTCGTCTGGACGGCACTGGCCAGCAGCAACCACCTGGCCAGCTTCGATCGGCGCCTGTGTGATGTCGTCGCGGGCGAGGCGGCGACGACCGGCCGCCACTGCGCCAAGGGCTGGACGCTCCATCCCTTGCCAGGCCCAAAGCTCGGGGGCGTGACGGCCGACATCGGATCCGATTTCAACTACTACAACTTCGTCGACCGGTACGACATGCTCGGCCTGGGCCGTGACACACCGATCGCCAACGGGACCCTGTCGGATTCGTTGATGGCGCTCGACCGCCGTTCGGGAACGGTCGTCACGATGCGCATGCCGTATCCGATGGGCTTCTATACGCGTGGCATGGACGGCCGCATCGACGATCCCACGACCGGCTGGAAGGGCCGCGGCATCTGGGCGTCGAATGGCACCCGGAACATGTGGCACGTCGAAGGCGGAAAGGGCGGCGGCGGCACGGGCGTGCGCGGGCACGTCGTCAAGTTCCAGATCCGGCCCGACCCGCTGGCCAAGTGAACGCAGGCGCCCGTCTTCCGCAGCCCGGTCGCGTACACGCTGGCGGCGATGGCTAGCGGATGACCAGCGCGGCCCCGATCGACCAGAAGTTGCCGAGCACGTTCTGCGCCTCCCCCAGGCTGGTCTGCACGTCGCCCAGCGCCGTGGCGTGCTGCGTGGCGAGGAACTGGTAGCCCACCCGCGCCGCCGGGCGGAACTCCCAGCCCGCGCCCATGACGATGGAGAGCGCCTTCGAGGTGACGGGGGCCGTGCCGGCCACATCGATCCAGTTGCGTACGAAGGCCATGCCCGCGCCCCCCTTCACGAACAGGCCCCGGGCGGCCCACGGGCGATACTGCGCCACGACATCCACGTGCCACGTGCGGAGCCGGCCCGATTCGGTGTCGATGGGAATCCTGAAGACCTCGCCAGCCACGATCGCACGACGATTCACGCGATAGCCGATGCTGCCCAGGCCGCTCGCCGCCTTGCGGTACGGAAAGTCCTGCTCGCAGAACTGGCAGTTGATGTGTGCCACGGCGAAGCTGGCGCCGGCCAGGAACACCGGGCCAGAGGGTTCGATCGACGTGACGGTTCCGGACACCTGCGCTTGCGCAGTCGCGATCTCCGTGCAGAGCAAGGGCAGCAGAAGGACCATCCGGGCCCACGCACGGCACGTCACGGAAGGCTCCAGGCGAGAAACGCACGGAACTGCGGGTACCGGTAGACACGCCTCGTACGCCGGGGATCCTGATAGAGGCTGAATCGGCCGAAGTATTCCCCGGCTACACCGATGCCGAGCCTGTTCCAGACGGGCACCACCACGTCGGCGCGCACACGCTGCAGCAGGTGGTTCGCACGGATGCCGTCCAGCGAGTACACGCTGCGGCCCTCGTAGACGGCCGTGACCACCTCGTGTCCACCCCGATTCATGGTGGCCGAGGCACCGAACGTCCAGCCGGGGCCATAGTCGTACCGGCGCGGTTCGTCCGAGACGCCCTGGCCCGTGGAGCCCTGCTGCGGCGGCCACGTGGCCGGGGGATCGAACGGTCGTGAGTCCACCGCCCCCAGCAGCGTCACCCCCCCCCACCCGAGCAGGGCCAGCGACGAGCGTGGGGAGAGCTGAGCGGTGCCGCCGAGCCGGGCTTCGAAGGACTGCGCGCCGAACTGGTACGCCCGGTTGCCCAGAAACGTGTAGCTCTGGATGAGTGAGAACTGCAGCCGATCATCGCGGAACGGCATGCCGAGCAGGCGTCCTCGCACCCGCGCTTCGCTGAGGGTCCCGCCGCCCCCTGCGGTGAGGCGGACGTTGAAGGCCTCGTAGGGCGTCCGGCTGTGCCCGCGCTCCGTATCGCCGTACAGCAGATCGATCTGGAGAAAGGGATCGGCACCCGATTCGTCGGAGTCTGCGCTCGCGCCCCGCCACAGCACGCCGGACGACACGAAGCCGCCCTGGGTCGACGGCACGAACTGGGCGGGCTTCTCGCTCACGCGGGAGACCTCTCCGCTGACTACCCGATTCAGTCCTGAGAGGGGATCGACCGCCGCGGCGGCGATCTCGCGCCACAGGCGCGCGCGACCCGTCACCCGGGTATCCCGTATCAGCCAGCCGGCTCGATGCGCCATCTCGCCCATGGCGATGCCGCCGAGGGTGGTATTGATGAAGTCATTGAGCGACGGCTGGTTGGTCTCACCGAAGTACTCCCACGTCCCGCTCCCGAACGCCGCAATGCCGGCCGATTCGTAGAAGCTCAGGCCGTTGGCTCGACCGGCCGTGAAGTAGTTGCTGCCCTGGTACGGGTGGCCAAGCTGGTTGACGACGAACTCGTCCAGGTCCCACACCCACCCGCCTGTCACGTTGTGCCACCACGAGGCCGGCGTGATACGGGCCGTCACTTGTCCACGCAGCAGATTGACCATGCCGTACGCGATGTTCACGCCGGTGGCCTCGAGCAGTGCGGTTCCCGGGCGCCGGCGCGGACACGCGTCGCAGGCGCGAGATGAGGCAGCGGGCATCCCGTCCGTCTGGACCGTCGCCAGCTCACTGGCCATATCCGCGAGCCCCTCTCTCAGGCTCCGAGCGGAGGACTCCAGGGGTGGCGCGTCAGATGCGCCTGTGGGAGGGGACTGCGTGTTGGCAACGACCGTCTGTCCGAGGACAAAGAGCAGTACGAGCAGGCCGCAACGGAGCATGGTCGAACGATTCTGACCGGCCCGTGAGGGGCACTCAAGCAGAGCGGACGCCCCCGTGCCCTGCGCGCGTGCCTCATCCCCCACTCCTGAGCTGGAGCTCGGGCGGCGGACTGGCCACGAGGCGACTGCTCATTCGCGCGGCGCGCGGGGGTCGAGCAAATCGTCGGATGCGAGCGGATCCTCGGCGATCTGTGCGGTGATGTCGGAGCTGAGGCGCGTATCGACTGGCGCGGCGTTCTGTCCGCCTGCCGGGGCGGCCATCACGGCGTCTGGCGAGCGCTCGCTCAGCTGGACGCGATAGATCGGCTCGGGCATGTCCAGGCCGGCCGCTTCGAGCGCCACCTTCACCCGCCGGATGGCTTCGCTCCGCACGAACAGGAACTCGTGGCTGCGCTGATCGACCCAACCAGTGAAGTGCATCTGCACGTTGGAGTCGCCCAGGGCCGAGATCACCGCGCGCGGCGGCGGGCCGGGAAGCACCCCCTCGATCGCGGCGAGTTCGCCGATGCCAATCTGCTGGGCGAGCAGCAGATCTTCGTTCACGCCGATGCCGACGTCGAAGTCGAAGCGCCGGCGAGGATTCCGCGTGTAGTTGAGGGTGACGCTGCGGAAGACCAGCGCGTTCGGCAGCCGCAGATGGTTGCCGTCGAGCGTCATCAGGATGGTCGCGCGCGACGTCAGCGCCACCACCACGCCTTCGTTGCCGTCGATCACCACGTGATCGCGCGGCGCGAAGGGCTGGCGGAGGCTCATGAGAATGCCCGCGAGGTAATTCTCCAGGATGTCCTTGAAGGCGAAGCCAATGGCCACGCCAAGGATGCCGGCGGTACCCAGGACGGCGCCCACCATCGCCGTGGCGTCCATGATTTCGAGCGCCACCAGGACACCGACGAGCAGGATGGCCCAGCGCACGGTCGTGCGCGCGAGGTCCCGCAGGAACGGATTGCGGGCCGAGACGCGGCCGATGACCGCCCGCCGGGACAACCAGCCACCGACAGCCCAGGCAAAGGCCACGACGAGGCACGCCAGCACGAGCAGCGGCAGGGCCGCGGCCATCTGGTAGGACTTCTCGACGAGACGATCGACGACGGGTTGCAGGGTCACGGCGTGTCGATGGGCATCAGCGATGGACTGGAGGTGATGCTACCTCGGACCGCGCACGGGCCGGCGGGTTTGCCAGGCACCCCTACCGTGCGGCACCATGCGCCCGGCATCGCCAGCTCGTCGGTGCCGGACGGTCCTGAACATCCGGGCGAACCTGCGCGCTGGCGCGCCTGGCGCGCCTCAGCGCCGCGGCGCCATCAGCTGGATCATCGTGCCCGTGCCATTCGCGACGAGATTGATGCTCGTCGTCCGGTCTTCCTTCTGGAACTGGAATGATCGCATCGCAGGTGAACGCTGCGACGCCGACTCGGTCCATCCTGCACCGGCCAGCTCCGTGCCGTAGAACTCGGCGAGCCGCTCGGGCGCGTCGTCCGACATGCCCTGCACGGTGAACACGCCCGTCGGCAGCGTGCCAGATGCCACGATGTTCATCTGCGGATAGAGCGGCACGTCGTCGGGAAACCCGTCCGGCAGCTCGAGGTTCGTGCCGGCCTGCATGCCCACGCCGCCCACGCTTCGATCGATCGCTACCGATTGCGTGCCGTCGGGCCGGGTCGATACATCGACGTTGGCGCCGAACGACTCGGCGTAGGCTTCGAGCTCCTGCTCCCGTTGCGCGTCCGCCTGACTGGCGCCGCCGCACGCAGTGAGGAGCAGCGCGACAAGGACGACGAGTGGGAGGGTGAGAGACGGGTGCATCGCGGACTCCTTCTGCGGCCTGTTCAACTCAAGGGACTGTACACGACGAGCAACCGGTCGCCCCGCCGCCACCGGACCCAGCCTTCCGGCGGCATACGATCCGCCAGATGGTGCACAGACACCTTCAGCCAGTCGCCGGACACCGCCAGGGGCGGGAGTGGCTCGGCTGTCGTGGCCAGGATGGGCGACTCTTCCAGGGGACGCGTTCTCACCGGGTTGTTCTCCGGGTCGATCAGCTCGATCCCCGCCACCTCCAGCAGGTGCTCGGGCCACGCCACGAAGCGCACGTCGAGCCGCCGGACCCAGCGGGTCTCGCCCGTACGACTGTTGCCGACGACCTCCACCCAGTCGGGGGTGAGTGTGAGGACGCGCAGATGGAGCAGCTCGTAGTCCATCTTGAGGTGCTCGGGGACGAACCAAGGGGGCGCTTCCGAAATCTCGACGGAGGGGCGTCCGGCCACGAATCGTACGGACTCGATCGGCGACACGTCATCCGGCGACTCACCACTGCGAGGGGGATCGTAGAAGTGCAGCGCGCCTCCCGGCACCGGCGCGACGTGCGCGATGCCAAGGCCGAGCGGCAGGTCTCCAGGCGCGAGTATCGAGACGCGCTGGGCGAACCAGAGCGCCGGCCGAGTCGTCGTCGTCGATGCAGCGGCGACCACGGCCATCCCCAGGGCTACGGCGGCGACGAAGAGCGGCGGCGCAAGCCGCCTGTGGGATCTGTGCATCTGCCGTGAACCCCAAGGGTCGGCCCAGTCTCGTGGATCGGGCGCCATGCGTCAACGGTGGTGCGAGTCCTCGGCTCCATGTCCGGTCGTCTCACGTCGCGTGTGGTCCCGTCGCTTGCAGTTCCCACGTCCAGCACGTACCCTTCCCTGGCACCACGTCCGCGAGCTGACGGGCGCGTGCGGCACACGGGTCCACTCCCATGGCAGATTCTTCCCGCGCGCGGAGACGACTGGCCGCGTGGTCCTCGGCGGTCGTGCTGCTGGCCACGCTGCTGGCCCTCGGGCTGTTCGCCGGCGTCTTCGTGGCCACGCGCGTGCTGGGCACGACGACCATGGGCTGGGATCAGCTCGCGGATGCGCTCGGCGGCGCGATGGCGGGCAGCGTGACAGCGCTCGTCGCCTGGGGCCTCGCGCTTCGCATGCTGAGCCCGGCTCGCCGTGTGGCACTGGCAGCCATCGCCGTCGCAGGCACCGCTGGCATCGCCACCGCCCTGCAGGCGGTCCCCGCCAGCACACGACCGGGGACGTCGGCAGACGTCCCGCCGCCCCTCATCGAGCCGTTCAGTCTTCAGATCAGCACTGCCGACGGCGCCGCCGGCCGCTCCGGCACCGGGGACCGATTGCCGTGGCAGACGTTTCGTATCGGCTCGAACCTCGCGTTCGACTACGTGCCCGCCGATCGCCCCGCGGAACTGTGCCTGCTCGTGTTGGGGCCCGAAGCGCCGGACGCCGTGGCCTCGTTCAGGGCCCTGCGGTCGATCCTCGTGGCACTGCCGGGTGAGAGCGCGTGCAGTGATCCGTGTCCCTCGTGCGACGAGATGGGGCTCGAGTGGTATCTCGATCACACCCGATTCACGTGGCAGCTGCACGACGCCTGCTGGCAGACGAGCGACGTCGTCCGGCCCCTGCGGGTGGCGGTGGAGGACATCGTGGCCAGGTACGGCGCCGGTGTCACGTGCGAGGTCACGGGACCGTAGCCATCTACCCGCGTCCGGGGTCGAGTCCGGTCCGCCCGCGCCACCGATCAGGCGAACCCGAAGAGGGGCGGGAACAGCACGACGACGAGCGCCGCCCAGGCCGCGTACACGGGCAGGTAGGCCGTCTGCCACGCCTCGAGGGCCCCGAAGGGAGCGCGCCCGCGCAGGAAGGCCGCATAAAGCCGGGCGGACCAGGTCAGGTTGACGAGCAGGATCAGGTTCTCGCCGAGCGCCGCGATACGGTTCGGTGTGAGGCCGAACTGCGAGATCCGGGATGCGATCGCGGCCAGCGCCACCACGTCCACGACGAGGGCACTCAGCACGAGCAGCAGTTGCAGGCCGTCGAACACGGTGGGCGGGGCATCCGGGTCGTGCGCGGACACGGCATAGAGCACCAGGCCCACCACCAGCACCAGCAACAGGTCGAAGGCGATGAGCACCTCACGTCCGATGTTGATGGGGCTGCCAGTGACCAGCATGGTGCCGAGAAACGCCAGCAGCACGGCCGTGAACAGGGGGGTGAACACCCGTGTCAGCACGGGCGCCATGTTCTCGACGACGCTCTGCTTGGCCTCCACGAGCCACGACGCCACGAGCACGGCGCCCATCACGCCGCACGGCAGCACCCAGGTGAAGACGAACCACCCGGCGTCCCTGTCGATGGCGGCGAACATCATCATCGTGAAACCCATCAACACACCGCCGCCAATGGCAATGAGCACGTAGTAGATGGCCAGTTCGCCCGAGAAGCGGACGAAGTCCATGCGCCCGCCGCCGGCCCACCAGCGTCCGCCGGCGTAGGCCATACCGACGGCGAGCCACAACGCCATCGGCAGGTGCAGCACGGTCAGCGGCAGCGTGTCGCCGTCGGGCTCGAAGGGATACGCGTTGGCGACGACGGCCGCCGCCACGAACGGCAGGATCAGCCAGCGCCAGGCCGCAGGCGCCATCGCCCGCTTCCACACGAAGTAGGCGGTGAGGAGTGGCAGGACGAACAGGCTGGCATTGCGGACGTAGAACAGCGGCAGCTCGGCGTCCTGGTCGATTCGCTGGCCGAAGAGCGCCGGTGCCTTCACCGCCGCGCCGGCGGCAACGGCCAGGCCCAACGCGACGCCGAACTCGCGACGGCCACCGCGGCTGTCCGGGCTGTCCGACCCTGGCGCCACCACCAGCTGCTTCCACAGCCGCTCCGAGTGCTCGCGCGCGAACTCGCGCGAGAGGGCGTCGAGGTTCCCCATGCGCTTGACCGCCACGAGGAACGCCTCGTCGGCGTCGAGGCCGGACTCGACGAGCGCCTCCACCTGATCGCGCAGGTGCGACTCCAGCTCCTCCACATCCGGTCCGTCGAGTTCACGGCGACGGCGCAGGAAGGCGCGCCACTGGCCAATCTGCGCCTCGAGGCCGCGGGCGGGTTCGGCGCTCATGCGGTGGACGCCTGCATCCAGATGCGGTGCAGTGCCTGATCCACGATCTGCCACCGCTGGCGCTCGGCCTCGAGGTGCGATCGTCCCGCCGTCGTCAGCCGGTAGTACTTGCGGCGGCGGCCGGTCTCGGCGGCTCCCCACGTCGACTCGACAAGCCCGTTGCGCTCCAGCCGGTGCAGTACGGGATAGAGCATGCCGTCGGTCCAGCGCAGGTGCCCGTCGGACAGCTCACCGACGCGCTTGATGATCGCGTACCCGTAGCTCTCGCGCTCGGCCAGGATGGCGAGCACGAGCGGTGTGGCCGACGCAGCAACGAGGTCCTTGCCGACGTCCATACGTGGCAGTCTTATACATCGATGCTCTAGGTATTATCAAGCGTCTGCGTCGCGGCGCAGGGGGCCGGGCGGAGGACAGGGCCCGAGGACAGCGTCCGAGGACCAGGCCGGAGGACGGCACCGACAACGCCGCGCGCGAGAGGCTTCCCGGACAGAGGCGCAGCACCGAGTCCGACGCGGCGTGCGGGATGGCCCTGGCTAGCTGCGCACGAGGAACACGAGGGTCACATGTGGCGGCAGACTGGACCCTGGGGCGATGGTCACGTCGTGGGTGTGCGTGCCGAGCGCGTAGTTGCTGACGCCGGCGACGCCACCCTTCTGGTCGCGCGTGCTCTTCGTCTTCGCGACCGTGCCGGCATGCGCGTGTGTCGCCGCGCCGCCAGCCTGGCCGACGGCCTCGAGCGCCGCCGTGCCCATCACGAACCGGTCCCGCAGGTCGGGCCTCCCGTCCCGTCCGTCGCACAGGGCCCATCCCTCGGGCAGGACGAACGTCCGGCTGCCGTCGTCGGCGACCTGCACGTGCCGGGGCGTGGGCGCCCAGGCGACGATGGTGCCCGCCGGCACCCCGTACGCGGCCTCCGGCAGCGGAACGCTCCCCGTCGCCAGCAGGGCGCGCGACCGTTCGAACGTCGCTGGGAGCAGGTTCCAGTAGGTGCGCGCCACGGCCGCCAACGGGGCCGCGCGGATGACGAGCGTCCCCGTCCGCAGGGCCTTGAGCGTCGTCAGGATGTCGTCGAGATTGGTGAGGATGCCCAGCCGGCGCGTCTCACCCTCGTAGAGCCCGCCCGATGTGGCTTCGAACGCCAGTTCCAGGCTCGAGCTCTCGAGCGCCTTCCGGTGCTCGGCGCTGACGCCTCCCTCCGCGGAGCCCGAGATGAACGCGGCGCGAAACGCCGCCCGGACGTTCGCTGTCTCCTTCGTGGCCGTGCGGGAGAGTTTTCCCCTGATGGCCACGCGGTAGCCGTACTCGATCGAGGCGACGTAGTGCGAGCCGAAGTCGAGCAGGAACTGGCGGGCGAAGTCGGCATCGGAGGCGGCAGTGCCTTCGAGCACCGGCCGGAGTTCGGGGTTCCAGGCCAGCGGACGGCCGCCCAGCACCTCGGTGATGTCGCGCGCGTGCCCGCGCCCCTCGGCCAGCGCGTAGAGCGACTGTGAGGAGGCCTGATCCTCCTTTGCCTGCTGGTAGGCGGCGTCGGCACTCACCAGGCCGTAGCGGCCCTTGAAGTACGCCGACAGTACCTTGGACTCCTGGGACACCGAGGTCACCTCGGCAAAGGTGAACGATTCGCTCAGGGTGAAGGACTCGACGGCCTCCGCGCCCAGCAGCGACGGCGGCAGCAGGGGCGACTGGCCGATGCGACGCCCCGGCGCAGCCGGCACCGACATGTCCACGCCGTCCCCGAGCCGTACGAGCCCATCGGCCAGGAAGCCGGGATCGATGACGTACTGATCCCGCCGAATCCCGTAGTCCGTCGCCATGCCGCCACCCGCGTCCCCGTCCGACTGCATCATCGCGTGCACCCTCGCGCCAGCTGGTGTCCGACGCCATGACGGACACCCCGACGGCGGCGGCCATGATGACACGACGCTGGGGCGGTTCGTGTGCGGGGTGCGCGGGATGACGGCAGCAGTGTGCGCCGGAGAGCGCCGCCTGCGGAGCGGACCACCCGCGGTCGTCAGCGCCCGACGAGGCGTCGCAGCCAGCCCGCCCGCGGCGGGGGATCGCGCCGGACACGGCCCGACAGCCAGAACCAGCCGCTGACGACATTGCCGGCCCTGATGGGCGCGTCGAGGATTGCGGGATCGACGACGACGTCGAACGTGCCACCCACCGTATCGAGCAGGGCCCACCAGTACCCGGCGCCGGTGACGCCGTTGGTCCGGGGACCGGCATCGGCCACGTGGCCGGCCATGAGCGCGTGCGACTCGGGCGGGGTCACCGGTTCCCCGGCGGGAGACACGAGACCCGAGGGAATGAACGATCGCGACGCGAACGACGTCCCCTGCGATGCCTGGTGGTCGTGAAAGGCCGCCTCCGACTCGTGCACGGTGAGCTGCTGCGCGAACGCCGCCACCTGCAGGACGACGGATGCCGGCAGCTCGAGCGTGTCGTGCACGCGCGCGTCGGGACAGTCGAAGGCGAAGGGATACTCGCCGCCGGGCCCGTCGTGCCCGTCAGGGCGCGCCCAGGCGAGAAAGGTGCCGTCGAGCGGCGTGTGGGTATCGCGCGCCACGCGCGCCTCGAGCCGCGCGTGCACCTCCGACCGCCCCTCGAAGTGCGGCGTCATGCCCATCGCGTCGCCCGAGTGCTTCACCTGCAGCCACAGCTGCTCGCCCGAGGGCGGCGCCCACTTCAGGTACTGCCCCTCGCGCGCGTCGATCGTGTCTGCGCGATCGGCCACGCGCGTGGCCAGCGCGGCGAGATCCTCGCCAGAGGCCACGTGGAACCCGATGGACGAGAACTGACTGGGCATGGGAGCCTCCCGCCGGTGGGGCACGATGCGGCGCGCCGTGAGGAGGCCGCGTCTCTAGGCGGTGAGGAAGAGGGCCATCACGACGAGCACGATGAACAAGAGGCCGGCGGGAATCGCCAGCAGGCTTACACCTGAATCCATGTCTCCTCCAAATGGGCACGTCACGCCAACGGATGGGCGAGCGTGCCAGGGTCCGGCGGTCCGCGCCGGGTCCCGCCTGAAATTCTACCTGTACATCGGCGGACGCACGCCGTGCATCACCCCGACGGTCGGGCGCGAGGGCGGGGGGACGCCGTGCGGCCCGGCGCCCCTGGGCAAGAACGGCCCCGGGATCTCCGCGAACGGGCACCCGGCTGCACGTCAGGCACAATGAGGGGCATGTCCGCAATGCAGCCACCCATGCCGTCCGCTGCACCGTCAGCGACGCTGTCATCGGCACTGACAGTCACCCCGCGGGTCATGGGGGCTGGCTGCCGGCGCTCCTCGCCGCCAGTCTGGTCGTTCCGCGCGGCCTGGCCCCTGCTGGATGTGGCGCTGCGGCCACGGGGCGCACGCCGGGGACCCGGCTGATGGGGCACGTCCCACTACTCGACGAGCTGGCCGTCGTCGCCGCCCTGGCGGTGGCGGTCGCCGTCATCCTGTCGCGACTGAAGCTGCCGACGGTTGCGGGTTTGCTGCTGGCCGGCGCCCTGCTCGGCCCGCGCGGGTTCAGGATCACGGCCTCCGTCGAGTCGATCGAGATCCTGGCCGAGATCGGTGTCGTCCTCCTGCTGTTCACGATTGGCCTGGAGTTCTCGCTGGCACGACTTCGCCACATCTTCCGGCAGGTCGTACTCGGGGGGGTGCTGCAGGTCGGCCTCACCGCCCTGGCCGCCGCGAGCATCGCGCTCGCCCTGGCGGAACCGCCCGGCCGCGCCGTGTTCTACGGCTTCGTGTTCGCCTTGTCGAGTACGGCCATCGTGCTGCGGGCCCTGGCCGAACGACGGGAACTGGATGCCCCCCACGGCCGGTTCATCGTCGGCGCGCTCATCTTTCAGGACCTCCTCGTGGTGCCCATGGTCCTCATCGTGCCGCTGCTCGGTGCCTCGGGCAACACGGGCGACGCCACCATGGGCATCCTGCTGGCCATCGCGCAGGCCACCGCGGTTGTCGTGGCAACGGTGGCGATATCCCGCTACGTGGTCCCCACGGTGCTCGGCTGGGTGGACGCGAGCCGAAGCCGCGAGGTGTTCCTGCTCGCCATTCTCGGCATCTGCATCGGCACGGCCTGGCTCACCTCGCTGGCCGGGCTGTCGCTCGCGCTCGGGGCGTTTCTCGGGGGCATGGTCGTCGCGGATACGGAGTACGGACATCGGGCCATGGGCGACATCCTGCCGCTGCGCGATGCGTTCGTCAGCCTGTTCTTCGTGTCGCTCGGCATGCTCTTCGACATCCGCGTCGTCCTGACACAGCCGGTCCTTGTCGGCCTGTTACTGGTGGGCTTCGTGCTCGGCAAGGGGTTGCTGGCCACGCTCGCGGCGCTCGCCATGCGGTTCCCCGCCCGGGTGGCCTGGCTGGCCGGCGTGGGCCTGGCGCAGTTCGGCGAGTTCGGCTTCGTGCTGACCCGCCTGGCACAGACAAGCGGCGTGATCGACGACGCCGCCGCCAACCCGCTGCTGGCCGCAGGCATTGGCTCGATGTTCCTCACGCCCCTGCTGGTGAGGGTGGCGCCGCACATCACGGCCGGTGAGCGCCTGCTCGCGCCTCTCGAGCGGCTGATCGGCGTGCAGAGCATCGACGAAGCCGACCAGGGGGATGCGGCCCTGGACAGCCACGTCGTCATCATCGGGTTCGGCCTCGCAGGGCGCTTCGCGGCGCGGACGCTGCATTCCTGCGGACTGCCCTTCGTGGTGCTCGATCTGAACGCCGACAACGTACGCCAGGGCAAGCACCTGGGCCTGCCCGTGTACTACGGCGATGCCACGAGCCTCGAAGCCCTCCAGCACGCGCACCTGGAGAGTGCCCGCCTGGTCGTGCTGCTCATGAACGACCCGCAGGCGAGCCAGCGGGTGGTGGACACGCTGGCGCGCGCGGCGCCGGACGTCCCGGTGCTCGTCCGTACGCGCTATCTGCTGGAGCGGGACATGTTCCTGGCGCTGGGCGCACGTGACGTCGTGGCGGAGGAAGTCGAGAGCGCCGTGGAGATCATCTCGAGGATCCTCCGCGCCATGGAAGTACCGCGCAATGTCATCGAGGCGGGCATCAGCGGCGTGCGGGCGGAGACCCAGACGACCGAGCGCAGGCACACGGCCCCCCGCACGCGCCTGGGGGAGATGCACGGACTGGAGGAGCTCAAGATCGACTCGGCGCTCGTGCTCGCGGGCAGTCGGGCATCGGGCTCCTCCGCCGTAGGGCTGCAGATGCGGAGCACGACCGGTGCGCTGATGGTCGGTATCCGGCGCCAGGGCGGACTGCTCCAGAACCCCGACCCGACGATGCCGTTCGAGGTCGGAGATGTCGTGTACCTCGTGGGCACCGCAGACGCCCTGGCGACGGCCATGCCGCTGTTCGACCGGACCGTCTCACCGGCGCGGGAGGGCACCGAACCCGACGTCTCCCTTCCGACGACAGGCTGAGCCGCAGCTCCGGCACCTGCTCTCAGTTCACGATCTCCGGCACGGTGAACTCGATCGAACCGGTGGACGGTCCATTGCCGCAGACGGTGTGCGCCTGCACCCGGGCGAAATGGCGGCCCGGCGAGACGCCGCCCCACCGGATGGACGCCTGCGACGTATCGGAGACGAAGGTTTCGGTGCCTCCGGGCGTCGTCCCCACCAGAACCACGTAGACGTCAGCGCCCGGTACGGGCGTCCACGCCAGTTCCACCGTCGTTCCCACAATCGATACGACGTGCAGGCCCGAGGGCGCGGGTGGCGGTGCGCAGGAACCCGGGGCACCGGACATCCCCGGCGAAGGGGTCGGGGCCGACGGCGACGGACTGTCGCCGCAGCCGAAGAGGAACGGGAGGACGAGCACGCACAGGAGGTCGCGTCGACGCATCAGCACACCCGGGGAGGGCGCCCGCATGCTGGACCGTCCTGGCCCTGCTGTCAACGGCGGGCGGAGACGGACACACCGCCGGCCGCGAGACCGTGGAACAGAACGGTCGATCCGGCGCCGGGCGCGCGCCGTGCGTCGCGGGGCGGCACCCTCGGGTTATAGTCTGAGCACCCTTCCCTGACGCGGCCATCGGCTTCCCCAGAGCCGTACCGCGAGGTGCCATCATGTTCGACGCGTCCAGGCCGTTCTCCGCTCGACGAGCGGACGGCGGTCACCTGCGGAGCGCGCTGTCTGCCAGCCTGCTCCTTGTCACCGTGCTGTCCGCGTGCACCGCGCCGGCCGTCCCCGAGGCGGACGACGCGGCCGTTCCAGACCCTGCATCCGAAGCGCCAGCCTCCCCGGCTCCGGTGACGGTCGGGTCCGCCCTCTACACCTTCACGGCCACCACGTACCCGGATCTCGTTCCCCCACCCGACCGGCCACGCGCGGGCGGGTCGCTGACGACGTTCGGGGACGACTTCCTGCTCGCCACGGCCGCGGGCGAACTCTATCGCCTGTCGTGGGACGGCGAGGGGCTGCGTTCGACTCGCCTGCCCGTGCCGCTGCCCTTCGATCGCCAGGCGCTCATCGAGGCGGCCGGTGCGGGCATGGCCGCGCCGTTCCGCATCCTGGATCTCCTGGTGGACGAGCGTGGCCCGACGCCCCGGCTGTACCTCGCGCATCATGCATGGCATCCGGCCGAGCGCTGCATCAGCCTGCGCGTCTCCGCCTGGAACTGGGTGGACACGCCAACGCCTGGGTCCCAGGAGGGTCCGTGGCAGACCGTCTTCGACACGTCGCCGTGCCTGGAACTCGACCGCCACTGGCCGCGGGGCGAGGGCGCCGATTCGAGCGGTGGACGACTGGCCCTGCATCCCGAGGGGATTCTCCTGAGCGTGGGCGATCACGGCGGCGACGGCGCCGACGGCCTGGACGCGTTCCCGCAGGATTCCGGCAACAGCTACGGCAAGATCCTCGTGCTGACGGGCACAGGGGAAAGCCGCGTGTTCAGCGTGGGCCACCGAAACCCGCAGGGCCTCACCGTGGATGGCCGGGGACGTGTCTGGTCGAGCGAACACGGTCCCGAAGGGGGCGACGAGCTCAATCTCGTGGTGCGCGGCGGCAACTACGGCTGGCCGCTGGCCACCTACGGCACGTCGTACACCGGTGAGTCCTGGCCGCTCGCCGAGGATCCGCGCACGCACGGACGGTTTCGCGAACCGGCGCTGGCCTTTGTTCCCTCGGTCGGCACGTCCCAGTTGCTCGAGATCCGGGCCACGGCGCTCCCCGAATGGACGGGCGACCTGCTCCTCGCCTCTCTTCGCGCGGAGCTGCTCTTCCGCATCCGCCGGTCGGGAGACCGCGTGATCTTCGCCGAGCGCATCAACATCGGCATGCGCGTGCGGGACATCGTGGAAGCGCCGGACGGCCGGCTGCTGCTGTGGAACGACGCCGGGCAAGTCGTCGTGCTGGCACGGACACCCGAGGCATGAGCGGAGCTGAACAGCCGCCCGTCGACCTCACCGGCACCTGGTCCGGCGCGGTGAAGCTGCCGACGGGAGAGGCGCTGCCCTTCGTCCTGCACCTTGCGCACGCAGGGGATGCGGTGGAGGGCAGGCTCGAGGGGGTTGGCGGGGGCGACGACACCGCTCTCGGCGACGGCCGGTTCCGGGGAGACGTGCTGCGGTTCCGGTGCGTGCGGCGCATCGACGGCGCCGACGTGCGGTTCGACTACACCGGCCGGCTGGCCACTGGTGGTCGTGCTCCCGGCCTGACCCTCGACTTCAGCATCGTCCGCGAGGATCGGCAGGGCGCGCCCATGCGGGCGCTGACCACACGCACACCCTGACGGCGACGACACGCCGCCCCAGGTGCGGAGCTGGCTGGCCCTGGCCTACGGCCGATGCCGGCGGCGGCTCAGGTGCCGCCTGAACGCGGCGATCGTCTCGGGGCTGACGTGATGTTCGATCCCCTCGGCGTCCAGCTGCGCCACCGCATCAGGCACGCCGAGCGCACGGAGGAACTCCACGACCAGCGTGTGCCGCTCCCGCGACTCGGTCGCCAGCCGGGCCCCTTCATCCGTGAGGAAGATCGCGCGATAGGGCCGTGACGTCACGTAGCCGTCGCGTTGCAGCCGCGCCACGGTCCGCACGACGGTGACGTGCGAGACACCGAGACGCCGGGCCAGGTCCACGGCACGCGCCTCCCCGACCGATGCCGTCAGTTCGGCGATCGCCTCCACGTAGTCCTCAGCCGTCTCCTGGGAGTGGTTCTGCCTGGTCTGCCGCAGGGCGCGAGCCTGCAGATCCTCGGTCTCTCCGGTCGGTGTCGCTGCCGGACGTCGTCCACGCACCCGTGTCGCCATCGCACGAATCGTAGCGTCGGGCTGATTTGACAGCATAGGACACAGAATGTAGCGTAGGTTACATCTCATGCCGGCCCGCATACCCTCCACGACCTCGGCACGCCGCTGCGCTCGCGTCTGCCCCGATGCCTCCCGCTGGAGGCTGTGGCGTGTGCTGGCCGTCCTGCTGCTGGCCGTCGCGTCGTCGGCCGGTGTCGCCCTGGCCCAGACGACGGCGACGGTGGTGGGCGTCGTGCGCGACATGCAGGGCGGCGTGCTGCCGGGCGCCACCGTCACGCTCTCCCGGCCACTCACGGGCTTCGAGCGCACGACCAGTACCGATGCCGCGGGGACGTTCCGGCTCGCCAATGTCCCGTTCGACACCTACGCGCTGGTCATCGAGTTCCCCGGCTTCGTCACCGCCACCCGTGTCGTCGAGGCGCGCTCGACGGTCCCGGTCATGTTCGAGGTGACACTCGACCTCGGCGGACAGTCCACGTCCGTGGTCGTCTCGCCAGGGCCGCCGCTGCTCGATACCACGTCCGCCGGTACGCGGCACACGCTGAGCGTGGCACGCATCGAAACGCTGCCGGTGGCCAGTGGCAGCCGCGGGCTCGAAGCGGTCCTCGTTTCGTTTCCCGGCTTTTCGCAGAACGCCAACGGCGCCATCCACCCCCGCGGCGCGCACAACCAGATGACCTACGTCGTCGACGGCCTGCCGATCAGCGACCAGCTCACCGGCGCGTTCGCCAACGCCCTTGACGTCGGTGTCGTGGAGACGCTCGAACTCATCACGGGCAACGTGCCGGCCGAGTTCGGCAGCAAGATCTCCGGCGTGGCCGTGGTGACGAGCCGGAGCGGGGCCGGCACCGGTCGCCGCCTGGCCGGCAGCACCTCCGTGTCCGCCTCCGGGTTCGGCACGGTGCAGGGCACGGTTCAGGGAGGCGGCGAGCGGGGCCGCGCCGGCTACTTCCTGTCGGCCACGGGCCTGCGCACCGGCCGGTTCCTCGACCAGGTGTCGCTCGACAACCTGCACAACGACGGCGCGTTCGGGCGTGCCTTCCTACGCACCGACGTGCGGCTCGGGGGGAACGCCTTCCTGCGGGCCAACGCGATGGGCGGGCGGTCGGCCTTCGACGTGGCCAACCTGCGATCGCAGCAGGCCGCAGGACAGGACCAGCGTCAGCGGCTCGGAGACGGCGCCGCGTGGGTGTCGTACCTCCACCCGATCGGTGCGACGGCAACGGTCGAGTCGACCGCAGGGTATCGCACCGCAACCGCGGACCTGCAGGACAGCCCGGGCGACACGCCGGTCACCGCATCGCAGGACCGGCGCCTGTCCACCCTGACAGCCACCGTCCGCTACTCACGCATCGTTGGTCGCCACCGGCTGCGAATCGGCGCGGACGTCCAGCGCACGCCCATCCGCGAGCAGTTCTCGATGGGCATCACAGCGCCCGGCTTCAACGACCCGCTCGACGCGCACTACAACGCGGCGCTGGCGCCACACGACCTCTCGCGCGGAGGACGGCCGTTCACGTTTGCGGCCGCGGCGACGGGCCTGGCACTGGCGGGATTCGCCGAAGCCACGCTGCGCTGGTCGCAGGCCACCGTCACACTCGGTCTGCGCCACGACACCTACGACCTGCTGGTGCGCGAACACCAGCTGCAGCCACGCATCGGCGTCAGCCAGGCGCTGCCGGACGACTGGGGCGTCGTGCGCGCCTCCTACAACCGCAACCTCCAGACCCCGCCCAACGAGAATCTGCTGCTGTCGAGTTCCGCCTCGGCGGCCGCGCTCGCGCCCGAGGCCGTGCGCGACGCCCTGGGCGGCGCATACCGTCCCCTGCGACCCGAGCGGCAGCAGGTGGTGGAGGTGGGCTACCAGCGCGCGTTCGGCGATCGGGCGACGCTCGACGTATCGGCCTATCGCAAGTGGTCGGTGGATCAGCAGGACAACAACAACTTCTTCGACACCGGGATCATCTTTCCCACCACGCTGGCCGCGCTGCACGTCACAGGGGTGGAGGGCCGGGTGTCGTTCCGGGAGGTGCGTCGTGTCTCGGGTTCGCTCAGCGTGAGCGGAGGACGGGCCATCGCCACGCCTCCGTTCACCGGGGGGCTGTTCCTCGGACAGGATGCCGTGGATCTGCTCTCCTCAGGTCCCTTCCCCATCGACCACGATCAGCGTCTCAGCATGCACGGCACGGCCCACTACGATGCCGCGGGGCCGGCGTGGCTGTCGGTGTCGGTGCGGTACGACAGCGGACTGGTGGCGAACCCGTCGGACCCGGCGACAGTGGCCGCCGATCCCGACTACGCAGACCTGCTGCCGTACGTGGACCTGCTGGCGGAGACGTCGCGCGTGCGGCCGCGCACCATCGTGGACGCTGCCGCGGGCCTCGACGTCGGGACATCGGGGCGCAGGACGTGGAGCGCGCAGGTGCAGGTGACCAACGTCACCAACCGCACGGCCCTTTACAACTTCCAGTCCGTGTTCGTGGGGACGCGACTGGTGCAGCCGCGCACGTTCGCGGTGCGCCTGACGCGGCACTTCTGAAGCATGCGCGGGGAAGCGGGGCCGGCCGGGCGAGCCCGACGGGCCCTCGCTCAGGAGGGCTCGACGGCCTGTTTGCCCGGATGGAACTCGGAGTACACGTAGACCGGGATACCGAGGTGTCCGAGCCGCTCTTCCACCACGGGCTGGACCTCGGCCCAGTCGAGCCCCCCGACGCCAGTCGCCAGCCGAGGCACCGCGAGCGACGTGAGCCCTTCCTTCTCCACCATCTTCGCCAGCTCGCGCAGCGCGTCGCGCACGTGCTTCACCGTCGCGCGGGACGGACGGGCCCCGTGCCCGTAGCCGCCTTCCTGCGTGATGAGATTGACGATCCGCACCCCGTCTGCGCCGCCCCACATCCAGGCCGCGCCTGGCTGGGGGTGCTCACGGCTGCACCAGTGATGAAAATCCTTGTGCATCGCCGGATACCGCTCGTGGAGGGCCAGGGCCAGGCCCTGCGTCATGGGATCGTTGGCGGCAATGCCGTGCGCGAGAGCCTGGGCGCGGGTCAACAGGATGTCGCCGGACACGTAGTGAATCATGAGGTCCTCTCAGGCACAGGAATGGAGGCGCAGCGCAGGCAGGTGGTGGCAGCCGGAATCGCCGACAGACGCGCGGCCCCGATCTCGCCTCCGCAGCCCGCGCACAGGCCATAGGTGCCGTTGTCGATGCGCTCGACGGCCTGACGCAACTGCTGCACCTCGGCCAGGCTCATCGCGTCCAGCCCTTCGAGCACTTGGTCGTTTTCCAGCTCCGTGGCCCGCTCCTGCCAGTCGCGGTCCCCGGGCTTACGTAGGTCCTGCTCGATCCGTCCTACCCGATTCGTCAGCGTCGCCACGCGGGCGAGCAGCGCTGCGCGCAACGCGTCGTGGTCTCCCATCCGGTTCTGCTCCTCTCCGGCGGGCGCATGGCCGCCGGCACGGCCCGCATGTTCGGGGACCGCAGCGATCCTCGCGCGCCGGTGACGATTGTCCCCGAGCTGCAGAGCCTGGATCCAGAGGGAAGAATTCGCAAGTGCTGCTGAATTTTGCCAGTGGCGCACCCACACCAGGCACGCGGCTGCCGGCGTCCGACGTCACCGGCGCCTGGCGGCCGCGTGCGCCCCGCGTTCAGCGCCCTCGGCCGTTCATGCGGTCGGGTCAGGGACGGCCGATGAGACGGGAGAGTTCCTGCTCGTAGGCCTGGAAATCCTTCAGGTGGAGAACACGCGATTCGGGCACGGCGCCGATGAACGCACCTCCACCCAGCCACAGCTCGACCCCGGGCGGAAGCTGTGAGGCGACCGTGCGCACCTCGCGTACCACGGACGGATCGGAGGCCGCCTGCAGCGCCCCCAGCACCACACCGTCCACACGGCTCTGAATCGCCGCGTCCACGATATCTGCGGCTGGCAGGTCGGCGCCCACGTACACCACACCGACACCGTGCAGGGCGGCGAGCATGGCCGACACCAGGATGCCGAACTCGTGGCGGTCGCCGGAGGGCGTCGCAAACAGCAGACGTCTGGTGACCCGGTCGCGGCTCGACAAGCGAATCAGCGTCCCGAGCAGGTTGCGCACCGCAGCGGAGAACAGGTGCTCCTGGGCAACCGTCAGGCGGCCGGCATGCCACTCCTTGCCTACGCGCTGCATGGCGGGAAGCACCACCTCGTAGACGAACGCACGTGGAGGGAGGACGGCGCCGAGCCGGGCGAGTTCGTCCTCGAGCGCCACGCTGTCGAAGCGCTGCAGCGCGGCGAGCAGCGCATCCGGGAACGCCGTGGTCTCCCGGCGCCGCGCGGCGCCTGGCAACGGCGACGTCCCGCCCGGCGCAGGGTGGGTCGTGGCTGCCGCCTGCAGCAGCGCGAGCTGTGGATTGGCCAGGCGTGCGATGCGTCCGATGGCGTGGCCGCGGGCCACGAGCGTGGCGAGCAGTTGCAGGCGATGGACGTCGTCGGACGTGTACAGGCGGCCGCGCTCGTCCCGGGTCGGCGTCACGACGGCGTAGCGCCGCTCCCAGACACGCAAGGTGTCGACCGTGAGCCCGGTGGCCCGGGCGACCGCACCGATGGAAAACCGCAGGGTCTCGTCGCCCAAGATGTCCGAATGTAATCGTGATAACCTGGAAATGTCAATACTTTGTCTATGATTTGAATAGGACGATTCATTGACAAATACGCCAACCGGAGACCATCATTCGGGTAATGTCTCCCGGCTCATCGAGTGCACCACGTGAGCGTTTGGCACCCGGCGGGGCGCGCCGGATCACGCAGGGCGTATCAACAACCGGCCCGCAACGGCGCCCAGGGATTCACCCGCTCGCCAGGTGGTTCGACACGGCGGGTCCTGCAGGACCACCCGACGACGGGCAGGTGGACTGGCTCCGGTGCCTGCCGTTCGTGGGCATTCACCTTCTCTGCCTCGGCCCGATCTGGACGGGGGCGAGCCGAGTCGCCGTGCTGTCCGCGGCGGGGCTCTATGTCGCGCGCGTCTTCGCCATCACCGGCTTCTACCATCGGTACTTCTCGCATCGTGCCTTTCGCGCGTCACGACCCGTCCAGTTCCTGATGGCGCTCGCAGGCAACGCCGCGGCCCAGCGGGGCCCCATCTGGTGGGCAGCCCACCATCGAAACCACCATCGCCACGCCGAGCAGCCCGAGGACCTCCACTCTCCGGCGCAGTACGGGTTCTGGCGCAGCCACATGCTCTGGTTCATGACCGGACGCGGCTTCCGTACCGAGCATCGCTACGTCCCCGATCTGCTCCGGTATCCAGAACTCCGGCTGCTCGACCGCTTCGACTGGATCGTGCCCGTGGCACTGCTCGTTGGCCTGGCGGTGCTGGGCGCCTGGCTCGAACGCGCACGGCCGGCACTCGGCACCACGGCCGGGCAGATGGTCGTGTGGGGGTTCGGCATCTCCACCGTCGCCGTGTACCACGCCACCTACACCATCAATTCGCTGGCTCACCGATGGGGACGCCGCAGGTTCCGCACCAGGGACGACAGCCGCAACAACGCGGTGCTCGCGCTCGTCACCCTCGGCGAAGGCTGGCACAACAACCACCATCACTACCCGGCGGCCGCACGGCAGGGGTTCTTCTGGTGGGAGATCGATCCCACCTACTACGGACTGCTCGTCCTGTCGTGGCTCGGACTCATCCGGGATCTGCGACCGGTGCCCGCCCATGTGCTGCAGCGCCACCTCCTGCCGGAGGGCGGGTGACATGCGGGTGGCCATCGTCGGCGCGGGGATCTCGGGTCTGGTGACGGCGCGTCTGCTCTCCCGCTGCCACGACGTCACCGTCTTCGAAGCGGGCAGCTGGGCGGGCGGTCATACCAACACGGTGACCGTGGGCGCCGGCCCGGCCCCCCTGGCCGTGGACACCGGCTTCATCGTGTTCAATCGGCGCACGTACCCGAATTTCTGCACCCTGCTGGACCAGCTGGGGGTGGGGTCGGTCGAGACGACGATGAGCTTCAGTGTGAGCTGCGAGCGCACGGGCATCGAGTACAACGGCACGTCGCTCGACACGTTGTTCGCCCAGCGGCGCAACCTGCTGCGGCCCGGCTTCCTCGCCATGGTGCGCGACATCCTCGCGTTCAACCGGCACGGTGAACGACAGGTGGCATCGGCCGGCGACGATACCGTCGAGGCGTTCCTCGACGCCCACCGCTATGGCCAGGGCTTCCGGGAGCGGTACCTGGTGCCGATGGGCGCCGCGATCTGGTCGTGTCCTCCGCGGACGTTCCTCCAGTTTCCGGTACGGTTCGTCATGGACTTCTTCCGTAACCACGGCATGCTGCAGGTGCACGGCCGGCCCGTGTGGCGCGTCGTCCAGGGCGGCAGCGCGCGGTACGTGGAGGCGCTCGTTGCGCCCTTCGCCGATCGCGTCCGCCTGTCCACGCCGGTCCAGCGCGTGCGCCGGACAGCCGACGGCGTGGTCGTCAGCACCGATACGGGCGCCGAGACCTTCGACGAGGTGGTGCTGGCGTGCCACAGCGATCAGGCCCTGGCAGCCCTCGAGAATCCCTCTCCCGCGGAGCGCGCCGTGCTTGGCGCCTTTCCCTACCAGAGCAACGAGGCGGTCCTGCATACCGACGCCACGGCACTGCCGGCCAACCGCAGGGCCTGGGCGGCGTGGAACTACCGCATTCCGGCAGCGGGCAGCGATGGAGCCACGGTGACCTATCACATGAACGCCTTGCAGCACCTGCCGGGTCCGGAGGTGTACTGCGTGACGCTCAACGACAGGGCGCGCCTCGACCCCGGTCGCGTCCTTCGTACGTTCACCTATCACCACCCCGTCTTCACCGCGGGACGTGACGCCGCCCGGCATCGCCATCCCGAGCTGATCCGTCGCGAGGGCCTCTCGTTTTGCGGCGCGTACTGGGGCTACGGCTTCCACGAGGACGGCGTCAACAGTGCGCTCGCCGTCTGCCGGGCATTCGGGCAGGACCTCTGATGGAGAGCTGCCTCTACGAGGGCTGGGTGCGGCACCGCCGGGTGGCGCCACCGCACACCTTCACGATGCCGCTGTTCATGACCTATCTCGATCTCGACGAACTGGAGCACGTCTTCCACGGCCGCTGGCTATGGTCCACGAGCTCCCCGGCCCTGGCGTGGTTCCGACGCGCCGATCATTTCGGCGACCCCGCCATCCCGCTGGCGCACGCCGTGCGGACGCTGGTGGCCGATCGGCTGGGACGACGTCCCGAGGGGCCCATCCGGCTGCTCACGCACCTCCGCTACGGGGGCTACATCTTCAACCCGGTAAGCCTCTTCTACTGCTTCGATCGGGCAGGAACGAGCGTCGAAGCCGTCGTGGCCGACGTCACGAACACACCCTGGGGCGAGCGCCACCAATACGTGGTCCCGCTCGGGGGCACCGACCGCGCCCGGTTGCGTAAGGCTTTTCACGTGTCGCCGTTCATGCCCATGGCACAGGACTACGAGTGGCGCTTCGGCACGCCGGACCGCCAGCTGACGGTACGCATGGTCAATCGAGAGGCGGGCCGGGAGACATTCGACGCCACGCTCTGGCTGGAACGGCGGCCCCTCACGAGCCGGACGCTCGCACGGGTGCTGGTGCGCTATCCCGCACTGACGGCCCGCGTCACGCTCGGCATCTACTGGCAGGCACTGCGGCTGCTCGCCAAGGGCACCCCGTTCCATCCGCACCCGCGCCACACGCGCCCACCGGAGGCCCGCCCATGATCACCGACCTCCTTCGTTCCCGCGTCGTCAGCCGCTTGCAGGGCCTTCGCCGCGGGTCACTCGTCCTCGAAGACGACCGCGGTCGCGTCCGGTTCGGCGGGCACGAGCGGTCGGACCTGCGGGCCACGCTCCGGGTGCACTCCCCGCGCCTGTACCGCAACGTGGCGCTACGCGGCTCGCTCGGCGCGGCGGAGTCGTACCTCGAGGGCCACTGGACGGCCGACGACCTGACGACCGCGCTGCGGATCTTCGCCGCGAACCTCCAGGCAACCAGCCGCATCGAGTCGCCCCTGACGCGCCTGCTGACACTGCCGGCCACGCTCGGCCACCGCCTGCGCGGCAACTCCCGGCGCGGCAGCCGGAGGAACATCCGCGACCACTACGACCTCGGCAACGCCTTCTTCGCGCAGTTCCTCGACGACACGATGACGTACTCGTGCGGCGTCTTCGAGTCGCCGCACGCGGATCTGCAGGCGGCATCAGTGGCCAAACTGGACCGGGTGTGCCGGAAGCTCGCCCTGCAGCCTGCCGACCACGTGCTGGAGATCGGCACCGGCTGGGGCAGCTTCGCCGTGCACGCAGCGGGGCGCTACGGGTGTCGCGTGACCACAACCACCATCTCGGAGGCGCAGTACGAGACGGCCGCGGTGCGCGTGCGGGAGGCCGGCCTGGCCGACCGCGTCACGCTGCTGCGGCGCGACTATCGGGACCTGTCGGGCACCTTCGACAAGCTGGCGTCGATCGAGATGATCGAAGCCGTGGGCGCCGAGCACCTGCCTGGCTACTTCGGCCACTGCGCCCGCCTCCTGGCGCCTCACGGGCAGATGCTGCTGCAGGGCATCGTCCTGCCGGAGCATCGGTACGGCCCCTACCTCACCGGTGCCGACTTCATCCAGCGCTACGTCTTTCCTGGCAGCGCCCTCACCTCGGTGGGCGCGATGAGCGCCGCCATTGGGCAAACCACGGACTTCCGCATCGTGCAGATGGAAGACCTGTCCTCCCACTATGCGCGCACCCTGCATCTCTGGCGCCGACGCTTCCTCGCCCGCCTGGCGGAGGTGCGCCAGCTGGGATACGACGAGCGCTTCATCCGGACGTGGGATTACTACCTGGCCTACTGCGAAGCCGGGTTCAGCGAGGCATGTACGGGCGTCGTCCAGGTGCTGCTCGCGAGGCCCGATTGTCCGGTGGATGCGGTGGCCGACATCGGACCAGCCGGTGCGGTGCCGCTCCCGCTGGCGGGCTGACACCAGGCCGGGGATCGCGCGCGAGAGAACGGAGCGAGCATGGGCCCCTGCTGGGGAACCGTGAGGAGATAACGATGATGAGCGACTGGCTCGTCAGCACGGCCACGCAGGCGGCCGAACGTGGATGGGCGTCGGACCGTGCCATCCGGGCGGGCATCAGGGCCCTCTGCGCACAGCGCCTGCGCGGCGAGACGCGTCGCCATGGGACGACCGGCGTGCTCGTGGAGCGCGCCTTCATCGAGTGGCTGCGCGGGTGCGACGTGGCGCCGGTGCCGGCCAAGGCCAACGAACAGCACTATGAGTTGCCGGCCGCCTTCTTCGAGCTGATGCTCGGCCCCCAACTGAAGTACAGCTCGTGCTGGTGGAACGCACCGGCCACATCCCTGGGGGACGCCGAAGAGGATGCGCTTGCCGAAACGGCTCGCCGGGCAGGGATCGGCGACGGGATGCGTGTGCTCGACCTGGGCTGCGGATGGGGCTCACTGTCGCTCTGGATGGCACGCCACCATCCAGGCAGCGACATCCTGGCCGTGTCCAACTCGGCGGCGCAGCGACGGTTCATCGAACAACGGGCCGCGGCCCTTGGCCTGCGCAACCTCATGGTGGTCACGGCCGACATGAACACGTTCGCACCCGGCGGGACATTCGACCGCGTGGTCTCGGTCGAGATGTTCGAGCACATGCGCAACTACCACGTGCTGCTGGAACGGGTGGCATCGTGGCTCGCGCCGGGAGGCCGGCTGTTCGTGCACGTCTTCTGTCACCGCCGGTACAGCTACGTCTTCGAAGAGGGCGGGGCGCACAACTGGATGGGACGCCACTTCTTCACCGGCGGGCTGATGCCCTCGGCCACCCTGCTGCCGTCGGTGCCCTCACGCCTGACGCTCGAGGCGCAGTGGCTGTGGGATGGCCGGCACTACGAGCGCACCGCCAACGCGTGGCTGGCGCGGCTGGACGACGGGCACGACGAGGCCCTGCGGGTTCTCGCCACCGCCTACGGGACCGGCATGGCGGCCATCTGGCTGCAGCGCTGGCGGATCTTCCTGATGGCGTGCGCCGAGATGTTCGGGTACGACGACGGCTCGGAGTGGGGGGTCGTCCACCACCGCTTCGCGCGGACGAAGTAGCCACGTATCGCCACGCGCGGGAGCCGAAGTGGCCACGCATCGACGGGTGGCGGAGCCGGAGCCCCCGAACATCGTCACGCGCGGACGGCGCGGTGCAGTGCGCTCCGATGGCAGGCGGCAGGTGGGCGGCAGGGCGCAGACGGCGGGCCGGCGGCAGCTGGCGAGGGTCGTGGTGCTCCACGGCATCCGTACATGACAAGGGGTCGGGCGGCATGCCACCCGACCCCCTGCGTGTTACGTCAGCCCAGGACTAGAAGTCGAGGGTGTAGCTGATCTTCAGCAGACGGGCGTTGAGGATTTCCGTCGGCCGCTGATACGTCGCGAACGACTGGTTCACCGCGATGAGCGCGTTGGAGTTCAGCGCGTTGAACACGTCGAGGCTGATGACCGAGCGCGTCCGGCCGAACCGCACCACCTTGCCGAAGCGGACGTCCAGCTCGTTGCGGCGCTCCGTGTACTGCTCGAACGGCTCCGCCACGCCAATCACCTGGTTCGGCCGGTTGCCGGAGAGCGGCCGACCGAGCGTGGAGTTGGCCGCCAGATAGGCGTTGGTCGCCACGAACCCAGGCGCGAGGTCCGTGCCGTTGGTGCTGCGGAACGTGCCGGAGACCTGCACGTCCGCCACGGGCACCGTGTAGACGCCGTACATCTTGAACTGCGTCAGCCACGGCTCCTGCCGGTCGCAGAAGTTCGCCGACCGGAGCTGCGCCACGCCGTTGGCCGTGCCGCTGGCATCACCAGCCGTCAGTGACAGCATCTCGGGCAGCTGCGACACGATGTCGCAGTCGTTGATGGACGTGCGGCCCGTGGACAGGCCGGCCTGCACCGTCAGGCCGTTCTGCAGCCGGGCGTTCATCGTGAAGTCCATGCCGTTCCAGGTCTCGGTCATGTCGCCGATCTTGCCCGACAGCGTGTTGTAGTTCTGGATCTGGCCGAACTTGGCCGCGCTCACCTCGTACAGGCCGTCGATCGTGTAGCCACCACCATCCGGGAGACGGGAATCGGTGGGTACGGTCAGGCTGTACTGCGTGAAGTCGGCCGCGGTCACGGCGAGGTTGTCGGTCACGCGGAAGTTGGCCCAGGCGCGGCGGAAGTAGCCCACGTCCACGCCGATGCCGCGCGCCACTTCGTGCGCGACGCTGGTCGAGAGTTCCCAGTTCGTCTGGCGGTTGTTCCAGCCCGAGATCAGGTCCGGGTCGAACGTCGCCGCCGGCGCCGGATTGCCCAGGTTCCGGTTGCTGATGACGCCGCACTCGCCGTTCGGGTTGAAGTTCAGCAGATCGCAGTCCGGCACGAAGTTGCGGTTCGCGTCGTTCCACGGGCGGTTGGCGCTCGTCACCATCGCCAGCACCGGGTTCGGGTCACGGCCCAGGCCGTTGAGGGTCTGGCCGAGCAGGTACTTGTTGAACGACACCTTCACGGCCGTGCGGCCGTCACCGCGCACGTCCCACGCCAGGCCGCTCCGGTAGGTGAAGTCCTTCCAGTCGATGTTGTCCTGCGCCGGGAACGTGATGTTCCGGTTCGGACCCAGCGGATCCGGCCCCAAGGTCTGCTCCGGGAAGCTCGTCTTGAACAAGTCCAGACGGCCGGCCAGGCTCACCGTCAGGCGGTCCAGTGTCCAGCGGTCCTGGGCGTAGAAGCCCATGTCACGATCGAGTTGCGTCTCGGCAATATAGTTCTGCCGCATCGTGATCTGGTTGGGCACACCGTTGTTGAAGCGGTAGCTCAGTCCGTTGAGCACGTACTGGTTCTCCCAGAGATGCCCGCTCGTGTTGTTCATGCCGAACTTGAACGCGTGGGTGCCGGTCACATACGACGCCGCCGCCCGGTACGTGAGGCTCGGCACCGACGTGTTGTTGTAGTTCGACAGCGACCGGTACTGCAGGTTGTTGCTCTGCTCGGTCACCGAGATCATCTGCGGCATGATCGCTTCCTGCTCGGGTGTGAGCGACCCGGTGGAGGCGCGCAGGTGCATGTTGCCCCACCGCTCGTAGAGCGCCAGGCCGACCGCCTCGAGGAGCAGGCGGTTGGTCACCGGCGAGGTCCACTCGAGGTGCTCCTGCTTCAGGTTCGGGAACCGCCGGTCACGCGCGGCTTCCGGCGCGAGCACCGCGCTGATGTTGTTCGGACAGTTGCACCACTTGTCCGCCTTGAACGTGCCGGCGAACTTGTTGCGCGGCGTCGCCTGCCAGGTCACCCGGATGCTGTTGTTGCTCTGGTCACCCTTGTTCACGCCGGGGTTGCTCGTGTCCGGCACGTACAGGAACTCGTTCGGGTTGAAGGCGTTCAGGTTCTGGAACACCGGCGCCTCGCTCTCGACCGTGTTGAAGCGGGTCGAGAACCAGAACCACAGCTTGTCGCGCTGGATCGGGCCACCGAACGACTCGTTCAGGTCGAAGGTGTGCAGGAGCTTGTTCGGCGTGCCGAGGCCGGCATCCCGCAGTTCCTGCGAGAAGTTGTCGCCCTGGAGCGCTTCGTTGGCGAACGTCACGAACGTGGAGTTGGCGAACGTGTTGCCGCCGTCCTTCGGGATGAAGTTCACGCGCACGCCGCCGGTCGGCAGGTCCGCGCCGAGCGACGTCGTGTCCACCGTGACCTCGGCCGCCGAGCCTACGTCCGGCGTCTGGCCACCGATGTTGCCACCCGCCTGCAGCGTCATGGTGCTCACGCCGTTCACCGTAATGCGCTGATCGGTGTTGCGGCTGCCGTGCACGCGGACGCTCTGGCCCACGTCCTGGATCGCCGAGCCGCCGACGTCGTTGCCGCCGCCCACCGTGGACGGGATCATGCGCGCCAGCCCGAAGTAGTTGCGGGCGCTCGGCAGTGCGTCAATCGTGTCGGCGTTCATCACCGCCTGCTGCGTCAGCGTCTGCGTGTCCACGACCGGGGCCTCGCCGGTGACCGTGATGGTCTCCTCGAGCGCACCCACCCGCATGTCCGCGTCCACCGACACGGCCGCCGAGCCGGCGAGCGTGACGCCGTCGCGCAGCACCGTGTTGAAGCCGGGCAGCGAGAACGTCACGGTATAGGCGCCGGGCCGCAGATCGACGATCTGGTACCGGCCGTTGCCGTCGGTCACGACGGTACGTACTTTTTCAATGAGGACGGGACTGGCCGCTTCGACCGTGACCCCGGGGAGCACGCCCCCGGAGGTGTCCCGCACCGTGCCGGTGATCGATGCCTGGGCAAAGACCAGCGACGGCGCAAGGACCACCGCCGCCCAGACCAGGGCGACGACGAACCTGGAAAGACTCCGCATTCCACTGCCTCCTTATGGGTTGCAAACGAGCACCTCGCCCCAAACAGACAGGGACGAGGCGGTCTCCCAGTGAGCAACTTGGGGGCCGCAGGCGACGGAGCACCGAAGGTGGGGATTTCCTAAGGAATTCTAGCTATGTATCAATCAGCCTAATTCAAATATTTGGATTCTTGTCAGTATATTTGGATAACAGTGGGCTTGCTGCGGGCCCACTGAGTCCCTTGCATAACCAAATATCTGAATATTGGACGTCCCAGTAATTGACCTCGGCAGTTCCCGGCCTTCGCCTTGGCACCTGAGGCCCACGACCGACGGGCTGCCTGAGGCACCCGGGGGAGGGCGCCTCGGCGCCCTCCCCCGACCGACGCACCTCGGACTAGAAGTCGAGGGTATAGCTGATCTTCAACAGACGGGCGTTGAGGATCTCCGTTGGCCGCGTATACGTGGCAAACGCCTGGTTCATCGCGATCAACGCGTTCGAATTGAGCGCGTTGAAGACGTCCAGACTGATCACCGACCGGGTCCGACCGAACCGCACCACCTTGCCGAACCGGATGTCCAGCTCGTTCCGACGCTCGGTGTACTCGGAGAACGGCTCGAGGAGACCAACCACCTGGTTCGGACGACCACCCGAAAGCGGACGGCCGAGGGTGGAGTTGGCTGCCAGATAGGCGTTGGTCGCCACGAAGCCCGGCGCGAGGTCGGTGCCGTTGGTGCTGCGGAACGTGCCGGAGACCTGCACGTCCGCCACGGGCACCGTGTAGACGCCGTACATCTTGAACTGCGAGAGCCACGGCTCCTGCCGATCGCAGTAGTTCGCCGACCACAGCTGCGCCACGCCATTCGGCGTGCCGCTCGCGTTGCCCGCCGTGACGCTGAGCATCTCGGGCAGCTGCGCCACGATCTCGCAGTCGTTGATGGACGTGCGACCGAACGAGTAGCCACCCTGCAGCGTGAGGCCGTTCTGGAGCCGCGCGTTCACCGCGAAGTCCATCCCGTTCCACACCTCGGTCTGGTCGCCGATCTTGCCCGACAGCGTGTTGTAGTTCTGCACCTGGCCGAACTTGGCCGCGCTCACTTCATACAGGCCGTCGATCGTGTAACCACCACCCCCCGGGAGACGGGAGTCAGTGGGCGCGGTCATGCTGTACTGCGTGAAGTCGGCCGCGGTCACGGCGAGGTTGTCGGTGACGCGGAAGTTGGCCCAGGCGCGACGGAAGTAGCCCACGTCCACGCCGATGCCGCGCGCGATCTCGTGCGCGACGCTCGTCGATAGTTCCCAGTTGGTCTGGCGGTTGTTCCAGCCCGAGATCAGGTCCTGGTCGAACGTCGCCGCCGGCGCGGGGCTGCCGAAGTTGCGGTTGTTGATGACGCCACACTCGCCGTTCGGGTTGAAGTTGAGCAGGTCGCAGTCCGGCACGAAGTTGCGGTTCGCGTCGTTCCACGGCCGCGTGGCGTTGGTCACCATGGCGAG
This sequence comes from Vicinamibacterales bacterium, assembly GCA_050185275.1. GTDB lineage: Bacteria > Acidobacteriota > Vicinamibacteria > Vicinamibacterales > UBA2999 > JABFRY01. The sequence continues at coordinate 7,667 of JBFWZN010000011.1, read as the reverse complement.
CACCGGGTTCGGGTCGCGACCCAGGCCGTTGAGCGTCTGGCCCAGCAGGTACTTGTTGAAGCCCACCTTCACCGCGGTGCGGCCCGTGCCGAACACGTCCCACGCGAGGCCGCTCCGGTACGTGAAGTCCTTCCAGTCGATGTTGTCCGCCGCGGGGAAGGTGATGTTGCGGCCGGGGCCGTATGGGTCGGGGCCGAGCGTCTGCTCCGGGAAGCTCGTCTTGAAGAAGTCGAGCCGCGCCGCCAGGCTGATCGTCAGCCGGTCGAGCGTCATCCGGTCCTGCGCGTAGAAGCCCATGTCCCGGTCGAGATTGGTCTCGGCAATGTAGTTCTGCCGCATCTCGAGCTGGTTCGGCACGCCGTTGTTGAAGCGGTAGTTCAACCCGTTGAGCACGTACTGGTTCTCCCAGAGGTGCCCGGTGGTGTTGTTCATGCCGAACTTAAGCGCGTGCGTGCCGGTCACGTACGACGCCGCCGCCCGGTACGTGAGGCTCGGCACCGACGTGTTGTTGTAGTTCTGGAGCGAGCGATACCGCAGGTTGCTGCTCTGCTCCAGCACCGAGATCATCTGCGGCAGGATCGCTTCCTGCTCGGGCGTCACCGAACCGGTGGACGCACGCAGGTGCATGTTGCCCCAGCGCTCGTAGAGCTGCATGCCGACCGCCTCGAGGAGCAGGCGGTTGGTCACCGGCGAGGTCCACTCGAGGTGCTCCTGCTTCAGGTTCGGAAAGCGGCGATCACGGGCGGCTTCCGGCGCGAGCACGGCGCTGATGTTGTTGGGACAGTTGCACCAGGTGTCCGCCTTGAACGTGCCTGCGAACTTGTTGCGCGGCGTCGCCTGCCACGTCACCCGGATGCTGTTGTTGGTCTGCGATCCGAGGTTCTCACCCGGAGTGCTCGTGTCGGGCACGTAGAGCCACTCGTTCGGGTTGAACTCGTTCAGGTTCCTGAAGATGGGCGCCTGGCTCGCCACGTTGTTGTACCGGGTCGAGAACCAGAACCACAGCTTGTCGCGCTTGATGGGGCCACCGAACGACTCGTTCAGGTCGAAGGTGTGCAGGAGCTGGTTCGGCGTGCCGAGCCCGCGGTCCTGCAGCTCCTGGTCGAAGTTGTCGCCCTGCATCGCGTCGTTGGCGAACGTCACGAAGGTGGAGTTGGCGAACGTGTTGCCGCCGTCCTTCGGGATGAAGTTCACGCGTACGCCGCCGGTCGGCAGGTCCGCGCCGAGCGACGTCGTGTCCACCGTGATCTCGGCCGCCGACCCCACGTCCGGCGTCTGCCCGCCGATGTTGCCCCCGGCCTGCAGCGTCATCGTGTTCACGCCGTTGATCGTGATGCGCTGATCCGTGTTGCGGCTGCCGTGCACGCGCACGCTCTGGCCCACGTCCTGGATCGCCGACCCGCCGACGTCGTTGCCGCCGCCGACCGTGGACGGAATCATGCGCGCCAGCCCGAAGTAGTTCCGGGCGCTCGGCAGCGCATCGATCGTGTCGGAGTTCATCACCGCCTGCTGCGTCAGCGTCTGCGTGTCCACGACCGGGGCCTCGCCGGTGACCGTGATGGTCTCCTCGAGCGCACCCACCCGCATGTCCGCGTCCACCGACACCGCCGCCGAGCCAGCGAGGGTGACGCCGTCGCGCAGCACCGTGTTGAAGCCGGGCAGCGAGAACGTCACGGTATAGGCGCCGGGCCGCAGATCGACGATCTGGTACCGGCCATTGCCGTCGGTCACGACGGTACGTACTTTTTCAATAAGGACGGGACTCGCCGCTTCGACCGTCACCCCGGGGAGCACGCCCCCGGAGGTGTCCCGCACCGTGCCCGTGATCGATGCCTGCGCAAAGACCAGCGACGGCGCAAGGACCACCGCCGCCCAGACCAGGGCGACGACGAACCTGGAAACACTTCGCATTCCACTGCCTCCTTCGGTGAATAGATGCGCCTTATTGCATAGGCGCCAACAGTTGCTAGTCCCAGCAATTTTCAATCCCAGGAGAATAAAACACGAATGTCGCGATTTTTCCCTGTATACCGAGTGCCCACCAGACGGAGATCCAATATTTCGAACAACAACATATCCATGAATTTGGATAACCAACCGTTGAAACAAGCCCCGCGAGCCTCTCGCGCATCCAGAATTTTGATTGTTACTCCAAGTATTTGCCGGCGCGGCGGACGAGTGCGGAGCGGCGGAGAGGGCCCTCCGTCAGCAACTGATCGGTCAAATGACCGGTGATGGACCAGATTCCGCCGAACACTCGTCGTGCCGACGTGTCCATCCGGCTCCGGCGAGCTGTCGGGAGGGGCCTGCACCAGCCGCCCTCGGGGCGGCGAACGCCGGCGACACGGGAAGTGCAACACGGAGGACCGGTGGCAGGAGGAGTCGCGCCCGGGAAATCACCGCCGACGACCGCAGCGACCGGAAAGAATGTTGGGGGGCGAGGCGAACGGGGCCCGGGGGCTCGGGCCCGCCCCGGGAGCGACAACGAAGGGGAGCTCGCCGAGCGGACTGGTCGATGGGGACCGGCGGAGGGAAGGGGCCGAAGCCCCTCCCCTCCCCCACTGATACCGCGGGACCTAGAAGTCCAGGGTGTAGCTAATCTTCAGCAGGCGCGCGTTCAGGATTTCCGTCGGCCGCTGATACGTGGCGAACGACTGCTGGATCGCGATCTGCGCGTTCGAGTTGAGCGCGTTGAACACGTCCAGGCTGATCACCGACCGCGACCGGCCGAACCGCACCACCTTGCCGAACCGGATGTCCAGCTCGTTCCGGCGATCGACGTACTCCGTGTAGGGTCCGACCAGGCCGATCACCTGGTTCGGCCGGTTGCCGGAGAGCGGCCGGCCGAGCGTGGAGTTGGCCGCCAGATAGGCATTGGTGGCCACGAAGCCGGGCGCGAGGTCCGTGCCGTTGGTGCTGCGGAACGTCCCGGACACCTGCACGTCCGCCACCGGCACCGTGTAGACGCCGTACGCCTTGAACTGCGTCAACCAGGGCTCCTGCCGGTCGCAGAAGCTGGCCGAGCGGAGCTGCGCCACGCCGTTGGCCGTGCCGCTGGCCTGCGCAGCCGTCAGGCTGAGCATCTCGGGGAGCTGCGCCACGATCTCGCAGTCGTTCTCCGAGACGCGGCCGGTCGAGAGGCCGGCCTGCAGCGTCAGGCCGTTCTGCAGCCGGGCGTTCATCGTGAAGTCCATCCCGTTCCAGGTCTCGGTCTGGTTCCCGATCTTGCTCGACAGCGTGTTGTAGTTCTGCACCTGGCCGAACTTGGCCGCGCTCACTTCATACAGCCCGGTGATCGTGTTGCCGCCCCCGCCGGGCAGGCGGGCATCGGTCGGCGCCGTCATGCTGAACTCGGTGAAGTCGGCCGCGGTCACGGCGAGGTTGTCCGTCACGCGGAAGTTGGCCCAGGCGCGGCGGAAGTAGCCCACGTCCACGCCGATGCCGCGCGCCACTTCGTGCGCCACGCTCGTCGAGAGTTCCCAGTTGGTCTGGCGGTTGTTCCAGCCCGAGATCAGATCCGGGTCGAAGGTCGCCGCGGGCGCCGCCGAGCCGAAGTTGCGGTTGCTGATGACGCCGCACTCGCCGTTCGGGTTGAAGTTGAGCAGGTCGCAGTCTGCCACGAAGTTGCGGTTCGCGTCGTTCCAGGGCCGGTTGGCCGTCGTCACCATCGCCAGCACCGGGTTCGGATCGCGGCCGAGGCCGTTGAGCGTCTGCCCGAGCAGGTACTTGTTGAACGACACCTTCAGGGCCGTGCGTCCGTCACCTCTGACGTCCCACGCCACGCCGCTCCGGTAGGTGAAGTCCTTCCAGTTGATGTTGTCAGCCGCGGGGAAGGTGATGTTGCGGTCGGGACCGTACGGGTCGGGGCCGAGCGTCTGCTCCGGGAAGCTCGTCTTGAAGAAGTCGAGCCGCGCCGCCAGGCTCACGGTGAGCCGGTCGAGCGTCCACCGGTCCTGCGCATAGAGACCGAGATCGCGGTCCAGTCTCGTCTCCGCGATGAAGTTCTGCCGCAGCGTCAGCTGGTTGGGCACGCCGTTGTTGAACCGGTAGCTCAGGCCGTTGAGCGTGTACTGGTTCTCCCGGAGGTGTCCGGTGGTGTTGTTCATGCCGAACTTGAACGCGTGGGTGCCGGTCACATACGACGCCGCCGCCCGGTACGTGAGGCTCGGCACCGCCGTGTTGTTGTTGTTCGTCCGCGCGCGGTAGGTGAGGTTGTTGCTCTGCTCGGTGACCGAGATCATCTGCGGCACGATGGCTTCCTGCGCCTCGGTCAGCGTGCCCGTGGAGGCCCGCTGATGCATGTCGCCCCAGCGCTCGAACAGCATCATGCCGACGGCTTCGAGGAGCAGGCGGTTGGTGACCGGCGACGTCCACTCCAGGTGCTCCTGCTTGAGGTTCGGGAAGCGGCGGTCGCGGCCGGCCTCGAAGGAGCGCGTCGCGTTGATGTCACTGGGACAGTTGCACCACTTGTCGGCCTTGAACGTGCCCGCGATCTTGTTGCGGGGCGTCGCCTGCCACGTCACGCGGATGCTGTTGTTGTTCTGGGTGCCCTTGGCCACGGCGGGGTTGCCCGTGTCCGGCACGTAGAGCCACTCGTTCGGATTGAACGCGTTGGCGTTGAGGAAGATGGGCGCCTCGTTGGCCACGTCGTTGAAACGCGTGGAGAACCAGAACCACAGCTTGTCGCGCTTGAGCGGACCACCGAACGACTCGTTCAGGTCGAAGGTGTGCAGCAGCTTGTTCGGCGTACCGAGCCCGGCATCCTGCAGTTCCTGCGAGAAGTTGTCGCCCTGCATGCTCTCGTTGGCAAAGCTCACGAACGTGGAGTTGGCGAACGTGTTGCCGCCGTCCTTCGGAATGAAGTTCACGCGCACGCCGCCGGTCGGCAGGTCCGCGCCGAGCGAGGTCGTGTCCACCGTGACCTCTGCGGCCGAGCCCACGTCCGGGGTCTGGCCGCCGATGTTGCCGCCCGCCTGCAGCGTCATCGTGTTCACGCCGTTCACCGTGATGCGCTGGTCGGTGTTGCGGCTGCCGTGCACGCGGACGCTCTGGCCCACGTCCTGAATCGCCGACCCGCCGACGTCGTTACCACCGCCAACCGTCGAGGGGATCATCCGCGCGAGGCCGAAGTAGTTGCGGGCGCTCGGCAGCGCGTCGATCGTGTCGGCGTTGATGACCGCCTGCTGTGTCAGCGACTGCGTGTCCACGACCGGGGCCTCGCCGGTGACCGTGATGGTCTCCTCGAGCGCACCCACCCGCATGTCCGCATCCACCGACACGGCCGCTGACCCGGCCAGCGTGACGCCGTCGCGCAGCACGGTGTTGAACCCGGGCAGCGTGAACGTCACCGTGTAGGCACCCGGTCGGAGGTCCACGATCTGGTACCGGCCACTGCCGTCGGTGACCACCGTTCGCACTTTCTCAATCAGCACGGGACTGGCGGCTTCCACCGTCACCCCGGGGAGCACGGCTCCCGACGTATCCCGCACCGTGCCCGTGATCGATGCCTGCGCAAAGACCAGGGACGGAACGAGGAGGACCGCCGCCCAGATGAGGGCGGCGACGAACCTGGAAAGACTCCGCATCGACTTGCCTCCTTGAAGGTGCACACAGCCGGCACCCCACTGGGTGCACGGCGGGCCGGCCCTAGGCAAGTCTCGTACCTGGTGTTTTTGCTGTGGTTTGGACGAGGATCCGCGAGGCGATCGTCCCAGAACCTGGGGAATCCAAACTAATGGACCAGTTTGTGTGCGGACGCTTGGATATGTTGGAGCGCCCAATGGATGGGGTAGCAAGGCGCGGACGAGTGTCCTTTGGACACCCAACGAGCAGGGAACGGAGGGCGAATGTGCCGCGAGCGGACTGGAGTAGGAAGCGCGGTCCTGACGGCCTGGCGGGCCGGCCGGAGGAGCGGATCCCCTCCGGCCGGCGTTGCCCTCCCGACTAGAAGTCGAGGGTGTAGCTGATCTTCATCAGGCGGGCGTTCAGGATCTCCTGGGGACGCTGGTAGGAGGCGAACGCCTGGCTGTACTGAATCTGCGCGTTCGAGTTGAGCGCGTTGAAGAGATCCAGGCTGATGACCGACCGCGACCGCCCGAACCGGACCACCTTGCCGAACCGGATGTCCAGCTCATTCCGCCGATCCGTGTACTCGGCGAAGGGCTCGATCAGGCCGATGACCTCGTTGGGGCGCCCGCCGGCCAGCGGCCGGCCGAGGGTCGAGTTCGCCGCCAAGTAGGCGTTGGTGGCCACGAAGCCCGGGGAGACGTCCGTGCCATTGGTGCTGCGGAACGTGCCGGACAGCTGCACGTCCACCACGGGCACCGTGTAGACGCCGTACATCTTGAACTGCGAGAGCCACGGCTCCTGCCGGTCGCAGAAGGCCGCCGACCGGAGCTGGTTCACGCCACCGGGGGTGCCGCTGGCGTTAGCCGCCGTCAGCGTCAACATCTCGGGCAGCTGCGCCACGATCTCGCAGTCGTTGAACGAGGTGCGCCCGAACGAGTACCCACCCTGCAGCGTGAGCCCGTTCTGGAGCCGCGCGTTGACCGCGAAGTCCATCCCGTTCCACACCTCCGTCATGTCGCCGATCTTGCCGGACAGGGTGTTGTAGTTGTCCACCTGGCCGAACTTGGACGGCACGACGTTGTAGAGGCCGGTGATGGTGTTGCCACCGCCGCCCGGCAGACGGGGATCGCTCGGCGCCGTCATGCTGAACTCGGTGAAGTCGGCCGCGGTCACCGCGAGGTTGTCCGTCACGCGGAAGTTGGCCCAGGCGCGGCGGAAGTAGCCCACGTCCACACCGATGCCGCGCGTCAGCTCGTGCGCCACGCTCGTCGAGAGTTCCCAGTTGGACTGTCGGTTATTGAAGCCCGTGAGCAGGTCCGGGTCGAATGTCGCGGCCGGCGCCGGGGAGCCGAAGTTCCGGTTGCTCACCACGCCGCACTCCCCGTTGGCCTCCAGGTTGAGGATGTCGCAGTCCGGCGTGAAGTTCCGGTTCGCGTCGTTCCAGGGGCGCGTCACCTGCGTCACCATCGCGAGCACCGGGTTGGGATCGCGCCCGAGCGCGTTGAGCGTCTGGCCGAGGAGGTACTTGTTGAAGCCCACCTTGATGGCCGTCCGGCCCGTGCCGAACACGTCCCACGCAAAACCGCTCCGGTACGTGAAGTCCGTCCAGTCGATATTGTCGGAGCCGGGGAAGCTGATGTTCCGGTTCGGGCCCAGCGGGTCCGAGCCGAGGGTCTGATCAGGGAAGCTCGTCTTGAACATGTCGAGCCGCGCCGCCAGGCTCACCGTCAGCCGGTCGAGCGTCCAGCGGTCCTGCGCGTAGAATCCGAGATCCTGATCCAGGTTCGTCTTGGCGCGGAAGTTCTGCCGCATGGTGAGCTGATTCGGCACACCGTTGTTGAACCGGTAGCTCAGGCCGTTGAGCACGTACTGGTTCTCGTCGAGGTGCCCCGTCGTGTTGTTCATGCCGAACTTGAACGCGTGCGTGCCGGTCACGTACGAGGCCGCGGCCCGGTACGTGAAGCTGGGCACGGCCGTGTTGTTGTAGTTGACCCGCGTGCGGTAGGTCAGGTTGTTGCTCTGCTCGGTCACCGAGATGAGCTGCGGGATGATGGCCGCCTGCGCTTCGGTGACGGACCCGGTCGACGCGCGCAGGTGCA
>JBFWZN010000010.1:0-174168 GCA_050185275.1 Vicinamibacterales bacterium | reverse complement strand
TCGCCCAGCCCTTGTCCGCCGCCACCTTCGTCAGGGACGCCGTCAGCGTCGTCTTCCCGTGGTCGATGTGCCCAATCGTCCCCACGTTCACGTGCGGCTTCGAACGATCAAATTTCTCTTTCGCCATATGCGTTGTGCGCTCTCGATGAGGGTTGCGTCGTCAGTACTGCCTGCACCACGTTCGCGGCCCGGTGCAGCGACGCACCCTGTCCGCGCATCTGGCTCGCCGGAGTTCCGGCGGCCGCCCGAAGCTGGAGCCGATGACCGGGCTCGAACCGGTGACCTCGTCCTTACCAAGGACGTGCTCTGCCAACTGAGCTACATCGGCCCTTCGTTCACACCTACCCGCAGGACGTCACGCGCCGGCGCCACCCGGCCCGCCCCCACGCGGCATTCTTCGTGGCCTGGCGCCGGAGGCGCCCTCCGGCTGCCGCAGGCGAGGAGAGTCTGGAGCGGGAGACGGGGATCGAACCCGCGACCAACAGCTTGGAAGGCTGTGACTCTACCACTGAGTTACTCCCGCTCTCGCCTTCCGCCCGTCCGCGTGGCGCACACCTGCTCACGGCCAGCGCGGACGGGCCATGATTCGAGCCCGCCGCGTGCCTCACCGCGCTGCCGCGCGGAGACGTTGGTGGGGAGGGGAGGGTTCGAACCTCCGTAGCCACAAGGGCGGCAGATTTACAGTCTGCTGCGATTGACCGCTCCGCCACCTCCCCGGACCTTGTGTTTCGCCCGGCCGGAACTGTCCGCGATCCGGCGAGCGCATGCATGTTTCTGGATATCCGTGTGTTCGGTGCGGTTCCCTGCAGACTTGGCCACGAATGCCGATGGAGCTGGCGAAGGGATTCGAACCCCCGACCGGCTGATTACAAATCAGCTGCTCTACCGACTGAGCTACGCCAGCCAGACAAAGAGCAGAGTCTAGCACTTAGCGTGCCAGCAAGGCAACTCCCGGACCGATCCGACCCCCTCCCATCGCCTTCTGGCCGGGTCCCTGCCCGAGCCCTTTCCGGTCGCCGGAGCCCTGTCGAGCTGGCGTGTGAGCTGGCCGTCGGCGGCGCCGCTCACTCTCGCGGCCGCCGCGCCTTCGCCCGCCGCTGCCGCACCGCCTCGAACAACGTCACCCCGGCCGCCACCGACACATTCAGGCTGTCCACGTGCCCCTGCATGGGAATGGCGGCGAGCAGGTCACACCGTTCCTTCACGAGACGGCGCAGGCCCGTGCCCTCGGCGCCGAACACGAGCGCGGTGGGTCCGGCCAGGTCCAGCGCATCGTAGGTGCTGGGCGCATCGCCGGCGAGACCTATCGTCCAGACGCCGAGCGTCTTGAGCTCGTCGAGCGCGCGGGCAATGTTGACCACCTCCGCGATACGCACGTGCGCGAGCGCCCCGGCCGAGGCCTTCGACGCGGCCCCGCCGAGGGCGGCCGACCGGCGCTGCTGGACGACGACGCCGTCGGCCCCGGCCGCATCCACTGTCCGGAGGATGGCACCCACGTTCTGCGGATCCTCGATGGAGTCGAGCACCACCAGCAACGGCGGGTCCCCGGCCCCGGCCACCAGGTCGGCCACACTCAGAACGGCGGGGGCCTCCACGTCCGCGACCACGCCCTGATGCTGGCCCCCGCGCGCGTCGCGGGCGAGCTGCTCCCCGTCCACGCGCCGCACGCGGATGCCGTGCTGCTCGGCGAGTCGCAGCAGCTCCCGCACGCGGTCGTCAGCACGCCCGGCGACACGCAGCTCGCGCACGTGACCGGCGCGCAGCGCCTCCCGGACCGGATTGATGCCGAAGACGACCATCGGTCAGCCCAGTGCCTCGGCAAAGGCGTGCGCCCGCGCGGCGGCACCGGGGATGGGCGCCAGGCCGCTCGGCGCGGCCAGCGCCGCCCCGGCCTCGATGGCGGGTACGGCCAGGTCCAGCTCCATCCCTTCCGGCTCGCCGGTGAGGACGAGGCGCATGGGGTGGAAGAGCTCACGCCCCTTGCGACCCGTGCGCTCACGCAGCCGGGCAGCCATCGCGCGAAAGGCATCGCGATCGCGCATCGGCGGCGTGCCGGCCAGTTCCGTGGCGAGGGCGTGCACGAGGTCGCGCGCGCCGGCGGCCTCACCACGCACCGCGTCGTCGGCCAGAGTACGGGCGGGCTGGTAGTCGAACAGGAACGCGAGCCGCGACGGCACCTGCTCGAGCCGATCCACGCTCGCCACGGTACCCGGCACCACGTGGGCGAGATACGTCATGGTTTCGGACGACGGGGTCCCGGCCCAGCCGCGGCTGGCGAGGAACGGCACGACGAGGTCCGCCAGGCGGACGGGGTCGGCGCCCTTGAGGTAGTGCCGGTTGACCCAGGCGAGCTTCTCCTCGTCGAACACGCCCGCGCTCAGACCGACATCCTCGACACGGAAGCGCCGCGCCATCTCGTCGAGCGACAGCAGCTCCTCGCCCGCCCCGGGCGACCATCCGAGCAGCGCAAGATAGTTGACGAGCGCCTCCGGCAGGTAGCCCTTCGCGCGGAACTCGGCCACCGAGGTGGCGCCGTGGCGCTTCGAGAGCTTCACGTGGTCGGGGCCGAGCACCATCGAAACGTGTCCAAAGCGGGGCGGCGTCCAGCCGAACGCCTCGTAGAGCAACAGCTGACGGGGCGTGTTCGAAATGTGATCCTCGCCCCGTACCACGTGGGTGATGGCCATCAGCGCGTCGTCGATCACCACGGCGTAGTTGTAGGCCGGCATGCCGTCCGGGCGCAGCAGCACCGGATCACCGATGACATCGGTGCTGAAGTGGACGTGCCCGCGCACGAGATCGTCCCATCCCACGTCGCGCGACTCGGGTACCCGCAGGCGCACGACCGAGGGCTCGCCCGCCTGCACCCGTCGCCGGGACTCGGCGGCCGGCAGGTGACGGCAGCGTCCCGCATACATGGGGGGGCGTCCCTCGCGCAGGGCCTGCTCGCGGTCGGCCTCGAGCTGGGCCGTCGTGCAGAAGCATCGGTACGCGTGTCCGCCGGCCAGCAACTCCACCGCGTGGGCACGATAGACGTGCAGGCGCTCGGACTGCCGGTACGGCCCGGCCTCGCCGCCCGCCTCGACCCCTTCGTCCCACGCCAGTCCCAGCCAGCGCAGGTCCTCGATCACGCTGCGGTCCGAGGCCGCGGTCGAGCGCGCGGCGTCGGTGTCCTCGATGCGGACGAGGAACGTGCCCGCGGCGTGTCGGGCGAGCAGCCAGTTGAACAGGGCCGTGCGGGCGTTGCCCACGTGCAGCTGACCGCTGGGGCTCGGGGCGAACCGGACGCGCATCAGCGCTGCCCCGTTCCGGGCGCGGCCCAGAGCAGCGCCACCGCATGCACGGCAATCGCCTCGCCGGCGCCCACCGCGTCGACCCCTTCGTTGGTCTTGCCCTTCACGCTCACGCAGGCGGCCTCGACGCCGAGTACACCCGCGAGGCGGGCACGCATCCCGTCCACGTGCGGCGACAACTTGGGCCGCTGCGCGATCACGACCACGTCCACGTTCACCACCTGCCATCCCTGCCGGCGGACGATCGTCACCGCTTCGCGCAGCAGGTCCAGACTGTCGGCCCCCTGCCATGCAGGGTCGGTGTCCGGGAAGTGGCGCCCGATGTCTCCGGCCGCGGCAGCCCCGAGCACTGCATCGGTCAGCGCGTGGCACACGGCGTCCGCATCGGAGTGGCCAAGCAGGCCCATGTCGCCGGGTATGGTCACCCCACCGAGCACGAGCGGACGGCCGGGCACCAGGCGGTGCAGATCGTAGCCCTGGCCGACGCGCAGGGCAGGGGGCGCACCGACGAGTCGTTCGGCCATGCGCAGGTCGTCCTCCGTGGTGATCTTCAGGTTGCCGGCATCGCTTTCCACGAGCCAGACGCCGGCGCCGGCGCGCTCGACGAGCGACGCCTCGTCGGTGGCCTCATCCCCCTCGGCCGCCCGGGCCAGGGCCGAGGCCAGGACCTCTGTGCGGAACGCCTGCGGCGTCTGCGCGAGATGGATCTCGCCTCGTGGCAGCGTGGCGGTGATGAGACCGTCCGCTCCGGCGCGCTTGACCGTGTCGACCGAGGGCACGGCAGCAATGGCTGCACCGTGCGCCTCCGCCGCCTCGATCGTCCGGGTGATGAGGCCGGCGGAGACCAGTGGCCTCGCCGCGTCGTGGATGACAACCAGATCCGCGCGGCCCGCCACGGTTCTGAACGCGTTCGCAACCGAGTCCTGCCGTCTCGCGCCCCCGGGCACGAGCGTGATCCGCGCATCGGGCCTGGCGAGGAATGCCGGCGGATCCGCCAGCAGGTCCTCCGGCAGCGCCACGACGACCTCGGTCACCTGGTCGTGACGCGCGAACGCCTCGACGCTGCGCTCCAGGATGGACCGGCCGGCAAGCAGGCGCAGCTGCTTCGGCCGGGCGTCGCCGAAGCGAAGCCCCCGGCCACCGGCGGCGATGATGGCTGACACGTGCACGTGAATGGGGAAGGCGGGATGCCGGATTCGATTCTATCCGACGGGACGGGTCCCGGGCTCGGCGTCGAGGTACCGTGCCGTCTCGACCGCGCCGGTATACGCGTGCATGCGTTCGGCCGTCAGGTCGAGCACATGATCCAGCCGCACGGAATCGACCTCGAGGGGGGCGAATACCACCACGAGCGCCCGCACGGTGGCGGTGGTCACCATCGTCCGCGCCGAGTCCGAGGTCGGGTTGCCGAACGGCCCGCGGCCGTCCACGAGCGCCATGCGGCCCTCGACGTGGACCTCGTCCTTCCGGATCCCCGCGTAGGACTCGCCTGGCAGTCCCAGGCGCAGCACGATGTCGCCCTCGATGCCGGCGGCGTCGTAGAGCCCGTAGGGCAGCTGGAACTCGAGCGAGCACCAGTTGCAGACGTCTACCATCGTGTTGATGCGCGGCAGCGGGTCGCCGCGCCGGACGCGGCGCAGCAGCGCCTCGGATGAAGGTCGGTTGCGGGTCGGGTCGAGTCCCAGCCGCTTGTACATCGTCCGCACCGCCGCCACGTCGTCCGCAGGGCGCGTCCGCGCCGCCGACTCGGCGTCTGCCAGGGGCGCCGCCAGGCGGGGATCGTGGGCGACCACCGTGGCGCCGTCGAGCCAGAGCAGCCCCGGGCGGACCACACGGGTCAGCGTCGCGGCGAGCGTGAAGCGCGCGTGCGGGTCCAGGTTCAGGCCGCACCTTCCCGCCGCGGCGCGACATCCGACTCGGCATCGCCCACGATCACCTCGCGAATCCTGGCAGCGAAGGCCCGCGCGTCGGCCGTCGAGAGGCCCGTCGTGTCCACCGGTTCGTGTACCACCAGCCGGACGCGACCCGGATAGGTCGCCAGCCGGCCCTTCAGCATCACGTGCCGGCTCCCGACGACCGAGATGGGCACCACGGGAAGGCCCGCTTCGAGCGCCAGGAAGAAGCTGCCGCCCTTGAAGGGCGCCACCCGACCGCTGGCACTGCGGGTGCCTTCGGGAAAGACGATGAGCGACAGCCCCCGCGCCGTCAGGCGCGACGCCCATCCGAAGATGCGGCTGCGGTCGGGCCGGCTCCGGTCCACGAGCATGTGACCGGTGCGCCGGAGGTGCCAGCCCAGGAACGGAAAGCTCCCGAGCGACGCCTTGGCGATGATGCGGAGCTGATACGGCAGCGACCAGAACAGGATGGGAATGTCGTAGATGCTCTGGTGATTGGCCACGAATACGTAGGTGCGCCCGGGCACCAGCCGCTCGAGCCCCCGCACCTCGACCCGCACACCGGTCGTCAGCAGGATGAGACGCGACCACGTCCTGGCGCACCAGTGCGCGAAGTAGCCGCGGTCGTCGAGCAGACTCGACGCGACCGACAGCGTCCCGAGCACGATCGTGTAGACCGAGATGGCGGGAATCAGGAAGAAGACCGTCCGCCACCAGTGAAACGGAGGAACCCTCACGGAAGCACGGGGAGGGCCTACTTGCCGACCGCGGCCTGGGTGGGCGCCGGTACGGTGCGTGAGCGCCGGTGGCCGTCGCCCTCGAGGGCCGCGGCCGGACCGGGCTGCGCCGACAGGGCCGGGTCCACGAACCGGCCGAAGATCATCTTGCCCGCCGTCGTCTGCAGCACGCTGGTCACCACGATGTCGATCGTCTTGCCAATCATCCGGCGGGCGTTGTCGACGACCACCATCGTGCCGTCGTCGAGGTACGCCACACCCTGGTTGTGCTCCTTGCCTTCCTTGAGCACGAACACGTTCATGATCTCGCCAGGCAGCACCACGGGCTTGAGGGCGTTCGCCAGCTCGTTGATGTTGAGCACGGCCACGCCGCGAAGCTGTGCCACCTTGTTGAGATTGAAGTCGTTGGTGACGATCTTACCCTCGAGCGCCCTCGCCAGTTCGATGAGCTTGAGGTCCACCTCGCGCACGTCGGGAAAGTCGAGGTCCGAGATCGACACTTCGATGCCCGACGTCTTCTGGATCTTCTGGAGGATATCCAGGCCGCGGCGGCCGCGATTCCGGCGTGCGGAGTCCGACGAGTCGGCAATCAGCTGCAACTCCTTGAGGACGAACTGGGGGATGACCAGCGTCCCGTCCACGAAGCCCGACTCGCAGATATCGGCGATGCGCCCGTCGATGATGACACTGGTGTCGAGCACCTTGTAGCGACGTCCAGGGCCCGGCGTCCGGAACAGCGCGAGCAGCTTCGCGGGCTCCAGCCAGTCGCCGGTCCGGGCGCCGGCCGCAAGTCCCAGATAGGGGAGCGCCAGCAGCAGCAGGCCGTCCACGAAACGCGCGCGTCCCTCTGCCAGGTTGGCCCACTGCATCGCGGCGGTGACCGTCGTGGCGATGATGAGGCCGAGGGCCCCTCCGAGCAGGGCGCCTACGATGCGGCTGATGGCCACGGCGCGCAGGCCGATCTCGAGCCAGAGCGTGAGGCCGCCGAGCGCCGCGCCGATGGCCAGGTTGGACAGATCCCCACCGGGCCAGGGCCTCAGTTGCACGGCCGAATAGGCCAGAGCTGCGACGAACAGGACACGGGCGACGACCGACCAGGCCATGCGGAGGGCTCCTGAATGATTGGTGCCGCGAAAGATTCGTGAACCTTAGAGCCGACGGGTCGGAAAATCAAGTCAAGAGCGCATCGAGCGCCTCCGCGACGCTGGCGATGCCGATCACCTCGCAGCCCTCCGTACGCGCCTCCCCGGCGGGGTCGGCGTTGGCCGCCGGCAGCAGGATGCGCGTGAAGCCCATCTGGCCGGCCTCCCGGATGCGCAGCGCGGCGTTGGGCACGCCCCGGATCTCCCCGCTCAGACCCACTTCGCCGAAGACCGCCGTGGACGGCGCCAGGGCGCGGTTGCGCAGACTGGAGGCGACTGCGGCCACCACGCCGAGGTCGGCGGCCGGTTCGTCCACGACCATGCCGCCGGCGACGTTCACGAACACGTCATCTCCAGCCAGGCTGAAGCCCGCGCGCTTGTCGAGCACCGCCAGCAGCAGCGACAGGCGATGCGGGTCGATGCCAATGGCCATGCGGCGGGCGGTGCCGTAGGAACTGGTGCTGACCAGTGCCTGCACCTCCACGAGGATCGGGCGCGAGCCCTCCATGCAGCACAGCACGGCGGAGCCGGGCGTGTCCTGTGCGCGCTCTGACAGGAACAGCTGCGAGGGGTTGGGCACCGGGCGCAGGCCCGTGCCGGTCATCTCGAACACCCCGAGCTCGCTCACCGCGCCGAACCGGTTCTTGACGGCCCGCACGACGCGCTGGGAGTGATGCCGCTCGCCCTCGAAGTAGAGCACCGTGTCCACGACGTGCTCGAGGACCTTGGGACCCGCCAGCGCGCCGTCCTTCGTCACGTGGCCGACCAGGACCGTCGGGATGTTGCGTCCCTTCGCGGCGAACAGGAGCTGGGTGGCAGCCTCGCGCACCTGGCCGATGCTGCCAGGGGCCGACTGGAACTTCATCGAGAACACCGTCTGGATCGAATCCACGATGACGAGCGCCGGCTTCAGCCGCGCAATCTCCTCGAGGATCTTCTCGAGGCACGTCTCCGCCAGCAGGTAGAGGGGTGCCGCACCCACCCCCAGCCGCTCGCCGCGGCTCTTGATCTGATGTTCCGACTCTTCACCCGAGGCGTAGAGCACCGGCCCGACCGTCCGGGCGAAGTGGGCCGCGGCCTGGAGCAGGAGCGTGGACTTGCCGATGCCCGGCTCTCCACCCAGCAGGACGAGAGATCCCGGCACGACCCCTCCGCCCAGCACCCGATCGAACTCCCCGATGCCCGTGGACAGCCGGATGGCACTCGAGATCGAGACGTCGGCGTAGAGGCGCGCGGACGACCCGCCCCCCGGCATCGCGTACCGATGGCCCTCGGCGGCCGCGGGCTCGGACGCCCGCTCCTCGACGATCGAGTTCCAGGCGCGGCACTCCGCGCACTGCCCCATCCACTTCGGAGCCTGCGCGCCGCACTCCTGACACACGAAGACCGGTTTGCCCGCTTTCATGCCCCCTCGGCCTCGGGCGCCGCGGTGGATGCAGGCTCCGCCGCCGGTCCGGGCGTGACGTCCGTCACGCGATCCTGCCGCGCCCCGCTGTACTCACGTTCGATCCGGGTGCCGATGCGGCAGACGATCTCCCACGGGATGGTGCCGATGGCCGCGGCCATCTCGCGGACGTCGATACGCGCCCGGGCGTCGCCCTGCCCGCCCAGGAGCACGACCTCGTCGCCGGGCTCGACCTCGAGGCCCGTGACGTCGGCGGCGAGCATGTCCATCGACACGGCACCGACGATGGGCGCCCGCCGGCCCCGGATGAGGACGTGCCCCCGTCCGCCCAGCCGCAGGTCGAGGCCATCGGCATAGCCTGCCGGCACCACGGCGAGGGTCGCCGGCCCGTCCGCCGTGAAGCGCACCCCGTACCCGCAGCCCTCGCCCGCGCGCAGACCCTTCACGGCCACGACCCGGCTGGTGAGCGTGAGGACCGGCGCCAGGTCGAGTGTGGAGGCCAGCGGCGGCGGCACGATGCCGTAGAGCAGCAGGCCGGGGCGCACCACGTCGTACCAGACGCGCGAGTCGCGCAGCAGGGCCGCGCTGTTGGCCGCGTGCCGGGCCACGGGGCCGACACCCAGCGCGCCCAGCACCTGCCAGGCCTGCTCGAAGCGCTCCCGCTGCAGCCCGAACAGCGCATGCTCGGGCACGTCGGCGGTGGCGAAGTGGGTATACACGGCGTCGAGGCGCAGGTTCGGCGCACCGAGCACCTCGGGCAGCGTGCGCCGCAGGTTGTCGTGGCGGAACCCGAGACGGTTCATGCCGGTGTCGATCTTCAGGTGGTAGCCCACCTGCACGCCGCGGCGCGCGGCCGCGGCCTGCACCGCACGGGCCGCCGAGGGCGAGGAAATGGTCGGCGTGAGGGAGAAGTCGAACAGGCCCTCGAGGTCGCTCACACTCAAGGCGCCGAAGACCAGGATGGGGACCCGCACCCCGGCCCGCCGCAAAGCCACGCCCTCCTCGATGTCGGCGCATGCCAGCAGCGCCGCCCCCGCCTGCTCGAGCGCCAGCGCCACGGGCGCGGCGCCGTGCCCGTACGCATTGGCCTTCACCACCGCGATCACGGAGGGGGCGGAGCGGTTCGGGTCGGCCGCAAGAAACCGCTGGATTGTCGCGAAATTGGCCTGGAGGGCCGCCAGGTCCACGTGCGCGACGGTGCTCCGCACGCGGCGCGGGCGGTCGGGGCTCATCGGCGGGCCAGGCATCGGGCTCGGCCGCCGCTACTCGCGCGCGAGGTTGGCAAAGCGTGTCTGCTCCCGAAGGAACGCGAGCTTGACCACGCCGGTGGGACCGTTACGCTGCTTGGCGAGAATCAGTTCCGCCGTGCCCGCCTCCGGATTGCCCGGATCCTTGTTGTACACGTCGTCGCGGTAGATGAGGACCACGAGGTCGGCGTCCTGCTCGAGCGCGCCCGACTCACGCAGGTCGGACAGCTGGGGGCGATGGTCGGCACGCGCCTCGGGCGCACGACTGAGCTGGGACAGCACCACGATGGGCACGCTCAGTTCCTTCGCGAGCCCCTTGAGCGAACGTGAAATGCTGGCCAGTTCGAGCGTGCGGTTCTCGGATCGCCCGCGGGAGCTCATGAGCTGGATGTAGTCCACCACCAGCAGGCTCAGGCCATGCTCGGCCTGGAGACGCCGCGACTTGGCGCGCATCTCGAGCACCGAGATGCCCGGCGTGTCGTCGATGAACAACCGCATCGCGCTGAGCGACTCGAGGGCGTGCGAGATGCGCCCGTACTCCTTCTGTCCGATCGCGCCGCTCATGAGGCGGTGGCTGTCGATCTGCGCCTCCGAGGTGAGGAGGCGGATGAAGAGCGACTCCTTCGACATTTCCAGGCTGAAGAAGCCCACGGAGTTGCCCGGCACGAGCGACACGTGCTGGGCGACGTTGAGCACCAGACTGGTCTTGCCCATCGACGGCCGGGCCGCCACGATGATGAGGTCGCCCGCCTGCAGGCCGCGCGTCATCTCGTCGAGATCCGCGAAGCCCGTGGGCACGCCGGTGATGAGCCGCTTCTGCTCGAAGAGCTGCTCGATGCGGGGGAAGTTCTGCTGCACGAGCTCGTGCATGGGCACGAACCCGCCGCGGAGGCGGTCCTCCGCGACCGCGAAGATGGCGCTCTCCGCGTCGTCGAGCACCAGGTCGGATTCCTGCTCCGCCTCGTACGCGTTGGTGAGGATCTTGTTGGCCGCGTGGATCAGGTTGCGGAGAGTGGCCTTCTCCTTGACGATCCGCGCGTAGTACTCGACGTTGGTCGCTCTCGGCACGCCGTCGGCGAGGGAGGCGATGTAGGCGGGACCGCCGACCTCGTCGAGCTCTCCCGCACGGGAGAGCTCCTCCTTCAGGGTGACGAAGTCGATGGCCTGGTTGCGCTCGCTGAGCGCCACCATCTTGCTGAAGATCCGACGATGGGCCTCGCGGTAGAAATCCCGGCCGTCGATGATCTGCGCGGCGGAATTGATGGCGTCGTCATGGACGAGGATCGCACCCAGCACCGAGCGCTCCGCTTCCAGGTTGTGCGGAAGCGAGCGCTCGGCGGAGGCGACCGATTCGGCCATGACAATGCCCGATCGAAGCCGTTACTGCGCGGCCTCGGTGCTGCCTTCGCGGACGACCTGCACCTTCAGCGTCACGGTGACGTCGCGGTGCAGCTTGAGCGGAACCTCGTGCTCGCCGAGCGACTTGATCGGCTCGGGCAGGATCAGCTTCCGGCGATCCACCTCGATGCCGCGCTCCTTGAGGAACTCGGCCACGTCCACTGCGGTGACCGATCCGTAGAGGTGCTCGGTCTCGCCCACGCGACGGGCGATCGAAATGGCGATGGCGGCGATGCGGTCCGCCACGGCCTGCGCCTCGGCGCGATCGGTCGCCTCACGCGCCTCCACGATCTTCCGTTCGCGCTCGACGTGCTTCCGGTTGCCGTCGGTGGCCAGCAGGGCCAGCTTTCGCGGCAGCAGGTAATTGCGGGCGTAGCCGTTGGCGACCTTCACGATCTCGCCGCGCTCGCCCAGGTGTTCGACGTGCTCTCTGAGGATGACTTCCATGACGTTGCCTCGTCGCGAACGGCCGGTGAGGGCCGTCCGCACTGCCGGTTGTGGTCGTCCCGTGCCGCCTATTCGGCGGTGTACGGGAGCAGCGCGAGCTGTCGCGCCCGCATGATGGCCAGGCGCAGCTTCCGCTGGTGCATGGCGCAGGTGCCGGAAATCCGCCGCGGAAGCACCTTCGCCCGTTCCGGCACGAACGGCATGAGTAGCTTCACGTCCTTGTAGTTGATGTCGTCGATCTTGTCCGCGCAGAACTTGCAGACCTTACGACGACGGAACATCGGGCGGCGCTGCGCGCCGTCCTTGGTCTGCGCCCCTGCGCGACCGCCCCTCGAGCCCGTACCCTTGCGACCATTCATCTCGATAGCCCTCGTCAATACTGCGACCGGCCCGTCAGGGCCGCTGTCGCCCACATCCACGACCGCACACCCGCCCGGGAACCTCGCGGCTCCGGCAGGATGCTATCCGTCGAGGCCGGCGTCGTCGCGATCGTCACGATCGTCGTCGCCGTCACCCCGCTGTCCCTCGCCGGGCTGGCGGTCGGGAGGCAGTCCGCGGGCCACCCGGCGGCGCCGCGACGTCTCGGTCCGCAGGGTGCGCGCACGGTCGATGACACTGCGCTCCTCGTCCACGCGGACGACGAGATGGCGGATGACCAGATCCGTCACCTTCAGGCGGCGGTCGATCTCCTTCATCAGCTCGCCGTCACCGGCGATCTCCTCGAGGACGTAGATGCCTTCCTTGTGCGGACCGATCTCGTAGGCCAGCTTGCGCCGGCCCCAGTTGTCGGTCTTCTCGATCTGCCCGTTCAGGCGCTGGGCAATGGCCTCCACCTGCGCATGGAGATCCGCCACCTGCTCCTCGGTGGCGTCGGGCGAGACGATGTAGACGAGTTCGTACTTCCTGCTGGACATTCAGTCTCCTTCTGGACTGCGGCTGCGTTCTCTGCCCCGGCCCGTGCCCGGACTCGCAGCAAGGAGTTCAGTGACTATGCGTCCGGATCCGTGGCACCCGGGTTGTACATGTTCATCACCTGCTCGATGCCCGCCACGGCGAACATCTCGGCGGCATCGGCCGCCCGCGCGACGAACGGTTCGAGACCGGCACGCTCGCCCGGCTCGAACACCGCGAGCACGTGGTCGGCCAGATCACGCCGGCCGTCCCCGCGCCCCACACCCAGCCGCAGCCGGGCGAATTCCGTGGTCCCCAGCCGGCCGATGACCGACTTGAGACCGTTGTGCCCGCCGGCCGTTCCTCTGGCCCTGGCGCGCATCTTCCCGAACGGCAGCGCGACGTCGTCCACGACGATGAGCACGTCCGCGGGCGCCACGTCGTAGTACCGCGCCAGGGCCGCCACCGCATCGCCGCTGCGGTTCATGAACGTCAGCGGCTTGGCCACCAGCATCGCCCGCTCGCCGAACCGCTTCGCGAGCAGGGTCTCGGGCACCTGCGAGGGCCCCAGCGCAAGCGTCAGGCCATGGCGCCGCGCCAGCTCGTCCACCACCAAGAACCCGATGTTGTGCCTGGTGTCCCGGTACTCGCGCCCGGGATTACCGAGCCCGACGATGAGTCGCATCGCGGTACGCCGGCCCGCGCGGGGCGACTACTTCTTGTCCTCGTCGGGCTTGCCCTTCTTGGCCACCTCGGGCTCGGCCGTCGCCTCGGCCGCCTGGGCCGAGGCCTCTGCCTTCGGCATCACGACGTGGAGCAGCATCGTCTCCGGCTCGCTGAGGGGCTTCCACTTCGGATCCTGCGGCAGGTCGCGCACGCGCACCGCCTGGTTCAGCATCAAGTCGGTCACGTCGATGTCGATGTGCTCCGGAATGTCGGCCGGGAGGCACTCGACCTCGATCTCGCGCGTCACGAAGTCGAGCATGCCGCCCTGCAGCTTCACACCCTTGGCTTCACCAACCAGGTGCAGGGGCACGGTGACCGTGATGGCCCGATCCATGGCCAGCTGATAGAAATCCGCGTGCAGCAGCTGGTTCGTGACCGGATCGAGCTGGTAGTCCTTCAGCATCACCCGGGCGCTCGTGCCGTCGAGCCCGAGGCTGATCAGCGTGTTCGCACCGGACTCCGAGTGCAGGATGCGCCAGAGAACCTTCGGGTCGACCGCGATGGCCACGCCCTCGGGCGCTTCGCCAGCCTTCTGCCCGCCGTAGACCACGGCCGGCATGCTGCCGCCAGCCCTGAGGCGCCGAGCCTCGTTCTTGCCCCGGCCATCCCGCTTCACCGCTTCGAGCGTTGCTTCCATGTCTTGTCCTCAGTTGCTGCCGCGCCTCACGCGCGACGACGGCCGTCTGGCCGCCCCGTTCTCACACGAAGAGCGAGGAGACCGACGTCTCCTCATGGATGTTCCTGATGGCCTGTCCGAGCAGGCGCGCCACCGACAGCACCACGATCTTCTTGCTCTGCAGCGCATCGCCGCGCAGCGGGATGGTATTGGTCACGACGAGCTGGTCCACCGGCGACTTCTCGATGCGCTCGAGTGCCGGGCCCGAGAGCACGCCGTGCACCGCACAGGCCAGCACCTTCTCGGCACCTGCGGCCTTGAGCGCCGTCGCCGCCTTCTGGATGGTGCCGGCCGTGTCGATGATGTCGTCCTGGAGGATGCAGGTGCGGCCGGCGACGTCGCCGATGACGTTCATCACCTCGGCGGT
This sequence comes from Vicinamibacterales bacterium, assembly GCA_050185275.1. Classification (GTDB taxonomy): domain Bacteria; phylum Acidobacteriota; class Vicinamibacteria; order Vicinamibacterales; family UBA2999; genus JABFRY01. The sequence continues at coordinate 159,944 of JBFWZN010000010.1, read as the reverse complement.
CCCGTCCTCGGAGCGCCGCTTGTCGACGACGGCGAGTTCGGCATCGATGCGCTTGGCGTAGGCACGGGCGCGCTCGGCGCCGCCGGCGTCAGGTGCCACGATGGTGAGCTTCGGATAGTGCAGCCGCGACAGATATTCGATGATGACCGGCGCCGCAAAAAGATGGTCCACCGGGATGTCGAAGAAGCCCTGAATCTGCGCCTTGTGCAGGTCCATCGTCAGCACCCGGTTCGTGCCGGCGGCGCTCAGCAGGTTGGCCACCAGCTTGGCGGAAATCGGTACGCGGGGCTTGTCCTTCCGGTCCTGACGGGCGTAGCCGTAATAGGGGATGACGGCGGTGATGCGCGCGGCCGACGACCGCCGGAAGGCATCCACCATGACCATCATCTCCATGAGATGCATGTCCACGGGGTTCGACGTCGGCTGCACGATGAACACGTCGGCGCCCCGGATGTTCTCATCGATCTGGAAGGACACCTCGCTGTCGGGAAACCGGCGCAACCGGGCCTGCCCCATGGGAATGCCCAGAAACTCCGCGATCTCCTCGGCCAGACGGGGATGTGCGCTCCCCGAGAACACCTTCAGGTCGCCGAACCCGGTCGCCAGCAGCGCGTCACCACTCAACGGTCGTTTCACAGCGTCTCGTTCCAGGGGCCCCGAGCCCCCCAGGCCCTCGCCGGTGTCGCGCGCGTCCGGACGAGTGCGCACCCCGACAGTGTTTTGGTTGGGGCGGAAGGATTCGAACCTTCGAATACGGGAGCCAAAGACCCGCGCCTTACCACTTGGCCACGCCCCATCACACCGGCACCGTGAACTGGTACGGAGGACACCCCTGAGGCGTGCGTCTACAGGGGCGGTGCAAACGCGTAGTGTAGCCGAGACATCGGCGCCCGGGCAACTGCCCGGCTTCAGCGCGGGGCGCGGCGGGCGACCGGGCGCGCGCCGCGCGTCCAGGCTGCCCGGTTCAGCGTCCGGGTCACCAGCACCTGCCATCCGCGCCCGGCCAGGGCGGCCCCGGCCCGGACAGCGGCCGTTCGGGTGCGAAACAGGCCAAAGACCGTGCTGCCGCTGCCCGACATGGCCGCCGCTTCGGCGCCGGCCCGGACCAGCGCACGGGTCATCCGGCGGATGGGGGGGTGCCGGGCGGCCACCGGGGCCTCGAGCGCGTTGACCAGGCGGCACTCGCCGTCTCCGTGGATTCCGGGCAGCCGCGCGGGTCCTGGGGGTGCAGGCAGGCGCCCCCCGGTGTGGGCTGCGTCGTACCAGCGGAACGCCTCGGCGCTCGACACCCCGAACGAGGGCACGAGCAGGACGAGCCACAACGGCGCCAGATCGACCAGCGGGTAGATCTCGTCGCCGCGGCCGAGCCCCAGCGCGGTGCCGCCCGACAGGAAGAAGGGCACGTCGGCGCCGAGAGAGGCCGCCACCTCCGTCACGCGCTCAGGAGACAGCGCCGCGCGCCACATCTGCGACAGCGCCCGAAGCGTCGCCGCCGCATCGGCACTGCCGCCTCCGAGCCCGCCGGCCACGGGGATGCGCTTGCGCAGGCGAATCCGCACCCCTGCCGGGCCCCCGCGGCGCCCGCTGGCCCGCCACAGCGCCTCTGCCGCACGCCAGACCAGATTGCTCCCGTCCAGGGGCAACCCCGCCAGGTTCGACGCGAGGCGCAGCGGCCCCACGCAGGGCTCGCAGGTGAGGGTGTCGTGCAGGCCGATGGTCTGGAACACCGTGCGCAGGTCGTGATACCCGTCGGGCCGCACGTGCGCGACGCGCAGGTCGAGATTGATCTTGGCGTAGGCCCGCACCACCACGGCAGGGCCTGTCATCGGGCTCATCGAGCGCTTCCCTTCCCGGTCACTGGCCCCGCAGGGGGCCGGAGGCCCGCAGGTCGGCGAGCGAAATCGCACGCGTCCCCTCGGGCACGACGACGCGGAACGCCGCGTCGTCGATGTCGATGTTAGCTTCCACCTGCGCCAGCGTGGCCGTCAGGTCCACGGGGGGACCGGCGCCGATCGTGGTGAGGCGTACCGATTGCGGAAACGTCGCTTGCCAGGCGGGATACTCCACCGACCAGCGGTCCACGCGGGCAGCCTCGAGGCGCCAGGCCCCGTTGCGCCGGCGGACGTAGAGGACCGCGCCATCTGCCAGCGTGAGGCTTTCCAGATCGTCGGAGAAGCGTTCGCCCCGCACGGCCGTGGGCGCGGGCGACACGCACCCGCTCAGCAGCGCCTGCAGCCTCGCCGCGTCGAGATCGACCCCGGTCAGGGCCTCGAGCAGTTCCGCCGCGGACGGACCACGCACGACAGCCCGATCACGCGGCAGCAGGAGCACGGCATCGGCGGCGGTGGCCGCCAGGATGAAACCCGGCGCGCCAAACGGCGCGAGGCCCTCGAGGCGCATGGACGCGGGCTGCTCGAATCCCGCCACCACGCGCCCGCGCACGCGCTCGGTGCCGACGCGACCAGCCAGCCCCAGCTCCGCCGTGAAGCTGCGCACGCCCCGGCACGCGGACGACACCTGCCGGTGGATGTCGACGAAGCGGTCGGAGGGAGCACCCGGCTGGGTCGGCGCCACGAAGCGTGACGGCGCGCAGGCGCTGACGAGCAGCAGCACGACCGCGAGGGCACCGAGCGGCGCGGGCCAGCCCGTCCCTCCCTCACGCGCCGACCCGCGGCGGGCGCCCGCCAGGCCGCGACGTGTGGACTCAGCGCCCAAGCTTCGAGCGCGCGTCGTCGATCTTGCGCCGGATGGCCGGCAGGTCGACGTCTTGGCCATCGCCGTCGATGGCGCGACTCCAGGCGTCGATGGCATCCTGCCAGCGGCCGCGCCGGGAGAGCGCATCCCCATAGTGATCCTGGATCACCGAGTTGCCGGGGAGCTGCTCGGCCGCGGGCCGCAGGTAGTTCTCGGCCTCCTCGAAGTCGCCCCGCTGGAAGTAGGCCCAGCCGAGGCTGTCGAGAAACGAGGGATTGCCCGGGTCGAGGTCGAGCGCCCTGCGCACCAGCGTGACCGCCTCGTCGAGCAGGCGGCCCTCATCGGCCAGCAGGTATCCCAGGTAGTTGAGGGCATCGGCGTTGTCGGGCTCGCGGGCAATGAGCCGCCGGAGCGTGCCTTCGGCATCGGCGCTTCGCCCGGCGTCGGCGTAGACGTCGGCCAGTGCGAGCATCGTGGGCGCGTCGCCGGGGCGCTCGCGAACGGCCGACTCGAGCAGCGTGAGCGCGGCCGGACGGTCACCGCCGGCCGACAGCGCCTGCGCCTGCAGGCGCGTGAACCGCAGGTCTTCGGGATGTTCGCCCTGCGCCTCGGCGGCGAGCCGGGCGGCCGCGGTGTAGTCGCCCGCACCGATCAGCGTCGCGAGGCGGCGCAGCTTGAGTTCGCGGTTCATCGGCGCCAGCGAGAGCGCCTTGGCATACGAGTCGGCCGCCTCCGCGAGCCGACCCGCCTGCTCCTGAAACTGTCCCAGCGTGGCTGCCACGCGAGGCTCGGCATCCACGATGGCCGCCAACGTCTCGATGGCGCCGTTCATGTCGCGCGCGGCGGCATACGCCTGGGCGAGCGACAGGCGGGCCTGCACCGACGACGGGCTTTGCGACACCACACGGGCCAGCACCTGCGTGGCGCGGTCGAAGTCGCCGGCGCGGAGATAGAGCCGGCCCAGGGTGTACTGCAGGCCGATGTCGGTGGCGCCCACCGGAGCCGCCGCCACCTTCTCGAGGTGGGTAATGGCCTCGCGGGCGAGCACGATGGCACGGGCGGCCTGGCCGCGCCCGTTCGTGCCGTCGACCTGGGCAGCCAGCAGGGTGCCCAGCACGCGGTGCGCCTCGACGTTCTCGGCATCAATCGCCAGCGCCGCCTGGGCCATGCGTTCGGCGTCGTCGCGCCGGCTGCGGCGGAGGTAGAACGCCGCGATCTCGGCCTTGATTTCGCTGGACGCGTTGTCGGCAGCCGCGGCGCGCTCGAAGGCAGCGAGGGCGCCATTGGCATCCCCGAGCTTGTCGAGGCGCAGACCGAGGAGGAAGTCGTAATAGGGGTCGGTCGAGGCCGCCGGCTGGGGCGGCGATCCCTGAGCGAAGGCGGGAACGGACCACGTGCAGGCCAGCAGCCCAACCACCACAAGCCGGTGCGCACCGTTCCTCAGAGCCATGGTGACAGGGATTCTAGCCCAGGATGCTATATTTCGAGTTTCCCAACGGAGGAGCCCATGGCTGTTGCCCCGGAACTGCTCGAAATCCTGGCGTGCCCCACCTGCAAGACCCCGATGACGCCGGTAAAGGACGGGGCGGCCCTCAAGTGCGGGACCTGTCATCGGGTGTACCCCATCAAGGACGACATCCCGATCATGCTCGTGGACGAGGCCACGATCGAACCCGACTAGGCCACCGGTACCGTGAAGCTGCTCCTCGTGCGGCTCCGTCCGCTCGGTGACGTGGTCTTCACAACGCCTCTGGTGCGAGCCATCCGTGAGCGGTTTCCGGAGGCCAGGCTGACCTACGTGGTCGAGCCGCTGTCGGCACCGGTGGTGCATGCCAACCCGCTGCTGGACGAGCTCATCGTCGCGGACAAGCGGTCGGGGCTGGCCCGGACCCGGCACGACCTCGCGCTGGGCCTCGCGCTGCGGCGGCGGCATTTCGACGTCGCCATCGATCTGCACGGCGGCCCGCGCGCGGCCTGGCTGACGTGGCTGAGCGGTGCCCCTCGCCGCATCGGCTACGCCATTCCCGGGCGCGCGTGGATGTATACGGACCGCGTGGCCCGCCCCCCCGGCCTCCAACCCCGGCATTCGGTGCGCAATCAGTGGGACCTGCTGGTGCCACTCGGCATCCCGCCCCCCGAACCCGGCAGTCATCCGCTCGAAATGCCCGAGGCACCCGGTGCGACGGCCGCCGTCGCAGGGCGGCTCGCCACGCACGGTTTGATGGCCGGTGACGAACTGCTGCTCGTGCACGTGAGCGCCAGCAACCCCTTCAAGCGCTGGCCGGCGGAGCGGTTCGTCGACCTCATCGCCGGCGCACTGCGCGGGCATCCGCAGCGACACGCGGTGGTGATCTCGGGCCCGTCGGAGGCCGACGCGGCGGCCCGTGTCGCCGCGGGGGTCGCCGACGCGTTGGCCGAACCACGGGCCCGGGTGTGGGCCGAGGACGTCACGCTCGACGAACTGCGCGCGCTGGCGGCCCGGGCCTCGGTGTACATTGGGGGCGACAGCGGGCCGCTGCACGTCGCGGCCACCACCGGCACGCCGATCATCGCGCTGCTGGGACCGACGCTCGCCGAGCGCTCGATGCCGTGGCGCGATGCCCGCTGGTATGCGGAGGCGGTGGATGCGGGGCCGCTGCCCTGCCGTCCGTGCCACCAGCGCACCTGCGAGCCGGGCGACTTCCGCTGCCTGTCACGCATCGACACGGCGCGGGTACTCGCCGCGGTGGAACGTGGCCTCGCCGCAGCCCGGTGTACGGACGCGGGGGATGCCGCCGGTGACGAGAACCACCGGCAGGAAGGGCCTGAACCATGACCGCCACGACGATGACCGCCACCGAGACGGGCCGCGAGTCCCTGGACCGCGTGTCGATCGGCTTGCTGCTCGGGTTCGTCGCCTCCCTGCAGGTCTCGATCGCGGTGGCCAGCATCCTGCTGACGGCCACGCTGCTCGTCTGGAGCGTACCGCTCATCCAGCGCCGCGAGTGGCCCGCCGCGCCGGCCTTCTTCCTGCCGCTCGCCGCCTACGCGGGGATGACGCTGCTGTCGGCGGCGTTCTCACTCGACCCGCTCACCAGCCTGGTTGACAGCAAACAGCTCGTGCTCTTCCTGCTGGTGCCGGCGGTGTATCACATCGCCCGGGGCGGCCGGGCCCGCGTCGTGCTCGATGTCGTGCTCTCCGTCGGGGCGGCCAGCGCCGTGCTCGGCATCATCCAGTACGGCGTCCTCCACTACGACAATCTGGGACAGCGACCGCAGGGGGCCCTGACGCACTACATGACCTACTCCGGGCTCATCATGCTGGTCATCGGCAGTGCCGTGGCCCGCATCCTGTTCGGGGTGCGCGACCGAACCTGGCCGGCGCTGGTCCTGCCGGCGCTCGTGGTGGCGCTGGCCCTGACGTTCACGCGCAGCGCCTGGGTCGGGACGGCGCTCGCGGTCGCCGTCCTCTGCGTGCTGAAGGACTTCCGTCTGACAGCCGCGGTGCCCGTGGTCATCGCCCTGTTGTTCGCCGCCGCCCCCGACGCGATCTCGACGCGCATGGTCTCGGTCTTCGACGTCCGTGACCCCACCAACCGGGACCGTCTGGCCATGATGCGCACCGGCACGGCAATGATCGCCGACCACCCTCTCACCGGCGTGGGCCCGAACATGGTGGAGCGGGTGTACGCGGACTACCGCGACCCCGACGCGGTGGCCACCGTCAATCCGCACCTGCACAACGTGCCGCTGCAGATCGCGGCCGAGCGGGGCCTGCCCGCCGCCGGGGTCTGGCTCTGGTTCGTGGCGGCGGTGACACTCGGGCTCGCCCGGCTGTGGCGGCAGGGTCTCGATCGCACGCTCGCAGCGGCCGGCCTGGCCGCGGTGGTGGCCATGCTCGCCGCGGGCCTCTTCGAGTACAACTTCGGCGACTCCGAGTTCCTCATGCTCTTTCTCGTGCTGGTGACCCTGCCCTTCGCGGCTCTGCGTGGCGACCGTGCTGCTGCCCTCGATCGATCCTGAGCGCGCGCGGCACCTCGCGGCGAGTTTCGTGGGCACGCGGGTGCTCGTCGTCGGCGACGCGATGCTGGACCGGTTCATCGTCGGCCGCGTCACCCGCATCTCGCCCGAAGCACCCGTGCCGGTCGTGGCGTTCGATCACGAGTCGCACCGCATCGGCGGCGCGGCCAACGTGGCCCACAACATCGCCGCGCTCGGCGGCATCACGACGCTGGTGGCCACCAGCGGACGTGACGAGGCGGCCGCGGTCCTGGCCGAAGCCTGCCGGTCGGCTGGCATCGCGCCCGTGCTGGCCAGCGACCCGGCGCGGCCTACGACGACCAAGGTTCGCGTGGTCACCGAGCGCAACCAGCAGGTCGCACGCATCGACTACGAGGTCGATACGGAAATCGCCGGCGACGTGGAGCAGCAGGTCATCGCCGGGGTCATGCGACACGCCGACGAGGCCTCGGCGATCGTCGTCTCCGATTACCTGAAGGGCACGATCACCCCCCGGGTGATGCGCGCGATCGTGGCAGCGGCCATCCCCCGGGGCGTGCCGGTCCTGGTGGATCCCAAGGTGCCCCACATCGGCTACTACGCGGGGGCGACGCTCGTGACGCCCAACAACCACGAGGCCGAGAGCGCCACCGCGCTGCGCATCCGGTCCGATGAGGAGGCCACGGCCGCGGCCCGCGTCTTCCTCGACCGCGCCGGGTGCACGGCGGTCCTCCTGACACGGGGCGACCAGGGCATGTGCCTGGTGTCACCGGCCGCCAGTGGCCACCTGCCGGCGGTTGCCCGCGAGGTGGCCGACGTGACGGGCGCGGGCGACACCGTGATCGCCACGATGGCGCTCGCGCTCGCGGTCGGCGCCTCCCTGCCCGAAGCCGCCTGCCTCGCCAACGAGGCGGCAGGCATCGCGGTGGGACGGTTCGGCCCGAGCGTCGTCTCTCCGGCAGACCTCCTGCAGGCGCTGGACGCGACCGCCGCCGGCTAGCGCGACTACCGCGTCGGCGTCACGCTCCACCCCGGTCTTCCGGCGCGACGCCGGTACTGCCTCAGTGCCGGAAGTGGCGGCGCCCGGTGAAGACCATCGCCAGGCCATGTTCGTCGGCCGCGGCGATGACGTCAGCGTCCCGCACCGACCCTCCGGGCTGGACGACGGCCGTCGCGCCCGCGGCGGCCACCGCGTCGAGGCCGTCGCGGAAGGGAAAGAAGGCATCCGAGGCGGCGGCGGATCCCGTGAGCACCGCCGGCGCGGCCTCCACCTTCATCCGCGCCACCTTCACGGCATCCACGCGACTCATCTGCCCGGCCCCGATGGCCAGCGTCCGATCGGGCCCCGTGAAGATCACCGCGTTCGACTTCACATGCGCGCACACCCGCCAGGCGAAACGCAGGGCCTGCCACTCCTGGGGCGTCGGCTGCCGCCTGGTCACCACCGTGAGCCCTTCCCCTGGCCACGCGGCCGCGCCCTCGAGGACACGGTCGCGCGCCTGGATCAGCACCCCGCCCAGCAGCGACCGTACCTCCTGTCCCGAGGCGGCGGCCAGCGCCACGACGTCGGCGAGCACCACGCGCATGTTGGGCTTGCCGGCCAGCACCTCCCGCGCGCCCTCGGCGACGGCGGGTGCGATCACGGCTTCAATGAACGTGGACGTGATCTGGCGTGCGGTCTCGACGTCGATCGGGCGGTTGAGGGCCACGATGCCGCCGAAGGCAGCCAGGGCATCGGCCTCCCGGGCGCGCAGATACGCCTCGGCCGTCACCGCACCGGTCGCAACCCCGCACGGATTGGTGTGCTTGATGACCGCGGCGGCCGGCTCGTCGAACTCGAGGACGATGCGCGCGGCGGCGTCGAGGTCCAGCAGGTTGGTGTACGACAGTTCCTTGCCCTGCAGGATGACGGGCACGGCGCCCGGTCCCGCGTCCTCCGGTGCGTACCAGCCCGCGACCTGATGGGGGTTTTCACCATAACGGAGGTCGCGCACCTTGCGCAGGCCGAGGCTGCGCACGGCCGGCATCGGCGTGGGCGTCCGTGCGAAGCCCTGTGCCTCGGCGGTCACCTGCGACAGCGACGACGCGATGGCGGCGTCGTAGGACGCGGTGTGGCCGAAGGCCTTCCGTGCCAGGTCGAACCGGAAGGCCTGCGTGGGCCCGTCGGGGCTGGCAAGCGCAGCGAGGACGGCATCGTAGTCCGCGGGTGACACCACTACCAGCACATCGGGGAAGTTCTTGGCGGCGGCTCGCACCAGGCTGGGGCCACCGATGTCGATCTGCTCCACCAGGTCGGGGAACGTGGTGCCCGGGTCAGCGGCGGCGCGCACGAAGGGATAGAGGTTCACGACGACGAGGTCGATCAACCCAATGCCGTGGGTCGCGGCCGACGCCAGATCCTCGGGATGGCTGCGTCGGGCAAGGATGCCGCCATGCACCAGCGGGTGGAGCGTCTTGACCCGTCCGTCCATCATCTCCGGGAAGCCGGTGACGTCCGAGATGCCGACAACCGGCAGACCGGCATCGACAAGGGCCTTGGCCGTCCCGCCGGTCGAGACGAGCTCGAACCCGCGTGCGGCCAGCGCACGCGCGAAGTCCACGATACCGGTCTTGTCCGACACACTGAGGATGGCTCTGGGCATGATGCGATAACTGTCTGATTGGGTTGAGGTTGTTGTCGAAGAGCTGGTCCAGGGACCGCGCGGCGCCGGCAGGGCCGCCTAGCGGGACTCGCCGTGCGGAAAATGTCGCAGTTCCGTGGAGTTCGAGACATTCTGCAGGAAAAACAACGGAAATTCTCCTCGTCGTCTTGACACCCTTTCGGGCCCACGCGTAGGATATGGCTGCGTTGAGGGGCGTTCCCTGAACGTCCGGGACGAGGCCGCGATAACACTCGCGGCTTTTTTTTGTGTCCGGAAGCTCATCTGCGACTTCAACGAGCCCTCAGCCCAGGGAAGTCGTTCCGATGTGAGAACACTGCAAGCAGGAAGAAGAACGATGCGCATCACAGGCAAGGTCAAGTGGTTCAACAACGCGAAGGGCTACGGTTTCATTGAGCGCGAGGGGGGCAGCGACGTGTTCGTGCACTACTCCGCGATCAGTGGAAGCGGTTTCAGGTCTCTGGAGGAAGGAGAGGCGGTCGAGTTCGAGATCGTCGACGGCCCCAAGGGACCCCAGGCGGGGAACGTCACCAAGCCCTGACCATCTCTGACCTGCCCGGCGCCGCCACGCGGCGCCGGGCGCTCGTGGTGCGCACGCACACCGCGCCCGTCCCCACCCCTCACTCGCCCTTCCTTTTCTTCTTCGGCGCTGGCACCGGCATCGGCTTGGCGGTGAAGGCCACCTTGCCGTCCTTCACCGCAACCCGGAACACGACCTCGGCGCTGCCCTTCTGCCTGAATCCCTCGACCTGACGCTGCACGAGTGCGGCGAAGCGGGGAAACGGCACGGCATCCAGCCCCACCTCGCGCCTCGCCTCCGCGACGGTCTCGTACAGCGCCTGGAGCTTGTCCGCCTCGGCCGCCGGATCCGCGAGCGTGGCCACGTGCAGCACGTGCTCGTCCGGCGGACCCGGCGCGTCGGGCTCCGGCACGGCACGCGCGTGCACGAACGGCCCGGGACGTCCCTCTTCCCGCGCGCGCATGCCGCGGTCCCACAACTCCACGAACGTGGCGTATCGCGACTGCAGAGTCGAGAAGCGAAAGCGGCTCCCGTAGTTGGGCAGGTGCTGGCGGTCGATCTTCTTCACCAGCGCATCGACGCGTCCGCGCGTCTCCGACGGCGGGCGCGGGAGGCGGCCGGCGAAGAACATGTTGTACTCGGCCTCGAGGCGCTTGAGCTCCGCCTCGAGCTTGCCGAGTTCCCGGTCGATGCCTGATGCCGACTCAGCCACGGTCCGCCATTCTGACACCAGACGCCGGTACCGACACGGCGCCGGCCGGCGCCTGGCGACGGCGTCCGGCACCCGCGTCCGGCAGGCGTCGCGCGGCACCCATGATCCTGTCGGTCATTCGCGGTTGATCATGTGGGTAGCCACCGCCTCGAAGAACGCGCGCAGCAGGGCGTCGGCGTCGGGCGGCAGGGCGGTGTCGTCGAGTGCCCGCGTCATCAGCGCCACCCAGCGGTCGCGCGCGCGCGCGTCCACCACGAAGGGCATATGGCGCATCCGCAGGCGCGGATGCCCCCGCTGCTCCACGTACCGCGGCGGACCGCCGAACCGTCCGACGAGGAAGTCGCGCAGCCGCGCTTCGGCCCCCGGCAGGTCATGCGGTGGATACATGGGGCCAAGGATGTCGTCGCCAGGCACCTGGCGATAGAACGCCGCCACCAGGCGCGTGAACCCGTCCTCCCCGATGGTCGCGTAGAGGTCCTGCTCGTCCAAGAGGCTGATCGTAACAGCCGACGTGGCCCGAGGACCAGACAGGGCCGCCGGGACGCCCCACCCGCGTTAGACTGTGCGACATGGCAACCGGGACGGACACGGGACGGGTGCCGGGCAGGGTGCGGGCCCCTCGACGGCTGCTGACGGCGTCCGGGCTGGCCCTCGTCGCCCTCGTGGCGCTGGCGAGCGCGGCCTCCGCGCAGTTCGGAGGACGGGGGTTCTCCCCCGCGCGCATCGCGACGGACCAGGACTACGACGGGCGCTTCCACTACTGCCGCGTCGTGTACCGCACGTCGTTCGACGGCTTCGGCGGAAACTGGACCACCGACTACCCCCGCGCCGACATCAACCTGTCGATTCGTCTGGGCGAGCTCACCCGCACGGACGTCAGCATGGGGGGCGGCGAACCCAACCACCAGCTGGTCCGCCTGTCGGGCCCCGAGCTGTACCGCTGTCCCCTGGTCATCATGTCGGCTCCGGGTCGGGCGCTGCTCGACGAGGGTGACGCCCGGGCCCTGCGCGCCTACCTGGAGAAGGGCGGTCTGCTCTGGACGGACGATTTCTGGGGCGAATACCAGTGGGCGCACTGGGAGGCCCAGTTGCGCAAGGCCCTGCCAGCCGGCGAGTTCCCCATCGTCGACGTGCCGCTCGATCATCCGCTCTTCCGCACGCAGTTCGAGGTGTCGGAGATCCCGCAGATTCCGAATATCGGGTTCTTCACGCGCACGGGGGGCCGGACGTCCGAGATGGGGGTGGAGAGCGAGACGCCGCGGGTCAGAGGCATCCTCGACGCCAGCGGACGCCTGATGGTGGTGATGACCCACAACACCGACATTGCCGACTCGTGGGAACGGGAAGCCGATGATCCCACCTACTTCCTGACGTTCGGCCCGAAGGGCTACGCCTTCGGCATCAACACCGTCCTCTACTCGCTCACCCACTGACCGGCCCTGGCGCCGGGGCGTGGCCCGTCAGGGCCGGCGCCCCACGTAGCCGGTCGGCCCGCGTCTGAAGCCGGCCCGCTCGAAGAAGGGCTCGTTGCCCGGTTGCGCGCCCAGGAAGAGCACGCCGCCCGGCGCCGCGTCGAGCGCCAGCCGCATGAGTTCCTGTCCGACGCCCTTCTTGCGAAATGCGGGATCGACCATCACTTCGGGCACCGTGCTGAAGAAGTAGCCGTCCGACAGGACGCGCACGGCACCCACGAGCCGGTCGCCGCTCCACGCGCCGACGTTGATCGTGGCCTCCAGCGCCGCGGCCGTGCGCGCGGGATCGTACTCCCGATCCCAGATCAGCCGGGCCAGCCCGATGAAGGCTTCCGTGGTGAGCGCGGAAGCGCCCGTTCGATACTCGATCGCCATGCATGCGTCCCCGTGAAGGCCGGCGCGCCCCCGGAGGGAGCCACGCGCGGCGGTATGAGCGACCAGTGTAGCCGCTCTCGGCGCGGCGTGGCCCCACGCGTCCCGCGCGGGCGTCATCCGGTCAGGCGGCGGGGCTCGCGGGCAGCGGCACGGGGACGGACGGCCGCGGGTCGTCCACGGGCTGCCGGGATGCCGGGGCGACCGGTGTCACACGCCAGATGCGGTCCGCGTACTCCGCGATGGCCCGGTCGCTCGAGAAGCGCCCCATGCCTGCGACGTTCAGCAGCGCCCGCCGGGCCCACTCCCCGGGCGTCCGGTAGCAGGCATCGACTGCATCCTGACAGGCCACATAGGACGCGTAGTCCGCCAGGAGCATGTAGTGGTCGCCGCCGGTCGTGAGCGCCTCCACGATGGGCCGGAAGCGCGTGCGCTCGTCGAGCGAGAAGTACCCATCGGCGATCATGTCCACCGCGCGACGAAGCTCCTCGTGCGCGTGATACTCCTGCCAGGGATCGTAGCCGGCCGCCCGTCGGCTGCGGACGCCCTCCGCATCCAGTCCGAAGATGAAGCAGTGGTCCGCGCCCACCGCCTCCCGCATCTCGATGTTGGCGCCGTCGAGGGTGCCGATCGTGAGCGCGCCGTTGAGGGCGAGCTTCATGTTGCCGGTGCCGGAGGCCTCCGTCCCCGCGGTCGAGATCTGCTCGGAGAGGTCGGAGGCCGGGATGATGCGCTCCGCGTTCGAGACGTTGTAGTCCGGCACGAACGCGACACGCAACTGGCCGCCGACCGCGGGGTCGTGGTTCACCACGTCGCCGACGGCGTGAATCAGCTTGATGACGAGCTTCGCCATCGCGTAGCCAGGCGCGGCTTTGCCCGCGAAGATGACGGTGCGGGCCGGCACGTCGCCGGCCCGCCCGTCCTTGATGCGGTTGTAGCGCGTGATCACGTGCAGCAGGTTGAGCAGCTGGCGCTTGTACTCGTGGATGCGTTTGACGTGCACGTCGAAGAGGGACGTGGAATCGACGCTGACCCCGAGCCGTTCGCCGAGGCGGGTGGCCAGCAGGGCCTTCCGTGTGTGCTTCACCTCGAGGAACCGCTGCTGCACCGACTGGTCGCCGGCAAACGCCTGGAGCCGTGCGAGTTCCGCGAGGTCGCGCGTCCACCCGCTCCCGATGAGGCCGGACACGAGGGCCGACAGCTCCGGGTTGGCCTGATTGAGCCACCGACGCGGCGTGATGCCGTTGGTGACGTTGACGATGGCGCCGGGGCGCTCCGCCTCGAAGTCGGCGAACACGGTCTGGCGCATCAGGTCGGTGTGCAGCTGCGACACCCCGTTCACCGTGTGGCTCCCGACGATGGCCAGGTGGGCCATCCGGACGCGACGTTCACCGGCCTCGTCGATGAGCGAGAGGCGACGGAGCCGGTCCACCTCACCGGGATGCCGTCGCCTGACGCCCTCGAGGAACCAGTGGTTGATGTCGTAGATGATGCGGAGGTGGCGCGGCAGCACCTGCTCGAACAGCGCCACGGGCCACGTCTCGAGCGCCTCGGGCATCAGCGTATGGTTGGTGTACGAGAACGTGCGCCGCGCGATGTCCCACGCGCGGTCCCAGTCGAGCCCGTGCTGATCGACCAGCAGGCGCATCAGTTCGGGGATGGCGAGCGAGGGGTGCGTGTCGTTGAGCTGAATGGCGACCTTGCCCGGCAGGCCGTCCAGGTCGTCGTGATGCGCGAGATACCGCCGCACGATGTCCTGCAGCGACGCGGACACGAAGAAATACTGCTGCTTCAGGCGAAGCTCGCGGCCCATCCGCGTGCTGTCGTCCGGGTAGAGCACGCGTGAGAGGTTCTCCGACTCGTTCTTCTGGGCCACCGCCTTGATGTAGTCGCCCTCGTTGAAGTACCGCAGGTCGAAGTCGTGGGTCGCCTTGGCCGACCAGAGCCGCATGTTGTTGACGGTGGTCGTCCCGTAGCCGGGGACGGGCGTATCGAAGGCCATGGCCATGACGTCGTCGGTGTCCACCCAGTGGAAGCGCCGGCGCCCCCGCTCGTCGGCGTATTCCACGACCCGGCCGCCGAACCGTACCGGATACAGCACCTCGGGACGCGGGAACTCCCAGGGATTCCCGTACCGCAGCCACGTGTCGGGATGCTCCACCTGGTAGCCGTTCTCGATGCGCTGCTGGAACATCCCGTACTCGTAGCGAATGCCGTAGCCGTAACCTGGCAACGACAGCGTCGCCATCGAGTCGAGGAAGCAGGCGGCGAGCCGTCCCAGGCCGCCGTTGCCCAGGGCCGCGTCCTGCTCCACGTCCCTGATGGCTTCGTAGTCGAGGGCCAGACTCCACAGCGCATCGCGGCACTCGTCGTGGAAGCCCATGTTGAGCAGGCTGTTGGTGAGGAGCCGACCGGTGAGGAACTCCATCGACAGGTAGTAGACGCGGCGGGCATCGGCCCGGTAGTAGGCGCGCTGCGTCTCCATCCAGCGCTCGATGAGGCGCTCCCGGACGGTGTAGGCCGTGGCATAGAACCAGTCGCGCCGGGTGGCCGTCGCGGGATCCTTGCCGGCGGTGTAAATGAGCCGGTTGGCGAGCGAGCGCTGCAACGAGCGCCGGTCCTGGGCCAGATTGTCGTACTCGAACGCGGTCCTGCTGGGCGACGGCATACGCTCTCCCTGCGCCAACGGTGACGGATGATGCGCAGGCGTAATCGGCCGGCGGCGGGCCCGGGTTCACCCGCCAGCCAAGCGGCCGCGACCACTCGGGCGCCCGGCGCGTCCCGCCGTCATGTCGGGAGGAGCCTCTGGCACTCGGCCCCGTGACGAAGCGCTGTGAGGAAGCGCTGAGAGGAAGCGCTGAGAGGAGGCCCCAGGAGGAGGCCCCGGGATGAACGCCGGGACGAAACGCTGGGACGAGACGCTGGGACGAGACGCCCGGGGGGAGGCGCGGCCCCAGCCGCCCGACACGACTCGCCTCTGCTGGGCGTGGGGCCGCAGCGGGGCCGGCGGTGGGGCCGTTAGCGGAACGGGCAGCGGGGCTGGCAGCTGTCCTGTCGTTGCCGACGCCTGCGCCTGGCTGCACACCACGACCGCCCGGACCGTCTTGGAAGCGGCGCGGCCGCGACAAACAGGCGCCCAGGGCGACGACCTGCCCCGGCAGACGCCCGCCTGTGGGTCCGCCGCGGATGCGGGCTACTCGAGGAGGCTGCGCAGCATCCAGGCGCTCTTCTCGTGGATCTGCATGCGCTGCGTGAGCAGGTCCATCGTGACCTGGTCCGACGCCCGCTCCGCCACCTCGAACACCTCGCGAGCGGTCCGGACCACGGCTTCCTGGCCTTCCACGAGCTGCGACACCATCACCGCCGCCGCCGGCACCGCCGTCGTCTCGGGGATCGAGGTCAGTTCCTGGTACTGGAGGTAGGTACCCGGCGCCTGGTGCCCGAGGGCGCGGATGCGCTCGGCGACGAGATCGACGGCAAGCGCCAGCTCGGTGTACTGCGCCTCGAACATCAGGTGCAGCGTCTGGAACATGGGCCCGGTCACGTTCCAATGGAAGTTGTGCGTCTTCAGGTACAGCGTGTAGGTGTCGGCCAGCAGGCGCGACAGCCCCTGGGCTACCTGGCGCCGCTGGGCGGTCGGGATGCCGATGTCGATCGGCGCCTCGGTTGCCCCAGCCCTGCGAGTCTTGCGCGTTCCCCGTGTCTTGGCCACGATGCCTTCCTTTCGTCGATGTGGTGTGTCGCTCCTCGAAGGGTAGCACCGTCGTGTGTCCACGGCACGCGCAGCCGCCTCGGTGACACCACGGAGCGCCAGCAGCGCGACGACCCGGAGTCGGACCTCGGACGCCCGTGGCAGGCCCGTCTGCTCGAACGGGAGTCCGCGACCCTGACACGGGCGGAATGCGTCGCCCTCTGGGCGCCCTGCTCGCCGCCTACCAGTCGGTCGGCCGGTAGTCCTTCAGGAACTGCCCCCAGACGTGACGGCCGGTCTTGAAGCCGTCGATGATGGGATCCACGATGCGCGCCGCGCCGTCGACCGCGTCGAGCGGCGGGTGGAAACGGTGCTCAGCCACCTTGCGCTCCGCGATGACCACCGGGTCCTCGTCGGTGATCCAGCCGGTGTCGACGCTGTTCATGTGGATGCCGTCGGTGAAATAGTCGGTGGCCGACGTGCGCGTCATCATGTTGAGCGCGGCTTTCGCCATGTTGGTGTGCGGGTGACGTGTGGTCTTGAACGTCCGGTAGAACTGCCCTTCCATCGCCGACACGTTCACCACGTGCTTGTCGCGCTCGGGCGTGCGCAGCATCAGCGGCTTCAGGCGGGCGTTGAGCACGAACGGCGCCACGGCATTGACCAGCTGCACCTCGAGCAGTTCCACCGTGGGCACCTCGGACAGGAGCAGGCGCCAGGAATTCCGGTCGCGCAGGTCCACCTGCTGCATGTCCTGATCGAGCCGCCCCTCGGGGAACAGATCCCGCTGCGCCTCGACTTCCTCCGGCAGGAGTGGCACCTGTGACAGGGCGGCGGCATGCGTGAGGCCCGCGACATCGGCCAGGCGCTGGGCCAGTGCCGGCGCCGTCGGATCCGCATTCCCCTCCGGCAGCAGGTGGTACCCACGCAGCCCCTCATAGCGGCCCACCAGCTGGCGGACGTGGGCGGGCAGGTCGGCGAGCACCGCGGACTCGGACGCCATCATGTGGGCGTAGAACTCGGGCGGGCGCCGCACGGTCTGGCAGGCATTGTTGACGATGAAGTCGAGGCGGTTCCGCGTGAGGAGCAGCTCTCGGCAGAAGGCTTCGACGCTCGGCGTGTGGCGGAGGTCGAGGCCAAACACCTCGAGGCGATCGGCCCAGTCGGGAAAGTCGGGCTCCGCGGCGTACCGGGCTGCCGCGTCGCGGGGAAACCGCGTGGTGACGATGAGTGCCGCACCCGAGCGGAGCAGCTTCAGCCCGGCCTGGTACCCGATCTTCACGCGGCCGCCCGTGAGCAGCGCCACGCGTCCACGCAGATCCGCCAGCTCGGTGCGCTTGGCGAAGTTCAGCTCAGCGCAGGTCGGACACAGCTGATCGTAGAAATGGTGGACCGTCCGGTATTTCTCCTTGCACACGTAGCAGTGCTTCGGCTCGCGCACCTCGCGCGGCGCGTCGGGCTCGGAGACATCGTGCGGCAGGAATCCGTGCGGCGGAAACACGTTGGGCGTCGTCACGGGCCTCCGACGCAACGAGCGGATGCCCGTCTGCTGAAGCACCTGGTCGTCCCCCGTCACGCGCCCGCGACGCGCGGCGCGTGAGGCGGCCTTCGACATCTGACGGCGCTCGTGGCGGTCCGGGCTGTAGACGCGGGCGACCGCTCGCAGGAACCGCGCCCGATCCTCCTCGGGCAGGGCCGCCAACGGCGTGCGGTCCCGGGCCAGCGCCTCGAGCACGTCGGTAGCCTCGCGGAGGCGCGCGACCAGGGCGGAGTCGGCCTGTATCTCAGGCGAGCCAGCGGGCGTGGACATCCCTAGAGCGTACCCGGCCCCGTGCCGGGAGCCAAGCGGCCCGGCTCACGGCACCGCGGGCGCGTCGGTTCCGCCGAGCGCGTCGAGCGGCAGCGGACCGGCGGAGCGCCGGTCGCCGGTGACGGCCCGACGGTGATAGTCGATCTGGCCCAGATGGAACGCCAGGTGGGCGCACAGGTGCATGAGGAACAGGCGCGTGGAGACGACCAGCGGCGCAGGGGGCTCCGGATAGGGCTGGTCGAGCGCCGCCGGAGCGAGGTCCGCGAACGTACGGACCACGTCGTGGCGCGCCGCGTCCACCAGCGCCACCAGTTCGGTCCTGGCACCGCTGGTCCGCGCGAACTCCGTCTGCCGGTCACGGACGAAACCGCTCCCGCCGAGCACCCCGCCGACGAAGTGACGGAGATTGCCCACCACGTGGAGGGCCAGGTTGGCACCGCTGTTCGGAAAGGCCTCGAGCCGCCGCCAGGGGGTGTCGTCATCGGGATAGGCCTCGAGTTCCCGGCGCAGGCCATCGAGTTCACGGAGCATCAGGCGGGCAATGTCATGCATCGGCGATGCGGTCCTTCCGTACAGTCAGAGTCCCGGCGGCGCCCCGGGCACGAGCCTGGCGCCGCACCCTTGCAGCGTGCGACCGTTCACCGTGACGGTGACGGTGGCGGGAAACGGCGCACCGCTCATGGCGTCGGCGCAGAAGCGCGGCTCGATGACGACGGCCACCTCGTCGCGACCGTTGCCCGACTCGATGCGCGTGCGGCCGGGGCCGACCACGGGCACGGTGAACGGGACCGTGGCCTCCTGCTCGCCGTAGTCGTACACCAGGTGCAGGCCGGTGGCCGGCTCCAGGTCCAGCACCCATCCCGGCTCCTGGCCGAGCGCACGGAACACGATGCCCCGGCCGCGAGCCTCGGCGAACGGATCCGGCACCAGGCGGCAGGCGTACTCGCGGCCGTCGAGCACCAGGGTGGCCTCCTCGCCCTTGCTCCAGAACGACACCTCGCCCCGCTGGTACTTCGCGCCGGACGCCGCGGGCACCTGCGGCAGCGTCAGCGCGCGGTCGGGCATGCGAATCTGCACCAGGTCGTCCTCGGGCATGGCCACGAGCGCGAGCTCGCCGCACGCGAACGCGAACGCCGCGGGCCGCGGGTTGCTCGCCGCGGGCGGGTCTGGCCGGTCCCCGTCTTCCGGGGAGGACGGCGCCTCACCGTCCGCACCGGCGCAGGCCACCAGGCACAGCAGGCACAGCAGGAGCAGGGACGGCGCGGAGCGGGGCATCACGGCATGGTACATCCCCCCGGGGCGGGGCACGGCGGTCAGTTGGACACGGCCACCACGAGCGCCACGGCGGCGAGCACCAGCAGGACGAGGAGCACGATCTTCCACACGCTGTACGGATGCCGTCCGGCCATCCGGCCGGTGTAGCCGTTGACGAGCACCTGGAACACGCGCGACCCGTACGCGTAGGTGAGCAGCCACACGGGCACGAGCACGTGCTTGAACGTGCGGCCGGAGTAGACGGGGTGGATCCGGAGATTGCGGTAGGTGTCGCCCGGCACCTGCCGGGCACAGAGCTGCTCCAGCCGTGCGTGCATCTGCTCCTGGGATCGCGCGGCGGCATCGAGCAGCACGACCTTGTAGTGCTCCACGACGTGCCCGGCCAGGAACGCCGTGTCGTAGGGGACGACCTCCTGGGTCGGGAAGGGCTCCACCTGACGCAGCAGATCGAGGGGCAGGCCCTGGGTGCCGGGCACGGCGTCGTCGTCGAACGCGTGGTCGATGACGCCGGAGGCAGACTCCCACCGCGTGCGCCGCTCCTGCCGGACGACGGTCCGGCCCTGCGCGTCTCGACCAGGCACCTGCACGTAGTAGTAGTGGCCCGCCTCGGCGTCCCACGGGCAGTGCACGCGGGCATCGAACGTCCAGTAGGGAATGTAGACGCTGTGCACCGCGTCCACCAGGGCGGATCGCGACAACCGACCCGGCGCGAACCACCGCCCTTTCCACCACCGACGGATGTCCTCGCGCACGCGCGCGGCGTCGATTCGAAACGGGAGCACCCCCTGCGGGCGGATGGGCGACTTGATCTCGTCATAGGCCACGAGCGCGGGCGACCCGCAGAACTCGCAGTTCTGGCCGACCCGGTCCGGGTCGAACACCATCACCGCCCGGCAGCTCCGGCACTGCACGCTGCGGCGGGCCGTCTGCCATCCCCGCTCGTCCGCCGGCAGCTCGCGCAGCGCGGTCACGAGGTCGAGTTCCCGGACCAGCCCGGTGGTCCGGTCCAGGACGTAGGGCGACTCGGTTCCGCAGAAGGGGCACACGAGCTTCTGCTTCGACGGGTTCCACTCCGCGCGCGCTCCGCACGCCGGACACGCATGCGCGTCCAGCGCTTCGACGCCGCCGCCGTCAGGTGGGAGGGTGGAGCCTGGTTCGGTCACGGCCAGCCGATGTCCTACTCGGTCATGTAGGACGTGAGCGCCGCACGCGACACCCGCCACGACGAGCCGATCTTCTTGCCCTTGAGCTCGCCCGACTCGAGCACCGCCAGCACATCGGCCTCGCTCACGCCAAGCGCCGTGGCCGCATCGGCCGGACTCAGCAACTCGGGCATCGCTGGAGTGGCCACCGTGGGCGACGCCTGGCCGCCGGCGAAACCCTGCTGCATCATCTGCTGGGCGAGGCCGAAGCCGACGGCGAGTTCGGCGGCCGTGCCGGCCGCGCCCCCTCCGCCCTCCTGGAACCCGAGCGCCATCTGATACTTCACGAAGTCGTTCAGGTTGCCGATCGCGCTCATGCTCGAGCGCTTGTCGATGGCCGCCTCCACTTCCGGGGGCACCGAGACGTTCTCGATGATGAAGCTGGTGATCTCGAGGCCGTACTTGGCGGATACGGCCGGATTGATCACGGGCAGGAGCGCATCGCCAAGCTCCGTGTACCGCGAGGCGATATCGAGCACGGGCACCTTGGCCGATGCCACGGCGTCGCTGAAGATGCTGACGATGCGGGACCGCATCGTGTCGCTGAACTCGTCGAGCCGGAAGTTGTGGTCGGAGCCGGCCACCTCCCGCAGGAAGGTACGGGGCTCGGTGATCCGGAAGTCGTAGGTGCCGAAGGCCCGCAGCCGCACCACGCCGAAGTCGGCATCGCGCAACATCACCGGGTTCGACGTGCCCCACTTGTTGCCCGTGAACAGACGCGTGACGACGAAGTAGACGTCGGCCTTGAAGGGCGAGTCGAAGCCGTAGGGCCACGACTTGAGGCGCGTCAGGACCGGGATGTTGTCGGTCGCGAGGGTGTGCTTGCCGGGACCGAACGTGTCGCCGAACTCGCCCAGATAGACGAACTGCGCCATCTGCGACTCGCGCACGATGAGCTGCGCGCCGTTCTTGATGGCCTTGTCCTCGTCGGGGAACCGCCACGACAGCGTGTCCCGCGAGTCGTCGGTCCACTCGATGATCTCGAGCAGTTCACCCTTGATGAAGTCCATGATGCCCATCTGTCGCGCGCTCCAGGAAAAGAGAAACACCGCACCGGGACCGCCCTCAGGCGTCCCGCTTGAGCCACCGTGCCAGGGCCATCAACCCGGCTCCCACCAGCCCTGCCGACGAGGCATCCTGCAGCCAGCGCTCGTCCCGCTCGAAGGCGAAGGCCGTCTCCGTCTCCCGGCGCGCACGGGCGAGCGCCAGGGGCAGGGCCGGATCGACCGCGGCGCCGCCCTGCGCCCGGGCCTCGGCCCGCTGCAGGGTGGCCAGCAGCGCGTCGGCCTGCTGCATGTCGAGCATGGAGAGCGGAGAGCCGCAGTGCCCACACGCTGCGCCAGCCTGCACGTCCACCGGCGCGCCGCAGTTGGAGCAGTTCACCGACTGCACGCTGCGCCGGAGCTCCGCCACCTGACGTGGCGTGAGAGGCCTGATGAAGTCCTTCTCGCGGAGGAAGTCGAAGAAGGAGATGAAGCGCCCGTGGCCATCCCGGCAACTCAGGTACTCGAAGCGCGTGGCCCGCTGCATGTCGTGCGTCCGGCGCAGGACGCTCCGGCAACGCGGACACCGGACCACGCGGGCACGGGCCTGGGGGCGGGCGGCGTGCTCGCCGATGATGCGAAAAAGCGTGAGGGTGGCACCCGGCGTCAGACTCGGACTCTCGCGCGCATCGAACCAGCAGGCCTGGCAGTGGCTGCA
Organism: Vicinamibacterales bacterium; assembly: GCA_050185275.1. Classification (GTDB taxonomy): domain Bacteria; phylum Acidobacteriota; class Vicinamibacteria; order Vicinamibacterales; family UBA2999; genus JABFRY01. Next base: position 137,857 of record JBFWZN010000010.1, on the reverse strand, counting down.
GATATCGACGACCACCGAGCGGCCGTGATGGGCGTCCAGCGTCTCCTCGCGCATGGCCGCCGCGCAGTTGGGACAATCCACGGGGACATTGTGCCAGATACACTGCACGCTGCCGCACCGTGCCGCCGTAATCGACGGTAGCATGCAGTGGATGGACGCCCCGCTCGCCTGCACCGTGCGCGAGTGCCACCTGCCGCTCCGGCGACAGGGACCGGCCCTCGCCTGTCCGCGAGGCCACGCCTTCGACGTGGCGCGCCAGGGGTACGTCAGCCTCGTGCAGCCGCAGCATCGGCGTGCCCGTGTGCCAGGCGACGCCCGCGCGTCGGTGGAGGCCCGCGCGCGCCTGCTCGCCGCGGGAATCGGGATGACGACACTGCGACACATCGTGGACCTGGCGCTGCGCGCCGCACCGGCACGGTCTCCCCTGGTCGTGGCGGATCTGGGCTGTGGCACCGGCGAGACGCTGGGTCTGCTGGCGGAGGCGCGCCCCGACGTGTGCGGCGTGGGCCTCGACCTCTCGACGGCCGCCCTCTCGCGCGCCGCGCGCCGGGTGCCGGGCCTCACATGGGTGGCGGCCAACGCCGACCTGCGGCTGCCCCTGCTCGACGCCTCGACCGACGTCGTGCTGTCCATCCACGGGCGGCGGCAGGCTTCCGAGTGCCGTCGCGTGCTACGGCAGGATGGTGTCCTCGTGGTGGCGGTCCCGGCACCGGACGACCTCACCGAACTGCGCGCCCGCGTGCAGGCCGAGGCCCGGCGCACGGACCGGACGACGGCCGTGTGCCAGGAGATGGACCCGGCCTTCGCGCTGGCGGCACGACACGCGGTCCGGGCCGTTCATACGGTGGGCGCCGACGCGCTGCAGGATCTGCTGCGCGCCACCTATCGGGCGCGGCGGGGCCAGGTGGACGCGCTCGGAAGCGGAGACATCGCCGTGACCCTCGCCTCTGACGTGCTCGTATTCACGCCCCGGGCGTGAGTGTCGCGACGCCCACCGGAGGCGCGTCCACGAAGGCCAGGCGACGGCGCTACGAGCGATCGCCGCTGTCGCGCACCACGCGGGTGCCCGACAACGAGTCGTGCCAGGGCACACCGTCCCGGCCGATGAAGATCGACAGGGGCTCGAGCGGAATGAAGCGCGCCGCCGTGCGGCCGAGCACCTGTCCCAGGGTGGGAGGGCCGCCAGAGAGCGCGACGACGCGCGTGCCGGCGAGCACCTTGCCAAACGTGCGCCCGAAGCCCGCTTCGAGGGTCGCATAGTAGGCGAACGTCACCAGCAACGTCAGCCCGAAGATGATGCCTTCCAGCACGGTATCGTCCTCGTCGAACGCTCCCGTCATGACGAACCACGCCGTCGCCACCACCGCGCTCACTACGAGCGACGCGGTCCAGATGGCCGCCGCGTCCACCACGTAGTGCAGCAGACGGGTCCAGCGACCGACCGGGGTCGGCACTGCAGGGGCACCCGGCGCCGGGTCCCAAGCCGGGTCCAGCGCCGGGAGCGGCGGCGGAGCCGGTGCCGGATCCGGCGGCGGCTCCTCGCCCGTGTACGGCGATGCCTCGTGGGTGCGCGATCCCGGCGTCTCGTCCGGGGTCTCGTCCGGCATCTCGTCGAGCACGCCCACCGGGGCCGGTCTCACCGGCTGGCCGCACCGGCCACAGAACTTCGCGGCAGGGCCGAGGCCGGCTCCGCAGCGCTCACAAAACATCTCGACTCCCGGCGTCGCCAGGCACCTCTCGCTCGAGATCTGCCTCCAGGCGACGTACCTCGCCCAGGATGCCCAGGAACCGCTGGCCGAAGGCCGTCAGGTGGTACTCGACCTCGACCGGGGGCTTCTCCCCGCGCACCCGCCGCTCGAGGACCCCGAACGCGGTCAGCTTGCGGAAGCGCTCGTTCATGACCTTCGCAGACAGCCCGGGAAACGCGCGCAGCAGCGCGCTGGGCCGATGACACCCCTGGGCAACGAGACCGAGCAGCCCGATCGACCACTTGCAGCCGACCACGGCTTCGACCATTGATGCGACGGAAGGACGGGCTGAATCCATCAAGTCACCACGTTACCGAAAGGTGCGTTCTGGCGCAGGCACAAGGCCTTGCCTATTCTGCACGCAGACGGCCGCGTGGCAAGTCGTCACGCCGCTGCCGCTCGAGGACCTCACACATGGACATTCCCGGCTACACGTTCGGCACCGCAGCGGTCACACCCTCCCCCATCACGCTCGCTGAGTTCGCCCGGATGAAGCACAGCGTCACGTTCAGCGACGAGGACGTGCATTGGCTCCGGATGTCCCGAGCGATTCTCGAACCACAGGTCGAGGCGATTCTGGACGTCTGGTACGGCTTCGTCGGCAGTCAACCGCACCTGGTGGCGGCCTTCGGCAGCGCGCACGACGGCATGCCGCTCCCGGACTATCTCGCTGCCGTGCGGCGGCGGTTCGGCCGGTGGATTCTCGACACCGCCGACGCCCGGTACGACCAGCGGTGGCTCGACTACCAGCACGAGATCGGCACACGGCATCACCGTCTCGGAAAGAATCGGACCGACGGTGCGCCCGCGGTATCGCACATCCCGTTTCGGGACCTCTTCCTGCTGATCTTCCCGATCACGGCTACACTCACGCCGTTCCTGGCCAGCCAGGGACACGACCAGGAGTCGGTGCAGCGCATGCACGTCGCGTGGATGAAATCGTGCCTGCTCCAGCTCACACTCTGGAGCCATCCCTACGTGAAGGACGGCGACTTCTGACAGCCGACTCTCCCGCGCGGGCCAGGCACGGCCAACGGCGCCAGGCCAGGCGGCTCGTGACCGTAAAGCCGGTGGGTCGCGGTGGAACACCGTGGTAACCGGACTGTCGGCTCGGTGTGGCGCTCTGGCGCGCCGGAGGAACGAGTCGGAGTGCTGTACCGAAGCGCACACGGCGCTAGCCAGGGCGCCCGGCCGGCGGAAGTTCCCACTCCTCCGCCGTGAGGGCCCAGCGCTCGTGGTCGCGCCAGTCTCCGCCGATCTTCAGGTAGCGGGGCGAGAGGCCCTCGAGCCGGAAGCCCAGGCCACGGACCAGGGCCTTCGAGGCCTCGTTGCCCGGCTGGATGTTCGCCTCGACACGGTGCAGCTGGTGCACGCCGAAGGCCAGCGACAGGGCTGCGCCCAGGCTTCGTGTCATGTGACCCTGACGGTGGTGCGGGACGAACGCGTAATAGCCCAAGTACGCACTCTGGAAGGCGCCGCGCACGATCTCGCTGAAGGTGACGACTCCGGCCAGCGCGCCACGTCCGGTGAGCGCCCAGTAGCCGATGTGGGCCGGTGTCCTGAGGCGCTCCAGCATCCCGAGGAAGGCCGCCGGGGTATCGGGCGCGGAGACCCACGGGGTGTGCAGGTCGCGGCTCCGGTGCACCGCGGCCAGGAACTCCTCCATCCGGTCGGCGGAAGGGGTCATCAGCGGCACTACCGGATGACCGCCCGCGCACTCAGGCACCGAACTGCCGGAGGTGGTGATCCATGTGGCGGTAGATCAGCACACCCCAGTCCTCGCGCGAGAGGGTGCCGAAGGCCGGATGCGCCCCGAATGTGTGCCCGGGCGCGGCCACGCGTTCGAGGAGGACCGCCAACTGGCGCCGCTCCTCATCGAAGTCCGCCGCAGCCCGCGAGAGGAGTTCGGGAGCCGTAGGAGCCCCCTTCGGAAACGGCAGCCAGTGGATGATGGCGTGCCGCACCGGCGGCCACGACAGCGGTCCGCCTCGTGGGGCGATCGACAGGTCACCCGTCGCCATGCGGAGCGCGTCGGTGAGGTGCGCCAGCATCAGGGGCGCATCCATCCGTCCCCAGCGACGAGGCGCCTCGGGAGCCAGCGCGCCTGCCCGCGTGATGAGGGAGGCCCGGGCGGCGGGACCGAAGATCGTGGGCACGCGCGTCTGCTCCTCATACTGTCCGGCACGCGACACCACGTGGGCGGCGGCGCGGTGCCGGCGCCGCGCCCCCCCGGGATCAGAATGCGCCGACGCTCAGGCCCACCGTGAACGAACGGCCCCGCGAGGGCGCGAACTGGAAGTGCTCGCGGTAGTAGGCATCCCCGAGGTTCTCGACGGCGAGCGTGAGGCTGAGCCGCTCCTGCCCACGCGTCAGCATCAGTCCGCCCCCGAGACGCTGCACCACGAACCCATCGAGCGCCAGCAGATCCTGCGCAATCTTAAACGGTGAGTCGAGCACCGTGGGTGTCACCCGGGTCACGTCGGTCTGCATCCGGGCCCCGTACTCGAGCCACCAGCGGCCGCCCGCCTCCGTGAAGCGCGCGTTGACCAGCACCTTCACCGGCGTGATGTTGTCGGCCGGGGCCCCGTCGAGCGGGCTCCCGTCGAGGGGATTGATCCCCGTGGTGATCGTGCCGCGGGTGAAGGCACCCGACGCACTGAGGGTGAGCACACCTGGCCTGAAGGCGAGCGGGGCATCGGCCGAGAGCTCGATACCGCTGATGCGCACGTCGGCGTAGTTGGTGGCCTGAGCCAGCGGACCGCCCGGCGTGTTCGCCACGACAAGATCCTGCGCCACGAAGTCGGCGTACTGGTTCACGAAAACATAGGCGCCGCCGGTGACCTGCGGCAGGGTGAAGCGCGCCCCGACGTCCACGTTGTGGCCGGTCTCGGGCCGCACCCGGATGTTGGGCGCGATGTTCCCCGCGGTGGCCGGCCCGGCAAACAGCAGTTCCTCCAGGTTTGGATGACGGTAGCTCCGGCCGTACCGGATGAACGGGCTCACGCGTCCCCCCGTGTTCCCGACCAGGCCCACGTCGCCGGTGACCGCGCGGCGCCCGATGTTCATGCCGGCCGGGTCCGGGAGCGTCGCAGGATCGATGGCAGGGCTGGCGCCGGCGACCACCGCCGACACGTCGTAGCCGGGCGTGGCCTTGGTCCTCACGTCGTAGAAGTCGGCCCGGAGCCCGGCCACGAGCGACAGGCTCGGCCGCAGGCGCCACTCGTCCTGCGCGAACACCGCCACATCCTGCAGGCTCGCGTCCGGCACGCGCACGGGACGGGCGAACACGGGCGGCCCCAGCCGCACCGGCCGCGGGAAGACCGTGGCCGCCGGTCCGCGTGGCCCGAGGGCCACCTGTCCGAGCTGTGAGGTCGTGGTCAACGTCGTCCGGACGTCGCTGCTGCGATCGCGGTAGAAGGTGAAGCCGGTGGTAAGGAGATGGTTCGTGGCCGGCACGATGACGGCCTGGAGATCGACGCCGGGCGTCCACACCCGCTGCTCCGTCTCCGACAGCACATCGAGCCTGAACACCGAGATGGGAAAGAACGCCACCGGCGTGGGCGCGGGAAACTGCACGGGCAGCTGGTTGCGCAGCATCCGCTCGGTCCGCTGGTAGTGCGCCGTGAGTGAGAGGTTCGCGAGCCAGGGCGTCACGGCCCGCGCCTCGTACCGCACCGAGGCTCGATCGAGGTTGCTGAACGGGAGCGACGTCTGGTTGAAGAAGTACGGCGCCTGGAAGTCGGGGAAGCCGACGTCGTTCATCTCCCGGCGCTGGTAGCGGACACGGATCGTCCGGTCCGCATCGAGGCGAAACAGCGACGAGAGGTTCACGAACGACCCGCGCGCGCCCGACTGGAGCACCTCCTCGTCGGTCCGCACGTAGGGGGCGTTGAACGGCTCGGGGAAGGCGCCGAAGCGGAACCCGAACGGGTCGTCCACCGTATCGCCTCGCCGCAGGTCGCCGGACGCGAAGAAACGACGGGTGTCCTCCACGTCGAGGGCCCCGGCCCGGTAGTTCTCGAAGCTCTCCATGCCCGCCTGCAGGCGCACGGCGTAACGGGGCGCGGTGACGCCGACCGTGGCCGTGCCGCGGGCGCCCTGCTCGTTCGAGCTGTAGAACCCGTTGACGCCGTACAGCCAGCGTCGGGCCGGTGAGAAGTCCGGCTCGTTGGTGATGATGTTGATGGTGCCCGCCAGCGCGTCCGACCCGTAGAGCAGGGTGCCCGCGCCGTTGACGATCTCCAGCCGGCTGATGGCGTCGGGGGCGATCAGGCCGACCTCTGCGCCGGTCCGGTCGGTGGCCTGCCGGGCGGTGTTGAGGCGCTCGCCGTCCACCAGCACGAGCAGGCGCGTGGAATCGAGGCCGCGCAGGCGGGGCCGCACGCCAAAGGGACCGTTGCCCACCGGCGTGATGTTCGGCACGCGGTCGGCGAGCGCGTCGCCGGTCGAGAGCGCGTTGCGCTGCTGCACCGCCTCGCCGGACACGGCCTCCACGTGGAGCGGAATGCGGCGCGTCTCGCGCTCGGCGCGCGCGGCCGTGACGCTCACCTCGGCACTCAGGTTGCCGACCTCGAGTTCAACGGGCACGTCGAGGGCATCTGCGACCGACTCGAGCACCACGGTGCGCGCCACGTCGGAGAAGCCTGGTCTCGACACGAGCACCAGGTACGTGCCCGGGTCGTCGGCCGTCAGCTGGAAGCGGCCATCCGCGCCGGTCTCGACCGCCACCTCGCGTCCCGTGGCCACCCCGCGCAGGACGACGCGCGCACCCGCGACACTGCCGCCCGTCGAGTCCGTGACGACGCCGGAGACCGTAGCCGCGCCGGCCAGGCCGCTCCAGAACAGCAGCAGCCACGCGGCGAGTACACGAGCAGGCCTGACCATTTCAGTTCGACTCCGTTGCGGGGAATGAGGGGACGTGGATCGACAGCACCCGGCAGGGCTACCCCACCAGGCCGAGTCTCTCGTCCAGGCCCAGATGGATGTTCATGCACTGCACCGCCGCGCCGCTCGCGCCCTTGCCCAGGTTGTCGAGCCGTGCGGCGAGCAGCAGCTGCGAGTGCGACGCGAAGACGCACAGGTCCACGCGGTTGGTATCGTTGGCACCCGTCACGTCGAAGTGGCCGTCGTCGAGACTCGCGGCGTCGCCAGGCGGCAGGACGGACACGAAGGGTTCGTCCGCGTAGTAGCGCCTGAGGATCTCGTGGACGGCCGCCGGCGTCGTGCCCGCCGGCAACTGGGACAGGTGCAGGGGTATGGTGACGCCGAGTCCCTTGTAGTACGGGCCGATGACCGGCATGAAGACCGGCGGCACCACGAGCCCGGTGTGCGCCACCATCTCGGGGAGGTGCTTGTGCGTGAGGCCGAGCGCGTAGGGCCGCGGGGCCTGGAGGCGCGGAGCCCGGTCCGCGGCCTCGTACTGCTCGATGCGCCGCCGTCCCCCGCCCGAATACCCCGTGAGGGAGGTGGCGCTGAGCGGCATGGTCGGCGCCACGAGTCCGGCGCTGACGAGCGGCCGTACGAGCAGGATGAATGCAGTGGCGTGGCACCCCGGGTTGGCGATGCGGGTGCTCGACCGGAGGCGCGCGCGCTGCTCGGGCGCCAGTTCGGGCAGGCCGAAGACCCAGCCGGGCGCCGTGCGGTGCGCCGTGCTCGCGTCGATGATGCAGGTGGAGGGGTTCTCCACCATGGCCACCGCCTCACGCGCGGCGTCGTCGGGCAGGCAGAGAAAGGCGACCTGAGCCTCGTTCAGCAGGCGTCGGCGCTCGGAGGCGTCCTTGCGGCGCTCCGGTGCAATCGTCAGGACCTCGATGTCGGGACGCCCGGCGAGCACCTCACGAATCTGCAGCCCGGTCGTGCCGTCCTGCCCGTCCACATACACCACGTGCGCCATCGGTCGGTTCGGCCCTCCCAGGCCGTCCCATCAGGATACGGGAAGCGCAGGGCTTCGGTCACGGCCAGATGTGCCGGGCCGGGCCGCGTGGCCACTGGTCAGAACCCGGGCTTCACCGTTCCGCGGGCGCGGGCGACCTCGAGCAGCGTCGGGTAGAACTGCACGAAGGTGCGTTCAACGGCGGTGTGTTCGGTGTGGCACTCGATGCAGCGCTCCACCTCCTCGCCGCCCATCGGCGGGGCCGCGTCGAGCATGGCGCCGGGACGGCCGAACGTGAAGTAGGCCCAGCCGCCGGGGAAGCGGGCGTCCTTCACCTCGGCTTCGAGCAGGGTCAGGTCGCCCTGGAAGCGTCCGGACGTGTTGGGAGGGGTACCGGTGAGCGCCCGCCGGAACTCGAGCAGCAGCACGGTGCCATCGGGCCAGGTCCCCGTCTGGAGAAAGGCGCGGTAGGCCGACGGGTTCACGAAGACGTTCGAAAAGGCCGGCGGGGTGGACGGCGCGGCCGTCTCCGCGTCATAGGTGAGCCCCAGGCCCGAGCCGAGGAACGGCCAGGCGCGGTAATCGGCCGGGCGCACCAGGCTCGTGCCGTTCACGTAGCGAGGCCCGTCCTCCGCGGGCGCCTGGGCGAGCACCGCATGCGACACCGTGCCCGCCCAGACCAGCGCGACGAACAGACAGAGCAGGCCGGAGCGGCGCGTCATCGCCGCCCAGCCCTTCCCGTGGTGCGGCACATCAGGCCCTGGAACCGGAGGCGCCCGTGGCCGGGACCTTCGACTCGATCCATCCGCGGAACACCTCGAAGATTTCCTTGCGGTTGTTCTCGAGCATCGAGAAGTGGCTGTTGCCCGTGATCCCGCGGTCCTTCAGGTTCAGGTACTCCGCCGCGGCGCCCGACTGCCGCAACGCCTCGGCGACCTGTGCGCCACCGGTCCGGCCCGAGTTCTCGGCGACCCAGTAGAGCACCGGAATGCCCTGCAGGTTGAGCCGGGTACCGGGCGCATTGCCCTGCCCGAGGATCGGGTTGGCCCCGCCTTCGTAGCAGACGATGGCCTTCACCAGGTTCGGTCGCTCGTCAGCCGTCACCCAGCCGAACGGGCCTCCCGCCGAGTGCGTCTGGATGATGGCCGGCCCGATGCGATCGAGCAGCTCGGCGCCGCGGCTGCGCCACAGGCGTTGTGCCAGCGCGTTGTCCCGCGGCGCGGCGTTCTGGCCGGCCATGAACTGGTCGAGGAGCGGGTCGCCCGGGAGTCCGGTGCCCGCCCACCGGCGTGGCGTGCCCGTGGCGCCATCGTTGAACTCGCGCCGATAGAACGGCACGTTGCCCATCTCGCCGAGGAAGTCCGGCATGAAGGGCGACCGTCCATGACCAGGACGGTCCACGAGATAGAGCTGGTATCCCGCCTGCACGTAGTAGTGCGCCCAGCTCGCGTTGCCGTCGATGCCCATGTAGTCGGTGCCCTGGCCGCCTCCCCCGTGCACGAGGACGACCGGCAGCGGGTGCCGAATCTCCTGCGGGATGAAGTACTGCACGTACATCTGCCCGGCTACGGTGGTGCCGTAGGGCATGGGCCGCGTCTCGGCGCCCACCCAGAAGTAGCCCATGTTGGCCAGCTTCATGGCGGTGGACTCGGTGCCGCGCTTGCGCACGGCGGGCGCCTGCGCGGTGTTCACGTGCCGATCGAGCCAGTCGAGAATGGGTTGGAGCACCTGGCGATGGTTCTTCTCGACCATCATCATGTGGCTGTTGCCCTGGAGCCCCGCGTCGCGGCCGATGCGCAGCTCCTCGGCCAGACGCACACCCGCCTGCTTGAGGAAGGCGGGCGCGCCGGGGTTGCCCGGGGCCGCATTCGAGGCGGGCGCCGTCACCGTGAGCACGGCGACGTTGCGCAGCTTCGGCAGCTGTCGCGCGGGCCCTTCCTGCAAGAAGTAGCCAGGGACATCGGGCTCGGGGTTGGCCACCCAGCGCGTCTTGATCTCCGACGGGTCGGCCACCGGCGGATCCCAGGTGACCGGGATGGTGGACATCCCCCAGCGGTTACCGCCCGCGAAGCCGGACCCGCCGCCCTCGATCATCACCGTCGCCTTGACGAGGTCGGGACGCGCTTCGGCCACGATCAGCCCGAAGGAACCGCCGGCCGAATGCGTCATGATGATGGCCGGACCGATCGTGTCGAGCAGTTCGGCCCCCGCCTCGCGCCACGTGAGGTGCTGGACGTTGGGCGCGCCCTCGGGCTGCTGGTTCGCCGGCGTGGGCACCCCACCGGGCGCACCGCCCTGCCGGCCCCCACCGCCTCCGCCCGCCCTCTGGGGCTGGACCACGTAGCTGCCGCCCTGCGAGGCGATGAACTGCGCCACCTCGGGCGACCCGATCGTGCCAGGTCCGGGCCACTGCGTGTGCTGGCGGCGATACTTGTCGGTGTTGGTGGGCGCCGGGGGAATGAAGTTGCCCTGCAGGCCTTCCATCGTGGGCGACTGGGCCCGCAGCCCGCCGTGCAGGTCGGGATGATTCGGCGACCGTCCATGACCCGGGCGGTCCACCACGTACACCCGGTACCCTTCTGCGGCCAGGTACTGGAACCAGCCCGGGCGCCCGTCCGGCGTCCCCATCCAGTCGAGCCCCTGCCCGCCGCCGCCGTGCACGAGCACGATGGCAAACGGCTTGGTGACACGCGCCGGCACCATGTACTCGACGTACATCTGCTGTCCACCGACGAAGCTGCCGCGTGCCGTGTCGGCGCGCTTCACGTTCACCCAGAGGTAGCTCCACTCGGCGAGGTCGAGCGCCAGCTGCTCGGCGCCGGCCGCAGGCGCCGCCGCCTGTGCCGCGAGCCCGGCCGCCGAGGCGGGGGCACCGGCCAGCGGCCCGAGCGCCGCAGCCGCCGCGCCGGCAATGCCGAGCGCCGTCGAACGGCGCATGAACTCGCGCCTGTCGATCCGACCGCCTGCGAAGTCCTGATAGAGCGTCCGGACGGCGTCTCCCCTGATGGCATCGTGGCTCTGCATGGCGCTCCTCGTGAGTGGGTGGTCCGGGGGTCGTCGGTGGAAAGTGCGGGGATTATGGGCTCAGCGGCGCAAGGGTGGCAAGCGCCGGCTCATGAGCCGGCGTCGCCAGCGCCCCCGGGACGCAGCCGCACGTCGAAGGCGGCGTCACAGGTCTGCTCGAGGTCCTGTTCCGCCACGCCGCCCAGGATTCCGAGGCGGATGTCGTAGGCGAGGGGGCGCGCACGGGCGGGAAGCCCCACGAGCATGGCCTTGCCCTCGGAGCTGGTGCCGACCTCGAGGTCCATACGCTTGAGGCTCAGGAACCCGTAGCGGACGCGCACGTGCACGATCGCCCCGTACAGCGGGGCGCCCTCGGCGTCCCGCACGGTAAATGTGGCCGAGCAGGGCCCGAGGCGGGCGTTGAGCACCGCCATCGAAGGGGTCGGCACGTCAGCCGGCTGACCGGCCGCCTGGCCAGCCGTCTGCGGGGCGGGCGGCACTGTGGGAGACACTGTGGCCGGCACTGTGGGTGGCACTGTGGGCGGCACTGTGGGCGGCACTGTGGGTGGCACTGTGGGTGGCACTGTGGCCAGCACAGTGGCCGGCACTGCGGCCAGCAGTGTGGCAGGCCGTGTGGCGGGCAGTGTGGCGGGCACTGTGGGTGGCACTGTGGCAGGCAGTGCGACGAATATCAGGACGGCCAGCACGAGTGAGGGCGCAGGCATGCTGGCCGCGAGTCTACCGGACCCTGCCTGCCGGAGCCAGCCCACAGGGGCCAGCCCGCGCCTGCCGGAGCCAGCCCACAGGGCCAGTCCACAGGGCCAGCCCACAGGGCCAGCCCACAGTGGCCACGCGAGTGCCCTGCCGCGGGCGGTCCGGATGGCTCCTGTGGGGCGGCGGCGCGTCAGATGGAGAGCGCGTAGCGGTCGCGCAGCAGCGCGCGATGGTGCGCCACGTGACCGAGCATCACGTACAGCAGGGCCCGCGCGGAGATAGGGTGGCCGTTGGCGGTGCCACGCCGGTCGAAAGCTGAGGACGGCAGGCGTCGGACCAGGGCGATCGAGGCGTTCCGCACCGCAACCCAGTCGTCGAGGAGCCCCTGGAACGGCAGGTCGTCGAAGCCGGCCGTCGCCGCGTACGCGTCCTCGTCGAAGCCGGGCAGCCCGGCTGTCTCGCCCCGCGCCACGCACAGCAGGCGATAGGCGAAGACGCGCTCGCTGTCGACGACATGCCCCAGCACGCCGCGCACGCTCCATTTGCCAGGGGCGTAGCGGTAGCCGGCGCCCGCCTCCGACAGACGCGCCAGCGACGACACCATCTCTTCGCGCTGTCGTGCCAGCAGTTCGACGGCCGGTGCACCGGTCGGCGCCAGCCGGACGTAGGTCGCGAGCCCCGGTGCGTACTCGTCGTCGCCGGGCGCGGACACCACGGCAGGCATCATCGCGTGTGCGCCCCCTGGCCGGCCGCGCCGCGTCGCCGTGTCGGCCGGGACGAGGCCGCGGCCACAGGGGGCCTCCCGCCGGCCTTGCCCCCTGCCGCACCGACAGCCGCGTGCCGGAAGCAGGTCTCGACGTGATCGTTGACCAGCCCCACCGCCTGCATGAACGCATAGCAGATCGTCGAGCCGACGAAACGGAAACCCCGCCGGCGCAGGTCGCGACTGAGGGCGTCGGACTCCGGCGTCCGGGGCGGGACGTCCGTCAGGACCTGCCAGCGGTTGATGCGCGGCGCACCGCCGGCCATGCCCCAGACGTAGGCATCGAAGGACCCGAACTCGCGCTGCACGCGCAGGAAGGCCTTCGCGTTGTCGATGGTGCTGGTCACCTTCAGGCGATTGCGCACGATGCCCGGGTTGGCCAGCAGCCGCTCCACCGAGGCATCGGTGAACCGCGCGACACGGGCGGGGTCGAAGCCGGCGAAGGCGGCCCGGTAGGCGTCACGCTTCTTGAGAATCGTTTCCCAGCTCAAGCCGGCCTGCGCGCCTTCGAGCGTGATGTACTCGAACAGCGTCCGGTCGTCGCGGACCGGCACGCCCCATTCCTCGTCGTGATAGGCCACGGCAAGCGGCGTGCGTGCCCACCCGCACCGGGTGACCTCCGCGTGCACCTCCGGCGCGGCGGCAGCGACGATGACCGGCGGGCGCGCTCGCGGGGGTACCTGTGTCGTGCTCATGCCTTCTGGTGCAGGGAGAATGCCGCACCCTGCGGGTCCAGGCATTGGACGATTCGGTCGCCGCCCGGCACCTCCATCGGACCATTGAGCACGGTGCCGCCGCCGGTGCTCACCCGACCGACAGCCGCGTCCACGTCGGACACGCTGAAGTAGAACCCCCAGAGCGGGGGCGCGCCCGCCATGCCCGGCGCCTGTCGCATCATCCCACCGAGAGGAAAAGCTCGGCCGAACATGTGGTACGTGCCCATCGGCCCCATGTCCATGGCACCGGTGGACCGCCATCCGAAGAGTGCCCCGTAGAAACGCATGGCCGCCTCGGGATCCTTCGTGTACAACTCGTGCCAGGCCACGTCGCCGACAGTGGGCTCGGCTTCCGGCTCCTGCGGCGGCGTCGCCGGCTCATAGAGCGAGAACATCGCCCCCTGATCGTCCAGCATCGTCCGCATGCGACCGACGGCGGGGACGTCGATGACCGGCGAGAGCGCGTGTCCGCCCAGCGACTCGACGCGGGCCACGCCGTCTTCGAGGCCGGGCACGCCGACGTACATCACCCAGTGGGGCGGCGCCTCCAGCCCCTCGGGCAGCGTCATCACGCCGGCCACCGGCACGTCGCCGGCGCGGGACAGCAATGCGTAGGGCGGCGACATACCCTCGGCGTCGGCAACCGACCAGCCGACGACCGAGGCGTAGAAGCGCTCGGCGGCCGCCTTGTCGGTGGTGAGCAGTTCGTACCAGAGGGGGCGACCGAGCAGCGGGCCTTCCGTCATGGGACCTCCGTCAGCGGGTGGGGGCGACAGTGTCGCATACCCGCGTGACGGATGCGCAGGCGCGCCGCTCCCCCGCCCGGTCCCGACAGACGTGTCGCCGCCACGGCGTCGATGGCCGCTACCGTCCCGGCGCACCGTCCTGAGGGCCGGCGCCTGCAGGGGCCACGGGCGACAGCAGCCAGACGGTCTCGGTTGCGGGCACGCCCTTCAGCCCGCGCTCCACCGGCCGGGTCTCGAGGGGCACCGCCCGGTACCCGCCGCCGGCTTCGTAGAGCCGGCGGACTTCTGCCTCACCTACGGAGAAGGGCGGTCCCGCCACACGCGCCTGGTCGTACTCGAAGCAGACCAGCAGTTGCGGCGCGCCCGACGACAGGGCGGTGACGTGGGCGGCGTACCGCCCGCGTACGTCGGACGGCAGGGCCACCAGGGCCGCCCGGTCGTACACGGCATCCACCCCGCCGAGCATCGTCACCGACACATCGAAGACGTCGCCCTGGAGGATGTCGAGCGTGCCGGCGCGGAAGCGCGTCACGCCTCCGAGGTCGGAGACGACCGGGTCGAGCGCCAGCTCCTCGAAGAGTTGTTCGACGGCCAGTCGGTTCCACTCGGAGCCCACGACCCGATGCCCGCGGGCCAGCCACCAGCCGATGTCGCGGGTCTTCCCGCACAGCGGAAGAAAGATGCGGCTGCCGGCCGCGAGTGACAACGCCGCGTGGTGCGCCACGAGCAGCGCGTTGGGCGCGCCTTCATGAAAGCCGATCTCGTTGGTCTCCCACCGGCGCCGCCAGAACTCCGCATCCATGCCCACAGGTATACCGCAACGCCGGAGCCCTGGCCATCGCGCGGGTCCATGGGACGGACCGCGCGGGAGCCGCTTCTCGAAACCCCGGCGCGGGAGGTACCCTTGTGGGATTCCATGCCCGCATTTCCCGAGTCTCGTGTTCTCCACCTGGATATCACCGGACCGGACCGGTCCGGCGTCACGCACGCGCTGACGAGCATCCTCGCCAGATCGGGCGCCCGCATCCTCGACATCGGCCAGGCCGTCATCCACGACGCGCTCGCGCTCGGCATGTTGATCGAGCTGACCGATGCCATGAAGGCGTCGCCGCTGCTGACGGAACTGCTGCTCAAGGCCCACGAACTGGGCGTGCAGGTGCGCTTCACCGCGGCCTCCGGCGACGACTATCAGCACTGGGTGGCGAGCCAGGGTAAGGGCCGCTACATCGTGAGCGTGCTCGGTCCCACGCTGACGGCGGGGCATCTGGCTGACGTGAGCGGCGCCATCGCGGCCGCCGGCCTGAACATCGACCGTATCGACCGCCTGTCGGGGCGGACCTCGCTCGATGCGCCTTCCGGCAGTACGCGCGTGTGCGTCGAGCTGTCCGCGTCCGGCACCCTCGCGAGCGAGTCGGACTTCCGCGCCGCGCTCCTCGCCCTGTCGGCCAAGGACGATATCGACATCGCCTTCCAGCACGACACGGCGTACCGCCGGCACCGGCGGCTCGTGGCGTTCGACATGGACTCCACGCTGATCCGGGCCGAGGTGATCGACGAACTGGCCAAGCTGGCCGGCGTGGGGGCCGAGGTGCAGGCCATCACCGAAGCCGCCATGGCCGGCGATCTGGACTTCCAGAGCAGCTTCCGCCAGCGCGTCGCCCTGCTCAAGGGCCTGCCGGAGTCGGCGCTCCAGCGCGTTGTCGAGCAGATGCCCCTGATGGACGGGGCCGAGCGCCTCACCAGTACCCTGCGGCAGCTGGGCTACAAGACGGCCATCCTGTCCGGCGGCTTCACCTTCATGGGCCGGGCCCTGCAGGAACGCCTCCGCATCGACTACCTCCACGCCAACGAACTCGACATTCGGGACGGCGTAGTGACTGGCGAGGTCCGCGAACCGATCGTGGACGGGGCGCGCAAGGCGCAGCACCTGGCGGCACTCGCCCACGCGGAGGGGCTCAACATGGAGCAGGTGATCGCCGTCGGCGACGGCGCCAACGACCTGCCCATGCTGGCGCTCGCGGGCCTCGGCATCGCGTTCCGCGCCAAGCCCCTCGTGCGCCGCAGCGCGCGGCAGTCGCTTTCGACGCTGGGCCTGGACGGGATCCTGTACTTGATCGGGGTGCGCGACCGCGAAACGCTGGCGCCCGTGCAGGTACCGCAGCCGGCCAGCCAGGCCTGATCGCCCGCCTCGCGCCAGGCGTCTCCGCTCCTTGACGACGTGGCTACCGGCGCTCGTACTGCTGGTGCAGGGCCACCGCCACGCGGCCGATGAGTTCGAGCGGCAGTGGCGCGACCAACGGAAAGATCAGATTGCCCTTGGGGCCGCGGTAGGGCGCCAGTTCCTCGACGAGCGCTGCATCGCTGGTCACCGGCGGATAGATGCCGATGTGCTTCTTGAACGCCGCGAAGTAGAAGAAGATGCGCCCGTCCTTGAACGCCGGCATGCTGTACCCGATACAGCGTGTGGCCGAGGGCAGGAGCGACTCGACGGTAGACTGGATGCGCGCGAGGCGCTGTCGCGCCTCGGGCGGCACCGTTGCGAAGTACTCGTCGTGCGACTCGAACGCCATCCTGATCGGTCTCCCGCGGACGTCCCAGCCGGGCCACGCCGCGGGAGGCAGGATAGCACCGCGTACGGCCAGCCTAGGCCCCGCGCGAACGGCGCGTCATGTCCACGTAGGCGGCATTCACCAGCCGCGCGAGCGCAGCTTCGTCCAGCGGCTGGCCCGGCCGGACCTTTACGTGGCGCATGTATCGGCCCGTGCCGGTGAGCAGGCCGTCGGGGTCGGCGAGTTCGGCGCCGCGGAAGAATCCCACGTTCACGTGTGCCGTGAAGGCGTTGACATACCCGAAAGCCACCTCGCCCACGCACGCGGTGGGGTGTCCGTCGTGCAGCAACTCGCGGACATCCTCCCCGCAGCGGCGCATCACGTCGAACCAGTGACGGGCGAGTCCCCCGAGCTCGCCTGGATGCTCACCCATCCAGCGCTCGACCGCCGGATCCTGGCGGCTCGCCTCGGGGAAGAGAAACAGCCCGTTCATGGCACGGTGGCCGCGGCCTGACCGGGACGACAGCCTTTCCGGGCCAGTTCGAACCCGTCGAAGAGGCGGCCGGCCTGGGCGCCGGCCAGCGTCGCGATGCGGTGCGGCTGCCCCTTCTCCTCCGAGTACCGCGCCAGGGTGCCCCTCGACCGCAGGTACTCGACCTCGCGCTTCATCTCGTCGTGCCACCGGTAGTCGTCGTGTTCACCGACGTAGGCGAACACGCAGATGCCCTCGAGCGCCTGCAGCTTGCTGGTGTTCGGCTGCCACAGATAGCCGGGGAATGCGGTCACCGAGCGGAAGTACTCGGGAAAGCGCGCGGCCACGTGGAAGGCGGCGATGCCGCCATTGGAGGGCCCCGCCACGTGAAACCGACGCCCCTCGATCCGGTAGGCCGCGAGCATCTGTGTCAGGAACTCCGGGAAGATCCGCACGCCGCGTTCGAAGAACAGGTCGCCGTCGGGGGCCGCGGGCGAGATGACGATGTAGCCGCGCGCTTCGGCCTCGGCCCTGAAGTTGCGCGCGAGGTCGTTGTCCACCGTCCGCATCGTCTGCGGACCACCACCGAAGGTGAGCAGGGCTGGATACGTCTTCGCCGGATCGTAGCCATTCGGCAGGACCACCTTGTAGTGGACGGTCGTGCCTCCCGCCTTCGTCGTCAGCTCCCGCACCTCGGCCCGCACGGGCCCCGTGCCCGCGACCAGCCAGGCGCAGGCGGCTACGGTCATCATCGTCGCGCGTCCCACCGTCGTCATCGGTCTCTCCTCGTCGCGTGAGCTCAGGCTTCCGGCCTGCCCGTGTCCTTTGTGCCGCGCGCCAGGTCTTCCCTGGCGGCGGCCGCCAGGGCGTGGTACTTGCGCCTGAAGCGGTCGAGCGCATCCTCTTCGATCTCTTCCAGGTCGAGCAGGGCGTTGTGCGCGCCTTCGGTCGCGCGAATCAGCTCGTCCAGCTTGATCTGGATGGCTTCCGTATCCCTGTTCTGCGTGTTCTGGATCAGGAAGACCATCAGGAACGTGATGATGGTCGTGCCGGTGTTGATGACCAGCTGCCACGTGTCGCTGAAATCGAAGAGCGGCCCCGTCACCACCCAGACCACGATCACGCCGGCCGCCAGCATGAACGTGCGTGGCCGCCCGCAGAAGCGAGCCGCCGCCTTGGCGAAGCGGGAGTAGATGCTCCCGCTCACCGAATGGGCTCCGCGCTGTAGATCAGCCCGGTGGCATTGCTGATGTAGCTGAAGCCGCACGGGTCCGTGGTATCCCTGATGGAGAACCAGTAGCCGGTGGGCGCCACATCGAGCGAGAGTCGCCAGCCAGCCACGATGTCCGTGTCGGGGGCCAGGCTGATGCCTGCAGGCACGCCACGCGCCGCCCCTCCGAGTTCGGCGTGTCGCAGGTACCGGTTCTGCGCCGCGCCTGGCTGACTGGCCTGCAGGGTGTTGACGATGCGCGCGGCCACGAGCGCCTCACGCCGCCGGGCCGCCTGCGCGGACGTCTCGTCGTCGCCGTGCAGGCACTGTTGCGCGTACGACGAGGATGCCACCGCCAACGAGAATGCCAAGGCGAATACGGTCGTCCGCATGTCTCCCTCCTGTGTCAGGGGCAGTCCTGCCATGTGGGCTCGACGGTGCACCTCAGGAGCCGGAGTGCACGCGGGTCGAACCGGCACTGCCTCACGGGCGCAGCCGCCGCGCGATGGCCACCACCTCATCGCCGCCCACGGCCGTCTTGGCGACGGTCATGCCCACCACCTCGTAGCCTGCCGCTCCCGCCTCCTTCAGTTCCTTCTCGAGCGTCGAGGTCCTCGATGTCGCGATCAGGGTGTACTCGTACTGGTGGGGTTCGGCGTCGTTGTCTCGCTCCAGGATGACGACCACCTCTCTCCCGCCGAATGCGCTGCGGAAGACCGTCTGGCCCTTGTACTCGAAGCCGGCGGCCGAGGCCTCCTGCAGTTCTCTCTGCATGGTGGAGGTCCTGGACGTGGCCAGCAGCCTGTATGCGAAGCGACCTGCGCGCGACTCGCGGCTGCTCAATACAACCACCACCTCGCTGCCACCGAACGCCGACTCGCCGCCCATCACGTGCTCGAAGCGGAAGCCCGCCTCAGCGGCCTCGTTCAACTCCTTCTCCATCGTGGAGGTCTTGCTGGTCGCCAGCACCTTGTAGTCGGCGCCTGTCTGAGCCCAGACTGCGACACCGTCCGTTGCCAGCAACAACACGAACATCAACGCGACGGGCGGACGAAGGCTGCTCATTGGGACCTCCCGGTCGATGCCGCCGAGTGTAGCACCCGGCAGGGCCATCACCGGCCCTTGCACCCTCGCTCGCCGAGGTGAGGCCTACGCGTGATCCACGCGGTGCCAGCCGGTGTACACCTGCGAGGCCGCCGGCCCCGGCAGCGCACCGACGGCGCGGGCGATGGCGGCCGCGATCTTGCGGCCTCCGGCACCGGATGGTTCGATCGGGTTGGCGTAATCCGACGGCGTCACGCACACCGTTCGCAACTCGATGACAGACGCCCGGTGTTCGAGGGCCGCACGCATGATGACGTCGTTGAACATCATCAGCAGCATCCGCGCCGGGGTAGCGATCTCTGCGGGCAGCGCACCGTTGTAGATCGTACACACCGTGAGGGGCAGCCTCCTGCCGGCCAGCGGCGCCATCACGTCGCGGTAGCCCTCCTCGAACGCCCCAACACGCCTGTCGTACAGCAGAAGCGCCTCCCGGGACGAGCCAAGGCGCGTGTCCAGCAGGTCGAGATGGCTCAACGCGTCGTTTCCGCCGATTGACAGCACCAGGTGCGACGCGTCCTCGGGAATGTCGTCGAACTGTCGCGCCACGCTGCCCGTGGTCGCGCCATCGACCGCGCAGAGCGTGGCCTCCCACTGCGGCGGCACGAGGGTCCGGAGATGGCTCACCACGTCGGGCTGCCCTGCCGTGTAGGACTGATTGTCGAAGATGGAGTCGCCCAGCAGGACGATGTGCCCCCGTGGTGCCTTCACGCCGTGTTCCTCTCAAGGCTCCCAGGTCGACAACCACCATCCGTCGCCACGAAACCACGCGGTGTCGTCGGGCTCGACACCGACCCGCAGGGACCGGACGGCGTCTGGAGGTGCGACCGCAAGTGCCGCGACCACCGCCCGCGACCCCTGTGGGTCGGTCGCGCCGACGCACGGGATGAAGGCGGCCGTCGAGAGCACCCGCGCAGCATACGCGTCCCGCCCCATGCGCGTCACCAAGAGCATCACCCCGAGCCCCTCGGCCGGGGTCAGGGGCACGACGAGTCGTCCTTCCGGCGCCAGGGCATCACGCCATGCCGGCGGAATGTCGGTGACGCCTGCACTCACATAGATGACGTCGGCGGCGGGCAGTACGCCATCGACGGCAGATGTCGCATGGACGGCGACGTTCGCGTGGCGAGCCAGGTTGTCGGAGGCCCGGCGCGCGAGGTGAGGGTCCACCTCGTACGCGTCCACGCGCCCTCCTGGCGTCACCAGCATCGAGAGGATGGCCGTGTAGTATCCGGTGCCAGCCCCCACATGCACGACGCGGTCGCCGGGTTGGGGCAGCACCGCGCCCATGCATTTCGCGTGCAGGCTCGGCTGGCCGTTGTTCAGGCCTCGCGAGGGCACCAGGCCCACGACGATGTCCTGATACAGCACGGCCGGGTCATCGGTCTCGCTCGACATGTAGCCGCTGGCCGCCACCTTGATGGGCCAAGGTCCCGGACCCAGGAAGTGCTCCCGCGGCACGGTGGCAAACGCATCCTCGATTCGAGGGTCGCTCACACCGGCCGAGGCCGTCACCAGACGGGCGTAGAAGCGGTGCAGGACATCACGTTCGCGCATGGGCACACCCCGGGCTCTCCGGAACGCCGCAGCTGGTGGACACGGCAGGGCGGTTGTCGGAGTGTACCCTCGCGCGCGGCATCCGGCCGGCGCGCGAGGGCGGAGCGCCTGCGCGTCGCCTTAGGCGCCCGACCAGAGATCCTGCGCCTTTGCGTACGCGGCCTGACCGACCTTCTCGCCCAGATCCAGGCCTACGACATTGCCTTCGTAGAAGTGAATGCCGCCGTAGAGACGCGACTCCCCGGCCTCCCGCGCCGCCGATGTGAACGTGGGCCAGTGCAGCACCACGTCGGTGACCGGCTCGGTCGGGTCGGCCTTGAGCGGCACGTCCTGCGAGTAGAAGAATCCGAAGCGGTCGCTGCCGGTAAACGTCCTGAGCACCGTGGCCGCAGCCATCGAGAATCCGCTGTGGCCCGACGTGAACTCGGAGAACGGCGGCGTGGGAAACGTGGGCACCTGGAAGGGCTTCCAGGCCTCGCCCAGGATCTCCTGCGTGCCCTTGCCGGCGCCGGCCCAGCCCAGCACCCGCTTGCCTCGGAACAGGTGACGGATGGCCGTGACGGGGCGCACGTAGTCGAACTCGCGCTTGGCATCCCACGTCGCGATGCTGGCGTCGAAGATGGCGTTGGCGAGTGCGAGATAGAGCTTCACCGTCTGGTTCAGGTCCATCTGGTCGCGCTCGACGACGTAGGCGGCAAACTCGGTCCAGTGGCCCGGCGGCAGCTCCGAGTTCGGGCCGTCGGCCCAGTACTCCGCGATCACCTTCTGCTCGGGCGTGAGCCGCGCCTGGACGTCCATCACGTAGCGCGCCTGATCGAGGAAGCCCTGGCTCAGTGGCGACTGTGGAGAGGCGGTGGGGCGGAACTGGCTGCCGGTGGTCATGGCGAAGGGCTTCACCAGCCCCCAGTGCGGGCAGATGAACTTCGGCGTCTTCGCCTCGTGCGCAGCATTGAGGTAGGTGAGCGCCTGCCACCGGCCCACGTCGGCAATGGCATCGGCAGCGGCCGGCAGCAGCACCGCCATCGGACTGTTCACCGGCGCGTAGCCGGTGGTGTCGGCGTACAGGTTGGCCTGATTGGCGTTGTCGGCATGCCGGAAGGCCAGGACGTCGTTGGCGGCCTGGTTGCCCACGTCCACCGGCGTGGGCGTGGGTCCGCCGATGACGATGCCGTCCTTGGCCAGCTGGTCGACCAGCATGGCCTCGTAGCTGGCCTTGAAGTCGGCCTGGTAGATGTCGGGCGGGAACTGATCCACCAGCGCGCGGTAGGCCGCCTGGCTGATGGCCTGGCGGCGATTCGGTTCGGTGTGCTGTCCGGCGGGCCTGCGCGGCGTCGTGCGGTGCACGGGCTTGGCCACGCTGTCATACGCCGACCACGCGTCGTAGACCGTCGTGTACACGATGCCGATGGACCGTGCTACCTGCGGCGGGCCGCCGCGCTCGCGGTCGGGGCTGTTGAGAGGGAGCCTGCCGACGGCGCGGATGGCCTCGAGCAGGATGTTGTTCCATTCGACGATCAGGTTCATTGCGTCCTCGCTGGCTGTTGGGGGGCCGGCGAGTGGTGACGCGATGAGCTGATCCGTTTCACGGCCGCCTGACGGCCACCTGCGCGGGGTCGAGTAGCCCCAGCGCAGGCGGTGGGGCTCAGACTCGCGACTGGGTGGGCGTCTGCAGCACCAGGCACACGTAGCCGTAGTCGTCGCCGCAGGCCTCGTAGGTCTGCCGCTCACGCTGCATGGCCGTGTACACGTCCCGTGCGCCGTGCCTGGCGAGGGCCTCGCGTAGCGGTGTCTCCACGCCCGCGTAGTACGCGTGCCAGTCATCAGCTGCCAGGCGAAACGAGCCCAAGACGTCGTAGCCGGCACTGCGCGCGTCGTCGGTGCGTGTGGCCTCGTCGCGCATGTCGGGGTACTCCTCCGCGAAGAACGCCCGTGCGCGCGCGTCCGGCGGGTCCACGAACCAGACCAGCTCCGTCACGACCAGGCAGCCGCCCGGCCGCAACAGCGGCTTCCAGCTGTGGAGCGCCTGCTCGAATCCAATGGAGTACGCGCTACCCTCGGCCCAGACCAGGTCGTAGCCGGTCCCACGCGCCTCCACGCTCCCCATGTCGGCGACGACCGTCGTGATGCGGCGGGCCAGACCACGCGCCTCGGCCTGCGCCCGGAGCGTCGCCAGGAACGGCGGGTGGATGTCCACCGCGGTGACGTGTGCGCCGGTCTCCTCGGCGAGCACGAGCGTGGAGCCGCCGGTGCCGCAGCCCATATCCAGCACGCGCTCGATGCGCAGACCGTCCGGCAGGAGCCGAAGGGCGCGTCGGGTGGTGGCCACGCTGCCGGGCCCCTGCCGCGGCGTGCTCTCGAACAGCTCGAAGAGCAGGGCCCGATCGTTCGGGCGAGCGGGTGTCTCAGCCACGAATCCTCCACTGGAGTGCTTCCGCCAGCCTCCCCGGCTCGTCCGACCCGATGCGAAAACGATGGCCGTCGTCGAACTCCACCTCCACGGCCCCGAGTCCCGACACGTTCCACAACCAGCCGGCAGGCGTAAGCCGCATGCCCCACCCGTAGTACCAGCGGTTGCGCACTTCGCGTGCGGCGCGAATGCGACCCAGGGGAATGCGCCGACGGATGAGTCCGGGCCCGAACGACACGTCAAGGCTCGCGTCGTCCACGACGACGGTCAGCGTTGAGAACATCATCACGAGGCCCCCGAGCAGGAGGGCTGCGCCCAGGGCTATGGGTGAAGACGTGCGGATGCTCGACCAGGCCGCGCCGAGCGCGGCGACGCCCAGGGCGCCGAGCGTGACGTAGCCAACCTGCGTGTGTCGGTAGATCGCCGCCATGTCAGGTACCAGCAGTGGCGGCGCGCACACAACGGACCTGGCCAACCGTGACGATCGCCAGCGGGCGCCCCGGCATGTCGGCCGCCGCTGCGGGCCACATCACCGCCTCACGCCACGCGAAGTATCTTCTCCATCTTGCGGCCCTTGGCCAGCTCGTCGACCAGCTTGTCCAGGTATCGAGCCTGTTGTGTGAGCGGGTTCTCGATGTCCTCGACGCGGTATCCGCAGATGCTCCCCGTGATGAGGCGCGCGTTCGGATTCAGCGTGGCCTTCTCGAAGAACTCCGCGAATGTCAGTTTGTCGGCAATGTGCTGCTGCAGCGTCGATTCGCTGAAGCCTGTCAGCCAGCGGATGACCTGATGCAGTTCGTCCCTGGTCCGGCCCTTCTTCTCCACCTTCGCAACGTAGTGCGGGTACACGGACGCGAACGTCATCCGGGCAATCCGCTCGTCCTGGGTGCTCGTGCGGTTCACGCGACCACTCTCCTCATGCCGTGCACCGAGCCTCCTGGGCCCGATGCGGGGTGCCAGCAGCGCAACGACCTGCCCGCGGACAATCCGCGCTCACACGAAGAGGGGCGGACCAGGCGGCCCGCCCCTCATGACGCCGATCGAGACACCGTCCGGGAGGCGCTACTGCCGCAGCGCGACCAGGACGTCGTCGTCCGACTCGGGATTGGGGGCCGGATGCACGCCGGTGAGCGTGTCGAACTCCATGCCCAGCTCGCGCACCCGCTCGGCGAACGCGATGTGCGCGGGCGAGGGATCGTCGGGGAACAGCGTGAGATCCGCCTGGTGGAAGTGGCTGTGACGCGGGAGGTACACGCCGAGCAGGTGTTCGGCATGGGGATTCGGGATGTGGACGATCTCCATCCGGTTCATCGCGTCCTCGATCACCATGACGTCCTCCACGCCCTCGATCATGGGGTCCATGGTCGGCTCACCGAGCAGCGTTCGCGGATTGCTGAGCGCCATCTCGGCGAACGGGACGTTCGCCTCGTGGGTGAGGATGGTGATCCCCTCGCGCGCCCAGGCCGCCAGCCCGCTCGAGTGATCCGAGTGGAAGTGCGAGTTGACCACATAGCGGATCGGCTTGTTGGGGACGGTGGCGCGCGTGGCGGCCAGCACCTGCTGGCCCCGGTTCTCGTTCTGCGCACCGCCCTCGAAGACGACGACGAAGTCGGTGAACTCCACGATCATCGCTTCGTAGCCGCCGCCGACGAGGTAGACGCCGTCGTAGACCTTCCGGACCAGATCGGCCGGGTCGGGCGCGGGCCCGCCGCCACGACCACCACCACCGCCGCCACCACCGCCGTTACCCTCCGCTGGCGGCGGCGTGAGCCGTGCCGTGAGATCGGCCGGGTTCGCGGTGGCG
This sequence comes from Vicinamibacterales bacterium, assembly GCA_050185275.1. GTDB lineage: Bacteria > Acidobacteriota > Vicinamibacteria > Vicinamibacterales > UBA2999 > JABFRY01. Next base: position 113,195 of record JBFWZN010000010.1, on the reverse strand, counting down.
CTCTCCACGGCCACCGTAAACGACGTGCCACCGGCCCTCTCCTGCTCCATCGTGGCCGGCACCATCACGCCGTCCATCTCGCGGTAGTCGCTGTAGTTGGCCGCGACCTGCAGGTCGCCCATCATCACGTGCTCCACCTGCGTCTCGACGCGCGACACCAGGTTCTGGTCGTCGATGTAGCCGGTCACCGTGTAGCGCATGCCCGACGGCGACGTCTGCGACTCGGGCGACTGCCACGTCAGCGTGGTGAACGCCCCCTCGCCCATCTCCGCGGTCCCGACCTCGGCACCGTACATCTCGGCCCCACGCAGGAAGCCCCACGGTGTGAGCCAGATCTCCAGCTGGTCGTTCCAGGCCGTCTGGTCGGGGTTGATCTGCTGCTCGTAGGGCTGCTCGGTGGGCGGGCGCAGGAACACGCCGCCATGGAACATCGTGCCGGTGGCGCGCGAGGCGGGCTCGGTCAGGTCGATGGTGCGCGAGTAGTTGGAGATGTCGTACATCGGCCAGGGCGGGCTGGCCACAGCCGTCTGCAGGAAGGCTCTGTCGAGCGTCTGGGCCGTACCCGAGTAAGTGATGGACTGGAGGCCCTCGGTCCCCATGGCCTCGTGGACATCGGCCAGTACGGCCTGGGCATCACGCGGACCCCCGCCGCAGCCGGCAGACAGCAGCGCGGCACAGACCGCGGACATCGTCAGTGTGCGAAACATGTCTCGTCCCCTCTCAGCATATGAAGCCGGTTCGCGGGGCAGGATACACCGACAGCAGCCCAGGTGTGGCTCAACAGGGCTGGTGTGTTCACTTGGGCCCGTTCGTGGCGTAGCTGGCAATGGAGCCACCCAGCTTCAGGACCTGCTCATCCATGGCCACGTTCGCCTGGAAGGCACGACCACGCATTCGGCAGCTGTGTCGAAGGGCCGGTAGCTCTGCGCGCCAAAGCACCAGACCCGCTCGCCGACCATCGTGGTCGGCACACCCTCGCCCACTGCGTCGACGGTCCCCGAACCATCGCTGTGGGGGACGACTCTCGGGAACGGCATCCCGACACCGAACGCGTCGCCGCGCTTCTTCACGTCGCCTGGGTTGATGCCCGAGCGCCGAACCGCGATGCGGACTTCACCTGGCCCTGGCTCCGGATCCGCCATCGTCCCGACGACAAGCACCTCTCGCGCCTCACCCTGCGACTCGTACCATGCAGCTCTCATACTCGTCCTTCAGGTGCGCGCGTGGTGGCGTATGAGCCCGGCGGCGGCCGCCACGAGGGCCGCGTTGTCGACCGCCGGGGAACCGTCCGGGAGCACGGTGACATCCTCGAGGCCCGTGCGAATGCCATGCCCGCGCCCGAGCGCCCGACGGTTCACGGCCCAGCACGCGGCGCCATACCCATGGTGCACCTGCTCAAGGACGATGCCGGCGGCGTCCAGGATCTGTTCCATCGCCTCCGCGCGACGAAGGGCTACGTCGGTTTCCTCTTCCAGAGGCTCGATGAGCACACGTCGACACTGGGTGGCCAGTCCCGAGCGCACGAACGCGTGCGCGTCCTCCACGGTGAGCAGTCCCGCTTCGATCTGGACTCCACGGGCGAGCAGGAGCTGGCAGAGTTCACGGATGCCGGGCTCACCCTGATTGGCGGTGACCAGGTCGGGCAGCTCGCTCCAGCCTGCGACGACGCGGAGACGCTCGTCCGGGTCGGGCAGGATGGTGGCCGACGTGGTCAGGGAGACCGGCAGCCCCGGGCACCGCGCACGGATGGCCCTGAGCACCGCCCCGCAGTGGGCGCCGTCCAGGGTCTCGCGACCCGCTGGCGAGAAGGCGTGAACGTGCACGGCGTGTGCGCCCGCCCGCACAGACGCCTCCGCGGCGTCCGCAATGGCGGTGGGAGTACGGGGCACCGTGGGATGCACGCGGTCCCCGTTCAAGGCGGCCTGCAGGAAGGTGGCGTGCGACATAAGAGGGGTTGAACTGGAAGGGCGACCCGCGCGCGGCACGCTGTTCCCACTCCGCTCTGATATGTGGGCGGATTCAGCGCCGCGCCGTCCGTCGAACCGCCCCTGGGCCCGGACGCCGCAGCCGATCGTCGCTCCCGTTGTGTGCCGTCATGCGCTTGCGCCCGGTCCGGAGCATGGTACCGACTTCGCGCCTCACCCGGGCGGCGAGAACGGCGTCGTGTTCCCGGACGAACGCCGCCACCGCGTCGCGGTCCCACCTGACAAGCGATCGCAGCGCCCACGACAGGGCTTTCACCACCATGTCGTCTCGATCGGCGACGACACGCCGGCACACATCCAGCGTCCGCACGGCATCGCCGCGGCCGCCGCGTGCCCGCACGTTGAGCGCGACAGTGCAGACGACGGCTGCCCGCCGCTGCCACCGATCCGACGAGCGAAGCCACCGGTGCACATCCCGCGTCGACAGACGCCCTTCGCGCCACGCCGGCCCAGCGAGGTAGCAGCCAAACGTATCCACGCCTGCCCAGTCGGCAAGACCTTCGCCGAGGCGGTACAGCAGCCGCGGCGTGAGGGCCTCGATGCCCCCAGGATGGCAGGCAATGATCTCGTAGGCGGTCACCCGGCCCCACGGCGTGACGTCCATGACCTCGAGCCCGAGCCGAATGACGTCACGCGCGGGCCAGGACTCCAGCTCGCGCGACCAGCCACGACGGAGCGCCCGCCACGCTGGCACATTGCGAGGCGGTGAGGTTCCGAGCGTCTCCCGGATCGCCTCCGTCACCGTCGCTACGGTGGTCGTCGCTGGCTTCACCATGTCGTCGGGAACTGCTGGCGGGCTGCCGCGCAGTCGCCGTGGCCGCATGATCGCGCAGGCACCGGTGGACAGACAAGGACGTCAGACGCAGGACATCGCGTCCGCCGCTACCCGGCCGCACGACCGGCACGGAGGAACACCACGCCGAGCACGACGTCGGGTAGGGCGCTGAGGGCCACCTGGGCTGGCACGTCTCCCACCGCGGCGTACACGACGGCGAGGACAAAGAAGCCGAGCTTTCCAAGCCCACCGACGAGGAGCAGGGGACGATCCACGACAGGCTGTCGCGCCAGCCAGAGGTAGACGCATCCGAACAGGGCAATCACGAACACCAGCTGACCCGCGAGAAACGCCGAGACCGGAACGGGCAGGAGCGGCGACACGCGCCCAACGGCCAGCGGGACGAACACCACCACACCCAGCGCGTTGAGCGCGGCCGATGTCCAGAGGGCAGCGCGAAGGAGTCGGTCAGGGCGCACTGTTCGAGGTGGGATCGCCGCTCACGCTGCGGTCAGGAGGATGGTGCGATGCCTCCACTCGAGCGCGCCGAGGCCACCAACGTACAGGCTCTCGAGGAGCAGGTGGGCGAGGCCCAACCGTGACGCCTGCGGGGCCACAACAACCGCGGCCGTGGCGCACAGCACGGCCCAGGTGATATTGGCGGCCACCAGGAGCAGCAGCAGCTGGCGAGGTCGCACCGCGCGCCGGGCAAGAGACAGGGAGAAGCTGCCGAATGCCAGATTCGCGGTTCCCATCACGATGATCACACCGACGGGCAGCGCGTAGAGCCTGCCAAGCCATGCGGCGAGCGCCAGCACGAGAGCCCCTACGACAAGAGCGCCCGTGCAGTCGATCCAGAGCAGCGATCGAGCAAGGCGCACGGGCACACGCTCCACGCGTTCGGACCAAGGGGTCGGCATGACGGCGCGACGTTCAGCCGGCACCGCAGGGCAGAATACCACCGAGCGCGGGGATGACGGCGTCGACACCCAGACGCATCATCCGTCGAGCCTGGAGCCCGTGGGGCGACCGCTCCCCGCCGGCCGCAACGCCTTGTGATACTCGTCGATTGCGCGCGTTGAGCTGGCTGCGGCTTCCTTCGCCTGGTCGAAGCTCTCCGCTTTCATGACGTAGATCAGGAGTCCCCTTCGGCTGTGCAATCGAGAAACGCAGCTTCGAGCACGACCGACTCGTCACGCAGGGTCTCCAACGCCTCCGCCCGTCGCGATTCATTCAGCGTCGCTGCCCACTCCCGCACGCGTTGCACGCTGTCGGGCTTCAGCTGAATCTTCACGCATCGTGTCTCGTAGGGCATCAGCACCACCCCGCTCCTGCGCCGCGGCGCCATTCCTCTGCGTATGCTGGCGCTGACTGCCCGCTCACTGCCGTCTGCCAGGCACGCTCCGAGACTCGTCAACGCCGTCTGGCCGCAGGAGCGTTAGCTGCCCAATCGGAACCCGTGCGCCCTGAATACAGCCGCTGCCGCATCGCGCGTCTCAACCGCATGGCGCGCCACACGGTCGACGACGCCGTCCAACGCGGCGTGCTGCTCGAAAAGAGCCTGGAGGTCGAACGCTATCGCTTCCAGGGGACTCTGCACATAGCCATGTTGGGCGACGCCAAGAGCGTACGTCAGCAGGAACTCATCGACGCCCAGAGTACTCCACTGCACGACATGGACGAGCTCATGAAAATGAGTCGCCTCTGATGCATGCGCCCGATGCACGAAGTACATGTCGTCGAACGTGACACCGGCAATTTGTCTCCTCTCCATGCTCTCGAACTCTGGGAGACCGTATGCCGACACAGGCGGGAACGGAACGCGATCAACGGCAACGGCCCGCGCACGCTGGAGCAGAGACGCGGGAAACGCACTCGCCAGCCTGGCGTATCCTGTCGCACTCGCCGGGACGCTCGCCTGACGGTGCGTTGCGTGAAGATCGTCCATCCACGCCAGGATGCCGGGACGCGCGCGCTGCAATCGCTGAAGCAGGTCGGTCATGCCTCTACCCGGTGAGCAGCAGGCAGCGTCGAGGCCCGCGACCACAGACTCACAGGAGCCACGCGGGCCCGGTGGCATCATGCCACGGGCCGGACGCGCGCCGGCCTCCGTTCGCATGTCAGACGGTGCGTCGCAGTTGCGCCCGCGCCTTCGCGAGGATGACGCTCCGGTAGTTCACGTCCGGCCACTGTGCCGTTTCGATCAGCCTGTAGCCACGCGACGTGTAGAGGCGGATGAGCGCGGCGGCCTGCTCAGACGTGTCGAGCGCGAGGTGGCCCACGCCGCGCTGAAGAGCCAAGGCTTCGACCACGGACAGGAGGGTGGAACCGATGCCGAGATTCTGCAGCGCGGTTTCGACCCCGAACTGGCCGAAGCTGGCCACGTCAGGCTGGTCGTAGAACGGGGACCCCGACGTAGCCGATGCCCGTGCCAGGGTGACCGTGCCAACGATTGTCCCATCGGGTGTGGCCGCCACGACGGTCTGGCCCTTGCCCATCCGCCGCCGCGTGACGTCCGGAGCTTGATGCGAGGCCATGTAGTGCAGCCCGGCTTGGGCCAGGGGCGCGTAGGCTCGGTGCAGCAGTTCCGTCATCGCCTCGACACTGTCGCCTTCCCCAGCGAATCGATACAGGATGTCGGCGCCGTTCGCGGCGCGGCGCGTGATTCCGGCTCGGAGGGCTTCATCCTGGTCCACGCACTATCCTCGCGCATCTACCGGTCCTGCGTGTGTCGCGGCACCCCGCCCCTCCTGCATCTGCGTGTCTGTGCGCCTCGTGGCCGGCGGGGAGCGGCCGCCCCGCGGGCCTCCGGCTCCGCACGCCGGACGCGTTGCGACGCTCGTACCCTGTCGCTGGCGCGCGCGAGTAGGAGCGGATCCGCACGACGGTCGATCACGGCATGCACCAGCGAGCCTGACGCGCGCGTCACGGATCGTGCGGCACGCACTCGCGGCGGTCCATCGCGTCGCGGCGACGTCAGGCGACCATGATCGGCGTGCGACGCAGTTGGCCCACAGGGCGGCCGCTCCCCGCCGGCCAACTGCAGACAGCGCGTACAAAGCACAGTGGCGGACCCGAAGGCCCGCCCCTGCTGTCTTGCCGCGCCGGCTACCGGCGTCCCGTATCGGGACGACGTGCGGCCGCTAGGCGCACCGGCTCGTCGTACCGCAGTTCACGCACTTGTAGCTGGCGCCACTGCGGATCATGGTCGAGCCGCAGGTCGAGCACGGCGGCGCGTCTTCCTGGTTCACGTGCGACAGCCACTACCCGTTAGCGGAGTTCCCGCGAGAGGCTCGCTGATCTGCGAAGTCTCGTCAACGTCAAGGACGCACCGCTTGCCTCTGCGGGGGCGCTACCGTTCCGGCGCCCAAGTGAGGTGAGGTCGAGGCACCTTCAGATGCAGAGACTGCCTTCGCTATCTGATGCTGCCATCCAACGCCCTTACGGGCTCAGAATTCAGCAAGTCCACGAGCTTGGCTACCGGAACCACGTTCGAGAGGCCAGAGTTCTCCTCGAACACGATGCGTGCACGGTTGGTCTGCTGGCTAATCGCGGTTTCGCGATATGGGACAAAGGACGAAACGATGCCAATCAGTTTTTCTTCATTGAGGAGAGAAGACGTCAGTCCACGGCCCACTTTCAGAGAGGGGCTATAGATGACGGGACCTCCGCTATTGCCTGGAAAGACGAATGCGTCAGCTATCACGTTGTCGCGATCCACGCGAGCGATGATTCCGTGTCTGGCGATGGGTCGTGGCTGATCCTCGGACCGAAGTCCTAGAGGGAATCCCAGGACAAGCACCGGAGCGCCAGCGGTCAGCGCGTTGTCGGCTAGGTAGTTGTCCGGCGTCAGTGCAACTGACTCCCCCTGCGGCCACCCGATGAATCGGCAAGCGACATCCCCAGTCGGCGAAGGAAACCAAGGTCCAAGGCGTTCCCTCAATTCATCATCCCAGACCACCACGGTCCCACCTGCCGTGGTGGTCAGTCGATAGGCCAGCCTTGCGCCGGCGGGAAGTGGGGCTAGAGCGACGTGCTTTGCCGTGACGAGAACGACGTGGCTATTGGCGGTGCGTACGAGGAAGCCAGTTCCTCTCGGCCGAAACCCAGCAGGTGGGACTGCTTCTTCGATCGACACTACGATGCCGAGCCACCGCTGGTTGAACGAGCTCGTCTGTACGGCCAAGTTGGGCACCTGGCTCCAGAGCGCGGTCGGATCCATCATCAGGAGCGCAGCGACCAGCAGGCCCTGGGCGATTCTCATGTGGGACATCTGAAGACACCTCGACTGTGAAGTCGAAGGCGAAGGTGGGAGTCCCACCAGGCCCTCTACGCATGTTCCGGACACCTTGCCGGACTTCCGTTGACGGGGCCATCTCGGCTCCGTCTCACATCTGACCCGAACGAGAACTAGCTGAGCCACGCGGTGGATGCTGGCACCCACCGCGTGTGGTGCAAGAGAATCGGTAGGCCGCTAGGCGCACCCGCTCGTCGTGCCGCAGTTCACGCACTTGTAGCAGGCGCCACTGCGGATCATGATCGAGCCGCAGGTCGAGCACGGCGGCGCGTCCTCCTGGTTCTGAATGGCCGCGAACTCGCTCGTCCGCCGCGGCGCCGCCGCCTGCGGTGCGGGGTTGGTGCTCGCCGCCCCGGCGGCGGCCACCGTCACCTTGGCCTGCGCGGCCGCGTCCGACGTGCCCTCGGCCGCCGGCTCCTGGATGTTGACGCCCGCGCGGAACTGCGCCTCCGCCGACAGGAACTTCGTGGCCATCCACCGGAAGATGTAATCCACGATCGACTTCGCGAACCGGATCTCCGGGTTCTTCGTCATGCCCGACGGCTCGAAGCGCGCGTGGCTGAACTTGTCCACCAGCGCCTGCAGCGGCACCCCGTACTGCAGCGCGTAGGAGATGGCCTGCGCGAAGGCATCGGCGAAGCCAGAGATCGTCGAGCCCTCCTTCGCCATCACCAGGAAGATCTCGCCAGGCGTCCCGTCCTCGAACAGCCCGACCGTGATGTAACCCTCGTGGCCCGCCACGTCGAACTTGTGCGTGATGGAGGCGCGCTCGTCCGGCAGCTTGCGCCGGGCCGGCTGGTTCACCACCTTCACCACTTCCTTCACGACCTCGCGCACCTGGCCCTCGGCCCCGAGCCGGGTATCGGCCACGCCCGCCTTCGACGTATTGAGCGGCTGCGTCCGCTTGCTGCCGTCGCGATAGATGGAGATGGCCTTCGCCCCGAGCTTCCACGACTCGATGTAGGCCTTCTCGATGTCCTCCACCGTGGCCTCGCGCGGCACGTTCACGGTCTTCGAGATGGCGCCAGAAATGAAGGGCTGCGTCGCCCCCATCATCTTGATGTGGCCCATGTAGTGGATCGAACGCTCGCCGCGTGACGGCTTGAACGCGCAGTCGAACACCGGCAGGTGGTGCGGCTTGAGGAACGGCGCCCCCTCGATGGTCTCGTGCTCGTCGATGTAGTGGATGATCGCGTCGATCTCGGGCTGCGTGTAGCCCAGCTTCTCGAGCGCCATCGGCACGGTGCCGTTGACGATCTTCATCAGGCCGCCGCCCACGAGCTTCTTGTACTTCACGAGCGCGATGTCCGGCTCCACGCCCGTGGTGTCGCAGTCCATCATGAAACCGATGGTGCCCGTGGGGGCCAGCACCGTGGCCTGCGCGTTGCGGTAGCCGAAGTCCTCGCCCAGCTCCACCGCCTCTTCCCACGCCTGCTTCGCGCCGGCGTAGAGGTCGGCTGGCACCAGCTTCTGCGCCACCTCGCCCACCGCGTCGCGGTGCTTGCGCATCACCCGCAGGAAAGGCTCGGCGTTCTTCTCGTAACCCGCGAAGGGCCCGCCGTGATCGCGGGAGATGCGGGCCGACTGCGCGTAGGCCTCGCCCGTCATCAGCGCCGTGATCGCCCCGGCATAGGCCCGACCCTCGTCGCTGTCGTAGGGCAGGCCGCGCGACATCAGCAGCGCGCCAAGGTTGGCGTACCCGAGGCCGAGCGGCCGATAGTCGATCGAGTTGCGCTCGATCGCCTTGGTCGGGTAGCTCGCGTTGGGGACGATGATCTCCTGCGCCGTGATGAGCGTGCGGCAGGCGGCCTTGAAGGCATTGACGTCGAGCTCGCCGTCCTCCTTCACGAACTTCATCAGGTTGATCGACGCCAGGTTGCACGCCGAGTCGTCGAGAAACATGTACTCGGAGCACGGGTTGCTCGCGTTGATGCGCGCCGTGTTCGGGCTGGTGTGCCACTCGTTGATCGTCGTGTCGAACTGCATGCCCGGATCACCGCACACCCAGGTGCCCTCGGCGATGAGCCGCATCAGGTCGCGCGCCTTGTAGGTCTCGACCGGGGCACCGTCGCGAACGGCGCGGGTGGTCCAGTCGCCGTCATCGAGCACGGCGCGCATGAAGTCGTCCGGTACCCGCACGCTGTTGTTGGAGTTCTGGAAGAACACCGACCCGTACGCCACGCCCGTGAACGAGCCGTCGTAGCCGGCGTCGATGAGCGCCCAGGCCTTCTTCTCTTCCTCGACCTTGCAGTTGATGAAGTCGACGATATCCGGGTGCTCGGCGTTGAGGATCACCATCTTGGCCGCGCGGCGCGTCTTGCCGCCCGACTTGATGACGCCGGCAAACGCGTCGTACCCCTTCATGAACGACACCGGACCCGACGCCGTGCCGCCGCCGGCCAGCAGTTCGCGGGACGACCGGATGGAGGACAGGTTGCTGCCCGTGCCGGACCCGAACTTGAAGAGCATCCCCTCGGTGCGGGCCAGCGTCAGGATCGAGTCCATCGTGTCCTGCACCGAATTGATGAAGCAGGCCGAGCACTGGGGCGCCTTCTCGAAGCCGCAGTTGAACCACACGGGGCTGTTGAAGGCGGCCTTCTGGTAGACCAGCAGGTGCTTCAGCTCCGCGGAGAACGCCTGGAGCGACTCGGGGCTCGAGAAGTAGTGCTGCTCGCGCGCCCACCGGGTGATGGTGTCCACCACGCGCCCGATGAGCTGCTTGACGCTCCGCTCGCGTTCCGGCGTGCCGAGCTGCCCGCGGAAATACTTGGAAACGACGATATTGGTGGCCTGCTGCGACCAGGATTTGGGGATCTCGACGTCGCGCTGCTCGAAGACGACCTTGCCCTTCTCGTTGCCGATGACGGCCGCGCGAACTTCCCACTCGACCTCGTCGAACGGATCGACACCAGGGAGCGTGAAGTAGCGGGGAAAGTCCAGGCCTGGTGCGGCCGGGGCCTTCCCGTCGGTGGTCTTGCGGGCACGCACGGTCGCGTCCGCACCTCCCTGGTTCTGCGCCTGTGGGGTGGCAGCCGCAGCTTCGCGGGCAGGGCCTCGTTCCATTAGCTTTCCTCCGACACTGGAGAGCACCCGGGGGAGGGTGGTTCCAGGAGCTTGTTTGTGAGTTCGCCTAGGAGCTGGGGGGCTTGCGCTGGCCGGTGCGGTGGGTCACACGCCGCCTCACAACCTCCTGAGCGTCCGGCCATAGTGCGCCCGGGGATAGGGATTGTCAAGCCACAAACCACTAGATGTAGGGCTGCATTCTTAGGTCAGTCGCAATATGTCGACATCTCTGTACCGTTCGCCGGCCCACTCTCTGGTCGGGAGCGCCAGCTCGGGCCCGTGCTGAGCCAGTTCAACTGCAGGATTTACAGAAGCACGCCCGTTCCGTCAGTGCTCTCGGGCAGATTCTGCAAAGCCGAGCTACCTGGTTGGAAGTCTACGGGCAGGATTGCGGGGGTTTGATGGAGAGCGCGGCTGGCACATCGGTTGCTCAAGGGGGCTGCGGCAACTCCGCGCCCCCGCCACCCAGCGGGGCACACCACTCTGCGAGACTCCTGCACACACCGGGGGAGGTTGTCGAACGACAGCCTCCCTCCCGCCTCGCCCCCCGTCGCGGCGCTGGCATCCCACGCGGCGACCCCAGCCGCCGACACACGGCGAAGGCCCGGGACGTGAACCCCGGAGGAGCGGTCAGCGACCGGCCAGTAGACCCGTGGCCAGACTGGCGGCCTTGTCGGCGAGCGTGGAGGCAAACAGGAAGTTGCGCTCGCGAATGGCCTGTTCGGCCTGCTGGACGAAGCGCTTGGACAGATCGTACTGCGCGCGAAGATCACGGCTCAGCCGCCCGTAGTCCACGCGCGTCAGGTCGCGCGAGGCGCGGGTCAGCAGGTCGCGCACGGCGCGTTCGGCCGCCACGTCGCCCGCCGATGCGGCAGGGCGCAGCTCCCTGGGCGGCTCGCTGGGCGCCGCAGCCACGCCCGGCTCCTCGGGGGCGGGCGGGGCCTCGGCTCGCGGCTCCTGCGGCGGCCGCCGGGTGGTGGTCCGGGCCGGCGGCGTGCGCGGCGGCTCCTGCGGGGGCTCGGCGTCGGCCGCGGTCGTCGTCGCGGGCAGCGGCTCCTCCACCGGCGCGAGCACGCGGGGCGGGGGCAACGGCATGGCCAGTGGCGGACCGTCGGGCACCACGTCGGGCCGTGACCGGGCGCACCCGCCAGTCGTCGCCAGCAGAACCAGGAGGGCCCAGGCCGCGTGAGGACGCCGACCCGGACGTGCGGCTTTCATCATCGACGTCACCCGTGCTCGTACTCGAGGGCGCGCGGCAGCAGGATCCGGAAGGTGGTTCCTGCGCCCGGCGTGGACTGCACCTCCACGTCGCCGTCGTGGAGCTGCACGATACGGTACACCATCGACAGCCCGATGCCGGTGCCGCGCTCCTTGGTGGTGAAGTAGAGGTCGAAGATGCGGTCGAGATGCTCGGGTGGGATGCCGGCGCCGGTGTCCTCGATCCGCACCTCCACCCGGTCGCCGGCGCCGCGACCGCAGGCCAGCCGGAGCGTGCCCCCTGCCGCCATGGCCTGGCAGCCGTTGATGGCGAGGTTGAGGATGGCCTGCCGCAGCATGGCCGCGTCGCCGTTCACGGGCGGTATGGTCGGCGGCGCGTCCACCACGATGCGCACGTCGTTGGCCCGCGCTTCGGGCTCGATGAGCGGCAGCACTTCGTCGAACAGGGCCTGCAGGCGCACGGGCTGGAGACGCAGATCTTCGGGGCGCGTGAACCGCAGGAACCCCTGCACGACCTCGTCGAGCCGGCGGATCTCGCTCTCGATGACCTCCACGTGATCCAGCGCACCCTGCACGGAGGGTGCGAGCACCGGCGGGCGGCTGGCCAGGCCGAGGCTTCCGGCGCCGGCGGGCACCGGTTCCGCCTCCCGCGCAGCGGCGAGCGCGGCGTTGGTGATCTTGGTGCGCAGCAGCTCGAGGTGAATCATCATCGCGTTGAGCGGGTTCTTCACCTCGTGGGCGATGCCGGCCGTCAGGCGCCCCAGGGCGACGAGCTTGCGTGAGTAGGCGATGGTGGACTGCATGCGCGCCAGGTAGGCGAGGTTGCGCGACACGAGCAGCACGCCGACCAGCTCGTGGTCGGCGCCGACGATCGCGTGCGTCACGAGGAGCCGCTCGGTGGCGGTGCCGCCGGCCGCAAGGCCGTCCGCACCGCTCTCGGGGGCGGCGTCGCCTTGCGTGCCCGCTGGCGGACCATCTGTCGCGGGGCCGCCCGGCCCGTCCTCCACCGTCACCTGCACCGGACCCCGTGATCGGCGCCCGGCCAGCGTCTCCTCGATGATCGTGCGATAGGGATGCGCGTCGGGCCACAGGCTCCGGAGCGCGCGGCCGAGTGACGAGGCCGGCAGCGCCGACTGCATGGCGGGATTGGCGAACATCAGCTCGCCCGTGGGACTGAAGAGCGCGACGGCGTCCTCGATGTGCTCGACGGCCGACTGCAGGCTCGCCTTCTGCCCGGCCAGCAGCGACCGATCGGCCGACAGCTGCTGGCTGACGGTGTTGAAGAACGTCCCCAGCTCGCCGAACTCGTCGCCGGGCGGAAGGTCGAGCGTCACGCCGAACTCGCCCTTGCCCAGCCGCGTCAGGCCGCTGCGGATGACGTGGATGGGGCGCAGCAGCAGCCGGGCGAGCAGCGCGGCCACGAGCACGGCCACTGCCAGCGCGATGGCGGCGGTGAGCAGCGCCGGCCGGAGCGACGCGTTGAGTTCCTGTCGCATCAGCAGGGTGGAGACACCGACCCGGATCGACCCGAAGTCCTCATCGCCAAGCACCATCGGCACCCGGACTTCGAGCGTGCGCCCCTCCTGCGCGTAGACGACCTGTACCTGATCGAGGGCCCGGCCCGTGACCAGCGCCACCAGGTCGTCGCGCTGGGGCTGGATCTGCCCGAGCCTGGCCGGGTCGCTGTGCGCGACGACACGGCCTTCGGCGTCGACGATCGCCGCATCGGTGACGCTCTCACCGTAGATGCTCGATTCGAGGATGGACTGCAGGCCGGGGTCGGCGCGCAGCGCCTCGTAGGGCGCCTCGGCGCCGGTGACGACCTGGCGGGCGCGATGGAAGATGGCGTTGGCCAGCAGCTGCCCGCGTGCCTCGCTTTCGGAGAGCACCACACGGGTGAGGCGCGTCAGGTTCAGCGCGCTCAGCGCCACGACCGCCAGCCCCACGATGACCGTGACGCCGGCGATCTGCTTGGCCTTGATGCCTACTCGCATGCGTGGAGCCTACTGCGGCACCGATTCTTCTTCCTGGCGCTTGCCGGGAATGCGGCCGCGCAAGCGATTCAGCTTGTTGTGCAGGGTCTTCAGGCTGATGCCCAGGATCTCGGCCGCGCGCGTCTTGTTGTCGCGTGTGTGCTCGAGGGTCATGAGGATCAGCTGCCGCTCGGCCTCCTCCACGGTGGTGCCGGGCGTGAGCGACAGCGTGGGCTTGGCGACGTCGGGCGACTCGGTGACGAGCGGTGGCAGGTGCTTGGCCTCGATGAAGTCGCCCGAGCTGAGGATGACCGCGCGCTCGATCACGTTGCGCAGCTCGCGTACGTTGCCCGGCCAGTTGTACTGCTCGAGCACGCGCATCGCCGCCGCGTCCACCGCGGAGACCACCTTGCCGTTCCTCGAATTGAACTCGGTGAGGAACGACTGGATGAGCAGCGGCAGATCTTCCTTCCGGTGCCGCAAGGGTGGCAGCTCGATGGCGAACACGTTGAGCCGGTAGTAGAGGTCCTCCCGGAGCTTGCCGCTCTTGACGGCCTCGGCCGGGTTGACGTTGGTGGCGGCAATGACCCGCACGTCCACCGTCTGCTCGTTGCGCCCGCCGAGCCGCCGAAACCGCCGCTCCTGGAGCACGCGCAACAGCTTGACCTGCGTCGCGGGCGTCATCTCGGCGATCTCGTCCAGGAACAGCGTGCCGCGATCGGCGAGTTCGAAGCAGCCCTCGCGCCGATCGATGGCGCCGGTGAAGGCGCCCTTCTCGTGTCCGAAGATCTCGCTCTCGAGCAGCGTCTCGGGAATCGCCGCGCAGTTGATCGGCACGAACGGGAGCTGCGCGCGGGGGCTCAGCTGGTGCAGGATCTGCGCGGCCAGTTCCTTGCCCGTGCCCGACTCCCCCCAGATCAGCACCGAGGCGGCGGTCGGGGCCGCCTGCTCGATGGTGTGGTACACGCGCCGCATCTGCTGGCTCGTGCCGATCATGCGACCGAAGGTGCCCTGCTCCCGCAGCTGCCGGCGCAGCACCTTCACTTCGCGAATCTTGTCCTGGCGCTCGACGATCTTGTCGAGCAGGATGCGGAGGCGCTGGGGCTCGACGGGCTTGGTGAGGTAGTCGTAGGCCCCTTCCTTGATGGCCTCGACAGCCGTCTCCACCGTGCCCTGGGCGGTCAGGATGACGATGGTGAGGTCGCCGCCCTCGTCCTTGAGCGCCCGCAGCAGCTCGAGCCCGCCCATGCGCGGCATCACGAGGTCGCTGATGATGATCGAGGGGCGAAAGTCGGTGACGCGGCGCAGGGCCTCTTCCCCATCGGCGGCCGACTCGGTGGCGTATCCCCAGGTGCGCACCAGTTCGGTCAGTCCCAGCCGCGTGGACGGCTCGTCTTCGACCACGAGCACACGATCAGTGGAGTTGACGTTCATGCATTCTCCGGGTCGCACGGACGGGAGCGGCAATGCGACCTGCCGAGCGATAGTACTCTGTCGTTTTTACACGGTCCAGCACAGCCGCTGTCGGCCGGCGCCTGACGTGGGCCTTCTCTCGGCCCCGGCCGGGGGCCAATCCCTTCACCGGACACGGCCGGTGGGCGACAATGCGCGCGGCACGCGCCGCGGAGCGTTCCACACGGCTGCGCATGCGGCGCGGCAGCGCTGCGGGGCGGATGCAGGACCCTGCGGAACCGCTGTCGAACCGCGCCGGGACAATCGGATAGAGTGCGGGGACGATGTCGGACGATTCGTCGGCTTCCCCACCAAGCACGCCCGGCGCCGGGCCTCCTGCAGACTCCTCGCCGGCCCCGGACGACGACCTGGCACTGGACCCCGGCCTGGCCCCCGCGCAGGCCCCTGCGCAGGCCCCTGCCGACGGTAACCGTCCCCACGCCATCCCGTTGGGCGCGCGCTTCGCGGCGCTCTTCGAGGTGGTGCTCTGCTCGAGCATCCCCACCCAGGTGGCCATCACGCTCGCCCTCAGCGCCATTGGCTGGAGGCCGATCGAGGAGGACGGTGGCCTGTCGTTCCGCTTCGTGGTCGCGTTATCGCTGGCGGATACGGCACTGCTCATCGGATTGATGGCGGCGCTCCTGCGCGCGCGCGGAGAGCGCCCCTCGACCCTGTGGCTGGGAGCGCGCCCGCCCTGGCGGGAGGCGCGGCTCGGCCTGCTGAGCATCCCGGGGATCTTCGTCGTGGTCGTCCTGCTGCTGAACGCCCTGCGGGTCCTGGCGCCAGGTCTGCGTAGCCCGGACGGAAACCCGCTCGAACAGATGCTGCCGGGCGAAGCCGGCTCGGTGGCGCTGTTCGGCCTGGTGGTGATCCTGGCGGGCGGGGTCCGGGAGGAACTGCAACGGGCCTTCCTCCTCCACCGGGTGGAACAGTACCTGGGGGGCACCACCGTCGGCGTGGTGGTACTCAGCGTGGCCTTCGGCCTCGGCCACTTCGTGCAGGGGTGGGACGCCGTGCTGACGACGGGTCTGCTCGGCATGACGTGGGCGATCGTCTACGTGCGACGGCGGAGTTCGGTGGGGCCGGTGGTGAGCCACGCCGGCTTCAACGCGCTGGAGGTCCTGCGCGTCTCCCTGATGGGCCAATAGGTCGCTGCACGCCGGACGCGAGCCGCACGGATCGGCGTGGATGTCGGCGCAGGCGCGTCAGCGCGGCAGCTCGACGACGTCGGCGCGCATGCGGAGGCCCCGGGCCCACTGCGCGATGAGCTCACCGCGGCGGGCCTCACCCGCAAGCTGGCGCGCGCGTGCCGCCACGTCCCCGAACGGCTGCAGGACGCCGTCGCGGGTGAACAGGTCCGGGCGAGCCTGGTAGAAGCGCACGGCCTCGTCGTCGGTCACCTGCACGGCCGTCCCGAAGCGCTGGGCCAGGTAACTGCGCAGACGCAGGGTGTCTCGCGCGTACGCCTCGATGCGTCCCTCGTCGATACCGGTGGCAGCCATGAGGTCCGCGAGGCCATCGCCGGCGGCGGCGCGCAGCTGCGCGACCTCCGCGGCCACGAGCGCGGCGTCGGGCTGAGGCGCGAGCACGCGGTCCACTTCGGCCAGCTGCAGCCGCCGCGCCACGAGCTGCGCCAGGGCGGCGTCGAAGGCACCGTCGAAGGCACCGTCCCCTGAGGGCGCCGTCACCACGCCCAGACCGATGGCGGCCTGCACATCCGTCAGCGTGATGGGTTCGTCGTTGACGCGCACCAGCACGCGGTCGAGCAGGACCTGCGCGGTCGGGGCCGCCGCGCACACGACGCAGAGGAGCGCCACCACGGCCACCCGACGCCACCCGGCCCTGCGCGCGACCGTCCTCATCTCAGAAAGCCTGTCCGAAGCTGATGTGCAGTTCACGCGGCCGCTCGAGCCGGCCGGGCACGAGTTCGCGCCGATCGAGCTTGAAGCCAAGGTCGATGCGGATGGGGCCGATGGGCGACCTGAAGAACAGGCCGAATCCGGCCGCGCCCCGCAGGTTGCCCAGGTCGATGCGCGCCGCCCGGGGGAAGACGTTGCCCGCGTCCACGAAACCCGTCACACCCAGGGTGGACGTCACGGCCACCCGCAGTTCGGCATTGAGCACCAGCAGGCCGTTGCCACCGGTCGGGAACCCGGCGGCGCTGATCGTCTCCTCGTCGCCGAGCCGGTCGAGCGGAAAGCCCCGGACGGTGGTGTCACCCCCGGCGAAGAAGCGCTCGCTTGCCGGGAGGTCCTGCACGATGTCCACGACGGGGGCCCCGGCCCCGTCGGTGACCGGCAGGCCATCGGCCCCGATGCGGGGCACGCGCCGCTCGAAGCCGTGCGCGGCGCCCACGCGCGCGGCCAGGGCCACGACCATCCGCCTGGTGGTCGGCAGGCGGTGGAACGTGAAGGCCTGCAGGAACGACTTCGCAAACCCCACTTCCGAACCGAGCGCGCGCGCCGCCAGTTCCCCATCGACGGCGAGGAACGTGCCCCGGCTCGGATCGAGCGCGTCGTCGCGCGAGTCGCGGATGAGCGACATCGACAGCTTGGACAGCCGCACCTCGGGAAACAGGCGGTCGATGAGGGGCTTCTCCTCCTCGGTGAACCGCTCGTCGAACAGGCGCGTGTGCTTGTAGGAGTAGCGGCCCGCGAGGCTGAATCTCGACGACGCCTGTGCGCCCATCTCGGCGCGCACTTCGCGCGTGGCGAAGTTGAAGCTGGAACGGATGGCCTGGTCGAGGATGCCCGTGAGGAGGAAGTCTCCGCCCGTGCCGAAGGCCCTGGGCTCGCGAAACGTACCGAAGACGCGGTATTCGTTGAAGCCGTAGCCCCCCTCCGGCGAGGGCTCGACCAGCCGCAGACCCGTGTCGCTGAACACGATGTCCCTCGACCGCAGGCTGACGCGCGTGAACAGGTTGACGGACCGGTTCTTTCCCCAGAGGTTGCGCCGGCCCACCTCGAAGAAGCCGCGGGGCGCGAACTCGAAACGCTCTTCGGCCAGGCCGCTGTCGCCGGTGGGACGCAGACGCGTGACGCCCTCGAGTCCCACACCGTAGCCGACAGTCGTGGGAGGAGCCTCTTCCACCTCGATGAGAACGTCGCGCCGTTGCCCGGTGCCGACGGGCAGTTCGGCGATGCGCACGCGGCGGAACAGGCCGAGGGCGCTCAGCCGCTGCTGCGTCTCGAGCGTGTCGGCGAGTCCGAGTGGTTCGCCGGCACGGAACGTCACGGCCTGGGCGATGGTGCTGGTCGACACGCGCGCGTTGCCGACGATGATCACGCGATCGACCAGGACCTGCGGTCCCTCGTCCACGGTCATGGTCACGAGGGCCACGGTGTCGCCCTCCTCGAGTTGTACCGAGGGCGTCACGACCACCTCGGGGAAGCCTTCGTCGAGATACGCGCGCTCGATCAGGTCGCGGTCGTCCACGAGGGCCTGCTCCGAGAACGCCTGCCCGGGAGCCACGGTCATCACGCCGCGCAGCCGGCCCTCGCCCAGGGCCATGTTGCCCACGAGGGCGATGGCGCCGACCACCGTCCGCGGCCCCTCGGCGACCTCGAGTTCCACGCGCACGCGCCGGTCATCCATGGGCGCGGCTCGGCCGGACGCCGCGTCACGCGCACCCGGGGCATCCACCTCCACACCGTCCGCCACGAGCGTCACGCGAGGTGACAGCCGGACCTGCGTGTATCCGCGATCGCGGTAGGCGCCCTGTACGGCGGCCGCGCCGGTCACGAGAAGACTCTCGACGAACGGCTCCCCGGGCACGAGCGGTATCAGCGCGAGCAGGTCGCCGTTGGTCAGCGCCCGGTTGCCGGCGGCCGTGACGCCGTCCACGAGGTAGCGCGGACCGCGGCTCACCGCGAAGGTGATCGTCACCCGTCCGGGTTCCTCGCGCCGCACGTAGTCCACCTGCGCATCGCGGTAGCCCTGGTCGTACAGGTAGGTCTCGATGTTGCGGTTGGCGTCTTCGAGGAGGTCTTCGTCGGCCGACCCCTCGGACCGGATCGGCACCAGGCGGTCACGCTCGCCCTGCGGCAACGGGTCGCCGGAGAAGGCCACCACCACCTGCGGCCCGCGGTCCACGGCCACGGTCACGGCGGCCCGACCATCCGCGGTGAAATCCACCGAGTGGATGGCCCGCGCCTCGTAGAAGCCGCGGCCGCGGAGTTGTGCCTCGTACTCCGCCAGCGCCTCCCGGATGGCGGCGGCGTCGTACGGCTCTCCTGCACGCAGGCCCGTGCGGGCGAGCACCGACGCGCGGTCTTCCGCATCGGTGGCATCCACGTCGATGCGCCCGATCGCCGCACGTGGCCCCGGCGCGACGGTGAGCACCATCGAGGCGCGGTCGGGATCGTGCGACACCTCGATGCCGGTCGTCACGGTGGCTCCGGCGAATCCGCTCTCCCGGTAGAGATCGACCAGCGTAGCCGCCACTTCCTCGGCGCGCCCGGCGGGTGGCGCGGCGCCGTAGCGCTCGGTGACGGCCTGGCGAAGCTCCCCTTCGTTCAGGCCCAGCGCGCCTCGGAACTCCAGCCGGTCCACCGCGTGCACCGGCATCAGGCGGTAGCGCAGGCGGATGCCGCCGGCCGCCTCCTCCTGGTAGACCTGCACGTCCTCGAACCGGCGCACGTTCATCAGGTGGGTGATGCTCTCGCGCACGTCGGCCATCGACAGCGGGGCCCCGACGGCGGTCTCGATGAGACCCAGGATGAGCGGATCGTCCACGACGCGCCCTTCCTGCTCGACGAGGATGTCACGCACGACGCCGGTGGCGGGCGCCTGCGCGCGCGCCGGGGCCGCCAGGGCCAGGACGGCGACCGCGGCGGCGAATGCACCACCGGCGCCCCGGAAACGGCGCATCAGAACACGTGCCTCACGCGCACGTCGAGGGCGTAGGTCCGGTCCTCGTTGCGGGACAGGATCCAGGAGAACCTGTCGGTCTGGTCGTACTCGAGCAGGATGATCTGGTCCCGCGTCGCGGACGAGAGGCTCCGGGAGTAGGTGACGTAGATGCGGTCGGAGAGCCGCTTGCCGATCGTCAGACGGGCGGCGGGGTCCAGGCGCGACGACTGCGCCTTCGGATCGACGAGCGAGGGCGTGAGCTGGAACGTGTCCACGCCGAATGCCTGCCCGACCACGCGATCGACCTCCGACGAGAAGGCGCTGGTCAGCGCCCGCGAGGCGCGCTCGCGGAGCAGCTGCTGCTGCGGTGTGAGCTGCGTGTTGTAGCGACGGAACTCCGGGTCGAGCCCTGGCGCGGCGTCGCTGAAGAGGAGGCCGAGGACGTCCACTTCCGGCAGCGGCGGATCGGAGGAGAACTCGGGCGTGAGCCGCTCCGGCGTGCCGGCGGCCCGGACGATGACGCGGTAGGTCCGATCGGGGACGCGCACACGCGTCTCGGTCTCGATGTCGAAGAAGGGCTCGATGCGCGTCGGATTGTTGAAGTCGATGGTGCCCCGGGTCACGACGTACCGGCGCCCCTCGAAGGTCACCTCGCCGCGGTCGATCTCCGCGCGGCCGAAGACCTGCGGACGGTCGAACGTGCCCCGCAGCTGGAGGTCGGCCGTCGAGACGATGCGCGCGGTGTTGTTCTCGATCCGGAGCGTGGACGGCGCGTTGATCTGCAGGTCGTAGCGCAGGGGCAGCGTCGACTCGAGGGCCGCGCCGCCCGAGGCCACGGCGTCGCGTGAGAAGTCGAACACGCCGATGCCGGCGTCGAACCGGCGCGTATACACGGCGCTGCGCACGTTGACCTCACCGCCGAGGATCGGGGCTTCCACGGGGCCTTCGAGCGTCAGACTGGCGTCCACGAGGGACCGCATGCCCTCCGGGAACCGCAGGCGCATCTCCTGGCCGGTCATCGAGAGATCGAGCCGGCCCGGCAGATAGCCCTCCATGTCGATGCGCCCCCCGAACTGCACCGCGCCGCCCCCCAGGCGTGCGGAGAGCCCGTCGAGCGCCAGCCCCCGGGAGTCGAACTGCACGACGCCGCCGATGTCCTCGAGGGCATGCGGCAGCTGGAAGTGCCGGATGCGCCCGTCCAGCACCGTCATCGAGCCGTTGACGATGGGCACGGCGACGGTGCCGTCGAAGGTCGCCTCGAGCGACGCCCGCCCGGAGCTGCGGATATCGGGAACGAAGCCCTGCAGGATGCCCAGGTTGGCGGAA
Organism: Vicinamibacterales bacterium; assembly: GCA_050185275.1. GTDB lineage: Bacteria > Acidobacteriota > Vicinamibacteria > Vicinamibacterales > UBA2999 > JABFRY01. Next base: position 92,255 of record JBFWZN010000010.1, on the reverse strand, counting down.
CCCTCGGCCCTGAGGGCAAGGCGCTGCCCGTCGAGTTCGACCTGACCGGACAGATCGAGCTCGGTGTCCTCGCCCACGAGCCGGACATCGAGGAGCCGGACGATGTGCTGATCCAGCGCGACGCGGATCGGCGCCTCATTCCGCAGCCGGTAGTCGAGCAGGCCCAGGTCGAGACGGTCGACCGTGGCGTCCACGAGCAGGTGCTCGATGTTGGCCAGCTCGCCGACGACGCGCACGGTCCCGCTGGCCACGGCGGTGGTATAGGGGGACAGGCGCGGCTCGAACGCCCGCAGGTACGGGTCGAGCGACGTGTCCGAGACGCTCAGCGACAGCTCGGCGTCCATTTCGGGCGTCAGCGAGATGCGACCGGTGCCCGACACCGCCAGCCGGGGCGAGGCTGCCTCGATGCGCACCGTCATTAGGTCGTCGTCGATGCCGAGCTCGCCCACGATCTGGCCGACACCCTCGTCGCCGAGGAAGAGGTCGCTCAGGGTGCCCCGCACGCTGTATCGCGGCAGGTCGAAGGTCCCGCTGCCACCGGCCGTGAAGTCGAGCACACCGCTGAGCGGCACGCTCGCGGTCTGGAGCAGCGACAGGCTGTCCACGGGCAGGCGACTGGCGCCGATCTCGAACGAGTAGGTGCCGTCCCAGCCGACGAACGCGGCGCCGGTGGCACCGCCGGCGCCCTTCCGGATGTCGATTCCGTCGAGACGCACGCCAGGGCCCTCGAACCGGAGCGACGCGGAGGCGGTCTCGAAGGGCTCGTCGTACGCCCGGCCCTCGTCGATGCGCATGGAGCCGAACCCGAACGGCGTCTCGTACCGCCCGAAGAGGTGGTACTCGCCCGACAGGCGCCCCTCGACCGGGTAGTCATCCAGCTGGAAGGCGTGCCGCAAGTCGGCGAGCGGCCACCGCTCGACCTGCACGATCGCATCGATCTCGTCTCCCCCGTCGCGGCGCGGGTAGCCCGCGGCGAACCGCCCGCCCACGGTCATCGAGCCGCCCGCCTGGGCGATGGTGACGTCGTTCACGTCCACGTAGCCGTTCTCGATGACCGCCGAGCCCGAGATCGCGCCCCAGGTGACGTCCCAGGCCTTCATGGCGTCGCCGGTGAAGAGGCCCTCGATGCGCGGCGCCGTGAAGCTGTTGAGCATCACGCCGTCGAACGTGCCGTGGCCACCCACTTCGACGGCGTTGGTCCGGGCGCCGAAGGCGGTCATGAGGCCGGCGAGCAGCCGGTCGCTCTCCTGCCAGTCGGCGCTCGTCACGTGGAAGGGCAGGCGCGACTGTTCGCCGTACGCCGTGCGCCCCTCGAACTCGATGTAGGTCTCGGTGGTGGCCACGCGGCTCGGTTCGAGATCCAGCCACTCCGGATCGAAGCGGTAGGCGAGATGGCCTCCCACGGCGACCGGCTCGGTCGGCGTGTGGTTGCTGAACGGTCCCCAGGCCTCCCCGAGCCGTGCCTTGCGGTCGATCAACGCCTGCGGCACGCTGCGGGTCATCAGGGTGACGCCAGGCGGAGGCTCCACCTCCATCGTGCCCTCGCCGCGGTGGCCGGAGAAGTCGCCGAGCGGCCACTCCAGGAGGTTTCGTCCCGAGGCCCGCCCGTCGAGGCGGATGCCTTCGAGCTCGTGGAACGCGGTGAGCGCCTGGAGATCGACGCCGGTGTACTCCGCGTCGAAGCTGGCGGTGGCGCCCACGTCGGGATCGCCGAGCGGCGCCATGCGGAAGCTGAAGCCGGCGTCGCCGTCGAAGAAGGTCGCCTTCGCCCCCGTCACCTCCATGAACTCGGGGACCCACCGGACCGCGCCGCGCAGGTTGCCGAACCGGTACGCGTTGACGCCGGCCATCGCGGAGCGGAACGTGCCCGTCAGTTCACGGCCCGTGCGGGTCCGGTCCCCGATCGTCTCCTTGAAGAGATGAAAGGTGCCGGTGAAGTCGCCCGTGCCGAAGAGCGAGAAGGTGTCACGGGCGAAGAAGATCTCGCGCATGCGCGGGAAGTCGATGCGGGACTGCACGTGATACGTCTGCTCGGGCCAGCGGTTCATGTCCACTTCGCCGGTGAGCACCGAGCGGGCGCCGTCGGTGTCGAGGTCGATGCGCTGCAGGAGGATCTGCCCATCCACGATCCGGAACGCGGTGCGCATGTCGGCCCGCATCGGTTCGTAGCCCTGGATACGCACCGTCCCGTCGGAGAAGCTCGCCTGGCCGCGGTACTCGGAGGTGGGGCGCGTCACCGTCACCTCGAGGTTTCGGGCCACGGTGCTCCACGGCGTGCCGTAGTCCTCGTAGGTGAACTCGCCCCGCGAGGCGCGGATGTAAGACAGCGTGGTCGTCCACGCGCTCTGGCCCCTGGGGGCGCCGCCGCGGGTGAAGCGCGGGAAGTTGTGCTGGCCGTCGGGACGCATCTCCACGAACATCCGCCAGTCGACCATCTCGATCGCGTCGAAGACGATCCGACGGTTCACGAGCGTACTCCAGGGCATGGAGACGTCGATCCGGCGCGCCACCAGGAACGGACGGGCGTCGGGTTCGAGCCCATCGATGACGAGATCCTCGACCACGAACCGGCCCCGGAACAGATGGATGGACAAACGACCGATCCGCATCGGGCGCTCGATGAACCGTGAGCCGGCCGACTCGGCCTGGGCACGCAGCACGGGCCCGAGATCCACGGTCAGCGAGGTGACGAACGCCACCGCCAGCAGGATCGCGCACGTCATCATGGCCGTGCGGATTGCACGGCGGGTGCCTCGCGTGATCGGGTGGCTGAGAATCTTCTTCACTGAATCGTGACTCGTTTCGCTCCGTCCGCCGGGTTCAGTCCATCACGACGAGGGGGGCTCTGGCGTCTACCGACGCGCCGGCCCGCACGAGCACTTCGCGCACGACACCCTCGCGCGGCGCCCGCAGTTCGTTCTCCATCTTCATCGCTTCCACCACCACGAGTCCCTGGCGCGCCCGCACGTGCTCCCCTGCCGTCACGAGCACGCGGGCCACACGACCCGGCATCGGCGCCCGCACCGTGAGGGCGCCCGGCGCAGCCCCCGACCCGCTGTCGGCAGGTGCCGGGAGTCCGCCCGGGCTTCCGTGCCGGGCGCGTCCGGACACGACCCCGACCGGCTGCCCGTCGACACGGACCAGGCCGCTTCCTGGAAAATCGCCGGCGAACGACACGCGATGGCTGCGGCTGACCGCTGGATACGCCTCCGACTCTGCCGGCAGGCCGGCGAGCAGCAACGACCAGCCGTCGTGGGTCCGGCGGAGGTCCACAGCAAAGCGCTCGCCATCGAGCATCACGGTCAGGCGCTGCGGCTCCCGGATCACGTCCACCCGCCGCGCGCGGCCGTTGACCTCGATGGAGAACATCACGAGCGGAGCCCTTCGATGCGTGCGACGTGTCGCCAGCCCGGGCCGCGGCCCTGGGGCGGCGTCTCCGGTTCGCCGTCCCCCTCAACCGTAGCACGCGCGGCGCCTGCCAACCGCAGGGCCGCCGCGATGGCCGCCACATCGCCGGCACCTGGCCCGGCAGGCCAGAAGGGCTCGCCGTTGCGCGAGGCCAGCACGTCGTCGAGGTATGCCGTGTGGTAGGCCGCGGAGCCGAAGACGGGCTGACGGAGCATCCAGCGGAAGAACGGCAGCGTCGTGCTCACGCCGACGACCTCGAACTCGTCGAGCGCACGGCGCAGCCGCGCAATGGCCTGGTCACGGTCCTCACCCCAGACGCTGAGCTTCGCCAGGAGCGGATCGTAGTAGAGCGGGACGTCGCTGCCCTCGGTGACGCCGCTGTCGAGCCTGATCCCCGGTCCTTCCGGCCTCCGCAGAGCACTGATGCGTCCGGGCGAGGGCAGGAATCCGGCATCCGGATCCTCGGCGTACACCCGGCACTCGATTGCGTGGCCCCTGGGCGTCAGCAGGGCCTCGGGCGCGAGGCCGAGCGGCTCTCCGGCGGCGATACGCAACTGCCATGCGACGAGGTCGATGCCCGTGACGAGCTCGGTGACCGGGTGCTCGACCTGCAGGCGCGTGTTCATCTCGAGGAAGTAGAAGTGCTCCTCGCCGTCGAGGAGGAATTCGACCGTTCCGGCGTTCACGTACCCGACGGCCCTGGCCACCGCCACGGCTGCCTCCGCCATCCGGCGCCGTACGTCGGTGCCAACGACCGGCGACGGCGTCTCCTCGATCACCTTCTGATGGCGCCTTTGGACCGAGCACTCGCGCTCGACGAACGGGACCACGGTGCCGTGAGCATCCGCCAGCACCTGGACCTCGATGTGCCGGGGACGCACGAGCCGACGTTCCAGATAGATCGTGCCGTCCCCAAAGGCGGTCGCCGCCTCCGAACGCGCCAGACGGATCGCGGGCAGCAGCTCGTCCGGCAGGCCGGCGACCCGCATGCCCTTCCCGCCTCCACCAGCCACGGCCTTCACCAGCAGGGGGTATCCGACAGTGGCGCCGGCGGCGACCACGGCGTCGTCGGAGGCATCCGGGGACAAGGGCGCGTCGAGACCGGGCACGACGGGCACGCCGGCGGATGCCGCGATGCGACGCGCGGCCACCTTGTCGCCCATGAGGCCAATGGCCTCGGGAGAGGGCCCCACGAAGCCCAGGCCCGCGTCGCGACACGCCCGGGCGAAGGCCGCCTGCTCCGAGAGGAAGCCGTATCCGGGATGTACGGCGTCAGCGCCCGCACCGAGGGCCGCCGCCACCAGGCGCTCGATGTGCAGGTAGCTGTCGGCGGGACTGTTGCCGCCAATCGCGCAGGCCCGGTCCGCCATCCGGACATGGAGGGCGGCGCGGTCGCACTCGGAGTACACGGCCACGGTCCCGAGACCCAGATCCCGACACGCCCGGATGATCCGCACGGCAATCTCGCCGCGGTTGGCGATGAGGATTGTCTTCACGCAGTCGTCTGGCTGAGGGGCAGGTGCCGGATCGCAGGCAACGCGGGCCAATTCTAGCACCTGACCGCCGCGCGGCCTGCGATGCTGCGAGCGCGCTCAGAGCGGGATGTTGCCGTGCTTGCGCGGCGGGTTGCGCTGACGCTTACCGTCCAGGCCGTGGAGGGCGGCCACCAGCCGGGGGCGCGTGTCGCGCGGGCGGATCACTTCGTCCACGAAACCGTGGCGGGCCGCCACGTACGGGTTGGCGAACTTCTCGCGGTACTCGGCCACACGCGCGGCGCGCGCGGCCTCGACATCGGCGGCCGTCTCGAATTCGCGCCGGTACAGCAGGTTGACGGCGCCCTCGGCGCCCATCACGGCGATTTCCGCCGTCGGCCATGCGAAGTTCACGTCGGTCCGCAGGTGCTTGCTCGACATCACGCAGTAGGCCCCGCCGTAGGCCTTGCGGGTGATGACGGTGAGCTTGGGCACCGTCGCCTCGGCGTACGCGTAGAGCAGCTTGGCGCCGTGCCGGATGATCCCGCCAAACTCCTGCATCGTGCCGGGCAGGAAGCCGGGCACGTCCTCGAAGGTCACCAGCGGCACGTTGAACGCGTCGCAGAAGCGCACGAACCGCGCCCCCTTGATGGACGCGTCGATGTCGAGCGTGCCGGCCAGGTGGGCGGGCTGGTTCGCCACGATCCCCACCGGCCAGCCCCCGAGTCTGGCCAGGCCCACCAGGAGATTGCGGGCGAAGTGCTGGTGTACCTCGAGGAAGTAGCCATCGTCCACGACGGCACGGATCACGTCGAGCATGTCGTACGCCTGGCTGGGCGCAGCAGGGACGAGGGTGTCGAGCGCCTCGTCCGCCCGGTCCACGGGATCGGTGGGTGTCACCCGCGGCGGATCGTCCACGTTGTTCGAGGGCAGCAGCGCCAGCAGCTCGCGAATGAGCCGGATGCACGCCGCGTCGTCGTCCACCGCGAAGTGCGCGACGCCGCTGACCTCGTTGTGGGTCATCGCGCCGCCGAGGGCCTCCTTGGAGACGTCCTCATGCGTGACGGTGCGCACGACGTCGGGGCCCGTCACGAACATGTGGCTCGTGCCCTTCACCATGATGGTGAAGTCGGTGATGGCCGGCGAGTAGACGGCCCCGCCGGCGCACGGCCCCATCACCGCCGACACCTGCGGCACGACCCCGGACGCCAGGGTGTTGCGCAGGAAGATGTCCGCATAGCCGCCGAGCGACAGCACACCTTCCTGGATGCGCGCCCCACCCGAGTCGTTCAGGCCGATGATGGGCGCCCCCACCGTGACGGCCAGATCCATCAGCTTGACGATCTTGGCGGCGTTGGTCTCGGAGAGCGATCCGCCGAACACCGTGAAGTCCTGGGCGAAGGCGTAGACCAGGCGCCCATCGACGCGGCCGCGCCCCCCCACCACGCCGTCACCAGGGACCAGCTGGGCGTCCATGCCGAAGTCGCGGCACCGGTGGGTGACCAGCTTGTCGATCTCCTCGAACGTCCCGGCATCGAACAGCAGGTCGATGCGCTCGCGCGCCGTGAGCTTGCCGGCTTCGCGCTGGCGCCGCAGCCGCTCCTCGCCGCCGCCGAGCTCAGCGCGCCGCCGGAGGTCGGCGAGAAAGGCGTCCCGGTCGGGCATGGGATGGAGGGCGTCAGGCGCGAGCGGCCTGGGCCTTCTCCCAGTCCTTGAGGAAGCGCTCGAGGCCGATGTCGGTGAGCGGATGCTTGAAGCACTGCTCGATCACCGCAGGGGGCACGGTGACGACATCGGCTCCCATCCGCGCCGCTTCGACGATGTGAATCGGATGGCGGACGCTCGCCACGAGCACCTCGGTCCCGAACTCGAAGTTGTCGAAGATGTCGACAATCTCCCTGATGAGCTGCATGCCCGTGGCGCCGATGTCGTCGAGGCGTCCGACGAAGGGGCTCACGTAGGCCGCGCCGGCCTTTGCGGCCAGCCAGGCCTGGGTCGCGGAGAAGATCAGCGTCACGTTGACGCGGATGCTCTCGTCGGCCAGGGTCCGGCACGCCCGGACGCCGTCCTTGGTGAAGGGAACCTTGACCACGATGTGCTCGTCGATGGCGGCGAGTTCGCGGCCTTCGCGGACCATGTCGGCCGCCTCGGTGGTCACCACCTCTGCGCTGACCGGGCCCTGCACGATGCGACAGATCGCCTTCAGCGTCTCGCGCGGGTCGCCACTGACACGGGCCATGAGCGACGGGTTGGTGGTGACACCATCGAGCACCCCGAGGCTGGCGAGGGGTTCGATCTCGGCCACGTTGCCGGTGTCGACGAAGAGCTTCATGAAACCTCCGATAGAGAAGGCAGGCTGATGGCCTGCGGGGCCCGGTGCGCGGTCACCGGGCGGTCTCGGTCACCCGGTTCGACTCATCACTGACGTTCCCCGAGGGCTGTCGCCGGTCCACCGCCACCACCGCGTACTCGTACGCGACACCGGACACGACCGCCTGGTCCCGGAATCGGGCTTCGGCGATGGGCAGGGGCGTGAGCCGCTGCAGTGTGGCATCGCCCGGCGAACCGCGCAAGACCAGGTAGCCAGCCAGATCGGCCTCCGTCCCGGGCTCCCAGAGCAGATTGATGGCACCCTCCACGGCCAGCGCAGAGAGCCCACGCGGCGGATCGGGCGCAAACGTGTCCTGCGGCGTCACGCACGCGGGAGCAGCCGCCTCGCTCTCGGCCGCGTCGGGAGCGGGCGCGACGGTGCGCACGACGTAGCAGCGCTGCTCGCCGAACGCAACGGGCTCGCGAAACTCCGTGGCGTCGATGGGCTGGGCCGTCACCGCAGTGGGCACGGCCGCCGGCCAGGACGGTTGTGGCGCGGTCTCCGTGGGCCCGGGCAGACGATAGAGATTGAAGCGGAGCCGCGATGGCGCCGCGCCGTCTGCCGGGGGCACGGTAGGTGGGGGAACGGCAGATGGCGCCATTCGCCACTGCACCACGATGTCGGTCTCGGTGAAGGAGGCCGACACAGCGACGGGCGGGGGCGGCACGGTGGCAAGGGCAAGAACGGCCACGGCACCAGGAGGACCGGGCCGTCCATCCGGCGCGAACGGGATGGCGGTGTAGTACCGCCGAAGCGTCGCACCCTCACGCGTGCCACCGCCTCGCCCTGCTTCGCCAGGGCCAACCGGGGGCGAGACCGGCGGCACCGTGGGCGGCACGAGCGGCGGTACGGTGCCCCGTCCGGCGGGCGACACGGCGGCCGGCGCGACGGGCGGCGTGAGCGCGGCCGCGGTCAACGTGTCGCGCAGGGTCACGACGGCGCCGGGGACCACACCCTCCGGCTCCGCCGCCGGCGACCGCTGGTCCCCGGTGTCTCCCCCGGCAGGCGGGGCCTCCGCCTCTTGCGCTGACCGGTCCTCGGAGGACTGCTCAGGACTGCGCATGTCCGCCGCCCCGGGGATCGACGCCACGCGCGTCCCCAGTTCCACCCAGCGCGCTCGTGGCGGGGGTGTCGTGCCGGTATAGGCGTACACGTCGATGCGAGCGACCGCGGCGGGCGTCGACTCATCAATATTGTCGGAGGGGACCGTCAATGTGACGAATACGTCGGATCCAAGGCGACGCGCCGTGATCGTCTCGACGCCCGCAGGTATGCGCACGAACGGCGCGAGCGGCGGCCCCTTCTTGCCGCACCCGCCGGCCAGTGCCAGCAGCAGCGCCGCGCCGGCCAGCACCGGTACACGCCTGCCTCGGCCGCCAGCGCCGACGGCCCTGAACCGTCGGGCCCTGCCGCCGTCAGGCGAGCGGATCGGCACCGGCCTCATCGTCGTGCTCGCGGCGCACGCCGGGGGTCTTGAAACGCCCGACGTCGATGCTGTGCCCCCGCACCTTGTAGTTGAGGATGCGCTCGGTCGTGTCGAGCAGCCGCGCGGCCTTTGCGCGGTTGCCCCGGGTCGTTTTCAGGGCGTCGAGGATGAGGTCGCGCTCGTAGGCGGCCACGGCGTCCCGCAGCGAGACGCGTGTGACCGTGCCGGATGCGTCGGCCGTCTGCAGCGACGGCGGAAGGTGGTGCCCGTGAATGACGGCCCCGTCGCACACGAGCACCGCCCGCTCGAGTGCGTTCTCGAGTTCGCGCACGTTGCCGGGCCAGTGATAGCTCATGAGCATGTCGATGGCCGGCGTGGAGATGCGCTTGATGACCTTCCCGTGCTCGCGGGAGAACTTCTCCAGGAAGTGGTCCGCCAGCAGGAGCATGTCCGCCTTCCGTTCGCGCAGGGGCGGCACGAAGATGGTGAACACATTGAGCCGGTAGTAGAGGTCTTCACGGAAGGCGCCTTCGGCGATGGCCTTCTCCATGTCCTTGTTCGTCGCCGCGATCAGACGGACGTTGATCTTCACGGGGTCGGTCCCGCCGAGCCGCTCGAACTCGCGCTCCTGCAGCACGCGCAGGAGCTTCACCTGCGTGCTCAGGTTCACGTCCCCGATTTCGTCGAGGAAGAGCGTCCCCCCCTCCGCGAGCTCGAAGCGCCCCTTCTTGCGGGCGTTTGCACCGGTGAAGGCGCCCTTCTCATAGCCGAACAGTTCGGACTCGATGAGGGTATCCGGGAGCGCAGCGCAGCTCACCTTCACGAAGGGCTTCTTGGCCCGCAGCGAATTGTAATGAATGGCGTGCGCGATGAGTTCCTTGCCGGTGCCCGACTCGCCGCGAATGAGCACGGTCGTGTTGCTCGTGGCCACCTGCGCGACCTGCTCGTACATGAGCCTCGTGGGCCCGCTGGTCCCGATGATGTTCGAGAAGTCGTACCGCTCCCGGAGCTCCTGCCGGAGGTGCGTGTTCTCGTCCACGAGGCGCCGGCGTTCCTCCTCGACCAGGCGCTGCACGTTGAGCGCCTGCGCGATCATGGAGCTCACGATGCCGAAGAACTTCACGCTGCTCTCGTAGTCGCGCTCGGCGCGGAACCGCAGGTCGACGGCGAGCGCTCCCACCGTCGCCCGCTGCACCACGACCGGGACGCAGATGAAGCTCAGTTCCCCCCGGCCGCCATCGGTACGGTGCGCGGCACGATGCAGGAAGGCCGGCTCCTTGCTGATGCGGGGCACGACGATGGGCCGTCCGCTTTCCACGACCTTCCCCGTGATGCCCTCGCCGACACGGTATCGAATGGCCCTGGCGCGGTCCTCGAAGCCCTCGATGGCTTCGACCCGGAGCTCGTTGTCGCGCAACAGCGTCACCATGCCGCGCGCCACGCTGTGATGGCGAATCAGGATACCCAGCACGCGCTGGAGCGCGGCTTTGAGATTCAGCGTGCCCGAGAGCGCCTGGCTGATCTCGAGCAGCGTCGACAGTCGCCGTGCTCCCCCCGAGTCTGGCGCCGAGTCGGACTCCTGCCTGCCTGCGGCCATACACCTAACCTCATTCTCCGGAAGCCCGGGATCCGCCCGCCCTGAGCCGCCACGGCGGACGCCGTGTGACGGAAAGCCGGCGCCACGGTGCCGCAGGGTGGCGGCGGTCCGGGCAGCGGCATCAGGATTTGTAGCAAGGAATCAGTCGGCAGACATTTATGTATTTTTTGGCGAGTCCACCGACAAACGCATTCTACCGAATGCGGCTCGATTTCACAGTGCGAATTGCATGTGACATGACGGCAGCGGAGATGGCGTCGGTCTTGCGAGCAGTTCGCCATGGCACTCATCCATCGGCCGCTCATCCCGATCCTGATCCTGCTCCTCCTCGGCGGCGCAGCCACCGCAGCTGCACAGACCCGGTCGCCGTGGGCGGACGAGCATGCGGACACTCCGCACCTGCGTGGCGTCAACGAGGTCTCCGAGGCGCTGGTCCGCCAGGGCCTGCTGCGCTCGCCGTCCATCCGCAACCTGCAGCGCACCATCGCGCGATCCGACGTCATCGTGTACGTGCGGCTCGATCCGTCGCTCACCTCGCGCACCCACGGACGAACCATGCTCGCGGGCGAGGCCGGCTGCGCACGTTACGTGTTCGTGGATATCGCCTGGGGCCTGCCCGAGCGGCGCGCACTGGCGGTGCTCGCGCACGAACTCCAGCACGCCGCCGAGATTGCCGCCAACGCTGCCGTCACCGACGCCGACTCCCTGGTGTCGGCCATCAGCGCAATCGGCTGGGTCACGGGGCGGGGGACGCGAGGACGGATGACGCTCGAGACGCGGCGGGCGAGGGAGGTCGAGGCGCGTGTGGGGCTCGAACTCGACGGTCAGGCGGGACGGTGAGGCGACATCAGAGCACGTAGCGGGAGAGGTCCTCGTCCTTGACGATGTCGGCCAGCATCCGGTCGACGTACGCCTCGTCCACGACCACCTCCTGATCCCGGAGGTCGGAGGCGTCGAAGAGGAGGTCGTCGAGGACACGCTCCATGACCGTGTGGAGCCGTCGGGCTCCGATGTTCTCGGTGGTGTCGTTCACCCGGGCGGCGAAGTCTGCGAGCCGGACCACGGCGTCGTCGGTGAACCGGAGGCGCACGTCCTCGGTGGCCAGCAGCGCGGCGTACTGGGTGATGAGGGCACTGCGCGGCTCCGTGAGGATGCGCACGAAGTCGTCACGGGTCAGCGGTTCGAGCTCGACCCTGATGGGGAATCGCCCCTGCAGTTCCGGAATCAGGTCCGAGGGACGCGACACGTGAAAGGCCCCCGCGGCGATGAACAGGATGTGATCGGTGCGCACCATGCCGTGCTTCGAATTCACGGTCGTACCTTCCACGATCGGCAGGATGTCGCGCTGCACACCTTCGCGGCTCACGTCCGGACCGCCACCGCCGCTCCCCTCGCGGCTGGCGATCTTGTCGATCTCGTCGATGAAGACGATGCCCGCCTCCTCGACCCGCTGCACGGCCGAGCGGCTCACGGATTCGGCGTCGACGAGCTTGGCCTGCTCTTCGGTGACCAGGTGCGTCAGGGCATCGGGCACGCGCAGCTTCTTCGACCTGGTCCGGCCCTGAAACAGACCGCCCATCATCTCCTTGAGGTTGAGGCCGATCTCCTCCATCGAGTTGCCGCCGACGACCTCGAACGGCGGCATCCCGGCCTCGCGCACGTCGAGCTCCACGGTACGGTCATCGAGCCGTCCGGCCCGCAGCTGCTCGCGCATCCGCTCCCGGGTGCGTCCGTGCGCCTCGGAGGGTGAGCGTCCCGGCTCCTGGCTCGCGGCGTCGGGCGTACGGGCAGGTGGCAACAGGAGGTCGAGCAGCCGTTCCTCGGCCGCATCCCGCGCGCGGTCGCGGACGGCCTCGAGGCGCTCGCTCCGCACCATGTCCACGGCCAGTTCCACCAGGTCGCGCACCATCGATTCCACGTCCCGACCCACGTAGCCCACTTCCGTGAACTTGGAGGCCTCCACCTTGATGAAGGGTGACTGGGCGAGCTTCGCCAGGCGCCTGGCGATCTCGGTCTTCCCCACTCCCGTGGGACCAATCATCAGGATGTTCTTGGGCGTGACCTCGGCGGCGAGTTCCGGTGCGAGCCGCTGGCGGCGAATCCGGTTCCGGAGGGCGATGGCCACCGCGCGCTTCGCCCTGGCCTGACCGACGACGTGCCGGTCCAGTTCCGCGACAATCTCCCGCGGGGTGAGATGCTCGATGGCTGTCGTCGTGCGTTCCGGCAGGGAGATGGCCACTACAGCTCTTCGATCGTGAGGGCAGCGTTGGTATAGATGCAGATTTCCGACGCGATCGTCATCGCGGCCTCGGCGATGGCGCGGGCGCCGAGTTCGCTGTGTCTGGCCAGCGCCCTGGCGGCCGCCATGGCGTACGGTCCACCCGAGCCGACGGCGACGATGCCGTCGTCCGGCTCGATCAGATCCCCGGTCCCCGACAGGACGAACATCGTGCGGGCGTCGGCGACAATGAGCATGGCCTCCAGCCGACGCAGGAGACGGTCGGTGCGCCAGTCGCGAGCCAGCTCGACGGCGGCGCGCTCGAGATTGCCCCGGTACTGTTCCAGCTTGGTCTCGAACCGCGCGAACAGTGCAAACGAATCGGCGGCCGAGCCGGCGAAACCGGCGAGAATGGCGTCGTCGTACATGCGCCGGACCTTCCGGGCTCTATGCTTCAGGACGGTGTTGCCCAGGGTCACCTGTCCGTCCCCGGCCAGAACTGTCCGGTCGCTCCGCCGCACCGCGAGGATGGTCGTCGCCTCGATCACCGGGCCAGTATGCCTCAAGATGGAGCCTGCCCCCGAGAGCCCGGTTCCCCCGGGTGACCACGAATGGGGACGTGTCCGGCCTGCAGGCGCTCGAACGGTCCGCGCGGGGGGCCCACGCGCTTGGCAGGAAGGTTGCTCTAGCAGGGATTCGGTGCAGAGCGACCCCGGAGGGCGCTTCACACGGTAGCGTCTGGGACGAACCTGAGGAGGCGGTATGCGATTCATTCATCTGACGCTGGCCCTCGCCCTGCTGAGCGGGCCTGCGTTCGCCCAGGACGGCGGAAACCGCCGGGCCCCGCGGCAGGGCGGAGGCGGAGCGGCTGCGCAGGGCGAAGGACGCGCGGTGCCCCGTGGGGGCGTGACCCGGAACCCGCAGGCACCCCCCTCACGGCCCGCGCAGGACCCCGGCCGGGCGCAGGACCGGGCTCGTGCCCGACGCGCCAACCCACCAGACAGACCGCGCGGCATCGACAGCACGCGGCCCTCGGCGCCGGTCGATACGGCTGAACAGCGTCGGGCGGGGCCCCGCGACCGTCCGGGGGGAGTGGCGGTACCGCGCGGCCGGGTGGCGCGACCTGCCCCACCGGTCACGGTCTACCGCACGCCGCGGGTCTACAACTACTACTACCCCAGGAACTACGCGGGGTTCGGCTACTACGCACCGTTCGGGTACTGGAACGGATTCGGAGGCGGCTGGGGACCGGGGTTCGGCGCGGGATACCTGTACGACCCGTGGTATCCGCCGGTCTATAGCAACGGGAATGCCTATGGGACCGGCCAGGTGCGCCTCCGCGTCACGCCGCGGAGCGCGCAAGTACTGGTCAACGGCTACTACGCAGGCATCGTGGACAACTTCGACGGCACGTTCCAGGGACTACGCCTCGAACCAGGCGCGTACCGTATCGAGATCGTCTCCCCGGGCTACGACCCCCTGGAATTCGATGTCCGGGTGACGACGGGACAGACCATCACGTACCGCGGCGAACTCCTGCCGGAGCCATGACCGCGAGAGCCGTGCGGGGGGCTGCCCCCCCGTGCGGCTCAGCCGCGTCACGCCCGCCTGAACCACCAATACAGCGGTGCCCCTGCGGCCATCACCATCAGACCGGCCCCGGTCCGTCCAGGACTCTGTACGAGCGCGTTCAGCAGAATCGCCGCGCTCGCGCCTGCGTAGATGGCGGGCACGACCGGATAACCCCAGGCAGTGAAGGGACGGGCCGTCTCCGGCTCCCGACGCCGCAGTACGAACAGCGCCGCCACCGCGATCCCCGAGAACAGCACGATGGCGAAGCCGGTGTAGTTGACGAGCGTGTCGGCGGTGGCGCTGAGCACCAGCACGGCGCTCCAGGCCGCCTGCGCCAGGATCGCCACGGCTGGCGTACGGTAGCGGGGGTGCACGTGCGCGGCGCGGGCAAAGAACAACCCGTCTCTCGCCATGGCGAAATACACCCTGGGCCCCGCGAATGTCATCGCGCTGATGCTGGCGAGCAGGCTGATGATCGACACCACGGCCATCACGTGGCCGGCCGCCGGGCCGATCAGGCGGTCGGCGATGAAGTCGAGGACGCTTCCCTGCACAGCCGCCAGCTCACCGACGGGAAGCACGTAGAGATAGAGCACGTTCAGCACCAGATAGAGCGCCACGACTGCGCTGGTTCCCAGCGCAAGCGCCCGGGGGACGTTGCGTCCCGGATCCCGGACCTCCTCAGCGACGTAGGCCGCCGCGTTCCAGCCCGAGTAGGTGAACATCACGGGAATGAGGGCAAGGAGCCAGCCGGCGGGCGCCACCGCGCCTGTCTCGGCGAGGTTGGCCACGGTGCCCTCGCCGAGCAGGAACCCGGCGGCAATGAAGCCGACCAGGGCCAGGACCTTGAGGCTCGCGAGGAGATTCCCCACCAGACGCCCCTGCGACACGCCTCGCAGGTGAATCGCCGCCATGCCGAAGATGGCCGCCACCGCGACGAGTGACTGGCGCGACAGGGTGAGGACGAGCAGCCCTGGCAGCACCGGCAGCGAGACCAGCGGCGTGGGGTCGGCGACACCCGGGACGAAGCGGCCCACGTACAGCGTCAGCACGACGGCGCTGGCGGCGATGGCGCCGGAGAAGCCAGCGATGAAAGACGTCCACCCGGTAAGGAACGCCGCGAGAGGCCCGAACGCCTCGCGAAGGTAGACGTACTCGCCCCCCGCCCGTGGACGGAGGGCGGAGAGTTCGGCATAGGCCATGGCTCCGGCAAACGCCAGGGCGCCTCCGGCGAGCCAGGTAGCGAGAAACAGCCAGGCGTTGGGTACGGAGGCTGCCACCTGTGGAGGCGTGAACAGGATGCCGCCACCGATGACGTTGGAGACGATGATGGCGGCTGCGTCGAGGGACCCGAGACGACGGTCGAGACTGCCTGACGGATCGGCCTGCGTCACCCGGCGCTCTACTGGGTCAGCAGCTGCCGGTCGATGACGAACTCACCGAGCTTCTGCCAGGTGCGCGAGCCCTGCTTCCCGAAGATCTCGACCTTGGTGTCGATGAACTGTGCGTTCTGGAGCATCTGCAGCCGCGACTGCGTGCCTGTGTATCCCAGGTTCGATCGCAGCACGATGCTTCCCCCCGTCTGCCCGCCCGGGAGTCCATCCGTGCCGATAGCCCGCACGTAGTGTTCGCCCCACGCCTCCGCCTCGCCTTCGCGGCGGAAGATGGCGTTCAGCTGCACGCTAGCAATGGGCTCTTGCGAGATGTTCTCGAGCCGCAGCGAGATGCTGGGCACGAGCTTGTTCTTCTGGTCGACGATCCCCGCGTCGTACCACCCGGTCTGTACTTCCGTCAGGCGGAGCGCCTCCTCGACACGGACGGGCTCCGAGCAACCCGACACCGCGACGACCAGCGTAAGCAGGACAAAAAGCCGTTTCCGCATGGCGGTAATTGTACTCAGAACTCCCGGATCTCGACGCGTGCCGCGGCTTCCTCGAACGACAGCCGCCCGCCACGGAACGCTGCCAGATCGCTGCCCTTCAGGCGCAGGACGATGGTGATGAGATCGGATACGTCGGGGCCGAACGTCGAGGAGGGCCGCTCGTTGTCTCGCGCGGCGACAGTCAGCCATTCGTCGTCACCGAGCGACAGGGGCCCGCTGTTCTCCAGCATGGCCTCCACGAGCGCCTGCTTCACCTCGCTGGTATACGCCTCGTCCGGACGCTCGACGAGGGCCCGGTCGAGGGCCGCCGCCGGCGGGCCGGCCTGGGCCGTGACGGCCGCGGCGCCGCCGACGTCGTCGCCCACCGGCTGCGCGGGACCCACCTGCAGCTCGAGCCGCCGCAGCGCGTCCTCGAGCGTGTTCTTCGCGCGCGGGTCGGTCACTGTCGCCACATGTGCCTTGAGCTGGGCCAGGGCGGTGCCGGCCGCCACGCCGTTGCCGTCGACCATGGTGCGCAGGGTCCAGGCGACGGTCCGCCGCAGCGCGGGCACCTCCACATCGAAGAACACGCCATACCCGTCGAGCCTGAAGCCGCGCACCTCGGGGTTGCCCGTGAGCATGAGCATGTCGGGCATCACGGCGCGCACGCGACGAATGAGGTTGTCCGCGCCGTTGGACACCGCGCGCTCCAACACCCCTTCCATCATCGAGATGCGCTGGCGCGCCTTGATCTGCTCCGCTTCGGCTGCCGGCGGCCCCTGGGCCGCGGCGAGGCCGTTCGTGCCGATGACGATTCCGGTGACGACGGCGATGATGACGAGCCTGGCCTTGATCACGATCCCCTCTCCTCCAGCGCTGGATTCCCGCATCCCTGGCGCCCTACGGCTGCCGCTGGGAGACGCGCACCAGATAGTTGAGCAGTTCGCGCTGCTCGGCCACCTCGGCTCCCGTCGTCCCCTCCATCTGCCCGAGCGTCCGCTCGATTCGCGTCAGATCGACCCGGCGCTGCAACTCGAAGTCCCGCACGACTTCCGTCGTTCGCATCGCCAGTTCGCGCCGCTGCCGCGTCTCGCTCTCCTCGATGAGCGCCCGCACCTGGCGCAGCAGGTCGTCGGTGGTGGCGCCGGCCGTGGCGCTGGTCACAGGCCTGGTCGCAGGGACGCCCACGGCGCCAGCCGCGCGCAGGCGGTTCATCTCGGCGCGCAGCTGCCCGGCGAGACGTTCGAGATCGGCCGCCGTGACCCCGTCCGCTGAGGTCGCTGGCGAGATGTCGGCCGCAAGCGCCGCTCCGGCCATGGACTGGTCAGCCGCCGCCGGGGTGCCAGCACCTTCGACCGGCGCGAATTCCACCTGCCCGGCAACAGGCGCCGAGGGCGCTCCGACGGTGACGAGCGGCGAGGTGGGCCGCGCGTCGGGACGCTGCAGACCCAGCAGGAGGCCGGAGGCGAAAATCACCAGCGCCGCGGCGACCTGCGCCCACGCCGGCAGCGGTTGCTGGTACCACCGGGGGGCCGCCGCAGGGGCGGGGCCCGCCAGAGCCAGGCTCAGCGCCTCCGACAGGCCCACACCAGCCTCCGGCTCGGGCACCTCCCAGGCACCCAAGGCGGCCCGCGTCGAGGACAAGGCCGAGACTTCCGCGGCGCAGGCCGGACACGTGTCGATGTGCCGCGCCATCTGTCGGCGGACATCGACGTCGCACTCGTCGTATGCGTAGGCAATGAGCCCGGCAGGATCTCCACACTCGAACATGACAGTCATCCTCGCTTCACGAGCCGTGGCACGGGCCGCGACCGCTGCTCGAACTGACGACGCAGGACACTCAGGCCCTGATAGAGGCGCGTCTTGACGGTACTCAGGGGGCATCCGAGCAGGTCGGCGATCTCCTGGAACGTCATCCCGTGGTACTCCTTGAGCAGGATGGCCGTGCGCTGCTCCTCCGGGAGTTCCGCCATCGCAGCCTCGACCACCGCGCTCAGCTCCCGACGGGCCACCAGCGTCTCGATGGACTCCACCGGACCGGTCTCGGTCACCATCTCCACCGGATCCATGCCCTCGGGCACCTGGATCATCGGCGCACGGCGCTGCCTGCGCATCCAGTCCCGGCAGAGGTTCAGCGTAATGCGATATAGCCAGGACGAGAACTTCGCCTGCCCCTTGAACCCCGGCAGGGCCCGGTACGCGCGGAGGAACGCGTCCTGGCACACGTCGCGCGCGTCCTCCTCCCGGCCGAGGGTCCGGTAGGCGAGGGCATAGATCGGCCGCTCCCAGCGCAGCACCAGCTGGTTGAAGCTGTCTCTGTCCCCGGCGACGGAGCGTGCCACGAGCTCTTCGTCGGTCAGATGCATCAGAAAAGTGTCGGTCACCGGCCCGGCAGTCCCTAAGACGGCCGGTCGCCCCGCCTGGTCTGGCCGCATCATACGCCCGGCCGGTGCGGGGACGGCGCAGCCGGCACGGTACAATTGCCCGGATCGGCGATACCACGTGATTCAACTGACGGAACTGACCAAGTCGTTCGGGGACCGGGTCCTCCTGGACCGTGTCACCTGGCAGATCGGGGACCGGGAACGGGTGGGTCTCTGCGGCCCGAACGGGGCCGGCAAGACCACGCTGCTGAGGATGCTCGCCGGCCTCGACGAAGCAGACGCCGGGGGGATCGTGCGCCCGGCGGGCCTGACAATCGGCTACCTGCCGCAGGATGGCCTCGCCCACGCCGGCCGGACCGTCTTCGAGGAGGCCAGCGCCGCCTTCCAGCACCTGCTCGATGCCCGGGCCGAGATGCACGACATCGAACAGCGCCTGAGCGAGACCCCGTCCAACGGCGCCCACGACGCCCTGCTGGCCCGGTACAGCCAGCTCCAGGATCGATTCCGCCTGGACGACGGATACAGCATGGACCTGCGGATCGCCACGGTGCTACGGGGCCTGGGCTTCGGGCAGGAGGACTTCACGCGACCCGCCGAGACGTTTTCCGGTGGCTGGCAGATGCGTCTGGCGCTCGCCAAGCTCCTGCTGGGTCGCCCCAACCTGTTGCTGCTCGACGAACCCACCAACCACCTGGATCTCGAGGCCCGCAACTGGCTGGAGGGCTACCTGTCCGCCTACCCCCATGCGGTGATTCTCGTCTCGCACGACCGCTACTTCCTGGATGCGGTGGTGACGCGCATCACCGATCTGAACCTCCGGCGACTCACCGACTACGTCGGCAACTACTCGAAGTATGTCGAGTCCCGGGACGCGATGCTCGAGCGGCTCCGTCAGGCCAAGAAGGAGCAGGACGAGGAGGTCGCCCGCATCCGGATGTTCGTGGACCGGTTCCGGTACCAGGCGACGAAGGCGGCCCAGGTCCAGAGCCGGATCAAGCTGCTCGAAAAGGTCGTGCCCATCGAGGTGCCGGCCGAGCGCAAGCGCATTCACTTCACGTTTCCCACCTGTGCCAAGAGCGGGCGGACGGTGCTCGAACTGAACGGGATCGCGAAGGCCTATGGTTCCCTGGCCGTCTTCCGCGATCTCGACCTCCACATCGAGCGTGGAGACCGCATTGCCCTCGTCGGACCGAACGGGGCGGGCAAGTCCACGCTCATGCGGATGCTCTCTGGCGAGGAGGCCCCGGATTCGGGTGTGCGGGAGGTCGGCCACCAGGTGGTGATGGAGTACTTCGCGCAGGACGAGGCGACACGGCTCAATCCGGCGCTGACGGTCTACGAGACGCTCGTCGCCGGCTCGCCCCACGACATGGTGCCGGCCATCCGCACCATTCTGGGCGGCTTCCTGTTCTCCGGCGACGACGTGTACAAGAAGGCGGGCGTCCTGTCAGGCGGGGAGCGCACCCGCCTCGCGGTGGCGCGCATGCTGCTGCGACCCTCGAACACGCTGCTGCTCGACGAGCCCACGAACCATTTGGACCTCGACTCCAAGGACGTCCTGCTCGACGCCCTCGAGGACTACGGCGGCACGCTGATCATCGTCTCGCACGACCGCTACTTCGTAGAGCGCCTGGCCACCCGCATCATCGAGGTCGGCGACGGCCGCGCCGTGAGCTACCCCGGCACATACGCAGACTTCCTCTGGCGGAAAGCGCATCCCCAGGGCTCGAGTCCGACCGTGGCGGCCACGGCGGCACCCGCGCGGCCCGAGAAGCGACGACCGCCCGCCGCGGCGGTCCAGCACGCCACGCCGGCCCAGGATCGCGACGCACGCAAACAGGCCGACGCCGCGCGGCGCAAGGCCCAAAGGGCCCGGGAGGGACTGCTGAAGCGCATCGCGGAACTGGAAGCGCGGATCGCGGACCGGGAAACTGCCGTCAAGGCGCTGGAGGCGGACATGGCGCAACCTGGCTTCTACCATGACCGGCACGATTCACAGGAGATCATCAATCGACACCAGACCCTCATGTGGGAGGTGGGAGATCTGA
The DNA here is from genome assembly GCA_050185275.1 of Vicinamibacterales bacterium. Taxonomy (GTDB): domain Bacteria; phylum Acidobacteriota; class Vicinamibacteria; order Vicinamibacterales; family UBA2999; genus JABFRY01. Next base: position 71,898 of record JBFWZN010000010.1, on the reverse strand, counting down.
TGGCCCAGTGGGAGGCCCTGCAGGAACACGCGGCGGCCGAGTCCCCGGATTCGTAACTCGGACGGGCGCAACCGACGAATCTGATACCGCATCGACGGATCTGTGATCGCGAGGCCGTCGCTCTCGGCACCCGACGGGGCAACTCCGCCTGAAATCGTCGATGCCCCCCCAAATCGCGCGGGCACGCGGCTTGCCCTGTGCGGTGAGGTCACCACCGACCACAGCCGCACAACAGCCTATGACACGCGCAACACGACACGCACGCCCAAGGACCGCTCCGGCGACCGTCGTCCACCTGCCGGCGGTACGTGCACGCCCGGCGGCCCCTTCGCCAGAGGCGCCGGTGGGCGACGCCTTCTTCAGGCACATCGTCGCCGGCATGCGCAACGGGGTCCTCGCCATTGCACGCGATGGCACCCTTCGCCTGATGAACAGCGAGGCCTACCGCATATTCGGTGTGGCCCACCGGCCCGACGACATCGGACGCCCGGTGGCCAGCGTCCTCGCGTCCCACCCTGACGTCGTCCGGACGCTGCTCGCCGCATTCGACCTCCACCTGCTGCCCAATCGGGCGGAGCTGCGCCTGCGGCCATCGGGCAAGGTGATCGGCTACACGGTGGCCCTCATCCGGGAGGACGACGGCGAGGTGGTCGGTGCCGCCATGTTCTTCAAGGACCTCACCCGCGTGGAGCAACTCGAGGAACGGGAGCGCCTGCGGGACCGCCTCGCGGCCCTCGGGGAGATGGCGGCGGCCATCGCACACGAGGTGAAGAACCCGCTCGCGGGCATCGAGGTGCTGGCTGGCCTGCTGCGGCGCAAGGTTCCCGATGCCCCGGAGGTCCAGGGCATGCTTGCCGACATCATCAACGAGGCCAAGATGGCGGCGGGCATCGTCCAGGAAGTGCTGGACTTCGTGCGTCCGATTCGCCTGCACGTGGAGCCGATTCCCATCGACGGCGCCCTGCAGGCCGCCGTCCACCTGGCCGGCACCAAGGTGGACCCCGGCGACATTGCGGTCGCGATCGACGTGCCTGCGGCCCTGCCCCAGATTCAGGCGGACCAGCATCAACTCGCCCAGTTGTTCACGAACCTGCTCACCAATGCTTACGAGGCCATGGAGGGCCGGGGCACGGTGTCGATTAAAGCCATGACCACGCGGCTCGATGATGGTGGGGACGGACGGGATGCCATCATCGTGTCGTTCGATGACGACGGCCCCGGTATCGAGCCGGAGGTGGCAGAGAAGGCGTTCAGCCCGTTCTTCACGACCAAGCCGCAGGGCTCGGGGCTCGGCCTCTCGATCGTGCGCAAGATCGTGGACGCGCACGATGGACGCATCGACCTGGAGTCCACCCCTGGACGTGGCACGACGATCCGGGTCAGCCTGCCGGTGGTGGCCGACACGGGGCTGTGAACGGAACAGAAGGGAACTAGAGGACAGGCATGGGTCGGATTCTCATCGCAGACGATCATGATTCGCTCAGGCGTGGGCTGGCGCGCGCCCTTGCCGACGCCGGGCACGAGGTCGAGGAAGCCCCCAACGGCAACGCGGCCATCGAGCGGCTGCACGACGGCGTCTTCGACGTGATCGTTTCCGACCTCCGCATGGGTGGCAGTACCGGGCTCGAGGTCCTGAAGACGGCCAAGGCCCTGCACCCGACGACCGCCGTGATCCTGATGACCGCCTTCGGAACGGTCTCGACCGCGGTCGAGGCGATGAAGTACGGCGCGTTCGACTACGTCCAGAAGCCCTTCGAAATCGAGGAGATGGAGGTCAAGGTCGCCAAGGCGCTCGAGATGCGCCGCATGCAGAACCAGATCGACTACCTCCAGCACACCCAGGCCGACATCTACGAGTTCGACCGCATCATTGGATCGAGCGGGGCGCTGGGACAGGTGCTCGACGTCGTCCGCAAGGTGGCGAAGAGCAATACGACCGTCCTGGTGCGCGGCGAGACCGGTACGGGCAAGGAGCTCATCGCCGGAGCGATCCACCACAACTCGCTGCGCGCCGCCCGCAACTTCATCAAGGTCAACTGCGCGGCCCTCCAGGAGAACCTGCTCGAATCCGAGCTCTTCGGCCACGAGAAGGGCGCCTTCACCGGCGCGGACAAGCAGCGCATCGGCCGCTTCGAGCAGGCCGACGGCGGCACGCTGTTCCTCGACGAGATCGGGGACATGAGCCCGAACACCCAGGCCAAGATCCTGCGCGTGCTCCAGGAGCACGAGTTCGAGCGCCTCGGCGGGACGCGCACGCTCAAGGTGGACGTGCGCCTCATCGCCGCCACCAACCGAGATCTCCCGACGATGGTCGAGGCGGGCACCTTCCGGGAGGACCTGTTTTACCGCCTCAACGTGGTCACCATCGACACGCCGCCCCTGCGCGACCGGAAGGACGACATCGCCCCGCTCGCCGAGTTCTTCATCCGACGGTTCTCCGGGGAGATCAAGAAGCGGATCGACGGCCTGGCTCCCGAGTCGCTGAAGCTGCTGATGCGCTACAACTGGCCGGGCAACATCCGCGAGCTCGAGAACACGATCGAGCGGGCGATGCTGCTCGCTGAGGGCACCCAGATCTCGGTAGAGGACCTGCGGCTCGGCGATTCCGCCGGCGTCTCGTCGGGACGGGAAGGCGCCTCGGTCGTGAAGATTCCGCCGACCGGCATCGCGCTCGAGGACGTGGAACGCATCGCGCTGACCGAAGCCCTGAAGATGTCCAACTGGGTGCAGAAGGACGCGGCCGAACTCCTGTCGATCAGTCCACGGGTGATGAACTACAAGATCAAGACGCTGCGGATCGAGCTGCCGCGCGGGCGGCGCATGCTCATGCCGCAGGGCGCCGCGACCGCCTGAGCCGGACGAGGTTCGCTAGGGCTGGCGTGCACGCGGATGCGCGCGCCTGTAGACGTCGAGCAACTGTGCCGCGTTGACGTGCGTGTAGCGTTGCGTCGTGGAGAGCTGCACGTGGCCGAGCAGTTCCTGGATCGCCCTGAGATCGGCGCCACGTTCCAGCAAGTGCGTGGCAAAGGAGTGCCGCAGGGCGTGCGGACTCACCCCGAAGCGCGTGCTGGCCTGCGTGACGTAACGGGCCACGAGCCGCTGCACGCTGCGTCCCGAGAGTCTCGGGCCGCGTGAGTTGACGAAGAGGGGCTCCTCGCCGCGCGCGCCGCCCCTGCCCGACGGCTGGTGACGAATCACCGCCCGGTCGCGCAGCCACACCCGCAGCGCCGACTCCGCGGAATGGTTGAACGGCACGAGCCGCTCCTTGCGCCCCTTCCCCATCACCCGGACCATGCGCCCGTGCAGGTTCACGTCGTCGAGATCGAGGGCCACGAGTTCGCTCAGCCGAAGTCCCGAGGCGTAGAAGAGCTCGAGGATCGCGCGGTCACGCCGCCCGAGAGGCGTGGCAAGGTCCGGGGTCTCGAGCAGCCGCGCCATCTCGTCGATGGAGAGATGGACCGGCAGCCGGTGCTCCGTCTTGGGCGCCACCGTGAGTGCGGCAGGATCGCGCGCGATCAGGCCTTCGGTGCGCAGGAAGCGCATGAAGGCCCGCAGCGCGGACAGCTTCCGCGCCACCGAGGCACGCGCCTGCCCCTGCCGATGCAACTCGGCGAGGAACCCCCGGATGGCGGCACGGTCCACGTCCTCTGGTGTGAGCAGGCGGGCTGATGTGTCCATCCGGGCCGCGAGGAAGCCGGCGAACTGGCTCAGATCGCTCTCGTACGCCTCGACGGTGTGAGGCGAGGCGTTCCGATTCAGCCGCAGGTAGTCGAGGAACTCCTTGACCCGTTCCCGCATCATGCCTCGAGCCAGGCGGCCAGATCGCGCAGCGCCCGTTCGGCCAGTGCCTGCTTCCGCTCGACCCGCGACGGCCGCCGGCGCCCCTGCACCTCGTCGGGCGGCGCCATGATGCCGAACGTGATGTTGGTTGGCTGGTAGTGGGACGGATCGGCGTGCGACACGTAGTAGGCCAGGGCTCCGATCGCCGTGGTCCTGGGGGGAGCGCTCGGTCGTTCGCCACGTACGAGGGCGGCGGCGTTCCGGCCGGCCAGCAGGCCGGAGGCGGCCGACTCCACATAGCCCTCCACGCCCGAAATCTGGCCGGCGAAGAACAGGTCGTCCCGCAGACGCGTCTGCCACGTCTCGCGAAGCACGCGCGGGCCGTTGATGTAGGTGTTGCGGTGGACCATGCCGAAGCGGACGAACTCGGCATGCTCCAGGCCCGGAATCATGCGCAGCACCCGCTCCTGCTCGCCCCACTTCAGCTGCGTCTGGAATCCGACCAGGCTGAAATGGTCTCCCGCCAGGTTGTCCTGGCGCAGCTGGACGGCCGCGTACGGCGCACGGCCCGTGCGGGGGTCCACCAGTCCCACCGGCTTCATCGGCCCGAAACGCAGCGTGTCCCTGCCGCGATGCGCCATCACTTCGACGGGCAGGCAGCCCTCGAAGAACGTCTCGCGATCGAAGTCGTGAATGGTCGCCGATTCGGCCGCGACGAGCGCGTCGTAGAAGCGCTGGTACTCGTCGTGGGACAGGGGACAGTTCAGGTAGTCTCCCTGCCCGTCGTCGATACCGCACGCCACCTCGGTGGGCGCCGCCGCGGCGGCCGCGCCATCGCCCGCCCTGCGGTCCCCATCTGCCGGGCCCTGGCTCCCGCGCAGGCTGCGGTCCCAGCGCGAGGCGCGAAAGACTTTCTGGCGATCGATTGTCTCCGCCAGGACGATGGGGCTGATGGCGTCGTAGAAGTAGAGGTGCTCGCCGCCCACCAGCGCGGCCACCTCACGCGACAGGGCGTCCGACGTCAGTGGTCCCGTGGCAATGATGAGCGGGAACGCCGACGGGTCGGATGGCAGTCGCGTGACTTCTCCACGATCGACGGTGATGAGCGGATGGGTGGTGACGGCCTCCGTAACGGCCCGCGAGAACGCCACACGGTCCACGGCGAGGGCGGCGCCGGCGGGCACCCGGTGCTGGTCGGCCGCCCGCATGACGAGTGAGCCCAGGCGCCGCATCTCCTCCTTGAGGAGCCCGACCGCGTTGTCCAGCTTGTCGCCGCGAAACGAGTTGGAACAGACCAGTTCGGCGAGGCCATCCGACTTGTGGACGGCGGTACCCCGCGCCGGGCGCATTTCGTGCAGCGTGACGGGCACGCCGCACGAGGCGGCCTGCCAGGCCGCCTCGGAACCGGCCAGCCCGCCGCCGATGACGTGCACCATGTGGATGCTCTAGGCTTGAACGCGCCGCGTCCGCCCCTTGCGGGGCGCCGCGGCGGCTCCCGCCGTCCGCCGTCGCGCGGCCGGCCGGCGCTTCGAGGGACCCGCCTCGCGGCGGGCATCGAGCAGGGCGGTCGCCTCTGCAAAGGTCAAGACCGCCGGGTCGGCCCCTTTCGGAAGCGACGCGTTCGTCGTGCCGTCGGTGACGTAGGGGCCGTAGCGTCCGGACAGCACCTTCAGCGCGATCGCCCCCTCGGCCAGTTCGCGCAGCACCGTCTTCTGGGCGGCCTGCCGTCGCTTCGACTGCTTCGGCGCCCGCAGCAGTGCCACCGCCGCGTCCAGTGAGATGTCGAAGACGTGCGCATCGCTCTCGAGCGAGCGGAATTCCGAGCCGTGCTTCACGTAGGGGCCGAAGCGCCCGAAATTGGTCGTGATGTCGCCACCGTCATCGGGATGCGTGCCCACCACACGCGGCAGCGACAACAGGCGCAGCGCCTCCTCCAGCGTGATGGTCGCCTCGGTCATGCCCGCCTGCAGGGACGAACGCCGCGGCTTGGGCGCCTTCCGGTCCTCAGGGGTCTCGCCGAGCTGGACGTAGGCGCCATACCGGCCGTTCAGCAGGAAGACGTGGTCTCCCGACACAGGATCCACACCGAGGTCACGTGGACCCTCCGCCTTGGCCCGAACGAGTTCGAGCGCGCGCTCCACCGTGAGATCGGCGGGAGCCAGTTCCTCGGGCAGGGAGGCCGTCCGCCCGGGCCCGCCCTCCCCGACCTGCACGAAGGGGCCGAACCGGCCAATGCGTACCCGGACCGGCTCGCCCGTGACGTCGTCGGCTCCCAGGTCCAGCACGGGATAGTCGATGCGGTCCCAATCCTCTTCCACCGCCGTCAGCAACCCGCGTTGCTCGCCGTGCCCTCGGTAGAACTCCCGGATGAAATCGAGACCGGCACGCTCACCCCGGGAGATCTCGTCCAGATCGTCTTCCATTTCCGCGGTGAAGCCGACGTCCACGAAATCGCCGAAGTGCTCGCGCAGGAGTTTCGTGACCGCGAACGCCGTGAAGCTGGGGACCAGCGCTTTGCCCTGGCGGAAGACGTAGCCCCGCCGGACGATGGTGGCGATCGTCGGTGCGTAGGTCGACGGCCGGCCGATGCCGAGTCGTTCCAGCTCCTTGATGAGGGAGGCCTCGGTGAATCGGGCGGGGGGCATCGTTTCGTGACGCTTGGCGTCGGCGTCGAGCAACGCGATCGCCGTGCTGCCGTCGTCGTGCACGAGGTCGCCGACGCCCGCTTTCGGCAGGATGGCCTCCTGCTCCTCGAGTTCGGCGGCGGGATCGTCGCTCCCCTCGACGTACGCGCGCCTGAAGCCGGCGAACTCGATGGCGCGGCCGCTGGCGGTGAGCGTGGCGACATCCCCGCCAGGCACCGTGGCGGTGATCTCCATCGTGGTGCGCAGGATGCGGGCATCCACCATCTGCGAGGCCATCGTCCGCTTCCAGATCAGTTCGTACACCTTGAGTTCGTCGCGATCGAGCGCGCCCTCCATCTGGGCGGGCGCCAGGCGAAAGTCGGTGGGCCGGATGGCTTCGTGGGCTTCCTGGGCGTTCTTGACCTTGGTCTGGTACCGCCTCGGACCGCTGTAGTACTCGTCGCCGAACAGCTCCCGGATGACGCGAGCGGACTCGCCGAGTGCCTTGTCGGACAGCGTGGTGGAGTCGGTCCGGTGGTACGTGATCAGGCCCTCCATCTGGCCATTGCCCACGTCCACGCCCTGAAAGAGGCGCTGCGCGACCTGCATCGTGCGCTCGGTCGAGAACCCGAGCTTCCGGCTGGCTTCCTGGGTCAACGTCGACGTCGTGAACGGGGGGGCCGGACGCTCGGTGCCGGGCTTCTGCTCGACGGCGGTCACGCGCCACGGCAGGTTGGCGCGAATGCCGGAGACGAGCGCCACGGCGGCCGCCTCGTCGAGCAGGCGGGCGCCGGCAGCGCGCAAGCGGCCGGTATCCGGATCGAAATCCTTGCCCGTCGCCACGCGCTCACCGTTCACCCGGGCCAGTGTGGCCACGAACTCGCGGCCCTCGCCGCGAAGTCTCGCGTCGAGGTCCCAGAACACGCCGGTGCGAAATGCCCGCCGCTGCTCCTCGCGCTCGACGACGAGTCTGACGGCCACGCTTTGCACCCGACCGGCGCTGAGTCCCGTCTGGACCTTCTTCCACAGGACCGGTGAGAGGGTGTAGCCGTAGAGGCGATCGAGGATGCGACGACTCTCCTGCGCCCGCACCAGGTTCTCATCGACGTCGCCGGGATCGGCCAGCGCGGCGCGAACGGCATCCTCCGTGATCTCGTGGAAGACCACCCGCCGCACGGGGACGCGCGGCTTGAGCACCTGCGTCAGGTGCCAGCTGATGGATTCCCCCTCCCGGTCGGGGTCCGTCGCCAGGAGGAGTTCAGACGCCTCCTTCACGGCCGACTTCAGGTGGGCCACCTGCTTCTTCTTGTCGGCGGGCACGACGTAATAGGGCGTGAAGTCGCTGTCGACATCCACGCCGAGGCGTCCCCACTCCTTGTCCTTGATCTCCTTGGGTACGTCGGCGGCCGACTCGGGCAGGTCGCGGATGTGTCCATAGCTCGCCTCGACGCGATAGTCCGCACCGAGAAAGCGGCCCAATGTCTTGGCCTTTGCCGGCGATTCGACGATGACCAGCGGTTTTGCCATTCAGGGAATCCACACTAGCACGTTCAACAGGAACGCACGAAACCGCCACCCGGAAGGCGTTGGACGAGTCCGCGCAGTTCCAGATCGAGCAGTCGCACGAGAAGCCTGGCGCCAGCAACGCCCGTACGATCGACAAGCGTATCGAGTGAGACGGGCTCTCCCGGGAGCATCGTCGTGAGGAGCGGGTCCACACAAGCCTCATTCCTGCAGTGGCTTGCAGATGCCTCCACCCCGACGACGCCAGGCGGACGCAGCCGGAGTTCCTCAACGATATCGTCCGCAGTCTCAACAATCTTTGCGCCGTCCCGAATCAGGCCGTGGGCTCCGCGATTGCGTCCGCCCAGGACGCTGCCGGGCACGGCCATCACCTCGCGCCCCTGCTCGCTCGCACGGGCCACGGTGATGAGCGACCCCGAGTGTTCCGAGGCCTCGACCACCACCACGGCAAGGGACAGGCCGCTGATGAGGCGATTTCGTTCGGGAAAGCGAAACGGTCGCGGCGGCGTGCCTGGCGGGTACTCCGAGACCACCATGCCGCGTGCCAGCATCTCGTGTGCAAGGCTCGCATGCTCCGATGGATAGATGCGGTCGGGGCCGGACCCCAGCACCCCGATCGTGCGCCCTGCGCGGAGCGCGCCGCGGTGGGCCGCGGAGTCGATGCCTCTGGCGAGGCCGCTGACGACCACGACGCCGAATGCCGCGAGGCGTTCGCCCAGACGCGCCGACACCTGGAGCGCGGTCTGGGACGCAGCGCGGGAACCGACGACCGCCACTGCGGGCGCCAGCAGCGCATCGCGATCGCCCCGGCACCAGAGCACCGGCGGGCAATCCGGGATCGCCCGCAACAGCGGCGGAAAGGCGGGATCGTCCCACGCCAGGGCGGTGATACCCGCGGCGGCCGCTGCGGCGAGGATCGCGCGAGCCTCCGGCAGCACGTGGTTGGCGAGTCTGGTCAGGGCCGGTTCGCCGGCCCGCAGGCGGGACATCCGGTGCAGACGTGACAGGCCGGGAACGAGGGACACGGCGACAGCGCGCTCGAGCGACATGCGGACACCTCCAGCACGCGGCCACCTGCCATGTGCGGCAGGCGGCCGGGCATGGGCCAGCAGGCACACCCGTCCCCCGTTCTCCTCTCGTATCGGCGGCGACCGCGGTGCCTGCAGGTCGAAAGGGCGACATGTGTCCCCGCCTCGACGGCAATGTGCCTCCCGCAGTCCGACCGGATCAGGCATCCAGACATGGACGGGCTGGTACGTGCCTTGCTCGACCGCAACCAGCCTGTACGGCCACGCTTGCGGATCCCGCGAGGGTGTCACTATAGTTACGGGTAGCACAGAGGGGGTTTCCCGGATGCGTACGCTCTTCCTGGCCGCGCTGCTCGCGGTCCTTCCGCTCACGGCACCCCTCCATGCCGATGCTCGTTCGGACGCCCGCAAGCAGGTTGAGTTCGGTATCAACGTGGCCCAACGTGGCCTCTGGCGAGAGGCCATCTACCGGTGGGAGCGCGCGGTCGAGATCGATCCGACTTATCCAGCCGCGCAGAACAACCTGGCCATCGGTTACGAGCACGAGGGCGATCTCGAGAAGGCGCGCGCCGCGTACGAACGTGCGCTCGAGCTCGACCCCAACAATCTGATGATCCGGCAGAACTACGAACTGTTCAGGGAAATCAATGACCGCACGACTCGCACCGACGATCGCTAGCCTCGTTGCGGTCCTGCTGGCCGCGTGTACCACGTACTACGAGATCCCCATCGAAACGCCGATCCGGCCGAAGCTGGACGTCTCGGCCTTCGATCGCGTTCTGGTGGCCGGCTTCATTTCCGGCGGCACCGGGGACCTCGATGGCAACGTCGAGACGACCCGCCTGTTGCGCAGTCAGCTCCGGACGAAGTCGGAACTGAACGTCATCGACTCCGACGTGCTGCCGCTCATCGCGGTGGCTGAAGAGGGCCTCGAGGCGCCGCCGGCCAGGAACGACGACGGTGAGGCGATCATCGAGGGCGAGGACGATCTTCAGCCCTACGAGCACCTGTTCGCAAACGTGGACTACTGGAAGCGCATCGGCGAGGAGTACCAGAACCCCCTGATCGTGACGGGCACGGTCCTCTTCACGCCGCATGCCCGCTCCGGCTTCGTGCAGCGGGAGCAGGAAGTCTACGACTCGTTCGGCCGTCGTCGGGTCGTGCCCGTCCGCACCTACGTGGAGCGGAAAGGGTTCGTCCTCCGGCCACGCTTCGTCTTCATCGACGGCCGCACCGGAGCCACCATCCACTCCGAGACGTTCCGCGAAGAAGTGCTCTACAACGCCAATCAGGTCACGCCTGCGCTGTCGTCCTACTTCGAGCTCATGGATCGACTGCTCCCCAGCTTCCTGAGCACCCTCAGCAGCCAGAAGATCCGGGGCACGCGTATCCTGCTGCAGTAGGGGTCCGCAGGGGACCGACGCCGCCCTTGCCGCGGGCGGAATTGATCTGCTAAGCTCGGTGTTTGCCTGGCCGGCCTATCGCCGGTGCGGCGCCAGTTGACGAGGGAACAACCCGTGTACGCCATCATTCAGGCCAAGGGCCGGCAGCTCAAGGTAACGCCCGGCAGCATCGTTGAAGTAGACGGCAAGCCCGGAGAACCGGGCTCGGAACTGGTGTTCGATCAGGTTCTGCTCGTGGAACGGGACGCCGGCGAGGTGGTTGCGGGCGCGCCCTACATCGCGGACGCCCGTGTGGTCGGCGTGGTGGACGGCGAGGCCAGAGGCCCCAAGCTTCGCGTGTTCAAGAAGAAGCGGCGGAAGGGCTTCCGCAAGACGCGCGGCCACCGAAGCTTCTTCACGCGCGTGCGGATTACGGATATTCACGCCTAGTACGGGGCGGCGGTCCACGGACCGCGCCACGTGGCGCTCACGGCGCTGGTGACCAGATGGCTCATAAAAAAGGACAGGGCAGTTCCCGCAACGGCCGCGACAGCAATTCCCAGCGGCTCGGCGTGAAGCGCCACGACGGCAACCTCGTCACGGGCGGCTCCATCCTCGTGCGTCAGCGGGGGCGGCGGTTTGCACCGGGCCTCAATGTCGGTCTCGGGAAGGACGACACGCTGTATGCCACGGCCGCCGGCCGTGTGCGGTTCGAGGACCACGGTGGCCGTGGTCGGCGGATCAGCGTCATTCCTGTCGAGTAGGCGCCGGACCTTCCACGGGGGCTCGCGCCGCAGGCCCGGCCCGTCCGGTGCCGGTTGCGGCCGGCGTGCCCCTGCGCGCATCCCCTTCATCCAGCTCCACCTGTCCCAGGTCGTATACTGATCCCGATGTTCGTCGACGAAGTGGACATCCACGTCGTCGCTGGCGACGGTGGACGCGGGTGCCTGAGCTTCCGCCGCGAGAAGTACGTGCCCCGCGGCGGTCCCGACGGTGGTGACGGCGGCAACGGCGGCTCCGTATACCTGGTCGCGACCGACCACCGCAACACCCTCGTCGATTTCCGCTTTCACCCCGAGTTCGAGGGTGCCCGCGGCCAGCACGGCCAGGGGTCCAACCGTACGGGGCATTCCGGCGCCGACATCGAGGTGCCCGTCCCCGTCGGTACGCTGGTATACGTGAAGGATGGCCTCGAGGGTACCCACGTCGAACGGCTGGCGGATCTCACCGAGGTCGGCCAGCGCGTACTCGTGGCCAAGGGTGGCCGGGGCGGGCGGGGCAACTGCCGGTTCGTCTCCTCGACCAACCGGGCACCGCGCCGGGTGGAGCCCGGCGAGCCGGGCGAGGAGCGGTTCCTCCGGCTGCACCTGAAGCTGCTGGCCGACGTGGGTCTGCTCGGGTTCCCCAACGCTGGCAAGTCCACGCTCATCGCGCACGTGTCGGCCGCCCGCCCCAAGATTGCCGACTACCCGTTCACGACCCTCGTGCCCAATCTGGGCGTGGTCGGCCTGAGCGGCGACCGGAGCTTCGTGGTTGCCGACGTGCCTGGCCTCATCAAGGGCGCACACGCGGGGCACGGGCTGGGCGACCGCTTTCTCAAGCACATCGAACGGACCAAGGTCCTCGTCCACCTGGTGGACGTGTCGGGCGCGTCCGGACGCGACCCCGTCGAAGACTTCGACACCCTGCTCGAAGAACTGCGCCTGTTCGATCCGGCCGTCGCGGCCAAGCCGCAACTGGTCGCGGCCAACAAGCTGGATGCGCTGGATGACCCCGAGGCCGTGGAGCGGCTGGCGCAGCACGTCGCCGCGCTCGGGCTGCCCTTCTTCCGCATCTCGGGCGTCACCGGTGCCGGCGTACCGGAGTTGCTCGAGGCCGTCTGGCAGCGCATTGCCAGTCACGCGGCGACGGTGCGTGCAGCCGCAGAGTCCGGGAGTGCTCAGGACGTCCCGGAGCACGAGTCGGACGAGCCGGAGGCACCCGAGGAGATCGTGCCCAGACGGGAGGCGCCACCCAAGCGCCGCCCATCGAGAAACCTGGAGTTCCCGTTCGGGACATGACGGGCCGCAGAACGCTGGGTGTGCTCGGGGGCACGTTCAACCCGGTTCACTTCGGGCACCTCGACGCCGCGCAGGCCGCCAGGCAGGCGCTCGCCCTTCACGACGTGCTGCTGGTACCCTCCCACGACCCGCCCCACCGCGCGGGCGAGCGGGTGGTTTCCCCGTGGCACCGTTTCGCGCTCGTTGCGCTTGCCATCGCTGAACTCGACGGCGTGGAGGTGTCCGACATCGAGATGCGGCGCCCTGGCCCGTCCTACACCTACGACACCCTGGGACGGCTCGCGGAACGCGGCTGGACGCCGTCGCAGTTGTTTTTCATCATCGGCAGCGATGCGTTCGCCGAAATTGCCAAGTGGCACGCGTACCCGGCGGTTCTGGAGCGGGCGAACTTCGCGGTCGTGGCGCGGCCGGGACTCTCGCTCGACGAGGCCCTGCCCGCGGATTCCGCGGTCCGACATCGGGTACGGCCTACCCACCAGCCGCCTCGCCCCGATGAAGAGACAGGCGTGTACCTGGTGCCGGCGCGCACACGCGACGTGTCCTCCACGAACATCCGGACGCGACTTGCGCTCGGTCAGCCCATCGACGATCTCGTGCCGTTGCCCGTGCAGCGACACATCCGCACTCACCAGCTCTATGAACGGGTAGACGACTTGCATGGCGAAGACGAAAGCAGGCAGGGAGGCCGCTGAGGCGGCCGCGGGAGATCTGCAGACCGCCCCTGGTGAGGAGCGCAAGGCACGCAAGCCCAGACTCCCGAAGGTGGTCAGCGGCGTGGTGAAGGCCGCGCTCGACAAGAAGGCCACGGACGTGGTCGTGCTGGACCTGCGCCAGGCCGGTGGGTTCACGGACTACTTCATCCTGTGCACGGGCGCGAACGCGCGCCAGGTGTCGGCCATCGCCGACTCTGTTCGCGAACGGCTCCGCGAGGACTTCGACGAGCGTCCCGCCGGCGCGGAGGGTACCGACGGCGCGGAGTGGGTGCTGCTCGACTACTTCGACTTCGTCGTGCACATCTTCAGCAAGGAGTGCCGTGCGTACTACGGGCTGGAGCGGCTCTGGGGCAACGCGGAGCGACACGCCTTCAGCGACGAACCCTGACGACCTGCCCGACGGCCCCCTGCTGCCACGGCTGCGGGATGCCGTCCTCATTGCGCTGCTCGAACCGGAGTGCGCCGCCTGTGGGCGCCTCCTCGCGAGAGCGGGCCTCGGGCCGGTGTGCCTCGACTGCCTGGCGGCCTGTCGTCCCCCGTCTCCCCCCCTGTGCAACTCCTGCGGATGGTCCCTGCCGTCGTGGCGGCCCGACCCGATCTCCCACCAGTGCCCGCTGTGCCAGGGCACCCTCGGCATCTCGCTCGCCCGAACCGGCGGTCCCTACGAAGGTCCCCTCAAGCGGCTGCTCCAGGCCTTCAAGTACGAACGTCGTCGGGGACTCGCCCCGCCCCTGGCGAGCATCATGCGCCGCGCCGGCGAGCTGGTGCTGCGGGACGCGGACGTCGTGGTCCCGGTGCCCCTGCACGCCTGGCGGCGGCTGCATCGGGGCTTCAACCAGGCCGCGGAGCTGGCCAGGCACCTGGGCCCTCCCGTCCTTCAGGCCCTGTGGCGCCGGCGGCCCACCGCGCCGCAGGCGCCCCTGGGGCGCAGGGCACGGGCCCGTAACGTCGAGGGCGCCTTCGGTGTGGCCCCCTGGCTCGGCCGACGCACGCGGCGGCGCTGGCTCGAAGGGCGCACGGTTGTGGTGGTCGACGACGTCATCACGACGGGGGCCACGCTGCGGGCGTGCGCGGCCGTTCTCCTGGCGACGGGAGCCAGGGAGGTGCGCCTCCTGACCCTCGCGCGCGCAACGCTGGGAAGAACCACGCAGGACAACCTCGTGCCGCGTCGGGGGCCGAACACACCCACCTGAGGGCAGGCGCTTAAAGCGGTGGTCAGGGGAGCCGATACAAGGGTCGGAAGCATGCCGTCCGACATCCTCACTGAACTCGGCCTCAGGGACTCTCCCGGCGCCGAACTCCCCTCCGCCCTCAGGCAGGTGCTCGACCGTGCCCTCGAGATCATCGCCCGTGCCCTGGCGGCGGATGAGGATGGGGAGGAGGGACGGGCCTTCGTGCAGGAAGTCGAGCGCTGCCGGGCCGCGTTTGCCGACGTGCGCGACGTACAGACCCTCGAGTCGATCACCCAGTCCTGCTTCGCGGCGTGCGCGGATGCCCTCTCCCGCGCCGAGAAGCGCCGCCGGGCGAAGACGCTGGAGCTCAACGGCCTGTTCGTCATGGTGCGAGACGCCGTGGCGACCATTGGCGGTTACAACAGGACGTTCTCGAACAATATTGGTGAGACCGCGCAGCGTTTCGACGCGATGTCGCGCATCGGCGACATCCGGAAGCTGAAGGAAGCCCTGGCCACCGAGGTCACCGCGCTCAAGCAGATGGCGGTGGAGCGGCAGCAGACGTGGCAGACGACGGTGGCCGGCTTCGAGACCCGCCTGCATGAACTCGAGCAGCAGCTGGTCGAAACCCAGCACGAGGCCTCGCTCGATCCGCTCACGGGCGTCGCGAACCGCCGGACGTTCGATCGGGTCTGTCAGAAGTGGCTGCAGACGTCGGGCAAGCAGTTCGTCATCGTGATGGTCGACCTCGACGACTTCAAGTCCATCAACGACACCTTCGGACATCCCATCGGGGACAAGGCGCTCATCGCCGTGGCCGACGCCCTGGCGGCGGCCGTGCGGTCCGACGACCTGGTCGCCCGCCTCGGCGGCGATGAGTTCGTGGTGCTCGCCGCCGGCATGAACCTCCGCATGGCGGAAAGCCGCATGCGCACGGTGCTGGGCGAGCTGACCAAGTCCGAGTGTCTTCCGGACGGGGACGTGAAGCTCACGCTCAGCTGCGGCATCGCCGAGGCCTCGGCCGGCGACACCAAGGAAAGCCTGCTGAAGCGGGCCGACCAGGCCCTGCTGGACGCCAAGAAATACGGCAAGAACCGCGTGGCCGTGCGCGCCGCATCGTTCATCCGGGACCTGCGCAAGCGCTGAGCGGTCCGGCCTGGTGGCGCACGGCGCGCCAGCAGAGGCCGTTCAGAAGCGGCTGGCGAGAGCCTGCCACACGTCGGCCGCCACGGCATCCCGGTCCCGATTCGCGTCCAACCTCACCCAGCCCGGCCCCACCTGTCGCTGGTAGCTCGTGCGCACCCGTGCCAGCAGCGCGAGATCCTGCTCGAACCGGTCACGCCCGGTAGCCTTGCGCCCGGCCGACACCTCCGGCGCCATGTCGAGCAGCAGGGTGAGATCCGGCGCGGGCAGATGCCGCTGGATGTCGGTCAGCCACGACGGATCGAGCCCCTGCGCCTCGCCGTAGGCCACGCTGGAGGCGATGTACCGGTCGCAGACAACGACCGCGCCGGACGCCCGAAGCCGCTCGATCTCTCCGCGCCACTCGTACCGGTTCGCCACATACAGCAGCTGCAGCAGATCAGCCGCGTAGTTGCGCTCGCCCCGCAGCGCGAGGCCGATCTCCGTGCCGAGCGGCGTCGTGTAGTCGGGAAACTGGAGGAGGGCCACCTCGCGTCCGAGGGCCTCGAGACGGTCGCGGAGCAGTTCCGCCTGCGTCTGCTTGCCGCTCTGATCGAGCCCTTCGAATGCCACGAGGAGGCCGGCGTGCATGTCGGGCTGCGTTCGTCAGGACTCGAGGGCCAGCAGATCGTCCAGGGTCTGCCGGCGCCGGATCACCTGCCACTGGTCGCCATCGACGAGCACCTCGGGCGGCAGGAGGCGCCGGTTGTAGTTCGAGGCCATCACGCTCCCGTAGGCGCCCGCGTCGAGGACGGCGAGCAGGTCGTCCACGGCCAGCGGCGGCAGGAGACGCTCGCGACCGAAGACATCGCTGCTCTCGCAGATCGGCCCCACCACGTCCCAGGCACGGGCGTCCCCCACCCGCGGCGATACCGGAACGATACGGTGAAACGAGCCGTAAAGGGCCGGCCGCATCAGCTCTGTCATGCCTGCATCGAGGACGGCGAACGATCGGCCGTCGGGGAAGGTCTTGGTGTCCACGACCGTGGAGACCAGTGCGCCGGCATTGCCGACGATGGAGCGCCCGGGCTCGAGCACGACGGGCAGTCCGACCCGCCGGAGGTGCGGCAGGGTCGCCGCGGCGTACTGCGAGGCCGTGATCACCGGAGCGCCGTCGTAGGTGATGCCGAGACCGCCGCCGAGGTCCAGGTGCTCGAGAGCCACACCGTCGTCCCGCAGTTCGAGTCCCAGCGTGGCGAGGGCGTCCGCGGCGCGCACCAGGGGCTCGGGGGTGGTGATCTGGGACCCGATGTGGACGTGCACCCCGACGAACCGCAGGCCGCCGGCATCGCGCCGGTCACGGTAGATGGCGCGTGCGTCCTGCAGGGGCACGCCGAACTTGTTCGTCTTGAGCCCGGTGGAGATGTGCGGATGGCTGCCGGAGTCGATGTCCGGGTTGACACGCAGCGCCACGCGCGCGGTGCGCCCGAGAGCGCCGGCGATCTGCGCGATGCGATCGAGTTCGCCGGCCGACTCGGCGTTGATGGCGGCGACGTTCAGGCCGATCGCCTGTTCCAGTTCCTCGCGGGTCTTGCCAACGCCGGTGAACAGGATTTCGTCGGCCGTGAAGCCGGCCCGCAGGGCCACCGCAATCTCGCCGCCGGAGTTGGCGTCGGCCCGCCCGCCAAGGTCGCGCACCAGCCGGCAGAGGGCAAGGGCCGAGTTGGCCTTCAGCGCGTAGTGAATCGCATGCGGATAGGCCCCGAATGCCGCGTCCAGCGCGCCGTAGGCCGCGCGGACCGCCCCGGCGCTGTACACGTAGACGGGGGTACCGACCTGACGGGCGATGACGTCGATACTGACGGATTCGCAGAGGAGTCCGCGGTCTGAGGGCTGAAACGGTTGGTGCACCGGAATCGGCATGGTATCATGCGCCGTTTCCCGCCGTCTCCCTCCGGATCAGGCATGTCCGCTGACGCTTCCTCCGCACAGCCGCAGGCCATCGACGAGATCATCGAACGCTGTCTCCGTGGCGATCAGGCGGCCTGGGAGTCGATCGTCCGGCTGCACTGGCGACGGGTGTTCAACATCGCCTACAAGTTCGTGGGCACCCGCGAGCAGGCGGAAGACCTCGCGCAGGACATCTTCCTGAAGCTCTTTCGCTCCCTCGGCAGCTTCGACCGCCGCGCCAACTTCCAGACCTGGCTGGTGAGCGTGAGCCGGAACCTCTGCATCGATCACTATCGCAGCGTGCGGAAGGAACGGGAGACGATTCGTCGTGACGTCGATCCCTCCGACCTGCAACCGCGGTCCCGCACCGCCAGTCCGCACGCAAGCCTCGAGCAACAGGACCGGGTCGACCTCCTGCGGACGGCGCTGGCGCGCCTGACCCCTGCCCTGCGCAGCGCGGTGGTGATGCGTGATCTGCAGGAGCTGACCTACCAGGAAATCGCCGATCGGCTCGGTCTGCCGGAAGGCACGGTGAAGTCGCGCATCAACCGCGGGCGGGCCGAGCTGTCGAAGCAGGTCCGACGTGTGCAGCAGGAGCGGGACGCCCCGCCAGAGATCGGAGAACGAGGATGAACCTGACGACCGAACGAACGGGGCGCGTGAGCATCGTGCGCGTGCACGAGTCGCGCCTGACCTATCCCCTGCTGGCCAATTTCTCGGGCACCGTCACGGCCCTGCTGGACGAGGGCCAACGGCAGATTCTCCTCGACCTCACCCCGGTGAGCTACGTGGACAGCGCCACCATCGGCTGCCTGATGGACCTCTACCGCCAGACGACCGCCGCGGGAGGCACACTCAGGCTGTCGGGCGTGCAGAAGCGCGTCGAGACGATGCTCACCATGACGGGCGCCCACAACTTCCTCCACCTGCACCCGGACGCGCAGGATGCCATCAGGAGCTTCGGGGAGTAGCCATGCGGACCATCAAGACCACGTCCGGCGCCGAGGTCACCCTCGACAACGACCTGCTCGCCGTGCTCGAGACCCTGTTCCAGGAGGTCACTGCCCGTCGGGCGCTCGAGCGGACGTTCGAGGACATGGTGCGGGAGATCAATCACCTGATCGACCAGATGGACGACACCGAACGCCGCGCCTACCTGCTCGAGAGCCTGTTCCTCAACACCGTGACCTACGAGAACGACCGGCTGGATACGTACATGCGCAAACTGGCGGATCAGGAGCAGGATCAGTAGGCACGGCTGGACGCGGGACCTGCAGCACGCAGGCACGGCCGTCTGCACGAGCAGCGAGCCTGACAGGCCACCGGACGCAGGCCGGCAAGGGGTTGTCTGGAAACGCTCAGCCCCGGTGCGCGGCGGCACCAGTCGCGGCCACGCCCGCGGCCGTCTCTTCGACGCCGGCGGAGGGGTCTTCGACGAGCGCCCACGCATCGCGTTCGGCCAGCACCTGCGCGGCGAAAGCCGTGTGCAGGGCGTGCCCGCCACGATGGGCCACCAGGTGGCCCACGATCGGATGCCCAACGAGCGCCATGTCCCCGATCACGTCGAGGATCTTGTGCCGCACGAACTCGTCGTCGAACCGCAGGCCGTTGTTGAGGACGCCGGTGTCACCGATGACGATGGCATTCTCGAGCGAGCCGCCGAGCGCCAGGCCGTGCTGGCGCAGGGTCTCCACTTCCTTCAGGAAGCCGAACGTCCTGGCGGGCGCGATCTCGTCGATGAAGGCCGCCTCGGTGATCCGCATGGTGCGCGACTGATGCCGCAGCAACGGGTGGTCGAAGGCGATGCTGTACGTGACTTTGAAGTGCTCGGACGGGTAGAGGGCAATCCGCTTGTCGCCCATCACCAGCGAGAGGGGGCGCAGCACCTTCAGGTAGCGCCGGGGCGCCGACAGGTCCTTGATGCCCGCTTCCTGGATGAGATACACGAAGGGCGCGGAGCTGCCGTCCATGATGGGCACTTCGGGCGAGTTGAGCTCGACCACGACGTTGTCGATGCCGAGGCTCACGAGCGCCGCGAGGAGATGTTCGACGGTATCGACGCGGACGGCGTCACGGCTGAGCGCGGTGGCGTAACTGATGCCCCCCACGTGCTCGGCAGTGGCCGGAACGTCTGCCCCGCCGATGTCCGAGCGGCGGAAGCGGATGCCGCTGTCGGCGCCGGACGGCTTCAACGACAGGGTCACCTTGCGCCCGGAATGGAGGCCAATGCCGGCGCAGGTGATGGGGCGTCGCAGGGTCCGCTGTGTGCTCATGCTGGGTCTCGGGTTCAGGTTCTCAATCGGCAGGAGCCTGTTGGACCCATACGCAAACGGTAAGCCACACACCCGCCAGTGGCAGCATTATCTGCTAACACTAAGACACATCTAGTCTTGCTCGATTTCTACACGATAAACGGCCGGCGCGAGAATTCGTGTAAATGTGGCTAAAGAGACACATAGATCAGCCGCCAAAGTGTGGCTATCCTACCACACCGACTGCGGCCACCGCTGACTGGTGGCCGGGTCGCGACCCGAGCCGGACCGCGAGAACAGACCGCCACGGTGCTCACGCCGGGCGCGACGCAGGCGTCGCGAGCAACGCGGACCGGATGTAGCGCCCGGTGACCGACCGGGGATTGGCGGCCAGGTCCTCGGGCGAACCTGACGCCACGACGCGTCCCCCCGCCGCTCCGCCTTCCGGCCCCAGGTCGATCAGATGGTCGGCGCAGCGGATGACGTCGAGGTTGTGCTCGATGACCACCACGGTGTTGCCCTGGTCGACCAGCTTGTTCAGCACGTCGAGCAGCTTCCGAGTGTCCTCGAAGTGGAGCCCCGTCGTCGGCTCGTCCAGGATGTAGAGGGTGCGCCCCGTGCTCCGCCTCGACAGTTCCTTCGCCAGCTTCACACGCTGCGCCTCGCCGCCGCTCAAGGTGGTGGCCGACTGGCCGAGCTCGATGTAGCCGAGTCCCACGTCCTGCAGGGTGCGCAGCTTGCCGGCAATGGGCGGGAAGTTCTCGAGCAGTGGAAGCGCCTGATCCACCGTCAAGTCGAGCACGTCGGCAATCGACTTGCCGCGGTACTGAATCTCGAGCGTCTCGCGATTGTACCGGCGGCCCTTGCA
The DNA here is from genome assembly GCA_050185275.1 of Vicinamibacterales bacterium. GTDB lineage: Bacteria > Acidobacteriota > Vicinamibacteria > Vicinamibacterales > UBA2999 > JABFRY01. Next base: position 51,423 of record JBFWZN010000010.1, on the reverse strand, counting down.
CTCCTCGCACGTGACGTAGACGTTCGGCAGGAAGTGCATCTCGATGGCGATCACACCGTCGCCCTGACAGGCCTCGCATCGCCCTCCCTTCACGTTGAAGGAGAACCGGCCCGGCTTGAAGCCTCGAGCCTTCGCCTCGGGCATCATCGCGAACAGGTCGCGGATGAAGGTGAACATCCCGGTATAGGTCGCGGGGTTCGAGCGGGGCGTCCGACCGATCGGCGACTGGTCGATCTCGATGACCTTGTCGATGAGCTCGACGCCCTCGATCCGGTCGTGCTCGCCGGGCTCGGTCCCGGCGCGGAACAGCGTCCGGGCGAGCGACCGGAACAGGATGTCGTTGACCAGTGTCGACTTCCCCGATCCGCTCACGCCGGTCACGGCGGTGAGCGTACCGAGCGGAATGGCCACGTCGATGTTCTTCAGGTTGTTCGCCGTGGCGCCCCGGATCACCACCTCGCCGCGACTGGCCTGTCGCCGCGCCGCGGGTGTCGGGATCGCGCGGTCGCCCCGCAGGTAGGCGCCGGTCAACGAGTCGCTCCCGGCCTCGAGCAGCTGGGCCGGCCGCCCCTGAAAGATCACCTCGCCGCCATGCTCACCGGCGCCTGGCCCGAGGTCCACGACCCAGTCGGCCGTCCGGATGGTCTCTTCGTCGTGTTCGACCACGATCACGGTGTTGCCGAGGTCGCGCAGCCTGGTCAGCGTGGCGAGCAGCTTGCGGTTGTCACGCTGATGCAGCCCGATGGACGGCTCGTCGAGGACGTAGAGGACGCCGGTGAGATTGGCGCCGATCTGGGTCGCCAGCCGGATGCGCTGGCCCTCGCCGCCCGACAGGGACGCCGCGCTGCGATTGAGCGTGAGATAGCCCACGCCCACGTCGTGCAGGAAGCGGAGGCGCTCCCGGATCTCGCGGAGCACACGGCTGGCGATGATGTGTTCCCGTTCGGTCAACTCGAAGGCCTCGAACGTTTCGAGGGCCTGGCTGATCGGCTGGTTCACGTAGTCGGCGATGCCCCGCCCCTTGACGCGGACCGCAAGGCTCGCGGGCCTGAGGCGTTCGCCGCCGCACGCCGGACAGGGCCGCAGGGTGCGGTAGGCCTCGAGCTCCTCCTGGACGCTCCAGGCACCCTCGTCGTAGCGGCGGCGGAGGTTGGGAATGACACCTTCGAAGCCTTTGCCGAACGGGTCGGCCTGCTGGCTCGCCCGTCCACCGCGGCGGGTGGGCATCTCGAACTCCTCGTCGCCGCCGTCGTCTGCCGCGGCCGGACGGTCGGGCGCCGCGGCGCCGGGACTCACCGGCCTCGCCGCCCTGGTGGCGCCGGGACCAAACAGGACGATGTCGCGGTGCTTCTTCGAGAGCTGCTCGAAGGGGACGGCCGGATCGAAGCCGAACGTGGCCCCAAGGGCCGTGAGCGCGCTGCGCAGGAGCTTGCGGTCGCCCCGGAGCCATGGCGCGACGGCACCGTCGAGGAGAGACCGCGCGGGATCGGGCACCACGAGGAGCGGATCGAAATCGTGCGTCGCCCCGAGACCCTGGCACTCGGGGCACGCGCCGTGGGGCGAGTTGAACGAGAAGGCGCGCGGTGTCATCTCCGGCACCGAGAGGCCGCAGCTCACGCAGGCCAGGCGACGGGAGAACAGCTGGTCCCCGCCCTCGAAGGTATTCACCACCACGATCTCGTCGGCGAGGGCGAGGGCCGTCTCGAGCGACTCCGACAGGCGGCGCTCGATCCCGGACCGCACGACGAGCCGGTCCACGACGACCTCGATGGTGTGGTTGCGCCGGCGGTCCAGGCGGATCTCGTCGTCGAGGGCGCGGAACTGGCCGTCGATGCGCGCTTTCGTGAAGCCCCGCTGGCGCAGGCCGAGCAGCTCCTTCTTGAACTCGCCTTTCCGCCCGCGCACGATGGGCGCCAGGATGTTGATGCGCTCGTCCTGCGGATACAGCATCACCAGGTCGAGGATGCGCTCGAGCGTCTGGGAGGCGATCTCCCGACCGCACTGCGCGCAGTGGGGCACCCCGATGTTGGCGAAGAGCAGCCGCAGGTAATCGTAGATCTCGGTGACCGTGCCGACGGTCGAGCGTGGGTTCGAGCCGGTGGTCTTCTGCTCGATCGCGATGGCCGGCGACAGGCCCTCGATGAGATCGACGTCCGGCTTCTCCATCTGCTCCAGGAACTGGCGCGCGTACGCCGACAGCGACTCGACGTAGCGCCGCTGCCCTTCCGCGTAGATGGTGTCGAAGGCGAGCGACGACTTCCCGGACCCGGACAGGCCGGTGATGACCACCAGCCGGTTGCGGGGCAGGTCGACGTCGACGTTCCGGAGATTGTGTACGCGGGCGCCGCGCACCGAGATCCAGTCGTGAGCCATAACCACACTGCCGGGAACTTGCCGGGGACCCGAAACGGAAATCTTATCGCATCCGGCCGGCGGGCGGGCGGCGCCGTGTCAGCGCTCGGCCCACCGTTGGCCCACCGTTGACCCAGGGGTGTGCCCGGAGTGGGTGGGGCTAGCGGGTCCTCAGCCGGCTGTGGCGATAGCCGTAGGCGACGTAGAGGGCCAGCCCGAGGGCCAGCCACAGGCCGAAGCGGCTCCAGGCCTGGGCCGGCAGTCCCAGCATGACGAAGCCGCACGCGGCCATGCCGAGAGGCGCCACCACCCAGACGAACGGCACGCGGAAGGGACGCGGCCGATCGGGCTCGGTCACCCGCAGCACGGCGACGCCCGCACAGACGATGGCAAAGGCGAACAGGGTGCCGATGTTGGTGAGGTCGTAGGTTTCGGCCGCGTCACCCACGAGTGCTGCGGCGGCGACCAGCACGCCCGTCACCAGCGTGGTGACGTGCGGCACTCCGGTGCGCCGATCGACGCGGGCCGCCCAGGCCGGCAACAGGCCGTCGCGCGCCATGGAGAAGAAGATGCGCGGCTGCCCGTACTGGAACACCAGGAGCACCGCCGCCATCGACACGGCCGCGCCAAGGGCGACGAGCCATCCCACCCGGCTGTATCCCACCAGTTCGAGCGCACGGGCCAGCGGATCGGCAACCGCCAGTTCGCCGTACGGCACCATGCCGGTGAGCACGGCGCCGACGATGATGTAGATCAGGGTGCAGACCGCCAGCCCGCCGAGGATGCCGATCGGGAGGTTGCGCTGCGGATTACGGGTCTCCTCGGCCGCGGTGGAAACGGCGTCGAAGCCGATATAGGCAAAGAACACGATGGCCGCACCCTGGTGGACGCCGGTGAAGCCATTGGGGGCGAACGGTGTGTAGTTGCCGGGATCGATGTTGGCCAGCCCCACCCCGACGAACAGCGCCAGGGCCGCGAGCTTCACGGCCACCATCACCTGGTTGGCACGCGAACTCTCGCGCGCGCCGCGCAGCAGCAGCCACGTGACGACCAGGACGATGCCGCAGGCCGGGAGGTTGACGAGGATCGGCACGCCGAGGAGGCTCGGCGCCTCGTCGAGCAGGGCCCGCATCGCGGGACTGGCACTGAGGCTGGCGGTCCGGTAGCCCGTGGTGAGCCACGCGGGCAGGTCGAGTCCGATGCCCCTGAGGAGCGTCGTGAAGTAGTCACCCCAGGAGATGGCGACCGCCACGTTCCCCACCGCGTACTCGAGGATGAGATCCCAGCCGATGATCCAGGCCACCAACTCGCCCAGCGTCGCGTAGCTGTAGGCATAGGCGCTGCCGGCCTGCGGAATCATCGCGGCCAGTTCGGCATAGCAGAGCGCGGCCAGGGCACAGGCGCCAGCCAGGAGTGCAAAGGAGAAGATCAGCGCGGGACCCGCGCCGTAGCGGATGACCATGCCGTCGGGCCCCACCTGCCCCGCCGCTGCGGTGCCGATCGCCCCGAAAATGCCCGCACCGATCACGGCGCCGATGGCGAGCATCACCAGGTCGCCGGCGCCGAGCACGCGCCGGAGGCCGGAGGCGCCGTCCTCCGCGTGCATCTCGGCGATCGGCTTTCGCGCGAACAGCTGGTTCATACCCGCGGATACACCGCCACCCGAGACGAGCCGGACCACGCCGCTGCGCCCGATCCGGTCATGCGAAGCGGTAGACCGTTTCGGTGGACGCCACGACGAGCGCCCCGTCGGGCGCGAAGGCCACGCCGACCAGACCCGCGCCACTCACCACGAGTTCCGGTTCGCCGGCAGGGTCGGGAAGGCGGTAGAGCCCGCTGGCGCCAGCCAGCGCCTCCACGACGTGCAGCACGCCGTCCGGCGAAAACGCCAGCCCCTGTGGCCGTCCGAAGCGGGAGGGCAGGGACGTGACGTCGCCGTGGCGGCCGATGCGCTGGACCCGGTCGTAGGCACTCAGCGTCGGCGCCGTCACGTAGAGATCGCCGTCGGGCGCCATCGCCAGGTGGAAGGCGGCAACGCTCGGCGCAAGCGACGCGAAGGGCGTGGCATGCCCGTCCCGCACGCGGAAGACGGTTCCCGACCGATCGCCCACGTACATGTATCCCTGCGCGTCGAAGGCGATCCCGCAGGCGACGCCCAGCTCGGAGGCCACCTGCTCGCTCGTCCCATCCTCGCGCACTCGCTGCACCGTGCCGGCGAAGCGACTGGACACGTAGACCAGCCCGTCAGGGCCGATCGCCAGCGACGTGGGGTTGACGATCCCGGTCGCGAAGGGCTCCCGCGTCCCCTGAGGCGTCACCCGGAACAGGGACACCGGCGATTCCTGGCCACGCGTGCCGCTGTAGGTGACGAACAGGTTGCCGGCCGCATCGAAGGCCGGATTGTCGACCTGGTGAAGCCCCGTGGCCCACGCGGCGCCGACCTCCACGGTGGTGCCGGAAGCCGCATCCCCCTCGATCACCACAGGAAGGTGGCCGCCTTCCATGTCTGCCGGTACCTGGATCTGGACGGCGCGGGGCGACGCGAAGGTCACGAGCACGGGCGTGCCGCCCAGCGTGACGGTGGGCACGGACCCGTCGTGAGCCTGGCGCCGTCCGCGGGTACGAGTGGTCCCGCGCGCGAGCGTGACGTGTCCACCGGCAACGGCACGCACGGGACACGGCGAGACGGGCGGCGCGGGCGCGCGCGTGGGCATGACGGATGACAGTGTATCTGAGCCCGCGTCTACTGGCGGGGCCCGCCGCCGGTGGCCGCTAGGCCTGATCGAGTTCCAGATTCCAGTACAGGTAGTCGCGCCAGCTCTCGGGCGCGTCGCGCAGACCGATGGTGATGCGCATGAGGGGGGCGGAGTCCGGGCGATGCGGCGCTCGCAGCAGGCGCATCCCGGCCTCGTCCGGCGTGCGGCCGCCCTTCCTGCGGTTGCAGGTGACGCAGCACGTGACGATGTTCTCCCAGTCCTTCCGCCCGCCCTGCGCCACGGGCACGACGTGGTCGAATGTCAGGTCCGGGAGCGGGTAGACATCGCCGCAGTATTGGCAGGTGTGCTTGTCGCGCGCGTAGATGTTGGCGCGGGAGAAGGGCACGTAGTCGAACCGGCGCTTGATCTTCACGAAGCGGAGCAGCCGAATCACCGAGGGCATCTTGAAACTGACGGACACCGCCCTGATCTCGCGGTCATGGACCGCGATCACCTCCACCTTCCCCTGGCACCAGAGCGTGATCGCCTTCTGCCAGTGAACGACTTTGAGGGGTTCGTACGAGGCGTTCAGCAGGAGCGTCTGCTCCATAGACGCTCAATGTTCCCCTCCGCGTGCATGGGCTGTCAAGATCACGGCTCTGTAAAGACTAGTCAACAAAGGCGCTTAGGTCGATACTAGGGGCGTCGTGGCTGCCCTGCGCCTGTGCGTGATCGCCGTCGTGGCCCTGAGTACCGCTGCGTGTGCCACCCGCGGTGGGGTTCCGCGCCCGTTTCCGGGAGCCGGCGTGCCGGCACCGGCCGACGCCTCCCCCGAGGATGCGGGGCCGCCCGTTCCGGTGCCCGGGGCGCCCGAGGCCGGCACACCGGCAGACACGCCACCCCTGGCGGACGGCGCCGACGACCCGACAGCGGCCGGCATACTCGAGACGGCGCTCGCGCTGCTCGGCGTGCCCTATCGCAACGGCGGCGCGGACCCGTCAGGGTTCGATTGCAGCGGCTTCGTCCAGTACGTATTCGGCCGGCACGGTGTCTCCCTGCCCCGACAGACATCCGCCCAGTACCACGAAGGCACACCGGTCGCGCTCGGTGATGTGCGGGCGGGGGATCTGGTGTTCTTCGAGACGGTGAGCCGTGGCGCCTCCCACGTGGGGCTCGCCCTGGGCGACGGACGCTTCGTCCACGCGCCCTCCAGCCGGGGCGTGGTGCGGGTGGAGCGTTACAGCCTCGGCTACTGGGCGCGCCGCGTGGTGGGGGTGCGACGTCTCCAGCCGGCGCCGGGTCAGGCCGCGCAGTAGCGGCCCTTGCGGACCAGCTGCCGCGATCCCTGCGGCAGGAACTCCCGCATCACGAGATCGTCTTCGGTGAACGCGCGCGCGTAGCGCGACGCCCTGAGCGGCTCCACCGGACAGTCCACGCCAGGCGGATTGGCAGGCTGCGGCTCGAGCACGTCGGCGTAGCGCTGCGGATAGGAGGGAAACCCACGGAAGGCCGTGCCGGCCACCCCTCCGAACCGCGCGGTGAGTTCCTTGAAGTCGTACCGGAGGAACTCGAACACCTCCGGATCCGGACGAGTCGCCAGGTACTCCCGGACCATCCGCACCACGTCTTCGAAGAACCGGGTGCCATGACAGTTGGCGGCGTAGGTGCCATCCGACCGCTCCATGCGCCGGATGCCGGGACGCACGGGGTCGATGTGATAGAGCTCGTGCACGATGGTGTCGAGCTTCGCGACCCACTGCTCGTCGCCGCGGTAGTGCACCTGCTTCCGGGTGCTCGACAGCGTCTGATCGCAGAAGCGCGGCAGCGAAAACGACACCATGTAGTCGATGGGCGTCGTGCCCACGCGCACCTGAGGAGACCGCGTGACGAACCACTGTGACCGGCGCGTCAGCTCTCCGGTCGAACGGCTGCGCCAGAAGTAGTAGCCGGGCTCGCTGTCGGGCAGGCACAGACAGTGGCACGTGGCATACGCGCCTTCCCGTCCGCTGCGTCCCCCGCGTGCGAACACGAGCACGCGACTCATGTCGATGAAGGAGAGCTCGGGCACCCTGGCCACGATGTCCTCCATCAGCACGGCAATTCGATCGGTGTAGTTGATCATCGCGCAGGGTCGCGCACGACGACCGGACACACCTCGTCCCGCAGCCGTCTGCTCTCCTGATTTGTTCGTGGAGTGGAACCGCGCCGCATAGTACGGGCAGCCCCGAAGGGTGTCAAGCTGAAGGGCACCGATCGCTGTGCACGACCGCCGACTCCCAGGCACATATTCGGCGACTCGACGAGGTCCTTGACCTCAGCCGGTGCGAGCTGCCGCAGTCCGGGTCAGCGGCGGGAAACCTCGTGCAAGCGGATCGCGGATCGCGCGCGAGCATCGTCCGGTACGCGCACACGTCCGCAGGCTGTCCAACCCCTGCCCGACGGCGACGGTGATGCGAGTCGCCCGGAGCACGCATCCCGTCGTCTAGGGCTCGACAGGGAGTCGCGAGGAGGACGGTTCTGCCTCGCCAGTCACCGCGCCTTCGACAGCAGGGTCGCCGCCGGCATCATCGAGACCAGGTCCGGCGGCCTCATCGAGAGCAGGGCCGCCGGACGCCGAGGTCTCGGCACCGTCCTGCTGCAGATCGCTCGCTGACGCCGCCGCGTCGAGCGACGAACCGTCTCCAGAGGCGCTGTCTTCGGTGAGGGTCGCCGCAGGTTCGACGCCGACGGACGCCGACGGCAGGGCAGGTGCGCCTCGCGCGCGCATGCGGCCCAGCAGCAATCGCTGGCGCGCCCGCAGCCGGCCATTCGGACGCGCGGGGTCGAGCACGCGCGGGTTGATGATCGCACCCGCCAGCAAGGCTGCCTGCTCGTCGCTGAGGCTCGACGCCGACACGCCGAAGTAGGCGCGCGCGGCGGCATCGGCGCCCCAGATGCCGTCGCCCCACTCGATGACGTTGAGATACAGCTCGAAGATCCGGTCCTTGGTGAGTGCCCGCTCGAGCCGGCGCGCGATGAGCAGCTCCTTCACTTTCCGGAGCGGATCGCGCGAGGGCGACAGGTAGAGGTTTTTCGCCAGCTGCTGGGTGATCGTGCTCGCGCCGCGTACCGGCCCGCCCTCTTCGAGGCTCTCACGGACGGCTTCCCGCAGTTGAACCAGATCCACCCCGTCGTGCTGGTAGAACGCGTCGTCCTCGGCGATGAGGACGGCGCGCTTCAGGCGGCTCGAGATGCGACCGTAGGGCAGCCACCGCCGCTCGTGGCGGAGGCTGCGCCCCTCGGCGGCTGCCTCGCGGGTGCGCAGGTCCATGAACGCCGTCGTCTCCGGGTTGTCGGTGGCGAGCGTGCGCACGTCGGGCAGCGTGAGGTAGGCGTACGCCACCACGGCGAACGCGGTCGCGGCCAGGGCCAGGACGCCCTGCAGGAGGCGCGTGAGTACGCGGGGCCTGGCCACGGAGGACCTAACCACCCACGACGATCTTGATGCGGGTGCCCGTGGCCGGGGTGGAGCCGGGGTCGGCCTCGTTCATCACGGCCAGGGCTTCCGGCGTGATGGCGCCGCCGGAGCGCGCCGCGATCGATTGCCACGTGTCGCCGTTGCGCACGGTGTAGAAGTCCACGAGATTCGGGCGGATCTCCTCCGCCTCGCGGGCCGACAGGGCCCGGAACGATCTGATGGCGGTCTGGAACGTGGCATCGGCCCTGGCGAACCCCGACGAAGGCACGATGCCGGCAATAAGGTAGACCCGGCCGTCATAGTCCACGTGCGCCGCCCGGATATCCACCTCCCCGAGCCCCTCGATCGCACCCTGGTAGCGGCCGAGGAAGGCATCGAAGTTGCCGATCCTGGTGGCGGACCCCTCCACCGCGCGGAAGCCCGCCATCTGCATCTGGCCGAGCGCAACGGAGCGGACGTCGCCGCCCTGCGGACGCTGCACGAGCTCGAGCAGCATGAACACGTCGGCGTCGGGCGCCTTGGCCAGCACCTGCTGCGGGCTGTTGCTCACCTGCCACTGGTTGGGAAAGTCGAGCTGGAACCGGAGTTCCGGGTGGAGGAACGAGCTGCCACGCACGACGCCCTGGGTGGGGTCGTCGCCGAAGATCAACCCATCGATCTGACGCTCGAACGCGGCGCGGTCGGCCGAGAAGTCGCCACTGCCCGTCTTCAGTTCCGCCACGAGCGGGCCCACCTCGTCCACCCGCGAGAGCGGTTCCGGGTGGGTGGACAGCCAGTTCGGTACGCCGCGGCGGTCCCCCGCCGCCTGATCCAGCCGGCCCAGCGTGGACAGGAAGGCGGGCACGCCGGCCGGGTCCCAGCCGCCCGAGGCGGCGTAGCGCGCGCCGAGAGAGTCGGCCTGGAGCTCGTCGTCCCGTCCGTACTTGAGAAACAGCACGGCAAGCGCCTGTTCGGAGATCTGGCCGAACGGACGCGCCGCAGGCACGAAGATGCCAAGCGCCGCCAGCCCCAGAGTCCCGCCCACGGCGCGGGAATACTGCTGCGCCGAATGCCGGGCGGTGACGTGCCCGATCTCGTGTCCGAGCACGCCGGCCAGCTGGGCCTCGTTGGCGAGGAACGGCAGGATGCCGCGCGTGATGTAGATGAACCCGCCCGGAATCGCGAACGCGTTCACGGCGGGCACGTCCACCACCGTGAACTGCCACGGCAGATTCGGTCGCTCGGAGAGCGCAGCCAGGCGCATGCCGATGTCGCTGACATAGCGCTGGAGGTCGGGGTCGTCGTAGATGCCCATCTCCTGACGCACCTGCGCGTCCGACTCCCGGCCGATGGCGATCTCCTGCGACTCGCTCATGAGCGAGAACTCGCGTTCGCCAGTGGCCGGGTTGACGGCGCAGGCCGCGACGACGGTGAGGGCGAGGACGGCGGCAGACGGCAGGGCACGCATAGGCATATGTCCGGCCGGGGTAGCTCCGCGCGGCCGTGCGTCGATGATGGCCCCGAGGCCACGGTCCGTCAAGGCAGCCCGGCCGCACGAGAGAACTCCGGATGTCCGCACGACGGTGCGTTCCCCTGTGTCCGCACACGGGGCGCCGGAGCTTCCTACGGCACGAGGACGATCTTGCCCTGCGCGCCGGGCTCCATGATGCGGGCGTGGGCAGCGGCCGCCTCCGCCAGGGGCAGCTCGCAGGCCACGGCTGGCCGCAGGGCACCCGTCTCGAGCCCCGCCCGAACGCCCGTATGGATCACGCGCAGGTCTTCCGGGCGCGTGTTGAAGATGAGCAGGCCATGGATCGAGGCATCGCGGACCATCAGCTTCCGCGGATCGATCTCGACCCGCCCCCGGTTGCCGATCACAACGACCTGCCCGGCGGGCGCCAGGATGTCGAGATCGCGATCCAGGTTCACGTTGGCGAGCATCTCGAGCACCAGGTTCACGCCGCGCCCCTCGGTGATGGCCATCACCTGCTGCAGGTAGTCGGGCGTGCCGTGGTCGAGCGCATGGTGCGCCCCCTGCGCAGTGACCAGCGCCAGCCCTTGTGGGGTGCCAGCGGTGCCAATCACCTTCAACCCCGCTGCCCGGGCAATCTGCACGGCGGCCACGCCCGCGCCGCCGCTCGCGCCGTGGACGAGGACCGTGTCCCCGGGCCGGGCGTTGGCCACCAGGAACAATGCCCGCCAGGCGGTGCCGTACGGAATGCCGAGCGCGGCCCCCTGCGCGAACCCACAGCCGTCGGGCAGTGGGTAGACGTGCGCCTGGTCGCGAACCACCAGTTCCGCGCACGCGCCGCCCGCCATCGGCGTGCCGCTGCCGTACACGCGTGCACCGGCGCGGAGGCCCGTCACCTGGTTCCCCACCGCCTCCACGATGCCGGCAAAGTCCATCCCGGGCACGTAGGGAAGGGCCGGCCGGGCCGCGGTGCCAGCGCGCACGTACGTATCCACCGGGTTCACGCCGGTGGCACGCACCCGCACCAGCACGTCGGTCGGGCCGGGCGACGGCGCCTCGACATCTTCGACCCGCATCACGTCGGGCGGGCCGAACTCGTGCACGACGACAGCCTTCACGGTTGACTCCTCCTGCCGGCGCCAGCACGCGGCGCCCCGGCCGGTTGATAATGGCGGGGCGGGCCGGCCGGCCCGATCATATCGAAGTCCCGTCCACCGCACCCGCCCTCGTGCCCACCGTCTCCTTCGCGGGGAACCCCATGCCGATCATCGTTCAGGCCACCGGTCTGCTCATTCTGTCGAACATCTTCATGACCGTCGCGTGGTACGGCCACCTCCGGACGCTCGGCCATCGCGCCTGGTACGTGGCGGCCCTGGTCAGCTGGGGCATCGCGCTGTTCGAGTATCTGCTGCAGGTGCCGGCCAATCGCATCGGGTACCGCGAACTCGACCTCGGCCAGCTGAAGATCCTGCAGGAGGTGGTGACGCTCAGCGTGTTCGTCCCGTTCTCGTGGCTCGTGATGCGGGAACCGCTGCGTCTCGACTATCTGTGGGCGGGGCTGTGCCTGTGCGGCGCCGTCTATTTCATCTTCAGGCACTAGTGCCGTTCGCGCGTCGGTGTCGCACGCCGTCCCGGTCCGACTTGCGCCAGGCGTGACAGCGGCAGTCCGGAAAGCGTTGCACAAGGGGAGGGACCCGAATCCCCTGGAGCATCGTGTTCCCACGGCGTCGCGCCGGAGGACCGGGCGGGCGTGCGACACCCACGCGACAATCTCGCGGGCGCGCGGCGCCGGTACAGCAGAAAGGGCCCCGACGCCATGCGGCGCCGGGGCCCTGCAGCGTGCGAAACGCGGTGCCCGTCAGCCGCGCACGTAGCGGTTGAACCAGGCGAGCGTGCGATCCCACGACTGCTTCGCCGCGGCCTCGTCGTAGCGCGGCGTCGTGTCGTTGTGGAACCCGTGCTGCGCGTTCGGGTAGATGTACCCCTCGTAGGTCACGCCGGCCGCCTTGAGCGCTGCCTCGTAGGCGGGCCACGCCTCGACGAGACGGGTGTCGGCCTGGCCATGGTGCACCATCACGGCCGCCTTGATCTTGGGCACGTCGGCCGCGGGGGGCGCCGCACCGTAGTACGGCGCCGCCGCCGCCAGGTCCGCGCCCATGCGCACGGCGAGCACGTTGGCGATGCCGCCGCCGAAACAGAAGCCGGTCACGCCGATCCGTCCGTTCACGTCGGCGCGAGCCTTCAGCCAGCGTGCCGCGGCCTCGAAGTCCTCGGTCATCTTGTCACGATCGACCTCACGGAACTTCGCCGCGCCTTCCTCCTCGTTGCCGGGATAGCCGCCCACCGACGAGAGGCCGTCCGGCGCGAACGCCACGAAGTTGGCCGCGGCCAGACGCCGGGCCACGTCCTCGACGTAGGGGTTGAGCCCGCGGTTCTCGTGGATGACGAGGATGCCGGGCTGGCGACCGCCGCCGGCCGGCTTGGCGAGGAGTCCGGAGATGGACCCGTGCCCGCGGGGCGACTGCACGGTGACCCGCTCGGTGGTGATGCGCGGGTCGGTGGGCGCCACCTGCTGGGCCCAGGCGAAGTTGGGCTTCAGACTCTCGTAGATGGCGGCAGCCGTGAGCCCGCCAATGGCGAACTTCTGGGCGCCGTCCAGGAACGCCCGGCGGCTGATGGCGCCGTGCTGGTACTCGTGGAACAGGTCCAGCAGTTCCTGCGGATAATCAGAGGCCTTCTTTCGTTCCATCAAACTCACTCCTTCGGCAACGATGTTGGTGGGACGGATCACGATGACGTTCGGGTCGCGGCGGACAGGAACGCCACGCGCACCCGGGCCACGGCAGCGGCACATAGCGATGAATGTCGCATTATCCCCTGCGGCGCAGCGGTGTCAAGGTCGGTTCCACGAGCGGCAATGCTATGCTTCGCCGGCTGCACGCAGTGGTTGCAGATTCGTACCTCAGCCGATGGAGTCGTACTCATGACACGCAAGGCACCGGCGGCCCTCCTGGCCGCCCTTCTGATCAGCGCCTGCTCGCAGGCCACCCCCGAACAGCAGATCGTCAACGACGCCGCCGAAGCCCTGGGCGGCCGGGACCAGGTGCTGGCAGCGAACACCCTCGTCATGGAGGGTGAGGGCAGCCAGGGCAACATGGGGCAGGACGTGACCATGGATGCCACCGGGCAGACCTTCTCGCTCACCGAGTACCGCCGGGCCGTGGACCTCGCGGGCGGACGCGCGCGGACGGAGCAGACCCGGACGCCGAACTTCCCGTACTTTCAGGGGCAGCAGCCGCAGCGCCAGATCGCGGGTGTGGACGGGGCCGTGGCCTACAACGTCGGCGGCAACGGCATGGCGGCCCGTGCCAGCAACCAGGTCGCCGAGGACCGGCGGGTCGAGCTCTACCATCATCCGCTGGCCATCGTGCGCGCGGCCCTCGACCCGATGGCGGCCGTGGCCAACGCCCGGACCGAGGGCGGCGAGTCGCTCGTGGACGTGACCGTGGACGGCGCAACGCTGACCCTGGCCATCGACGCCACGACGAAGCTGCCGACGCGGGTCCGCTCGACCGCCTACAACACCAACCTCGGTGACGTGGTCGTCGAGACGACCTTCGCCGACTATCAGGACGTGAACGGCCTGCAGCTGCCGACCCGGCTCACCACCCGCACCGACCGCTTCCTCACCAACGACATCACGGTCGCCAATCAGACGGTGAACGGCGACACGGGTGATCTGGCGGCGCCCGAGGCCGCGGCGTCCGCGGCGGAAGTGACGGGCGTGCCCCCCGCCAACGTCACCGTGGAGCAGCTCTCCCCCGGTGTCTGGCTGCTCGGCGGCCAGTCGCATCACAGCGTGCTGGTCGAGTTCGCCGACCACCTCGAGCTGATCGAGGCCCCGCAGAACGACACGCGGGCCCTGGCCGTCATCGCGAAGGCGCGCGAGACGGTGCCAGGCAAGCCCCTGACGCACCTCATCAACACGCACCACCACTTCGACCACTCGGGCGGTATCCGCGCGGCCATCGCCGAGGGGCTGACCATCGTCACCCACGAAGACAACGCGGCGTACTACCAGGAGGCGGGCACGCGGCCCCACACGGCGAGCCCGGACGCGCTCCAGCAGAACCCGCGACCCGTGACGGTGGAGCCAGTGACCGGCGGCCAGATGGAGCGCAGCGACGGCCAGATGACCATGCAGCTCTTCTGGGTGGAAGGCAATCCCCACGCGAGCACGATGCTGATGGCGTACTTCCCGGCGACCCGCATGCTCGTCGAAGTGGACGTGTTCACGCCTGGTGCCGCCGTCGCGCCATTCGCGCCCAACCTGCTCGAGAACATCGAGCGACGGAACCTGCGCGTGGACCGCATCGTGCCGCTGCACGGCCAGGAAGCGCCCTTCACGGCGCTGCGGGACGCGGCGGCCGGCAGCGCGGGCAACTGACGCCCGGCCAGGACCGGAGCATGCACCCGGGGGCATGATCTGGGCATGGTCGTAGGCGACGTCGTCCAGACGCCGTTCGGCAAGGGCGTGGTGCGCGAAGTGCGCAACCGCGACCGCTGCCTGGTGGAGGTCGGAGGACGACAGCTGGAGCTGCGCGTGGCGCAGCTCCAGTCCCTGCCGTCGGGCGCCGTGTCACGCGCCGACCGGTCGATACGAGCGAACCGGCAGGCGACACCCGGCGGACGTTCCCCCGGGGCACCTGCCGCGGCGGAGGGCCCCACCGAGGTGGACCTCCACGGTCTCACCGTCGAAGAAGCCCTCTCGCGCGTGGACGACGCGCTCAATCGCGCGCTCCTCTCCGATGCAGGACACCTGCGCCTGATTCACGGCCGCAGCGGGGGCCGCATCAGGGCGGCCCTCCATCGCCGTCTCGAAGGCATCGCTGCCGTCCGCGGGTTCCACCTCGATCCCCACAATCCGGGTGTGACGATCGTCGTGCTCTGATACCCGCCCGCGAGTCCCCTCCACGCTTCCGCACGTCGGCACCGCGCCCCGCGCCGTCGATCCGAAGCCTGCCCCCGGGAGCCGGGTATCGACGTGCGACACCAGCGCGCTTACGGCGTCGGAGCCGGCGGCATCGCACCCGCTGCGCAGCGCCAACCGTCGAGCGGTGCCGACCGACCGCCACGCGCCGACGTCACGACGCGACCGGACGAGGACGGGTTTCAGGCCGCCGCACGACCTGCCGATACCCCCTCACACAGGGGATCCCGCCGTTCACAGATGTAACAAGTCCATAGGGATCAATTGTTTACTTGAATTGATGTACATTTAACCGTAACGTCATATGGTCGTCACGGCATCGTGACGCCGAGCTTCCGGGCATCGAACGCGCCTGGTGTGGCAGGAGGGAGGTAGGCATGCGTCCACGCTCGATCTGGCTGCTGCTGTCGCTGGTCGCACTCGTGACCGTCGCCCGCCCCGCTCGCACCGCCACGCCGTGGGCGTCGGACCCCGCCACCCCGGTCGTGACCCACAACCAGATGCTGCGGGCCAGCCTCGACCGCATCGCCGCCGGCAGCGGCTTGTGGCGCGAGGTGCTGAGCACGCTCGAAGGGAGCGGGCGCCGGGCCATCGTCCTCACCCCCGACCAGGTGCGCGTGCAGGACGCCCGCGACGCCTCCGCGGGGGTATTCGAGGCCGACCTGCTGGCCGAGGCCGCGCCGGTGGTGCAGGACGGGTCCGCGGTGCGTACCGTGCTGGTGGTCGTCAACCTCGCCCTGCTGCGCCAGGCGCACCACGCGCGGGTGTGGGCGTCGCCGGCCGACTTCGCCCGCGACCTGGACCGCATCGTCATTCACGAGGTGTACGGCCACGCCTTCCCGTATCTGCTCGCGGGCGATCTCTCCGGGCGGTGTGCCGACGCGCAGCCGGGACAGCGCCCCACCGACGCCTGCGCCATCCAGCGTGAGAATGCCGTGCGCGCGGAACTGCGGCTCGGCCTGCGACGCGATGTCGGCCTCGATGGCCTCGCGCTGGCGCGCCCCACCGGACTGTCGCCGCGGCTGCCACTGACCTGGGTCCGCTGAACCGCTCAGGCGCGCCGAGACCTCTCACGACCCGGGGCCGTCCCGCGCTACGGGCGGGCCAGAATCTCTCCATGCGGCACCATGAAGAAGGCGTCCGGCTTCTTCGCCCAGCCGCGAAACGCCGCCGCCATCGCGGCAAGTTCCGCGCGCGTGGACACGCCGTACGCTACCGCCTGCTCGCCGAGCAGTGACAGTTCACACCGGTCGGCCCACAGCGTCCCCCACCACTCGCACGACGGCGGATCGGCGTAGGTCCACGTCGAGCTGGTCGCCTGCACGTTGCCGAAACCCGCGGCCCGTGCCCATCCCTTGAGGAAGCGGCCGGCGTCGGGCTCGCCGCCGTTGCGACGAGTGACGGCGCTGTACACCTCGAGCCAGCGCGACAGCGCAGGGTCGAGCGGTGCCCACGCGAAGCACGCGTAGTCGGCATCGCGCGCGGCGAGCAGTCCGCCAGGCCGCAGCACGCGACGCATCTCCACCAGCGCGCGCACGGGGTCGCTCAAGTGCTGCAGCACCTGGTGCGCGTGCACCACGTCGAACGACGCATCGGGGAAGTCCAGTGCGTACACGTCCCCCACCCGCAGGTCCACCGACACTCCTTGCGTGGTGGCGTGCGCGCTCGCCTGCGCGAGCACGTCGCCGGCGCGGTCGACCCCCGTCACGCGGCCCGGGGACACCAGGCGCGCCAGGTCCGCCGTGATGGTGCCGGGCCCGCAGCCGACATCGAGCAGATCGAGCCCTGGCCGGAGCGACGGCAACAGGTACGCGGCCGAGTTCTCGGCCGTCCGCCACGTATGGCTGCGCAGCACCGCTTCGTGGTGTCCGTGCGTGTAGACATCGTCGGTCATGGGTGGTCCGATGGCGCGTCGGCGGGCGTGGTCTCGTGCAGCAGCATCCAGCTGGTGCCGAAGCGGTCTCGAAGCATCGCGAACCGGTTCGCAAAGAACGTCTTCTCCATCTTCATGAAGACCTGGCCACCATCGGCGAGCAGCGCATACAGGCGCTCGGCGTCCGTCTCGCTGTCGACACGCAACGTGAGGTAGGCACTGCGCATCGGCTGGCTGTCGGGGATGTCCGCCCCCATGAGGACGGTGCCCCCAAGCTCCAGGCGGGCATGGAGCACGGCCCGCTTCTGCTCCTCCGAGAGCGCGGCAGCATTCGGCCCCTGGCCATGGGTCATCAGCATCGTGACCGTGCCTCCGAGATGCTGCTCGTAAAAGCGAAACGCCTGCTGGCAGTTCCCCGCGTAGTTGAGATAGATGTCGAGTGTCATCGAAACGTCCCGGGCAGCGAGCAGTTCATTCCGTCAGCTGCAGGTCGACACGGTATCGCACCTCCAGGTGCCCACCAAGGGCGGCCGCCGTGACGAACTCGCCCTCAAGCAGGCCGCCGTTGGCTTCGATGACGCGCCGCGACGGCAGGTTGTGAGGTTGCGTGCTGATCCGGACGTATCGCAGGCCTTCCGCCTTCGCCTCCAGGAGCATCATCCGGAGCGCCGCGGTTGCGTATCCCAGGCGCCGCTTCCAGGGCACGACCGAGTACCCGATGTGTCCGAGGCAGGTGGCAGGGAGTGCCTCCGTCCCGGGCTGCCACCGGAAGCCGATGCTGCCGCAGAATTCCCCGTCCCACAGCCAGCGCTGATACCCCGGAAGCCGGGGCACCGTCGTCCCGTCGGGAAGCGCAATGGGCGCGCCCGCCGCTGTGCGGTCAACCAGGCTCGCCAGAAACGCGTCCGCATCCTCTGCGATTCGCGCCAGATCCTCGCGGGCAGCCGCTTCGGGGCGCAGATTGTCGGGCGACCAGCCCCGTTCGAGCGCGGCAATGTAGCCGGGCAGGTAGTCCCTGGCGGGCCTCACGAGTGTCATCGCTTCATGCGCTCTCGCACCAGGCGCGCCATGCGCGCCGTCTCCGGATCGTCGCTCTCGTCGAGGCCGGCGACCACCCGGAGCCTGTCCGCAATCGACCGATTCTGGCTCACCTTCCACTTCCCCGTCAGGCTGGCGATCGGGATTTCGATGCCGACGATTGCCGTGAGCAAGGCGTCGATGAAATCGGCGGGCGCGTCCGACACACGCCAGGGCGTCGCGCGCTCGCCCTCGTGGACGTCGGTGAGGGCCGTCACGTGACTGCGTAGCCATTCCGGCTCGTCGATGACCCGCGGCGTGCCAAACGCGTGCACCACAGCGTAGTTCCACGTCGGTACGACCTTCCCGTGCTCCTGCTTCGCGGAGTACCAGCTCGGGGTGATGTAGGCCTGCGGCCCCTGAAACACCACCACGGACTCCACCTGGCCGGGCAAGGCCTTCCACACATCGTTCGCCCGCGCGACATGACCGACGAGCGTGCCCAGCGGCCCCCGTGTCGAGTCGAGCACGAATGGAATGTGGTTGGCGGTCAGCCGCTCACCAACGTGGGCCACCCAGGTGCCCAGGGGATGGGATCTGACGAGGGCGTGCAGGACGGCGACATCACGTTCGGCAAAGTGCTCGGGAATGTACATGGCGCCTCGACCTTACACATGGCGCCCCCGCCAGGGAGTACGCGACCGAGCGGCGAACGCCCGCCACCCCACGACGGCGCACCAGGTGAACAGCACCGTGAGCAGGAGCCGTTGCCACACGCCCGTCAGCGCACGCGACTCGAGCGACGACGCCAGGAAGACGAGGAAGCATAGCGCGGCGGCACTCGATACGAGTGAGAACCATGACAGGACGCGCCACCCCGCGAGGTGCCGATAGCGCAGTCCGACGATCGCCGCACCGGCACTCGCACACAGAAAGGCCACAGGAGCGATGCGGTTGTGAAGCAGGTTCTCCACGCTGCCGCCCGTCTCCGGGCACCCGGGGTCACAGTTCAGAAATCCGTCAGCTATGACGCCGATGCCGAAGATCGCGACCAGCGCCGAGGTCGCTCCTCTCCATCGGTCGCGCGGCAGGCAGGCAGATAGGGCGAATCCGAACACGGCAAGCATCAGTCCTGTGGGCACGAACCCGGCGTAGTTCATGAACGCCGCGTTCGGCGTCCCAGTGGCCCCGAGTTCACTGATGAAGCTCGTGACATGACTGTAGCCCGGCCTCAGCCAGGCCGCGACAACGGTAACGGCCACGAAGAGAAGCGGGCCGCCGATGCCTCCGAGCGCGAGTATGCGCATCTGTTCTCCTGTGTGGCGCTGGTTCCGGGTTCGAGCAACACGCGAGCCGGCACGCCCCTATCCTGCCGAATCACTCTTCGGCGCGCGCGGCACTGGCCTTCCGTCCAATGCCCGGGGGCTGTCGACGGGGCTACACGCCACCGCCGGTCGGGATTGGCTTGCGGTAGACGTGCTGCGTCTTCGATCGGGCATAGCCGAGTCGCTCGTAGAAGGGGTGGGATTCCGGTCGCACGATGTTGCTGCGAACGACGACCTCCGCGATCCCCCTGCCCCTCGCCCACGCTTCGGCCACGGCCACCAGCGCCCGCCCCGTTCCACGGCCACGGTACGCGTCGCCCACCACCAGGCCAAGGATTTCGCAGCGTCGCCCGGAGCCCAGGATCTCGCGCTCGGCGGCATGGACCCAGCCAACGACACGCCCATCGGACTCCGCCACCACGACGAGGTCTCTCTCGCCTGCAAGCAGACGCGCCAGGCTCGCCCTGATCTCTCCGTCTCCAGCGTGCCGGCCCAGTCCCTCGTTGAGGCGGGAGATCGCCTCCCAATCCTCGACGGTTGCGCTGCGGACTCCAGAACCCATGTGCCTGCACTCCCTGCGTCCCTGCATGTGCCCGCAGTCCCCGCAGTCCCTGCGGCGGCTGCCGGCGGGCAGTGCGGCCGACGCGGCGGGCGCTTGCCCTCAGTGGCGAACATCCGTGCCCGCCCGACGATTCACCCTCACCGACAGCCTCACGAACTGCTGGATGGGCATCAGCCGCACGGCCCACTCGCGCAGGACGCACAGCAGCCCGTTCGTGGTTCGCATCACGCGTGCGGTGCGACGCCCCTGGGCCACCAGCGCGGCGGTCTTCTCGAGGCGCTCCCGTTCGTAGGCCCGCAGCGCAGGCTCGATGGATGCGTCCCCTGCAAGAGCCTTCCCCAATGCCACGGCATCGACAAGGGCCTGGGCCGCGCCCTGGCCGGTCTGCGGCAGCAGGGGGTGCGCCGCATCGCCCAGGAGCGTCACGGCACCAGTCCCCCAGAACGGCAGGGGATCGCGATCGACGAGTTCATCGAAGCGGAGGTCGGTGGTCGCCGCGGTGACGCCGCGCCAGGTCTCATCGAACTGCGGAGCCATGTGCGCCACGATAGCCCCGGGGTCCTCCAGGCCGTCGGGGATCACGTCGCGGGCAATGGAGAGGAACCAGTAGATCCCGGTATCGCTCGCGCGAATGAGCACCGACTCCACACCGCGACCGAGATAGTAGACGGCGTCGCACTCTCCCAGGTGGCCGAGCGCGCCGTGCACCACGCCCCGTACCGCCACGATTCCGCACGGGCGAGGCGAGGGTTGCGACGGGTGGAGCGCTTGACGGATGGCGGACCCGATCCCGTCGGCACCGACGAGCAGATCGCCTTCGAGGGTGTCCTCCCCCATCCGGCTCCGCACCTGCACTGTCACGCCCCCGCTACTGGTCGTGAATCCGGTGGCCACGGTGGAGAGCGCAATCGACTCCACTCCCACGGCGTCCAGCAGCGCGCCGTGGAGAGCGGGCCGCAGGGCCATGACCAGCGGCCCACCGAGCGCGCGTGGTGGCAGCTCAGCCCGCTTCAGCACGGTGCCGTCCTGGCGGCGCAGTTCGCCGCGTCGCGGCACGAAGGAGCGGCTGAGGACGACGTCGGCGATATCGAGGTCGCGCAGCGCGGCCACCGCGTTCGGGGCCAGGCCGAGTCCGTACCCGAGTTCACGTGGCGACGCCGCTCGCTCGACGATGCGCACGTGCCACCCCGCGCGTCGGAGCGCCAGCGCCGCCGCCAGGCCGCCAATGCCGGCGCCAACGATGACGGCCGTTCGATTCACGGACAACCCCGACGGTGGGCAGGCATCGAATCGCTCCCTCCAGCGCGCAGACCACGCAGCGGCGCTCCCGGCCGGCGGGGCTGATCATGACCCCCGGCCATCGTCGGCGGCAAGCGCCCGACTCCGAGCGAGGGCAGGCGTACTCCGGACGGCCAGCTGACTACTTCTTCGTGTACCGGGGCTGGTACAGCTGCACCTTGAAGGCGCCAGGCACCTGGAAGTAGGTGAGCAGGCCGTAGCCATGGTCCTCGACGTCCTGGGTGAACTCGACGCCCTGAGCCTTCATCTCGGCAACCGTACTCGCGATGTCGTCACAGTAGAACGAGATGTCGGCCGTTCCAGACGGGGGGCCGTTCTCCTCGGTCGGATGGACGCCCAGGTCCGCCTCCGCGACATCGAAGATCAGCCAGCCCTCCCCGACGTCTGTCGAGGGGAGGCGCAGCTTCTCCTTGATGAACGTCCTCAAGGCATCGGCTTTGGAGGAGTAGAGCATGGCGTGCATGCCACGAATCATGACCGGCCTCTCTTTCGCTGCGTCCGTTGATGGTGGGGGATTGCGGCCCTGCACGCCTTCGTCACGTCGGGCCCTCCGGCCACAAGGCGAGATCCGGCCTGTGGGTAATCCAGTCCAGCACCCAGTGACTCAGAACGAGCGCGCCCAGCACCACGCCCGACCGCGCACTGCCGTAGAGAGCCCTTGCGGCCGCGAACGCCATCGCCGACCAGATGAGAACCATGCCCACGCTATGGGTCCAGGGATAGGACTCGAACGCCAGGTTGGTGAACCTCGACGCCCAGCAGCAGGAGTACCGGCCACGCCAGGTCCAGCGCGAAAGCCGCGGCGACCGTCGCCGCGAGTGGCGCGTGGGGTTCGACTTTCTTCGCCCCGAGGGCGACGGCCAGATGGCCTACGATCACGCCACACCTCCCTTTCGGCGCCCGGGCACGACACGGCTCAGCATCGCAAGGACGACTGCCTCGGGCCGGAAGTCGTCCTCGATGGCTCCCATCACGCAGGCCGACGCGCCACGACCAGCAGCGTGAAACGCGCTCGCGGCATAGCCTGGGCCGCCCCCGTTGTGCCCCAGAACGTCCGGCGACGACGCCAGATCGCCCATGAGTCCAAGGCCATAGCCCGGCCTGCCACCGCGAGGCGGAGGGTCCAGCGCCACAGGCACCAACGTGCGCATCGCCTCGAGCGAGCCGGTCGACAACACCATCCCGGAAAACAGCCGGTCGAGAAACCGCGCAAGGTCCGACGCCGTGGAGGCGACGACACCGTGCGACACCCAACCGGGATGATAGTGCTGGCGCACGTCACGCGTCCCCCCGTCTGCGGAGAGCACCCGTGACACGCCAGGCGCGAGCGAGCCCAGATCGTCGAGGGACTCCGCGACGAACGTACGCGCGAGGCCCAGGGGCCTGGCGATTCTGTCGGCCAGCAGGTCGCGGAACGATGCGCCGGCCACCGCCTCAGCGATGTGCTTGACCAGCATGTACCCGGGGTTGGAATACGACCATCCTGCACCGGGCTCGAATGAGAGACCGTGCTCGAACGTCTCGGCGGCGAATCGATGGAACGACCACGGCATCGATGGCGTGGTGCGCACGCCCTCGTGATACGCAGGGATTCGTCCGTAGTCGGGGATGCCGGCGGTGTGGTTCAGGAGCCGACGCACCGAGATCCGCTCCGCAGCCGGAATGTTGGGACACCACCGTGCCAACGGGTCGTCGAGGTCCATCTGTCCGCGCTCGCACATCTGCAGCACCACGACGGCCAGGAAGACCTTGGTGATGCTGTAGGCGAGGAAGGACGGCTCGTGGTCACACGCGGGGAGCCACACCGTATCTGGCTCGGCTCCAGGACGCTGAATCAGGCTGGCGCTCGCCGCACCCCGGCTATCGACGGCTGCGGTGAGCAGGTTGTGAAGCGTGGTCTCGACCTCCGTCATGTCCGCACTCCGTACCAGGCCTCTGCAACCCGGACATGCCCCACGGGGCGTCGGTGCGCTGAGTGTGCCATGCCCACGGTGGCCGGCCCCGTCGCCCACGCCGCCCAGCCGGCGCAGACGTGCAAGAATCGCAGGGCATGGATCACCTCTCCGCCACGGCTGACGTGGCAGCCTCCAGCGGCTCGGCGTCGAGCAGTGCCGCCCCGTGCGCGGTCGAGTTCGAGCACGTGTCGTTTGCCTTCGACGACCACGTCATCCTGCGCGACGTGAGCTTTCGCGTGCCGACGGGCGGCATGACCGTCATCCTCGGGGCCAGCGGCACCGGCAAGTCCACGGTGCTCAAGCTGATCCTGGGGTTGCTGCGGCCGGACACCGGCACCATCCTGGTCAACGGGCAGCGGGTGGACCAGATGGCCGAGCACGACCTGCTGCAGCTGCGCGGCGACGTGGGCATGCTGTTCCAGGAGACGGCGCTCTTCGACTCGCTCACGGTGGCCGAGAACGTCGGCTACCGGCTCTACGAGGAAATGCACGTGCCGATCGATGAGGCCGATGCGCGGGTGGCCGAGGTGCTGGGGTTCGTGGGGCTGGCCGATCTGCAGGAACGCATGCCGTCGGAGCTGTCGGGCGGGCAGCGGCGGCGCGTTGCCATCGCGCGCGCCATCGCGTCGCGCCCGTCGCTCCTGCTGTTCGACGATCCCACCACCGGCCTCGACCCGGTGACCGCCACCAGTGTGGACGACGAGGTGGTGAAGCTGCGAGACCTCGAGAACGTGACGTCGATCCTCGTCACCCACCAGATCCGCGACGCCTACTACGTGGCCACGCACGAGGCCGTCACACAGGACGGCGACCTCGACATCGTGCCCGCGAGCGAGGAGAAGACCGCGCACACGCGCTTCCTGGTGCTGCACGACACGCGGATCTACTTCGAGGGCACGGCCGGCGAACTCCTCGCGTCCGAGGACGCGTTCCTGAAGGAGTTCCTCTTCATGACGCTGCCGCCCTGGTAGCCGAGACGCGCCGACTGTGTCGTGGGCGGGTGCCGGATGCGCGGCGGCACGGTCGATCACAGGACGCCGCACCGGAACAGGCACGGACGCGGGCAGCCGGCGAGGACCTCACCGCGGCAGGCCCTGGATGTCGGTGCGCACGGTAAAGAGCGTCCGCCCGGCGGTGACGTACAGGGTGCGGCCGTCGGCGCCGCCAAACGCAGTGTTGGTGATCACGTCCTCGTCGATCGGGAAGAACCGCACCAGGGCGCCCGCCGGCGAGACGACGTAGACACCAGCCCGCGTGCGAAGGGCCTCGGGCGTCCACACGCGCGCGGCCGCCAGCGCACCGGGCGGGGCCAGCGCGTTGAGACCGGCCGCCACGTACAGGTTGCCCTCCACATCCACGCTCATGCCGTCGGCGCTGCGCCCGGGAAAGTCGAAGTGCGTGCGGCCGTTCCGGGCAGTGCCGTCCGGCTGCAGGTCGAACGCGCGGATCATGCGCGGCCCCGCGGGTGCGGCACCCGACTCGATCACGTAGAGCGTGCGGTCGTCGGGGGCCACCATGATCCCGTTCGGCCGCTCGATGTCGGGCGCGCCCAGCACGCGCACCACCTGCTGCGGGCCGTCGATGCGGTACACGGCACTGCCGGCGGGATCGGTGAAGTACAGACGGCCGCGGCCGTCGAAGGTCACGTCGTTGGTGCCGCGGAAGGGCGACCCCTGGTAGTTGTCGGCCAGCACCTCCACCTGCCCCGTGCGGAGGTCGGTGCGCGTCACGCGCGGCGGCTCGTTGTTCGCAGCGCCCTCGCAGGCGATGAGCCGTCCCTGCGGATCGATCACCAGGCCGTTGGCCGCGTGGCTGTTCTCCCGGAAGACGGCCAGTTCGCCGTCGGTCCCCAGCCGGTAGATGCGCTGTGCCCGCAGCTCGGTGAAGTACACGGTGCCGTCGCCCGCCACGGTGGGCCCTTCGGTGAGCGCCGGCACCTCGGCGGCCCGCACGGCCTGTTGCGCCGCGGCGGGCGCGGCCAGTGCGAGCAGCCACGCGGCGCACGACACCTGACTCCAGACCCGAATCCTCATCCTGCGCATCCTGTTCTCCTTCGCCGTGGACAGCCGCCGTCGCCGCGCCGCGGCACCCCGCGTTACCTGCCCGGGGGCACCGTCACGCCAGACCAGCGGCCCGGGTCGGCGACACCGATCCGAGAGCCCGAGGATGGTAGCGCGGAGCCGGGCTGACATACACTCCGGACGAGGTGTTTCCATGGCGTTCAGTCCGGCCGCCCTCGTCGTATTCCTGACGTTCTGCGCGATGGCGATCACCGCCGTGGCCTCGGGCCCCCCGGCCGTCTACGCCGGCGAAGCCGTGGCAGGCCTCCTGATCCTGGTTGCCATCTCCGGCGTGGGCGCGCGCGCGCGGAGCCGCTAGCCGGTCGGCCGCCCGCAACCGCGCGCCGGCGCCCTGCCCCGGGCGTCCGCCGGCCCGCTTCTCGACCCTGCGCTCCGACCCGTCCACGTCTCGGCCTTCCCGGGTCGTCGGCGGCATCCGCATGCGGCGCGGCGACGCCCAGCGCACGGGGCCAGGCCTGGCGGGGAACCCGCCCGGGTAACCGCGCGTAGAGGGACCGTGCATGGCCCCTGCAACTTTTTTCCTCCTGCCGTGTTCTACATCCGTGGGTGCACGTGAGCCAGACTACGGCCCGTGAGCAACACCACGGGGTTCGAGGCGTTCGTCGTCGCGCACCAGGACGTGGTGTATGCCACCGCGTGGCGCCTGCTGGGCAATGCCACGGAGGCCGAGGACGTGGCGCAGGAGGTATTCCTCAAGGCCTTTGAACGGTACGACCAGCTCGCCGGGAGCCCGGCCGCCGTGGGCTGGCTCCGCACGGTGACGCGGCACGCCTGTCTCAATCACCTGTTGCGCTACCGCGGCCGCTGGCAGTTCTTCAGCGAACTCACGGCCCCTGGTGAAGGTGCAGAGGCGTTCGACGTGGCCAGCCGGACGGGCAATCCGGCCACGGCATACGAGGCCGCCGAACGACGCGAGCACCTGGGACAGGCCCTGCTCCGGCTGCCGGATGCCCTGCGCGTGCCGCTGGTGCTCTACCACTTCGAGGACGCCAGCTACCAGGACATCAGCGAGATGCTCGGCGTCTCGCTCGCCAAGGTGAAGACCGACATCCATCGCGCCCGCAAGGCCCTGAAGCAGCACCTGACGACCGACCATGGACGACGCTGACCTCGAACGACGGCTGCACGCGGACCTGCAGGCGCTGCCGGGCCCCAGGGCGCCTCGCACGCTGCTGCCCGCGGTGATGGCGCGCGTGGCGGCCCAGGCCGCACGTCCCTGGTATCGGCGTGCCCTGCACACGTGGCCGCTGGCGTCGCGGCTGGCCGTGGCCACCGCACTGGCGCTGGCCGCGGGCACCGCGTTCGTGCTCGCGGGAGGCGCGCTCCTGACGACGCTGGGAACAACCGACCTCGGTCCTTTCGTCCAGAACGCCACGGACACGACCGAGCGGGTGGCGGTGGCCGCCACCCTGGCGCGCGCCATCTGGGACGGGCTCCTGCAGCCGGTGCTGCCGTTCGCGTTCGCGGTCGTGGGGCTGATGTGCATGGCGTGCATCGTCATCGGCTTCGCGCTCGATCACTTCGCCTTCAGAAGGACCTGACCGATGACAGCTCCACGCGCCGCATCCACCATCCTCGTCCTGCTGATCCTGGCAGCTTCCGGCCTCGTCGTCGCTGCGCAGCAGCCAACCGCGGCACCCGCGGCTCCAGCCGCCGGACCAGCCGCACAGGCCCCGCGGGCCACACAGGCACCACCGGCGCCGCCCGTGCCAGCCGCGGTCCAGGCGCCGCAGCCTGGCGCGGCCACGCCAGCGCCGCCCGTGCCCGCTCCGCCGGAGCCAGGCGCCACGCCAGCGGGCGTGGCACAAGGTGCGTCCGCGCAGGGCCAGCCCGATGGGCCGAACGGCGGCGACAACGACGATCCGTTCGACGACGATGACGACGATGACGACGATACCGGCCGGCGACGCCCGGGCTCGGTCCGCATCGGACAGGACTACCGGCTGGGCGCCGGCAACACGATCCGCGAGGCCGTCGTCGTGATGGGCAACGCCGTCATTGCGGGGCGCGTGGAGCGCGACCTGGTGGTGGTGCTCGGCGACGTGACGCTCGAGTCCACGGCCGTCGTGGAGCGCTCCGTGGTGTCGGTGGCGGGGACCGTCCGCATTGCGCCCGGCGCCGTGGTGACGCGCGACCTCGTCGTGGTGGCGGGCAATCTCGACGCCCCGCCCGGCTTCAGTCCCGGCGGCGAGCAGGTGCACGTGGACTCGGGCGTCATCGGGGTACGCATGAGCGGCCTCCTGCCCTGGCTGTCGCGCGGCCTGCTCTGGGGCCGGCCGCTCGTGCCCAGCTTGCCCTGGATGTGGGGCCTCGTGGGCATTCTCTTCCTCGTCCACCTGCTCGTGAACCAGCTCGCCGACCCACCGGTCCGCGCGGCCGCCAGCACCCTGATGGACAAGCCACTGTCGTCGTTCGGCACGGGACTGCTGGTGCTGCTGCTCGTCGGCCCGGTGTGCATGCTGCTCGCCGTGTCGGTGGTGGGACTGGCGGTGGTGCCCTTCGTGCTCTGCGCGATGTTCGTGGCGTGGCTGGTGGGCAAGGTCGGCGTGCAGCGCTGGCTCGGCCTGCGTCTCATCCCTGGCGACGACACCCCGCTGGCCGCGCTGCGCGCGTTTGCCATCGGCTTCGTCATCCTGACCGTGATGTACATGATTCCGGTGCTCGGCCTGGCGGCCTGGGCGCTCAGCGGTGTGCTGGGTCTGGGCGCCACCTCGCTTGCATTCATGGCGGCCTATCGCAAGGAACTGCCTCCGCCACCGCCCCGGCCGGCCGGACCCATCGGCCCCATGGGCCCCATGGGCCCACTCGGCACGACGGGGCCCGACGGCGGGCAGGTGGTGTGGGGCGGCGCGCCGGGCGCAAGTCCAGGAGGTATGCACGCGGGCGCGGCAGCCGGCGCGGCGGGCACCGCGGCGGCGGGCACGGCGGCGGGCACCGCGGCAGGTACGTGGGCTGACCAGGCGGTGCGCGGAGACGCACACGACGCTGCTGGATCGGGCCCAGGGACCGGCTTCAGCACCGCCCCAGAGGGCGCCGCGGCGGCGGGCATCGGCGGCGGAGCGGCCGGCGGCGCCACCCCGCCCCTTCCGCTCGTGGTGTGGCCGAGGGCCGCGTTCAGGGAACGCCTGGCGGCATTCGTGCTCGACGTGATCCTCGTGCTGATCGCCACGAGCCTGATGCGGGACGGCCTCTTCTTCGTCGCCATCCTTGCCTATCACGTCGGCTTCTGGACGTGGAAGGGCACCACCGTTGGCGGCATCATCTGCCACCTGCGCGTGGTGAAGACCGACGGCCGGCCGCTGACGTTCCCCGACGCGCTGGTGCGTGGCCTCTCGAGCCTCTTCTCGCTCGCCGTGGTGGGGATCGGGTTCCTGTGGATCCTGCGCGACCCGGAGCAGCAGTCGTGGCACGACAAGATCGCGGGGACCTACGTGGTGCGCGTGCCACGTCACCACCCGCTGTAGTGCGAGACGTCGCGGGCGCCGGCCGCGTTGCGCGCGGCGGCGCCACGGCTACGACTGCCGCGTCGGGCTCGGCGCCGTGTTAGAAGGTGCCGTCCTGAACGAGAAGATCGTCACCTCGCCAGGCTCGCCGCCGAGGCTCCGATAGAAATCGAGGGCATGGGTGTCCTCGTTGTCGGCGGGCACCCACGAGCTGTCGATGCCGGCGTCGGCTGCCGCCTGCAGCAGTGCGGCGAGGAGCCGCCGGCCGATGCCGCGACGCTGCAGATCGGCGCGTACGGCAATATCGTACACGAGCAGTTCCGACGTCTGGCTCCGCGTCATCGGCAGGACGTGCCCCGTGGCCCCGCCTGCCACGTCGTCGCCCACCCACGCCGCCATCACCCACAGGTCTTCACGTCGCAGGAGCGCATTCACGTACTCGTCCGTCAGCGGCGCGGTGGCCTCCTCGAAGACCTCGCCCATCACCCGGAACATCTCCCTGGCGACCGCGGTGTCGCCCGGACCCAGCCGTCTCGTGTGCACCGCGCGCATCATAGCGCGTGGATGGGGGGCCTGGCGGGGCGAGGACACTCCGGCGTCCGGGCGTCGAAAGTCGTCCGCGGATGGCATACTGCGAGCGTTTCGCACCCCGACTCCCCGGGCCCGTGCCCGCCCCCACTGAAGGGAGACCCTACGATGCGCGTTCGCCTGTCGGTGACCCAGCGGCTCCGCGAGCCCCGTTCCGCCACCAGACTGTCCATTGGCACATGGCTCGCCGGCCTGCTGATGGTCGCCAGCCTCGCCGTGCCCGCCGACACGAAGGCCCAGGCCCAGCCAGCCCAGGACCCCGACACCGCCGAGCGGACCGACTTCCTCACCTTCGCGCAGGGCGCCATGCCGGTCCGCATCGGCGGCGCGGGTGCGGCGCTCGGGGCCGACTACGAGGCCGCCGTCCGCATCGTGGACGGGGACCCGGCGGGTTTCATCGTGGTGAACCGCGCGCCCGCCGATGCGGACACCGAGTTCGTGTACGAGCTGCCGGCCCTCACCACCTTCGACCGCTTCGCGGTGGGCGACGTCATGGAGACACCGAGCCCGACCACCACCTTCACACGGCTCGTCGAGATACACGGATCGGCCACCGGCCCCAACGACGGGTTCGTGCTGCTGGCCCGCGCCGGCCTCGAGACCCACGCCAGGCGCGGCCTGCGCACGGAGATCCCGGTCATTGCGGCGACGCCCGTCCGCTGGGTGAAGGTGCGCCTGGTCGGCGGCATCAACGTCATGCAGGAGCGATCGTTTTTCGAGTTCAGCGAGATCATCGGCAACGGCACGCAGGCGGTGCCGGAGCTGGCCACCACGTTCAGTGGCACCTGGCGCAACCGCGCCCTCACGCTGGATCTCGTGCAGGACGGCCCGCTCGTGTCCGGCTGCTACGACGGCATGGGGCTGCTCACCGGCACCGTCACCGGCAACCTGCTGCGCGCCACCGGCGTGACGCCCGCCGGCATTCCAAGCGCGTTCCTCCTGAACGTGACGCCCGAGGGCGACATCCGCGGCGTGCGATCGACCAACGGCAGCCCGTTCCGGCTCACCACGCTGCCCGTGGATGCGGCGGGCGCCGGAGGACGGTGCGCGCAGCCGCCTCCACCGACCCTCGGGTGCGGCTCGGTGATTCACGGCATCACGTTCGCCTTCGACTCGGCCGACATCCGGCCCGACTCCGAGCCCGTGCTGCAGGAGTTGTACGAAGGCCTGCGCGGCGACGGGGTGCAGCCGGTGGTCATCGAGGGCCACACCTCGAGCGAGGGCAGCGACGCCTACAACCTCGCGCTCTCGGAACGGCGCGCGCAGGCCGTGCTCGCCGCGCTGGTCGCGCGCGGGCTGCCGGCCGCGCGCCTGTCGGCCGCGGGCCTGGGCGAGAGCCGACCCATGGCCACCAATGCCGACGAGAGCGGACGCTCGCTCAACCGCCGGGTGGAGATCCGCTGCCAGTGAACGCCGCGCGGCGTGCACGGTCTGCGCGTGTGACAGCCTCCGCAGGGGCTGAGTCAACGGCGTGGTTGGCGCCCGCCGCCTCCGCACGGGCAGCAGGGGCACATGCCGCCTGAGCGGTTCACGGGGGCCATCCGGCCGGCCGGTGCCTCCGACGTCCCCTCGCTCCTGCCGCTCGTGCGGGAATACTGGGCGTTCGAGGGCATCGCCGGGTTCGACGCGGCGCGCGTCGCGGCCGCGCTCGTCCACCTGCTTCAGGACGCGGGCCGTGGCGCCGGCTGGATAGCCCTCGACGAGGAACGGCCGGTGGGCTACGTGCTGCTGGTGTACGTCTTCAGCCTGGAGCACCTGGGCCTCACGGCCGAGATCGACGAGCTGTCGGTGGTGTCGTCGCACCGGGGACACGGCGTGGGCACTGCCCTGCTCGCCGCCGCCGAGGCGGGCGCGGCGGCGGCCGGCTGCGTCAATGTCTCGTTGCAGCTCGGCCACGACAACACCCGCGCCCGCGCCTTCTACCAGCGCTGCGGCTTTCGTCCGCGCGCCGGCTACGCGCTGCTCGAGAAGACCCTCGGCGCAAGCCAGGCGTGACACACGCGTCACCACGAGGCCGCCACGCTCGGCCACGGCGGGACGGCGCAGGCACGGGCGGGACGGCCAACGCGAGGCGGGTGGTACACTGACCGCTCGCGCACGGCCCGGGCCTCACGATGCTGTATATCGATTCAGCGCTGGTGAACATCGCGGAACGCTGCTGTCGGCGCTTCCAGGTCCTGACGGGGCGGACCAACGTCTGGCTCGCCTTCCAGCTCACCAACCTCAGCATCGTCGTGTACTTCCTGTGGGCGGGCCTCACCGTGCTGCGCACGGGCGGCCTGTTCCGTATCGTGCTGGCCGTGTTCTGCGGCGGCCTCCTCTTCGCACTCACGCAGACGCTCTTTCGCGTGTCCGTGGACTCATACGAGGGCGACGCCTACCGGCGGCTGCAGAAGGGCCTGCGCAACCCCAGGCGCCTGCGAGACGCCCCGCTGCGCGTGGCGTTCCTCACCCTGTCGGTCATGCTCTTCGGGCCGGTGGCGTTCGCCACGTTCGCCCTTCGCCTCCGCCTCATCCCGCTCGGCTACTCGCTGGTCGTCCTCACCACGGTCGTGCTGTACCTGCTGGCCTGCGACCCGTTGCCGCCGTCCCCCGGCACGCTGCGCGAGTGGGCGCGCACCCTCGTACCCGGGCGGCTCGCCTCGTCGGAGACTCCGGGCGACTAGCCCGTCACATCCGGCAACCCGGGCATGCACGCGATACCCCGGCTCACCCACGACCTGCGGCAGCTCGGCGTGGTGGCCGGCAGCGTGGTGATGGTGCATGCCTCACTGCGCAAGGTCGGCCGGGTCGAAGGCGGCGCGGACGGCGTGGTGCGCGCGCTCGACGACGCCGTGGGCCCGGAGGGCACGCTGCTGATGGTGCTCGGGGCCAACGACGACTGGTCGTGGGTCAACGATCGACCCGAGGCCGACCGCGCGGCGCTGCTCGCCGATGCCGAGCCCTTCGACGCCGCCGTCACGCCTGCCGACGAGGAGGTGGGCATGCTCGCCGAGGTGTTCCGCCGATCGGCGGGCACCGTGGTGAGCGACCACCCGGAAGGGCGCTTCGCCGCGCGCGGCCGGCTCGCGCGGGCGCTGGTCAACGAGGTGCCCTGGCACGACTACTTCGGCCCAGGCTCCCCGCTCGAGCGGCTCGTGCATGCGCAAGGCCATGTGCTGCGCCTGGGTGCTGATACCAACACCGTCACGCTCCTGCACTACGCCGAGTATCTGGCCGCGGTGCCGCACAAGCGCCGGGTGCGTCGTCACCGGCGGGTGCGCACGCCGGACGGCCCGGCCATCCGCGTGGTGGAGTGCCTCGACGACAACGAGGGCATCGTGGCGTGGGAGGGCGAGGACTATTTCTCGCTCATCCTCGCGGACTTCCTGGCCGTGCACGCCGCGGCGCGCGGCTTCGTGGGCAACGCCGCCAGCGAACTGCTGCCCGCGGGTCCGCTCGTGGACTTTGCCACCGATTGGATGACCACGCGGTTCGCACAGCGTGCTCGACTTTAGCAAGAGGAGCTCGAACGGATCCCTCACACAGTCGAATCGGGTGCCCCTTGAGATGCAGGATCTCTAATCGCAGATTTCCCGCTCGGCACCGGATTGTTGTTCAAGCGCTGATAGGCCTCCGGAGGCGACGGGACAACCGCATTGGTCCAGTAGGCGCCGAGCGCACAGGAGCGGGTGAGCATGCTCCCCGCAACTACAACCTCCCGACCTCGGGGCGCTCAAGGGGACGTGTTCAAGATGGGATGGGGGCGCGGACGAACCATGCCATCACAGGTTGCGTGTTGTGCGCCGCACTCGCTGTCGCGCTGACATCGATCGCGACTCCTCTGCGACGAGTGCGGTGAACCACTCCAGAGTCGTGAGTCCTCGTCTGATCTAGCGGTAGACCCGACGCGAGCGCCGATGGCCCGACCACCATTTTGCGAACTTCTTTGTTGGCGGCAACAAATAGCCACCGGCGGGAAGCCTCTTTGGCTCCGAGACATCTCCTCCTTTCACAGTTCATCACCGTCAGGTCGGCACAACTATTGCTCAGCCGCGCCGCTATGCCCACTATGACCCGTGGCGGCACGCTTGGTTTGAATGCGGGGAGTGTCTGCCGATACGCCGTAGCCCTTGCAAGTATGGTCTTCATCTCAGCGTCGGGTGCCTACGCTGACCCGTTTGGCTTATGGGCCAGCGCAAGTGTTCAGCAGCGGGATGCGCTCGGCGCAATAGTGAAGTCATTTGGCGAGTCTCGGGATATCGCCAGGGTCGACCCCGACAAACGGGCAGACGCACTCGGCTGCGTCGATGCGAATCCGATTGGAGAGTTTTGCGGAACCGGGATAGCCAGCCCTGCGCGACTCGGCGCGGCGGCGTTTACGCAGAGTCTTCTGATCCACGAGCGACCCTTCGAATCAACGGTGACGCATGTCATCTACAGAGATATCCTCCTGGAAGAGAACTGCCCTGATGTTCAGTGCATTCTCTGGCTTGATCTGACGGCGAGTGGAGCGTTTGACTGGGCCTCATTTGATCCATCCGACGTGTCTGCACCGGTTGGCGTTAACTGGGGACTTTATAAGAACGATCTGTCAGGCTGGGAGGCCCTCTTTGATCCTGGTGCACTGATTGGTCGCGGCCGCATCTCTACACCCTACAAGAACACCTTCACCGTGGGCGTTCAGTTCACTCCAGGACAGGAGTTCAACGTCACATACTCCCTGGCAGTAGGCGCGAGCATCCAGATCGGCCTGAGTTCCCCTTGCCCGTGCGGAGCGTGGGAATCGAACATCGATGTCTCCCGCTCGCTCACGGTAACCGGCGTTCGTGTTACCGATTCAACCGGTGCGGACGTTCCCGACTTCGACATCACTAGCGCTTCAGGGGTCGCGTACAGACCCAATGGAGTCACGGCTGTTCCTGAACCGACGACCGCCGTACTGCTGTTGTCCAGCCTTGCGGTTTCCGTCGTCCGGCGGCGCTGGATCACGGCAAGAGCACGAGGAGCGCTTGCTCGAAATCCGCAGTAGTTGAAACGACCCTCGCGTTCCGCGCCGCCGTAGAAGAACCCACGGCAGTTCGAGCAGCGGTCCCTGCGATCTCTTTGGCCAAGGCGGGCCTACATCGCTTTTGTCACAAGACCACCGCGCCGTTGCCGCAGCGCCCTTGGCGGCGGGCTACGGGCTGGGCCGCGAGTCCGGGCACACGAAGGGCACGCGCGCCGGCACGTAGTGCTCCTCGCGTACCTCGCCTACGAGCTGCAGGCGCAGCGTGAGGGCATCGGCCGCGGACTCGACCACCTCGGCCTCGATGCGCGCGGTGTCTTCCTCCCACACCACACCGCCGTCCCCGAGCGGCTCCCAGCGCGCCAGGCGATACGTCTCGCCGCACGAGTCCATCACCAGCGTGCCGTCTGGCAGGAAGATCCGGAACGTGCCCCGAGAGGCCGACGGATGCGTGGCGGCCCACACCCGGCCCACGAAGGCCCGGCTGTCGGCGGGGGACGGCGGTGCCGACGACTGAGCGGCCGGGGGAGTCGCGGACGGGTCAGCAGAGGGTGCCGGGTCCGCGCCGCAGGCCGCCAGCAGCAGGGCTGCGACGCAGACCACGCAGACGACGCCGCGGTGCACGGTCGCGGACATGACGAGGCGGGCGTGCACGAGGCCGGCGTGCACGAGGCGGGCATGCACGAGGCGGGCATGCACAAGGCGGACATGCACGAGGCGGGTGGGCATCAACATCGCTTCGCTCCAGTGTCAGGACCCTGCCGCAGGGTAGCACCATGGCCCGCGTTCGCCGTACCACCTCAGTGTGCGTAGAATCGGCCCAGAACAGGCAGGACCTCGACAGGAGGAGCATCGCCGGACTCGGCGTGCTGCGGCGGCCTGGCAGAGTCGCTGTCTCGCGCGCCCCTGGGCAGGAGGGCCCTGAGACACGCATGAAGAAGGTCTGCATCGTCGGCGCGTCCGGCAAGCTTGGCACCTACATGGTGCGGCACGCCCTCGATCGCGGCTACGAGGTGGTGGGCGTGTGTCGTCCGCAGAGCGTGCACAAGCTCGACGCCTTCAAGGACCGTATCACCGTGGTACCCGGCGCCACGAACGACGCCGCCGTCGTTGCGCGGGCCGTCGACGGCTGCGACGGCGTGCTGGTGGTGCTGGTACCGTGGGGCCTGCAGCAGTACGCCTCGGGCACCGCCCAGGCGGTGCTCGACCACGCGCCGCCCGGCGCGCGCCTGGTCTTCTCGTGCGGATGGCACATCAGCCGCGACGGGCAGGACGTGTACTCGTGGATGTTTCGGGCCATGGTGAAAGTGTTCGGCACCGTGGCGCGCCTGGCGCGGTTTGCCGAACTCGACGATCAGGTGGAGGCCTGCCGGCGCATCTTCGCGAGCCCCACGCGGTGGACGGTGGTGCGCGGCAGCGACCTGGAAGAGGGCGAGAGCCAGGGCCTGCCCGTGTGGAGCCGGCACGTGGGCGATGCGGTGCTGCGCAGCAACCGCACGCGGCGCATCGACTTCGCTCTGTTCATGGTGGCGGCGCTCGAAGACGACGCGCTCGTGCACGAAGCGCCGGCCATCGTGGGCCGTCTCACACCGTCGGCGCGTGCGTATGCCGGCGCATCGGGCGGGCCGGACGCTGCGACGTAAGGCGCACCGGACGCTCACCCGGCGCTGACCGGGCGCGTCACCGGACGCTCGCCGGGCGCCCACCTGACACTCACCGGAAACTCACCGGCGGCCGGCCGCCGCCCTGCACCAGCAGGTTCACCCCCAGCACCACCACGAAGATGGCGCCCGCCGGTGCCAGCAGCCACGGCGCATCCCCGGCCAGCGCCGCCGACGACGCCTCCTGCAGCATCGTGCCCCACGTGGGCGTGGTGTCCGGGAAGCCGAACCCCACGTACGACAGCGTGGCCTCGGCCAGGATGAACGCCGGCAGCAGCAACGCGCCCTGCGCGAGCAGGTGGCCGCGCGCCGCCGGCAGCAGGTGCCGCCACAGCACGCGCACCGGCGTGGCGCCGAGCGCCTGGCTGGCCAGCACGTAGTCGCGCTCGCGCTCCGCGCGCACGATGGCCCGCACACCGCGCGCGACCACCGGCCAGCCCACCGCAACGAAGATCACGGCCAGCAGGACGAAGACGGCAGGCGCCGGCAGCACGAGCGGCAGCACGGCCCGCAGCACCACCACCACGTAGAGTGCCGGCAGCACGAGCACGAAGTCCGACAGGCGCGAGAGCCACTCGTCCACGAGCCCGCCGGCATACCCGGCCGCCGCGCCGAGCAGGCCGCCGAGGAGCAGCGTTCCAAGGGTGGCGACGAGCGCCAGCGCCAGCGACGGCCGGCCGGCGTGCAGCAGGCGCGACAGCACGTCGCGCCCGAGCGCATCGGCGCCCAACAGCAGGAGCGGCGTGCCCGCCGAGGCCGGCACGCTCACCACATGCCCGCGCGTGAACCACTCGAGCGCCACCGGCGCCGAGGCATCGGCCTCGAACCGCCGTTCGAGGCGGCTCACCAGGCGCAGCGGCCGCACGTGCGGCACGGCCATGCCGTCGCTCAGCACACGGGGCACCATCGGGGGCGCATACAGGTGGTTCGGGAACCGCTCCGCAGGGTCGTGGGGCGCGAGCCAGGGCGCGCCGAGCACCGCGAGGCACACACACGCCAGCAGGAGCGCGCCGCTGCGACTCACGGCATGTCTCCATGGAGCGCCTGCGCGCGCAGCGTCGTCAGGCAGAGGGCATGCACCTGCGCCATTGTGCGACGCAGGGCCTCCTGGTGCGCCGTCGAGCGACGCAGGACCTCCTGCTGCGCCGTCGAGCGGCGCAGGACCTGCCGCTGCGCCATCGAACGGCGCAGGGCCGCTTCGCACGCCGTGGCCTGACGCAGCGGGCACGCACGCATCAGTGGCGCTCCCGCGTACGGGGGTCGGCCAGCGCCAGCAGCACGTCGCCGAGCAGTGTGCCTGCGGCCAGGAACAGGCCGCCCATGGCGGCGCACCCCGCTACGAGGTAGATGTCGCGTGCACGCAGCGCGTCGTAGGTGAGCCGGCCGAGGCCCGGCCACGCCGTGACGAACTCCACGATGAACGAGCCGGAGAGGAGCGTGCCCACGGCCAGGCCGTACACGGCACACACGGGGCGCAGCGAGGCGCGCCACGCGTGCCGCACCACGCGCCACTCGCCGAGGCCGCGCGCCACCGCCGACACCACGAACAGCTCGCCCGACGCTTCCGCAATGGCCTGCGCCTGCAGGCGCTCGAAGGTGGCCGCCACCGGCAGCGCCAGCGCGAGCACGGGCACCGGCAGGTGCAGCGCCACGTCGCGCGCCCACACCGGCCACGAGGCGGCCGCGCCCGCCGCCGACGTCATCCCCCCGCTCGGGAGCCACCCGGTGCGGGCCGCCACGAACACGAGCAGCAGCGAGATCACGAGCGACGGCACCGACAGCACCACGAGCGACACGCCGCGCACGAGCGAGGCCACCCAGCCGCGGCGGCTGCCGGATACGATGCCGAGCGGAATGCCGACGAGGGTGGCCACCGCGAGCGCGACCACCGCCAGCAGCGCCGTGTTGGCGGCCGCGGTGCGCAGCAGCCCGCTCACGGGCCGGTTGTAGAGGAACGACTCGCCGAAGTCGAACGTGGCGGCGGCACCCAGCCACGACAGCCACTGCTGTGCCACCGGCTGATCGAGCCCGAAGCGGGCGCGCACGGCCGCCACCTCCTCTGGGGGTGCGAAAGGGCCCAGCCCGGTCGCCATGTCGCCGGGCGCCAGGCGCGTGAGCAGCAGCGCCGACGACGACACCGTCACCACCAGCACCGCCGCGAACGCCAGGCGCCGCAGCACGTAGCGCAGCATCAGCGGCGCGGTCCGTCAGCGTGCCGGGGGCGTGCAGCGACGGGCCGGCCCATCCGTCTGGCGGGTCGGCGAGCGTGCATGCTGTCGCAGGTCGGCGCGTCTGTCTCCGCCATGCGCGTCAGGGCGCCACGCCCCCTCGCGGCGGGCCGGTGACGTACAGCTCGTCGGCATTCCACAGAGCCGGCGGGCGCTGCACCGAGGGGGTCACGCCGCCCACGCGCGCGGCGTGCGCGTAGTACATGCGCGGTGCGGCGAAGTAGAGCACGGGCAACTGCTCGGCGAGGATGTCCTGCGCCTGGTTGAAGAGGGCTCGCCGGCGTTCCACGTCGAGCGTGGACGCCTGCTCGTTCATCAGCGCGTCGATCTGCGCTTCCCACGCCGTGGCTGGCGTGGCCTGCTCCAGGTTCCAGAAGTGGGCCGAGCCCGAACTGAGCCACAGGTCGAGGTTGCCGGCCGGGTCGAGGTCCGTGGCCAGCGGACGCATGTACACCGCGTCGTAGTCGGCGCGCAGCATGCGGTCGATCATCGCGCCAAACTCGAGCGGGGCGATGTCGAGCGCCACGCCCACCGCCGCCGCGCTCTCGCGCAGGAGCGCGGTACCTTTCTCGTAGCTCCCCACGCCGCGCTGCGTGAGCACGGTGAAGCGCGCCTCGGTGCCGGCCGCGTCTTCCACCACGCCGTTGCCGTCGCGGTCTTCCAGGCCAATGCCGGCCAGCAGCGCACGCGCCTGCGCCAGGTCGTAGGGGTAGCGCCGCAGGTTGGGCGAAAACCAGGGGCGGTTACCGGGCGTCACCGGTCCCCACACCGGAACGGCCGCCCCCAGGTACACCGTTTCGGCAAAGGCCTCGCGGTCTACTGCGTGCGAGAGCGCCTGGCGAAACTCCGCGCGCTGGACGAACGCGAAGCGCGGGTCGCCGCGACGCGCCTCGGGCTTGAGCAGGAACCAGAACGCGTCGGCGTCGGGGCTCACGCCGAGTTCGAGCAGCACCAGCGTGCCGTCGGCCTCGGCGCGCCGCGCGGCCACGTAGTCGTCGGGACGCAGCTCGCTTTGCGTGAAGTCGATCTCACCAGACTGCAGGCGCAGCAGCTCGGCGTTCTGGTCCGGCACGATCTCGAGCACCAGGCCATCGAGGTACGGCAACGGCTGCCCGTCGGGCGCCGTGCGCCAGTAGCGGGGATTACGCGCCAGCACCACGCGCTGGCCGGGGTCGTAGCGGCTCACCACGAAGGGCCCGGTGCCCACGAGGTCGGCCACCGGCGTCTCCGGCCCCCACGTGGCGGCAAAGGTGCCCGCACGGAGCGAGGCTTCCAGGCGATGCCGCGGCAGGATGGGCAGGTTGTCGAGCACGCGCAGCCCCAGGCCCGAGGGCGCCGGAAAGCGCAGCGCCACGGTGGCGGCATCCGGCGTGGCCACGGCAATGGGCTGGCCGTTCACGCGCAGCGCGCTGGCCAGGACGCTCCCCTCCGCCGTCATGGCGGCCTCGAACGAAAAGGCCACGTCGGCCGACGTGAACGGCGTGCCGTCGGACCAGGTGACGTCGGGCCGCAGGTGCAGCACGTAGTCGAGGCCGTCGTCGCTCGCGTTCCAGCGGTCGGCCAGCTGCGGTTCCAGCTCGAAGGTGGCGCGGTTGATCCGCACCAGCCGGCTCTGCGTCAGGAGCGAGAGCGTCTCGGTGGTCTGGTCGCGGGCCACGTAGCGGTTGAAGCCCCGCACCTCACTCCGCAGCGACGCCAGCAGCTCCCCGCCCCGTACGGGCATGCCCGGCCGGGTGGCGCGGGTGGCCAGCCCGCCGGGTGCGGGGGCCTCGGTGGGACCGAACACGCGGGGGCCCAGCACCGTAAGGGCCACCAGCACCAGCACGGCGGTGAGTGCCACGCGGGCGATGCGGGTGCCGGTCATCGGGGCCACGCAGGCCGCGCGGGCCGCAGGGTCCGCCAGCGGCCAAGGGGCAGGAACATGGTGAGCGGCACGTGAGTCTGACCTCCTGTCCGGTCCCCTACGTGGCCCGCCTTACGGCTCTTTACCTGGCGTCGTCCGGGCCGTGACCAGAGGATGCGGCCGGCCTGTGGAGGGGGGGTGGCTGGCTGAGCCGTAAGCCACCTAAGCACATTTCTCGGGGGAAAAACACGTAATTGCAGTAATAAGTGTGCAGACCGGCGAAGCGACACGATCGTCGTCCGGGCTCATGGATGAGCTGTAAGTGCTTGATAGTAGGCGTCTTTTCGATGCACGAGGCAAAAAGTTGGCCACTGCCACAAAGTGTGCAAAACACGAGAATTTGCGTGCAATTTCACAGCGTTGGCGTAGAGTGTAGCCCGTGTAGCAGCTAATCTGCTGGCCGGTTGGCCAGTGGCGCTCCCCCAGGCGGCCACAACAACCCGAAACAGCAACCTCCGTTGCCAGAGTCGTTTAAGGGCTCGGTTCGTCCCGAGTGCACCCCTGGCACAGCGTCTGCCTCTGGCAGGGGCAGGAGGTTGCTCTGTGTACAGTACTGTATCGGTCTATTCGTCCCTTTCTGTAGCCCCGTCCTCGCATACCTCGACTTCCGCGCCCGCCGTGGATACGCCTCGCCTGGGGCGCAGCGTGTCCATCGAGCAGGCCACGCAACTGCTGGGCTTGTCGCGCCGCACCATCTACAACCGCATTCGCGACGGCCGGCTGCGCACCATCCGCACTCTGGGTGGCTCGCAGCGCATTCTCGTGGACTCGCTCGAGGCCATGGCCGCCCGTCCGCTCGCGTCGTTGGCACAGGACGTTCGCTTCCCGTAACGCCACCACCCGGTTCGCGCATCACCCGTTACCGCCGTGACACACGGAGGAGTAGTTCGATGACCATCTCGCAGCCCGCATCCCGTCGTCCGGTCCAGCTCTGGCAGAGGATTCTCTTCGCGGCACTCGCCGCGGCCGGCCTGCTCGCCGGCGTCTCCACCGACGCCGCCGCGCAGGGTAAGCGCGCGCGCACGTCGGAAGACGTGGAGCAACGCCTCCAGCAGGGCGACTGGTCGCCCGGCCGCGTCATCGTCACGGGTACCCAGGAGCAGATCGACGCCCTGGCGGCGCGGCACGGGCTCACGGTGAAGCGGCGCCTCGCCACGGGCGCGGTCATCGACCTCCCGGCCGGGGCGTTGGCGGCCGTGGCCGCCGACGAAGGGGTGGATCACATCGCGGGCGACCAGGTGGTGTCGGGCCACATGGGCATCACGAGCGCCGCGGTGGGCGCCGACCTGGTGTGGGACGGCCAGGTGACCGGCGACCAGGTGACGGGCCTGGGCGTGGGCGTGGCCGTCATCGACTCGGGCGTGGCCAACGTGCCCGAGCTGCGCGGCAAGGTGGTGGCGAGCTTCGACTACATCACCCGCAAGGGCAAGGGGCTGGATGACTGGGGCCACGGCACGCACGTGGCCGGCATCATCGCGGCGCGCTCGCTGCGGCGCGACGCCACGGGCCTGGCCCCCGGCGCGCACATCGTGAGCTTCAAGGTGCTCGACGCCAACGGTCAGGGCCGCGCCAGCGACGTCATCGACGCCATCGACGCCGCCATCCGGCTCAAGGACAAGTACAACATCAAGGTCATCAA
Organism: Vicinamibacterales bacterium; assembly: GCA_050185275.1. Taxonomy (GTDB): domain Bacteria; phylum Acidobacteriota; class Vicinamibacteria; order Vicinamibacterales; family UBA2999; genus JABFRY01. The sequence continues at coordinate 9,917 of JBFWZN010000010.1, read as the reverse complement.
CCTCTCGCTCGGCGGCCCGGTGCTCAGCCCCTGGCGTGAAGACCCGCTGTGCCAGGCCGTGGAGCGCGCCTACCGCGCCGGCCTCACCGTGGTGGCCTCGGCCGGCAACCTGGGCAAGACGGCCGACGGCCGGCCCATCGCGGGCTCCGTGACTTCGCCCGGCATCTCGCCCTTCGCCATCACCGTGGGCGCGCTCAACACCAAGGGCACGGCCTACCGCTCCGACGACGTCATTGCCACCTACAGCTCGCGCGGGCCCACCCGCTTCGACCACCTCCTCAAGCCGGATGTGGTGGCCCCCGGCAACCGCATTGCCGGCCTGCTGGCCCCCGGCAGCACCATCGCGCGCGAGCACCCCGAGCTGCTCGTGGGCACCGGCAAGAACACCCAGCTCGAACTCTCCGGCACCAGCATGGCCGCCGCCGCCGTGTCCGGCGCCGCCGCGCTGCTGCTGGACGCGCACAACCTGGGCCCCGCCAGCGTGAAGTTTGCCCTGCAGTACTCGGCCGAAAAGGAAGATGCCCTCCTGGCCTACGGCGCCGGCAGCCTCAACGTGGCCGCCGCCCTCTCCATGCCCAACCTGGCCAGCGCCCCGCAGATTGCCGGCGAAACGCAGGTGGCCGGCGGCGTGGTGTTTGGCGTGAGCCCCAGCGTGCAGGGGCAGTACGACGACGTCATCTACTGGGGCGACCAGATCCTGTGGGGTGACCAGATCCTCTGGGGCGACCAGATCCTCTGGGGCGACCAGATTCTCTGGGGCGACCAGATCCTCTGGGGGGACCAGATCCTCTGGGGGGACCAGATCCTCTGGGGGGACCAGATCCTCTGGGGGGACCAGATCCTCTGGGGTGACCAGATCCTCTGGGGCGACCAGATTCTCTGGGGCGACCAGATCCTCTGGGGCGACCAGATCCTCTGGGGCGACCAGATCCTCTGGGGGGACCAGATCCTCTGGGGCGACCAGATCCTCTGGGGCGACCAGATCCTCTGGGGCGACCAGATCCTCTGGGGGGACCAGATCCTCTGGGGCGACCAGATCCTCTGGGGGGACCAGATCCTCTGGGGGGACCAGATCCTCTGGGGGGACTGACCCTGCAAAGCTGCGGGAGCGCAAGGTCGGAGCGAGGCGGCAACAGCCAACTTCAAGGGGCCCGCAGCGAAGCCGCGGGCCCCTTTTGCTGCCGTAGGCACGCGGTCTCAGTCCCCGGACCACTTTCCCAGCCTTGGCGACACCCGGAACGGTCCCGTCGGTCCCGCAGCTGGAGTGCGACTTCCACAAGTCTCCCTGTCGTACTTAGGAGCAGGGCCGTGACGCCGACGCGATGCACACAGACCCAACAACGCGAAAACGAAGAAGGCCCGTCCAGGTCGGCAGTCTGCCATCGTGTCACAACGATCCGGCTATGCCGACGCTCGTTCCCCCACGTGATCCGAGCCACCGCTCCGATGGCCATCCTGGCGAACCGCATGGAACCCGTGGTGATTGCGGCAGGGATCCGGCAGGCCCTTAGTCTCTGCACTACCCGGCTCCCACCAGCTCCACTACAGCGTCTCCCGAGCCCGTCACAAGACACCGCCTGGGCAGCAGCCCAGCAGCCGGGAAGTGCTACAGGCAATAGAACAGTGCCACCCTCATCCACCGCCCAACGCCGCACGACCTCCAAGGGCACGGCAGCAGAGCCGTCTCTCGGCCAGACCAACAGCCGCTCCGGTAGGCCCTGCTGTCCACACCTAAGCGACGACCACGTCGGGGCGGAGCGCAACCTCGCTGTCATCTGCGGCTATCCTTAGCGGCCCCGCCACACGCAGGGGACACCGCCACACGCACCGCGATTCTGAACCTAACGCCAAGGAGTCATACGCTTGACGATTAGCCGTAGTGAGATCGCTCGTCTTTACTCGCAGGGCCTCTTCTCACGCCTCCTGCAACACGCGCACACCGCGCCACCTCGCCTGATGGAGGTATACGGCCCAGATGATGCGTCCCGTCTTGCTCACGCTCTGCTCTACGCAGGCGATGTTGATGGCGCGCGACACCTGGCAGGCCGGATAGACGTCGTGTCTTCTCCCGATTCAGCCCGCGCCCGCGCACAACTCGTCCTCGGCCTTGTAGATAAACGAGCCGGCCTCCCGGAGACAGCCACTCACTGGCTGCAGCGCTCCATCGCCACCGCATCACACTCCGGAGACATGCCACAGGAGGCATGGGCGCGCATACACCTACTTCGACTACTCATGGAGCGCGGATCCCACGACTACGTCTCAGCAATGAGCACTAGCATTCGTTCTCATCTCGCCACGATAGACGACCCTCACCTCCACGCATACTTCCACGACACCATCGCAGCTATTGAAATGCAACTTGGGCATATGCCTGCCGCCGAGCAACACTTGACGCTTGCGCTCCAGTTCCTCGCAGAGCATCCGAATGCCTGGCTTTCCCAGACGGTTGCGGTTAGCGCGAGCTGCTATGCGTGTATTAGCGGCGACCTTGCCTCCGCGCGATCATGGATCGCCCACGCGCACGCCCAGCACCTGCATACGAAGCACTCCTTCTCCACCGCCGCGATCGCCGCGAACGCAGCGCACGTAACACTGCTGTCCGGCCGGCTCCGAGATGCCAAACACGAACTGGAACGCAATCTCGTCCGATACGCGGACTACAACACGGTCACTATCAGCACACTAGACGATTTGGCACGCCTCGCCCTCGCTGAGCATCGACTCGATGACTGCGAGGCTCTGCTCGATCGATTGTCACAATTGACCTTGGACTCTGGATACTCGCGGCTCTATTCTGCGCGCTGGAGCACACTCACGCGGGCACGGCTTCACACTGCACGCCGGCAGTGGCACCACGCGCTTCTAGTCATAGACACTGCGCTTGCGGCCGCACAAGATGCTAGCGACCCGCTTCTCCTCGCGACGCTTGAGCTCGCAGCAGCCGAGAGCCTCCAACTACAAGGCAACGCGCGCGCGGCCGCTGCCCGTCTCCATTCTGCCCATCGTCATCTGCCACGCGCCTCATTGGACGCGTTTGCAACCCTCTCTGCCTGCACAGCTCGCCTCCTCACTGACTCCCATCCCGCCTTGGCAAAGACGCTGCACGAGCGTAGCCTTCACATTTGGACCACACGAGGTTTTCTGCTACCCATAGCGGAGAATCCCGATCCAGCACTGGCCACTGCCAATCTGATGAGCGTCTCTACTGCCGCCGCTCCGCTCGCTGCGAGCGCCATAGGCTTATTCGATCATATTGCTGCTTCAATTATTCTGAGCCCACATCCCGATCTCAGCGCTAACGCACTGCTTCAGGTGGCACGCACACTTGGTCTCGAGGCCACCGTAATGACATGCGACACCGCTGCGACGGACACTCCCATGTCGCATGGCGCACATTCTTCGCACCATGACTTGTCACTTGGATCAATTAACGGCCTCACATACAGTCTGCAACTGCAAGCCCCACTTGATTCGTTTGGCGCGTGGGCACTAGCGCGCTTTCTTACGGTAAGTGAAGCCATTAAGACCCTGCACGACAAGCGCAAAAACGACTCCTTGTCGACACTTTCCTGGCCTGACGCTCGCAATGACTCAAACGGTCACGATTCGCCGGCAGGAACATTCATTGCCGAACTAGACGACTATCTTCGACGCATTGCCACGACCGACATTCCCGTCTTGATTACCGGAGAAACTGGGACAGGAAAGGAAGTTGCCGCACGTCGAATCCACGCGCTGTCGTCGCGGTCACAGGGGCTGTTCAGCCCGTTCAATTGTTCGTCCGTTCCGAGAGATCTCTTTGAATCGCAGATGTTCGGATATCGACGAGGTTCGTTCACTGGAGCAACCGAATCGTTTCCAGGAATCATCCGAAGATCTTCTGGCGGCACGCTGTTCCTAGACGAAGTCGGCGACATGCCCGCTGATGCGCAGCCAAAGCTGTTACGATTCCTCGAGTCTGGAGAAATACATGGTCTTGGCGATGCGCAGCCGTCATTCGCCGACGTGCGTGTTATCGCGGCCACTAACGCTGATCTAGCAAGCCTCGTGTCCAGCGGTCGCTTCCGCGAAGATCTCTTTTTCAGGCTGAATATCGTAGAAGTGCACCTGCTTCCACTTCGACAGAGGAAGTTGGAAATTCCTGGTCTCGCTACGCACTACCTAAATAGGTATGCATCAGAATACGAGAAGGGCACCCTTACGATTAGCACCGAGGCTATGGACTTCTTGATCTCTCATCCCTGGCCCGGCAACATCAGACAACTGGTTAGCGCGATGCGTCGTGCAGCAGCTTTGGCCGAGCGTGGATCCATTATTTCGAGTAAGCATCTGTCGCAGGGAATGGATTCCAAGAGTGCGTCAAGTCGACGCTCTGAGTCGAAGGACGACACCCATGCACTGATCCGCCTCGATCAGCCAATGCACCAAGCCGTCGCAGAAATTGAACGAGCGCAGATTGTCCTTGCCATAAAGCTCGCCGGAGGAAATCTCACTGAAGCAGCAGCTCTGCTAGGGTTGTCTCGGAAGGGGCTGTATTTGAAGCGATCGAAGTACGGTATCGGTGAGAGCAGGATAGACCCTGACCGACGAAGTCAGTGAAGGAATGCGCGCGACACTCTTGTCAGGCTCAGGGCTTCTGTTGCTAATCGAAGCCGTGTATCGCTGGCTACTGCGTCTCGATGCGACCCGACGGCCTGAAGACGCGCCCCAGCGTTCCGTTCACCCCTAACGAGGAAGATTGGCTGCGGTTCCTAGCAAGTGGCCCCGCGGATTGCACGAGACTCACGATGACGGCTCGGGGTGCTCTTTCCCCTCTCTGCGGCTACCCGCCTTGAAACGCGCGTCAGGCCGTTGCTGGGAAGTCCACGAATACAATCTCGCCATCCCATGGACTCGCCCCCTGGCGCCGCCCTAGGCACCGACCTTGCTCTGCCGGCAGGCGAGGCCGACGCCTACCCGCTCGCCTCGGCCTTCCTCTCAGGCCCCGGCCGCGGCTTTCGCTGGCTGCACATCCGCTCGCACCCGGGCGCGGGCAACACGCGCCTGCTGCAGGCCCTGGCCGTCGAGGCGTCGCAAGGGCCTGTAGCCGCCGGCACCCGGGTGCTGCTGGTCCCCGGCCTCGACGATGCGCCGGGTCCGCTGGCGCCCGGCCTCGGGCCGCTGGGGCAGGTGCTGTACCGCATCGAGGAACAGCAGGTGCTGCGCGGCTGGCGGCGCACGGCGGCGCGCCTGCGCAACACGCCGCGCCGGCGCCTGGCGGCCGCCGCGCTGAGGCGGGCGGTGCTGCTGCCCCTGGCCGTGCTGGCCGTGGCCTACGGCAACTACCTGTTTGCCGGGGTCACCACGAGCTTCCCCACCTACGTGTGGCAAACGCTCGGCCCTGGCGTGGCGATTCGGGCCCTGGTGGTGGCCGTGGCCACCAACTGGCTGCTGGGCGCCCTGGTGCACGACGACCTGGCCGGCCCCGCGCCCTGGCTGCCGGATGCGGCCACCTTGGCCTCCTATCAGCTCGCGTCGGGCCTGGCGCAGCACCTGCGGGCGCTGGCGCCCACGCGGCTGGTGCTGCTGGTGGACGACGTGCACCGCTGGCCCCGGGCGGATCTGCTCTTCCTCCGCGCGCTGGCATCCACCACACAGCAATCGCTGGAGGTGGCGGCGCTGCGGGCGGGACGCGACATTGTGGTCGTCACGGTAGACCCCACGGGCGCGGTGGACGTGGGTCCGGTGCCGGAGGTGCTGGCGCTGGCGGCCCCGCTCCGTCCGCGTCCACCGGCGGCCGATGGCGCGCACCTGGAAGCGGCCGCACGCCTGGTGGCCGGCGTTGCCGGCGCCCCGCAAGGCACGTGGGGCGCACCCGACCTGCTTGGCGTGTGCGTGGCCGACGACGCGGAGGCGCGCAGCGAGGAGGCCTGGCTGGCGCTGCTGTCCACCACGGACGGTCCCGCGGGGCACAACGTGCTGGCCAGGCACGCCGCGGCGCTCCACCTGCTGCCGCCCACCGACACGCGGGCGCTGCTGCACGGCCTCGTGACGGCAGGCCTGCTCACCACGGATGGCCGCACGCTGTACCGCGACCGCAAGCTGGCGCGCGCGGTGGCCGCCACCCTGGCGCGCGAGCAGCCCGCCCTCCTGGCGCAGGGGCACCTGTTCTGGTATGTGCACGCACTGCAGCCGGGCACGGTAGCCGCGGGTGGCAGCGCTGCACACGGCGTGGCGGCGGACGGTGCGGGCACCACGGGAGGCACGGGCCGTGTCGCCGACGCGCCCGGCGCTGCGCGTCATCTCATGGCCGCCGCGGCGCTGGACGACACCGCCCTAGGAGGCACCGCTCTAGGAGGCACCGCCCTAGGGAGCACCGCTCTCGGAGACACTGCCCTAGGCGGCACCGCTCCAGGGAGCACTCCGCTGGCCGCTGCCGGTGCGCACGCCGCACACGTGCTGCTCGACGCGTGCCGCCGGTGGCGCACCGAAGGCGACATGGCGCGCTGCCGGCAGGCGCTGCCGGTGGCGGCGGCCGTCATCCAGCATGCGGAAGCGGGCGCAGGAGCCGACACGTCGGGGAGCTCAGCGCTGCGCACGGCCTGGGCCACCGAGCAGGCGCTCTGCTACGTGGTGGATCTCGAGCACACGCCCGCGCCCTGGCTGCCCGCCGCCGCGGAGGAGCACGCCGTTCAGGCCATCCTTGAGGCAGACCGCACCTACCGTGCCACGGGCGCCGAACCGCAGGACATTCCCGACACCGGCCTGGTGCCTGCGCTCCAGAACCTGAACCGCGTGCTGCGCTTCTGGAACGCGGGCGAGGCCCTGGGCGGCAGCGGCGTGTACTCGGCTCCGGAGTTTCCGCTCGATGTGCCCGCGGCGTCGGCCGAGGCCGACACCAGCGAGTACGAGCTGCTGGGCGCGGCCGTGCGGCGTCACATCCACACGCCCGACGACGCGGCCTGCGAAGCCGCGCTCCGCACCTTTCAGGCACGGCTCGAGGCCACGCGGCCCGACGAGCACGCGCTGGGTCTGCTAGCCACCTGGCACATGGGCCGGGCGGAATATCTGAGCGCGCTGGAGGAATGGTGGGCGGCGCGGCTCGACGCGTTCGGCGCGGAGGCGCGCGCCCACGCGGACTATCAGCCGCTGGCCGCCACCGTGGCCGCGCTCTGCGGGCAGACCACCGCGGGCTTCGAGGCGCGGCTGCCCGTGCTGGCGCGCGAGCACCTGGAGCAGTGCGTGCTGCTCGGCAGCGTCCTGGGCCTGCGGCGCGTGCGCCTCACGGCCGTGGAAACGCTGGCGCGCCTCCTCACCCGCCGGCCGGCGGCCTTCCACGAAGGCCACCCCGGGTGGTGGCTGCGCTGGGACCGCCTGTTCGAGGTGACGATTGCCGAGGCCGAAGGTGTGGGGTCGCGCGTGCTGGCCGCCTTCGTGCGATGGCACCGCTGGCACTTCTTCCGCACGCTGGATGCCCGGGCCGCGGCGTGGGACGCGCTGCTCTTCTACGACACCATTCGCACCCGCCGCTATCCGCCGGCGCTATTGCTGGCGTGGAACCAGCAGATCACCACCCTCCTCACCGGGCTTGGCCTGGAGCCGGGCGCCGAACGCCTGCTGGCCGAGGTGTGGCTGGATCGCCATCGCCTGCTGCACGACACGGGCACCGCCACCGGGCAGGACGTAGACCTCACGTCCGTGGAGGCCCTGGCGCTGGCCTGCCAGTCGTTCCGGCTCGGCGGCGACGCCGCACGCGCGCGTACGACGCTGCTGCGCGCGATGGACGTGCTCACCACCCATGCGGGGCCGCTCACCCCCCTGCCCGCCCCGGACGACGACCTGCTGCGGCTGGCGCTCTTCATCTTTGCCGACGAGTGCCGGCAGCTCCACGCGCTGGGCGAGGGCGAGGAGCTGCCCGAGGTGTCGGGCCGCGACCTGTGGCTGCTGGTGCGGCCGGGCGACGGCTTTGCCATGTTCTGCCTGCGGCGCGTACTGCCCACCGACCCGGCCGGCTGGCTGGCGCCGTGGACCACGGGCATGGTGGACGCGCTGAATCCCCACATGCACCTGGCCGTGCCCGACGCGAGCGTGCCCGAGACGAGCGTGCCGGGCGCGGACGTGCCAGCGACGGGCGTGCCGGACGCGGGCGCGCAAGAGGCGGGCGTGCCAGAGACGGGCGTGCCGAACACCCGTGCGGTGGCGCCCCCAGCGACCACCTACGAGTTCGTGCTGCGGCTCGTGCTCGGCTGGGTGACCGGGGATTCCTACCTGCCGCCGGAGCACGTGGCCGCGGCGGCCGAGGGCCGCTGGGCCCGCCTCACCAATCCGCAGTCGTGCCTCTTTGCCATGGCCTGGGCCGGCCTCCCCATCCCGGACGTCCCGCATCTGGATGCCTTGATGCGCGAGCTGCTGGCGAGCCTGCACCACCACTATCACGTGGCCGAGCCCAACGACGAGGCCGAGCGCGAGGCCCTGCTGCTGCTCATGCGCTACCAGCCGGGCGAACCCCGCTGGCGCGAGCTGTACATGGAGGTGGTGGACGAACTGGAGGCGCTCCTCGAACGCGAGCGGCACGCCCTGCGCACCGGCGCCACGCTCGACGCGCTGGCCATCCTGCAGCAGGTGCACACCTTCCTGTCCCCGCTCGAGGACCCGCAGGTGGTCGCGGACCTCGTGGAAGACGCGCAGGTGCTCGTGCCGCTCGAAGCACACCGCCAGGCGCTGCTCGAGTCGTCGGCCGCCCACGTGGCCAATCAGCAGCACGACACCGCGTGGCAGCTCCTGCAGGAGTATCTGGCCGCGCCCGACCCGCCGCAGCCCACCTTCACCCACGTGCGGCTGCTGCACACCGGCAGTGCCTGCGCCGACCGCCTGCCCGGCCGCGAACGCGAGGCGCAGGCCCTGCGCCGGCGCTTCGAACACCAGGCCACGCGGTACGTGCAGCGCTTCGCCAGCACCATCCCCGAAGCGAGGGGCCGCCAGCTCGCCGAGCGCGTGCTCGACCTGCTGGATGCGGAGCCCGCGCCAGCCGCCGAGGGGTGACAGCCCATCGCGCGCGAGCACCCGATCATCTGCTCGTGGGCACCGGCAAGAACACCCAGCTCGAACTCTCCGGCACCAGCATGGCCGCCGCCGTGTCCGGCTCCGCCGCGCTGCTGCAGGCCGGCGGCGACATCTACAAGCTGTCGAAGATCCTCGGCCACTCCAGTGTGGGCGTCACCGAGGCGCACTACGCGCACCTGGTCAGAGACGACCTGCTGGCGGCCAGCCAGCCGGTGCGGATTCCGGTCGCACCCAGGGGCGAGGGCAAAGTGGTCCGAATGCCGAGGCGAGGCCGGCGGTGGTCGGCATGAATGCCAAGCGTCGCCCCATGCTTCGAATGTTCAAGATAGTCGTAGTCAAACTACGACTATATTGATCTATCGAAACAATGTGTTTAAACTAGACTTACTAATCGTAGTAAGGCTACGACAATAATGAGCAAACTAAACGACCTGTACGCCGGGGTCCGCCCCGGCCAGCCTGTGACATCTGCGGAGCTGGCCGGATTGGGCGTCTCTGCCGACCTGGCGGTCCACTATGCCCGGTCGGGATGGCTCAAACGGCTGGGCCGTGGTGTGTATGCGCGGCCGGACACCCCGCTCGACCTGCACGCGAGCCTCCGCCTCCTAGAACGGCGGTATGCCGGCTTCCACGTTGGGGGCAAGACCGCCTTGGACTGGCACGGGGTCCGTCACAACGTGGCGGTCCGCCCTGAACTACGACTCTACGGTTGGGACAACGCCGTTCTGCCCCCCTGGTTCGCCACAACGTTCCCGAGTCGCTACAAGCGACTTCGGCTGTTCGACGAGCCGCCGGACAAACCGAAGCGAGTATCGCCGCTTCGCCGGCAGTCCGACGCGCCGCTGGTTTCAGAGCCGGAACGCGCCGTGCTC
>JBFWZN010000009.1:267641-282320 GCA_050185275.1 Vicinamibacterales bacterium | reverse complement strand
CCGATGGCCACGATTCGGACTGGACCCGCGTACACGATGGCGGACGGCAAGGGCTGGATGGCCATGGTCGGCATCAGCCTGCCGATCTGGCGTGGGAAGCTGCGTGCCGGCGTGGCCGAAGCCCAGGCCATGCGTGCGATGTCCGAGGCCGATCTGCGAGCGATGACACGCATGTTCGAGGGTGAAGCCGCGACGGCCACCAATCAGGTTCAGGCGTGGCTCGACCGTCAGGAGGCGCTCACGACGGATGTGCTGCCGCGCGCGCGGATGGCGATCGCTCCGGCCATCGCGGGCTACACCGCCGGCCAGTTGCCGCTCGTCAGTGTGATCGAAGCCGTGCAGGCTCTCTGGACGGTGCAGGCGGACGTGATCGTGGCCGACGTCGAGCTCGGCCTCGCATGGGCGCGGCTGGGCCGCGCCATCGGGTCATACGAGGAGGTGCTGCGATGACTCTCCGCCCTGGCATTCGTCAAGCCGTGGCCCCGGTCCTGGCGTCGGCCGTTACCGCCGCCATCCTCGTGGGCGGGTTGTGGCTGCAGCGCCAGCGCCACGCCTGGCCCTTTGTCGGTGCTCCTGAGACACCCGTGGTGAGCCCAGCTGTACCCGCCGGCGACATGGCTGGCATGGACATGGGTGGCGAGGCGGCCGGGACCCCGCCGTCTCGTGTGGCCATCGACGTGACGGCCGAGACGCTGCAGACGCTGGGCGTCCAGATTCAACCGGTCAGGCGCGAAGCGCTCACCGAGACGATTCAGGCCGTGGCTACCGTAGCGCCCGACGAGTCCCGTATCTCGCACGTGCACACCCGTGTCGCCGGATGGGTCGAGCAACTGGACGTCAACACGACGGGCGAGACTGTGCGCGCCGGACAGCCGGTGGCGCGCGTGTTTTCGCAGGAATTGCTGTCGTCCCAAACGGAATACCTGGCGGCGCGGCAGGCCGTGGCGGCGTCGGGCATTTCCAGCGCCGTCGTCGCCGGTGGGCGGACCCGCCTGAGCGTGCTGGGCATGACGCCTGAGGAGATCGCGGCGATCGAGGCGAGCGGCGAGCCGAGACGCCTGGTCACGGTCGTGGCACCACGGAGCGGCGTCGTCGTGACCCGCGGGATCACTGTCGGCACCGCCGTCGATCCCTCGACGCCGCTCTTGACCATCGCCGATCTGACCTCCGTCTGGGTGCTGGCCGAGGTGCCGGAGGCGAGCATCCCCTCGGTACGGCCAGGCACGAGCGCGACGCTCGACTTTCCCGCGTCCGGTCGAGCGCCGTTCACCGCGCGTGTGGATTTCCTGTATCCGACGCTCACCGAGCGGACGCGGACGCTTCGAGTGCGTTTCACCGTAGGGAACGGCCGCGGCACGCTGCGTCCCGGTCTCTACGGCACGGCCGCCTTCACGGTGGCCGGCACACCCGCAATCACCGTCCCACGCGACGCCGTGGTCGACACCGGGCGACAACAGCACGTCTTCGTCGCGGTCGGCGATCGCCTCGAACCGCGTCCCGTGACGCTGGGACTCCAGCTCGCTGACCGCGTCGAAGTCCGGATCGGTCTGAACGACGGCGACCGCATCGTGGCCGCTGGGGTGTTCCTGCTCGACTCGGAGAGCCGCCTCCGGGCCACCGGCGGCATGGGCGGCCATGCCCACGGCAGCGCGCCGACACAGGAGGCCGCTCCTGCCACGCCGCCGAAGTCAGCGGCTCCACCGGCTGCTGATCCGCACGCCGGCCACAAGGGGTAACGGCCATGGTCGAACGTCTCATCGAGCTGTCGGCGAAACACAAGTGGGTCGTGTTCGGCGTCGTGCTCGTGCTGGCCGTCTGGGCGGCCGACTCCGTCCGCAAGACCCCGCTCGACGCGCTGCCGGACATCTCGGACCCGCAAGTGATCGTGTTCACCGAGTGGATGGGCCGAAGTCCCGATCTGGTGGAGGACCAGATCACGTATCCGCTCGTGCGCACCCTGCAGAGCACGCCTGGGGTCGTCACGGTACGCGGCTACTCGATGTTCGGCATGAGCTTTACCTACGCCCTGTTTGGCGAGGGCACCGACATCTACTGGGCGCGCACACGTGTGTTAGAGCAACTCGGGCGGGTCCAGCAGTCGCTGCCGCCAGGCGTGACGCCAACGCTGGGACCAGACGCCAGCGGCGTCGGCTGGGTCTATCAGTACGCGCTGAAGGATTCGACGGACAGGCTCGATCTCGCGGAGCTGCGCACGCTGCAGGACTTCACCATCCGGCCGGCGCTGCAGGCGGTCGTGGGCGTGGCGGAGGTGGCCTCGCTCGGCGGGTTCCAGCGCCAATACCAGATCGTCATCGACCCCGACCGGCTCGTCGGGTTCGGCGTTTCGCTCGGCGACATCACGCGGTCCGTGCGCGACGCGAACGCGGAAGTCGGGGCGCGTGTGCTCGAGCTCGCCGGCCGCGAATACGTCCTGCGCGGCCGTGGCTATGTGAAGGAGCTGGAAGACATCGAGAGCAGCGTCGTCGCCGTGGGTCGGGGCGGAGTGCCGGTCCGGCTTCGCGATGTCGCGCGGGTGCAGTACGGGCCCGACATTCGCCGCGGGGCCGCCGACCTCAACGGCACGGGCGAGACCGTGGGCGGCATCGTGGTGATGCGGATCGGGTCGAACGCGCTTGACGTGATTCGTGCCCTCGAGGCGCAGATCGCATCGCTTCGTCTACCGGACGGCGTCCGCCTCATCCCCACGTACGATCGTTCGGAACTCATTATTGGGTCAGTCAACACGCTGACCAACACGCTGATGCAGCAGGCGGTCATCGTCACGATCATCTGCCTGGTCTTCCTGTTCCACGCCCGCTCGGCCCTGATCGTGATGATCGTCCTGCCGATGTCGGTGCTGATGTCGTTCATCGCCATCCGCTACCTCGGCCTGACGTCCAACATCATGTCGCTCGGTGGCATCGCCATCGCCGTCGGCGAACTTGCCGACGCGGTCATCGTGCTCATCGAGAACGCCCACGTGCGTCTGGCCGCCGCACCGGCGGGCAGCGACCGCACGCGCGTCATCGTGGATGCCTGCAAGGAGGTGGGCCGCCCGATCTTCTTCTCGCTCCTCCTCATTACGATCAGCTTCCTGCCGATCTTCACCCTGGCCGGCCAGGCGGGGCGGCTCTTCATGCCGCTGGCGTACACCAAGACGTTCGCGATGTTCGCGGCAGCGGTCCTGTCGATCACCTTGGCGCCGCCGCTGATGGTGCTGCTGCTCAGGGGTCGGTTCCGGACCGAGGAGACCAACCCGGTCAGCCGCCTCCTGAGCGCGGTCTATCGGCCCGTGGCGACATTCGTCGTCCGAGCGCGCGTGATGGTCGTGCTAGCGGCGATCGCCCTGATGGTCGCCACCGTGCCAGTCTTCCAGCGGCTGGGCTCCGAGTTCATGCCACCGCTCGACGAGGGCTCGCTGCTGGTGATGCCGACGACGTTTCCCGGGATCGCCATCGAGGAAGCACGCCGGGCGCTGGTTGCGCAGAACCGGATCGTCATGCGCTTCCCCGAAGTCCAGTCGGTGCACGGGAAGGCCGGCCGTGCGGAGACCGCGACCGACCCCGCGCAGCTCGACATGATCGAGTCAGTGGTCACGCTCAAGCCGCGCGAGCAGTGGCCCACACGCTACACGCCGCGCTGGTACAGCGCCTACGCCCCCGACTGGCTGAAGCAGGCCGTTCTTCGACGCGCCTGGCCGGAGCAGGAGGCCCGTACGCTTGCGCAGCTCTCTCGCGACCTGGATGCCGCGCTTCGGATGCCCGGCTACCAGATGGCGATTGCACCGCCCATCCGGACCCGCATCGACATGCTGACCACGGGCGTGCGGACGCCGGTGGGCGTGAAGGTGTTCGGCGAGAACCTCGACGAGATCGAGCGCATCAGCATCCATCTGGAAGGTCTGCTGCGCCAGGTGGCCGGCACGCGCAGCACGTTCGCCGAGCGCCAGACCGGACGCGAGTATGTCGACATCGTGCCGGACCGGGCCGCCATCGCGCGTTACGGGCTCACCGTGCGCGATGTGCAGGACGTGGTGGAAGCCGCCGTCGGGGGCATGCCCGTGTCGACCGCCATCGCCGGTCGTGCGCGCTTCTCGATCAATCTCCGCGTCGCCGCCGATCAGCGCTCGGATCCGGAGGCACTGCGGGCGCTGCTCGTCCCGGTGCCGTCCACCGGTGCCATGGTCGACCTGTCCGGCACCAATACCGGGGCGGGGGCCAGCGGGGCCGGCGCCGGACTGGTGGGACTGAACGCGGCGAGCGGTGGCGGCATGGGCGCGATGGGCGGCAGCGGAGCGAGGCCGGCCATGGCTTCTGGCGGCATGGCCTCAGGCGCAACCCAGCCCCCGATGGGCGGGACCGCGACGTCGGACCCGGACTTCCTCGACCAGTGGCGCCAACCCGCTGCGTCGGTCCCGCTGGGACAACTCGCCGACGTGCGGGTGACAACCGGCCCGCCGATGATCAAAGACGAAAACGGCGTGCTCGTCGGCTATGTGTTCGCCGACATCGACCAGACCCAGCGCGATCTGGGCGGCTGGGTGGACGATGCCAAGGACGTCGTCGCGGCGCAGCTCACTTTGCCGGCTGGCTACCGGCTGCAGTGGACCGGGCAGTACGAGTTCCTGGCGGAGATGGAGGCCCGTCTCCGCTACGTCATCCCGCTCACGCTCGTCCTGGTCGTCGTCCTGCTCTATCTCTCGATGCAAGGGTGGCCGCAGACGCTCCTGGTGCTGTCCAGCCTGCCGTTCGCGGTCGCGGGCAGCGTCTGGCTGCTGTCGTACATGCACTACAACCTGTCGACCGCGGTCTGGGTCGGTCTGATCGCCGTGGCCGGCGTGGCCGCTGAAACCGGCATCGTCATGGTGGTGTACCTCGACGAGGCGTTCGCGCGGTACATGCGTGAGGGGCGTATCCGCGTACCGGCCGACGTGGATGCCGCCGTCATCGAAGGGGCGTCGGCGCGTGTCCGTCCGCTGCTCATGACGGTGGCGACGACGGTGCTGGGGCTGCTGCCGCTGCTCTGGGAATCGGGCGTGGGCGCCGATGTCTCGGCCCGCACGGCGGCGCCCGTCGTCGGCGGCCTGTGGTCGTGCATGGTGCTCACGCTGCTCGTGCTGCCGGCTGCCTACACGATGTGGCGCCGAGGCCAGGTCCGCCGTGCGATGCCAGCTGCGGCGCTGGCCAACACCGAGGCGGTGGACCCCGCGCAGACGCCCGGACCCGCCGAAGCGGGTACCGTTGTCCCTCGCGAGCAGGAACCGTCACCCGCTGCTGGCGCCACGGCCGCTTCTGAAGATCCTCCGGCTACACCGTCGCCCACGAAGCCGGATTCGGAGGTGTCGTCGTGACACGGCTGCAGATCGCCGACCTGACGTCTGGCGTGGGTGCGGTGGTCCTGGGGCGAGGGCCCGCGCGGCGAGCTACCGGAATGCTGCCGCGGTCACGTCGTTCCCTCTGTGGCGCCGAGGCGCGGCACGTCCGATCGACTGGCTTCACAGTTGTGATGCCGATCCGAAGGGCGCCGCCAATCAGCATCGGCTCGCGACGCGACCTGTTGGAGGTGCAGTGACTGGCGGCATCGCTCGGGCCAGCTGCCGTCGGAGCACTTACCGCCGGCTGAGAGCGTGAGTTGCCCCTACCGCGCTGAGCCGCGTGGCACGTTGAGCGGGAGCGCGGCAGTCTTGATCGACGCCTGGCCTGACACGTTCTCGGTCCACGCGAAGATCGCTTCGTCCCCGTGGACGGCAATGCGCGGATAGCCGCTCGCGCGTGCGCCAGAAATCTGCGAAACGCCAGTGATTGGGGACATCCTCCCGGACGTATCGACGCGGCGCATCGAGAACGAGGACTTCTGTTCTGCGAACTCGATCCATGTGGCCAGTGCCGACCCATCCGGCAGCAGCGCCACATCGACACGCCCAAGCGCGCTCACGCCGTCCAGACGGACTGGCGGGCCGAACGTCCGTCCGGCATCGGCGGAGAATGCGGCGTAGGCGTGGCCGACGTCGTCCTTGACCGTGAACCACGCGAGCACCACGTTCCGGCCACGTGCACTCAGCATTGGTCCGTTCACCGGACAGGCGGCAATCTTCCAGTTGTCGTCGTGGACGGGCTTCGGCTCCGTCCATTTGCCGTCGTCGAGACGAGCGACGTAGATGTCGCGGATCTCGTCTTCGCTGCGGTTGCGGTAGGCGACAATCGGTCCGTCGCTTGTCATGGCTGCGGTCGTCGGACAGCATTCGCACACTCGCAGGTCAACTGGCATTTCGCTCGTCTGCTTCCACGCCCGGTCGAACGTGCCATAGCGCACACTCATCGCGCCTTCGGCGGCTCCGTGCGCATCGTGTCCATCCGCTGATCCCATGGCACGGCCGTCCAGCCAGACCAGGCCAAGTCCGGCGCCCGGCATCTGAAAGAGCGAGGCGAAGCCGTGCTCACGCTGGGTGCCGTCGTGGTGCGGCGTGAACGACGACGACCAGGTGCGACCGTCGTCCTTGGAGTAGGACAGCCGGACGTCGTACGCGTAGGTCGCAGTCCCGCTCTTCTGGAGCCAATGCGCCGCCAGAGTTCCATCGTCGAGTCGAAGCACTGACGGGACATCGGCCCAGTTGACAAACCAGTCGTCTCCGGCGGCAACGGTCGTCGCGGGTGACCAGCCGGTGGCGGTGCGCTCGGCGAACTTGAGTGTGGCCCTGGTACCGGCTCTCTCCACCCAACTGAGGAGGATGCCCCGAGGCGAGACCGTCATCTGTGGTTGGGCGCTGCTCAGAGTCGACGGCGCTATCACCGGTGTGATCGTCGGCTGCCAGTCGGCCCATGTGGCGGCGGGCATCTGTATCGCGGAGACCGTCGCCAAGCCTGCAGACACCGCGCCGGCCAGTATCAATCCCTTCATAGGTTGCCCATGATAGGCGAGCCCGCGGGCGCGAGATGTCACGCTTCTGACCGCCGCCTATACTGCCCTTATGACCGAGCCCCGTACCGCCGAGGCAGGCTCAGCTGACGAGCGCGCCCGAGTTGCCGACATGCTCGTGGAGAACCATCGTGCGTTCTTGCGCTTCCTCGAGCGCCGCGTCGGTGACCGCGCCGCGGCCGAAGACCTCATCCAAGACGCGTTCACGCGGAATATGGACCGGCTGTCGAACCTGCCGGATGAGGCGCTCGTGCCCTGGTTCTACCGCGTGCTGCGGAACGCGGCGATCGACCGCCAGCGCCGGAAGGGCGTTGAGGACCGGGCACTGGCCACGTTCACACAGGAACTCGCCGGCGCGACTCACCCTGACCACGACCTTCACCGAGAAATTTGTGCCTGCGTCGGCCGGCTGGCACGCACCCTCAAGCCGGAATACGCCGACGTCCTCCAGGCGGTCGATGTCGAGGAGACCCCCGTCAAGACGTTCGCCGAGAACACCGGCCTGACGTCGTCGAATGCCGGCGTCCGCCTGTTCCGGGCTCGAGAAGCGCTCCGGAAGCAGGTGACGGCGTCCTGTGGCACGTGTGCCGAGCACGGCTGCCTCGACTGTTCCTGTCAGAAACCTTAGAAAAAGCGCCGCTGTAATGAAACGAACGCGTTTGCGTGAAGGAGGGTAGAAGGAGGTTGACCATGAAGGAGCCGGTGTGCGGGATGCAGGTGGACCCGGCCAAGGCCGCGGGGACGAGCGAGTACCAGGGGCAGACGTACTACTTCTGCTCGAAGGGTTGCAAGGCGAAGTTCGACGCGAACCCCGGGCAGTACGTCAAGTAGCACGCATTTCAGGGGCCGGCCCTTCGTGGCCGGCCCCGAGGATCTGTTCATGGCTTCCGTCAAACCCGCTACTGAATCTGAGGTCGTCGATCCCGTCTGCGGCATGAGCATTCTGCCGTCGGATGCCGTCGGCCACGCGCCGCATCGAGGGCAGACGTATCACTTCTGCAGCCAGAGTTGCCTCGACAAGTTCCAGGCGTCGCCGGAGACGTATCTGAGTGCCATCCCTGCGACACCGCACCAGCACCCCCACGGAGACTCGCGTGAGTACACGTGCCCAATGGACCCGGAGGTCCGTCAGATAGGTCCCGGTGCGTGCCCCAAGTGCGGCATGGCCCTCGAACCCGTATCGGCGGCGCCGGTCACCAAGACGGAATGGACCTGCCCGATGCACCCGGAGATCGTGCGGGACGAGCCCGGTTCGTGCCCGATCTGCGGCATGGCCCTCGAGCCGCGCACCGTCACGCTCGAGGAGCAGAACCCCGAGCTCGACGACATGACGCGCCGCTTCCGGTGGTCGCTTGTCCTGACGCTCCCGATCCTGGCCTTCATGGTGTCGGAGTTCCTGCCGGGCCAGCCGCTGCAGCATGCGCTGCCGCCGGCGGCGATGACCTGGTCCCAGTTCCTGCTCGCGACGCCGGTCGTGCTCTGGGGCGGGTGGCCCTTCTTCGTGCGCGGGTGGGCGTCCGTCGTGAACCGCCACCTGAACATGTTCACGCTGATCGCGCTGGGTGTGGGGGCCGCCTATGGCTTCAGCGTAGTCGCCACGCTGGCG
The DNA here is from genome assembly GCA_050185275.1 of Vicinamibacterales bacterium. GTDB lineage: Bacteria > Acidobacteriota > Vicinamibacteria > Vicinamibacterales > UBA2999 > JABFRY01. The sequence continues at coordinate 273,799 of JBFWZN010000009.1, read as the reverse complement.
CCCGGTCTGTTCCCGGCGTCGTTCCGCACCCACGGCGATCAGATCGCCGTCTACTTCGAGCCAGCCGCCGTGATCGTCGTCCTGGTGCTGCTGGGCCAGGTGCTGGAACTGCGCGCGCGTAGCCAGACCAGTTCGGCCATCAAGAAGCTCTTGGGGCTGACGCCGAGCACGGCGCGGCGCATCGACGCCTCAGGCGGCGAGCAGGACGTGCCCCTCGACCAAGTGCAGGTGGGCGACCGACTCCGCGTCCGCCCCGGTGAGCGCGTCCCTGTGGACGGCGTTGTGGTCGACGGGACGACGACCGTCGACGAGTCGATGGTGACCGGTGAACCCATTCCCGTCGAGAAGTCCGAGGCGAGTCAGGTGACCGGCGGGACCGTCAACGGGACGGGTTCGTTCGTGATGGAAGCGCAGCGGGTGGGCAGTGACACGTTGCTCGCGCAGATTGTCCGGCTCGTGGGCGAGGCGCAGCGATCGCGCGCGCCGATTCAACGTCTGGCCGACACCGTGTCCGGCTGGTTCGTGCCGATCGTGGTGCTGGTCGCGCTGGCGACGTTCGGCATCTGGGCGGTGTGGGGACCAGAGCCTCGGCTGGCGCACGCGCTCGTCAACGCCGTGGCGGTGCTGATCATTGCCTGCCCGTGTGCCCTCGGTCTGGCCACGCCGATGTCGATCATGGTCGGCACTGGCCGGGGCGCCGAACTCGGCGTCCTGTTGCGCAACGCCGAGGCGCTCGAAGTGATGGAGCAGGTCGACACGGTCGTCGTCGACAAGACCGGCACCCTCACCGAAGGGAAGCCAGCGCTGACAACGGTCGTTGCTGAAGGTCCGGTCGACGAGCCGACGTTGCTGCGCCTCGTGGCGAGTCTCGAGAAGGTCAGCGAGCACCCGCTGGCCGAGGCCATCGTCCGCGGCGCCGGGGAGCGGGGCGTGCACACCGTGGCGGTATCCGACTTCCGGTCAATCACCGGCAAGGGCGTGGTCGGCACGGTGGACGGCCGCACCGTAGCGATTGGCAACACGGCGATGATGAGCGACGTGGGGGCGACGGCGAGCGCGACGGACCGCGCGGACGCGTTGCGCCGCAATGGTGAGACGGTGATGTTCGTCGCCGTCGAGGGGGCGTACGCCGGCCTGGTCGGCGTGGCCGATCGCATCAAGGACACGACGGTCGACGCCATCAAGGCGCTGCACGAGGAAGGCCTGCGCATCGTGATGCTGACGGGCGACAGCCGGGTGACCGCGGAGGCGGTGGCGCGGTCGGTCGGGATCGATACGGTCGAAGCCGAGGTGCTGCCCGAGCAGAAGGCCGCGGTCGTCAAGCGACTCCAAGGCGAGGGGCGGCGTGTGGCCATGGCCGGGGACGGCATCAACGACGCACCGGCGCTGGCCCAGGCCGACGTCGGTATTGCCATGGGCACAGGCACCGACGTGGCGATGGAAAGCGCGGGCGTGACGCTCGTGCAGGGTGACCTGCGCGGCATCGTGCGCGCGCGCCGGTTGAGCCGCGCCACGATGAAGAACATCCGACAGAACCTGTTCTTCGCGTTCGTCTACAACGCGCTCGGCGTGCCCGTGGCGGCTGGCGTGCTCTATCCAGCCTTCGGGCTGCTGCTCAGCCCGATCATCGCCAGTGCGGCGATGACGTTCAGCTCGGTCTCGGTCATCGGCAACGCGCTGCGGCTCAGGCGACAGACCCTCTAAAGGCTGCGAGTCGTGACGCTGGGGTATAGTGGGACTGTGGTGCTCTTGGCTAGGCAGGTCGTGATCGTCGCGACGGTGTTCGCACTGTCCGGATCCCAGGCGGTACTCTCCGCCTGCCTTGCCCTGTGTGTCGCGAGCACCCCAGCCGCGGCCGGCACTCACCACGGCTCAGCAGAGGCTGAGTCCGTCAATGTCGTGGCGGCCGGCGAGCACCACGGGCATCACGCCTTGCCCGCTGCGCCAGAATCAACTGAAGCCGCCGCCGCGCTCGCTGACCACGGCTCGGCGCCAGTACTGAAGTCGGTCTGTGGTAGTTGCTGCCCCGATAGCGACGTCACGCGTGTCGCTGGGCCGCGCGCCGAACGTGCCGACACAATCGCGCTGGCTATCGCACCGACGACGCTGTCGTGGCAACTGCCCGTGAGCGTCGGTCGCACTGTCCCATCGTTGGGTCCACCAGTGTCGCCCCCGCCTCCAGTCGGTGCCCTGACCCCGCTTCGGATCTGATCGTCCTACCTCGGCGCACCCCTGCGCCTGTTTCCATCCCAGTTCAGTAGCTCGTGTCTGAGCGGTCGCGCGTACTCGTGTGACGCTCGCTTCGAGAGGTTCGCTGTCATGAAGGCTACGATTCGTGCCTTCCTGCTGCTGGTGGTCTGTGCTGTGGTCCTCGGTGGACTGGCGGCGGCTACCATCGCCAGTAGGGGGCTGAGCACGCGGGTACCACCGAGTGCCGCCGAAGCGACGATTGCGCGCGCGATGCGCCGTTGGGCGACGCCACGCGCCGTACGCGAGGCGAGAAATCCGGTCGCCGTTACACCTGAAGTGATGGACGAGGCGCTGGCGCACTTCGCCGATCACTGCGCCACGTGTCATGCCAACGACGGCAGCGGGGCGACGGCCATGGGCCGAAGCTTCTACCCGCCGGCGCCGGACATGCGTCAGGCACGCACACAAGAACTGACGGACGGAGAGCTGTTCTCGATCATCGAGAACGGCATCCGACTGACCGGTATGCCGGCCTGGGGGACGGGCACGCCTGAAGGTGAACGCGGCAGCTGGGCATTGGTGCACTTCATTCGCAAGCTCCCCACGTTGACTGCGGACGATGTGGCGAGGATGGAGGCGCTCAACCCGAGAAGTCCGCAAGAGTTCCGTGAAGAAGAAGAAGCGCGCCGGTTTCTTGCGGGCGAGGACGTGTCGCCTGGGCAACCGATGCCGAGCCACAAGCATCAGTGACGGAATCATTTCGTGTCAGGAGTCAGTTTCATGTTTGCTCGTGATCGAAGCGTTAGGTCCGCGTCGATGCCATCCCGGCGGACGTTTGTGAAGGGGCTTGCCATCGGCGGCGTCGCCGCGAGCGTGGGCGTGGTGCGTCCTCCGCTCTGGGCACAATCGCGCCAGCGGCAGGAATCGTCCGTCCTCACTGGCACCGAGTTCGACCTGGGCATCGGCGAGACGGATGTCAACATCACTGGCGCAACCCGGACGGCGCTCACCATCAATGAGTCGCTGCCCGGTCCCCTGCTGCGATGGCGTGAGGGCGACACGATCACGTTGAACGTGTCGAACCGCCTCGATGAAGACACGTCGATCCACTGGCACGGCATCCTGCTGCCCGCCAACATGGATGGCGTCCCGGGGCTCAGCTTTTCAGGGATTCATCCGGGACGGACGTACCGCTATCAGTTCACCGTGAAGCAGCACGGGACGTATTGGTACCACAGCCATTCCGGCTTCCAGGAGCAGGCGGGCGTCTACGGGCCTCTCGTCATCGAGCCGCGCGATCCGGATCCAATCGCGTTCGATCGCGAGCACGTCGTGATGCTCACGGATTGGACCGACGAGCGTCCTGAGCGCGTGTTCACGAAGCTCAAGAAGCAGTCGGACTACTACAACTTCCGTCAGCGCACACTGACGACGTTCATTCGCGACGTGAAGGACCGCGGCCTCGGCGCCACGCTGGCCGAGCGGCGGATGTGGGGCCAGATGCGGATGAGCGCCGCCGATCTCGCCGATGTGACGGGCTACACCTACACCTACCTGATGAACGGTCGCGCGCCTGCGGGCAACTGGACCGGACTGTTCACGCCGGGCGAGAAGGTGCGCCTCCGCTTCATCAATGGCTCCGCCATGTCGTACTTCGATGTGCGGATCCCGGGGCTGAAGATGACGGTCGTGGCCGCGGACGGCTTGCCCGTCCGCCCGGTGTCCGTGGACGAGTTCCGTATCGCCGTGGCCGAGACCTTCGACGTGATTGTCGAGCCCTCTGGTCAGGACGCGTTCACGATCTTCGCGCAGGCGATGGATCGCACGGGGTTTGCCGCCGGGACGCTGGCCACACGCGCCGGTCTTGCCGCACCCGTGCCCGATCTCGATCCCCGGCCGGTCCTGACGATGGCCGACATGGGACACGGGGGCATGGGGCACGACATGAGCGCCATGGAGAAGAGCCCGGACGCGGGGACGGCCGTCGACCCCCACGCCGGACACGCCATGCCAGCGTCGGCGCCGACCCCGCCTCCCGCGCAACCCGACCCGCACGCCGGACACGTGATGCCCCAGACTCCAGTCAAGCCGGCGGATCCGCATGCGGGGCATGACATGTCCGCCATGGGCAGCGGCATGCAAGCGCACCCGGCGTCTGAGCGAGGCAATCCGCTCGTTGACATGCAGACCATGACGCCGTCGGCGAAGCTCGATGATCCGGGCCTCGGCTTGCGGGACAACGGCCGGCGCGTGTTGACCTATGCGGATCTGACGAGCACCTTCGAGGACCCGGACGGTCGCGAGCCCTCGCGGACGATCGAACTACATCTCACCGGCCACATGGAACGATTCGCCTGGTCGTTCGACGGCATCAAGTTCTCCAGCGCCGAACCCGTTCGGCTGACCTACGGCGAGCGCGTGCGCATCGTCCTCGTGAACGACACGATGATGACCCACCCCATCCACCTGCACGGGATGTGGAGCGACCTCGAAGACGACGAGGGCCGGTTCAAGGTACGGAAGCACACGATCGACATGCCGCCCGGGTCTCGGCGCAGCTACCGCGTGACCGCGGATGCGCTCGGGCGATGGGCGTACCACTGCCACCTGCTCTACCACATGGAGGCGGGGATGTTTCGCGAGGTGCGCGTCGAGGAAGGGCCGACATCATGACCCGCAGGCTCCTCGCGATCGCGATGCTGCTCCTTGGCAGTGCCTTGCCAACGAGCGCGCAGCAGTCACCGGCGACACATCAACACCCGACGCAGCCGCCGGCCACCACGACGCCGCCGAATGAGCATGCCGGGCACCAGGCTCCGACGGTGGAACGTCCGTCCTTCATCCCGCCCATCACGGAGGCGGATCGGAAGGCCGCCTTTCCGGACGTGCAAGGGCATGCCGTTCACGACATGGCGATCAACTACTTCGTGTTGTTCGACCAGCTCGAATGGCAATCGGGCGGCGGGACGGATGCGGTCAGCTGGGACACGAAAGGGTGGGTGGGCCAGGACCGCAATCGCTTCTGGTTCCGGAGCGAAGGCGAGCGGGCCGATGGTCGGACCGAGCAGGCGCAAGTGAACCTGCTCTACGGCCGCGCCATCGCGCGATGGTGGGACGTCACTGCCGGTGTGAGGGTCGATGCGCTGCCGGACACGCCGCGCACCGCGCTGGCGCTGGGCATCCAGGGTTTGGCGCCGTACTGGTTCGAGGTCGAAGCCTCTGCGTACGTCGAACCGTCAGGGCGGACACACCTCCGTTTCGAGACCGAGTACGACCTGCTGATTACCAACCGCCTCGTGCTGCAGCCGTTGGCGGAGTTCGAGATCTATGGCCGCGCGGATCCGGAACGCCTGATTGGCGCGGGCCTGTCCACGGGGGAGTTCGGACTGCGGCTGCGATACGAGTTCCGGCGCGAGTTCGCACCGTACGTCGGCGTGGTCTGGAGCCGCAGGTTCTTCGACACGGCCGACCAGGCGCGGGCGGCCGGAGAGGACGTGGCCAGTACGCGATTGGCGGTGGGCCTTCGCACGTGGTTCTAGTTCGACAGGCGCCTGCGCTTCGGGAGCGGCGCGGGCCGGCCTTGGTGAGCTTCCGCGACTGGAGAGGAGCACAACTCATGACTCGACGACTGATGCTGACCGTAGTGGCCATGGTGGCGGTCTTCACGCTGCAGGGGCTCGCCCATGAGGGCCACGACCACAAGGTGCTGGGCACGGTGACCATGGCGGCCCCTGATCACGTCATGCTCAAGGACAAGGACGACAAGGACGTCACGGTCTATATCAACCGAGACACGAAGGTCCTGCGCGACAAGAAGCCCGCGAAGGTCGACGACATCAGAAGCGGGATCCGCGTCGTGATCACCGCGAGGACGGTCAAGGAGAATGGTGTCGACAAGATGGTGGCGAGGCAGATCGAGCTGGGTGCAGCCCAGTCGGCTCGGTGACATCGTGATGCCCCTGCGAACG
>JBFWZN010000009.1:0-267541 GCA_050185275.1 Vicinamibacterales bacterium | reverse complement strand
AGCGGGATCCGCGTCGTGATCACCGCGAGGACGGTCAAGGAGAATGGTGTCGACAAGATGGTGGCGAGGCAGATCGAGCTGGGTGCAGCCCAGTCGGCTCGGTGACATCGTGATGCCCCTGCGAACGGTGTCGCTGCTCGTCTGCGCATTCCTCGCCAGCACGGGTGTCGTGCTGGCGCATCCTGGCCGCACCACCGATCGCATCGGCGCTGCAACGACCAGCGAAGACAACCGTAGGGTCGGCGAGCCTGGGACGCGAATCCCGGCGCCAGTCAGACCCTCCTCTTCGGTCGGCCAGGACGAGGCCACCGCCGTGGCGGCCTGGCTGAAGACCTACGACGCGGCCTTCAACGCAAAGGACTTGGAGAAGCTCGCCAGCTTCTACCATCCAGACGTCACGATCTATGAAGGCGCGGGCATCAACAACGGCTGGGCCGATTACCGCGACAGACACCTTGGCCCCGAACTGAAGGCGTTCCAGAACCTCCAGTTCGCACACTCCGACACCAGAGTCACGGTGCTACCCGGAGGACAGTCGGCGTACGCCACGTCCCGCTACACGCTGAAGGCGAAGATGGGCGATCGCGATATCGACTCCGAGGGGCTGGCGACGTACCTGCTGATCAAGAGTGCCAATGGCACGTGGCAGATCAGACATTCGCACACGTCGAGTCGCGCTCGCCGTCCGGCGGCGTAGCTGGATGCGAGGTCGGACTGAGCGGCTCGTGCCGGGCGTGACCACCGACTACGCTGGCCGCTCAGGTCGGACCATGCAAGCGCGATGAACTTCAGACAGGAGGAAGCTTATGCACATGAGCTACTGGCGCTTCGCCGCGATGATCGCGACGTCGACCGTCGTCATGTTCGGCCTGATGTACATCCACACCTACGTCTGGGACCACGCGTACTTCAGCGAGACTCGGGCCTGGATGGCTCTGCTGATGGGAGCCGTGATGGCGATCGTCATGCTCGGCTACATGCTGAACATGTACAAGAGCCGCACGGTCAACCTGGCCATCTTCATCGGAGCCGCGGTGATGTTCGCCCTGACCACCTGGCTGGTACGCTCGCAGGTGACGGTGACGGGAACGGACTACATGCAGGCCATGATTCCTCACCATTCCATCGCCATTCTGACGAGTGAACGGGCGGGCATCGAAGATCGCCGCGTCCGCAAGCTGGCCGACGAGATCATCGAAGCCCAGCGCAAGGAGATCGCGGAAATGAAGTACCTGATTCGCGCGACCGAGCGAGGCGACGTCCAACCGGCGGCGGGATCACGACAGCCGGCGGAGCAGATGCCGGCGAGCGAGGCGGTGCGGAGGGCCGACCTCGCGACGACGGACCTCGAGTCGATCACCGCAGTCGAACTGCAGCAAGTGTTTGGTACGTCGACGGTGTGTCGCTTCTCGTACGCGGCCGAGGGGTCGGTGGTCGCTGTGGCGACCCCGCCCGGAACGACCGACAGTCGTGGGCTGATCAAGGTGCATGGGCGGCTGGTGCCGATGAACGTCCGGTATCCGTCGGCACCGGCTGGAGGCTTCGAGTTGTCTGGCGATCAGGTCGACGTCGTCGCCACGCCTTATGCCGAGGGCAACGCGAGTGAGATCCGGGACGCGGAGGCCCGGCTTCGGGTGGGCGGTGGATTGGAGGTGGGCTACGCCGGCTTCTACGGCTGCACGCCCTGATCCCGGCCGGAATCAGTGGCGACCGAATTCGCAAGGCGCGTGAGTCTGTCGCCCGCGGGGCTGCACCGAAAGGAGATGAGCCATCTACCCGGTTCTGTTTCGGATCGGAGAGTTCGAAATCACCAGCTTCGGCGTGCTCGTGGCGGTCGCGGCGTTGGTGGGTCTCTGGCTCCTCGAACGCGAGCGGCGACGGTCCGGCCTCCCCTCGCAGACCACCGATGCCGCTGTTGTTGGCGTACTCGGTGGGCTTGCAGGTGCCAAGCTGGTGTGGGCGGTTGAGCATGCCGGCCGGCAAGGGCCCGTCCTCGAGCTGCTGTTGTCGCGAGGAGGGCTCAGTTGGTACGGCGGCTTCGCAGGAGGTATGGCGGCCGGGGTGGCAATACTGCGTCGACACCAAGTGCCGATCGCGCCGGTTCTCGCGGCAGCCACTCCTGCGCTGGCGGTTGCCCATGCTATCGGGCGCGTAGGGTGCTTCCTTGTCGGTGACGACTATGGCGTGCCGAGTGACTTGCCATGGGCCGTCGCGTTCCCAAAGGGTCTGCCCCCGACGTCAGTACCAGTTCACCCGACGCAGCTCTATGAAGTGCTGGCGCTGCTACCTCTGGCCTGGATGCTGTTGCGATGGCGGCGCGAGGGGCGTTCGGACGCCTTCGTATTGGGGACCTACCTCACGTCGGCAGGTGTGATCAGGTTCGGGATCGAGTTCCTTCGTGTGCATCAGTCGATCGTGGGTCCACTGGCGCTGGCCCACCTGTTCTCGGTGGCTGCCGTCTGTATCGGCGTCGTCCTGCTGTCGAAGTCGAGAAGGCGCGTCGGCAGATAGTCTCGCCTGGCGAACAGGCCGGACCAAGGTCGGCCGTCTTCGGACGTATACTCAACGAGTGCGCGCCCTGCTCGCTGCGCTGATGGCAGCAGCCCTTCTCGTTGTGACGACGAGCGATCGCGTCGCTTGCTCGGATGGATGCACCGACGAAGTTCAGCATCAAAGTCCAGCGACGCCGACACCATCGGTCTGTGGGCTCTGCCACGGCTGGAACGGCCCGTTGATCGTCAGCGTAAACGTACCGGTGTCCCTGCCGTTCGTGACCTTCACGGCCCGCAGCTCCCGCGAACTACCCGCGCACGTCACCCCGCTCGATCATCCCCCGAAGCTCGCCTGACCCGACCAAGGCACGAGTGATGACGGCCGTCGCGGCGGCCACGGGGGAGACGTGTATGCGCAAGTTCTCAATACTGGTGGTCGTGTGGTTATGGCTGACAGCGGCGGCCTTCGCCCAAGAGCGGAGCGGGCAGCTCCGTGTGGAAGTGTCGAGTGCGGGCGAGTCTGTGTCAGGGGCGTTGGTCGCTGCAGGATCACGCTCGGCCGAGACCGGGGCCGATGGTGTCGTGCAGATGGAGCTGACACCAGGTACGGTGACAATTGTCGCGACGAAGGCCGGGTTCTTCGAAGGCAAGGCCGAGGCGCACGTGACCGAGGGGCAGGTCGCAACCGTCAAGATCGAGCTGGTCCCTCAGCCAGAAGTTGAGGAGGATGTCGTCGTTGTCGCCAGCACGCGGACAGGACGCCGGCTGGAGGATCAACCCACGCGCGTCGAAGTGATCGGGCGTGAGGAAATCGAAGAGAAGCTCCTGATGACGCCCGGCGACATCGTCATGATGCTCAATGAGATGGGCGGGCTGCGCGTACAGTCTACGTCGCCCTCGATCGGCGCCGCCAGCGTGCGCGTGCAGGGCATGAAAGGGCGATACACGCGCTTCCTGTCCGACGGCCTGCCACTCTTCGGCCAGCAGGTGGGCGGGCTGGGCCTGCTCCAGATCCCGCCGATGGACCTCGGACAGGTGGAAGTGATCAAGGGGGTCGCATCCGCTTTCTACGGCGCCGGTGCGATGGGCGGTGTCGTGAACCTGCTCTCGCGCCGGCCAGGTGATGAACCCACCTATGACGCGCTGTTCAACGCTTCGACGCTCGGTGCGACGGATGCCGTGGTGTATCTCTCGAGTTCGGCTCGCGAGGGCTGGAGTGGCTCCGTGCTGGCGGGCGGACACGGCCAGATCCAGAACGACCGTGACGACGACGGATGGGCAGACCTCGCCGGATATCGTCGAGGAATCCTTCGCCCCAGGGCGTTCTGGGACGGAGGCGGCGGCCGCAGCGCCTTTCTCACAGCCGGCGTCACCTGGGAGAATCGCGACGGGGGCACCATGGACGGTGCTGTCCTGCCGGCGACGGGCACCGCGTATGCCGAGGCCCTTGATACACGGCGGTTCGACATCGGCGGCACGGCGCAAACGGTGGTCGCCGCTCGCTATGTCCTCACGGCGCGGGGATCAGCCGCGTGGCAACAGCACTCGCACACGTTCGGAGACACGATCGAGCGGGACCGCCACGATAACCTCTTCGCGGAACTCGCCGTGCGCGGAACGGCTGGAACAACCACGACGTGGGTCGCCGGGCTTGCCTATGAACGCGATGCCTTCACGCCACGAGACGTCCCTCAGTTCGCCTACACGTTCGACGTCCCGGGAGCCTTCGCCCAGGCCGACTTGCAAGCAACGCCCTGGCTTGCGGTCTCTGCGGGTGGTCGCATCGACGTACACAGTGAGTACGGCACGTTCTTCAGCCCGCGGCTTTCAGTCCTGTTGAAACAGGGCGAATGGACGAGCCGAGCCTCCGTAGGCCGCGGGTTCTTCGCAGCGACGCCGCTGACAGAAGAAACCGAGGCCGCCGGCCTCACGCGGCTGACCAGTCCCCTACCCCTGAAGGCTGAGAGCGGGACGAGTGCCTCCGTGGACCTGACGAGGGCCTTCGGGCCGAATACCATCACGGCGACGATCTTCGGCTCGCGAATCGCCGACCCGCTGCAAGTGGAGCGTGAATCCGCGTATGCGCTCTTCAACCAGACAACGAGCGCGACCAATGTCGGGCTCGAGCTGCTCGCCACGATGCGCCGCGGCCCATATGTAGCCACCGCGAACTACACCTATGTGCAATCGCGAGAGGGCCGCGAAGACGCACGTCAGGACGCCGAACTCACGCCGCGGCACAGCGCCGGACTCGTCGGCATGTGGGAGGCCGAGGACGTCGGGCGCCTTGGGCTCGAGATCTATTACACGGGACGACAGCGCCTGGAGGTCAACCCGTACCGCGATGAGTCTCGGCCGTACGTCGTGGTCGGTGTACTTGCGGAGCGGCGCATTGGGCGCGCTCGACTGTTCATCAACGCGGAGAACGTCACGGGCGTCCGCCAGACGCGCTGGGACTCCTTGCTTCGGCCGTCACAGGGGCCAGACGGCCGCTGGACCGTCGATGCCTGGGCACCGCTCGATGGGCGCGTCTTCAACGGAGGCGTACGGTTCGATTTTTGACGACCTCAATGGCCGGGAGTCAGCACGCTCCCTCCCGGCCGATTTGCCGGTGTCCACCAAGGACAGGTATCCTTGAGCCAAGTGCGAGCATTCCGTCGGCATGTCGTGGTTCAGGTGGTTGTCTGCCTGCTCCTGTCGTGGGCAGCGGCCGATCTCCTCGTACCGCAGCTGTGCAGCGCGGAGCAATCGTCGCAATCCGACGCCCCTACCGCACCCCAGGACCACGACGATTGCTTCTGCTGCTGCGCACACGTGGAGCGCGTGGATCCCATTGAGGTCGTCTTCGTTGACCTGATTCCCGTCGTGCGCGACGCGCCTGCTCCATCGGACCTGGCGCCCGGCGTTCCCCGGTCGTTGTACCACCCTCCGCTCCAGTCCTAGTCCCGCGCATTCCCGAAGTTTGTGGGCATGAGACGGCGTTACGCGCCGTCCCGTGTCGCTGACGCCTGTCGCTTCGGCACGCCTGCGACGGCAGTGGCCATTGCACTGCTGCTGGCGCGTGTTCCGTGCGGGCGTTCCTACGGAGCCATGGACTGATATGTGGAGAGATTCGCACGTTTGGAGACGCCCGCCGTGCATCGCAGCGGTGTGGGCCGTCATATGGTCGGTTGCCAGCGTCGCCCCGGCCTCCGGTCAGACCCTCATCCCCACGCGACTTTCGCTCGACGAGGCCGTTGCCCTCGCTCGAGCCAGAAACCCGCAGATCGTGGTCGCTCGGGCAGGGGTCGATGCGGCAGAGGGCGACCGAATCGCTGCCGCGAAACGACCGAACCCCGCGCTATCGGTCGACTCGGCCGGCTATCCGGTGTTCGAGCCGACGAAGCCTGGCTATTGGGGCGGGCAGGAGTTTACCGTCCGCGTCGATCAGGAACTCGAGCTTGCCGGCCGCCGCGGCCTTCGGACGGCAGCCGCTGAAGCTGCTCATCAAGCCGCCAGTCTCACGGTCGACAACCAGGCACGTCAGTTGGCACTGGACGTGAGGCGGGCATACCTCGCGGCCGTCCTGGCGCAGGCCGACCGCACCGTCGCACAGGCTTCGCTGGACGAGATCGATCGCGTCATTGCACTGAACCAGGCGCGGTTCGCGCAGGGCGAGATCTCCGGTGCCGAAGTACGCCGCCTGCAGGTCGAGCGGCTCCGTTTCGTCGAGGACGTCTTCGCCGCCGATCTTGCGGTCCGCAACGCGCGAAGCGCGCTCCTTGCCTTGCTCGACGCCCCGCGGCTTGATCAGCCGCTCGAGCTGACGGACGGATTGAGGATGCCGGCCTCGGCGGACGAAACAGCCCTGATCGCGGGGCCAGCACAGGCAGACGCCGTCATGGCGCAGGCGACCACCCAACGTCCCGACCTGCAAATTGCTCAGGCGATCCAGGCGCAGGCCGAGACCACTACGCGGCTGCAACGCGCGCTGCGCACGCCGAACCTCACGATTGGCGGCGGGTACCAGAACAACTTCGGATCGGATGGGGTTGTCGTCGGCATCACGGTGCCACTGCCTCTCTTCAATCGCAATGAGGGCGGCATCGCACGCGCGGAGGCCGAGCGTCGTGCGGCCGACGCTCGACTGGCGGCGACGACGTTGGCGGTGCGCCTGGACGTTCAGCGGGCGCTGAACGCCGTCGAGACCAATCGCGCCCGAGTCGAGTACATCGAGCGCGAGTACTTGACCAATGCCCAGGAATCCCGCGACATCGTTCTGGCCTCCTATCGTCTCGGCGTCGCCAATCTCATCGACTTCCTGGACGCGCAGCGCGCGTTCCGAGACACCCAACGCATCTACAACCGGGCCCTGTTCGACCAACGGGTGAGCCTCTTCGAGCTCGCTGCCGCGGTCGGCCGTCCCGAGGCACACCCCTGAGGAGGCCGACGATGAACTCGATGACTGACCAAGGGCCACCTCCTTCAGGTGTCTCCGTCCGCACTCTACTTCTGGCGATTGGCGTCACGGCACTGCTGACGGGCGTGGGGGCCTGGATCTGGCTCCGACCTGCGTCCGATACACCGCCCGACACCGAGGCGCACGCGGATAGTCTCCCGCCTGGCGTCGTGGAACTGTCGCCGGAGGCCATCAAGAACGCCGGCCTCACGATCGTCGACGTGGCTTCGCGTCAACTGCCGACGACCATTGATGCCACCGGCAGTGTCACGGCCGAGGACGCGCGCGTCGCGCACATCCGGCCGCTCGCACGAGGTCTTGTCGAGCGCGTCTGGGTCAGTCTTGGTGAGCGCGTCAATCGCGGCCAGCCGCTGGCGACCTACGACAATATCCAGCTGGGCGAGCTGGTCGGTGAATACCTGGCGGCCAGCGCGGTGCTGCAACAAGCCGAGGCGGAGTTGGACGTCAAGCGGCGGGTCGTTGACCGTGGACGGGCACTCATCAAGCTCGAAGCCATCGCCCGCCAGGAACTCGACCTCCGTGAGGCGGAACTCACGACCGCCGAAGCGTCCGTGGCGCGCGACCAGGCGACCGTCAGCCGGGTCGAAGAGCAGCTGCATCGGTTCGGCTTGTCCGACGCGGACTTGACCAAGCTCTCGCCGACCAGCGGGGAGAGCCCACATCGTGAGGCATCGCACGCCATCCTGCGCTCGCCGTTCGACGGCGTGGTCACGAAGTACGACATCGCGCAAGGTGAAGTCGTGGAGCCCGAGCGGGAACTCTTCACGGTGACCGATCTCAGCCAGGTGTGGGTGCTGGCGGACATTTACGAGAAGGACATTACGAAGGTACGGGCCGGCACCGACGCGGTCGTGCGAGTGGACGCCTACCCGGACCGCACGTTCAGCGGCCGAGTCACGTACGTCTCGGACCTGATCGACCCGCAGACGCGGAGCGCGAAAGCGCGCGTTGTCGTGGCGAATCCCGGCGCCGCGCTCAAGCTGGACATGTTCGCACGCGTCTCAGTGCCTACCACGGACGTCCGCGAGTCGCTGGTCGTGCCCGTTGCAGCGGTGCAGACCATCGACAACCAGACCGTGGTGTTCGTGCGCGTTGGCGAGACGCGCTTCGAACGACGCGTGGTCGAGACGGGCGCCACCGCTGGCGACCAGGTCGAAGTCCGTTCCGGCCTGCAAGCCGGGGAGCCGGTCGTCGGGCCTGGCAGCTTTCACCTGAAGACGGCGCTCCTGCGTGAGCGCATCGGCGACGAGCACTAGGCGAGGCGTCCATGCATCGACTCATAGACTTCTCGCTGCGCAACAAGTTCCTGATCCTCGTCTTCACGGCGGTTCTTGTCGGATTCGGCGTCCGCGCGATGCTGCGCCTGCCGATCGATGCCGTGCCCGACGTCACGCCCAACCAGGTCCTCGTCCTCACCCGCGCGCCCGGCCTGGGCCCGGTGGAGGTCGAACGGTTCATCACGTTCCCCGTCGAAACGGCGATGAGCGGCCTGCCCGGGATCACCGACATCCGATCGGTCTCCCGGTTCGGGCTGTCAGCCGTCTACATCTACTTCGAGGAGAACCTCGACCTGTACTTCGTGCGGCGTCTGGTGATGGAGCGTCTGCCGGACGCCCGCGAGGCTATTCCCGCGGGACTCGGCACACCGGCGATGGGCCCGATCAGCAGCGGCCTGGGTGAGATTTTCCAGTTCGAGGTACGCGGGGACGGCATGTCCCTGATGGAGTTGCGGTCCGTCCTGGAATGGGACATCGCGTTCAAGCTGCGGTCGGTGCCCGGTGTCGTCGAGGTGAACTCGTACGGCGGCGAACTCAAGACCTACGAGGTCCAGATCGATCCCGACAAGCTGGTCTCCTACAACATCAGCCTCGAATCCGTGTTCGACGCCCTCGAAGGCAACAACGCGAATGCCGGCGGCGCATACCTCGAGCGCGCCCAAGAGCAGTACGTCATTCGCGGTGAGGGATTGGTCGAGACGATCGCCGACATCGACAACATCGTGGTCGCCGCTCGTGAAGGGACACCCGTCTACATTCGCAACCTGGGTCAGACCGTGCTCGCGCCGCAGGTCCGACAGGGCGCCGTCACTCGCGACGGCCGCGGCGAGGTCGTGACGGGCGTGGTGATGATGCTCATGGGCGAGAACGCCCGCGTCGTCGCCGACCGCGTCAAGGCGGAACTCGAGGTCATCAAGGGGAGCCTGCCGGAAGGCGTCACCGTCGAGACCTACTACGACCGCACGGACCTCGTCCGGAAGACCATCAATACCGTCTCGAAGAACCTGGTGGAGGGCGGCCTGCTCGTCGTCGCAGTGCTCCTGCTGCTTCTGGGCAACGTCCGTGGCGGGCTGATCGTCGCGTCCGCGATCCCTTTGTCGATGCTCGTCGCCTTCACGGGAATGGTCGAAGCCGGGCTGTCTGGCAACCTGATGAGCCTCGGCGCGATCGACTTCGGGCTGATTGTCGACGGTTCGGTGGTCATGATCGAAAACATCGTCAGGCGACTCGGTGAACCGAGGCCGCCAGGGCAATCGAAGGACGACGTGATTCGCAACGCGGGGCGTGAAGTCGCACGGCCGGTGTTCTTCGCCGTGCTGATCATCATCATCGTCTACCTGCCGATCCTCACGCTCCAGGGCGTGGAGGGCAAGATGTTCCGGCCGATGGCGCTCACCGTCGTGTTTGCGCTCATCGGGTCGCTGGTGCTCGCCCTGACGCTGATGCCGGTGCTGGCATCCCTGGGGTTCAAGATGACCACCGGCGACCATGAGCCGCGTTTGGTGCACTGGCTCAAGGATCGTTACCGGCCATGGCTCCATCGCACCGTGGCCCGGCCGCTCTTCACGGCAGGATTGGCGGCGATGGTGTTCGTCGCGTCGATGGGACTCGTGCCCTTCATGGGTGGGGAGTTCATTCCCAAGCTCGACGAAGGGGCGGTCGCGATGCAGGCATGGCGGCTGCCGAGCGTCTCCCTGAGCGAATCGATCAAGAGCACGACGCTGATCGAGAAGACACTTCGCCAGTTCCCTGAAGTCGTGACGGTGGTGTCTCGGACGGGGCAGGCCGAGATCCCGACGGACCCCATGGGGGTCGAGACCAGCGACATCTACGTCATCCTGAAGGACCACGGCGAATGGACGACGGCCTCCACGAAGGAGGATCTGCTCAGCGCGTTCAACGAGGCGCTGGAGCGGGAGGTACCCGGCAACGTTCTCAGCTACTCGCAGCCGATCGAACTCCGCGTACAGGAACTGATTGCCGGTGTGCGGTCGGACTTGGCCATCACCCTCTTCGGGGAGGATCTGAACGAGCTCCGTCGCGTCGGAGCGGACATCGTTCGCGTTGTCTCCGCGGTGCCCGGCGCGGCAGACGTCAAGCTGGAGCAGACCTCTGGGCTGCCCTTTCTCCGCGTGAAGGTCCGGCGGGACGAGATTGCGCGCTACGGCATCAACGCCTCGCAGGTGCTCGACGTCGTGCAGACGATGGGAGGGCGGACCGTCGGAGAGGTGCTGGAGGGACAGCGCCGATTCGACATTCAGGTGCGCTTCACGCCGGAGTCGCGCACTGATGTCGAGCGCATCCGATCGCTGAAGGTCGCGGACCCGCAAGGCCGGATGATCCCGCTCTCACAGTTGGCAGACATCGTCGTCGAGGAGGGGCCTGCGCAGATCACGCGCGAGAACATCCATCGGCGCATCGCGGTCGAAGCCAACGTCCGTGGGACGGACCTCGCCAGTTTTGTTGCGGATGTGCAGCAGGCGGTGTCCGCACAGGTCACGTTGCCGACCGGCTACTACGTGGAATACGGCGGCCAATTCGAGAATCTGCAACGCGCGTCGTCTCGCTTGCTCCTGGTGGTGCCCGTGGCGCTCTTCCTGATCTTCGTGCTGCTTTACACCACCTTCGGAGCCGTGCGCCCGGCGCTGCTCATCTACTTCAACATTCCCATCGCAGCCACCGGCGGGATCGTGGCCCTGATGCTCCGCGGCATGCCCTTCAGTATTTCGGCGGCTGTGGGGTTCATCGCGCTCTTCGGCGTGGCGGTCCTCAATGGCGTCGTGATGGTGTCCTACTTCATCGAACTTCGCCGGCAGGGGCGGGGCGTCGAGGAGGCGGTGCTGGAAGGTGCTGAACTTCGGCTGCGCCCCGTGCTGATGACGGCACTGGTCGCCGGCCTGGGCTTCGTGCCGATGGCGCTGTCGTCTGGCGCGGGCGCCGAGGTGCAGCGCCCGTTGGCGACGGTGGTGATCGGCGGTCTGGTCACATCCACTGCGCTGACGCTGCTGGTGCTGCCCGCGCTCTACCGGTGGTTCGAATCCGAACGAACAGGGGTGCGTGCATGAGCCGCTCCAGTACGCGCACGTTTCGACTCGACGTTCTCCTTCCGGAACTGCCCGACGCGCAAGACGCCTGCGTCAGACGTTTGACCGACCTGACGGCACGGCAACCAGGTGTGTCGCTGGCTCACGCCACCGCGGACGGTTCGCTCTGCGTGCACTTCGATCCCGCGGAGACGACGCTCGCTGAGGTGCGGCAGCGCGTCAGAGCTGCTGGCGCCCAGCTGTCCGCCGAGTACGGACATGTGTCGATCGCGCTCAAGGGCGCGCTCGGCGAGGATGCCGGCCGGCGCCTGGAAGACCTCCTGCGAAAGGAGGATGGCGTGCTCGAAGTGGCCGCAAACGTGCCGGCAGCTCGTGTCCGGGTGGAATTCGAGCGGTCAAAGACAGATCCGGATCGGTTGCGGCGAGTGGTCGTAGAGGCACGATTCTCGACTGAGTCTCCCGAACGGCCGGCACCGACGGCCGCATTCAGTCGGTTCGTGACTGCGAACCGTGAACTCGTCTGGAGCTTGGTGGCCGCTGTTCTCCTGGCAGCGGGATGGAGCGGGGAACGCTTCTGGGGCTGGCCAACCAGTGTCACGGTTCCGCTGTATCTCGGCGCGTACGCCTTTGGCGCGTGGGACCTGGCCAGTCACACCGTGGCGTCGTGGCGGCGTGGCGCGTTCACCTTCGACATCGATCTGCTCATGCTGCTGGCCGCGCTCGGCGCCGCCGGCCTGGGCGAATGGGCAGAAGGCGCGTTTCTGCTGACGCTCTTCGCCCTCGCGCATGCGCTGGAGCACTACGCTATGGACCGTGCGCGTGGCGCGATTCGTGCCTTGGCGGATCTGGCGCCGGCCGTCGCCCGCGTACGCCGGAACGGGCAGGACGTCGAGGTCGCGGTCGAGGCGGTCAAGGTCGATGAGGTCGTGGTGGTGCGCCCAGGCGACCGCATCCCCGTGGACGGCGTCGTCGCCGAAGGCCAATCCTCCGTCAACCAAGCGCCGGTGACCGGCGAGTCCGTACCCGTCGAGAAGGAGCGGGGAGACGAGGTCTTCGCGGGCACGGTGAACGGCGAGGGAGCGCTGGAGGTCCGAACGACGCGAGCGGTCGGCGACCGCACCTTGGATCGCGTGATTCGGCTGGTCGAGGATGCCCAGACGAGCAAGGCGCCGACACAACAGTTCACGGATCGGTTCGAGCGGGTCTTCGTTCCGATCGTGCTGGCATCAGCCGTGCTGCTCATGATCGTGCCGCCGATCGTGGGATGGACGACGTGGTCGACCGCGGTGTATCGAGCATTGGCGCTACTGGTGGCCGCCTCGCCGTGTGCCCTCGCGCTCGGGACGCCATCGGCTGTGCTCGCCGGGATCGCGCAGGCGGCCCGCAGGGGCGTGCTCATCAAGGGCGGCGTACACCTGGAGAACCTCGGTACGCTCAAGGTCATCACCTTCGACAAGACCGGCACGCTCACGATCGGCCGACCAGAAGTGACGGACATCGCCACAAACGATGCGGAGAGTCCTGATGCGCTGCTGCGAATCGCCGCCGCGGTCGAGCGCCAGTCTCAACACCCGCTCGCGCAGGCCGTCGTGCGAGCGGCCGATGCCAAGCAGTTGACGGTCCCGGACGCCGGCCCACTCGAGAGCATCACAGCCCGTGGCGTGCGGTCCACCGTTGACGGTGAGGTGGTCGAGATCGGAAGCGTCCGCCTCTGGAAGCAGCGAGACATCCCGATTCCGGTGAAGGTTGACGTCGTGCTGGATCGCCTGCAGAAGTCCGGGCGAAGCGTGATGATCGTGCGGCACGGCGAACGATGGTTGGGTGTGGTCGGACTGGCCGATCAGCCGCGTCCCGAGGCACGGGAGGTTCTCGCAGAACTTCGGACGCAGGGGCTCGGACCGCTGGTGATGCTTACCGGCGACAACCAGGGAGTGGCCGAGGCGGTTGGCCGAGAACTGGGCGTGGAGAGCGTGAAGGCCGAGTTGCTGCCAGAGGACAAAGTCACGGCCGTCCGAAGCCTGATGGATGCTCATGGCCCCGTGGCGATGATTGGCGACGGGGTCAACGACGCGCCAGCCCTCGCGCAGGCCACCGTGGGTATCGCGATGGGCGGCGCCGGTACCGGCGTCGCCCTCGAGACCGCCGACGTCGCCCTGATGGCCGACGACCTGCGTACGCTCCCGTTCGCCGTCGGCCTCTCCCGTCAGGCCGCTGCGATCATCAAGCAGAACTTCGCGGTCTCCATCGCGGTGATCGCCTTACTGCTGGTCGCGACGCTCGCGGGCTGGGCGGGGATCGGCGCTGCCGTTCTGCTGCACGAAGGCAGCACGATGGTCGTGGTGATCAACTCGTTACGGCTGCTGGCGTACGCGAGGTAGTCGCCGACGTTCCGGATAACCAGAGCAGCGACGCGCCCGTGAAGAACGCACTTGACTCTGGACCACACTCCAGGGTCAATACTGGCGCCATGACTGGTGAGTCACCGGAATGCTGCTGCCCGCCGGCCGGGGCGCACGTGGAGGCGCTGCACTGTCCGCAGAGCCAGACTCGGGGCATGCGCGTGCCGCTGGACACCGTCAAGGCGCTGCTGCGGGACACAGCGATGCGGCGGCTGACGCTGTCGGAACACGCCTTCTGTCCGAATCCGGACTGCCCGGTCGTGTATTTCACCGCAGACGGCGACGTGTATCTCTCCACCGACATCCGGGTGTCCGTGTGGCAGAAGGAGCCGTTCGGGGCGCGGACCGTCTGCTACTGCTTCGGCGAGAACGAGGCCGACATGCGAAACGAGATCGAGCGCACCGGGACGTCCGAGGCGGTGGCGCGCGTCCGGGCTCATATCAAGGCCCAGCGCTGTGCCTGCGAAGTGCGTAACCCGCGCGGCGCGTGCTGCCTTGGAGACGTGACCGACGCGGCGAAGCGTGTGGCAGCCGCGGCGGCCGTCGAAAGGTGAGTGTCATGGCGAGGCGCAACACAGCCGGTGAGAGCTATCAGATCGGCGAGCTCGCGGCCCGTGGCGGAGTGACGCCCGACACGCTGCGCTATTACGAGCGCCTGGGCCTGTTGCCCGAGGCCCCGCGAACCGACGGCGGCTTCCGTTTGTATTCCGAAGCGGCGCTGGACCGGTTGCGCTTCATCAAGCAGGCGCAGACCCTCGGGCTCACCCTCCACGAGGTGGGCGATCTGGTCCGCTATCAGGACAACGGCGGCGTCCGACGGTGCCGGCAGGTGCGCGATTTGCTGCGGGCGAAGCTCGAAGACCTGCAGCACAAGCTGACGGAGCTCGAAGCGTTCAAGCAGACGCTGGCCGGCTTTCTCGAGGACTGCGAGCGTGCGCTGGCAGAGACCAACCAGACATCCCGGCGCACCGATCCGGAGTGTCCGGTCATTGAAACCCTGAGGTCGAAACGCTCATGAAGACGATGGTGGCCTCGGTCATCGCGGCCGTGGGGGCGTCGGCGTGCTGTCTGGGTCCGGTGGTGTTCTCGCTCGCGGGCGCCGGTGCCATGGGCGCTGCCTCCGTCCGGCTCGAGCCGCTGCGGCCGTTCATGCTCGCGCTGACGGGCGTGCTGCTGGCTGGCGCCTTCTACAGCGTGTACCGACGTCCCGCCGACGCCGCCTGTGACGCGAACGGCGTCTGTCCGCCCCATCGGAATCGGCGCGCGAAGCAGCTGCTCTGGGTGGCGACGGTGATCGTCATTCTGCTGGCGGCGTTTCCGTACTACGTCGGGTGGTTCATTTGAATCGAGGAGGTCCCATGTCTGTGAAATCCATGCTTGCCGTCACGGCGGTGCTTGCGGGCGTCGGCGTCGCCAGTGTCGTGCGGCCTGCGGCCACGCCGCAGGCGCAGGTCGCCGAGCAGCCCGCGCGCGCCGAGACCTGCCGGCTGAAGGTCTCCGGCATGACGTGCGCCGGCTGCGAGGTAGCCGTCCGGATGGCAGCAAAGAGCGTCGACGGCGTCACCGACGTGGTCGTCAGCCACAAGACGGGGCGTGCCGACGTGACCTACGACCCGGCCAAGTCGACGCCGTCGGCGGTCGCCAAGGCGATCACGGACGGGTCCGGCTTCAAGGCGGACGTCGATTCCAGGAAGGATCAGTGAGTCGCAGCGCCGACCTTGAATCCCGGGATCATCAAGATGACCGCCGACACGCATTCGCACGAAGTGCTCGCGTCGGCATGGTAGGGCATGGTGTCGGCGAGATGATTAACGAGGCCGCGATGGCGATGCGCTTTCGCGCGACCCTCCACGAGTTCATCTTCCTGTTGCACGTCTTCTCAACGATGGCGGAGGCGCTCAAGACCGTGCCCTCTCGCGCTTCAAGAATCCCGCGAAGTTGTCGTGCTGCGCGGAATAGGTTCGCTGGCGTCAGCCTGGCAAGTCGTTGCACGCACGCCCTCTCCACCCTTCCGCACGGGGTCAGCAGCCTCGGCATCTCTTGACCTTGTACCAAGGTACAGGGTTCATACTGCGGCAAGAGGCGATACATGCAGACGGGCGAGGTGGCGGCGCGGGCTGGGGTCAACATCCAAACACTGCGGTACTACGAGCGCCGCGGGCTGCTCGGGCGGCCGCCGCGCACGGCGTCCGGCTACCGACGCTACTCCGAGGACGCGGTGCGAATCGTGCGGTTCGTAAAGCGCGCACAAGAACTCGGCTTCACGCTCGACGAAGCCGAGCAACTCTTGCGGCTGCGACGCGTGAGCCCGGCGCGGCAGTCCTCGGTTCGATCGCTGGCTGCGGCGAAGGTTGCGGACATCGAGTCGAAGATGCGGCAATTGGCGGCCATGCGCGCGGCGTTGCAGCAGATGCTCTCGGAGTGTTGCGGCGACGGTGCCCTCGAATGCCCGATCCTCGAGGCGCTGGAGCGAGATGGTGAGGTCTGACATGCCCGGCGCCGGTCCGTCGAGCGGGCGGGCAGCGCTCGTCGCCGCGCTGGCCGCCGGCGCCGGCTTCCTCACGCGGCCATGTTGCGTCCTGCCGGCGCTCCTGGCATTCGGAGGCACCGGTTCGGCCGCCATGGCTCAGACCCTCGCGGCCCAGCGCCCGGCGCTTCTCGTCGTGAGCGCCGGCCTGGTCGGCGCCTCGATCTGGATGAACGTGCGGCTGCGCGCGCGGCCGCTCAACAAGTGGCTCACCGCCGTCGCCGCCGCAGCATCGTTCGCCCTGGCGTCCGGTTTCGAGTGGTTCCTACACGACTGATAAGGAGGTCCTATGGCATTTCAACAAGGCGAGAAGTATCGCTGCCCCGATCCGGCATGTGGGTGCGAGATTGAGGTGACGAAGGGAGCCGCTGCAGGGAAGGGTGGCGCTCTCAACCCCCGCTGCTGCTGCGGCAAGGAGATGCAGAAGGTCCAGTGATGCAGACCAGTACCGTGCTCGCGCTCGCGGCCGTCGTCGCGATCGTGCTACTGGCGGCGGTGTGGCCGCGAGCTGCCGCCCCGCGCCAGGCAGGCACCGTCGGCGCAGCGGCGCAACTGAAAGTCGACGGGATGGCCTGCGGGGCATGCTCCGCCCGCGTCGAACGGATCGCGCTCCAGGTGGAGGGTGTGCAGGAAGCCGTCGTCCACCTGGAAGAAGGGCACGCCCGGATCGTCTACGATCCGGCTCGAACGACTCCGGCGGTCGTCGCCC
Organism: Vicinamibacterales bacterium; assembly: GCA_050185275.1. Taxonomy (GTDB): domain Bacteria; phylum Acidobacteriota; class Vicinamibacteria; order Vicinamibacterales; family UBA2999; genus JABFRY01. The sequence continues at coordinate 250,634 of JBFWZN010000009.1, read as the reverse complement.
GGCGAATCGCCGACGCGGGATTCAAGACCGGGGTTCTGCCATGAGCACGAGGCGGGCCGCCGCGGTGTGTTGCGTGGCGGCCCTGACCCTCTCGCCGGGATCCGGGTACGCCTCGGGTCACGGTCCTGTCTTCGGCCTGACGACGCCGACAAACGCCAAGGGCGCGTGGGCGGTCGATTTCGGCGTCATGGGCCGGACCGGCGACGGCGAGGATGGGGCGATGACGCGGGCGATGCTGACGTACGGCTTCACCGAAGACATTCAACTCTCGGTGTCGGCGCCGCTGGTCTTCGCCTCAGGGCCGTTTCCGCCTGCCCGGGGCACCGCGATGATGCCCGGCAGCGGCGACTTCGAGGCGATCGGGGCGTGGCGGTTCCATCGACGCGGGACGGCCGTCGGTCGGCGGGTCGAGAGCACGGCCTACGGCGGACTCATCGTGCCCGGTCCGCAGCGACCAGCCGGAATGGCCGGCGACCTGCAGCGGGCGCCGGGACTCTACACGGCCGTTGCGACCGGCGTCGCCTCGCGCAGCCACTACGTCTGGGCTGGCATCGGGTATACGCGGTTCGCGGAACGCGACGGCGATCGCCGGCCCGACATCTTCACCTATAGCGCGGTGTGGGGGTACCGGCCGCCTTCGCTGCGCAAGGAGTATCCCCACTGGGACTGGCGCCTATTCGTTGAACTGACCGGCGAACGGTCGGCGGACCTGCGTAGAGCGGGCGTGGCGCATCCAGGCACGAGTGGGCACCAGGTCCTGCTCGGTCCGACGGCGCTGGGGATTTACCGGAACTACGCCATCGAAGGTGGCGTGCAGTTCCCCGTCTACCGGGATGTCGGTGCCCGGTTGCAGCGGGAGACCGTCCGATATGCCGTCAACGTCAGCTACTTCTTCTGAGAGGATCCGAACGATGCGCACACGAACCGTCTTGTCTCTCTTCGCCGCCGCGCTCTTCGGCGCCGCCGAGGCACGCGCCGAGTATCGACAGATCGATCTGTCGATCTTTGGCATGGATTGAGCCATCTGTGCTCACGCCGTGCGCGTGACCATGGAGAAGCTGCCAGGCGTCGAGTCTGCAGCGGTGAAGCTCAACGAAGGGCGCGCCGTGCTTGCGTTGAGGCCCGAGAACACGTTGACGCTCGGGCAGATCCGAGAGAGCGTCCGTCGGAACGGCTTCACGCCGCGTGAGGCCCGTGTCACAGCGACCGCCGAAGTCGTTTCAGGCAATCCTTTGCGGCTAAGAGTGACCGGCACTCAGGACGAATACGACGTTCGCGGAACGCCTGCGCTCGAGCAGCAGATCCGGGCGGCCGGCAGTCGTCCCATCATCGTGGAAGGCACGATCTCGGTCGGGAATGATCCAAAGAACCCGCCAGTGTTGCAGGTGACAAGTGTCAAGCCCGTCACACGCTAGCAGGCAACCCCGATCGGCCCTCTCGGCGCCGTCGCTCGAACGCACACGAGGCCGCATGCTGGGATGGGTGTCGTTGTTCACGTCCGCCGGAACGCTCGTCTGCTGTGCGCTGCCATCGCTGTTGGTGCTGGTCGGCCTGGGCGCGACCGTCGCGTCACTGCTCAGCGCCGCTCCCTGGTTGGTCACCCTGTCGCAGCACAAGGGGTGGGTCTTTGCGAGCGCGGGGCTGTTGATGGCCTTGAACGTTGTCTACGTCTATGGTCTGACACCGCGCCTGCGCGCTGCACATCGGACGTGTCCATCCGACGACGCCGGCAGCCCCTGTGGACCTGCGGAGCGGTTCACTCGCGTGATGCTGTGGACATCGGTCGCGCTCTACGGCGTCGGCGCCTTCACCGCATACGGTCTGGGATGGTTGCTCACATGACATGTAACATCCAGCGGGCCGCAGTAAACCACGCATCGAGCGTCCCGCCGTCACTGCACGACGACGACCCCCTTGAGCATGTTCATCCCACACGAGAAGGTAATATCCCCGGCCTTGGCCGGCGTGAACTCAATCGTCACGGGAGTATTGAGTGGCAGTGTCCGCTTGACACCGAGAGACGGAACCACCACCTCGGTGCCGCAGGTGTTGTCCGTCGTCCTGGTGATGATGAGCCGGGCGGGAACGCCAGCCTGAAGGGTGACCCTCGCTGGCTCGAAACCCTGCTCCGTGACGGCCACGCGCGCCGACTGAACCGCGTCCGCACCCTGACCCGTTCTTGCCGCCGGCGCTGGGGGTGCCGAGGCGGCCGTTGAACCTGGCCGCAACCCGAGGCGCTCGCGCTCTGCGCGCAGGGCAAAGCTCCCGTCGGTCACGACCAGATCGCCTGGCTGAACACCGGCCGTGACTTCGACGCGGTCGCCTGACCCGGTGCCGAGGCTGACCTCGCGTTCAAGGAAGCGGCCGGGCTCATTGGCATTCGCCAGATACACAACCGTCCGGCTCCCAACGTTCTGGACAGCGGTTCGAGGCACTAGCGCCGATGGTGATGCAGAGTCTGCAGCAATCGCGACGTCGGCATACATGCCCAGTCGCAAATCGCCCCGAGGGTTGGGCACCTCGACTCGCAGCTTGGCTGTGCGCGTCGCTGAGCTCACTTGCGGATCGATGTAGCTGACCCGGCCACGAACCGTCAGATCCGGATAGGCGGGCGTTGTCACCACGGCTGGACTGCCCACGCGCACACGGGAGAAGTCGCGCTCGTAGACCTCCCCCACCACCCAGACCGATGCGAGGTCGATCACGGTGAACAACTCGGTCGCCGGATCGACGTTCAGGCCGATGTTCGCTGTTCTCTCGGTGACCACGCCATCGAGCGGAGCTGGCACGTGGCTGGTGGCGTCAACAGCTTTTCCGGAGTCGAGCGCGGCAATGGCGGACGCCGGCAGTCCCAGAAGATCGAGTTCAGCTCGCGCCGCTTGAACCGCGGCTGTCTGTGCGGCGTGTTCGGCATGAATGCGCTCAAGCTCCTGCCGGCTGGCCGAACCGATCTCGACCAGCTTCTGCGTTCGCTGAAGCTCGCGGTCGTGAGCCTCGAGCATCGCGCGCACCGACACGTATCGCGTCTGGGCTTCGGCCAGAGGCGGACTGTAGATTCGGGCCATCGTCTCGCCGCGCCGTACGCGATCGCCGAGCTCGGCTGACACATGCGTCACCCGTCCGCCCACGAGCGGCGTGACGATCACCTGCCGATAGGCATTTGGCTCCACGACTGCCGGCAGGCGTAGCTCGAGACTGGACGTACCACGTGCGACCGGCTCGACCACGATCCCTGCCCGTTGAGTGGCGTCTTCGGAAAGCGTCACCTGCACATCGGGCAGCGGTGCATCGGCCGCCGTCGTGTCAGACGCGGCCCCGCTACCGGAGACGGCAGCTGGTGCTGAGCGGTCGGCGGCACCTGCAGGCATCGCGGGTCCACTGTCGCCGCCCGCGCGGCCGAGCCGAAGTCCCACGTAGGCAGCCCCGGCGCCCGACAAGAGAAGGCCAAGGGCGGCGAGCGCCGCAACATTCCGATTCAACGACAGTCGTGATTCACCAGTCATCGGCGTTCTCCGAGCGCTCGATCGAGCGCAGTCCGTGCCTCGTACGCTTGTCTCAGCGTCTGCGTGTACGCACGCTCGACGTCCAGGTATCGCCGCTGTTCACTCATCACGTCGAACACCGTGAGGCGTCCTAACTCGTAGCTCTGACTGACGACCGACAAGTTCTGGCGTGCCAGCGTCCGCGCCCTATCGGAGTAGACCTGCACTGCCTGTTGAGCGTGCGCGTAGCGCGAGCGCGCCGAGGCCAGCTCCGCTTCCGCAGACAGCTTGGCGGCCTCATGTGCAGCGGCCGCGCCTGCCCGCTCGGCGCGAGCGGCGGCGACGGCGCCCTGATTGCGGTCGAGCAGCGGCAGCGTAACCATGGCTCCTGCCGAGACGTAGTGAAAGACCCCTCGGATGCGGGTCAGCGTTCCGTCTGCGGCAAAGCCCCGCTGCGCAAACCCCGCGTCCATCCGCATGTAGCTTCCGAACAGGCTGACATCGAAACGGCCGACATCTTCGGCTCGCGCGACTTTGGCCTCTGCGACATCGATGCGGTTGGCCGCCTCACGCACATCGGCTCGCTGCTCGGCTGCCTCGGACAGGGTCAGGCCAGGTGGGGCTGACACCTGGTCACGCTGGACCAAGTGGTCGAGCGTCTCTCGGATGGTGAGGGCAGCACCGGCAGTCAAGCCGAGGATGCGCCTCAGCTCGAACGACGCGGCGTCGGTCCGTGCGAGCTGGAGCAAGCGTTCGGACTCCAGTCGTCGCAACTCCACATCCAGGAGGTCTCGCTCCAGCGGGGGCGATGCCCCCTCGTCGGCACGTGAGCGAAGCAGTTCATACTGCCGGCGCGTGGCATCGATGATCTCGTCGAGCAGCGCAAGGTCACGAGTCGCGACGGCCAGTTCCCCGTACTTCGCACGCACCTCCGCGCGAAGGAGTCGCTCGCTGTCGGCGGCGGCAAGCCTCGCGGTCGAGACCTCGCCTTCGGCCACCGCCACACGGCTGTTCTTCCGGAAGAGGTCGAGCGGCCACTGCACGCCGATTGTGGTCAGGTTGTCGGTTCCGGTGGGCTCCTCGCGTCGTTCGACGGAGACGGACGGGTTGGGCCTCAGCGACGCCTGCAGCTTCATCGCCTCCGCGACGTCAATCTGGCTCCGTACGGCTTGCAGAGAGGGCTCGCGTTCGAGGGCTAGGGCGATGGCCTGCTCGAGCGAGAGGCCGTTCACTGGATCGAGCAACCGCTCGGCTGGCGACGATGTCGCCGTCGGTGTTTGCGCCAACGCTGAGGTGCTTGCGAGTAGCGCGACAATGAGGACGCCCGCGATCGTGTGCGTGTTCATTGCACGCCTCCTTCGAAGTTCACCGAACCCGCACCCGCCGGGCCATTCCACTCGATGGCCATCTGCCATGCCCCCGCCATGCCGAACTCGGCGGTCGCGGAGTATCGGCCGGGAACGCCGGTTGGCGTCACCTGCAACCCTCCCGACATCACCATGCCCGGCATCGGCATGTTGGCGCTTGCGCGGACGGTCCCAGCGTCGACCAGCGTCGCTGTCCCGGCGCGTCGGAACTCGATGGTGAAGGCATTGCGTCCCTGGCGCAGCGAGCCCGTCGGCGCCAGCAACACCACATCGAGATCGCCGGCTCGTACCGTCTGGATCACACTGGCGTCGTCCGCGGTCGCTCCATCGCCTGTTGGTGCGGATGCCTTCCACATCAGCGCGGCGACGACTCCGGCCATCGCGATCGCGCCTGCCCCGATCAGGAGGCCACGCCGGTTCACACCTCGTCGCTCCGGCTGCGGTATGACTTCGTCCTGCAAGCCCAATCGTCGTTCCCGAATCCAGAAGAAGATGACCGGCGTGACGATGAGCACGTGCAGGAGCGATGACGCCATGCCGCCGAGCACGGGCGTGGCGAGTGGCTTCACGACCTCGGCGCCGGCACGTGTGCTCCACATGATCGGAAGCAGGCCCGCGATGACCGTGGAGACCGTCATCACCTTCGGTCGCAGGCGCAGCAGCGCCCCCTCGATGACCGCGTCTCTCAGCGCCGCCCGCGTCAATGTTCCGCCCAGGTCACGCCTCTTCCGTTCTACCGCCTCTTCGAGGTAAATCACCATAACGACACCGGTCTGTACGGCGGTGCCAAACAGCGCGATGAACCCGACCCACACGGCCACCGAAAAGTTGTAGCCGAGCAGCCACAGCAGGTAGACACCGCCGGTCAGCGCGAACGGCACCGCCAGCAGCACATGCGCCGCTTCGAGCGCCGAGTGGTACGTGAAGTAGAGGAGGACGAAGATGACGAGCAGGACGATGGGCAGCACCACCTGAAGGCGAGCCCGCGCTCGCTCCTGGTTCTCCCATCGGCCGCTCCAACCCACGTAGTACCCGGCCGGCAGCGCCACGTCGCGGGCGACGACAGCGCGCGCCTCCTCGACGAACCCACCGACATCCCGGTCCTGCACGTTCAGCAGGACCGTCGCCAGCAGCAGGCCGTTCTCGGACGAGATCATGGCAGGGCCGCGCGCGTGCTCGATGGTGGCGACCTCAGACAAGGGAACCTGCGCGCCGCTCGGTGTCGCGATGAGGACCTGTCCGAGTGCTTGCGGATTGCCGCGATACTGCGGCGCATATCGGACGCGCACCGGGAACCTCCGTCGCCCTTCGATCGTCGTCGTGAGCGCGGTTTCGCCGATGGCGGTTTCTACGACCTGTTGAATGTCGCCGACGCCAACGCCATATCGTGCCGCCGCGGCCCGCTGTACACCGATGTTGAGGTATTGACCGCTCGTCACCTGCTCGGGATACACGTTGCTGGCGCCGGGCACACGGCGAACCGCATCGGCCACCTGGCGTGCCAGGTCCTCGAGCACGGCGAGATCGGTACCAAAGAGCTTGACACCCACCTCCGACCGAATACCCGTCGTCAACATGTCGATGCGGTTGATGATGGGCATCGTCCAGATGTTCGAGACGCCGGGCAGCTGTACGGCGTGACCCATCTCGGCGCGAAGTCGGTCCAGCGTCATCCCGTCGCGCCATTCCGGCTTCGGCTTCAAGTGCACGATGGTTTCCGTCATGTTCAGCGGTGCCGGATCGGTGGACGTGTCCGCCCTCGCGACCTTCGCCACCACGTACGCCACCTCCGGGAACGTCATCAGCGCCGCGTTCTGCGTCTTGGCGATCTCCGTGTTCTCCTCCAGGGAGATGCTCGGGTCGGCGATCGGCATGAACATGAGGTCGCCCTCGTTCAGGGCCGGCATGAACTCACTGCCGATGCCGCGGGCCAGGAACAATGCGCCCGTGAACAGGAGCACAGCGATGGCGATTGTCGAGAGGCGGTGTGCCAGGGCCAAATGGAGCACGGGCTCGTAAAGGCGACGCAGGCCTCGCATGACTGGATTGGCCTCTTCCGCGTGGAATCGGCCGCCGAGCAGCAGCGAACAGAGCACCGGCACGAGCGTGACCGCAATCACGGTGGCCGCGAGAACCGCGAAGGTCTTGGTGAACGCCAAGGGGTGGAAGAGCTTGCCCTCTTGCCCCGTCAGTGCGAAGACGGGGATGAAGGCGAGCAGGATGATGGCCATCGAGAAGAAGACCGGCCGTCCAACGAGCCGCGTGGAGTCGCGGATGGTCTCCCAGACGCGCGGGCGATCACGCGGATCGACGCCCCGTTGTTCGACGTAACGGAAGGCGTTCTCGGTGACGACAATGCCGGCGTCAACGAGCACGCCGATCGCGATGGCGATCCCGGCAAGGCTCATGATGTTCGACGAGATGCCCGCGTAGTACATGCCGAGGAACGACATGAGCACCGCCAAGGGCAGCGGAATCGTCACGATCAAGATCGACCGGAAGTGCATCAGGAACACGACGTGCGCAAGCGTCACAAGCGCGATCTCTTCGAGCAGCGCGGTCCGCAGCGTATCGACCGACTGCTCGATGAGCTCTGACCGGTCATAGAACGGGACGATGGAGACGCCGGGCGGCAGGCCGGGCTGAATCTGGGCGATCCGTGCCTTGACGGCGTCGATCACCTGTTTGGTGTTGACGCCCGTTCGTGCCACGACGACACCGCCGACGGCTTCGGTGGTGCCTTTGACCAGTGATGCCACGCGGAAGGCATCGCCGACCTGGACGTCAGCGATCTGGTCGACGTACACGGGCACGCCATTAGAAGCGCCGACTACGATGCGCGTCACGTCGTCGACGGACTCGATCAGACCGACGCCCCGGACGATCAGCCAGGCGCCGTTGGATTCGAGGACGTTGCCGCCGACGTTCAAGTTGCTGGCTCGAACCGCCGCAACCACGGCGCTCAGCGGCAGGTTGTAGGTCCGCAGGCGGTTGGGGTCGACGTCGACCTGGTACTGCTGCACGTGCCCGCCCACGGACGCGACTTCCGCCACGCCCGGTACGGCGTTCAACTGATATCGGACGAACCAGTCCTGCAGCGTGCGCAGGTCGCGCAGCGAATGGCTGGGACTCTCGACGGTGTACCAGAACACATGACCGACACCGGTAGCGTCGGGTCCGAGGGTGGGCACGACACCAGCTGGCAACGACTTCGCCACCAGACTCATGCGCTCGAGGACGCGTGTGCGTGCAAAGTACAGGTCGACGTCGTCTTCGAAGACGACGTACACCATGGAGAAGCCAAATGCCGACTGCGACCGGACCACGCGAACACCAGCCAGGCCCTGAAGGTTGGTGGTGAGGGGATAGGTGACCTGGTCTTCGACCTCCTGAGGGCTGTGCCCAGGCCAGTCGGTGAAAACGATCACTTGGTTGTCCGAGAGGTCCGGGATCGCATCGATGGGCGTGGCTCGCAGAGCCCACCAGCCCCAGCCAGCCAGGCCGAGGTACAGCGCGATCACGATGAAACGGTGCTTCAGTGCAACGTCAATGAGGCGATTGATCATGGGCCACGACACTCGTCATCTCGCGCGCTCGCGCGCGCATCTACGGTGCCCGGACGTGAGGTCCGAGCAGAGACACGACGACTGTCAGTGGCTAAACGAGGAAGACGGACAGCAGGATGTGGCGGGGAACAGGGGGGACGACGCTTGCAGCGTCTGGTCGCCACTTCTCGCTCAGGAGTCGAGCGGGGAGGCTCGGCGCAAGGAGGGCACCGGCTTCCAATACGGGCGCGGCCAGGACGACAACGGCAGTTGGGTTCGGTGAATCCGACTGCTTCTGTTCGGACACCGCACAGCACGCGTCCGCTTCCGCTTGGGTCAGGACCTGTGCTGATGGGGACTCTTCGCTGCTGCCCTTGTGCATCGGGCAGTCGGCGTCGGCGCAGCACTCCATTCGGGCTTCGGGAGTGGCTGCCCACCCGGCGCACAGGGCGCCATTGGCGCCAAGGAGCGTCAGGGTCAGCGCGAAGGCGAGAGCACGCCGGAACCGTCCCACAACGTGTCTAGGATGCTCCACGGCTGACTGGGTGTCAAACCACGGACGCTGGTTCAGGCGACTCGGGTGAACCGACAGTACTGGAAGGATTGTCGGCTGCCCCACGGTGTGGTGTGTGAATGCGGGACGACATCCTCCAGCTTCAGCCCAGGGCCCAGTTCTGCCGCCAGGGACGAGGCAGAGTAGCGTCGAACGGGAAGTCCACTGCACTGTTCTGGGCCATCAGGCGCAAACGTGGCAACGATTGCGCTGCCGCCCACCTTGAGGGTCCGATCCAGATGGGACAGATAGCCCCTTCGATCGACGGCCTCGACGAGGAAGTGAAACACGGCGCGGTCGTGCCAGATGTCCATCGGTTTGAGCGACCAGTCGCTGGTCACATCCGCCTCTATCCAGATCGGCACCGCTCCGTCGGCACCAAGGCGGCCTCGCGCCCGGTCGAGGGCCTCCCCCGAGACATCGAGCACAGCGAGGCAATCAAGTCCGCGAGCCGCCAGGGCATCGACGAGATGTGAGTCTCCGCCCCCCACGTCGAGCACGCATGTGTCCTCTCTGAGACCCGCCTCCTCCATCATCCGGAGTGAGACCGCCGGCAGCTCCTCGAACCAACTGACCTCGCGTTCGGCCTTCGTGGCGTAGACCCGATTCCAGTGTGCGTGGCGGTCCATGCTCCCAATATGGCCCGGGGGAACGGTTAAGGCCAAGATGCCGGGGCCAACCGAACCGTCAGATCGTCGCGGCGGGGCCGTTCTTGAGCTCCAACGCCCGCTTCTCACGACCAGATCTTCCGAACCTCGCTTTCGAGGTGGTCCTGCCTTGCCTTGACCCACGGCGCGTAGTGTCGCTCCGTGATCTTGATGGAGCTGTGTCCCAGCAGCTTGGAAACGCTGTCGAGCGTGACGCCCTTGAGAAGCAGCGACACCGCGAACGTGTCGCGAAAGCGATGCGGGTGACAATTGGCCACCGGCGGTTCAGCGTTCTCGGCGACCTTCTTGAAGACGCGGTCCCAGCTCTTGACCATGCTCTCGGGCTGGCTGCTCCCGTCGTAGAAGAAGTAGCGGTCGTTGTCGTTGGTGACCGACGACAGCTTCTTCACGACGTCCTGTGGGAGCGGACAGTAGACTGGTGTTCCCGTCTTCTGTTGATAGAGAAAGATCCTGTCGTCCGTCAGGCGCTTCCGTTCAAGGCAGGCGGCATCCTGAATTCGGAGGCCGGAGTACCGCAACAGGAGGATCATCGGCTCGATGCGCGGACCGTAGCGCCCGAATGTGGTCATCCCCTGAGCCGCCTTCAGGAGCCGTTCAACTTCTTGGTCGGAGTACGGAAGGGTCGGACGATGCGAGACCTTCGTTGGCTTCAGCGCCGCCGCGGGGTTCCGTTCCATCCAGCCGGAGTCCACGCAGAAGCGACAGAACGCTCGCAGGTACTCCAGCCGCTTTGCAGCTGAAAGAGGGGAATAGGTCCAACCGTGGCGGAAGTCGCGGAGGCGTTCAACCGTCAGATCCCGCAGCTGCCGGTATCCCTTGCGCTTGCAGTACGCGAGCAGCTTGCCTTCGAGCAGTTCCTGCCGCTTCTTGATGGTCGTGGCCGCCAGGTTTCGCGTTTCCGCCTCCTTGAGGAACTTCTGGATGGCCTCCGCCAGGCTGGGAAGCTCGGGTTTGAGGACGCCGATGCGGCCCGTGGACTGCCACTGATGGACGCTGGTCGACGCCGCCGTCCAGTTCGTCGTGTTCATGCTCCGGCGGACGGCCTCGCCGCCAATCGAGCCCTGGACCCAGATCGGGCATTGGCAGCGGATCCACTGGTTCCCCTTGCTCGAGTGCGCGCACGTGGCGAGGTGCCGGCGGTAGAGAGCGAGCGCCCCTTGAGGCATGGTCCGAGGGTACTACGGCGGCGAATCTCGCGTACGAGTTTTGTACGGCCACCAGAGGATTCTGTGGTTTCTATCGACTCAATAGCTCAGTGTTTCGCGCCATTCTCAGTGATCTGATCTGCGAGTAGATACGAATCCCACCCTCTCCGCCATCCTTTGCCAAACACTCGCGATGCCTCTTCTGCTGCTGCTGTCGGGGTGCGGCGGCTCTCCAACCTCACCGGCCGGACCGTCGACACCGTCGTCGTTCCTCGCCGGCTCGTGGCCAGGCCGGTGATGAGTCAGGTCAATCCGGGGCACGCGTCCGAGCAGTCCCCAATGTCGGGACCAATGCCCGGAACGATCGTCGAGGTGCAGGAAGACGAACGCGTGCCTGCTCCGAGGGCAGGCGCGTGAGCGCCCGCCGCTTCGACGCGAAGTTCGGGGCGAACCGGCTCGACGAGCTGCCCCGCGCCCCGGGCGTCTACGAGTGGCTCGGGCCCGACGAAGAGACGCTCTACGTCGGCAAGGCCGCGAACCTGCGCAATCGTCTCCGCCAGTACAGGAACGCGAGCCGGAAGAAGGCCCACCGCAAGATGCGGCAGTTGGTGGCGGCCGCGAGCGGGCTGCGCGTCCGTTCGTGCGAGAGCGATCTGGCTGCGCTGCTGCTCGAGAACCAGCTGATCCAGCTGCTCCGGCCGCCGTTCAATGTGTCGGGTGCGTTCACGATGTTGTACCCGTGCATCGGGCTGCGGGTGCACGAGCAGGCGCTCGATCTGTGCTGCACGACCTCTCCGCATCTGCTGGGGGAGTTCGAGTTCTTCGGCGCCTACCGGTCTGCTCGGTTGACGCGGGCGGCGTTCGGCTCGCTTGTCGAGTTGCTCGGGCATCTTGGTCACCCCGAGCCGACGCGGCGTCTCCGGGATCTGCCCAGCGTGCCGTTCACCCGCCTGGCACGCTTTCGTCAGCTCGATTCGACGTGGCGCACCCCGCTGGAGCAGTTCTTCCTGGGCACGTCGCCCCAGTTGCTCACGCACCTTGTGCTCGCGCTCGTCGAAAAGCCCGCCGCGCGCCGGCATGCTGAGTCGGTCCAGGCCGCGCTGCAGCGCCTGAAGGGCTTCTGGGACGAGGAAAGCGAACCGCTCCGCCAGGCGCTGAGCGCCGCGGGCCGCGGCGGCGATCGATTTCTGTCGCAGACTGACCGGGATCCGCTCTTCCTCGAAGTGCGCGCCCTGCGTCGCCGATGATTCGCCAGGCCCAATCTGTGCCTGATCAGCGCTGGGGGCCGATGGTATTCACGGCTACGGTGGCAACGCGGGGTACGCGGGCGTTGTGGGAGCGGCCCCGGTCTGCGTCGCCGCTGGCCCACTGGCCCCCGGCAGGGATGACGCCAAGCTGCATCGTCATCCCGAAGGTGTCCATCAGGATCCGCGTCGAGACGATCGTCGGCGCGCGGCCCCGTCGTGCGCAGCGAAGCGCCGCCCTCGGGTTCGCCACCGACTGTCAGGGCGCCGCCGTGGGCCGTGACGATGCGCCAGACGCTCGCAAGGCCGAGCCCGAGCCCGCGATTCGCGCGTGATGACTGTCGCCGCGGGCGACTGGCTCGAGGGGGCCCTCAAGGAGTCGCCTCCATTGGTCGAATACCCCTAGAGCTGAGGCGATTATGTACTTCCTGACCTACGTCAGCCGTTCGTCCGGGCACACCTCAGAGGCGGAACTGCAGGGCATTCTCGACAAGGCACGCCAGAAGAACGCCGAGGCCGGCATTACGGGCCTGCTGCTGCTCCGCTCCGGGCTGTTCGTCCAGCTGCTGGAGGGAAATCGGCCCGACGTACTGAGCGCCTTTGCCCGCATTGCCAGGGATCCGCGCCATCGTCAGATCGATGTGCTGTTCGAGTTCGAGGAAGACGGCGCCCAGCGTTGCTTTCCGCAGTGGCAGATGGGGTTCATCGAAGACGCCCAGGCGTCCACCGGACAAACACGGCTGCTGCGGTCGCTGCGCAATGTCGCCTCGTCGGGCCGGCCAAGCCGAGCCAGGCTGTTCGAGCTGCTGCGCACCTTCAGCACGACGGTCCCGACGTCGGCCGCCGAGGTTCTCAAGAACATGGGTGACACCGTGCACGGCGCCGACGTCAAGACCAGCTCCGCCACGTCAGCCCGTTGAGGTCGGCCGCGTGCGCCCGGCACCGCGACGTTCGCGATGCTGGGTGCCGGCCCCGGCTGTCCGCCCGCGTCCCGCTCTGACCTCCGAGGAGGCGCACGGTCGTCTCTACCCGTTCCCCGCTGGAATGACGCCAAGCTGCATCATCATGCCGAAGGTGTCCATCAGGATGCGCGTCGAGATGATCGTGTCCCCGGAGAACTGGTCGATCACCATGCCCCAGACGTGGATCGGCCGATGTGTCGCCGGAATGCCCAGGAACTCTCCCTGATGGGTGCCGGTCCAGACGAACCGGGTCAGCACCTTGTCGCCTTCCGCAATCTGCTCTTCGACCGTCCAGGTCGAATCGGGAAACGCCGACCTGATACGGGCCAGTGTCTCCTTGAGGCCGCTCAGGCCAGGTCCCTGCCCCGGAAGGGGCACTTCTTCGACCATGTCGACCGCGAAGTACTCACCCGTGGCGTCGATGTCTCCGCCGGTGAGCACGCGCGCGAGGAAGTCACGGACGCGAGCCTTGTGTCTGTCCGACATGTGTACCTCATGCAGCCTGGAGCGGCGACCGGCATGATATCCCGTGGTGGCGCCGGGAGCCGACCGGGCGTGTGACCCGTGCGTTCGTGTCGGCCTTCGTCTTGCACCGCTTTCCGTGTATACACAACAGCACGAAATCGAGAGCGTAAGAGGAAGGAGCCCACGATGCGGAAGCAGACGCTGCACTTCTCAATCACCATCGATGCGCCGAAGAGCAAGGTCTGGGACACGATGCTTCAGGACGTGACGTACCGCCAGTGGACGGCCGCGTTCAACCCCCACGGGGGGTCCTGGTACGAAGGCGACTGGACGCCGGGAAGCAAGATCCTGTTCCTGGGCGCCGGAGAGAACGGCGAGGTGGGCGGCATGGTGAGCCGGATCAAGGAGGCCCGGCCGCACGACTTCGTGTCGATTGAGCATCTCGGGGTCGTCCAGGACGGGCACGAAGACACGACCAGCGACCTGGCGAAGCAGTTCGCGCCGGCGCTCGAGAACTACACATTCACCGACAGGAACGGGGCGACGGAGGTGCAGGTGGACATGGACACCCCCGAGGAGCACCGCGAGATGTTCGAGACGAGCTGGCCGAAGGCGCTGCAGGGGCTCAAGGCGCTCGCCGAGCAGTAGGGAGCCCCGCTCGTCGCCAGTTCCTGCTCGGCAACATGTCGCTCGATCGAGGGCGACTGATGACGGTCGCGCAGGTTCTTCGGGACGGCCGACCTGGCACGCACCACCGGGGAGGACGTGGCCCGGGCGCGATGGACGGTCGGGCTGCGCACGTGGTTCCAGGCTAACCCGGATAGCTGCCCGTGACGTAGCCCTCGAGGTGGCTGATGGTGTCGCCCTGCTCGCGGATGATGCTGCCGACCAGGTCGCCCATCGACACCACACCCACCACGGCCTCGCCGTCGAGAACGGGCAGATGCGAGAAGCCCTTGTCGGCCAGGATCTGCAGGCAGTCGCCGACCGTGTGCTCCCCTCGGACGAACACGACCGGGCTGGTCATCACCTCGCTGATGCGCACGCCCTTCGGCTCCAGGCCCTGGAGCGTGACGCGTCGCGCGCAGTCGCGTTCCGTGAGAATGCCCACGAGCCGATCATCGTTGAGGACGAGCAGCGCCTCGATGCGCTCGTCCACCATGGCGTGGACGGCGTCGTGCACGGTCGCGCTGGGTGGGAGGGAACGCACGGTGCGTCCCTTGTTGTCCAGAAGCGTGTCAATGGTGGTGAGCACGGGGCCTCCTGTGAGGCTCGAGCGTGACGCTCGAGCTGTTGGACGTGCGGGACGTGAGCGCCGGCGGCTGTCGTCCATGATACGGCCTCCGTGCGCACGCGAAGCTCGTGCGTCTCCAACACTCGGTCGTCTCCAACAGTTGAGCAGGCTGGCGTCACCCGCGACGCGCCGCCTCGATCGCGGCCACGTCGACCTTCTGCATCCCCATCATCGCGTCGAAGACCCGCTTGGCTTCCGCACCGCCCGCCGCGAAGCCGTCGATGAGCGCGCGGGGCGTGATCTGCCACGACAGCCCCCAGCGGTCCTTGCACCAGCCGCACTGGCTTTCCTGGCCGCCGTTTCCGACAATCGCATTCCAGTACCGGTCGGTCTCCTCCTGATCGTCGGTCGCAATCTGGAACGAGAAGGCCTCGCTCTGCGTGAACTGCGGCCCGCCGTTGAGGCCGATGCACGGAATGCCCACCACGGTGAACTCGACGGTGAGGACCTGGCCCTGTATGCCTCCGGGGTAGTCACTCGGTGCCCTGTGCACCGCCGTGACCCGGCTGTCTGGGAAGGTGGCGGCGTAGAACTCGGCCGCGGCCTGTGCGTCCCTGTCGAACCAGAGGCAGATCGTGTTCTTGGGCGTCATGGTCATGCTCCTTGTTGCTGAATCGTCGCCGGCGCGGCGTCCGCGCCGTGCTCCTGTGTGTCCTGCGCTCCTGCGGTCCTGCGCTCCTGCGGTCCTGCGTCCTGCGTTCCGCGTCCTGCCTCCTGGTCGAACGGCCGCAGGTGGAATCGACAGGGCCCTGGACGAGCCTGGCCGCAATGGCATGACGGAGCCACAGCGGGACGGTCGGGGCACGTCCCGGGCGCACAGGTCGTCGGCCCCGCGCGCTTGCGAGGGTACGACAGGCGTGATGTGATCGGGTGCTGTGACGGCGCCCGAGTCCGCATCCGTGCCCGAGGCGGTCAACGCCGTCTACGTGGCCGAGTCGCGCCGCGTGCTGGCCACCCTGATCCGCCTGCTCGGCGACTTCGACGTGGCCGAAGAGGCCCTGCACGACGCGTTCCGGGCGGCGCTCGAAACATGGCCGCGCGAGGGCATCCCTGGCAATCCGCGGGCCTGGCTCGTCTCGGCCGGGCGCTTCAAGGCCATCGACGGACTGCGTCGCCGCGCGCGCTTCGACCAGCTGGACGAGACGGCGGCCGCCGCCACGCTGGGCGTCGAGGACGAGGCGGCCTGGGCCGACCCGGACGCGGTCGGCGACGATCGCCTGCGGCTCATCTTCACCTGCTGTCATCCGGCGCTCGCCCCCGACGCCCGGGTGGCCCTGACGCTGCGCGAGGTGTGCGGCCTGACGACCGAGGAAGTGGCGCAGGCGTTCCTCCTGCCGGCGCCGACGCTGGCGCAGCGCATCGTCCGGGCCAAGGCCAAGATCCGCGCGGCCCGGATTCCCTACGAGGTGCCGGCACGCGCCGACCTGCCCGCGCGGCTCGACGCGGTGCTGCGCTGTGTCTACCTGGTGTTCAACGAAGGCTACGACGCGTCGTCCGGCGATGCGCTGACGCGCCACGACCTGTCGGCCGAGGCCATCCGCCTCGGGCGGCTCCTGGCGGCGCTGCTGCCCGAGCCCGAGGTGAAGGGTCTGCTGGCGCTGATGCTGCTGCAGGATTCGCGGCGCGCCGCGCGCACATCGCCGGGCGGCGACCTGGTGTTGCTGGACCAGCAGGACCGGTCGCTCTGGGACCGGGGGCAGATCGCCGAGGGCGTGCGGCTCGTGGACGCAGCGCTCGCCTCGCGTCGGCCAGGGCCGTATACCATCCAGGCGGCGGTGGCCGCCCTCCACGCGCAGGCCCCGAGTGCCGAGGACACCGACTGGATGGAGATCGTCGGCCTGTACGACGTGCTCCTCCGGCTGGAACCCTCGCCCGTGGTGGAGTTGAACCGGGCCGTCGCGGTGGCCATGCGGGACGGGCCTGCGGCCGGTCTCGCCCTCATCGACGCCATCCTCGATCGCGGCGACCTGCGCGACTATCGGCTGGCGCACGGCGCGCGCGGCGAGCTGTGTCGCCGGCTGGGACGGACCGCCGAGGCGAGAACCGCGCTCGAGCGGGCACTGACGCTGACGCGGCAGGAGCCCGAGCGGCGCCTGCTGCAGGCCCGCCTCGCGGATCTCGATGTGTAGCGCAGGGCCCCCGTCTCTGGATGCGGGCATCCGTGGGCTCGGCTGCCCAGGACCACAGCGCTGTCGATCCGGCGCCCGGCCGCTCGACTAGCGGGAAAGCCGGGCTGCGGCCCGCCAACGACGAGGAGCGACATGAAGTACCTGTGCCTGGTGTACCTGGAAGGCGAGAAGTGGAGCGCGGTGCCGGACGCCGAGTGCGCCGCGTGCGGCATGGGGCTGCTCGAGCGCGGCACCCTCCTGGCGGCCGAGCCGCTCCACCGGGTGGAAACCGCCACCACCGTGCGGGTGCGCAACGGGACCGTCTCGGTCACCGATGGCCCGTTTGCCGAGACCAAGGAGCAGCTGGCCGGCTTCTACCTGATCGAGGCGCACGACCTCAACGAGGCCATCCAGGTGGCCGCGAAGATTCCGCCGGCGCGCGAGGGCAGCATCGAGGTGCGGCCCGTGCGCCAGCTCCAGCCATAGACGCCTGCACGCCCCCGTCGATCTGGTCACGTGCCGATCGACCAGCAGGCAGGAGCAGCAAGGACGCACGGCGACCAGCCACGGCAGGACGCCGGGCGAGCGGCAACAGCGAGGCATCGAGCGGGACCTGGCGGCACGGCTGCCATCGGGTCAGCCGCACAGAAAGGACACAGGACATGGGTTCCAACACCATCAGGCTTCACCGCGTACTGCAGGCGCCGCCCGAGCGCGTCTACCGGGCGTTCATCGACGCGGACGCCCAGGCGGCGTGGCTGCCGCCGTACGGGTTCACTGCCCACGTGCATCACCAGGAGCCGAAGGTGGGCGGCACGTACAGGATGTCGTTCACCAACTTCGCCACCGGCGCGAGCCATGCGTTCGGCGGCACCTACGTCGAGATGGTGCCCGGCGAGCGCCTGCGATACACCGACACGTTCGACGATCCGAACCTGCCAGGTGAGATGCACGTGACGGTCACGTTCACGGCCGTGTCGGTGGGCACCGAGCTGCACATCGTGCAGGAGGGTGTGCCCGACGTCATTCCTCCCGACGCGTGCTATCTGGGCTGGCAGCACTCGCTGCTGCAGCTGGCGCGGCTCGTGGAGACCCCCAGCCCGGCCTGACGGGGCGACGTGCCGCGTCGTGCGCGGACGCACACCTTGCTCGCGGCGCGGTTGGGGCTGGTGCCGCGCGGCGAGGGCGCGCATCACGGCGAGGGCGCGAGTCCGTGGTCCGTGGGCGGCGCGCGGCGGGGACGTGCGCATCGCGTTACGATGGCAGGCATGTCGCCCGTACGCCGCGTCGCTCGCCTCACCCGCCGGATGGTCAGCCTGGTGCTCCTGGGCGCGCTACCTGCGTGCGGCGACCCAGGACCCTCGCTTGCGGAGCGGGCCGAGGCGGCGCGTGCCGCCGAGGCGGCGGCCAGTGAACGGGCACGGGAGGAGTCCCGTGCGCGGATCGAGACGCAGCGGCTCGCCGCCCTGTGGCGATACCAGCAGGCCACCGTGGGCGGCGGCGGGCAGGTGACGGCCGCGATTGCCTCGGCGGCCGGCGTGGATACCGGCGGTGGCCCGCAGCCCGTGCAGCTCGTCTTCCGCGACCACGAAGCGTGGGGACGGAGCGGCTACCTCGTGCTCCAGGCGGGCGACTTCGCCTGTCGCCCCGGGTGCGCCGTCCAGGTCGTGTCGGACGACGGCGTGCCGGTGGCGTTCGACGCCTGGCGCCCGTCCACCGACGAGGCGATTGCCATCTTCATCCGCGACGTGCCCGCGTTGTGGCGTGCAGCCGCAGAGGCGAGCACCCTGCGCATCGAGTTTCCCGTGGTGGCCGGCGGCTCGCGGGCGGCGGCCTTCGAGGTGGCGGGGCTCGACGAGTCGCGGATGCCGGGTTGGTAGCGGTCCTTCGGCCGACAGCGGTCCTCAGCTGCGCCCTGTTGACCGGGGGCTGCTCACGCGCTCGATGACCTCACGCGCCGCACGATGGCCAGCGTGCACGGCGCCCGCCATGAACCCGGGTTCGGTCCCACTCGTCTCGCTGGCGCACAGCGACAGCCGCTCGTGCCAGGCGCCGGTGACCCACGGCGTGGCAGATGGGTGGGGATGCCCGCCAGCCGCGCGGTCATCCGACGTCGCCGTCCACGGATCGACCGCCCAGTCCTTGACGAGGGTGGCGCGCGGCCGCCGCGCCTCCTGCCCGTAGAGGCGCGCCAGCTGGGTCAGGCACGCGTCCACGATGGCCGCGTCCCCGAGCACCGCACGTGTGTCCGGCCCGGGGGCCAGGAAGCCGAAGAGCGCCGCCTTGCCGGATGCCGTGGTCGCATCGTGGATCTCGCCCATCGGCCCGACGAAGCTTTGCGCGGTGCCGCTCAGGCCCGCGTCCCGCCAGAACGGCCGGTCGTACATCGCGAAGAACTTGGCGTGGGGCGCCATCCAGGTCGCCGTGTGCTGCCAGCGGAGGACCGTGTCCGGCGGGAGCGCGGGGGCGAAGGCGAGTGCCCCGAGCAGACGTGGCGGGACGGCGGCCACCACCTGCTGCGCGTGGATGACAGACTCGGCTCCCTCAGACGTCACCGTCGTCAGCGTGACGTCCGCATCGCCCAACGCCATCGCCACCACCCGGGTGCCGATGAGGAGCGTCCCGGTCGGCAGATCCCTGGCGAGCGCCGCGATCAGGGTTCCGGTGCCGCCAGCCAGGCGCATGGTTTCCGGGACGTGCCCGGTGGGCCGGTATCGCCACGCCGTCTCACGCGACATGCGCTCGAAGATCACGTCACCCTCGCTGTACTGCGGAAAGTGGGTCAGGCCCAGCTCCTGCACGAGAGCTGCGATGTCAGGTTGCGCCTGCGGCCAGAACCACGAGGGACCGAGGTCGAACCCGTCAGCCGACACCATGCCCGCCTCGTCGGTGGAGAGGATGCGTCCACCCAGGCGCTCGCGCGCCTCGAGCAGAAGGGCATCGATCCCGGCGCGATGCAGGTGCCGGGCCGCGCAGAGGCCGGCCAGGCCTCCCCCGATGATGGCGATCGTCGTCTGCATCTGGCGCATGTCTGCGGAGTCTCGTGGGTACGGCCAATCGGGCGGCCACACCGACCGACGGCGGTGAGCGGGTCCTCTCCGTCCTGTTCGCCAGCGTAGTCCAGGCGGGGCCGCTCTACCTGCGGAGGTGGCGACCCATGCCGGCCGTGGCGCCGGCTGCCGTATCCTAGCCTCGCGTCGTCTTCGGATAGAAAAGGGAGTGGACCATGCGGTACCTGATTCTCGTGTCGATCGTGCTGTGCACCGGGGGCTGCGGCGAACAGGCTTCCACCGACCGTCCACCGGCCCCTGCCGCCGAAGCGACCTCCGCTGAGCCCACGCCGCGCCAGCAGCCGGGCGCCGAGATCACCATCTATGCCCCGCAGCAGCACGCGCTCTACGACGGGCACTTCGTGATCTCCGGCGGACGCATGTTCATGGTGGGGCGGCTGGACGACCCTCCGGGTTGGGACCACATGGACAATCAGGCCGAGACCGTGCACGCCGTGGACGGCACCGTGGAGATCGACGTCGATGAGCGCGCCAATACGGGCACGTTCGAAGCACGCCTCCGGATCCCGGAAGGCGACCTCGTCGTGACGCTCGATCGGGTCAATGAGTTCAGCCCCTGCCAGGACGGCGGCGTGGCGGCGTTCCTGCACGAGCATGG
Organism: Vicinamibacterales bacterium; assembly: GCA_050185275.1. Lineage (GTDB taxonomy): Bacteria > Acidobacteriota > Vicinamibacteria > Vicinamibacterales > UBA2999 > JABFRY01. The sequence continues at coordinate 230,132 of JBFWZN010000009.1, read as the reverse complement.
GGCCAACTCGGGATGCGGCGACATGAACTGGCCGAAGACGCTCGTGTACGTGGCCGGATGGGGCTACGGGCATGCGACGCTGAACGGACAGCCCCTCTACGACGACTACGAGATGCACTTCATGGTGACCCAGGGCATCCGCGACCGCGACACCTTGCGGGTGAACTACCCGCCGGCCAGCGACACGGCTGGCCCGGTGAACCCCGCCGCCCAGCAGCTCGACTTCTACATCAGGAGTCCGGAGGCCAATCCCGCCAATTCCCCGGCCCGGGAGGTGTTCCTGCACGTCTTCGCGATGGAAGTGACCTGGAAATGAGGCGGACCGTCGGGTTCCGGTGAGGCTCAGGGGCCGTCGGCCACCAGCAGCGCCACCGGACACACCGCGAACACGTCGGCCAGGCGCAGGCGGCCCTCGACCACGGACACCCACTCGCCGGTCATCACGTTGCGATAGCGCTGGCCGGCGGTGTCCGCCGGCCGCGCGGCCGGGAGGACGAGCGTGGTGGAGCCCCAGACCGTCTCGCCAGTCGGCAGGGGGTCGCGCGTCGGCACTCCGCCAGCCGCGGCCTCACCGGCCCGCACGCTGCCTGCTGGCACGGTGCCGGCCTGCGCGGCACGGGCCAGCACGGTGCCAGCCTGCGCGGCACGGGCCAGCACCGTGCCGACGAGCGCGGTGCCCAGGCGCGGCACCACCGCCAGCAGCACGCGGCCTTCGTGCCGTCGGGCGAAGGCCACCACGTGTTCGGCGGCGTCGCCATCGCTGGTCAGGGCCTCGTATGTCCCCACCCTGAACAGGTCGGGCCATCTCCGGCGCACGCGCAGGCCACGGGCCGTGACATACAGCTTGATGCGACCGTCGGGCCACGATGCCAGCCACGCGGCGACCTGTGCCGCCAGGCCGTCGCCTGCGTCGTCGCCATCGAGCCACGGCGCCATCTCGTCCAGGTACTGGCGCCGTCGGTCGAAGTCCACCGGCCGCCGGTTGTCTGGATCGACCAGGCTCAGGTCCCAGAGCTCCGTGCCCTGGTAGAAGTCGGGCACGCCGGGCGCGGCCAGCTTCAGCACCAGCTGCGACAGCGCATTCACCATGCCGGCTCGCGCGACGCGTGCGGCAAAGGGCGCGACGTGCGCGAGAAACGCCGGCGCCGTGCGGCCCGTGAGCGTCCGTTCGACGAATCGTGCCGTGGCCGCTTCGTATTCGGCGTTCGGCGTGATCCAGCTCGTATGCAGCTTGGCTTCCTTCAGCGCCTTGTCCATGTACGCCGTCAGGCGCGCCACGGTCTCGTCAGGCGCGCGCGCTGGCGCAGGGGCGTCGGCGGCGTGCGCCTCGATGGGCCAGGTGGCCAGCAGGGTCTGGTAGAACAGGTACTCGTCGTTGGGGTCTGGAGCCTGTCCACCCGCCAGCCGCGTGCGGTTCGGCGCATTCAGGCGACGCCACCGCGCCACCTCCTGTTTCCACCGGTCGGCCAGTTCACTCAGCGCCGTGATGCGGACGCGCGCATCCTCGCTCCGCTTGGTGTCGTGCGTGGTCGTCGCCAGCATGCTGCCGGGCCAATGCTGCTGGCGCGCCAGGTTGGCCGCGTGGAAGTGCTCGACGGAGCGGCCGAAGTGCGCCGGGTCGCCGCCCACTTCGTTGAGCGATGCCAGAGCGTGATAGCGGTAGAACGCAGTGTCCTCCACGCCCTTGGCCTGCACCGGAGCGGTGTACTGCTGAAAGCGCTGCGCCACACGGCGCCGCGTCTGGTCGGCGTCGGGCGGCGGCAGCAGCACCGTGCGCAGGAAGGCGAAGATGGACGTTTCCATGGCCGGATTGCGGCGCTTGGCGTCGGCGATGGCGGCATCCACGGCGTTCACGTCCGCGGGCGTCGCGCGTGTGCCGTCCACATAGGTGCGATAGATCGGGAAGCACGCCACCACCTCGCGCAGGGCCCGCCGGATGCTGCCGAGCGTGAAGTCGCGGGAGCGCCGGTCGCGTTCCGACAGCCGGTTGACGGCCTGCGCCAGTACCTGGAATTCGCTGCCGAGCGCGGTGGACACGGCCAGTCGCTGACTCTCGTAGGCGACATCGGGGAACGACACCTGCCGCCCGATGACACGTTCGTAGACGCGCCGCATCGTCCTCGCATTCCGGGTGTCCACGAGCACGCCGTTGACCTCGTTCATGAAGTCGTAGCCGGTCGTGCCGGCCACCGGCCAGTCCTCGCGAAGACGCTCGTCCACGGCGAGGATCTTCTCGACGACGATGTAGGGTCGTGCCGGCGAGCCCGTCGCGTCGAGCACCTGACCGGCGCGCTCGGCCAGATGCTCGAGGTAGGCCTGCGGATCGAACAGCCCGTCGATGTGGTCGAGACGCACGCCCGTGGCGGTGCCCGTGGCGAGCAGGTCGAGCAGGCGGCTGTGGATCTGGTCGAATACCACCGGGTCTTCGACCCGCAGCCCTGCCAGGTCGTTGATGTCGAAGAAGCGCCGGTAGTTGATCTCGTCGGACGCCGTTCGCCACGACGCGAGGCGGTAGGCCTGCTGCTCGAGCAGGTGGTGCAGCCGATCGAAGCTCGCGGGATCCCCGGCCCGACCGTTGAAGGCCGCCACGGCCTGGTCGATGTGCGTCCGCACCGAAGGGTTGGCCTCGGCCAGCCGTACCAGGCGCTGCCGCGCCACCTCCTTTTCCCGCTGCCGCTCCTCGATGCGGCGGGCGTCGCGTTCGGTATACGGCGGCAGGTTGCGCAGCGAGGTGAGGATGCTCTGGAACTCCCGCAGGTCGTCGCTGTCGGCGACCGTGGTCGCGAGCGCCTCGAGGTTGGTGTCGTAGACGACGGTCGAGCGCCGCGGATTGACGGGCAGCCGCAGCGTGCCATACGTGACGAAGAGCCCGCCGTCCTCGTACTGCAGGGCGATGGCCCCGCTCTCGAGCGCCTCGCCGTACGGTTCCCCGAGGACCGGGAGCAGCAGCCGGTCCTTCAGCTCTGGCTTGATGGGATCCCAGTCGATGTCGAAGTAGCGGGCGAACGGCGAACTCGGCCCGTTCTCGAGCACGTCGCGCCACCACGGATTGGTGTGCGGATCGACGCTCATGTGGTTGGGCACGAAGTCGAGCACCAGGCCGAGTCCCTCGCGCGTCAGCGCCTGGCTGAACGCGGCCAGGCCCGCTTCGCCGCCGAGTTCCGGGTTGATCTCGGCATGCCGGCACACGTCATAGCCATGCGTGCTGCCCGGGTTGGCCGTGAAGATCGGCGAGCAGTAGCAGTGCGTGACGCCCAGGGACGCGAGGTACGGGGCCAGCCGTGCGGCCTCATCGAGCGTGAAGCCGGGGTGCATCTGCAGGCGATAGGTGGCGCCGGGCGTCGTGCCGGGCAGGCGCGCCGCCGGAGCGGCAGGAGTCGAGGGTGCCGGGGGTGTCGAGGACGACATGATCAGGCACCGCCCCCATCGGCCGCGTCTCGGGGAGATCCGGATGTCAGGATGACGGCGGCCGGGCCCTCGAACTGGATCGTCGGCGCGTGTGCCGGTCCGCTGACCGTGGGGCGGGCCGGCGCGACCGCAAAGCCGTCGTCTTCGCTGGTCAGATGGCAGGTCCAGGCCGGCGCTCCCGTTGGCAGGAGCGGGGGGGCCAGCGTCACCATGCCCCTCCCGTCGAGCCGCGCCACAACCAGGACGTGCCCGCCATCGGCGCGCGTGCGACGCAGGCCGAGCGTGGAGGCATCGAGCGCGACCACCACAACATCCACGGCCGGCCCGGCAACGCGATCGGCCGTCTGGGTCGTACCGTCGGCGTGCCCGGCATCGCCGCCGGCGGGCGTGGGAACCTCGTCGGCCGCCCTGCTGCGCAGATGCGTACGGCGGAACGCCAGCAGGGCGTGGTGAAGGCGCCGCATCGAGGCGTGTGGTTCGGCGAGTCGTTCGTCCCAGCGCAGCCGCGAGGCGTCGAACGTCGCCCGTGCCTGGGGATCGGGAATCGTGTGTGGACCGTCGGTCGCGAACGCGGTGAAGGTGGCGAACTCGCGATGCCGGCCCTCGCTGACGAGACGGCCGAGCGGCTCTTCGTGGTCGGTGAAGTACTGAAACGGGCTCGAGGCGGCCCACTCCTGTCCCATGAAGAGGAGTGGTGTCTCTGGAGCCGTCAGGAGCACGACGGAGGCGGCGCGGAACGCCGCGTCGTCCACGGTGTGGTGCAGCCGGTCGCCGAGGGCACGATTGCCGATCTGGTCGTGGTTCTGGAGGCACACGACGAACCGCGCCAGCGGGATGCCGGACGGGTCGGTGCCGCGCGCCGCGCCGCTGTGCACCGAGTGCTGTCCGGTGTAGAACCAGCCCCGTCCGAGCGTCGTGGCGAGATCCGCGGTGCTGCCGGTGTAGTCGCGGAAGTAGCCGTCCGCATCACCTGCCAGGTGCCGTCGCATCTGGTGATGGAAGTCGTCGGCCCACACCGCATCGAGCCCGAAGCCGCCGTCGGCCCGTCGCGCCACCAGGTGCGCGAGATTGCGGTCGTCCTCCGCGATAACGTGCACGTGACGGCGCGGTGCCGACTCCTTTACGGCCGCCGTGAGTTCGGCGAGCAGATGCCTGGGGCTCTCATCGGTGATGGCATGCGTGGCGTCGAGGCGCACGCCGTCCATGTGGTACTCGTGCACCCAGTGCAGGGCGTTCTCGATGAAGTACTGGCGAACCCGTGCGCGATGGGGACCGTCGGGGTCGATGCCGGTGCCCCACGGGCTGGGATGGCGATCGGTGAAGTAGTACGGACTGAAGCGCGACAGGTAGGCGCCGTCAGGCCCCAGGTGGTTGTAGACCACGTCCAGAATCACCGCGAGGCCGAGCCCATGTGCCGTGTCGACCAGCCGGCGGAGATCCTCGGGCGGCCCGTAGCACCGCGCCGGCGCGAAGGGCGCCACGCCGTCGTAGCCCCAGTTGCGGCTGCCGGGGAAGTCGGCGACGGGCATCAGCTCGACGGCCGTGATGCCCAGCTCCTGCAGGTCGGGCAGGTGCTCGGTGACGCCGGCAAACGTGCCAGCCGCCGAGAAGGTGCCCACGTGCAGCTCGTAGATGACCAGCGACTCGAGCGGCAGTCCGGTCCACGGCTGGTCCGACCAGGCGTAGGCGGGATCCACGACGGCCGAGGGGCCGTGGACCCCGTGCGGCTGGGACCGCGACGCAGGATCCGGCAACGGCCCGTCGCCGTCGAGCCGGTAGCGGTACAGCGTGCCGGTCGCGAGGTCGGGCCAGGTGCACGAGAACAGCCCATCGGACGCGCGGACCAGCGCGCGCGATTCGGCCGCGAGGCCCTCGCGTTCCACCACCACCTCGACGGCCCCTGTCGTCGGCGCCCAGACGCGGAACTCGACCCCGTCGGGACCCGCAAGGGCGCCGAGCGTGCCACGCCACCCTGTGGCCCCCGAGGCGCGGTCCGGCGTCCCGGCCGCGTGGGTCCCCGCCTGCCGGGTCGTTCGAACGGGTTCGCTCACGCCAGGTCCTCGCCCCCACGGGGACGGGACGTGAGGCGGCGGCTCTCTGTCGGCATGCGTCGTGTTCCCTGCATCTCGCGTGTCTCCCGCGGGGGCCTGTGCGTACGCCGGTCGCCCTCCGGCTCGACGCGCTGGCTCGTTCCTGCAGCCCCGACGCGCCGGCTCGTCCCTGCTGGTTCGAAGACCCGGGCGCCGCCCTCCGCCTGTAGCAACGGCGATGCCGCCACGATCCGCGCGGTGCGGCCGAGGCTCAACCCGGTGAGCCCAGCAGCCGCGGGAGGGCCGCCAGCGGGATGTGCGCCCACGTGGGACGGTTGTTCAGCTCGTACTCCAGTTCGTACAGGGCCTTCTCGAGTTCGAACAGGCTCGTCCAGGCATCGCGCGCTCCGGCCGCTGACGGCACGAACCTCCCGCCGCACCGCGCCGCCCGGCGGTGGTAGCCACCCAGGAAGGCCTGCCGCATCTCGGGCAGCGGCGCGGCCCAGGCGGTGCCGGCGTCGGCCGTCAGGTCGGCGGTGGCCGCGGCGTAGTCGAGTGAGCGCAGCATCCCGGCGACGTCCTTGAGCGCGCACTGCTTCTGGCGGCGGACGTCGAGCGGCTTGGAGGGCTCACCTTCGAAGTCCACGATCACGAAGCCGTCGGGGGTCCTGAGCGTCTGCCCGAGGTGGTAGTCGCCGTGGATGCGGATGCGGTCGAACCCCGCGACTCCGTCCACCGCCGGCGGCTGTCGCACCGTGTTGTCCCTGGCGTCGAGCACCGCCTCGGCCCGCCGGACGTCGCGGGGCGCCAGGGTCGAGCGTCGCTGCTCCAGCAGCGCGAAGGTGCGTGCGGCCTGCGTCTGCACGGCCTCCTGCCAGCGCGCCGCGTCGGATGCCGTGGCGGCCTCGGGTACGAACGCGTCGAGCTGCGTATTGCGTGCGAGCGCGGCATGGAAGTCGGCCGTGGTCGCGCCGAGCGTCTCCAGGTCCGCGTACAGCCGGGAACGCACGTGGGCGTCGCCCCGGGAGGCCTCGAGGCGTGACAGCAGGTAGTGCCAGCCGTCGCCGTCGTTGACGACCCACTGCTCGAGCGCGCCCAGCGCCGATGGCTGCGCGTCGGTCCCGCGGTAGACCACGGAGCCCTCGAGGCGTGGCACGCCGGCAAAGCCGGCCTGCGCGAGGGCGCGCCCCACCTCGAGCTGCGGATGCTCGCCCGCCTCCAGCCGTCGGAACAGCTTGAACACGTGCGTCGTGCCGATCCGCACGGACGTGTTGCTCTGCTCGACGCCCACGGGGCGCACCGCCGGCGGCTCGGCAGCTGCCAGCACCTCCCGGGCTCCGGGCGTGGCATCGTCGTACACGAGCACGCCGCCCTCGACGCCACCAGGGGCGGGACCGCCCAGCAGGCCCGAGAGCAGCGCGCGCACCGCGTGGCCCTCGGTCGCCTGGTCGGCCACGAAGCCGTCCTGTCCACCGGGCGCCGGCGCGATGGCGGTGTCCGACGGCGTGTCCTCGAGCCCCAGCAGCAGCGCGCACCGGTCGGGGCCCCCCGGTCCCGGGGGCGCGTACCCGATCTCCACCAGCACCACGGCCACCGGCCGCTCGGTGCCGGGCAGCCAGATCACGTCGCGCACCGCGACCCTGTCCACCACGCGGGCCTTGCCGCCAAACCAGCGCTGCGTGGGGAGCCACGCCGGCAGGTGGGCCGGAAGGTCCTCTCGGAACCAGGCCGTCAGGCCATCGCGCGCGCCGCCGGCGCTGCCACGCATCAGACATGCCCCAGGTCGTCGTGCGGTGGCACCGCCCGCTCCGGGAACCAGTGCTCCAGGATGCGGCGTGCCACGCCGCCGCCGCCGATGCCGAAGGCAATCGCCAGGCCGAACATGACGGCCCCGAACGCAATGGCAAACGCCGTCAGCACGATCGTGCGGGCGACGGCAATCTGGTCGAGCGCCATGGCCGCCGTCAGGATGAGTCCCAGCGTTCGCACCGCGCCGGCCAGCACCCGCGGCGACGGGAGCCTGGCGTTGACGGCCCCGAGCAGCGTGGCCCGCCAGGCCACGTTCGACACGACCATGCCGACCACGACGATGACGAGGGCCACGAGCAGGCGCGGCACGAAGAGCGCGAACTCCTGCACGAGGCCCTGCAGGGCCGAGAAGCCGAGCACGTCCACGCCGGACAACAGGAAGCCGAGCCACACCACCCAGAAGACGAGCGAGGCGACGATCGTCTCGGCTGGAGGCAGGTCCGCGTTGCGCAGCGCCTCGGCCAGCCCCTGGCGCTCGCACAGCCGTCCGAAGCCGGTACGGGTGAGCACCAGCCGGGTGAGGCGCTTGAGCAGCGCCGCGATGATCCAGCCGACGAGGATGAGGCTGAGCGTGACCACCGCCCGTGGCACCAACTCGGCGGCGGTGCGCAGGAAGTTCAGGCTCGCCTGTCGAATTGCCACTAGCACCATCTCGCCCATGTCGGTCCTCATGCCGGCACCTGCCAGCGCTCGATGATTTCCGGTCTGACCCGTTCGAAGGCCCGGCACACGTCGTCGCTGGCCATCTCGAGCGCCTCGGCGGCATCCTCGCCGTGCTCGAGCAGGAAGACGCCGGTCCTGGCCGTATACAGGGGGAGCAGCGCCTGGGCCACGTGATCCCGGTGCATCACGCCCAGGTGATACGCGACGAGGAACTCGATGACCGTGGCGGCCCACACCTCCGCGGGATACTGCGGCGGCGTCCTGCGGCTTCCCGCCGTCACCGCCGTCAGCGTCCCCGGCGCGAGGATGCGCCGGAGGATCTCGTCGATGGTCTCGACGTCACGCGCGAACGACTCCACGAGCGGCGAGGCATCGTAGGACGGTGCCGGACCCGGCTCGTCGGGCGGCGCCGGGGCCCCGACCACCGGCACCTCGGCGACGCCCTGCACCGTGGTCCAGTGCGCCGCGTGCGCCTCGATCGTGGCGAAGGCCGAGCCCACGACCTGCCGGAAGACCTCCGGCAGGCCGGCCTTCCGCCGATCGCTGCGCAGGCGGCGTGCCCCGAGGTCGGCCTGCCCCAGGGTGAAGTCGCCCCGCAACGCTTCGCCCGTGATCCACAGATGTGTCGCGCGTTGTGCCGGCGTGGTGTCCCACCCCACCTGCGTGCACGTCGTCGCCAGGCGTCCCGAGCACCCGAACTCGGCCAGCAGCGGCTCGTGCAGGTGCCGGCCGTAGACGGCCCGCAGGAGCGGACGCACCAGCTGCGTGACGAGCGATCCCTCGGCCGCGTGGCGGCGGTAGACCGGCGCCACCAGATCGGCCTGGCCGTTGCGCACCGGCGCGGCCAGAGCTGCCACCCAGGCCGGTGTCATTCCCTCGACGTCGGCGTCGAGCACCACCACGGTCCCGGCCTGCAGGAGGTCCCCGGCCGCCAGCACGCAGCGCGTGGCCATGCCGTCCTCGCGCCAGGCCGCCTCCGACGCGGTCATGCAGTGCATCGTGCGCAGGCCCGACGATCCGGTGGCGCCCATCCCCCCGCCGTCCCAGCACTGCTGCACCATGTCCGGCGTGCCATCCGTCGAGCCGCGGTCCACGTTGAGCAGCGCCGTCCGCAGACGGGGAAAGTGCGTGCGGAAGCAGCCGCGGATCGCCTGCACGGCCGCCGCGGCGCCGTCGCCGAGATCGTGCGTGGGCAGCCCGACGAGCAGGTCCACCTGACCGACGCCGATGATCTGCCGGAGCAGGTCGTCCGGTATCAGACTGTCGTTGGCCACGCTCGCCACTCCCTGCAAGAGGCCGGATGGAGGTTGCTGGTTCTACACCCGGCGCAGCCTGAACCAGTAGAAGTCGTAGGGCCCGAGCGTCAGCAGGTACGGCAGCTCGCCGATCCGCGGAAAGACGCTCAGCCCGAACATCTCGACGGGCACCAGCCCGGCAAGCGATCGCAGGTCGAGCTCGACGGCCTGGACGCTGCCGGCGAGGTTGTTCACCACCAGCACCTGCTGGCCGTCCAGGGCGCGGATGTAGGCGAGCACCCGGTGGTTCTTCGGCCTGAGGAACGTCAGCGAGCCACGGCTGAAGACGTTGGTGGAGCGGCGGACGGCAATCAGGCGCCGCATCCAGTTCAGCAACGAGTGCTCGCTGCGTTCCTGCGCGGAGACGTTCACCGCCTGGTAGCCGTACACGGCGTTCGAGATCGTGGGGAAGGCCAGCCGCTCGGGGTCGGCCGAAGAGAAGCCGGCGTTCCAACCGGCGTTCCACTGCATGGGGGTGCGCACACCGTTGCGATCGCCGAGGTAGACGTTGTCGCCCATCCCGATCTCGTCCCCGTAGTAGACGATGGGGCTGCCCGGCAGCGACATGAGCAGGCCGTTCATCAGTTCGACCCGCCGCCGATCGCCGTCGAGCAGCGGCGCCAGCCGGCGGCGGATGCCGAGATTGATCCGCGCCACCTTGTCGCGCGCGTACTCGTCGTACATGTAGTCGCGCTCTTCGTCGGTGACCATCTCCAGCGTCAGCTCGTCGTGGTTGCGCAGAAAGATGCCCCACTGGCACGACTCGGGAATCACCGGCGTGCGTTCGAGGATCTCGACGATCGGCTTGCGGTCCTCCAGGCGCAGTGCCATGAACATGCGCGGCATCAGCGGGAAGTGGAACGCCATGTGGAACTCGTCGCCGGCCCCGTCACCGAAGTAGGGGCGGACGTCCTCGGGCCACTGGTTGGCTTCAGCGAGCAGCACCTTGCCGGTGAAGTGTTCGTCCAGCCGCCGGCGCAGGAACTTCAGGACGTCGTGGGTCTCGGGCAGGTTCTCGCACGAGGTGCCCTCGCGCTCGATGAGGTACGGCACCGCGTCCACGCGGAAGCCGTCGACGCCCATGTCGAGCCAGAACTTCATGACGTTCCACATCTCCTCGCGGACCGCCGGGTTGTCGTAGTTCAGGTCGGGCTGGTGGCTGAAGAAACGGTGCCAGTAGTAGCTCTTCGACACCGGATCCCATGCCCAGTTGGACGCCTCGGTGTCGAGGAAGATGATCCGCACACCCTGGTACTTGTCGTCGCTGTCGCTCCACACGTACCAGTCGCGGCGCGGATTGTCGGTCGAGCTGCGCGCCTCCTGGAACCAGGGATGCCTGTCGGACGTGTGGTTCGTCACCAGCTCGGTGATCACCCGGAGTCCCCGCTCGTGCGCCGCCTCGATGAACTGCCGGAAGTCGTCGAGCGTGCCGTAGCCCGGATGAATCGAGTAGTAGTCGGCGATGTCGTACCCGTCGTCGCGGAACGGTGACGGGAACGTGGGCAGCAGCCAGAGACAGTCCACGCCCAGGGCGGCCAGGTAGTCGAGCTTGCTGGTCAGGCCGCGGAAGTCGCCCACGCCGTCGCCGTCGCTGTCGGCGAACGTCTTGACGTGCAGCTGGTAGAAGACGGCATCCCGGTACCAGAGGGGGTTGTTCGACAGGGCGCGAGTCATGACCGCGGTGCTCCGCCCGACCGGAAGACGACCACGCCCAGCGGCGGCGCCACCACGTCGAGCCGGAAGGGCCGGCCGTGATGGGGCGTGTCGACCGCGGTCACGCCGCCCGCGTTGCCGACCCCGCTCCCCCCATACGCGGTGGCGTCGCTGTTGAGCACTTCCCGCCAGGCGCCGCCCACGGGAGCGCCCACGGGCTCGGCGAGGCGGGGCACGGGCGTGAAGTTGCAGACGAACAGCAGGATGTCGTCGGGGTCGTGCCCGCGGCGAATGAAGCTGACCAGGCTCCGCTGGTGGTCGTTGCAGTCGATCCACTCGAAGCCGGCGGGGTCGACATCCCGCGCGTGGAGCGGAGGCGCGTCCCGGTAGAGATGGTTGAGGTCGCGGACCCACGCCTGCAGTCCGGCGTGCCACGGCTCGTCGAGGAGGTGCCAGTCGAGGCTGGCGTCGTGATTCCACTCGCGGCGCTGACCGAACTCGTCCCCCATGAACTGCAGCTTCTTTCCTGGATGACCGAACTGGTAGCCGTAGAGCAGCCGCAGCGTCGCGAACTTCTGCCAGTCGTCGCCGGGCATCTTCTCGAGCAGCGAACGCTTGCCGTGCACGACCTCGTCGTGGGAGAGCGGCAGCAGGAAGTTCTCGCTGAAGGCGTAGAGCAGGCTGAACGTCAGCCGGTGGTGGTGGTGGCTGCGATAGACCGGGTCGAGCGCGAGATAGTCGAGCACGTCGTGCATCCAGCCCATGTTCCATTTGAGGCCGAAGCCGAGCCCGCCCAGGTAGGTGGGTCGCGACACCATGGGCCACGACGTGGACTCCTCGGCCGCCATGAGCACGCCGGGATGCTCGGCGTGGACGACCGTGTTCAGCTCGCGCAGGAGCGCCACCGCCTCGAGGTTCTCGCGCCCCCCGAACCGGTTGGGAATCCATTCCCCTTCGCGCCGTCCGTAGTCGAGGTACAGCATCGACGCCACCGCGTCCACGCGCAGGCCGTCGAGGTGATACATCTCGAGCCAGAACAGCGCATTGCTGATGAGAAAGTTCTTCACCTCGGTGCGCCCGTAGTTGAAGACCAGCGTGTCCCAGTCGGGGTGATGGCCCTGGCGGGGATCCGCGTGTTCGTACAGGTGCGTGCCATCGAAGAAGCCGAGCCCGTGCGGGTCGTGCGGGAAGTGCGCGGGGACCCAGTCGAGCAGGACGCCGATGCCCGCCTCGTGCAGCGTGTCCACGAGGAACATGAAGTCGTGCGGCGAGCCGAAGCGGCTGGTCGGCGCGTAGTAGCCGACGGTCTGGTAGCCCCACGACCCGTCGAAGGGATGCTCCGTGACGGGCAGCAGCTCGACATGCGTGTAGCCCATCTCGCGCGCGTAGCGGGCGAGCAGCGGCGCCATCTCGCGATAGGTGAGCCAGCGGTGGTCCGGATCGGGCGAGCGCCGCCACGACCCGAGGTGCACCTCGTAAATCGAGATCGGCTCGGCCAGCAGGTCGCGCGCCCGGCGCGCCTCGACCCAGGCGTGATCGGTCCACGCGAACCCCTGCAGGTCGCACACAGTGGAGGCGGTCTGCGGCCGCAGTTCGGCGGCGAAGCCGTAGGGGTCGGCGCGGTCCGCCACATAGCCGTTGACGCGCGACACGAGGCGGTATTTGTAGGGCTCGCCGGGGCCGATGTGGGGGACGAAGGCCTCCCAGATGCCCGCGTCCGGGTGCGGCCGGAGGGGGGTGACACCCGGTCGCCACTGGTTGAACGCACCGATGACGTCCACCCGCTCGGCATTGGGCGCCCACACGGCGAAGCGCACACCCGCCACGCCGTCCTGCTCCCCGACATGCGCGCCGAGCTTCTCGAAGCTGCGGTAGTGCGTGCCCTCGGCGAGCAGGTGCCGGTCGAAGGCGCTGATTGCGCTGGACGGTGCGGGATGCCGGTCCATCAGGCGCTTCTCCCGGTGGTCTCTGCCGCCGACGCGACGGCTCCTGTCGCCGGCCGGATGCGGGTGAGGCGCCTCATGGGACGCGCACCAGGATGTGCGCGGGCACGCCCGCCGGATCCAGCCGCACGTAGTGACGGGACCCCTGCCAGGCATAGACGTCCCCGCTCAGCAGGTCGCGCACCCGGTACGGCGTCCCGGCGTCGGCACCGAGCGTCTCGACGGGCACCTCGATGAAGCCGTGCTGCAGGTTGTGCGGATCGACGTTCAGCACCACCAACACCCGGCTCGTGTGGTCGGGCGACGTCCGCGAGTAGGCCACGATGTGCGGGTTGTCGGTCGCGTGAAACGTGACGCGGTCGTAGTGCAGCGCCGCCTGCTCGCGGCGAATGCGGTTCACCGCGGCAACCAGTCCCCTGATGTGCCCGGGACGATCCCAGTCCCAGTGGCGGATCTGGTACTTCTCCGAGTCGAGATACTCCTCGCTGCCGGGCACGCCGCGGCCTTCGCACAGCTCGAAGCCGCTGTAGATGCCGTAGCTGGGGCCGAGCGTGGCGGCCAGCACGAGCCGCACCATGAAGGCAGGCGGTCCGCCCGTCTGCAGGTACGCGTGCAGGATGTCCGGCGTGTTCGCGAAGAGATTCGGGCGCAGGAACTCGCGCACGCCGGAGGTGGCCAGGCCGGTGAAGAACTCCTCGATCTCCGTCTTGGTGTTGCGCCACGTGAAGTACGAGTACGACTGCGTGAAGCCGAGCTTGGCGAGGTAGGCCATCACCTTGGGCCGCGTGAACGCCTCCGAGAGGAAGATCACGTCGGGGTGGTCGCGGCGGATGTCGGCGATGAGCCACTCCCAGAAGGCGTACGGCTTGGTGTGGGGATTGTCGACGCGGAAGATCAGCACGCCGTGGTCGATCCAGAAGCGGATGACGCTGGCCAGTTCCACCCAGAGCGCCTGCCAGGCCTCGGTCTCGAAGTTGAACGGGTAGATGTCCTGGTACTTCTTCGGCGGGTTCTCGGCGTACTTGACCGTGCCGTCGGGCCGGTGGCGGAACCACTCGGGGTGATCGCGCACGTAGGGGTGGTCGGGCGAGCACTGGTAGGCGATGTCGAGCGCCACTTCGAGCCCGACGCGGTGGGCCGCGGCCACGAACGCATCGAAGTCGTCGAGCGTGCCGAGCCCGGGCTCCACCGCCTTGTGGCCACCCTCTGGTGAGCCGATGGCCCACGGGCTGCCCGGGTCGTTCGGCCCGGCGACCAGCGTGTTGCCCCGGCCCTTGCGGAAGCTGGTGCCGATCGGGTGGATGGGCGGCAGATAGACGACGTCGAATCCGAGCGCCGCGACGCGCGGCAGATGGGCGGCGGCCTCGTCGAACGTGGCGCTGCGCGACGGATTCGGGCCCCACGAACGGGGAAACATCTCGTACCAGGCGCCGAAACGGGCACGCTCGCGGTTCACCTCCACCTGCAGGACCCGGGCGTAGCGGGAGGCCAGTCGTCGGTCGGCGTGCCGGGCCATCAGCTCGAGTAGGCGGTCGTCGAGCGCCGCGCTGACACGCAGGCTGGCGTCGGCGTCGCTCTCCAGCATGGCGGCGGCCGCGTCCAGGTGCTCGCGGTCGTCGGCGGGCGCGGTGTCGGCGTGGGCCGTCCCCTGGCTCCGACCCGACTTCCGGGCCCGCGGGCTCCTGGGGCAGCGAGCCGCCGCGGCCGACACGAGCTGCGCGCCCTCGATGAGTTCGGTGGAGACGTCCACGCCAGCGCGGGCCTTGATGGCCAGCTCGCGCCGCCACGACAGGAAGTGGTCCACCCACGCTTCCACCGTGTACTCGTGCGTGCCGACCAGCTCGACGACGAAGCTCGCCCGCCACTCGTCGTTGCCGAGCGGCTCCATCGCAACCTCGGTCCACGCCTGATCCTGGCCCGTGGCCGGCCTGTGCTGCAGACGCGCGACCAGCACATCGTGTCCGTCGGCATGAACCCAGGCGACGACCTCGACGGGCTCTCCGACGGTGCGCTTGATGGGGAAGCGGCCACCGTCGACCTCGGGTTGCACGCGGTCCACGGCCACACGGCGGCGGCCATCCACCGAGGGTGGTGGTGGCCGGGTTCCCGGCGCCGCCGAGGGCGCCTTGGGCCGCCATCTCGTGGTGCGTGCGGGCGCGTGCGCATCGCCGGCGTGTCGCTCGGGGGTCATGCGCTCAGACCCTCCGCCCAGGCGCGTCTGCGTGCGAGGGCACGAGCGTCACGCGCTCGACGCGGCGAGACCGGTATGGATGCGCTTGCAGCGCTCGCAGGTCCAATGGATGGGCACACACCGCGTCGCTGCGCTGCAAGGCGGTTGCCGTACGCGGTCCGTGCCCTCGCGTCCGGGTGTTTCGGTGAGGGTGTCGTGCTTTCCGCGCCGCGGCGGCGCACACTCGCGATATGTTGCCAATGTCGACGCGTGGTCGTGAGCCGTCCCGCCGGGGTGGACCCGCGAGACGGTTGGTAAGATTGCCACCGGGCGCGTCCGCCGCCCCTGGAGTCCGATGTTTCCTGACGCCGCTGACTTGACCGGGCCCTCGGTCGAAGATGCCCTCATCGCGGCCGCGCGCGCCCTCACGTCGCGTCTGGATGTGGTGGGTGCCGCCGAGGCGACGCTCGACGCCGTCCAGGACGTGTTCGGCGCCACGTCGAGCTGGGTGCTGCTGCACGATGCGAAGGAGCGCTGTCTCCGGACGGTTGCGTTTCGCGGCGCGGCGGCGCATGCCTTTCGCGAGGTCCGCATTCCGGCGGATGCGGGCATCATGGGCCTGGCGTTCACGAGCCGGCGCGTCGTCTTCGTACCCGACGCCCGCAACGACGACCGCTGGTTCGACGTGGGGCGCGTGCACGCGACCCCCCTCGGCTCGGCATTTGCCGTGCCCCTGATCGTGCGGGGCCGCACCCTCGGCGTCGTTGGCCTCGACGCCCCGCGCTTCACGAGCACCTCGCCGCCTGGTCCGGTGGACGTGGCCAGGCTCGAGGCCTTCGCGGCGCAGGCCGCGATTGCCATTGCCAACGCCCAGCTCTACGAAGACAGTGAGCGCGATCGCCAGCGCCTGTCGGCGCTGCTCGACGAGCGGCGTGGGCTCAAGCGGCGGGTGGCCCGGCTGCAGGAGGAGGTGCGCGCGACGCGTGAGGAGATCGAGGTCATCGGCGAAAGCGCCGCCTTCAGGGACGTGATGCGACTGGCCGACCTGGTGGCGGCCGGCGACACCACGGTGCTGCTGCTCGGCGAAACCGGCACCGGCAAGGACGTGCTGGCCCGGCGCATTCACGCCCGCAGTCCGCGGGCCCGCGGCCCGTTCGTGCCCGTCAACTGCGCGGCGCTGCCCGAGGGCCTGGTCGAGAGCGAACTCTTCGGCCACGAGCGCGGTGCGTTCACGCACGCCGTGGCGCGCAAGGCCGGCAGGTTCGAGGTCGCCGACGGCGGCACGTTGTTCCTGGACGAGATCGGCGACCTGCCGGGCGAGACGCAGGCCAAGCTCCTGCGTGTCCTGCAGGACTCGACCATCGAGCGTGTGGGGGGCACGCGGCCGTTCGCCGTGGACGTGCGCGTCGTGGCGGCCACCAACCGCAGCCTCGAGGACGCCATCCTGGCCCGGACGTTCCGGGCCGACCTCTACTTCCGCCTGAGCGTGTTCCCCATCACGCTGCCGGCGCTGCGCGACCGGATCGAGGACATCCAGGCCTTCGTCCGTCACTTCGTGCGCGCCTTCGCCGTGAGGCTGAACAAGCCCGCGCGCGAGGTGTCACCGCAGGCAATGGCGATGCTCGCCGGGTATCACTGGCCCGGCAACGTACGCGAACTGCAGAACGTGATCGAACGCGCCGTCATCCTCTCGAACGGGCCGGTCATCATGCCGGAGGGGATATGGCTGCCGGCCATTGCGCCTCCGCTGCCGCCCGCAGGCACGGTGGTGACGACGCTGGCGGAGGCCGATCGGCGCGCCATCCTTGCGGCCCTGCGGGCCTCGGCCTGGAAGGTCAGCGGCGCCCGTGGCGCGGCCGAGCGGCTGGGCACCAGACCCACCACCCTGCACGCCAAGATGAAGAAGCTGGGTATCCGGCGCCCGAAGGCGGGCGAATCCTCCACCGGCTGACATCGCCGACGACATGTGGTCACGGCTGGGCGACGAACCCGCCAGGCTGGGCGGCGAACCCGCCAGGGAGAGGCACGTGCACCCGTCGCCGTGCGGGCCTCGAACTTGCACAACGGCGACGCCGTGGCCAGGATCCGGGCGCGCACCGAGGACGGGCGGCTTCGTGTGGTCGTCAGCGGAGCACTTGGCGCGGCAGACCTTCGGACCCTGGAGCGCGCCTGCGGCCCCGCCCTCGAACAACGCGACGTGGCCCTCGACATCGAGGCGGGCGACGTCTCGGCGGTCGACGAGGCCTCGCGCGTCTTTCTCGTGGGGTTGAGCCGGCGAGGCGCCGCCGTTACCTGGCCCGACTGCTGCGCGTCAGGGGGAGGGCCCGCGACGCGCCGAGGCTGACCCGCGCGTCACGGTCTGCCGCCGGCCTCGAGCAGGCCTTCGAGGGCGTCGAACGAACCGGTCCAGCCACCCGTCATGCCGGAGCGTTCGTGCACGAACGCCTCGACCTCCGGAGCGGTCACCTCGCCGTGCGGCTCGCTCGTCACCGTGACGCGGGTCCGGTCGGGCGCCTCCTCCGTGAACTGCACCGTCGTGAGCAGCACGGCCGGCCACACCGGCGCGCCGGGCGCCGGGGCAGCCTGCTCCCGGTCGTCGACGAACTGCTGCGTGTACACGATGCGTCGTGGCGGGTCGATCTCGCGGTAGTCCGCGCGTCCGTACA
Organism: Vicinamibacterales bacterium; assembly: GCA_050185275.1. GTDB lineage: Bacteria > Acidobacteriota > Vicinamibacteria > Vicinamibacterales > UBA2999 > JABFRY01. Next base: position 212,495 of record JBFWZN010000009.1, on the reverse strand, counting down.
CGGCACCGTGATCCCCGCTGATGAGGAAGAACGTGCTCTCGCCAGGCGCCACTGTCGCGCGCAGGAAGCGCATCGTGGTCCCCGCGGGCGGAAGCCATCGTGCGAGGTGCGCCGGGCTCGTCCACGCCTCGAACACCCGGGCGATGGGGGCGTCGAACGTGCGGGTGATGACGAACCGCTGCCGGCCCGTGGCGTGCTGGTCGAGATACTCGGCGAGTCGGTCCCAGGTACTGTTGCCGCCCGCCTGCTTGATGAAGGCGGCGGTCTGCCTGGCCGCCTCCGGCGACGCCAGGGTGAACACCAGGTCCATCGTCGTCCTGCCGTCGGCTTCCGCAAAGGTCACCGTCACGCGAAAGAGCGCCGGGCGGTCGTCGGTCGCCCCATGGTCGTAGACGAGCGTCTCGTACGGCTCGACGACGAGATAGGTCGTGACGTTCGGGTAGTCCACGCCGTCGGGGCCGTGCATCGTGTACCGCCAGTGGCCCCCAGGACGCAGGTCCTTGCTGTGGGTCGTGAGCGTGAAGCCACGCGGGCCCCACCACTCCGCCACCTGCGCGGGAATCGTCCAGGCATCCCATACCGCGCGCAGGGGCGCGTCGTACACGCGGGTGAGGCGAATCTCGTTCGAGCTAGCGTGTGCGGCCATGTCGTGGTCCTCGCGGCGTCCTGGGCCGCGGGGCGCGGCCTGGCGTCGTCTCGGTCTTGGTGTCAGGGACGGGTGGTGCCTCACGCGGCGCGACCCGCTTCAGATAGGCGTCGAGCCGATCGAGCCGCGTCTCCCACATCGCGCGGTACTGCTCGATCCAGTCGGCTGCGGGCGCCAGGGCCTGTGGTTCGAGACGACAGGGGCGCTGCTGACCCTCGCGGCTGCGCGAGATCAGCCCCGTGCGTTCGAGCACCTTCAGGTGCTTCGTGATGGCCGGACCCGAGAGGGCGAACGGTTCGGCGAGATCCTTCACCGCCGCGTCACCCTCCGACAGGCGCGCGAGGATGGCCCGCCGCGTGGGGTCGGCCAGCGCCGCGAAGAGCGCCGACAGGTCGGTCGACATCATGTCGAGAGTTTGCCAGTTGGTTATTTAACTGTCAAGTGAAGTAAATACGCCATGGCGGCACGGCATTTGGGCACGGTGGCGGTCATCACACGCGACTCGCTGCGCCTGAGGTCGTGGTTGAGTCCGCGCGGATCCGGCGTGGTCATCAAGGTGGTGAGCGGCATGCTCGCATCCGGGCAACGACGGTGCCTGCCGCAGGCCCGAGCTGCACGAGGGCCTCATCATCAGTGGGCTCCTACCGGCTCATCAGCCGTGCGGCTCGTACCGGCATGCATCGAGCCTGAGTGCCCACCGGCGCGGCTGGGCCTGAAGCCCTGCACCATGTTGTTCACGGGACTTGCATGTCGCCTTGCCGGGTACGAGGCCCCCAGTTGCCGGGGTACGAGGAGGAGGCACCATGGCGAGAGACAGGCACCTGCTTGGCGACCTGATGAAGGGCGCGGTCGCGGGCGCGGCCGCGACGTGGCTCATGAACCGCACGACGACGTGGATGTACGAGCACGAGCGCGATGCTGCGAGGCAGCGGGAGGACGACGCGCGCGGCGGCACGACCGGCTACGAACGCGCCGCCGAGCGGGCGGCCGGTGCCGCGGGCGTGCAGTTGTCGGACGAGCAGCGGGGCCGCGGTGGCCTCGCCCTTCACTGGGCGACGGGCATCGCGGCAGGGGCGGCCTACGGCGTGTTGCGGACGCGGTGGCCGGCCGCGACCACGGCCATGGGCCTCCCGTACGGGATGGGTGTGTTCCTCGCCATGGACGAAATCCTCAATCCCGCACTGGGGCTCACGCCGGGCCCTCGGGCGTTTCCGTGGCAGACGCACGCGCGTGGCCTGGGCGGGCACCTGGCCTTCGGGCTGACCACTGAGCTCGTGATGGAAGGTCTGGACCGCGTCGCGTGACCGCGTGGGCCTCTCGCCGGACGTCGCCGTTGCACAAGGCCGGTGTGGGTCTCGCCCCACACCGGCCGCTTGCCTTCGGAAGGTGCTGCACCGGACAATCGCGGACTTCTGTATGAGTGTGCCCCAGGCCCCCGACGCCCACTCCAACGGTCGCCCGTCGGACGCGTTTTTCCCTGGGGACAGCGAGGTGGCTGCGCTGATGCGGAGCCAACCCTGGGCGCAGACGCCGCTCGGCGACCCGCAGCGCTGGCCGCAGAGTCTGCAGACGGCGGTGCGCATTCTCCTCACCTCGCGCTTCGCGATGTGGATGGGGTGGGGCAGCGACCTGACCTTTCTCTACAACGACGCCTACGCCCGCATGACGCTCGGCGTGAAGCACCCGTGGGCACTCGGTCGCCCCGCGCGGCAGGTGTGGGCCGAGATCTGGCCGCAGATCGGGCCGCGCATCGAAAACGTCCTGACGACGGGGACCGCCACGTGGGACGAGCGCCTGCTCCTGTTCCTCGAGCGAAGCGGCTTTCAGGAAGAGACGTACCACACCTTCTCGTACAGTCCTCTCGCCGACGACACGGGACGCATCCTGGGGCTCCTCTGCGTCGTGACCGAGGAGACCGTACGTGTGCTGGGCGAGCGGCAGCTGGCCACGCTGCGCGACTGTGGAGGGCTGCTGGCGTCGGCCACCGAGGAGGGGGAGGCGCTCGACGCCCTGCGGGACGCCGCGCGCCGCCACCCGGAGGACCTGCCCTTCGTGGCCCTGTACATCGGCGAGCCCACGGCCAGGCTCGCGGTGCGCGCGGGTCTCCCCGACGGCCATGCGTTGGTGCCGCCGGAACTCCACGGCCGAGCGTCGGACGTGTGGCCGCTGGCCGATGTGCTGGCGCGTGGCGAGCCCAGGGGCTGTGACGTGACCCTGGGCCCGGACGACATGCCCGATCGTCCCTGGCCGGGTGTGCCGTCGCAGGCGCTGCTGCTGCCGCTCGCCCAGCAAGGCCAGGCGAGTGCCCCGGGGGTGCTCGTCGTCGGGCTCAATCCACACCGCCGACTCGACGACAGCTACCGGGGCTTTCTCACCCTCCTGGCCGGACAGCTCGCGGCGGGCCTCGCCAGCGCGCGCCGCCACGCCGAGGACCGCCGGCGGGCCCAGGAACTCGAAGAGCTGGACCGGGCCAAGACGGCGTTCTTCGCCAACGTGAGCCACGAGTTCCGCACGCCGCTCACCCTGCTGCTCGGTCCCGTCACGCAGGCCCTGCAGGCGCCCGACCGCGCGCTCGCTGGCGACGACCTCGCGCTCGTGTACCGCAACGGGCTTCGGCTGCTGAAGCTCGTGAACACGCTGCTCGACTTCGCCCGCATCGAGGCCGGCCGCGTCCACGTGAATTTCGAGCCCGTGGACCTCGGCGCGCTCACCGCCGACATCGCCAGCGCGTTCCGTTCAGCCATGGAGCGCGCGGGCCTGCGCTACGCGATCGATTGCGAGGCCCACCTGCCACAGGTCCATGTGGACCGCGACATGTGGGAGAAGGTGGTGCTCAACCTGCTGTCGAATGCCTTCAAGTTCACGCTGGAGGGCGAGGTGCGGGTACGCCTGCGGGCCGAGGGGGACGGTGTGCGGCTCAGCGTCAGCGACACGGGCATCGGCGTGGGCGCCGACGACCTGCCGCACCTGTTCGAGCGTTTCCACCGCGTGGAGGGCGCCAGAGGCCGTACGCACGAAGGGACCGGCATCGGCCTGGCACTCGTGCAGGAACTCGTGCGGCTGCACGGCGGGACCATCGAGGCGGAGAGCACGCCCGGCGTGGGGACGACCTTCCACGTCCACCTGCGGGCCGGGACATCGCACCTGCCCGCCGACCGCATCAATACCCCCGGGGGCCTGAGCGCCACCACGACCGGTGCGACGGCCTTCGTCGAAGAGGCCCTGCGCTGGCTCCCGGATGGCGACACCGCACCGGGCAGCCGACCCTCGGGTGCGAGCGGAGAGGCGGTCCGCATCGTCATCGCCGACGACAACGCCGACCTGCGTCGCTACCTGGCCGGCCTGCTCGGCGGACTCGGCGCGGTGGAGACGGTTGCCGACGGCGTGGGCGCCCTTGCGGCGCTCCGGCGGGCGCCCGCCAGCCTCCTCGTGTCGGACGTGATGATGCCCAACATGAACGGGCTGGAACTGGTGCGGGCCGTCCGTGACGACGTGGGGCTGCGCGATACGCCCATCATCCTCCTGTCGGCCAGGGCGGGCGAGGAATCCCGTGCCGAGGCCCTCCGGCAGGGCGCCGACGACTACGTGCCGAAGCCCTTCTCGGCAAAGGAACTGGTGGCGCGCGTCGTGCAGCGCCTGGCGCACGCGCGCGTGCAGCGCGAAGTCCGCGGCGAGCGCGATCGCCTCCGGGACCTGCTGTCGCAGGTGCCGGCCACGGTGAACTTCTTTCGCGGGCCGGACCTGGTGTTCGACTTCGCCCATCCCCGCATGACGACCGCCGCAGGCGGCGTGGACCTTCGGGGACGTCCGCTGGCAGACGTGGTGCCCGCGCCCGAGGGGCAGGCCTACATCGAGATGCTGCGACGCGTGTACGAGACCGGCGAGCCGGCCATCGGCCGCGAAGTGCCCTTCAGGCTCGATCGACGGGCGACCGGCACACGCGAGGAGACCTACTGGGACTTCACCTGCCTGCCGGTGCGATCGGCGCAGGGCGAGGTCGAGGGTGTGATGACCTTCGACGTCGAGGTCACCGCGCAGGTCCTCGCCAGGCGCCAGGTGGAAGCCCAGGCCGACGCCCTGGCGGCCGCGCACGCGTCGGCGCAGGCGGCCAACCGCGCCAAGGACGAGTTCCTCGCCGTGCTCGGGCACGAACTGAGGAACCCGCTCGCGCCCATACGCACTGCGCTCGACGTGCTCCGCCTCAAGGGCGTGCGGCTCGAGGAACACGACGTCATCGAGCGGCAGCTCAACCACGTGAAGCGGCTCGTCGAGGACCTGCTGGACGTGTCGCGCATCACGCAGGGCAAGATCGAACTGCGCCGCGCGGTCGTGCCGGTCGCGGAGGTTCTGACCCGCGCCGTCGAACAGGCGAGCCCGCTGCTCGAGCAGCACTCGCATGAACTCGTCCTGACGGTGGCGGACGGCTTGTACGTGGACGGGGATCCCGCCCGCCTGGCGCAGGTGGTGACGAATCTCCTTACCAACGCGGCCCGCTACAGCGCCCCGGGATCGCCCATCGCGCTCAGCGCCGCCACGGACGGCGCGGGACGGGTGGAGATCCGCGTGCGCGATCGTGGCGTGGGGATCCTCCCCGAGATGCGGGAGCGCATCTTCGACCCGTTCGTACAGCAGGCGCAGGGGGCCGAACGGCGGCACGGGGGCCTCGGGCTCGGGCTCACGATCGTGCGTTCGCTGGTGGAGCAGCACGGCGGGGCCGTGCGCGTGGAGAGTCCAGGGCCCGACCAGGGCAGCGTGTTCATCGTGACCCTGCCCGCCGCGGCAGCGCTGAACGCACGAGGCCGGCTCGCGCGCGGCACGGGCGCGGCGACCGAGCCGCGCGCCGAGTCCCGCGGGCGGGTGTTGGTGGTCGACGACAATGCCGACGCCAGGGACATGCTCATGCTGGCGCTGGGCGTCTCGGGCTACGAGGTGACCGGGGCCGCGGACGGCCCCGAGGCCCTCACGGCCGTGGACATGTTCCGACCGGATGCGGTGGTGCTCGACATCGGGCTGCCCGTCATGGACGGGTACGAGGTGGCCCGGAGGATTCGACGGACGCACGTGCCGGCGCCGCGACTGGTGGCCGTCACCGGCTACGGGCAGAGTGTCGATCGCGAGCGCGCGCGTCAGGCCGGCTTCGACGTGCATCTCGTGAAGCCCGTGCAGCTGGACGCCCTGATCGATGCGCTCGAGCGGTGAGGGGGCTGCCGGTGAGGGCGTCTGCGCGCGGGCGTTCGCGCCGTGGGATCCGTGGTGCTCACACGCCGTCAGCCCGGCAGGCGCACCTGCTCCCGCACGATCTGATCGAGGACCTCGAAGTCCACGGGCTTGACGAGGTGGTGGTCGAAGCCCGCCGCGTAGGAGGCGCGAGTGTTCTCGGGCTGGCCCCATCCGCTGACCGCGACGAGGAGCACCCGGGTACCCCACGGTTCGGCCCGGACGAGGCGGGCGAGGGCGTGCCCGTCCAGGCCAGGCATGGCGATATCCAGGACCATCACGTCGGGGCGGAACCGGCGCGCGAGTTCGAGGGCCGCGGTCCCGTCGTGGACCGCCCGCGCGTCGTGACCGACGAATCCGAACATCAGCGCCAGGCTGGTCGCCGCATCCACGTTGTCGTCGGCGACCAGGATGCGCACCCCGGTGACCGGCCGCCGCGCCGACGTTCGAGGCGCGGGCGCATCCAGGTCGGCGGCACGGGGCGCGGACCCGACCGGCAGACGCACGATGAACTCGCTGCCGTGGCCCGTGCCGGCACTGTGCGCATGGACCGTGCCTCCGTGGAGATCGACGAGCCGCCGCACCAGCGTGAGGCCGATGCCGAGGCCACCTCCCATCTGGGCGTGCGATCGGTCCACCTGCGCAAACATGTCGAAGACCCGATCCAGGTGCTCGGCCGGAATGCCGATGCCCGTGTCGCGCACGGTGATCGCGACGCGGCCGTCGTCCTCCCGGGCCTCGAGAGCGATGCGACCGCCCGGCGGCGTGAACTTCACCGCGTTGTTGAGGAGGTTGGCCAGCACCTGGACCATGCGCGTCGGGTCCACATCGAGCACGACATCCTCCGCCACCTGCACGGAGAGGGCATGTCGTGCGTCGTCGAGCGAGGGCCGGCAGGTCTCGATCGCCTCGGAGACCAGCGCACCCAGTGTCACGGTCTGGCGCTGGAGGCGCACGACGCCGCGGCTGACGCGCGAAACATCGAGCAGGTCGTCGATCAGGCGCACCACCCGTATCAGCTGTCGTCCCATGATGTCGCTCGCCGATCGGACGATGTGCAGGTCGGTGGGCGCGAGGCGTATCAGGTCGAGCGCGCTGCGGATGGGCGCCAGCGGGTTGCGGAGTTCGTGGGCCAGGGTGGCGAGGAACTCGTCCTTGACGCGACCGGCCTCCGTCAGCTGCCGGGACATCTCCAGCGACCGCAGTTCGGCGGCCGTGCGGTCGGTGACGTCCGAGCCCACGACGAAGATGCCCGTGACCACCTCGTCGGCATCGCGGATCGGCTGATAGACGAAGTCCAGGAAACGCTCGGCCTGGTCGGAGCCGGCCGGCGTCGCATACCGCGCGCCCGTGGCGATATAGGGGCGACCGGTGGTGAACACCTCGTCGAGCAGGCGCACGTAGCCCTGTGAGACGGTCTCGGGCAGGGCTTCGGCCACGGCCGTGCCGATCACCACGCGATGTCCGGTCAGCTGCTGATAGCGGGGGTTGACGATCTCGAACACGTGCGTCGGGCCGCGGAGCAAGGCCATGAAGGTGGGGGCCTGTTCGAACAGCTGCGCGAGACGATCACGCTCGGCGGTGAGCCGGCGGGCAGCCAGCACCTGTTCGGTCGTCTCCGAGCACACCACCAGGACGCCACCGATGCCGTTGACCGCGTGCGCGTCGTCGATGGGGCTGTAGCTGTAGGTCCAGTACACCTCTTCGCGGCGACCGTGACGCGTGGTGGGCACCAGATGGTTCACGTTCCAGGTGGCACCGCCACCCGTCATCACCTGCTCGATCTGCGGACCGATGATGGGCCAGATCTCGTCCCAGACCTCACGAGCAGGCCGTCCCAGTGAGCCGGGGTGGCGCTCCGGTCCGATCGACGCGCGATAGGCGTCGTTGTACAGGCACGCCCCGTCGGCCCCCCAGAAGACGTACATGGGATGACCCGTATTGAGGAGCAGGCGGACCACTGTCCGCAGCGACTGTGGCCAGGCAGAAGGTGGCCCGAGAGAGGAGCGCGACCAGTCCTGGCCACGCATGAGCGCACCCATCTCGCCACCACCCTGAAGGAATTCCAGGGGATCGGACTCCTGGACGGCGGCGTCCTTCCGGCTGTGCGGGTGCATACGGCGCTTCGCATGATGAAGCGTCGGGGACACCGGGGCAAGCTGATGCAGCCGCGTGGGTGCTCGGGCCGCAGGCCTCAGGCCACGACGCTCAGGCCAACGCGCTACCCACGCCCCAGGCCATGAGCAGCAGAATCAGGAACAACACGAAGAAGACCCCGGCAATGACCTTGGCGACCGCAAACGAGGCGCCGGCGATCGACGTGAAGCCGAGGACCGAGGCGATCAGACCGACCACGAGCGCGCCGATGGCGAGTTCAATCATCATCTGCTCCTTTCACAAACACGGCTCACGTCGATGCAAACGACCGGCCGTGGCGTGTCGGAGCCAGCTGAAGCACGGGACGCGGAGTGGCCCGGCGCCGCGTGAGGTGTGTGGAGGCGGTATGCGTGTGCGCCGACGCCGGATCCAGATGACGCCCCCGTACACAACAGGCGCGTGAACGCCAGCGCGGGAACGGGGCTCGTGAGGCTGCAGCGACGCGTGCCGGCCAGGCGCGTGCGCCCGCACCGTGCCGGGCGAGCCCGGTGGCCGACGACGCGGAGGTCGCCGGCCACCAGGTGTTCAGCGGTATGCGACGAAGTCGGCGGGCGGTTCCACCGCGGCGGGTGGCTGATCCTTGGTCGCCATGTCCCAGTGCTCCTGCACGAGGCCGTCGTTCACGCGCACCATGTCGAACCAGTTCCACTTGTAGACGCGCGACGGGTCGGCCGGGTCGGCCGAGTAGCGCGCGAACATGTAGAACACGATGTCGTCGCTCGTGAGGATGAGTTCCGGCTCGGTCTGCCAGGCGTCCTGCACGGGCTCGGGGCGCGCAAAGGGCCGGAAGAACTCCACGAAGCCCGCGCGGCCCGTGGGCACGTTGGGGTTGTGCTGGATGTAGCCTTCCGCCATGACCTCATCCGCCAGTTCCAGGTGGCCGTACTGGAGGATGTCCTTGAACAGCCGGTTGGCCAGGTCTTCGTTGGCCTGTTCCTCCGGTGTGTTGGCGGGCGCTGTGGGCCGCGGCCCGATGCCCGTGTCCACCAGCTCGGTGGACGTCTTCCAGACGCTGTCCCAGTGCTCCTGCACCTTGCCGTCCTGCACGCGGACGACGTCGAAGAAGTTGTACGTGTAGGGGGCGCCCTGGGCGTCCTTGCCTTCACGCTCCCACACGAACACCACGTAGTCGCCCTTGGCGAACCGCACCACGGGCGCCGGCGTGATCTCCGCGGGAATGTCCCGGGGTTCGCGCTGCATGAACGGGGTGGCGAGCAGGCCGGCGCGACCCGTATCGATGTTGGGGTTGTGCTGGATGTAGTCCTCGGCCATGAAGTCGGCCGCCCGCTCGCTGTGGCCGGCCATCAGGATCGTGCGCCACCACTCGTCGACGAGCGCCATGTTGGCCTGTTCCTGGAGGCGTGCCTGCTCCTCCGGGGACACCTCTTCGGCAACGGGTTCAGCCGGGGGCGCAGATTCGCCGCCGCAGGCGGCCAGGGTCAGGACGAAGAGGGCGACGAGCGCAACGGGGCGTGAATGGGACATCAGGACTCCAGTGGTGAAGGGACGCGGGGATTATACGGCGTACACGCGCGCGGCGGGCCGGTGCCGGACACCCCCGCCTCTCCACCGCCGCGCGCCGGTTCACGTCAGGGCGTCGTACCGGATGGCCAGCACCTCGACAGGTTCGGGACCCCGCGGCGTCCGCACGGTGACGACATCGCCCACCCGGGCTTTCAACAGGGCGGTCGCCAGGGGGGAGCGCCACGAGACGCGGGTACCGGCGGTGTCGAGCTCGTCGAGCCCCACAATCGTCACTTCACGCTCGTCCCCGGACGCACCGGTGAGGGTGACGGTCGCGCCGAAGAACACCCGATCGAGACGCCTGGACGCATTGTCCACGACGACGGCGCTGTCGAGGCTCTTCGAGATGTGCCGGATCCGCCGGTCCACTTCGCGCAGCTTCCGCTTGCCGTAGATGTAGTCGCCGTTTTCCGAACGGTCGCCATTGCCAGCCGCCCATGCCACGATGGACACGAGCTGGGGCCGTTCGACCTTCCACAGCCGGGCCAGCTCGTCGTGCAGCCGGCGATAGCCGGCCGGCGTGATGTAGTTCTTGAATCCGTCCGTCGCGGGCGCTGGCACTGGTGCCTCCACCCCAGAGGATGCCACGACTTGGACGGTGTCGCCGAACGCGTGCGGTGCCGTCGGGGTCAGGGGGCAGGTCACGATGGGGCGCGCGCGGTCGGTCGGCGCAGCACGGACACGAGGAGTGCCACGAGCGCCAGGGTGTTCAGCACCGCCGCCGCGGCGTGCGAGTACTCCCAGCGGGCGCGGAGTGCCGCCCACGCAGCCGGCATGACCGTCCAGTTGCTGGTCTCCTGGTTCACCGGATAGGTGAAGACCCAGAACAGGACCTGCGTGCCGGCCAGGCAGAGCAGCGCCACCAGCGCGGGCGCGAACGCGCGGGGGTGCCTGCGTACGCGCAGGGTGAGCACGAGCGTGGACGCCAGCGCGCCAAACGTCACGATGCCGAACAGCGCCCATCCACGATAGATCTGCTGCACCACCAGATACTCCCGGGCCCCGAGCTGCATCTTGCTCGTGAACTCGGCGAGATGGGCCCCTGTGGGCACTAGCGCCAACGCACTCGACAGCAGCGCCACGAAGTAGAGGCCGTTCATCGGTCCGCGATCCAGTCGGCCACCGTCTCCAGCACGGCAGGCGCGACGGTCTCGGTGATCGCGCCGTACTCGGCGGGCAGGCCCGACTCCGCGTGCTGAAAGAGGTGGTTCAGCTCGGGGAGCACGCGCACGGTGACCTCGCGCGTGGGCGCTGGCTCGAGGGCGGCTTCCATGGCCGGCGCGTTGACGTCGGCCGCCACCTGGCGATCCCGACCGCCGAACAGCGCCAGCACGGGTACGTCGATCCGTCTGAGCGCATGGGCGGGGTCCTGCTGCATCAGGGAGCGGAACCAGGGAGTGCTCACCAGCTGCGCGGCCTCGGCCGTGCGCTCGGGGCTCAGCCCGAGCGTCTCCCGTTCCTGCGGCGTGAGCGTCTCCTCGAATGCTTCGGCCCGGTCGGCCAGGTGCCCGGTGAGCGCCCCGGCCGACAGCGACGCATCCCGCACGAGGACGAGGTCTCCGGCCTGGCTCGCCAGAACCCGCTCGATGAGCGACGGCGCCGCGCCCAGTGCGGCCAGGGCCTCGCGTGTCTGCCGCACCAGGATCTGGTCCATCGGCAGAGCGGGTGCCGCCAGCAGCACGAGGAAGGCCACCCTGCCGCTCACCGTGGCCACCCGCGGCGCGACCAGGCCGCCCTCGCTGTGCCCGAGCAGCCCGACGCGCAGCGGATCGATGCCGGGCTGTTCCGCCAGGATCCGCAGCGCCGCCCGGGCATCGGCCACCGCGTCGTCCGTCGTGGCGTGGTACGTGTTGCCGGTGGAACCGCCAACCCCGCGATCGTCACACCTGAGCGATGCGATGGCCCGTCGCCCCAGGTGATCGGCCAGGACGAGGAACGGCTGATGGCCCATGATCGTCTCGTTGCGGTCCTGCGCGCCGGATCCACTGAGAAAGAGCACGGCCGGTGCAGGCGCGCCGCCCCGCGGCACGACCAGCGTGCAGGCCAGTGAGACGTCTGCCGCCGACTCCACCGTCACGTCACGGGTGTCGTAGGGAAAGGGCGGACGTGGCGTCTGCGGGCGCTGCGCACCCGCCCACGCCGGCACGAGCAGCAGCAGAACCAGGAACCATGCACGCTGCACCATCGGAGCCTCCCTTGACCCTCCAGCCGCGGACCTCGCGCGGAATTGCAAGGGGAGTACCGGCAGGCGCATTGCTCTGACAGCAGCGGGGAGGCGTCGCGACGGCGCGAACGGCAACGAGGCAGGCGCATTCCGGGGAGAGACACATGTCGAGCTACTGGCGATTCGGCGCGATGGTGGCGACGAGCACGGCCGTGATGTTCGTCCTCATGTACCTCAATACCTACCAGCTGGGGCACGTCTTCTTCAGTGAGACGCGCGCCTACATGGCGCTGGTGATGGGTGCGACGATGGCCCTCGTCATGTTGGGCTTCATGCGCGGCATGTACCCGAGCCGGCGGATCAACATGGGCATCGTGTCGGGAAGCCTGCTGGCGTTCGTCGCGGCACTCTGGCTCGTCCGCAGCCAGACGACGGTGGACGACGTGTCGTACATGAAGGCCATGATTCCGCACCACTCCATCGCGCTGCTCACGAGCGAGCGTGCCGGCATCACGGATCCGCGCGTGCGCGATCTCGCCAACCGCATCATCGCGGCGCAGCGGCGCGAGATCGACGAGATGAAGGCCCTCATCGACGCGATCGAACATCGCCCGTAGAGGCGATGCGTCGTGGCGTTGGTAACGCACCAGGTTGACACCGCGTGATGGAGGGCGGATAGTGGGCCGGTGAGCGGCCGCGCGCGGCGTCCATGACGGCAGCCGTCGTGGCGGGTTCGAGGAGGACGCTATCGAAGACGAGCATGTCCGCGGCGACCACTCGCGCGCCCGACGCTCGCCGGGACGGCGCCTCACACCGGGCCGACACCATCATCCTCGGCACAGCGGCAGGTCATGCCGCCGTGAGACCCCGCCTCGAGCGCGACCGCACACCTTACGCTGAGGTCTCACGACCGTCAGCCCACGGATGACATCCGACAGGTTGCGCGGGGCCAGGGCCGCAGTGGTCGTCAGCGGAATTTCCCCCGAAGGCGCGATCCTTGCGAGCCGCAGAGCCCCATGCCACACATCGCGGCGACCAGCACCGCTTTCCCTCCCCATTACTACTCGCAGACGGAAATCGCCGAGGCGCTGCTCGAGCTGACGGCCGGTCCGGGCGGGCACCGCCAGGCGGTGCGGCGCTTCTCAGACGCGGTGTCGGTGCACGGCCGCTACCTCGCGCTCCCGATTGCGGAGTACATGGAACGGCCGGGGTTCGGCCGACGCAACGATGCCTGGATCCAGGCATCGTTGGAGCTTGGCGAGACGGCGGTGCGGCGGCTGCTGGCGCGTGCGACGGTCGCGCCGGACCGCATCGGGCTGTTTGCCACGACCACCGTGACCGGGTTGGCCGTGCCGTCGCTCGAGGCGAGGCTCATGAACCGCCTGTCCTTCTCACCGGCGACCAAGCGGCTGCCGCTCTTCGGTCTCGGCTGCGTGGCGGGCGCCGCGGGCGTCGCACGTGTCGCGGATTACCTGCGAGCCTTTCCCGACGAGGCGGCCATCCTGCTGAGCGTGGAACTCTGCTCGCTGACACTCCAGTACGACGACCCCTCGGTGTCCAACCTCATCGCCAGCGGGCTGTTCGGGGATGGTGCGGCTGCGGTCCTGCTGGTGGGCGACGAACATCCCCTGGCGGGTCGCGGGGACGCCGAGGTCGTCGCGACCGAGGCGTGCCTCTTTCCCGACACCGAGCGGGTGATGGGCTGGGACATCGTCGACAGCGGGTTCCGGATCGTCCTGAGCCGTGCCGTGCCGGCGCTGGCGGAATGCGACCTCGCGGAGGTCATCCGCGCGTTCCTCGCCACGCATCACCTGACGGTGCCCGACGTGGACGTCTGGATCGCGCACCCCGGCGGCCCGGCCGTCATCGACGGCATGCAGCGCGGTCTGGGGCTCGACGCGCACGCCCTCGACCGCAGCCGCGCGTGCCTCCAGCGCATCGGCAATCTGTCGTCCGCCTCCGTGCTGGTGATTCTCGATGAGGCGCTGCAGGACACCACGGCCACACCCCGCCACGGCCTGCTGCTGGCGATGGGACCAGGTTTCTGCGCCGAGCTGGTGCTCCTGCGGTGGCCACGACCGTAGCGTTCGTCCTGTGCGTCGTGGCGCTGGCCGGGCAGCGTCTCTTCGAGCTTCGCGAGAGCCGGGCGCACGAGGCGCACATCCGGCGGCGCGGCGGGCGTGAGTCCGCGCCTGGACACTTCGTGGTCATGCAGCTGCTCCACGTGAGCTGGTTCGTCGCCATGCTCCTGGAAGTGCTGGTGCTCGAGGCCCCGTTCCATCTCGCGCTCGCCCTCGCCGCCCTCGCCGTCGTGATCATCGGGCAGGCCTTGCGTCTGGCGGCGCGGCGTGCGCTCGGGCCACGCTGGTCCGTTCGCATCTACACCGTGCCCGGTGAGCCGGTCATCACGAGCGGCATCTATCGCTACCTGAGTCATCCGAACTACCTCGGCGTGACCCTCGAGATCGCAGCCGTGCCCTTGCTGCACGGGGCGTGGCGTACGGCGGTGATCTGGTCGGTGGCCAATGCCGCGCTGCTGTGGTGGCGGATCCGGCAGGAGGAACGCGCGCTCCGCCGGGACAGCCTCTTCGAGTCGCAGCTGGGCACACAGCCGCGCTTCCTCCCGTTCGGCTGGCCGCGGGTCCTCAGACTGCGAGGTCGTGCGCGCATGCCGTAAGTGGAGCAGTCCTTGCTGGTGTCTCTCGAGGAGGCTCTCATGTCGATCAAGGACAAGCTCGAGATCGGGCTCAAGCCCGATGCGCCGTACCGGGACGCCAACTTGCCGGACACTCAGCAGGACCACGAGTCGTGCGAAGACGGAGCCAGTCCGGATAGCGATCACGACACCCGGCGCGCGCGCGCCGCCTGCGACAGGGGCGAGCCGGAATCGCCGGCCGACGGGGAAGCGGTGCCGTCGGAGCACGTCGCCCCTGCCTCGTCTGACACGCCGCCGCGACGGTCGAGGCCAGCGAATCCCTCGCGTCCAGCCCAGGACACGCCCGGCAATCCCGACTGAGCACGGCGTGTCCTGCCGGGCGCGCTGCTGCCAGACCGGCGTTGCCGCGCATGCCCGACGCACGAGGCGGCCCGAGGTCGATCTGCGTGCCCGGATGCGCCACGGCGGGGCTGTAATTCTGGCCGGGGTTCTGCCGGTCCTTACATGGACACTCTGCGGTTCACACGGTGAGAGGTGCGGGAGGACGGCCAGGGGCGGGGATCGCTCCTTGCTATGACCCGCGCAGGAGGTTGACGCCATGGGCAAGCTGAACGGAACGTTCGCACTGATGGCCGTGCTGGCGCTGTCCGGCGCGTGCACGGACACGCCCGAACCCTATGAAGAGGCACCGTTGACGGAGGCCACACCCGCGCCGGATCGTGGGTTCGTCGAAGAGATGGTCACCGCGGGCAACAAGGAGATCGAGGTCAGCCAGCTCGCTGCCGAGCGCGCCGCGAGTGCCGACGTGAAGGCCTACGCCGAGATGCTGATCAACGACCATCGCGAGGCCAACGAGCGTCTGGACGCCGTGACCAGTCAGCTCCAGCTGTCAGTCGCGCCCGAACAGGAACAGATCTCGGACGCGAGGGAAGAGCTGCTTGATCTGACGGGCGCGGAGTTCGATCGCGCCTACATCGACATGATGGTGAGTGGCCACGAGGACGTGGTGAGTAGCGTCGAGGACAAGATCAACGGGAGCGGGAATCCGCAGGTGCAGCAGTGGGCATCCGAAACCCTGCCGACCTTGCGGCAGCACCTGCAGCGCGCGCGCGAGATTCAGGACTCCATGGGCGGAGACTGATCCGCGATCGCCACAGGGGAGCCGCGTGGCTGACCGCCAACGGTTGTTCGGCAGGGACGTGAGACGTCATGGCTGACGCGATGACGTCCACGCGCCTGCAGCCGTTCGCGGTCGCCGCTGCGCTCATCGTCGCGATGTATCTGTCGTGGCTGGTGCTTCGTCCACTGCTCAGCGTGCTCGCCTGGGCAGTGGTCCTGGTGGTGCTCTTCCAGCCCGTGCACGTGCGGATCGAACGGCGGGTGGGCGCAGGGGCGTGGGCGGCGGCCCTGTCCACCGCCCTGGTCGTCGTCGTGGTGCTCGTGCCCACGGCCCTGGTGGTCACGGCGGTGGTGGACGAACTGAGCGACATGGCGGTGCAGATGCCCACCTCGCTGGGCGCCTTGCTCGAACCGTCGCACCCGGTCACGGGTCCCGTGGTCCGGGTGGTCGAGCGCGTCGTGGACCTCGATCGGTATCGCGAGTCGGGGGCACTGCGCGACTCGCTCGAGGCGTGGACCGGCACCCTCGCCACACAGTCGCTCTGGGTGCTCGGTGGCGCCATCACTGGCGTCGTCCGCATGGGGTTGATCGTGTTGACCATGTTCTTCCTGTTCAAGGATTCGCGACAGATCGCACGCCGCCTGTACGAGTTCCTCCCCATTGAAAACCGACGGTTACGCGCCCTCTTCCGCCGGACGCGCGACGTCGTGGAGGCCAGCGTGTATGGGACGCTGTTGCTCGCCGTCGTCCAGGGGGCACTTGGCGGGCTGGCGTTCCTGGTCCTGGGCCTGCCGTCTCCCTTCCTCTGGGGTGTGGTGATGATCGTGGCCTCCGTCGTGCCGCTCGTGGGGTCCTCGATCGTCTGGGGCCCGGCGGCCGTGTACCTGGCGGTCTCGGGCTCCTGGTGGCAGGCCATTGCGCTGGTCGTGTGGGGTGCGGTGCTGATCGGCCTCGCGGACAACGTGCTCCGGCCGATCCTCGTGGGCAATCGCACACGGATGTCCGAGCTGGTGGTGCTCTTCGGGGTGCTCGGAGGTCTTCAGGTGTTCGGCGTGCTGGGGCTGGTGCTCGGACCGGTGATCTTCGCCGTGACGCTGGCGCTGGCCAGGGCGATGCGCGAGGTCGGCCCGGACGCCTCCCTCCGGCGGCGCGCGTTCGCGACGGCGCCGCTGCCGGCCGCCGTCCGTCGGGGGCGGCCATGAACGGCGCCCGCGCCACCGCCGCGCCCGTGTCGCCAGGCCACGGCCGCCCGCGGTCGTGGCTGTGGCTGGTGGGATTCATCGGTGTGTGCCAGCTCGTCGGCATCGTGGCCGCGCTCGGCACGAGTACGGACACGGTGTGGTACGACCAGCTGGCGAAACCGGACTGGAACCCCCCGCGCTGGGTGTTCGCCCCCGTCTGGACGACGCTCTACGCGCTCATGGGGATCGCCGCATGGCGCGTCTGGCGCACGGGCCGTGGGGCGCCGGCGCTGCGGCTGTTCTTCATGCAGCTGGCGCTCAATTTCGCATGGTCGTTCCTCTTCTTCGGCGCGCAGGCCATCGTGGCGGCGCTGATCGAGATCGTGGTCCTCTGGATCGCGATTGTCGTCACGACGGCAGCCTTCTGGCGTCTCGATCGTCCGGCGGCATGGCTCATGGCCCCCTACCTGGCCTGGGTATCGTTCGCGACGGCGCTCAACGGAGCCATTGTCCTGATGAACTGAGGGCCCGGGGGCTGGCGGGCCAGCGCGCGGGCACCCAGTGCGTCTCCCTCAGCCTGCCGTCGTCTCCCCGCCAAGCAGGCTCAGCACCTCGCCCGTGATGTAGCCCGAATCCACCGGCGAGGCCAGGAAGACGACGGAGGGCGCGATCTCCTCGGGCTGGGCGGGGCGCTGCATGGGGACGCCCGATCCGAATGCGGCGACGTCGTCGGCGGGTCGGTCGGCCACGTTGAGTGGTGTCCAGACCGGACCCGGCGCGATGGCATTCACACGAATCCCCTTCTCCACCAGGTTCTGCGCCAGCGACTTCGTGAACGCGTGGATGGCGCCCTTCGTCGCCGAGTAGTCGAGCAGCTGCGCGCTGCCGTTGAGACCCGTCACGCTGCCGACGTTCACGATGGCACTGCCTGGCGCCATGTGCGGCACAGCGGCGCGCGCCAGGTAGAAATACGCAAAGATGTTCGTGCGGAACGTCCGCTCCAGCTGTGCGTCGTCGATGTCGGTGATAGCCGCCTGATGCGCCTGATAGGCCGCGTTGTTGACCAGGATGTCCAGTCGTCCAAAGCGGTCGATGGTGGTGGTCACGAGCGACTCGCAGAACGCCGGATCGCGCACGTCGCCCGCCTGGAGTTCGCAAGCTTGCCCCTCCTCGTGGACGCAGGCGGCAGTCCGCTCGGCGTCTTCCTCTTCCTCGGGCAGGAAAGCAATGGTGACGTTCGCGCCTTCGCGCGCGAACAGCACGGCCGTGGCGCGGCCGATGCCGGAGTCTCCCCCCGTGATGAGGGCGACCTTGCCCCGGAGCTTGCCCGAGCCGGCGTAGCGGGGCGCCTGGAACCGCGGCGCCGGGGTGATCTCGGATTCGAGCCCCGGGCGATCCTGATGCTGGGGCGGAAACGGCGGTGCCGGTTGTTCGCGCCCTGTGGTCGATGCGGCCCGCTTCCCGTCGGGCTGGTGTGTCTGTCCGCTCATGGTGTATCTCCTCCTCCGCTCTCAGCAGTCCGCATGCCAGGCTGGCAGGTTCACGCCTTGCCGGGGTCCGACGGCGCACCCGCCCCCAGCACGCGCAGCGCGCCGGGCTCGAGGTGGAGCGACACGGGTTGGGCGTCGGGCATGTCGAGCAGCCGGTCGTCCACATGGAGCGGTCCCTCGCACTGCAGCCGCACCTGACGTGCGGTGCGGACGGGAAGTCGCAGTGTGGCCTCCTCGTCTCCGCCATCCCCACCCGTCTCGTTCACGGCGAGTCGGCGGTCGAAGTACTGCATCAGCGCGTCTCTGTCCTGTTCGCCCGCGACGACCACGCTGAACAGTCCATCCGACGGGTCCGCGTCGTGCGCGAGCACGAGGTTGGGGCCGATGGAACGGATGATCATCACCTCGACCAGCAGGAACGGTCCGTCGGCGTTCACCCCGTCCAGCGCCAGGTGACACCGGCGCGCGTCGAGGCGCGGCAGGCTGTCCCGAAACGCCCGCACGGCCTGCTCGACCTGCGCATGGGCCACGAGGTCGTGTTGCGCGGGCCATCGGTCCATGGCGGCGATGCCGGCCGGCACCAGCCCCATCCCCACCGATTCGATGAAGCGACGGCGCCCCCACGGCCCTTCCGCGACGCCAACGTCCACCTGACGCGCGTGCCCCCAGCTGGCAATCACCTCGTCGAGCGATGTGCCTCGGCCGAGGCTGCGCGCGATGTTGTTGGCCGTGCCGAGCGGGAGGATGGCGAGCGGCACGTCCTGTCCGGCGAGCGCCCTCGCCGCGGCAGCCACCGTGCCATCGCCCCCGGCCGCGAGCACGACCTCCGGGTGTTCGTCGGCCAGATGCCGCGCGACGTCCGCGTCTTCGCCGAGGACGTGCGCCAGCTCATGCCCATGTCGCGCCAGCGTCTCGCCGATCTGATCGAGCGAGACGGCCCGTCCCGATGAGTCGTTGTGGATGAGTGTGACTCTCACGTGTATCCCTGGTCCCACGTCGGCCGTTTTCAAGATCCGCTCCACCGTACACGCCGACTGCGCGGATGGGCCGGCTTGCGTGGCCGGCACTTTGCACTGAGAGGGGTGTGCGCATCCTCGTATCCAACGACGACGGCGTCTACAGCCCCGGCTTGGCAGCCTTGGCGGAGGTGGCCAGCGAGTTCGGGTCGGTGCGCGTCGTGGCGCCCGACGTGGAACGTTCCTCGAGTGGCCACTCCATCACGGCCACGCGGCCGCTGTCGTATCGCCCCACGAACATCGGCGGACTGACGGCCTACCGCGTCAATGGGACACCGGCCGACTCAGTGGCCCTCGGGGCGTATCACTGGGACAAGGTGGACATCGTCCTCTCGGGGTTGAACATCGGCTTCAATCTCGGCAACTCGATCTGGCACTCGGGCACCGTGGCGGCCGCCAAGCAGGCGACGCTGCTCGGGCTTCGCGCCATCGCCTTCAGCGCGCCCGCCAGCGCCGAGCCCGACTTCGAGCCCTACAAGCCCTGGCTTCGACAGGTACTCGAGGCGCTGCTCCACGACGACGTGCCGCGTCTCGTGAACGTGAACGTGCCTCGCGAGCCGAGAGGGCTGGTGTGGACGCGGGTGTCCGTTCGCACCTACGACGGCCGCATCGTCCCCACCAGCGACCCCATGGGTCGCACCCTGTTCTGGTTCTCCACCCACGCGCTGGAGAGCGCGGAGGAAGGGACCGACCGATGGGCGGTCGAGCAGGGGTGGGTGTCGTTGACGCCGCTCGGTCTGGACCTCACCGACGGCGAACAGTTGCGCAGGATGCAGTCCAGCCATCCGCTCGATGAGGGCCGCGCCGTCGCGGTGTCACCACAGCGCTCCTCGCCACAGGCCGTGCGGTCGGTGAGCGAGGACGAAGCCGAGCCCTCGGCGAGCACTCCTGACGGGTCGCGCTGACTCGCGCAGGGGGCATGGTTCAGCACCGGACAAATGTAGGGATTGCAGCGGGCATGTAATCGCCGCCCCGTCGCCGCGACGGTTGACCTTTCGACACAGAAGGAGCAGACGAATGACTCATCGCACCGCACACCGAAACGCTGGTTCCGCTGTCCTCGGGCTTGCACTCGTGCTCGCCCTCGCCCAGCCGTCGAGCGCGCAGCAGGCCAACACGCCGTTGCTGCAGCAGCAGACAGCAGCACAACCGACCCAGACCGCCCCTGACGCCCTGCCCCCGGATCCCGGCACGTTCAGCGTCACGCCGTTCGTCGGGATCGCGTTCGGCGGAAACCTGGAGAGCACCCCGGGTCAGTTCGGCATTGCGGCGGGCTATGCCATGACGGAGCGGCTGACTGTCGAGGGTGAGTTCTTCGCCGCGCCCGGTGCCGAAGTGGGCGTGCTCGACTCGTTCGAGACGGACATCTATTCCGTGAGCGCCAACATCCTCTATCACTTCCTCGACAGCTCCGAGAACTTCACGCCCTATGGCGCAGTCGGGCTGGGCGCGTTGATCGGAAACACCGACCTCGCGGAGCGCTTCGACGACGTCGAGGACGACTCGTCCACCGCGCTCTCGTTCAACGTCGGCGGTGGTGTCAAGGCCGCCATGAACGAGCGATGGGGCGTCCGGCTGGACGCACGCTACTTCAACGGTGACGACTTCGCTCCGGACCACTGGCGCGTCTACGCCGGTGTGATCTTCAGGGGCATTGGACAGTAACCGGGTCGGTGGAGGGGCCGGCGGCATGTCGATTGCTCCACTTCGAAACACCCCCAGAGGTGAGGAGTGTTCGTGATGAAGACCAGGTATACATACCCAGCCGCTGCCCTGTTCGCAGCGGCGCTGATGGCACAACCGACGGCTCAGTCGCAGACCACCCCGGCGGCACCGCGCCCGCAGGGCACCCCGCAGGCGCAGGGGGCAGACGCGAACGAGCGCATGTCCACGTTCGAGGGGTGCCTGTACCGCGAGCGTGACATTCCCGGACGTTCGCCGAACATCGCCGAGCGGGCCGGCATTCTCGAGGACTACATCCTTGCCGACGCCCGCATGGCACCGGCTCAGGGTGCAGCCTCCGACAGGGCCGCTGCGGGCGCGAGGGTCACCGGGCGGATGTACGAAGTGACCAACATCGACGACGAACGCCTGCAGACGTTCGTGGGCAAGCGCGTGCGCGTGACCGGCACGGTCGACCGCAGTGACGCGGAGGCCAACGACGTCGAGGACCTTGCCGAGATCGAGGCAACGGCCATCAGCGCGGCTGACGGTACGTGCCCGGCGACACCGGCCGCTGCCGCCCCTGCCAACAGGAGCTGACACGCCCGGTGATAGAGGGCGCGCGGCGGCCTGCTGATGCAGGCGTCGCGCGTCCTCGTCCACCGGTGCTCATCCGACGCAGACACGATGGCTGATGTAGCTATGACGATGGCATCGACGTCTTCCCGCTCGACCGTCGCGCGTACCGAGGACTGGATCGCGCTCGGTACCGGCATCGCGCTCCTGGCGGCCGGTCTGTCCCGGCGGGCCACCACAGGCGCCTGTCTGGCCGCCTCCGCGGCGCCCTTCCTGTACAGGGGTGTCAGTGGACGGTGGCCGGACATCGTGAGCCACGGGCTGGGGGCCGACAGCACCAAGGCGGCGCTGGGCGGCTCGCGGGGCGTGCACGTGCGTGAAGCCATCCGGCTCGAGAAACCCGTCGGCGAGGTGTACCGATTCTGGCGGCAACTCGATCAGTTGCCCCGTTTCATGCTCCATCTGGAACGTGTCACCGAGACCGGAGAGGGGAAGTCGCACTGGGTCGCGAAGGGGCCTGGCGACGTGCCGATCGAATGGGACGCGGAGATCGTCAACGAGCGCGAGGACTCGCTCCTGGCCTGGCAGTCGCTGCCGGGCTCCGACGTGGTCAGTGCCGGGTCGGTCACCTTCAGCCCCGTCCGCCAGGGGAGGAGCACGGAGGTGCGCGTCCACCTCCGGTACTCTCCACCGGCAGGCCGGACCGGTGCGTGGATCGCGGCCCTCTTCGGCCGAGAGCCGTCGCAGACCATTCGCGAGGACCTGCGCCGCTTCAAGCAGCTGCTCGAAGCCGGTGAGATCGCCCGGGCCACACCACCCGGCGCCTGAGGAGTGACCTATGCGAGCCGTCTGCTGGGAAGGCAAGGAGACCATTCGGGTCGAAACCGTACCCGATCCCGCCATCCTCAACCCGCGGGACGCCATCATCAAGGTGACGACCACCGCGATTTGCGGATCCGACCTGCACATTTACAACGGTTCCATCCCGACCATGCACAAGGGCGACGTGCTGGGCCATGAGTTCATGGGCGAGATCGTCGAGGTGGGAAAGGAGACGACGGGCCTGGCCGTGGGCGACCGCGTCGTCGTGCCGTTCACGATCTCGTGTGGACGCTGCGCCTTCTGCGCCCGGCAGCTCTGGTCCCTCTGCGACAACTCGAACCCGAATGCCTGGATGGCGGAGGCGCTCTACGGATACTCGGGCGCGGCCCTGTTCGGCTACTCCCATCTCTACGGCGGGTATCCGGGCGGCCAGGCGGAATACGTCCGGGTGCCGTTCGCCGACGTCGGTCCGCTGAAGGTGCCCGAGGGGCTCAGCGACGAACAGGTGCTCTTCCTCTCGGACATCTTCCCGACCGGCTACATGGCCGCCGAGAACTGCGGCATCCAGCCCGGCGACACCATCGCGGTGTGGGGCTGCGGCCCCGTGGGGCAGTTTGCCATCCGCAGCGCATTCATGCTGGGCGCCGAGCGGGTGATTGCCATCGACCGGATCCCCGACCGCCTCGCGCGCGCTGCGGAGAGTGGCGCGGACACACTGAACTACATGGAGCTCGACGTGCTCGAGACCCTGCGCGACCTCACCGGTGGCCAGGGGCCGGACGCCTGCATCGACGCCGTGGGTCTGGAGGCCCATGGGACGACACTGGACGCCTGGTACGACCGCGCGAAGATGAAGATGTACCTGGCCACGGATCGGCCTCATGCCCTGCGGCAGGCGATCAGCGCGTGCCGAAAGGGGGGGACGGTGTCGATTCCTGGCGTCTACGGCGGGTGGCTCGACAAGTTTCCGCTGGGCACCGCCTTCGCCAAGGGCCTGACCTTGCGCATGGGGCAGACCCACATGCAGGCCTACATGCCGAAGCTGCTCGAGCGCATCGAGCGCGGCGAGATCGACCCCTCGTTCATCATCACGCACCGGATCGGGCTCGAGGACGCGCCGGGCATGTACCGGACGTTCCGCGAGAAGGACGATGCGTGCCTGAAGGTGGTGATGACACCGGGCGCCGCCCCGCCGCCGGCCCCCGACGGGCAGGCGCCGACCACGGACGACCCGGCGTGACGCGTGGCACTCTGGGACTGCTGCTCGCGCTGGCGCTGATCTCGCCCGTCCCTGCCCTGGCGCAGGGCGTGTCGGTGCACGCGGCCGCAGGGCCCACACTGGGTGATGCCGGGTTCAGCGTCGCGGGCGGCGTGGCGGTGACACCCGCCACGCGCCTGACCCTCCTGGGCAGCGTGGAACTCTCCCATCTGGTCAGCCGGCGGGGGACGTTCCCGGGGGGCGGGGTGTCACGCTTTCGTGGGGGCACCTTCACGCTGGTGTCCGCCGAAGTGCGGCTGTCGCTCTTCGCACGGGAGCGTCCTGGTCCCTATGGCCTGGCGGGGTTCGCGGTCGGCCGGTCGCGTCCGAACCTTACCGACGCGTTCCCGACCGCTGCCTCTCACCGCGTGGTGGCGCCATTCGCCGGCGGTGGTCTTCTCGTGCCCCTGAACGGCCGCGCGGCGTTCTTCGCAGACGTGCGCCTGCAGCTGGTCGCCGGCACCGAGGCGGACGACCTGCATGCGCTCGTGCCGCTGCGCGCGGGGTTGTCGTGGCGCTTCTGAGGGCCGCGCCGACGGGCCGGCGCAGGAGGGTGCGACCGGCCCATCGCGTGCGGACGGCTGTGCGGCCGGGATCTCACTCCCAGTAGGGCGGCGTGTTGTAGTAGGCGTAGACGTCACGGCTCCAGCGTTCGTCGGCCGTGCTGGGCCAGTTGTCCTTGTCGAAGCCCGGCGCGTTCGACAGGCGCTCGCGGTCGATGTCGACGATGAAGCACTTGTTCTCGACATCGAGCGTCAGGGCGCCCCAGGGGATGGCGAAGTACCGCTCGCCCATTCCCAGGAATCCGCCCGCGGCGAGCACGGCGTAAGCCACGCGTCCGCGTGGCACGTCGAGCATGATCTCCTGCATATCGCCGAGCGTTTCGCCCTGCAGGTTCACGATCTTGTCGCGAGTCAGGGTGCTGGCGGCCATGATGCGTGGTCCCGGTCCTGGATGGTCCTTCGACGGGGTGCCCGCGATCTGGGCGCCACCCTGGGCGATGGTCTCATCGGTGGTCCGGACGACGCCCCGGCCGGTGACGGATCGATCGGTCGAGCGTTCCATGGGAAGCCTCCTCGGTATGGGGTGATTGGATGATGGCGTGTTGCGTGACGCCAGCCTGAAAGCTGCAAGGCGCGTTCCCCGACTGCGGTGCCTGTCCCGCATTCGCGCCTTGCGCGGCGCATGGTCACGGGCCATCGGTCTTGTAACGCGTACCCGTCACCATGTGATTCGTGCACACGCGGCAGAGACGGGTGTGCGCGGTCCGCGACCCGCGCCTCGGCTGGCATGTGGCCGCGTCCGAGCGGCGGCGTCCTGGCTGGAGTTCCGTTTGCAGGAATTCGGGTGGCCTCAGCCTGGCGTGACGTGCACACGTTCCGGCTGGCGCCTGCCTGTCCCCAGGAGAGCCGACTGATGACACACCGTGCTGACGCCGCTCATCGCGCTGACGCTCCGCGTGCGGATGCGTTGGCGAACAGGTCCAGCGTTCTCCAGCGAGGCGCTATCGGCGTCTCTGCGGCGCTGCTCGGCTGGGCGGGCGTTGCGGTGCTGCGCGCAACGGTCCGCGCGCTGGTCCGCCGCGCGCATCCGCTGGACGGCCATGTGGTGCTCATCACCGGCGGAGCCCGCGGGCTGGGGCTGGCCCTGGCCAGGTCGTTCGCACGCGAGGGCGCACGCCTGGTGCTCGTGTCGCGCACCGTCGTGGAGCTCGAGCGCGCGCGGCAGGAACTGGCCGCGTCTGGCGCGGACGTGCAGGTCGTCGCCCACGACATCCGCGACGCCGAAGGCAGTGCGCGGCTCGTCGCGGATGTCGTGGCGCGCACGGGCCGGCTCGACGTGCTGGTCAACGACGCGGGCGTCATCCAGATGGCACCGTTTGCTGCCGTGCCGGACGCGGACATCCGCGACTCGCTCGACACGCACGTCTGGGGGGGCCTGCACCTGATCCGCGCCGCGTTGCCGCATCTGACGCGGTCTCGCGGCAGCATCGTCAACGTGTCGTCGATCGGCGGACGCGTCGCGGTGCCGCACCTGCTGGCGTACTGCGTCGGGAAGTTCGCCCTGGCCGGGCTCTCCGAGGGCCTGCACGCGGAACTGGCCGCCACCGGCGTGCACGTGTTGACCGTCACGCCGGGGTTGCTGCGATCCGGCTCACACCGCAACGTGCGGGTTCGCGGCGCCCATGTGGCAGAGGCGCGGTGGTTCGGGCTCGCCAGTGCCACGTCGCTCACCTCGATGCGGGTGGACCGCGCAGCCGACCGCATCGTCCGCGCGTGCCGGGAACGCCGCGCACAGCTCACCCTCGGCGTGCAGGCCAGGGCCCTCGAAGTCGCGCACGTGCTGGCGCCGGGCGTCGTCGCAGGGGCCATGCGCCTCGTGTCGCGGGTGCTCCCGGCTTCGCCACCCACGCCCGAGGCGGAGCGCGCGCGCGTCTCGCGCAATCTCGACCTGGGATGGGCCTCGGCCCTCATGCCGTCCGGCACGGCCGCCGCCATGAACCAGCCCGAGGCCATGGACGATCGCTGACGACCCAATCACGCCACGGCCGCCCGAGCACCGATGAGTCCGGCGCCGTGCGTGTGCTCAGCGCTTCTTCGAGGCCTTGCGGGACGGCACCTTCGCGCCCTTCTCTCGTGCTTCGCTGAGGCCAATGGCGACGGCCTGCTTCCGGCTCGTCACCGTGTCGCCACTGCCGCTCTTGAGCGTGCCCTTCTTCATCCTGCGGACGGCGGATGCCACCCGCTTCGATGCGGCCTTGCCGTATTTCGCCATCATCTCCTCCGTGTGCCTGGCGCCATCGTCGTACTGGCCCACAAGCACGCGGCGAGCCAATGTCCGCCGCGGCCGTGCGGCAGGCGCCCCCGAGGAACCAGACAGGCCATCGACGCCCTCCGGGTATGCTGGGCGCGTGACCATCCACCTGGTCGACGGCACCTACGAGCTGTTCCGCCACTTCTACGCCCTGCCCTCGGCCAGGAATCCCGCCGGCGAGGAAGTCGCGGCCGTGCGGGGCGTGATGTATTCGATGCGCGGGCTGGTGCGGGATGGCGCCACGCACATCGGCGTGGCGACCGATCATGTGATCGAGTCGTTCCGCAACGACCTGTGGCCCGGCTACAAGACGGGCGAGGGCATCGACCCCGCGCTCCGGGCGCAGTTCCCGTTGCTCGAGGAGGCGCTGGGGGCCTGGGGGCTGACGGTGTGGCCGATGGTGGAGGTGGAGGCCGACGACGCGCTGGCGTCGGCCGCGATGAAGGCAGCACGGGATCCCCGGGTGACGCAGGTGGTCATCTGCTCGCCCGACAAGGACCTGGCGCAGTGCGTGGAGGGCTCCCGGGTGGTCCAGCACGACCGGGTCCGCAGGATCGTGCGCGACGAGGCGGGGGTGGTGGCGAAGTTCGGCGTGCCGCCGGCGTCGATGCCCGACTATCTCGCCCTCGTGGGCGACACGGCGGACGGCTTCCCAGGGCTCCACGGCTGGGGCCCGAAGTCGGCGGCCGCGGTGCTCGCCCGGTTCGGACACATCGACGCCATTCCCGACGACCACCGGGCGTGGGGTCTCGACGTGGCGCGCGCCGCGTCACTGGCGGCCACGCTGAGGCGCGATCGTGACCTCGTGCGCCTCTTCCGGCAGCTCGCCCTGCTGCGGACGGACGTTCCGGTGTTCGAGTCCGTGGACGACCTGGAGTGGCGCGGGCCGACGCCGGCCCTGACGGACCTTCGCCGGAGGCTGGCGCTGGCCGATGACGGGGAGAAGCGGTCAGGCCTGACGGACTAGGAGAGTCCTGCGACCCGCAGCAGGAGCCGTACGCCCAGGACGAACGGCACGCCCACCGCCAGCATCATCACGGGAAGGCAGAGCGCGAGGCCGATGGCCCCGAGCAGGTCGCCGGCGATCGTGGCGCCCCGCCGACGTGTACCCGCCGCCACCCGCCGTCGGCTCTGGACAGCCGGCGGTACCACGACCACGCGGCCCGGGAGGGCCACACCGCGCGCCAGGCCGGTGGCGACGGTCATGGCATGCCCGCCGGACGGCCGGGCGCAGGCGGGGAGGACACCGTACCCTCCCGTGCGGGGCCTGCTTGGCGGGCGTGATCGTGTTCGACGGCCCAGGCCTGGTAGGCGGAAACCGTCGCCAATCGACCCGCATCCCAGTGCTGGCCACACCTGCCGCACAGCCAGGCACCGCCATCCTGTGCTGTCGGCGCAGCGCTGTGGCACATCGGGCAGGTGGTCCGGCCGTCTGGCGTGTCGAGCGTCGTCGTGGTCGGTGGTCGCGACAGGGTCTGAGTCATTGGTATTTCCAGCCTCGGGAGAAGAAGGGACAAGTGACGTGCGCGGCCGTGCTCCAGCGTGGAGGGTCAGGGTTCGTGCGATGCGCGGTGCGCCGCGAGCCACTGCTCGCTCACTCCGCCAAGGTCCGGGGCGCGCGCGCGGCCCCGACCCAGCAGCCTGGGGGCGAGCGCGACCGCAGCAAGAACGACGAGGGCAGCGATGATGGGCAGCATGGGAGGCTCTCTTCGCTGCGTTGTGTCGCAGGCGGAGAACGATCGTCGCACGACGTCCGGATGGCGTCTGTGCGCTTGTGCACAGACGCCGTGACGTGTTCCGCGACGCTGCCGGACGCATCCGGCCGCGACCATCGCGTGCGGCACGGCGCGCCGCTGCCCCTCACGGTCGTCCCTCCCTGTCGCCCCGTTGCCCCCGGTCGAGGGGGTGGCGACCGGCACGGCGCCCCCCGTGTGTGCAGTTGGGGACAGCGGCGTGCGGCCGCTGGCCGGTACGCTGCGGGCATGCATATTCAACTCGTCTCGATCAAAGCCGTCGTGGCTGCTGTCTGGGTGTCGGCGATCAGCCTCGCCGGCATCGCGGGAAACCTGCAATCGCTCGCGAGCTGGACCGTGCTCGCCGGCGTGGCCGTGCTGCCGCCAGCCGTGATGCTGTGGCGCTGGAACGAGCCGGCCCAGAGTCTGTCGCAGAGCATCCAGGACGCACGCCGATGATGGACCACGCGGCCGACGCGGCGCCTGATCCGGATGCAGAACGGCGGTGGCAGGAATGGCGCGCACGCGGCGCCGCCAGTGACCGCCTGACGGCGAAGCGGATGCGGGTGGTGAGCGTGCTGATGGGCATCACGCTCGTCGCCTGGGCGGTTTTCAAGATCGCCTGAGCGCGCCTCATCCGTGGTGCGCTCCGCCGCGAGCCCTCCGCGAGGACGCGTCGACAGCGCGCCGGCACCGGTTGCTGCTATCCTTCGCCTCAGGCCCGGGCGCGGTACGCCCATGACCGTGGTCAGTGGAAACCGGTGATGACCCGACAGCGGCCGGCGACGCGACGGATGCTCGAGCTGGTAGGACTGACAGCCGCGGTAGTGGCGGCCGCAGTGGGTGCCGCCGTCTGGTACGGCGCCGCCCGATGGGCCGCACGGACGCGCGAGCTGCGGACGGGGCTGGCCGAATCGCGGGTGCCGGTCCGCCTCCCGGCGGTGGACCTGGCCGGCCTGGCGAGCGTGCCGCCACCGGTCCAGCGATTCTTTCGCGCCGTCCTCACCGACGGCCAGCCCCGCGTGGCGGCCGTCCGGTTGCGGCACATGGGCACCTTCAATATGGGCGAGACCACCGACCGGTGGACCGCCTTCACATCCGACCAGCAGGTGATTGCCCGGCGACCCGGGTTCGACTGGGACGCGCGCATGGCCCTGCTGCCGGGCCTGTCGGTGCGCGTACACGATGCCTACGTGGCCGGCAGCGGCATCCTGCAGGCCTCGGTGCTGGGGTTGTATGCCGTGGCCGACCTGCGCGGCGGTGGTGATCTGGCGGCGGGCGAGCTGATGCGGTTCCTCGCCGAGGCGGCCTGGTATCCCACGGTCCTGCTCCCTGGGCAGGACCTCACGTGGACCGCCGTGGACGACCGCACGGCGCTCGCCACGCTCACCGACGGGCCGGTGGTCGTGACGCTGCGGTTCACGTTCCACGAGGACGGTCCGATCGACACGGTGTCTGCCGACGCCCGCGCCCGCACGGTGGCCGGTGCGTCCGTGCCGACGCCGTGGCAGGGTCGCTTCTGGAACTACGAGGTCCGAGACGGCATGCGCATCCCCCTGGACGGAGAGGTGGCGTGGCTCCTGCCCGACGGTCCCAAGGTGTACTGGCGAGGCCGGATCACCGACGTGGCGTTCGAGTTCGAGCAGTAGACGCTAGACCTCAGGCTCCTCCGGGCGCGGGCGCCAGAGCACCAATACCTTGCCGACCGTCTGCACCGCCGCGGCGCCCGTCCGGTCGCAGAGGGCCGTGGTCAGGTCGGCCCGCGCCTGCCGATCGGCGCTGCCCATGCGCACCTTGATCAGTTCGTGGGCGGTGAGCGCGCGCTCCACTTCCACGAGGAAGGGCTCGGAGAGTCCGGCCTGACCCATCTGCACGACCGGCTCGAGGGCATGGGCACGCGCCTTCAGGTGCGCACGTTCCCGTGCGGTGAGCGTGAGTGACATGCAGCGATTCTAGCGCTGGAACCCGCCGCATCGGCGTGGCACCAGCCGCCGGGCGCCCGGTAAGATGCGTCGGATGGCCATCCTCGAGTTCTCGGCGACGCTCATCGCCGACACCGTGTTCGACGAAGACGCCGGTGGCACCTGCCTGCAGCTGGCCCGGCAGGACGTGCGGCTCACACCCGACGCGTTGTCGGCGGTCCTGGAGCGTCTGGAGTCCGGCGATGACCGGCGCCGGGCGCGGGTGGCCGCTGCCCGACGGCGCCTCGTCGAGGGGCTGGACCGTCCCGACGCGCGCGCGGCGAGGGCCGACCTGCGCGCCGCCGGCTTCGTCTCCGACCAGCTGTTCTTCCATGTGCTCGGGTTCAGCCGGTCCATCAGCGTGGATGCGAGCGCATTCGAGGGCGCCGACGTGGTCCACGACCTGAACCAGCCCGGCCTGGCCGGCCGCCTGCCGGGTCCGGTGGCGTTTGCCGTCGAGACCGGCACGGCCGAACACGTGTTCCACCTGCCGCACTTCCTCGCCAACATCGGCGAGAGCCTGGCGCCCGCCGGGCGGGTGCTGCACATCGTCCCCGCGAACAACTATCTCGACCACGGGTTCTACCAGTTCTCGCCCACCCTGTTTCACGACTACTACCGCGCCAACGGGTACGACGTCCGCATCCGGCTGCTCGAGACGGACACGGAAGACTGGTCGGCGGCGACGGTCTCGGAGTACGAACCCGGCAGCTTCGACCGTCGCGATCGCCTGCGATTTGCCGGGCGCTACGTGCTCCTGCAGGTCCTGGCCCTGAAGACGCCGAGATCGACCGTGCACGGCGTACCGCAGCAGCGCATCTACGGCGAGCGCGTCGACTGGCAGCCGGACGGCGCCGCGTCGTGGCTCCGGCGCTCGGCGCCGGTGGGCACCCTCATCGGTCCCTTCGCGCCCGATGGCGGCGCGTGCTGGGCTGCCGGGCTGCCGGCGGGTGTGGGCGCCGGCGATGCCCCCGACGCGCTCCGGCGATCGTCGGTCGTGCTCGTCGAGGACGACCGTGTGCTCGGCCCGCCGCACAGCCTGCACGACGACATCCGTCGGCTGGGACAGGGGCGCTACTCGCACTGGGAAGGCAGCCTGCGCTTCTCGACCTCGGACGGCTCCGACCCCAACGTCAACGGCCGGTCCTACCACGTCCGTCTCCTCCGGTGAGTCGGCCGGAAGTCCTGGCGTGGCCCGTGGCGGCGAGAGGCCAGGGCCGCACGAGCGTGCGGTCGGCCTGGCCGGCCCAGTCGGTCCGGCTGGGGCGCTCGGCGGCCGCAATCCGCTATGCTCGCGGACACGATGACTGAGGTGCGCGTCCGGCAGGTCTTTCTCCTGTTGCTCGTGGCAGGGATCTCGGCGGCCTTCGTGGCGATGATCCGGGTCTTCCTGATCACCATCCTCGTGGCGGCCATCTTCACCGCCCTCAGCTACCCGCTGTACGAGTGGCTGCGCGCGCGCGTCGGCGGCCGCCGTTTCGTGGCGGCCCTCGCCACGATCCTCCTCCTGCTGGTGCTGATCCTCGCGCCGCTCGTCGTGATCCTGGGCATCGGCGCCGCAGAGGCGGTACGGGTGACCGAGACGATTCGCCCCCAGTTGCAAGGGCTCGTGGACCAGCCCGGCGAGTTCGAGAGCCGGCTGCGGGCCATTCCCGGCTTCCGCTTCGTCGAGCCCTACCGCGAGCAGCTCCTGACGCGTGCGGGCGAGATTCTCGGCAGCACCAGCACCGTGCTCTTCTCCGCGATTTCGGCCACGACGCGGGCAACAGCGCTGTTCGTCTTCCAGTTCTTCGTGCTGCTCTACACGATGTTCTACTTCCTGACGGGCGGGCCGGGCATGTTGCGGTCGGTGCTGGCCTACCTGCCGCTCACCGAGGCCGACAAGCAGCGGATGCTCGGCAAGTTCGTGTCCGTGACGCGCGCCACCCTCAAGGGCACCGTGCTGATCGGCATTGCCCAGGGCGCGCTCGGGGGTGTGGCGTTCGCCGTCGTGGGCATCGACGGCGCCATCTTCTGGGGCACGGTGATGACGGTGCTGTCGATCATCCCGGGCATCGGCAGCGCCCTCATCTGGCTGCCGGCGGCGATCGTGCTCATGTTCACCGGAGAGCCGGGACGTGGCCTCGGCCTCGCAGCGTTCAGCGCGCTCGTCGTGGGCAGCATCGACAACCTGCTGCGGCCGCGCCTGGTGGGCAAGGACACGCAGATGCACGACCTGCTCATCTTCTTCTCCACCCTGGGCGGTCTGCTGCTGTTCGGCGCCATGGGCTTCATCCTCGGGCCCATCCTCGCGGCGCTCTTCGTCACGGTGTGGGAGATGTTCGGGGCCGCGTACCATGAGGCACTGGTGGAGCCTCCCGCCACAACCTCTCCGTCGCGGCCCAGTCCCCCGCCACACGTGCCCTGACGGGCAGGCGCACGCCGACCCCGCCGTCGCGCGTCGCACCGTCCCGCTCTGGTGCGCGCACCAGAGGTGCGCGACTGCGTGGGCAGGCCACGGCCAATTCCTTCGCACCACCGTGAACGACTCCGCAGGCCCTGGCCATCACCACACGCACATGGACGGTGATCGCGGTGCGCCTGCCTGGTGTGGAACTTGCGCAGTCCCACCGATACCGTGAGCAGCAACCGTATACTGTGCCCGCCCATGCCCGCGCCCTGTGGCTTCGCCCCGCTCGCCCTCACCAGGGTCCGGGCGTGTGCGCGTCCCGCGTGTAGGAAGAGGACGGACAGCTGGTGAGCGTGGAGAGCGTCACCGACCAGGCCTCATTCCGCGACTGGCTCCTGCGGTACGGCGCCGCCCTGGGCGGCGTGGTCGTCCTGCTTCTCGTGCGGCTGTGGCTGCAGCCCATCCTCGGCAACCAGGCCAGGCTCATCGCGTTCACTTTGCCGGTGACGATCGCCGCCGTCTACGGCGGCCTCGCGCCCGGACTGCTGGCGACACTGGCCGGCGCTCTCGCGGGCACGTGGCTGTTCGTGGGCCCGGCAGTGATGACGGACGCGGGCGCGGTCGCCAACGTCGCAATCTTCGTGGCGGTCGGCACCGGTATCAGCGTGGTCGGCGGGCGGTTGCGTCAGTCGCGCGCGCTGCTCGAGGCCAGCGAGACGCGGCTGCGGGGCTTGTCGGACGCCGTGCCGCAGATTCTGTGGACGAGCCTGCCCGACGGCGGGCGTGACTTCCTCAACTCGCGCTGGACGGACTACACCGGTGTGCCGGTTGAGGCGTCGCTCGACCTTGGCTGGCTGGAGCAGGCGCATCCCGACGACCGCGACCGCGTCCGCGTCGCCTGGCTGGACGCGGTGCGAGCGGGCCAGGCATTCGAAGCCGAGTACCGGCTGCGCCGGCACGACGGCGCCTACCGCTGGTTCAGCGTGCGGGCCGTTCCCGTCCGCGATGGCGCGGGTCGCGTCGGCCGCTGGGCGGGCGCGAGTACGGACGTCCACGACGCACGCGAGGCGCACGAGCGGCTGAAGGCACAAAGCGCGCGGCTCGATCGCATTCTCGCCACGGCGCCGGGCGTGGTGCTGGCGTTTCGCCAGGCACCCGACGGTGGCTGGTCGTTCCCGTACGCGAGTCCCCGCGTGGAAGACATCTACGGACTGACGCCCGCGCAGCTCGCGGCGGATGCCGCACCGGTGTTCCAGATGATGCCCCCCGACGACGCCTCCCGCGTGTCGGCCGCCATCCTCGAGTCGGCGCGCACGCTGGAACCCTGGCGCGCGCAGTTCCGTGTGACGCGGCCAGACCGGGCGACGGTATGGGTGGAAGGGCACTCGGTGCCGGTACGTGAGGACGACGGGGGCACGTTGTGGTACGGCTTCGTGCACGACGTGACCGCGCAGCGGCAGGCGGAGGAGACGGCCCGGGAGTGGCAGCGCGCGTTCGAGCAGTCTGCCGTGGGCATCGCGCTTGCCGACGCGCAGACCGAGTGCTTCCGCAGCGTGAACGAGGCGTTCGCCCGGCGCCTCGGGTACACCCGTGACGAGATGGCCGGGATGCCCATCGCCCGGATCTACTCTTCCGAACTGCAGGAGGCTCAGTCGGCCTTCGTGAGCCGCTCGGATGGCGCGGGTCACGGCGTCTTCGAGACGGAGCACCTGCGCCGGGACGGCACCCGCATACCGGTGCTCGTGGATCTCACCACGGTACGGGACGAGCAGGCGCGGCCGCACTCGCGCGTCGCCATCGTGCAGGACCTGACCGCGCGCCGGGAGGCCGAAGCCGACGCGGCCAGGAGCGCGGACGCGCTCAGGACCCTCAACGCCGCCCTCGAGGAGCGGGTGCAGACGCGGACGGCCCAGCTTCAGGCCGCCAACGAGGAGCTCGAAGCGTTTTCCTACTCGGTCTCCCACGATCTGCGGGCCCCCCTGCGGGGCATCGATGGCTGGAGCCTCGCCCTGCTCGAAGACTACGGGGCCACGCTGCCCGGCCAGGCCCGCACGTTCCTGGACCGGGTACGGGCCGAGACGGCGCGCATGGGTCTGCTCATCGACGACCTGCTCGACCTGTCGCGGGTGACGCGCCGTCCGCTCCACGTGTCGCGCGTGGATCTCACGGCACTCGCCAGTGGCGTGGCGGCACGGCTGCGCGAGGCCCATCCGGATCGCCGCCTGGTCTTTCGCATCGCACCGCGGCTCGACGTAGAGGCCGACCCCCGTCTGCTCGAGCTGCTCGTGACGAACCTGCTCGACAACGCCGTGAAATTCACGGCGACGAGGGAGGAGGCCCACATCGACGTGGGCGTTCTCGTCGATGCCCGCGAGACCGCCTGGTACGTCGCCGACAACGGCGTCGGCTTCGACCCGGCGCACGCGGACACGCTCTTCGGAGCCTTCGCGCGGTTGCACCGCGCCTCGGAGTTTCCTGGCACCGGCATCGGCCTCGCGACCGTCCGCCGCATTGCGGCGCGACACGGGGGACGCGTCTGGGCTTCGGCGCAGCCGGACCGCGGCGCCACGTTCTGGTTCACGCTCGGGGCGTCCGCATGAGGGTCGGACCGCGAGTGTGGACGACGGCAGGGAGGGAAGGGTGACCGTACCGCTGCGCGTGCTGCAGGTCGAGGATTCCGAGAGCGACGCCGCCCTGGTGCTGCGTGCCCTCGTGCGTTCTGGCTATGACGTGCACGCTGCCCGCGTGGACGCCCTCGAGGACCTGCGATCCGCGCTCGCGACGGCGGACTGGGACATCGTCCTCGCCGACTACCGCCTGCCGCAGTTCACCGCCGCCGAGGCCTTGCGCGTGCTGCACGAGTCGGGGAAGGACCTTCCGCTCATCATCGTCTCGGGCACCATCGGCGAGGCGCTGGCTGCGGACATGATGCGGGCAGGGGCGCGCGACTACGTCATGAAGGGGGGACTGGCCCGCCTGGCCCCGGCCGTCAATCGCGAACTGCGCGAGGCGGTGGCGCGGCGGGAGCAGCGACGGGCGGCGCAGGCGCTCAGGCAGCGGGAAGCGCAGTATCGCGCCGCCATCGAGGCCACGCCGGATGGCTTCCTCGTGGTAGACGGCACCGGACGCATCCGCGACGTGAACGACGCGTACCTCAGACGGTCCGGCTACGCGCGCGAGGAACTGCTCGCGATGGACGTGGCCGCCATCGAGGCGCGGTACTCCGTGGCGGAGATCGAGCAAACGCTGGAGGAGATCCTCCGCACCGGCAGCGCGCGGTTCGAGACCCGCCACCGGGCCAGGGACGGCGAAGCCTGGGACGTGGACGTGTCGGTGGCTCATGCACCGGACTCGGGAGCGTTCCTCTACGTGTTCGTCAGGGACATCACCGCCCAGAAGCGCGCGGCCGAGGAGATCCGGCGCTTCGTGGCCGGCAGCCCCGCCGTCATCTATGCCCTCCGGGTGGAGGACGGCATCCTCCGGCACGTGTGGGCCAGCGAGCGGCTCGAGGGCCTGACCGGCTACCGCTACGCCGATGTGTGGCCCGCCTGGTGGGAGGAGCATCTGCACCCCGAGGACCGCGAGCGCGTCCTCGCCGCCCAGGCCGTGCCCGACTGGATGGGTCACGAGGTGATCGAGTACCGCCTGCGCCACCGCGACGGCCGCTACCTCTGGATCCGCGACGAACGGCAACTGATGCGGGACGACGCCGGCCGGCCCGTCGAGGTGATTGGCTCCTGGGTGGACGTGACGAGCCGGGTGGAACTGGAGCAGCAGTACCGCCAGGCCCAGAAGATGGAGGCCGTGGGGCAGCTGGCGGGCGGTATCGCGCACGACTTCAACAACGTGCTGACGGTGATCCTGTCACTGGGCGAGATGCTCGCGGACGACGAGGGCCTGAGCGAGGCGTCGCGTCAGGATGCCGCGGAGATCCGCCTGGCGGCCGAACGCGCGTCCTCGCTCACGCGGCAGCTGCTGGCCTTCAGCCGGAAGCAGCTCGTGGAACTGCGGGTCGTGGATCTCAATGCCATCCTGGCCGGCGTCGAGGCGATGCTGCGGCGCCTGATCGGGGAGGACGTGCTGGTGACCACGCTGGCGTCCGGCGGCCCCCTGCCCGTCAGGGTGGATACCGGCCAGGTGGAGCAGGTCATCATCAACCTGGCGGTCAACGCCCGCGACGCCATGCCCCAGGGGGGGCGGCTCGTGATTGCGGCAGACCAGGTGATCGCACGCGGGGCCGAGCCGGGCGCACCGCGCGACCTGACGCCGGGGGTCTACGCCCGTTTGCGCGTGACGGACTCCGGTTCGGGGATGACGTCGGACGTCATCGCCCGGGCCTTCGAGCCGTTCTTCACGACGAAGGAGGTGGGCAAGGGCACGGGACTCGGCCTGGCCACCGTGTTCGGCATCGTGAAGCAGGCTGATGGATGGATCGACGTCCAGAGCGCGCCGGGGGAGGGAACGACCTTCACCATCTGGCTGCCGCTGGCCGAACCGGTGCCGGCCGTCACGGCAGATGCCGAGACCTCAGCCGGCAGCCAGGCAGGTGGCGAGTGCCTCCTCCTGGTGGAGGACGACGACATCGTCCGACGCATTGCCCGGCAGGCCCTCGAACGCCAGGGGTACCGCGTGATCGAGGCCGCGGGCGGCCCGCAGGCCCTGGCGGCCTTCGACGCGGCGGCCGAGCCCGTCCGGTTGCTCGTGACCGACATCGTCATGCCCGAGATGTCGGGTCGCCAGGTGGCCCTGCGGCTGCAGGCGCGGGATCCCCACCTGAAGGTGCTCTACATGAGCGGCTACATCGACGACGCGGTGGTGCGCCACGGCATGGCCGCCGAAGGGGCGGCCATCCTGCAGAAGCCGTTTCAGGGTGCCACCCTTGCGTACAAGGTCCGTGAGGTGCTGGACGGTCGCGGATGATGTAACCCAGATGAAACACACATGTAACTCATGTGTGACGTTCGATTGACATGCTTGCAACGTGCCTACTCACTTCCGCTCACGTTGCGTCAGCGCGCTTGCGCTGGCATGTGTCCTCTCGCTGGTGCCGCTGACGGCCCACGCCCAGACCCAGGCGACGACCGCCGACGCGCTGCTCCGGCTGCTGCAGGTCCTGCGGGATCGCGGCTCGATCTCGGTCGCCGAGTACGAGGAGTTGCGCCTGGTGGCCACGGCCTCGGAGCCCCCGCCGGTCTCGCCGGCCGTCGCGCTCCCCGCCAGCGCCCCCGTTCAGGGAGCCCGTGTGGCCCCTTCGCCAGCGCCCGGCCTTGATGCGTGGGTCGAGACGCCCGAGGCCCTCCTTTCCCAGCCGAGTGCCCAGCCGGCCGCGCAGGCCGCCGCCGCTGTGCCCTCTCTGGCGGCTCCCGCCGCGGTGCCCGCCCAGGCGGCTCCCGCCGCTGCGGCGCAGGCGGCGACTGCCGATCTCGTGCAGCAGGCGCTGGCGGGCAAGTGGTACGAGCGCATCGGCCTCCGTGGTTACACGCAGTTCCGGCTCTCCGATGTGCTGTCGTCGGAGGGGGCGCCCGTGCTCGTGCCCTCGGACCGGTCCGTGAACGAGAACGAGTCGTTCATGATCCGGCGTGGCCGGTTCGTCTTC
This sequence comes from Vicinamibacterales bacterium, assembly GCA_050185275.1. GTDB lineage: Bacteria > Acidobacteriota > Vicinamibacteria > Vicinamibacterales > UBA2999 > JABFRY01. The sequence goes on along the minus strand of JBFWZN010000009.1, from coordinate 174,513 downwards.
AGCGGCGACCCCACGGAGCATCTCGCGCTCTACGCGCAGATGGACTTCAACGGGTCCACCGGCGCCGCCGACTACTCCCTGCAGATGCGCGATCTCTACGCCGACGTGTCCTTCGATGCGGCCAAGACGTTCCGCGCCCGGCTGGGGCAGTCGAAGGTGCCGTTCGGCTTCGTCAACCTGCAGTCCAGCCAGAACCGCGCGGCACTCGAGCGGCCCGACGCGCTCAATTCCGCCGTCGAGGGCGAACGTGATCTGGGTGCGTACCTGATGTGGGCACCCGTGCGTGCCCGGCAGGTGTTTCGGGACGCGGCCAACCGGGCCGTGAAGGGCTCGGGTGACTACGGGGTGGTCGCCGTGGGCGTGTTCGGCGGCCAGGGGCTCAATCGGTCCGACCAGAACGGAGACCTGCACTGGGTGGCGCGGGCCAGCTATCCCTTCTCCGTGGGCGGCCAGATCGTCGAGCTGGGCGTGCAGGGTTACACCGGCGCATTCGTCACGCCGACGCAGGCCATCACCATCGACGGCGCGAGCGTCACGCCCGGGCAGCAGGCGGGCGGGGTGACCGATGAGCGGGTGGGCGTGACGGCCGTGTGGTACCCCAAGCCGTTCGGCCTGGAGGCCGAGTGGAACGTCGGGCGCGGGCCCACGCTGTCGGCCGATCGGCGCACGGTGGAGAGCGCCTCGCTGAGCGGCGGCTACGTGCAGCTGCACTATCGGCAGGCCGGCACCGCCGGCATCTGGTTTCCGTTCACCCGTTGGCAGTACTACGACGGCGGGCGGAAGTTCGCCCGCAATGCCCCGCGCGTCCGCGTCAACGAGCTGGACCTGGGGCTGGAGTTCGCCAAGTGGGCCGAGGTGGAGGTGACGATGATGTACACCCACACCTTCCGGCGCACGCAGAGCAGCACCTTCCCCTATCTCGACGCGCGGAACGCCAACCGGGTGGGCTTCCAGGTGCAGTGGAACTACTGAACGTTCAGGCCGGGCGGGCGTTCAGGACGTCGCGGACCCGCACCAGGAGGGCGTGGGCGGTGAAGGGTTTCTCGAGCACATCGGCACCGGCGGGCAGATCCACACCGGCCTGACGTCCATCGCCGGACAGGAACATCGCGCGCACGTGGGGGAAGTCGTCGCGCAGGCGGGTTGCCAGCTGCGCGCCGTCCATGCCGGGCAGTACGAGGTCGGTCACCAGGAGATCCACGGGCGCGCTGGCACCCGTCACCGAGCGCAGCGCGGCCTCGGCCGACTCGGCGTCGATGACCTGATAGCCTGAGCGCTGGAGCACCGTCCGCGCGAACGAACGGACGCCCGGTGCACCGTCGACGAGCAGGACCGCCTCGCGCCCGGTCGGCGCACCGGCCGGCTCGCGACGGCGTGCCGGCGCCTCACCGCGCAGCGACTGCGGCAGGCGGATGGTGAAGGTCGAGCCGGCCCCGGGCGCGGAGGCGACCTCGATGGTGCCCCCAAGCTGCTCCACGACCTCGTGTACCACCGCCAGTCCGAGTCCCGTGCCCCGGCCCTCGGCCTTGGTCGTGAAGAAGGCCTCGAAGATGCGTGCCTGGACCTCCGGCGTCATGCCGGTCCCGGTGTCGGCCACCGACAGCACCACGGTGCCAGCCATGCCGTCGGGCACCGCGCGGCCGGTGCCGGCTGGCGGCTCGAGGTGCACACGCATGGTGACCGTACCGCCGGCGGGCATGGCGTCCCGGGCGTTCACCACCAGGTTGAGGACGACCTGCTCGAGCTGCGTGCGATCCGCCCAGACGCACGCTTCGTGGGGCTCGCGCACGAGCCGCAGCCGGATGTTCGGGGGCAGCAGGCGGCGCAGCAGCGGCTCCAGATGCCCCAGCACCTCCCCGGGCGCGACCGCGAGCCTCCGGCTGTGCCGCTTCCGCGCGAAGGAGAGCAGCTGCTGGGTGAGCGCCGCGGCCTGTTGGGCGGCCTGGACGATCTCCAGCAGCTCGCCGGATGCGGGATGGTCCTGGCCGAGTCGCATCGTGACGAGGTCGGCATTGCCCATCATGACCGTGAGCGAGTTGTTGAAGTCGTGCACGATCCCGCCCACCAGCTGTCCCACCGTCTCCATCTTCTGCGTCTGCTGCAGCTGCAGCTCCGCCGTGCGCCGTTCCGTGATGTCGAGCGACAGCACGCACAGGCCGACCGGGACCGGCTGGATGCGCAGCTCGAACCAGCGCGTGGCGCCCGTCGGGTAGGTGAATTCGTTCACCAGTTCCTCCGACTGCCGGGACGTCATCACCCGCTGCAGCGCGCGGAAGAGCGGCGTGGTGTCGATGCCCGGATAGGCATGCATCATGGTGATGCCGACCAGGTCGTGGACCGACCGTTCGCCATGCCGGGCCGCCGTTTCGTTCACGTACAGGTACGTCCAGTCGAAGCCGATGACCTGCACGCCTTCGAGCAGGTGATCGATCGACACGTGCAGCGCCGACTCCGCATCCAGGCTCACGACGGCCGCATCCTCCTCCGCCCCGGCATTCTATGGCCCCCGGCCCGGATGACCCATCGGCGTGCGTCCTACACGTCGCGTCCGTGCACGCACCGCTCGGCGAATCCACGCTGCGTGCCCGCCAACCCGGATCCGCCGGCCACCGGCTAGACCCAGGCGGGCTGGGGTGCACGTCCGGGCTGCCCACGGCCGCCTGGCTCCGGGGGCTGCAGCCCGCAGCCGCAGCGGCCGATAGGCGACGTGGAGAGGAGTCCGCGCACCACATGCCCTGGATCCGCCCGCTGTCCCGCGCCGTGACCCGCCCGCTCTCGATTTTGGTGCTCGTCGCGTGGGCGGCCACCATGACGGCGCTCGTGTACGAGTCGTACGTGCGATCGAGGGCCGTGCTGGCGGCCGACCTGGCCCGATACGGGTCGGGCGCGCAGTGGCGTGGCGTCTACTACCGTGGCGCCAAAGTCGGTTTCACCGTCAGCCAGGCCGTACCCGTGGAGGGTGGCTACGAACTGCAGGAGGACGGCCAGCTCGAGATGACCCTCCTGGGGGCCGCCTCGATGGCCCGCATCAGGACGACGGCGCTCGTGGACGAGGCCTTCGGCCTGCGCGCCTTCACGTTCTCGCTGGATCCGGGGACCGGTGCCGTGGAGGTCGCGGGCACCGTCGAGGGCACCCGGCTCGCCGTGACGGTCACCACGACCGCAGGCATCCGGCACGAGACCATCGACCTCGAGGAGCCGCCGGCCCTGGCCCTCAACCTGGGCCGACGCCTGGCCGATGGCCGGCTGGTGCCAGGCTCCACCCGAACCTGGGCCGTCTTCGATCCTGCGACGCTCCGCAACGCCCCGGTGGTCGTCACGGTGGGGGAGCGCGAGGTGGTGCGTGCGGGCGACCGCCGGATTCCCGCCTTCCGCGTGCAGATGGAGTCGGCCGGCCTGCGCACCACCTCGTGGATCACCGATACCGGTGAGATCGTCCGGGAGGAAAGCCCGCTGGGCCTCATGACGATTCGCGAGTCCCCGGAGACGGCGACAGCGATGGCCGTGGCGGGTCGGACGCGCGACGACATGCTGGCCGCCTCCGCCGTCGTGCCGACGATGCGGGGCCAGATCGACGACCCGCGCGACGTGCAGCGCATCCGCCTGCGTCTGTCCGGCGCCGACGTCCCGAGAGCGGATCTCGAGGGGGTGGGCCAGCGCCTCGTCGGCGACGAGATCGAGATTCTTGCGCCCAGCACGCTGCGGGCGGGCCCATCCGAACCCGATGTGGCGCGCTACCTCCAGCCCGAGCCCTTCATCGAGAGCGACGCGCCCGAGATTCGCGCCGAGGCGCAGCTGGCGCTCGGCGCCACCACGGACCCACGCCTCGGGGCCGAGGCGCTGGTCCGCTACGTCAACGGCCTGCTGGAGAAGAAGCCCACGATCAGCCTGCCCTCGGCGCGCGAGGTGCTGCGGACCAGGATCGGCGACTGCAACGAGCACACGGCGCTCTACGTGGCGATGGCCCGCGCCGCCGGCATCCCCGCGCGCATCGCGGTGGGCCTGGTCTACGTGAGCGGGGCCTTCTACTACCACGCCTGGCCAGAGGTCTACCTCGCCGAGAGCGACACGCGGGGCCTGTGGCTGCCCGTGGACCCCACGCTCAACCAGTTTCCCGCCGACGGGACTCACCTTCGCCTCGTGCGGGGCGGGCTCGATCAGCAGGCCGCCATCCTGCCCCTTATCGGGCAGCTGCGCATGACGGTCACCGACCTGCAGGTCACGCCGGGCACCGGCCGGGTGACCGTGGGCGGCGGGTCCTAGCGGCCTCGGCCCAAGCGCCAGCCCTCGATGGAACAGCACACATGATCACCCTCAACAACCTCGTCAAACGCTACGGCGCTTTCACCGCCGTGGACGGCATCAGCCTCGACGTGCCGCCGGGCGAACTGCACGGCTTCCTTGGCCCGAACGGTGCGGGCAAGAGCACCACGTTCCGCATGGTGGCCGGCTTGCTGAAGCCCACGTCGGGTCAGGTGCTGGTCAACGGGGCCGACATGGCGACCGACCCCGAGGCGGCCAAGGCCTCGCTCGGCTTCATCCCCGATCGTCCCTTCATCTACGAGAAGCTGACCGCCGGCGAGTTCCTCCGCTTCCACGGCGGCCTGTACGGGCTCGAGGGCGAGGAGGCCGCCGGTCGCGTGCGCGAGATGCTGGCGCTGTTCGAGCTGTCGGCCTGGGAGCACCAGCTCGTCGAGAGCTTCTCGCACGGCATGAAGCAGCGCCTGGTGATGGGCGCGGCCTTCCTGCACCGCCCGCGTGCCGTGCTCGTGGACGAACCGATGGTGGGCCTCGACCCGCGTGGCGCGCAGCTCATCAAGGCTGTGTTCCGGCGCATGACGGAGCACGGCGTCGCCATCCTGATGAGCACGCACACACTCGAGGTCGCCGAGGAGATGTGCGACCGGGTGAGCATCGTCCTCAAGGGCCGTATCATCGCGCAGGGCACCGTGGAGCAGCTGCGCGAGCGCTCCGGCGATCGGCAGGAGCAGCTCACGCCCCTCTTCCTCAAGCTCACCGGCGGCAGTGGCCTGCAGGAAATCGACGAGGCCGTGGCGTGAACGCCTTTCCCTACCTCCTGTTGCCCTCGGCCTGGGCCTGGCAGCATCGCGCGCGGACGCGGGAGCGGGGCGACCTGCTGCGTGCCGCGCTGTTCGGGACGGTGGGGGTGCTGGTCGTCGCGGCGCTCCTCGGCGGGGCGCTCTGGGTGACGCGACAGCTGGCCCAGTACGACGAGCTGGGCGACTTCATTCTGCGGCTCGGCCTGTCGTGGCTCTTTCTCACCTGCCTTTCGTTCCTGGCTTTCAGCGGCGTCGTGACGTCGCTCTCCACGTTCTTCCTGTCCGAGGACCTGCGCCTGCTGCTGGCGGCGCCGGTGGAGGCCCGGCGGCTCTTTCATGCGCGCTTCGCCAAGACTATCGGGCAGGCGTCGTGGATGGTCGTGGCGCTGATGCTGCCGGTGCTCGCGGGCGTGGGCCTGGCGCGGTCGGCGGGCGTCGCCTATTACCTCACCATCCTGCTCACGCTCGTACCCTTCGCGATTGTGCCGGTGGCCCTCGGGACGGGCGTGACGTTCCTGCTCGTCAACGTGTTTCCCGCCCGCCGCGCGCGCGACCTGCTCATGCTCATGGGACTGGTCTTCGCCGGGAGCCTGGTGCTGCTGTTGCGGTACATCAAGCCCGAGCAGCTCCTGCGGGTGGAGTCCCTGCCCGATGTCATGGCGTTCTTCTCCACCCTGCAGTCGCCGGTCACGCCGATGCTGCCCTCGTTCTGGGCCGGGGAGACGCTCTTTGCGAGCCTGCAGGGCCGCGTCGACCTGCTGCACGGCGCGGCGCTCTGGACCACGGCGCTGGCGTTCGTGGTCCTGCTGCGCGCGTCGTCCGAGCGCTGGCACTTCGCCGGCTACAGCCGGTCGCAGGAGGCCCGCAAGACACGCGTCGCGCGGTACGCGTTCGTGGACCGTCTGGCCGGAGTCCTGCCCCTGTCGGTGCCCGCCCGCCACCTGTTCATGAAGGACGCGAAGGTGTTCCTGCGCGACGTGACCCAGTGGTCGCAATTGCTGCTGCTCTGTGCGCTCGTGCTGATCTATCTCTACAACTTCCGCGTCCTCGATCTCGACCGCATCCCGTCGATGGGCGGCGTCATCAAGAACGCGTACGCCTTCCTCAACCTCGGCCTGGCCGGCCTCGTGATGGCGACCGTGGCGGTGCGCTTCGTCTTCCCGGCCGTCTCGTCCGAGGGCGCGGCCTTCTGGGTGATCCGGACCGCGCCGGTGTCGCTGCGCAGCTTCCTCTGGACCAAGTTCTGGATGGGGCTCGTGCCCGTGGCGACCCTCACCATCGGCCTCACCGTCGCGGCCAACGCCCTCCTGGGCATCGATCCCTTCCTGAAGCTCGTGACCACGGTGGCGATTGCCGTCATGAGTCTCGCGCTCGTCGGTCTGGCCACCGGCCTCGGCGCCTGCTACCCGCGCTTCGGCGCCGACAACGCCACACAGGTCGCGGGCTCGTACGGCGGCGTCGCGTTCATGATCGCCGCGGTGTGCTTCGTGCTCGTCACGATTGCGCTGCTGGGATGGCCGTCGTCGGTCTATCTCTGGCACCTGGCGAGGCAGCGGCCCATTCCGCCGCTGCAGCAGGTGCTGATGGGTGGCTGCTTCCTGGCGGCGCTCCTGCTCAGCGTGGGGACCTGGCGCATCGCCATGCGCGCCGGCGAACGGGCGCTGCTGCGCATGGACCGCACACCGACGTAGACGCGGCTCGAATTGCCTTGCAATCACCTGGGGCGAGGCGCATGCTCGAACCCTACCGCTTTCCTGAGTTCTGACCTTCCGCCCGCACGCGTCGTCACGCGGCTCAGCCTCATCAAAGCCCTCGAGAAAGTCAGGGCATCCGTGATTGCCGGTTTTTCCAGTCTGGGGACTGCTGTACGCGCCGTTCTCTGGTTCCCCTTCCGTTCCCGCATCGCGTCCCGTCTCTCGGCAGCCTCGTCCTGGTCGCCGCGCAGGGCGCCTGCGGCCACCGGGTCGGGGGCGGCGCCAGCCCTGTTGCGGGCCGCCCTGCGTCAGGCGCCTCCAGGTGCCCCCGTGGCGTGTGCACCGGAGCTGCCCGTCGGCGACGGCCGCCTTCAGATGCTCCCGCGGTGGCGTGCCGGGCTGGCGGCAGCGTCCGTGGAAGCCGACATTGCCGGCGCCGTGCGCTCGCAGACCCGTGTGCTGGTCACGGCCGCGACCGTCGAGGAGGCCGCGGCCATCGGGCGCCTCATCCATGAGCACGGTCGCGCGGGTTCCGCGACGTTGACGGTGCTCGACCTGGCCAGCCCCGCGGCGCACGCGCACGAGGGGCCAGGACCCCAGGCGCGCCGTGCGATCCTCGCGGTCCCCTCCGGTGCAACTGTCCTGCTGCGCGGCCTCGAGACCGCCAGTGCCAGCGTGCAGGACCTGCTCTGGAGGTCGACGTCCGTCCTGGCGCCGGTCCATGCCGACGACGTGGCGGGTCGCCTCGCCGGCTGCCGGCTCATCACGGTGAGCGCGGGCGACCTCCACGCCGATGTGGGAGCGGGCCGGCTGCGCGAGGATCTGTTCTACCGCCTGAACGTCATCCACGTTCGCGTGCCGACCCCACGTGTCGATGCGGACGAACCGGCGCACACCCTCTCGCCCATCCCAGAAGCGGCCCCATGCTGCTGACGGCACCCCGCGTGTCGGTGCCGGTCTCCGACATGGTGCTCGGGCGCGTCCGCGCGGAGTTCCACGAGATGCCCGGCCTGCGCCTCACGGTCCGTCAGGCGGCGCGCCTGTTCGGACTGAGTCCCGCGTCGTCGGAGGCCGCGCTGGGGGTTCTCACCGGGGCGGGAATCCTGCGGGTCGCCAACGGTGTCTTCACCGTGGCGCAGCCCGCTGGTTGACCGCACGGGCACGGTGCGCCCGTGATTCTGGTCGTGGGAGCGCCGCACCTCCTCGAAGCGGCCTCGGGTCGGCTCGAGCGCGAGGGCTACGTGGTGGCCGTGGCCCGCGACGCCGAGGCTGCGGCTTGCGTGGCGAGCCTGAGCCGCCCGGCGCTCATCGTCCTGGAGCTGGACACCGTGCGTGGGGACGGGCTCGAAGTCTGCCGCGTCCTGACGGCGCTGCCGGATCTTGCCGGGGTGCCCCTGGTGGTGTCATCCGCGAATCCTGAGGCGCTTCGAGAGGTGGTGGGGGGCACGCCGGACGTGCACGTCGTGCGTGCCTCCAGCCGCCCGGATGCCCTGCTGCGGATCGTCCGGAACCTTCATGTCCGCCCCGACGCGGATCGTGGAGCGGGCCGCCGATCTGATCCATGATGGTGGCGGTTCGCCATGCCGCGCGCATCCACCCGTCAGGTCGTGCCGGTTGCGGTGCTCACCGCCGTCATCACCGTGGTGCTCACGGCCGGGTACGCCTACGCCCAGCGCGGCGGCGGCTTCTTCGGGGCGGCCCGCGGTGAGCAGGGCGACCCGCCGGAGTTTCCGCCCGATCTATTCCCCGATTCGAACGTCAACGCCTGCCACCTCCTGTACACCAGCGTGCGCGCCGAGGCCAACGGCGCCGGCTGGCGCACCGACTATCCCTGGGGAGAGCGGCACCTGCTCATGCGCTTCTCCGAACTCACCAAGACGCGCGTGAGCTGGCTGTCGGAGGGCGTACCGCACGCGTGGCTCGTGCGCCTCACCGACGATGCCCTGTTCCGGTGCTCCTACGTCATGGCGTCCGACGTCGGGACCATTGGCCTCACGCCGGAAGAGGCGGCCGGTCTCCGGGCGTACCTGGAGAAGGGCGGCTTCCTGTGGGTGGACGACTTCTGGGGCGAGGCCGCGTGGACGCAGTGGTCGCGCGAGCTGGCCAAGGCGCTGCCCCCGTCGGAGTTTCCCATCGAGGACGTGCCGTTCACCGACGCCATCTTCCATACGATGTTCGAGGTGGAGGCCGTGCCCCAGGTGCCCAGCATCCGCTTCTGGCGCGCCACGGGAGGCGCCACCTCCGAACGCGGTGCGGAGTCGGCGCAGGCCCGCCTCCGGGCCGTGCGTGACACCCGCGGTCGCATCGTGGCGGTGATGACTCACAACACCGACATCTCCGACTCGTTCGAACGTGAGGGCGAGGACCCGCAGTTCTTCTACCAGTTCTCCCCGAACGGCTACGCGATCGGCATCAACATCCTGCTCTATCACCTCACGCACTGACGGGGCCCTGGCCGTTTTCGGCCATCGCCTCGCTGCCAGTTCACGCGACCTGACTGCAATCCCTTGGACGCCGCGCGCGGGCGGACGCAGCATGGAGTGATCCGTCGTCTTCCCCCTGTTTCAAGGACGTTGCCCATGCGCCGTACGCTCCGGGGCCTCGTGGCCCTCGCCTGTCTGCTCTCGACTCCGTTTCCCGCCTCCGCCCAGGATGGCCCGGCGCCCGACGGGCACGCGCCCGCCGGCGTGATGTTCGATCACCTGCACGAGGCCGGTGAGGTGATGGTTGGGTATCGCTTCTCGTGGGGACGCCAGTCGGGCGACCTGCTGACGGGCACCCAGGTGACGCCCGATCACCTCATCCTCCACGACGCCTGCCAGAACGAGCGAGCGGTGGGACACGAGCACTGCGCCAGCCGGCCCACCGCCATGACGATGCAGATGCACATGCTCGACCTCATGTACGCGCCGACCGACCGGCTCACGCTCATGCTCATGCCCCAGTGGATGACGATGGCCATGACGATGGAGACGGTCGAGGACCCGGGCGCCGGGCACGACCACATGGACGCACATGCGCACGCCGGTCCGCACGACCACTCCACCAGCGGCCTGGGCGACACGATCTTTGGCGGACTTGTCCGGCTGGCGGGCGATGCCGGCACGGGGCTGCATGCCGGCGTCATGTTCAGCGCACCCACCGGCGCCGTGGACAAACTGAATGACGGCGTGCTCACGCACTACATGATGCAGCCGGGCTCGGGCACGTGGGATTTCGTCCCGACCCTCACCTACACAGCCCGTATGGACCGCTGGTCGTGGGGCGGTCAGGCCGGGGGCGTCCTCCGGATGGAGGATGAAAACGCCAGCGGCTACAGGCTCGGGCACATCGGCCGCGTGACGGGCTGGGGCAGCTACCGCTGGACCGGCTGGATGTCCACGTCCGTGCGCGTCCAGCACGCATCCGAAGGCGCGATCGCCGGGCTGGACCATACCGGTGCCGGCACGAGCCCGCCCGACCTGCCCACCAACTACGGCGGGCGATTCACCGACATTGGTGTCGGTCTCAACGCCGTGGTCACCCGGGGTGCGCTGGCCGGACACCGCCTGAGCATCGAGTGGCTGAAGCCGGTGCGCAACGACGTGAACGGCTTCCAGCTCCGCCGGACGCAGGCGCTGGCCGTGAACTGGAGCAAGGCCTTCTGAGCTGACCTGTCTACGGGGCGACCGCGTGCCCGCCGGGTGCGCCGGTCGCCCGTTCGGCCACGCGATCCGACCGCCGGCCGTTCGGCGCTTGGTGCGGCTGCGGGGAGTGTGGTCAGAATGGATCACGCGCGGCGGGACCCCTCAGAGTTCGGAGCGAGGTCATCCTCCCCGGTCGTCGCCGGCCGGGAGCCGTCCATGACGTCGCGTCCTCTCCCAGAAGGAGCCCATCGCATGCTGAGCAGACGACATCTGCTGGCGCTCGCGCCAGCCGCCGCCACCGGCCTCTTCCTCTCCCGTGCCGACCGTCCTGTCCAGGGCCTCGTGGCCGAGCTCGCGGCCCAGGCCCCGCCTGCCGGGCCGTTCTCGCTGCCGCCGCTGCCGTACGCCGTCGACGCGCTCGAGCCGCACGTGGACGCGCAGACGATGACGATTCACCACGACCGGCACCATCAGGGCTACGTCACGAACCTGAACGCCGCGGTGGCGAATCGTCCCGACCTGCGGACCCGCACCCTCGAGGACCTGGTCGCGAATCTCGACCGCCTGCCCGATGACGTGCGCACCGCCATCAGGAACAATGGCGGGGGACACCTGAATCACAGCTGGTTCTGGACCAGCATGAAGAAGGGCGGCGGCCGGCCGCCGTCAGCCGAACTCGGGCGCGCGATCGACGCGGGCTTCGGCAGCCTCGCGCAGCTGCAGGAGCGCCTGGCGGTGGCGGCGGTGGGGGTGTTCGGCAGCGGCTGGGCGTGGCTGAGCGTGGACGCGACCGGCGCCCTGGTCGTGGAGACGACGCCCAACCAGGAGAATCCGCTGACGCGCGGCCACCGGCCGGTGCTCGGCATCGACGTGTGGGAGCACGCCTACTACCTGAAGTACCAGAACCGCCGGCGCGACTACGTGGACGCGTTCTTCAACGTGGTGGACTGGGACATCGTGCAGGAGCGCTGGCAGGCCACCCGCACCTGACGTCCTGCGCCCGTCGGGGCGACGCTCCCCGTGCCGGCTGGCCGGGGGGCACCAATGTGTGATTCCCGTGCCACGGGCGTTCCGGCACACTAGGACGCCATGGATGTCGGAACCCTGCTGGCACCGGGACGCCGGGACACCCGCCCGGCGGCCCGGCTGGAGCGCGTGCTCGCGGTGGGCCGTGCGTTCCTGACCGTCACGGGGTTCGTGGCGATCTATCTCGATCCGACGCAGCCCACGCGTCTGGCCGAACTCACCTACACGGTCCTGGCGGGGTACGCCCTCTACAGCCTCGCCGTGCTCGCCTACGTCCAGCGTGCGCCGAGACTCGATCGCGGCCACAGCCGGTTGCTGCACGGACTCGACATCCTCTGGACGTCGGTGCTCACCTTCGTGAGCGATGGGCCCGGGAGTCCGTTCTTCCTGTTCTTCCTCTTCGTCGTCCTGGCCGCCGCGTACCGCTGGGGCTTCTCCGGCACCATGGCGACCACCCTCGTCACGGTCGGCATCTTCCTGCTCGAAGCCGCGGTGTCGGTGGCTGGTCCCTGGCAGCCGGACTGGCTCGCGTCCGGCGACCTCGAGCTCAATCGGACGATTCTCCGCGTGGGATACCTGCTGCTCACCGGGTTCCTGCTGGCCTATCTGGCCGAGCAGGACAAGGATGCCCGTATCGAGCTCGCGGCCATTGCCGAAGCGGCACGTCAACCGCGGGTCGATGTCGGACTGTCGGGTTCGGTCACGGCCGTCTCGGTCGAGCTGCTAAGGGTCTTCGACGCGGACGCGGTCTGCTTCGTCCTGCGTGATGACGAGAAGGGCGAGGGCTATCTGTGGCGCCTGGACCGCGCCGCCCCCACCGCATCGCTCCGGCGTGAGCTCGGGGAAGCGGAGCTGCGGGCCTGGCTGTTCGCGGGACCGGGCCGGGCGTGGTACGGCGTCGGTCGTCCAGGTGTGGCGGGCCTGGCCGTGCGCGTGGCCGAAGCGGGCATCTGGCCGCTCCGGCGAGGCGCCATCGACACGGGACCCCCACTCACCACCGGCCGACTCCTCGTGGCGGACCTCGGTTTGGCGGAGCAGTGGAGGGGGCGTGTCTACCTGATCGAGCCCGCGGTGGGACGCAGCGCGGAGCGGGCCGTGCACTTCCTCGAGGCGCTCGCCGAGCATGTGACGCCCGCCCTCACCAATGTCCTGCTGCTGGGCCGGCTGCGGGAGCAGGCCACCGCTGCCGAGCGTGCCCGCGTGGCCCGGGAGCTGCACGACGGGGCCATTCAGGCCCTCATCGGCCTGGAAATGAAGCTCGAGGCGCTGCGCCGGGGCCCCGAACCGCTGCCGCCTGCGGCCGACCGCGAGATCCAGGACGTTCAGGAGCTGATGAGGCGGGAGGTACTCGCGCTGCGCGAACTCATGCAGGCGCTCAGGCCCATCGGCCTCGACACCAGCGAACAGTTGCCCGACGTCCTGGCCCATGTGGTCGAGCGATTCCGCCGGGACACCGGTGTGCCCGCGCGGTTCGTGTTCACGGGTGGCCGCGTTGCGGTCACCCCGCCGAAGGCGCTCGAGCTCGTGCGCGTGGTCCAGGAGGCCCTCGTCAACGTGCGCCGTCACAGCCGGGCAAGTAACGTCCTCGTTCGACTGTCTGGCGGCGAGGGCCAGTGCCTGTTGGTCGTGGAGGACGATGGCATCGGCCTGGGGTTCGACGGGAGGCTCTCGGGCGAGGAGCTCGATCGCCGTCGTCTGGGGCCGGCGATCATCCGCGAGCGGGCCCGCATCGTGGGCGCGGACCTGGCCATCGAGTCCGGCATCGGTGCCGGTGTCCGCATCGAGCTGCTGATGAGAACCGCATGACGGCGTCGCACCGGGTCCGGATCGTGATTGCGGACGACCACGCCATCTTCCGGGACGGTCTCCGGCGCCTGCTCGAGAGCGAACCCGACTTCGAGGTGGCGGCCGAAGCGGTCGACGGCATCCAGGCCGCGGACCTCACCCGCGAGCAGCGGCCCGATGTGCTGCTGCTTGACGTCGCCATGCCAAGAGTTGGGGGCGTGGAAGCACTCTCACAGATGCCGCTCGGGGAGGTGCGCGTCATCCTGCTGACGGCGTTCATCGAGCCGTCGGATCTGCTGCGCGCGATGCACCTCGGGGTGCGAGGCGTCGTGCTGAAGGAGTCTGCCACCCGCACGCTCATCGATGCCATTCGTCGCGTGATGGATGGACGGTACGTGATTGGCGCGGGCGTCGCCGACGTCCTGGCAGAGGCGGTGGGACAGGTGGGAGGGCAGCCGGCCGCTCGTCGCTACGGGCTGACGTCCAGGGAACTGGCCGTGGTGGCGGCCGTGGCGTCGGGAGAGAGCAACCGCGAGATCGCCGATCGGCTCCAGATCAGTCTCCAGACGGTCAAGCACCATCTCACGAGCATCTTCGACAAGACGGGCGTCTCGACTCGCCTCGAGCTTGGCCTGCTCGCCGTGCGTCAGGGCCTCGCGCCGCCGGACTGACGGTGACGCGCACCGGCACCAAGGTGCTACGCGCGCGATCTTCGGTTCGATGGTGACGCGTGGTGCCGGACGCTATCGTGTTGCTGCTGCCGGGCGGCATCACGCCGCTCCCCCGCGCGAGCTGGAGACATCACCATGCGATTCCCCCGAATCCCCCTTGTCGGTCTCATCCTCGTCGTGGCCGCGGCCGGTGCCTGCGGTCGGCGGGTCCAGCCGGTCGCGACTCCTGTGCCACCGGCCGAGGTCGCGCCGGTCGCTACGCCTGCGCCCCCTCCGCCCCCGCCCCCGCCCGCGCCCGCGCCCGTGGCGGCCGCGCCGACCGAAGATGAACTCTTCGCCCAGAAGAGCCTCGAGGCGCTCAACGCGGAGGCGCCGCTCGGGGACGTGTTCTTCGAGTTCGACCAGGCCACGCTCAGCGCCGCTGCCCGTGACCAGCTCCAGCGCAATGCCACCTTCCTGCGGCGGTGGCCGACCACGCGCGTGCGTGTCGAGGGACACTGCGACGAGCGCGGCACCGTGGAGTACAACCTGTCGCTCGGGGAGCGACGGGCACGCGCCGTGCGCGACTACCTGGTGGAACTTGGCGTCGATGGCGGCCGCCTCCTGGGGGTGAGCCTCGGTGAGGAGGCTCCGGTGTGCACGGCGTCCAGCGAGGACTGCTGGCAGCGCAATCGTCGGGGCCACTTCGTGTTCACGGCCAAGTAGCCAGTTCGGAGCCGGCGGTCGGGCCCTGGTGCGCAGACACACCAGGGACCTGCCGCCAGTGCGGCTCGGGCGGACATGCCGCTGGGGATTACCGACGACCGGTGGTCCGGCATGCCGTCCGGGCCGTCTCGCGCCAGCCCGTCCACGCCGGTACGACCGATGGAATCCACCACGCTGGCCGGCCTGCTGACCATCTGGGGCTATCCCGGCCTTTTCCTGCTGCTGCTCCTCACGGGCGTGGGCTCGCCCGTGCCCGAGGACCTGCTGCTGCTGACGGCGGGGTATCTCGTCTCCGCATCGATTCTCAGCCTGCCTCCTGCCCTGGTGGTCTGTGTCGTGGGAGTGGTCGCCAGCGACCTGCTCCTGTACACGGCGGGGCGCCGCTTCGCGTGGCGCGACGAAGAGGGATGGCAGCCGCTCGTGGCCATGCAGGCCCGGCTGCGTCGCGCCACCCGCTGGTTCGACCGCCTGGGCGCGCCGCTGATCCTCCTGGCGCGGCTCGTGCCCGGCACGCGCGCCCTCGTCTTCGTGACGGCCGGCGTGCGCGGGGTCCCCGCCGGAGCGTTTCTCCTCTACGACACGCTCGGCGCGGTGCTGTGGGTGCCGCTCCTGCTCGCCGTGGGCTGGCGGGTCGGGGACGAACTCGGGGGGCCGGAGGCGCTGGTGGTGCGACTCCGGGGCAGTGGCCTCTGGCTCGGTGTGGGTGTCCTCGTGCTGCTGGTGCTCTGGCGGGTCTGGGGACGGGAGGAGTCGAAGCTCTGACCCGCGCGACGCCGGGCGGTCAGATCCGCAGGAGCGTGTCGCGGAGCGCGCGCGACTGGATGCGGCTCACCGGCAGCTCCTGGCCGTTCGACAGCGTCGCGAGGTAGGTGCCCCCGGGCATCGGGCTCACTTTGGTAATCGCCTCGACATTGGCGAGGGTCCCGCGCGACAGCCGCACGAACCGCTTGGGGTCGAGGCGTTCCTCGAGCAGGTGCAGGCGGTAGGTGATGGTGTGGCGGTCCTTCGCGAACGTCGTCAGGTGTAGCAACTCGCCCTCGGAGACCACCGAGGCGATCTGCCTGACGGGCACGATGAGCACATCCGCCCGCCGACGCACGGGAATCCGCTCCAGGTAGGCGCGCCGACGGGCGTACTCGTAGCTCGTCGTGGCCTTCTCGAGGGCGGCGGCCCGCTGCTCGGCAGGTTCCGGGCGGGTACGCCGCTCGCGGGCGCGATCGAGCGTGGCCTGCAGGCGCTCCGGCTCGACCGGCTTGAGCAGGTAGTCGATGGCATTGAGCTCGAACGCCTCGATGGCGAAGTCGTCGAAGGCCGTCACGAACGCCACCAGCGGGAGCGCCTCTGGCGGCAGACGCCGCACGACGTCGAGCCCGCCGACATCCGGCATGTGAAGGTCGAGCAGGGCCAGGTCCGGACGGCTGGACTCGATGAGCGCCAGCGCCTCGACACCGTTGCCCGCCTCGCCCACCAGCTGCACGCCCCCACACACCTTGAGCAGGTTGGCCAGGAAGCGGCGCGCCGGACGCTCGTCGTCGACGATCACCACACGCAGCGGACTGGTACTCATCGGGTGGCCGCCTCCTCGACGATCAGGTGCGGCTCGTCCCCCAGGCGCCCGGGAAGCCGCAGCTCCGCCACCGTCGATCCGTCCGGGTCGCTGCGGAGCGTCAGGCGTGCCTCCTGTCCGTAGTGATGGGCCAGGCGGCGTTCGACGTTGTCGAGGCCGACACCGGGACCGGACTCCTGTCCGGCCCCGAGCGGGGCGCCGGTGTTGCGGACGACGATGGTGAGCGCGTCCGCGAGCCTGGCGTGCACGCTCACATGTCCGCCGCCGGTGGCGCGGCCGATGCCGTGCTTCACGGCGTTCTCGACGAGCGGCTGCACGATGAGCGCCGGCACCTGGAGATGCTCGAGCGCCAACGGGATGTCGATGGCGACCGTGAGGCGCTCCTCGAAGCGGGCCTGCTCGATCTTCAGGTAGCACTCCACCAGTTCGCGCTCCCGACCGAGCGTCGTGAACTGGCCCTCCGACCGCAGGACGCTGCGCAGCAGCGTCGTGAGATCCAGCAGCGTGGCCAGGGCCTGCCGCGGCGCATGCTGGATGAGATAGCCGATCGTGGTGAGCGCATTGAAGAGGAAGTGCGGGTTGATCTGCGCGCGCAGGGTCCGCAGCTCCGCTTCGGTGGCCAGTGCCCGGATCTCCCGCTCCCGGAGCACGCGCTCGTACCGCTCGCTGGTGAGGCGGATGCGGTCGATCTGCCGTGCCGCGAGCAGGGCGGCGCGCTCGAGCATGGCGAGGTCGTCCGACAGGAGCCGCCGGCCGCCGGCCAGGCGGCCCACCACCAGACGGTAGCGGGGCGGCTCGGCCGTCCACACCTCCACACCCTGGACGCCGGCTGCACCTGACGCGGATGGCGGCTCGGTGACCCAGCTGACCGACGTGGCCGTCAGCGCTGGTGCCAGCGCCTGGCAGGTGGCGTCGAGCACGTCGCCGGACGAATCGCACTGCTCGACCTGGTCGCGCAGGCGTCCGAGCAGGCTCTGGTAGTCGGCACGGTGCAGGACGACCCGGTCCACGAACCAGACGATCAGGCGCCGGCAGGCCGGGAAGAGCAACGCCGTCGCGATCCAGAGCCCGAGCAGCGCCGCCACCCCGAGCGGGCCCCTCGCCGGCGCCGTGATGAGGGGCTCGACGACCGCGAAGCTGCCGAAGGCCAGGGCCACCAGGACGAGGAGGGCGAGCGCCTGCTTGAGGAAGAGGTCGGCGAGCGCGAACCGGTAGTCCTGGTACAGGATGGCGAAGGCGAGGACGAGGGACGCATGGTGGCCGACCAGTTCGACCGGCCACGACTCCTGCGCGCCATGGAACCGCCCGAGGTGCAGGGCCGACACCGCCACGATGGCCAGTGCGGCCATCCAGAGTGCGCGTGTGCCCGCCGACTGCCGCGTGAGTGGCACCAGGGCCGGCATTGCGGCCACCAGGCCCACGGTCAGCAGCGCCAGGCCGGCTGGCGAGGGGGGCAGCACACCCGCGACCGCAGCCTGCAGGTGCAGCGCACCGGCCGCCGCCGCGCACCCGTAGACGACCACCGCCACCCCGCGCCCCGTGAGGCGCTGCCAGCGCTCGGCGCCAACCGGCGGCACGGCCACCGAGTGCACGACCACGGCGGCCAGTAGTCCCAGCGCGGCAAAGGACAGAGCGTGCGCCCAGAGCGGCAGCGCGGCGAGCCCCGCGGCGCCTGACGTGTAGGCGGACAGCTCCCCAAGGTTCCAGATGAGCCCGAGCAGGCCCGTCGCCACCGCGAAGACCTCGGGGCGGGCCGGGGGCCGCGCCACCATCACGAGCAGCATGCCGTAGAGCACGGCGCCGGTGACGTGACCCACGATGTGCAGGAGCGCGGACGGCGACGTCTCGGTCATGCGGCCGCCATTGTACGTGGACCCTTCGTGCGTCCTGGTGCCGATGACCGACCGGTGGTCGTCCTCTTCCGGTGGATGGGCGTTTCAACCCGACGGGCGGATCGACGACCCGGCCGCCGGCCGGGTCCGGGCCCGCCCGCGTCACCCCCGCAGGCCTTCTGTGGCCTTCGGGAGTTCGCCCGGGCCGCGCCGGCTGTCCGCCGTTCGTGGGCCCGATTCGACCATTCGTTGGTTTGCGGGTCTGACGATATGGGCAGGGCGGTAGCGTGGCAACTCATGCAGAGCAGACTCCCGCGTGTATTCTTCATCCTCTTTCTCACTCTCCAATTACTGGCTGGGGCGGCCTCGGCACAGACCGGCGCGGCGCTCACCGGGCGAGTCACCGACTCCGTGTCCGGCGACGCGCTCCCTGCGGTGGCGATTCAGATCGATGAGCTTGGCCGTCAGATCGCCACGGGCACCGACGGTACGTTCACGTTTCCCGCAGTGCCGCCGGGCACCTATCACCTCTCGGTCCGGACCGAGGGCTTCTCGTCGCGACGGACCGAGGTCGTGGTCGGCACCACGGCCGGCACACCCGTGGAGATCGTGGTGGACCGCGAGCTGCACTTCCAGGAAGTGATCTCGGTCGGGCCCACCCCGCGCAGCCAGTTCGAGTCGTTCCAGCCCACCTCGGTGCTGGCCGCGGAGGACCTCTCGCGGCAGATCGAGTCGTCGCTGGGGGCGACGCTGGACAACCAGCTCGGCGTCGCCTCCCGCAGCTTCGGGCCGGCGCCCTCGCGGCCCATCATTCGCGGCCTCGACGGCGACCGCGTGCTCGTGCTGCAGGACGGGCAGCGCACGGGCGACCTGTCGAGCCAGTCGGGTGACCACTCCGTCACCATCAATCCGGCCGCGGCCCAGCGCATCGAGGTCGTGCGCGGGCCGGCCACGCTGCTCTACGGCGCCAACGCCATCGGCGGCCTGGTCAATGTGATCAGCGACGACATCCCGACGCGCCCGGTCAACGGCATGACGGGCAACTTCCTCTTCGACCTCGCCTCGGCCTCGCGCGAGGGATCCGGCGCCGGCAACCTGCAGGTGGGCAACGGCGCCCTCGTGTTCAGCCTCGGCGGCGGCGGGCGGCGGACCGGCGACTTCATGACGCCCGATGGTGAGGTGCCCAACTCGCAATCCCGCACCGGCTACAGCAAGGTGGGTCTCGGCTGGACCGGGCAGCGGGCCTATGCCGGGGCGAGCTATGGCTACGACGACACGAGGTTCGGCATCCCCGTGGTCGAGGGCGGTGTCCTGCGGCTGACGCCCAGGCGCCACGCCTTCACGTTCCAGACCGGTGGACGGGAGCTCGACGGCCTGTTCGACGAGGTGCGCGCGACGCTCGCCGTGCGCCGGTATCAGCACGACGAGCTCGAAGGGGACGAGGTGGGGACCGCCTTCACCAACAACACCACCGAGGTGTCGTTGCTCGGATCGCACCGCGCGCTTGGGCGCATGAAAGGCAGCATCGGCGCGTGGGTGCTCGACCGCGGCTTCAACGCCGTCGGCGCCGAGGCGCTGTCACCCGCCGTGGATCAGCGGGGCGTTGCGGCCTTCCTCTACGAAGAAGTGACCTGGCCGCACCTGACCTTCCAGTTCGCCGGCCGCGTGGACAACACGCGTTTCGCGCCGGCGGGCGAGCCCGAGCGATCGTTCACGAACGGGTCCGGTTCGCTCGGCCTGCTGTTCCGGCCGGCGGCGGCGAGCGACCGCATCATCGTGGCCGCCAGTCTGGCGCGTGCCGCGCGCAATCCCGCGCTCGAGGAGCTGTTCTTCTTCGGCACGCACCACGGCAACTTCGCCGTCGAGCTGGGTAATCCTGAGCTGACGTCCGAGCGCGCACTCGGCTTCGACCTGTCGCTCCGGTGGCGAAGCCCGCGCGTGTCGGGCGAGATCACCTACTTCCGCAACGGCATCGACAACTACATCTATCGCAACGTCATCGACGAAGAGACCTTCGAGGCCCGCGAAGAGGAGTTCGAGGCGCGCTTCCCGGGACGCGAACTCGTGGGGCACGACCACGCCCACGAAGGGGAGGAGATCGAGGGCGAGGACCACGACCACGACCACGAGGGTGAGGAACACGAAGGCGAGGAGGAACTGGCCATCGTGGACTTCGTCTCGGCTGATGCGGTGCTCCAGGGCTTCGAGTTCCACACCGACCTGCAGTTGTCGTCGACCCTGGTGGCCGAGGTGGGCGCCGACTACGTGCACGGCGCGCTCACCAGCGACGACAGCGCCCTGCCGCGCATCCCGCCGTTCCGCATGCGGGGCGGCCTGCGATACCAGACCGACACGGTGCAGGTGGGTGGCCAGATCGTGGGCGCTGCCAGGCAGGACCGCGTGTCGGGACTCGAGCGCCCCACCGACGGCTGGACGACGCTCCGACTCTACGCCTCCTACTCGTTCGTGGGTGGCGGCGTGCTCAACACCATCACGGCCCGATTCGACAACGTGGCGGACACGCTGTACCGGAACCACCTGTCGCTCATCAAGGATCTGGTGCCCGAGATGGGTCGCAACGTCAAGCTGGTCTACAACGTCCGCTTCTGACGGTGCCCTGCTCCCGTGGACGCGTCACGCGCCCACGAGGGCTACGGCTCAGGCCACACTCGTCGCGCTCCCTCGTACACGCCGACGACCCAGTCGGGGTCGAGGCGCATTTCGTGACTGCGGTCAGGGGACAGGCGCTCGGGAGGCTGGACCTCCCGCACCCGGGCGAAGGTCAACTGGCCGTCGCGGACGCCGGTGAAGGCCATGCCGCCGAACGACACCCGCACGGTCCCGCGCGTGTCGTCGGCGCCCACGATCTGGTCGGTGGGCAGCGACACGCGCAGGCCGTCACGGAAGAGCACGAATGTGCCCGGAGGGCCGTTGCCGAGAATGGGAAGCGCCGAGGGACGGTCCTGCTCGCGCAGGAGCGAGGCCGGCGCGGCGAACTCGATGAGGAGGGGGGACGACCCGGCCACGCCGGCCGGGCCATCCGGACCGTCTACTGCAGGCTGCAGGGGGTCGGGTCCCACTTGCTGTCGTCCGGCTCACGCCGGAAGTTGGTGCTGGTGATGTAGTCCACCACGAGGTTCTCGGGGTCGTGCACGCGGGTGGTGACGACGAACCACTGGGTGCCGTCCGGTTCCGTGAGCAGGTTGAAGTACTCGGTGACGACCGCGTCCTGGCTGAACGGAATACCGTTCTTGCGGAGGTACCCGGCCCGCAGGTTGGTGGTGGTCACCTCGAGCTTGCCACCCTGCGGGGCCTGCGGGGCGCGACCGCGGCGGCCACCGTTGTTGTTGCCCGCCTGGTCCGATTCGCCGACGCGCCTGGGATCGAAGCCGCCGGCGTAGGTCCACGACGCCACCGAGTGCCCCTGCCAGCTGCGCTCCCCGGGCGCCGGCGCGTTGGCGAAGTGCAGCAGGCGCGTCTGCTGGCCCGCATCGGTCTCGATCTTGAGCGTGTCGCCGTCCTCCCACGCGATGCGGACCCGTCCGGGCTCGCGCATGATCGTGGGGGCCGCGTAGGCCATGCACGCCTGGCCGGCGGCCTGCATCGCGGCCGGGTCGGCCGCCTGTGCGGCCTGCTGTGCCGCGGGCGTCAGGGGGAAGTTCTCGAACGCCCCCTTGGGCGGCGTGATCATCCGGAGATGCCAGTCCTCGGTGACGATGGACACCCAGGTGCCCGTGAGGTCGATGGGCGCGAAGCGCTGGTACACGCTGCCCCCGGCGGGGGCTTGCTGGGCGACGGCCGGGGCCGCCGCCAGGCTCAGGCCCGCTGCCATGGCCAGCGCCGTGAAGGTCCGGGTCATCAGTCGCATGCCGTGCGGTTCCTTGTGCATGAGGGTCGTTCCTGTCATCGGCGGCCGGCGGGGCGCGCCGGGGCCGGGGCGAACTCGTCGAAGACCGCTTCGATGAACATGTCCACCGTCCACTCCGGACGGCTGTACCGGCCCTCCCAGCCAAGCAGCGGGTGAGCCGCCTTCACCTGGGCGAGCGTCATGCGCTCGGTGGTGATGAGTTTCCGCAGGCGGTCGCGCACGATGGTGACCATGTCGCGGTACTCGACCAGGTCGGCCTCGTCGCTGATGCGGCCGTAGCCGGGCACCACGTAGGTGCCGCCCTCGGCCAGGTCGTCCGGGATGGTGATGTCGAGCATCCGGTTGAGCGCCTCGAGCGAGCCTGCGAAGGTGCCGCCTTCGGTCCGGTTCACGAGCGGGAAGTGCGTCGTCGTGAAGACGTTGCCCGACACCAGCACGTTCGATCCGCGGAAGTACACGAGGCTGTCGCCGTCGGAGAAGGCGGCGGGCACGTGGATGATGTCGATGGCCTCGCCGTTGAAGATGAGGCCGCGCTGCGGCGCGTAGTAGCCGTCAGAGGGCCAGGCCGCCACCGGGTAGAGCGGCTGGCCATCGGGACCGGTCCGCGACATCTTGGCGTAGACGTTCTCCTGCGCGATGACACTGATGATCGCGCCGCGCTCGGCGCCAGCGAGCGAGCCGCCAGGCAGCGCGGCGATGACGGCATTGCCGCCCACGCGCTGCGGCGCCATCGACGTGTTGATGATGTAGCGGATCGGGCGATCGGTGATCGTGCGCAGGGCTGCCAGTACGCGGTCGCTCACGCCGGCTGCCCCGGTATCCACGAGCACCACGCCCTGCTCGCCGACCTGGGCAGCGATGTTGCCGCCGGCGCCAGCGATCATCCACACGTTGCCCTGCACCTTGAGGACTTCGAGCTCGCCCGCGGGAACGGGTGGATCCCCAGGCACCGGGCGTGCGGTCTGGGCGGGCGCCTGTGCGGACAGGCCGATGGCCGTGGCCAGCAGGACCGCCGCCATCGTGCCGGCTCCACCGGTGCGGCGCGCCAGCGGCGTCGGGCTCGTACGTGGGTTCTGGAATGGGATCATCGCGTCAATCGGTCCTTGTACTCGGGATACATGGTCTCGGCACCCCCCAGCGTCGCCTCCGCGGGCACGCCCAGCGCGCCGGCGTGTTCGCCGACGAACGGGTTCTCCCCGGGCAGGTAGTGGGGCACCACGTGGCGTTCCTGCGTCGCGATCTCCTCGCGCGGGAAGCACAGGGCGAAGAAGTTGTTCCCCTGGTCGGCGGGCTCGACGTCGAAGGCCGCGACGTTGACGCCGCCGGGGTTGGCGATGAAATCGGCCGACTTGATGTAGGGCTCGGTGAGATACAGGGGGTCGTAGACGAACCAGGTGATGGTGAGGATGTCGCCGTTGCGTGTGTAGTAGGTGGTGACGGTGGCCTGGTCGCTCGACGGCACGCCGTTGCGGCGGATCCAGCCCCACTTGATGTGGGTGGTGGTGGTGATGAGCGTGCCACCCTCCCAGCGTCCGGTGGTGAAGCCGGCCCAGGTATGGGGGGCATAGGCCGAGGGATGGGATCGTCCGTCCATCCAGATGGTACGGTCGGCGCGGCGGAAGGTGCCGCCGACCGTGTAATTCACGACATCGAGGTTGGCATCGAGCTCTGCCGCGATGCGCAGCTGCGCCGGTCCCCAGAACGAGTAGGTGGACGGATGCCGCATGCACACGTGTTCGGGCACGCCCAGCAGCGCACTGTCGTAGGTGAGCGCCCGTGACCGCCCTTCCTCGTTCAGGGGCACGCCCAGGTAGTCCACGAGCAGTGGGCCCTCCTGTCGCTCGTGGGCGTCCTCGTTGTAGTTGGTGTTGTTCCGGCCGCGCTGGGCGAACGACACGTTCTGGCCCGGCTGGCCCCAGTAGCCGACGATGTCGGCCTGGGCCGCGGCGGTGCCGGCGGTGCCGGCCAGGAGCAACGCGACGAGACCGGACAGGATGACGGGCTGGCGTGCAGACATGGTGCGTAGATCCTCGAATGCCGGGGCGCCGGGCGGACGCGTGCCGCCGGACCCGGACTCGAACGGGAGTCTATCCGATCACCGGCGGAGCCGGTCCCGGTACTCGGGGTACGCGGTCTCGGCGCCGCCCCGCGTCGCCTCGACCGGAATGCCCAGCACGTTCGCGTGCTCGCCGACGAAGGGGTTTTCCCCGGGCAGGTAGTGGGGCACGTAGTGCTGCTCGGGCCGCGCGATCTCCTCGCGCGGGAAGCACTGGGCGAAGAAGTTGTTGCCACGATCGGCGGCCGCCACGCCGAAGTTCGCGGTGCTGACCCCGCCCGGCGCCGCGATGAAATCGGCCGACTTGATGTACGGCTCGGTGAGATAGACGGGGTCGTAGACGAACCAGGTCACGGTGAGGATGTCGCCGTTGCGGGTGTAGTAAGTGGTGACGGTGGCCTGGTCGCTCGACGGCACGCCGTTGCGGCGGATCCAGCCCCACTTGATATGGGTGGTGGTAGTGACAAGGGTGCCGCCCTCCCAGCGCCCCGTCGTGAAGCCCGCCCAGGTGTGGGGGGCATAGCTCGACGGGTGCGGGCGTCCGTCCATCCAGATGGTGCGATCGGCGCGGCGGAAGGTGCCGCCGACCGAGTAGCTGACGACATCGAGGTTGGCGTCGAGCTCCGCCGCGATGCGCAGTTGCGCGGGTCCCCAGAACGAATAGGTGGACGGGTGCCGCATGCAGACGTGCTCGGGCACGCCCAGCAGCGCACTGTCGTACGCCAGCGCGCGGGCCCTGGCTTCCTCGTTGATGGGCAGGCCCAGATAGTCCACCAGGGTCGGGCCGTCGGCGCGCTCGGTCGAGTCCTCGATGAACCCGAACATGCGGGCACCGCCGACACCGATCACGGAGCCCTGCGCGGGCTGGGCCCAGAAGCCCACGATGTCGGCCTGCGCGGCGGCCAGGCCCGGCACGACCAACGTGCAGATGGCGGCCAGTACCGCGACCGCGACAAATCGACTGGAATGAAGACAGCGCATGCGATGAATGACCTTCCCGAAGAGAACGGATGAATGCCGGATCCCGAGCCGAGGTCGTACCGGGCGGGACCTTGCCGGCCCGGCACCCGTCTGTGACGCAGTCTACCCGATGCCGGCCGCAGCCAACAGGCGGCGGAGCGACGCCGGCGTGGGGCGGTCGCCGCACCTGGATGTCGTCATCGGTGCCGTGACGGTTCCGTGGCCGTCATGGCGAGCCGGGTCCGCCCGCCGTGGGCCCCGATGTCCACGCACCCGCGGGTGCGGGCACCAGCGCTCCGGGTGGTGCCGCCGGGGCGTGGGGGGACGACTCGTCCATCCGGCCCACTTCCCCTGCCCGGACCAGGGCTGCGCGAAAGAGGATGGGACCGACCAGCTGCTGAAGCGCGATCATCGCCACGAGCAGGGTCTGCAGTCCCGTCCCCCAGTCGGGGAACTCCTGCGCGACGATCGTGGCCAGCCCCAGCGTGACACCGGCCTGTGACACGAGCCCCATCCACACCAGGCGACTGCCGGGGTCCGCCACGCCGGCCATCCGCAGGCCCAGGAGGGAGCCCGTCCGCGAGGTGGCCACGCGCACGATGGCCACGAGCGCGGCCGCAACGCCAATCGTGGACAGCGCATCGAGCTGGAGGCTCGCGCCCGCCGCCGCGAAGAACACGACCAGCACCGGTAGCGAACTCTTCTCGGCGGCGTCGCGGAGCTTCTCGGCCGGCACCGATGCCACGTTCTCGACCACGAGTCCCGCGGCCAAAGCCGCCAGGAGCGGTTCGAGTTCGAGCGCGGCGCCGCCCGCGCTCAGGATGACGCAGAGGGCCAGGACGGCGATGACGAGCTCACGGCCGATGGTGCGGAGATAGACGGCGAAGATCCCGCCGGCCAGCGCGCCGAAGGCGAACGAGCCGAAGATCTCCCACGACAGGCGCTCCAGCAGCCCGAGCGCCTCTCCCTCGCCGCCGAACATCGTCCGTGCCAGCTGCATGACGAGCGTGAACGCGAGGATGAGCACCAGGTCGGCCAGCACCACCACCGCCACCACGAGCTCGCTCAGTGGCCCGCGCGACCGGCTCTCGGCGATGACCGCGATGGTCACGGTGGGTGAAAAGCTCACGACGATGGCCGTGAGCACGAGCGCCATCGCGACGCGCGCGAGCCCGCTGGCCTCCGGTGCGATGGGCAGCCACGGCCACACCACCAGCAGCACCACCAGCAGCACGACGTACATGAATCCCATCGTGACGCCGCCCACGGTGGCGATGGCGCGCAGCCGAGGCCTGAGGCGCGCCACGTTGATCTCCAGCCCTGCGAGCAGGGCGATGAGCGCAATGGCCAGGCCGTTCACGATCTGCAGCTCGCGCGCCATGGTGGACGTGATCACGTTGAGCATGTACGGACCGCACAGCAGCCCGAAGATCAGGTAGCCCGTCAGTCTGGGCGTGCGCAACCACTCGGCCACCTCGCCGAGCAGCGTGGCCGCGATGAGGGCCAGGCCGAGCGTCAGCGCCGTCGTCTGCCGTGGCGCCTCGAACGGCGTGTACTGCTGCAGCAGCATCACGGTCCCGATGACGACGGCCAGTGCGGCGACACGCGGGATCACGTGGAGGCCTCCGCTTCGCGTGGCACGAGCAGCGCCGAGAGCGGCTCCGAGAGGGCCGTCATCACCGTCGCGGCCGAGAGCAGCAGCGTGTCGCCCACGCCGAGCACCTGCTGCACGTTGAGCGCGATGGCCACGCCGAGCACCCCAGGAGGCAGGAGCACCGTGGCCAGCAGTCCCGGCGGCACCACACAGAGGCGCGCGGCAACCGTGCTCGCGATGAGCTTGCCGGTGAGGCGCAGGAGCACCAACGGGATCGCCACCCAGGCGAGGGCGAGGTCGAAGCGGACCGACGCACCCGCGACGATGAGCAGCAGGGCGACCAGCGGGTGCTGGAGCTTCCCCAGGTCGGCGCGGATGATGCGGTCCGCGCCCCCGCTGGCCCGCTTCCACACGATGGCGGCCACCGCGCCGCAGAGCAGTGGCGACGTGCCGCCATACGCGCCCACGCCGCCCAGCAGCGCGATCGCCCCGGCCACGAAGACGCCGCGCTCCGCCTCACCCTGCGCGCGCTCGAACAGGAGCCAGCCCGCGAGCCCGACGCCGAGTCCGGCCACGACCGCGATCACCACCCCCTGCAGGAGCGGGGCTCCGCCGGCCACGCCGACGGCGAGCGTGGCCAGAGCCACCAGCGGTGCGTCGTCGAGGTCCACCAGCCGGCCCACGCGGCCCGCCGTTCCCTTGCCTGGTGCGTGCACCGCGGCCGACGCGCTGGCGCAGATGCCCAGGACGCTGGCGAAGAGCCACGGCCCGGTCGAGAGCGGCATGGCCCAGCGGGTCAGCAGGAGGTACAGGGCCACGCTGACGACCAGGAAGGTGAGGGCCACCTCCACCAGGGCGGCCAGCAGCAACGGGGCCTGCCCGCGCATCCTGAACGAGGCCAGGCCGAGGCCGATGAAGACGCCGAGCGCCGCCAGGGCGACCGACACCACGACGTCCATGCGAAGGAGCAGGTCGGGCCTGAGGATGCCTGTGGCGTAGGGGCCCAGGGCCACGCCGATCAGGATGAAGGTGAGCGACGGCGCGGACATCTCGCGCAGTCCGAGCGCCACGCGCCGTGCAGGAAAGACCTGCGCCCAGGCCGCGAGGACCCGTCGCAGGCCGCCGCCTGCGCCCGGTCGCGGCGACTCAAGGGGCCGTGATGTCACCGCTGCCTTCCGAGCGCAGCGCCGCCAGATGCTGCCGGTCGCCGCGGCGCACGACGAGCAGCACCCACGCGCCCTGTTCGCCGCGTACGGCCGCCTGCACCTGCGCCACCGTGGGCGCCGCGATCGTGCCGGCCTTCGTGATGAGGTCGCCAGGCTGGAGTCCCGCCGCCGACGCGTTCGAGCCCCGGCGCACCGCCGTGACGCGCACGCCGACCCGGCGCACGGCCTCGACGGTGAGCGCCTGCTCGGTGAGGGCCTCGGCCTCCGGCGCCTCCACCGTGTGGTTGCGGAGCACCACCGATCGCTCGTCGCCCTGGCGCAGGAAGCGCACCTGCACCAGCCCGTAGGCCAGACGCTGGGCGAGATCCATCAGCACGGTTTCCGGCTTGCCCACCGGCTGGTTGGCCACGTGGGTCAGCACATCCCCGGGCTCGAAGATGCCGTCCGAGAGCGACCGTGGAAAGACATCCGTGATGATCACGCCGGCTGGTGCGCCGGTGGCGGCGGCCAGGTCGGGCGTGAGCTCCTGGATGGCGAGGCCGGGGTCCGGGATGGGGACCTGGCCCTCCACGATGCTGTTCACGGCATCGAGGACGTCGGCGGCGCTCGCGATGGCGAGCATGCCGTCCTCCATCACCGCGCAGCCGAGGAACTCGCCGGCGAGCGTGAAGAACAGCGTGCCGGGAGACACGGTGACCCCGCCGAGCGGCAGCAGCGGGCGCTGCCAGCGCGACGACGTGAAGCGATCGGCGCGGCCGATGAAGACCGGCCTGAACGTGTAGCCGGCCTGCGTGCCCTCGATCGCCACCACGTAGGTCTGCGTCCGCAGTGCCGCCAGGTCGAGCGTGCGGATCGGGCGGCTCAGCGTCTCGGGCACCCGGACCCGTGCAATGCGGTGGACGAAGTCGGTGCCCAGGATCTCGGCGGTGCCCGCCGTGCCCGCGCTCTCGAGCAGGCCGTCGAGTTCGGCGCCCGAGGGCATCACGACCATGGCCGTGGTGGCATTGATGCGCAGCGCCGGCGCGTAGGTCGAGTCGCCGCGGGTCATCGGCGCCCTGCCCGTCAGGTCGCTGATGACGACGGGCGTGCCGGTCGCCGGTCGGGTGAGGCGCAGGGCGACCAGATCGGGCGACACGGCGTCGGCCAGACGGGCGACCACGCCGCCGAGTTCGTCGAAGGACGCGCGCGCCGCCAGCCGTTCGAGTGGCTGGGCGGTGGTGGTGGGCTGGACGGCGTCGGGAAAGCGGAAGCGCGCCAGCAGCAGGAGCGCCGCCGCCGACACCACGATGGTGAGGATCAGCAGCCGCATCTCGCGAGAGATCCGGACGGACCGGCTCGTCTGCGTCACGCGCCCATGCTACGACATTCCGGCGGCGCCTGGTGTCGGACCGGCGCGTTCGGGGGACCATCCTGCGGTAGAGTGCACCAGGCATGTCGCCGCGTCTCGAAGGAGCTTCGTCATGAGCCTGCCGGCCGTCCTCGTCGCCACCGACCTCGGCGCCTCCGCCGACGAAGCCATCAGGCAGGCGCACGCGCTGGCCATGCGCGACGGGGCGCCGCTCGCCGTACTGCACGTCGTACCCAACCTGCTGCGTGATGATCCCGTCCTCAAGCAGAGCGGCAGCGAGACCTTCAGGGATGTCACCTCCACCGTCGAGGCGGTCCGTGCCGAGGTGGAGGCCCGTGTTCAGGCCGCATCCGGCCGCGCACCCGGCGAGTTCGCGCTCACGGTGGAGGAGGGGTCGCCCGCCACCGTCATCGTGGCGCATGCCGAGGAGCTGCGCGCGGCCCTCGTGGTGATTGGCGCCGGCAGCCGCGACGACAAGGGGCTCGGCCGGATCGGGACGCACGTCATCCGGCACGCGCACGGTCCGGTCCTCGTCGCCCGTCCCGTGGACGACCGTCGCGGCATTCTCGTCGCCACCGACTTCTCGGACCCGTCCCTCCCGGCCGTGGCGGCCGCCGCCGCCGAAGCGTCCAGCACCCGCGAGCCCCTGGCCATCCTGCACAGCATCGAGCTCTTTTCCACCTTGCCCGCGGGCCCGCTCGAGGTACCCATCGTGCTGCCGGACGAACTGCGCCAGGAGTACCGGGCCAACGTGCAGCGCCAGCTCGTGGAGGCGCTCGAGCGGCATCACACGACCGGCGAACGACTCGTCTTCGAGGGACCTGCCGATGTGGCCATCCTGCAGGCGGCCGAGGAGCGCGGCACGCGGCTGGTGGTGATCGGGACGGTCGGCAAGAGCGGCCTCCGGCGCCTGCTGCTCGGCAGCGTGGCCGAGTACGTGGCGCGACACGCGGGATGCTCGGTCCTCATCGTCCGCATCCACCGCCCCTAGCCGCGTTCGCGCGTCGGTGTCGCACTCCCTCCCCGTCCTCCGGCGCGACGCCGTGGGAAAACGAACGCCGCTAGAACCCATCCCAGACATGGGAGCGCAGCAGGTCTCACGCGCTCGTATCCGACCCCGCGCGCAGACCGCACGGGCGTCGCGCCCGCGCCCAGCCGGCCGCGGCGCGCTACTCGTGCAGCACGACGCTCAGCAGGGCGGCGTTCACGGTGATGATGCCGTTGTACTCGATGAGTCCCAGCCGGCGGAACTTGTTCATGAAGTAGTTCACGCGTGATCGGGTGGTGCCCACCATTTCCGCCAGCGTCTCCTGCGACAGCCTCGGCAGCGTCATCGTGGCCTCGTAGCCCTCCCCGTACCGGGCGAGCAGGAGCAGGGTTCGGGCCAGGCGCTTCTCGCTCGAGTTGAACAGCTGGTCCACCAGGTCCTCCTCGACGCGGATGTTGCGCGCCAGCACGTGCGCGATGAACCGGTCCGACAGCTCCGGCTGGTCGTGCAGGGCGCGCTGCATCTCCCGCTTCTGAATACGAAGGGCCGTGGTGGGCACGAGCGCCGTGGCCGTGCCCATGCGCACGGGCTGGCCCGCGAGGCACCCTTCACCGAAGAAGTCGCCCTGGCCAAGGACGGCGACCACGGCCTCCTTCCCGCCCGCCGACAGGACCGAGAGCTTCACTCGCCCGTCCTGGATGTAGAAGACGCTGCTCGCCCTGGCACCCTGGGCGAAGATTACCCGGCCCGGGCCGAACCTGACGATGCTCCGCGCCGCGCCGGCCGAGTCGAGAAAGTCCTGCACGTCGAAGGCGCGGTCCCCGCGGATACGCCTGTTCGGGGTCTTCGCCACGGCGGCGATGATGTCACAGTCCGGGCGTCAACGGCCGGCCGTGTGGATGTACCGCATTGCACAGCCATCCGGGCGCCGCGGTGCCACCATGACGGTGGAGGATTCAATGCACGACAGTCCAGGACCCGCCCGACAGCTGGCGTTGGCGCGCAAGGCGGCGAGGATGGTGCCCGGGGCCTTCCAGCCGGAACCGTTGATCCGCTTCGCGCGGCTGCCCCTGGCGGTGGTCAGCGGCGATGCGCGGTTGGATGCCGCAACCGTTGCCGATCGCCAACGCGAGGGAGGCGGGGCGCCGAGTGAACGCCGGGCGCCGGGCGAGGGTGGGTGGCGCGGGTGGATGGGGCGGCTGCTGGGTCGGGCCTCGGGCGGACGCTGAGCCACCCGGCTCCACGCGGCGGGCACGAGACCGTTGCCCGTCGCCGTCCGGCGCTACCAGCCGATCGGACGGTCTGGCCGGTGCCAGGGTAGCCGGCCCGCCGCGGTGTTCGCCATGGTCCGCCCCGGGTTGAGGACCAGACGCACGGCTGCCCGCAGTACCCGGTTCCGGGTTCTCCGCTCCACCCACTCCACCACGTAGCGGTCGAGGGCGTCCTCGGCCACGAGCATCCCGAACGCCCCCACCGGGGTCACCACGTGATCCACCCAGCCGACCGTCTCGGGGCGCAGGCCGACGTTGCCGATGGACGCTTCGCTGAGGGGTCCGATCTCGAACTGCAGGCTGTAGACGGCGGCCCACGCCGTGGCCCGTCCGCGTGACGACCAGTACCCATCACGTCCGCTCCCGAGCCCCAGCGGAGCGCCTGGATCGTGCTCGACCCAGAGATGGCCCGCTGCGGCGCCATGAATGGGATGCCCGACGTAGTTGACCAGCCAGGAATCGGTATCGCCCCATTGCTGCGGCATGCGCACCGCACGGTGGTAGTCCATCCAGAAGTTGCCCCCCAGCTCACGACGGGTCTTGGCCTGGAGGGCGATGCGCGTCCCGTGCTCCAGCATGAGCAGTCGCAGCGAACTCGTGAGCACCTCGAAGACATCGGTGCCCTCCTGGTCGTCCACGGCCTCGAAGGTGGGTTCGAGTATTTCCTGTGCGTACGCGGCGGGCGCGGGCAGCGTCAGCAAGGCGAGCACGAGAGCGGCCACCGTGAGCGACAGTCCGGCCATATCGGCACTGTAACCCGGAAGTGCTGCATGAGGCGGCCACTGGGCGCGGGGGCTGCCGGGCGTGGTTCGGCGAGGGCGTGCTCGAGTCGGTCGTACAGGCCCCCTGTCGTTCCTGCACGGAGGACCGCGCCGACTCGCCGGGGCCCGTCCATCCGTTCTCGGCGCGCATCCTGCTTGGTACGTCCCTGTCCGGGTTCCGTGGGTGCGTAGGCGCCGCCGGACACGCGCGGGAGCTCACGACGAGCCTGCTGCTGGAGCCGACATGCTGGTCGTCGGGTCCCGGTGGCGACAGAGGAGGTTGACATGTTGAGAGGAGTGCTGGGGAGCGTCGCGTCTGTCGTATGCGGCGGGCTGCTCATCGGATTCGCCGCCACGTCAGCGGTTGCGCAGCGTGCGCCCGTGGTGCCCGATGAACGGTTCGTCATCCGCGGCTGCGTGGATCGTGTGGACGGGGACGAGGTCACCGCGCAGTCCCTGCTCGTGTGGACACGTGGCGACATCGTGTTCCGCCGGGCCATGGTGATGAGCGGGCTACAGCCGGCCGATCTCGTCGAACCACGTGAGCCGGTGTTCTACTGGCTGAACCACGACGACGACCTGTCCCGCCATCTCGGACAGTACGTCGAAGCCAGCGGCACCTTGGCCCGATTCGAGGAGGGCCTCGTCACGGTCGAACCCATCACCGAGTTCCGCCTGCGGATCGACGGCGCAGACGAGACGGCCCGCGTGCCGAGCGCATGGCTGCGCCCGAGTGCCGCCGACGAGATCGTCTACGGGACGAACGTGTACCGTGTGGACGTGGAGTCGGTGCAGGTCATGGGCGATTGCGACGACCTGTAGCGTCGGGTCTCGTGGGGCGCACAGCGTGCAGGTGTTCGGCCTGCCCGTCCGGGCCCGGGGCGCCCGTCAGGCCCCCGACGTATCCCTCACGCTGGAACGGTCGGCGGCGCTCGCACTCACGGCGTCCGCTGCGTGAGGACGCGTGGCCCGCGCGCGCCACTTGCGCGCATGCTGGCGCAGACGGTGCCAGGAGGGCTGGAGCACGGTGACGGTCGAGACCAGTCCGCCCAGGCTCAACACGATCAGCACGATGTCCCACAGCGGCCGCCGGTCGTAGAGGAACGGGAAGTCGAGGCTGTGCAGCCCGTGGTAAAGCCAGCGTTCCAGGCGGCTCAGACGCTCGGTCTTGCGAACCACGACGCCACGACCCGGGTCGAGATACAGCCACGTCTGTTCGGCGTCCGCGTAGCGCGTGCGGAGCACGGGCAATGGGAGCGCGCCCGTCCGGTCGTAGTAGTACGCGTCATAGGCGTCGAGCCACGTGGCGTCCACGATCGGCACCGCCGGCATCGCCGCCGTGGCCGCCGCCTCGATACGTGCCGGCTCGAAGCCGGCACGCGGACCCTCGGAGGGCGTCACGAGCGAGACGAGCCGGTGGTCCAGCGCCCCGTCCGCGAGGAAGGCCGGCAGATCCGTGTTGCCCCACTTCGTCTCGTCCGCGGCCTCCGGAGGACGGTAGGCCAGGAGGAAGGGCTCGCCGCCAAACTGCGTCAGCTCCAGCTCCCGCGCCGGGAAGACGGATGCGATCTGCGCCAGGCCCTCGCGCAGGCCCTCGAGCGTCACGCCGTCGAGACTGAGCGGTCCCCCCGCCACGGCCTCGCGCTGGGCGCGCGTCGGCGCCGTGCCCGGGCTCCAGTTCCACGGCGTCATCGACATCAGGCCGCTGAAAATCCACGTGAACGTCGTGAGCCCGAAGACAAGGCCGGCGTAGTGGTGCCACTTCATCATGCCGGCGTACGGCGAGTGCGACGGCTCCCGCCGCAGGCGGTACCGGCCAGACGGGGAGTAGCGCCAGAGGCCCCAGACGATCCCGCTCAGGCACATCACCGAGCCCGTGATCGACAGCCAGATGATCGTATCGACCCAGAGCGCCGTGTCACGCCGGAACGGCGTGAAATACAGCCAGTGCAGCACAGCGCCCAGGTAGCCCCATACGCGTTCGCGACGCGTGGTCTTCATCACGGGGTCGCCGGTCAGGGCCGAGATGTACAGCGCGGTGCCGGCCGCGTCTCCCATCGTCAGGCGGTGCAGCGGCATCAGCGGCCGCAGGGCGCTGCTCAACGTCCACTGGTCGGAGTCGAGGAGGTACCGGTCGTAGCGCATCGAGGCGGCATGCTCGGGCATGAACTGTCGGGCGAGCACAAGGGCCTCGGCCTGCGGCAGTTCGCCCAGCAGGTCGCCGGTGTCGGCCCGCACCGTGAACCACGTGCCTCCGGCGGTGAACCGGTACACCGGATGGTCGCCGAGCATGCCGAGACGCACCGAGTCGGGGGTGAAGCCGGCCGTCGCGGCGGCCTCGTGCGGGGCGAGCCTGGCCGCCGACAGGTCGAGTGCCGGGAGGCGCTGCAGGCGCTCCTGTGCCGACAGGCTCGGCATGCGGGCGTACATCATCACGACGCCCGACGCGAACCAGGCGATGAAGAGGAGACAGCCCGCGATGCCCAGCCACCGGTGGACGTAGACCACCACCCGGCGCCAGTCGAGCGCTACACGTCGTGTCATCGGTCCTTCCGGTCGCCGCGGAGACGCGTGGGATGCCGCGCGGTGCGACAGGCGTGGGCACGCGCGGCGTACACGGTCACCAAGGCTACCCGAGGGTCCCGTTCCCGGAGCCTGAAGTTTTCCTGAACCCGCGTTCAGGCGGCGCGCGCTGGCTGGGGCAGACGGCTGGCAGGTGGCTCGTCAGGGCCTGGGGTGGTCCGTCGGATTTGCGAAACCGGCGTCCATGCCAGCCGAGGTCGCGTCGTCCCCGGTGCCGGATTCCGGTCCGCGTCCGGGCAGGCGGATCTCGAGCGTCGTGCCCTCGGGCGAGCTCGCGCCGACACGAATGGTGCCGCCGTGCAGCCGGAGGACCTCCCGGCAGATGGCCAGGCCCAGCCCGCTGCCGCCGCTGTGCCGGGCGCGCGACTGGTCCAGCCGGAAGAAGCGTTCGAAGACCTGTTCACGCTCCGTGTCCGGGATCCCGGTGCCCGTGTCGCGCACGTCGATCTGCACGATGGGCGACGCCCACGTCCCGGGCGGGGGTTCCTGGACGCGTGCGCTCACCTGGACCAGCCCGCCGTCGCGGTTGTAGTGCACCGCGTTCTCGACGACGTTGTCGATCACGCGCGCGAGCAGCGCCGGGTCGCCGTAGACGTGCACCTGCTCGAGGCCCGCGCGGAGGAGCGTGATGCCCCGGGCCGACGCCTGCGTCTCGACCCGGTGGAAGGCGGCCTCGACGAGCGTGGTTAGCCCCAGTTCGCGGAGCACCACCGCGCGCGCGCCCTCCTGCGTGCGCGCCAGCAGGATCAGGTCCTCGGCCAGCAGGGTCAGCGCGGTGAGCCGTTCCCGGACGTGCCGGAGCGTGTCGGCGTAGCCCTCGGCGGACCGTGGATGACGCAGGGCGACGTCCACCTCGCCGGCCATCGCGGTGAGCGGTCCCCGCAACTCGTGCGAGGCATCGGCGGCGAACCGCTGGTTTGCCGCCACCGCGGCACGCAGCCGGTCGAGCATCGAATTGAGGAGCACGCTCATGCGTCCCACCTCGTCGTTCTGGATGGGCGCGTCGAGACGGGCGTCGAAGTTGCCTTGCGCGATCCACGCGGCCCGCTCCGTGATCCGCGCCACCGGGGCCAGCGCGCGGGACGCGAGCGCATAGCCGATGGCGCCCGTGGCCGCGAGGCCCACCAGCCAGACGCTCCCGAGCAGCCACGCCAGCATGGAGAGCCCCTGCTCGATGTCGTCGGCGAACAGGCCCACCGCCACCGCGTAGCGCTGTGCCCCGCGGGTGGCGGTGAGTACCGCCATGCGCACGGGCCGTCCCTCCACGGTGGTGCTGAGCAGCGGCGCGTCGCCCGACAGGGCGGCCCGCACCGCGTCGAGGGGCACCACCGGCGCCAGGCCGGCCAGCGCCGTGGACTGCAGCAGGAGGTCACCGTCGCCGTCGAAGATCTGCACCAGCTTCTCGGTGAAGCCGCCCGTGCCGAGTTGCGCGAAGGGCTCCTCGTGGAGGTGCACGCCGCTCATGCCGTCGGTGGACGAGGCGGCCTCGGTGGCGGCCACCGTGCGCACGTTGCTGTCCATCCACCGGTGCAGGTAGAGATGGGCGCCCGTGTAGACCGCGATGTTGGCGATCCCCAGCAGCAGCCCCACGGCGAGCGTCCAGCGAAACGTGAGGCGGGCCCGGAACGTGGTGAACGGGATGAGCAGACTCATGCGGGCCGGCCCTGCCGCAGCATGTAGCCCAGGCCCCGCACCGTCTGGATGAGGGGCTCCGGTGTCGCCGCCTGCAGCTTGCGCCTCACGTACCCCACGTAGACGTCGGCGTTGTTGGACAGGGGATCGTACTCACCGCCCCACACGTGCTGCGCCAGCTGATCCCGGGTGACCACGGCCTCGGCCCGGCGCACAAGGCACTCGAGCAGCCGGTACTCGGTGGCGGTGAGGCTCACCGGGGAGCCGGCCACCCGCACCGTGTGGGCCCTGGGATCGATCGTGATCGGGCCGTACACCAGCAGGCCGGAAAGGTGCCGGGTGCGTCCCCGGCGGTCGAGGGCACGCAGCCTGGCGAGGAGTTCCTCGAAGGCGAACGGCTTGACGAGGTAGTCGTCGGCCCCGCAGTCCAGGCCCGCGATCCGGTCGCTCACCGCGTCGCGGGCGGTGACCATGATGACGGGCGTGTCGAGCCCGGCCGCCCGCATCTGGCTGCAGACCTTGAAGCCGTCCAGGTCTGGCAGCATGAGGTCGAGCACGACGGCATCGTATTCCTCGGCGGCCACCATGGCGAGCGCCGACGCCCCGTCGGCGACGAGGTCGACCAGGTGACGCTCTTCGGTGAGGCCGCTGACCACGAACCGGCTGATTGCCGGGTCGTCCTCGACCACCAGGATACGCATCGTGTCAGGCTCCGGTGACGCGACCCTCCCGCCGGGCCACCCACCGCTCCATCATGTCGTACAGCGTGGGCAGCACGATGAGCGTGAGCAGCGTGGAGGTGACGATGCCGCCGATGACCACGCTGGCCAGGGGACGCTGCACCTCCGACCCGGCACTGCGGGAGAGCGCCATCGGCATGAAGCCGATGGCCGCCACCATCGCCGTCATGAGCACCGGCTTGAGCCTCGAGGCCGCGCCCGTGAGCGTGGCCTGTCGCAACCCCAGCCCCTCCTCCTCGCGCAGGGCCCTGATGGCGGCGAGCATCACCACGCCGTTGAGCACCGCCACGCCGAACAGGGCGATGAAGCCCACCGAGGCCGACAGGTTGAGGGTGAGCCCGCGGAGCCACAGCGCCGCAATGCCGCCCACCGCGGCGAACGGCACGTTGACGAGGATGAGCAGCGCCCACCGGACGCGGCCGAACGTTGCCATCAGCAGGACGAAGATGATGGCGAGCGAGAGCGGCACCACCACGGCCAGCCTGGCCGTGGCGCGCTGCTGGTTCTCGAACTGCCCGCCCCAGGTGATGTAGTAGCCGGCGGGAATGGTGACGGCGGCCTCGATCTGGCGCTGCGCCTCCGCGACGAAGCTCCCGACGTCGCGTCCGCGTACGTTGGTCTGCACCACCAGCCGCCGCTGCGCGTTCTCGTGGTTCACCGTCTCCGGCGTGGACGCCAGCCTGATGTCGGCGAGCCGGCGCAGGGGGATGCGCTCGCCCCCCGGGGCCGTCACCACCAGGGCACCGATGGTGTCGGCGTCGCGGCGGACCTCCGCCGGCAGGCGCACCACGACGGGGAAGCGGCGCTGGCCGTCGAGCAGCTCGGTGGTCTGCCGGCCGCCGATCGCCGCCTCCACGACGTCCTGCACCTCCGCGACGTGCAGGCCGTAGCGCGCGATGGCGTCACGGTCGATCTGGATCTCGAGCTGCGCCGCCCCCGACAGGACCTCGACCTGCGCATCCGCGGCGCCTTGTACCTGTTCGATCACGCGGAAGATCTGCCCGCCGAGACGCTCGAGGACGTCGGCTTCGGGACCGAACACCTTCACGGCCACGTCGGCCTTGATGCCCGACACCACTTCGTCCAGCCGCATGGCCATCGGCTGGGTGAAGTTGACCGACACGCCCGGCAGGTGCGAGAGCGAGGCCGCGATCGCATCCACGAGACCTGCCTTCGTGCGGCCCGTCTGCCACGCGTCTTCCGGGTGCAGGAGCACGTAGACGTCACCCTGGTAGATGCCCATCGCTTCGGTGGCCAGGTCCGGCCGTCCCAGCTTGGTGACGATCTGGGAGACCTCGGGGAACTCGCGCAGCACGATCTGCTCGACGCGGGTGGAGATGGCCACCGACTCCTCGAGCGACACCGATGGCAGCTTGCGCGTCTCGATGAGGATGGAGCCCTCGTCCAGGCGGGGCATGAACTCCGTGCCCAGGAACGGGATCGACCCGAGGGCCACGGCCACCAGCAGCAGGGCGACGGCGATCGTCCGGAGCGGATGGTGCAGCTGCTGCTCGAGGTGCCGCGTGTACCGCGCCCGCAGGCGGGCGAACCAGGGCTCCTCCTGGTGGTGTCCGTCGAGCTTCAGGAGGTACGACGCCACCACCGGCACGCCCGTCAACGACAGCAGGAGCGAGCCGAAGAGCGCCGAGCACACGGTGATGGCCATCGGGCGGAACATCTTTCCTTCCAGGCCCTCGAGCGTGAAGATCGGCAGGTACACGGCGATGATGATGAGCACGCCGAAGAGGACGGGCCGGGCCACCTCCGTGGCGGCGCCGCGGAACAGCGCCAGGCGGCGCGCCCCCTGCTCGGCCGGCGAGCCGTCCGTCAGGCCGGGTCCGGCCAGGGTCCGCCGCCGCACGAAGTTCTCCATCATGACGACCGCGCCGTCCACGATGAGGCCGAAGTCGATGGCCCCGAGCGACATCAGGTTCGCCGACACGCCGAAGATCCGCATGCCGATGAAGCCCACGAGCATCGACAACGGGATGACGGCGGCCACGATGAGGGCGGCCCGCACGTCGCGCAGGAAGAAGAACAGCACCGCGACGACCAGCAGGCATCCCTCGATGAGGTTGTTCCTGACCGTGGCCGAGGTCCGGTCGATGACCTCGCTCTGATCGTAGAAGGGTTCGATGCGGAGCCCGGCCGGCAGGCTCGCCAGCACCTCGGCCATCCGGGCCTTCACGCGCGTGGAAAGCTCGCGCGCGTTCTCGCCCTTCAGCATGATCACCATGCCGCCGACCACCTCGCCCTGCCCGTTGCGGGTCACCGCCCCGTTGCGGAGCATGGGGGCCACCTCGATGCGCGCCACGTCACGCAGCAGCACGGGCACGCCCTGGTGCGACGTCAGGACCACGCGCTCCAGGTCGTCGATGCCGGTCACCAGGCCCACGCCGCGCACCGTGTAGCGCTCGTCCCGGTGCTCGATGAAGCCGCCGCTGAACGACTGGTTGTTGTCGGCTACCGCCTGGAGCACGTCACCGAGCGCCAGTCCGTACTTCTCGAGGGCCGGAGGATCGACCACGACCTGGAACTGCTTCGTGAGGCCGCCCCAGGAGTTGACCTCGCTGACGCCGGGCACCGATCGCAGCCGCGTCCGGACGTCCCAGTCGTGCAGGGTCTTGGCCGTCATCGCATCTACGCCGTCACCGGTGACGACGTACTGGTAGATCTCGCCGAAGGCCGTGGCCACGGGGCCGAGGACGGGCTCGAGCCCCTGGGGCAGCCGGCTCCGCACATCCACCATCCGCTCGGTGACGAGCTGACGCGCCAGGTAGATGGGCACCGCGTCGTCGAATACCACGGTGACGATGGAGAGCCCGAACTTCGAGATGGACCGCACCTCCTCGGCGTCGGGCACGCCCATCAGCGCCGTCTCGATCGGGTAGGAGACACGCTGTTCCACCTCGGGCGCCGCCAGGCTCGGGGCCTCGGTGATGACGACCACCTGATTGTTGGTCAGGTCGGGAAACGCCTCGATCGGCAGGTCGCGAAAGGCCACGACGCCGGTCACGACGAGTGCGGCCAGGCACAGCAGGACGAAGACCCGCTGACCGAGCGTGGCGTAGACGAAGCGTTCCACCAGACCCATGGACTATGGCTCCTCGCCCGCGGGCGCGAGCAGTTCGGACTTGAGCAGGAACGCGCCCGCCGTGGCCACGACATCGCCCTCCTCCAGCCCGCGCACGATCTCGATCTCGTCGTCGCGCTCGGTGCCGGTGGCGACCGCCCGCCGCGTGAACGTGCCCGCAGCGGAGCGGACGAACACGACCGTCTCGCCCTCCATGGCCTGGACCGCCCGCGTGGGGACGACCAGCACGGGCCGCGGCGCGCTGGCCGGCACCTCGGCCGACACGAACATCTGCGGCTTGAGGCGGCGGTCCGGGTTGGCGACCTCGACGCGAAGGGACACCCGGCGTGTCTGCGGGTTCACCAGGTCGCCGATGGCGGCGAGCCGACCCTCGAAGGTCTCACCGGGATAGGCAGCGCTCCGTACGGTGACGGTCGTGCCGGTGGCGACACGCCCGAGCAGCGTCTCGTCGATCTCGGCCAGCACCCAGACCCGCGTCAGATCGGACAGGATCACGAGGGGCGTGCCGGGTGTGACCGCCGTGCCCTGGGTCACCGGGCGTTCGATGACGACGCCGCCGATCGGCGCGACGACGGGCACGCTGTCCTCCTTCTCGGGGTCGGAGTCGGGTCGCGGCTCGATGCCGTAGTGGTGCAGCTCCTGCCGGCTCCGCACGATCTCGGCGTCGGCGGCCGCCACCTGCTGGCGCACGGCGTTGAGATCGGCTCGGGCCCGCTCGAGCTCCTGCACGGAGAGCGCGCGGTCTTCCACCAGTCGCGCGGCACGGGACTCGGCCGTCTCCGCATAGGCGAGCTCCGTGTCGAGCCGTCGCCGGTTGGCCTGCGCCGTGAAATACATGGCCCAGGCGTCGTGCACGACATGGCTGTGCAGCATCGCCAGCAGTGCGCCCTGCGCCACCTGGTCGCCCAGCTGCACGGGGAGCGTCTCGACGACGCCTTCCACGAGCGAGCCGACGCGGGCCGTCCGGCGTTCATCCAGGGCCACGGTGCCCGATGCCAGCAGTGCGTCGGCCCGCTCGACGAGCCGGGCGGGCGCCGTCCGGATGCCCGCGGCGTCCAGGTCGTCCTCCGACAGCGGGACGGTGCCGCTCGTGGTCGCCGCAGGCGCGTCAGCCGGCTCGGACGTGTCTGCGGGCGCGCCGCACGCGACGAGCAGCAGGGAGGCCGCGGCCACCGCCGCGGTCAGGGACTGTGTCTGAAGCCTCATGGCAGGGGAGCCTCTCCAGCCGCCAGGCGCGCCTCGATGGCGCTGACGGCGGCGTCGATATCCAGGTCGAGGGCGATGAGCATGGCGTCGGTGTAGACGCGCTCCGCGTCGAGGACGCGGAGCACGTCGAGCGCGCCTGACGCAAAGGCGCTGCGTGCGGCGTCGAGGGCCCCTCGCGCCGGCTCGACCAGCGTGGTCTGCACCTCGCGTGCGCGGGAGGCCAGCTCGGTGGCGGCCATGCGGGTGGCCGTGATGTCGGCCATGGCCCGGCGCGCCACGGCGTCGCGGTCGCGCTCGGCGGCCAGGAGCTGCCCTTGCGCCAGGATGCGGGCGCTGCGGTTCCGCTCGAACACCGGGATGGGCATGGTGACGGCCACGACACCCGAGTTGAAGCCGGCAGTCCGCTTCAGCCCCGCGTTGACGGCCACATCGGGGATGCGCCGCGCGTCCTCGACCCGGACGGCCAGGCGCGCGCTGTCGATGGCCTGACCGGCCGCCACGACATCCGCCCGCCGCTCGAGGGCCTCGCGCACGTCGGTTGACGCGGGCAGGGGGACGGCCGGACGTGCCAGCGCGTCGAGTGTGGTGTCCACGTCCAGGCGGGCGGTAAGGGTGGCGAGCGCCCGCGTGGCCGCGAGCCGGGCCCGCACCACGTCGGCACCTGCCCGCGCCTGCTCGGTCCGCATCTTCAGCAGATCGGCCTCCGCCGTGGTGCCCGCCGCCACGCGACTCGCCAGTACGCGGACCAGCTCGCCCAGCTCGTCCGCCCGCGTGGCGAGCAGGCCCTGGCGCTCGCGCGCCCGGAGGGCCTCCATGTAAGCGCGCGTGATGTCGAGCGCGAGCAGGGAACGCGCCACCGAGGCCCCCGCCCGGGCGATGCCGAGACCGGCCGCGGCCGTGTCGCGGCGCAGTGCCCGCTTGCCGCCCAGTTCCACGGTCTGCGTGAGCGTGGCGAAGACGTCAGGCGGCAGGCCCGGAGCGGGCGCGAGCGATCCCCAGTTCTCCCACCGGAACTCGGCCACGGGGTTGAGCAGGCGGCCGGACACGTCCAGGGCCCGTTGGGCCGCCTCGACGCGCGCGTCGGCGGCGGCACCCTCGGGCGAGGTATCCCTGGCCCGCGCCAGCGCGTCGCCCAGGGTGAAGGGCATCTGCTGGCCGGCCGCCGGCGCGGCAGGGATGAGGACGAGACAGAACAGGACGGTCAGGACGGGACGCAGGGCCGGCGCGAGGCCGGGCACCCGGAAGCCGGGGATCCGCATCCGGCAGTAATAGCAGGCGGGGATGAGATGGCGATGAGAAGGGGGACGAGAAGGGCGATGAGCAGACGCCGCGCCGGTCGAAGGCCGGCGCGGGTCGGTGGCGGCGCGTCTAGTCGCCGGCCAGCGTGGACTGCAGCTCTTCGACCCCGCGCTGGAACAGCTGCAGGATATTGCCGTTGGTCCGGAAGTCCTCGAGGATGGCGGCCCGACGGCTGGTGCGCAGGTCGCTGATCACATACGACAGCGTGGCGGCCATCACCGTGCCCTCCTCGATGCCGGTATTCGCGAAGCGGTCCCGGAACTCACGCAGCGTGGGCTCGAAGGCGGCGTCGTGCCACAGCTGGACGCCGGGCTCCAGATGCAGGAAGTCGTCGAGCGCCGTCAGGAACGCGGCATT
Source organism: Vicinamibacterales bacterium (assembly GCA_050185275.1). Taxonomy (GTDB): domain Bacteria; phylum Acidobacteriota; class Vicinamibacteria; order Vicinamibacterales; family UBA2999; genus JABFRY01. The sequence goes on along the minus strand of JBFWZN010000009.1, from coordinate 131,624 downwards.
CGGCGGGCGATGCCAGAACGTGACGTCCTCGCCGAAGGCCCTCACCGGAGACGGCAGGTACAGATTGGCCGTGGCGGGCACGCGGGACTGGAGCGCCGGGTTGAAGCGGCGCACCTCGTCGGCCGACAGCTTCGTGGCACGCGTGACCTCGGCCAGCGTGACGCTCCGCGGCGTCCGCATCGCGAACACCTGCTGCTGGGGATGCTCCTCGATGAGCCGCTGGACGTTCACCGTGTTGCCGAACACCATCTCCGCGTAGCGGAACGAGCGCACGCCGTAGGTCCGGAAGAGGTCCTTGTAGCGCGGAATCGAGATGCTCCGCAGGTTGACCGCGAAGGCCGACCCGAGCAGGTACTGGTCGCGGATGCTGCTGCCGCCCAGCCGTTCGCCGTTGATCACGGCCCGCCCCACGTTGACGCCGCCGGCGTGGTGCTCGGACAGCGCAGGGATGTAGCTGCCGTACATCGTGGCCAGCACCGAGAGGTAGGCGGCGCAGTAGGGGGCCTGCGTCGTCTGGTTGAACGCCTCGATCACGTTCGGGGTCAGACGATTGAGGTAGTCCCAGTTGCGGCTGAGGAACTGGCAGAACCCGAGAGCCCGCGCGCTGGACCTGGCGCGCCCGTCGAGACCCGATTCGAGGATCGCCTGCGCCAGGCCGATCTCGGAGGGCACACCGAACCGCTCGTAGATGGTGCCCCACTCCGACAGGAACGTGCCGTACCGTGCCGCGTTGGGCATGAGGAAGCGGCCGCGGGCCGGATTGTGGACGAGGGGCCCGATGGACGGCTCCAGGAGTTTCACCACCTGGTCGCGCCGGTCGTCGAGCCGCCGCGGCAGCGTCAGGCCCGCCAGCGTCCCTGCCAGCGCCCGGTCTTCCCAGCGGCCGTCACGGACCCAGTCGCCGCTCGTGGGGAACACCGCCAGCAGGCGGCCGTCGCGCGCGCTGCCGAAGATGATGTTGCCGTCCGGGATCGTGAAGACGTATTGCCAGAAGGGATATTCCGGCCGGTACACCTTCACCGCGGCCATATCCGAATCGAGGCGTGCGCGGAAGTAGTCGCGCACGTCCGCCTCTTCCGCCGCGCGGACTTCGGCGACCGTTCCACAGACCAGTGCGATGCACGAGAGCAGGAGGGAGAAGCGCTTCATCGTGATGTCACCCCGCGTGGGAAAACGACCCCCCTTTCTTATCGTCACGACGCGCCCAAGTCAACAGGGTGGCCGCCCGGCTCAGAGGCGCAGGGGGGGCCGGACGTAGAATATCGGCGGCGCGCCGTGATGGCCGCGCTCAGGAGGCAGGAATGGGTTCACGCATGTTCACGCTGTCGGCGCTGCTCGGCATCCTCGTCCTTGGTCCGGCCGTGGCCGGCGCCCAGCAGGTGTCCACCGAACAGGTGGCCGGCATCACCAATCTGCGGCGGATCGAAACCACGATCGCCTGTGCCGGTGCGATCACGGCGACGGTGGTGCCCGAGATCCGGAAGATGGGCTTCGTCTCGATCGTCAATCTGCGGCTGGCATCCGAGCCTGGCGCCGAGGTGGAGCGCGAGGAGGCTGCGGCCAAGGCCGCCGGCCTGCGTTACTACCACGTGCCGTTCGACGGTTCGCCCGACGAGCGGGCGGCGGCGCAGTTCCTCGACGCCATCACCTCGCCAGGCGCCGAGCCGGCCTTCGTCCACTGCGCCGGCGGGAACCGCGCGGCGACGATGTGGCTCATCAAGCGCGTGGCGGTGGACCACTGGGACGAAGCCCGCGCCGTGGCCGAGGCCGAGGCGCTCGGGCAGACCAATCCGCGCATGCGCGAGTTCGCGCTGACGTTCGCCCGCGCGCACCGTCGCTAGGCCGCCCGCTGCGCACGGCGGTCCCGCCGGGTCCGCCATGCGCAGCCACCGCCCGGCGCAGCGCCGATCAGTGCGACGCTGCGCTGTCCGGCGCACCACCGCTCCGTCCGACGCCGCGCTGTGGCCCTGCCCGGCCGGGCACGGACCTACATGTCCATGTAGGGCATCGGCGGCACCAGGCCGGCCGTCCGCGCGTACACGGTGAGCGCGCCCCGGTGGTGCGCCGTGTGATCCGTGATGGCGCCGACGATGGCCAGGCGCGGCGCCCCGCCCATGATCGGGCCCGGGGGGAGCGGTGCCAGCAGGTCGCCATCGGACTTGTCCGCCAGGGTTCGCTTGGCCGCCGCCACCGACCGATCGAACCATGCGCGCGCGTCGGCCAGCGACGTCACTGCCTGCAACGCCTTGGCGTGCTCCTCCCAGTTCGTATCGAAGCCCTCCGGCCGGAAGGCGCCTTCGACGAACCAGTCGATGGTCTGCGCGGCATGGGCCACCTGCTGTGCCGCGGTCATCATGCCCTCGGCGGGCGCGAGTCCCGACTGGGCCTCGGTCAGGTTGCGTGTGGAGCGGTTGAAGTACTCCTGAGCGGAATCGAGTTCGGCGAGTGCCTGTTGTGCGAGTGACATGACGAACCTCCGTGAACGGTGAGACGCAGGCGTCGGGCGCGCGCCGCGACGAACCGGCGCGCCGACAGACAAGGCGAGCGGTATATTCGCCGTATTTTCGCTCACGTGCAAGTCACGTTTTCATCAACCCGCCGCCTCCGGGCAAACCCGCCGCGCGTCGGGACGTCGGCCCCAGGCGGGTGGTACGGCAGTGCCGACCGGCGCCTCGGTGTGCGGGGTCAGGAGGGTACGACGCGGAAGTTCCGTGTGCCGATAGATGTGCCGTCCACGATGATCTCCACGCTGTAGTCGCCCAGCGGAAAGCCTGCCGTGCTCTGCAGGCGGAACTCGGTGGCCGCCGCGCCACGGTACGACACCGCTTTGGTCGCCTCGCTGAGGACGCTGCCCCCACGCATCCAGCGCACCGTGATGTCGCCAGAGCCCGCGGCGGTCGTGAGCACCGACACGTGCACCGTGTCGCGCGGTGTGAACCGCGTGGTGTGATCCGCCACGCTGCCGTCGCTGTTGATGGAGCGGCCCACCTGGATGGTGGCCACCTCGAGCGGGCCTGCACAGGCGCCCAGCAGCAGGCTGGCGGGTAGCAGCACGGTGAGCAGGGCAGCGAGCGCGTGACGCCGGGCGGGGCGGTGGCTCGAGCGTGAGAAGAGGTGAAGGCGCACGGCGCTATTGTAGCGGGCGGCCGCCGGCTGCGTGCTCCCGTGTTCAGCGGGACGGCAGGGCCGACCGCACGCGGGCCAGGTGGGCCCGTGTCTCCGCGTCGGTGGGGTCGATCGCGGCCGCTCGCTCGAGCGAGGCGACGGCCTCAGCCAGCCGGCCCTGTCCCTCGAGGACGAGGCCCAGCATCATCGACGGTCCGGCGCTGCTCTGCTGCAGGGCGACCGCCCGCCGCAGCGCATCCTCCGCCTCTGACAGGCGACCGAGTTCGGCGAGGGCCGTCCCGTACGAGAGCCACGCCTGGCCGTCCCCGGGTGCCAGGGCCGTCACGCGGGCAAAGTGCCCGGCGGCCTCTTCCACGCGCTCCAGGCGCACGAGGGCGCCCGCCGCCAGGGCGTGCGCCGTGACGGCTTCCGCGCTGCGCGGGTAGTCCCGCAGGTAGCGCTCGAGTTCGACCACGCCCTCTGCCAACTGCCCCTGTTCCACCAGTTCGTAGCCCAGCGCGAAGCGCGCCTCGGGATGATCCACCGTGGCGGCCCGGAGGTGCGGCAGGGCATCCGCGTCCCGCCCGGCGCGCTTGAGGGCCGTGGCCATGTTGCGGTGCGCCCGCGCACTGGGCCACCGGTCCAGCACTGTCTGCCACAGCGTCTGCTCGTCGGCATACTCGGCGGTCCGGGTGAGGGTGGCGGACGACAGTCCCACCGTGCAGGCGCAGAGTGCGATGGTGGCCGCGACCCGCGTCGCCCCCGTGTGGCTGCCGCCCGACAGGCGGGTCCAGAACGTGCGCGCGCCGAACACCGCCAGCGCGACGACGGCCGCGAGCGACAGGTACATCCGCCGCTCGGCGCCCACCTCGGTTGCGATGGGCACGATGCTCGACGTGGGCGCCAGCAGCACGAAGAACCACGCGCCCAGCCAGCCCAGGACGGGCCGGCGCACGAGCGCCACCACCGTGGCCACCAGCAGCAGCAGGACGACCGTCGCCTGAAGCCACACGTCGCCGAGCCCGACGGGCAGGGGCTCGCCGTAGTCGAAGACCAGCCCGGTGGGCCAGAGGGCGCGCTGCAGGTATTCGACCAGCATCACCGCTTGATTGAGGAGGTACGTCCACGGCGACACGCCGCTCGCAAAGCCCGCCGACTCCCAGCGCGGGCCAGACCAGATGAGCGCGACCAGCACGATCCACGTGCCGGCCAGCGCGGCGTAGAAGCCCCGGCGGGCGCGCAGGGCCTCGCTGAAGGAACCGGCCACGAAGGTGCGGTCGTACAGGAACACCATGACCGGAGCCGTCACCATCGTCTCCTTGCAGGCCATGCCCGCGGCGCAGGCGACGATCGCCGCGACGGCCCATCCCCGCGCGAAGGCGTAGAGGGTGAGCAGGTAGCAGAGCGCCATCATCGACTCGGTGCGCTGGGAGACGTAGGTGACCGTCTCGCTGGCCAGCGGGTGCACCGTCCAGAGCAGCACGACCGCCACGGCCAGAGGCGTCGCGTCCCGAACCGCCTGGCGGTCGAGCGTGCGCCGCACCAGAGCCAGCATCACGAGCGCACACGCCACGTGCAGCGCGAGATTGACGGCGTGGTAGCCCTCCACCGCGAGGCCGCCAGCGGCGTAGTTGAGGGCGAAGGAGAGGTTCACCAGGGGCCGTCCCGCGACGGGCTCGCCACGGGCCGGTGGCGTCAGCGCACCCGACAGCGTGCGGATCGACGTGTTGCCGACGACGGCGTCCGCGTCGTCGAAGTGGAATGGGACGTCGAGGGTACTCGCATAGAGGACGGTGGCCACCACGAGGACGATGACCGGGCCAATGCGCGCCCACGTGGAGGTCGCGGGCGGCGATGTCGCCCCCCCGGTTGGTGTCGCTTCCGAGCGTCTCGGGGACCGTGCGCGCCGCGCCACGCCTGAGTGTACGACGAGCCGCGGAGCGCCCAGAAGCCGTGCCGGAAGGGCCGTGCCCTGACGGCCCGCTCCTCACGTCCTGCCTGGAGGGCCGATGCCCGCAGGTCGCGCGTGGACGACGCGCCCGGACGACTCGCCTAGAAGACGAGCGTGCCGAGGGTCGTCCGAGCCTCCTGCGCACCGGGGAACGTGGGGTTGAGCGCGAGGGCTTTCTCGAGGGCCCGTCGTGCGCGGCTGTCCTCGCCCAGTTGCGCGTAGGCCATCCCCGCGTGGAACTGGAACATCACGTTGTCGGGCTGCTTGTCGAGGGCCAGTTCCAGATACGGGAGCGCCTTGGCGGCCAGCCCCTGCTTCACGTAGATCCAGCCGATGGTGTCGTCGATCTCCACCTCGTCGGGCAGTTGCGATTTCGCGGTCTCGGCCAGTGACAGGGCCACGTCGAGGCTCTCGCCCGACTCGGCGTGCAGCCAGGCCAGGTTGTTGGCGGCGGCCGCGGCACGCGGGTTGGCCGCGAGGGCGGTCTCCCACCACCGCCTGGCTTCGGCCGTGTCGTTCTGGGCGTAGGCCAGCACGCCGAGCATCGTCGGTGCGGCCACCGAGCGGGGTTCCACACGGGCCAGTTCGGCGAAGTGGCGTGTCGCCTCGGGCAGCCGGTTCTGGGACATGTACAACTGCGCCAGGCGCGCGTAGGCGGCGGGCTCGTCAGGCGCGAGCGCCATGGCGCGCCGGAGGGCGTCTTCCTCCTTGGCGGTGTCGCCGCTGGCCGAGTAGACCGTCGCCGCCAGCAGGAGCGGTTCGACCGACCGCGGGGTCCGCTGCACGGCGGCATCCAGCCTGGCGGCTGCCGCCGCGAAGCGTCGCGCGGTCATGTCGATCGACACCAGGCCGGCCAGCGCCTCGAACGACTGCGGATCGATGGCCAGCGCCGCTTCGAACGATCGCGCCGCTGCCGCCAGGTCCCGTTCGTCGAGATACACGGAGCCGGCGGCCGCGTGCACGGCGGGTTCCCTGGGGTACTCCGCCAGGAGCACCTCGATGGCCTGCTTGGCGCGTGGGTGGTCCTCGAGCCGCAGCGTCAGGGCCCGAACGAGGGTGAGGTGCGCCCCCAGGCTGTCGCTGTGCGCCCGTACGGCTTCGGTCGCGCGCTGGATGGCGGACTCGGCCTCGCCGAGGCGGATGTGCAGGTCGGCGAGTTCGAGCAGCGCGCTGAGCGACGTCTGGTCGAGCTGCAGCGCCGACAGGTACGCGCGCCTGGCATCCTCGATGTTGCGTTCCGCCAGGAAGACGCGCGCCGAGACGACATGGGCGTTGACGAAGTTGGGGTCGGCCCTGAGCGCATCGTTCACGGTCGAGCGGGCATTGGTGACGTTGCCGCCCGCCAGCTCCAGGCGTGCCTTGATGGACAACGCCTCGGCGTTGGCGTTCTCGCGCGACAGCACGTCGTCGATGAGCGTGAGGGCACGAGTCCGGTTGCCGCGCGCGTGTTCGATCAGGGCGATGCGTCCCGTGGCCTTGGCGTACTCGGCAGGCTCCCGGGCCAGGGCCTCGAACGTGGCCACCGCGTCATCGAGACGCTCCACGGTCGTGTAGTAGTTCCCGAGCGCGTAGCGGGGCCCCGAGTCGGCCGCCAGGTCCACCAGCGTCTTCAGGTGTGGCTCGGCTTCGGCGGGGCGCCCGGCGTCCACGTAGAGGGCAGCCAGTGCGTCGTTCACCCGCGCGTTCCGCGGTTCGCGCGTCAGGGCCTCGCGGAGCACCCGCTCGGCGTCCTCGTGCCGGCCCACCGCGCGATAGAAGTTGCCCAGGCCGACCGCCGTATCCGGCGACCCGCCGCCGGCGTCGAAGGCCTGGCGGAAGGCCTCCTCCGCACCCTGCGTGTTCTCCTGCGCCAGCCGGAACACCCCGAGGTTGGTGAGCGTGGACGACCGCCCCGGGTCGATCTCGGCGGCGCGCTCGAGGACGTTGACGGCGTCCTCCAGGTTCTTGAGGCCCGCGAGGGCGTTGCCGAGGAGCAGCAGGCCCTCCACGTCCTGCGCGTCACGCTGGAGGACGACGCGGGCACGGTCCTGCGCTTCCTTGAACAGGCCGCCGTTCAGCAGCAGGTTGCCCGCCTTGATCTGGAGTTCGGTGTCCTCGATCAGGATGTCGGCCGCCTGGATGTACTCGGGAAAGGCGTTTCGCATCCGGCCCGCTGCCACGTACGCCTCGGCCAGCCGCAGGTGCGCGTCGCCATTGGCAGGGTCGAGTTCTACCGCGTTCCGGTATTCGATGGCCGCCTCGCTCAGGCGCCCCTCACGGAAGTGGGCGTCCCCGCTCTCGAGATATGCGGCCGCCCGGGTGACCGCGTCTCCGCTGCACCCGGCCAGGAGTGCACAGACGAGCACGGCACGGAGCAGGATGGCAGGTGTTTTCATGGTCCGGTTCACACGATACCAAGAAGCAAAACGCGCGCCCTGTTCTGGGGCGCGCGTTTGCGACAGGTGTTCCCGGTGAGCATCAGCGGCCCTGGGCCGCCGGGTTCAGACCCTAGGCCTGGGCCCGGGCGTAGCGCCGACGGGCGATGAGCGCGCCGCCAACCCCGAGCAGCAGCAGGAGCGCCGGCTCCGGCACGGGGGGCGCCCCGGTGATGATCGTCAGCTTGATGCCGTCGTTGTAGAAGTGGCAGTCGGGGTCGAGGCCGATGGCGATGTTCTTGCCCGCGCTGTTCCCGATGTAGGTGGCCAGCGCCGACTCCTGCGCGTCGGTGAACGTGTAGGTGTAGGTGTAGAGCTGCTTGCCGCTGCGGGTGCCGTCGGCCACGAAACTCCATCCGGGCGGATTGGCCTGTCCCGGCGCCAGCACCGGGTTCCCGCCGAGCGCGGCGAAGGAGCGGGAGGTCAGGAACGTGTCGGCCGTGCCGGCGTTCACGAGCCAGCTGCTGTCGCCCACGTGGCTCTCGGTGAACTCGTCGCTGATGGTCGTGACCGGCGACTGATTGAGCGGCGCATCCTGGTACGACCGCACGCCCGACTGCTTGGCGTTGTCGAGCAGGTGGATGAACAGCATGTTGGGATTGGTGTCCCAGTTGTACAGCTTCGTGAAGGTGAGTGACGCCCCGAGGATCTGCTCACCCACCGGCACGTTGATGTTGCTGATCTTCCACGTGTAGGTGTAGTGATGATCCAGGTCGTACATGTCCGCTGGGGACGGGGTATAAGTCAGCACACCGGCAGATGCCGCAGCGGGCAGCCCCAGAAGGACCCCAAGTGCCAGAGCCGCTCCCGCCAGCCGCTTCGCGCCGTTTTTCCACGCTGCCATCACGTCACGTCCTCCGATTACGAAAACGAAATCCCTTGTCTCGGTCATTAGTGGAGGCAAGATGGATGCCGGCCGAGCTTCATTCGTGGGAACACCGGATTCTCCCATACTCCCTGAGAGAAATCGCGCGTTTCGTGTACCTATCCAGGCCAGGCCCAATTACATGTCTCCTCATGAGGCGACTTTAGTGGGACTCCGGACCGTCGGGCTGACTTCCGACCACCGGCGTCGGCCTGTCGACAGGGGAGTTGGGCGCGTGTACGCTGCTGCGGCGGCCTCGACGACAGGCGTCCGGTTCGAGGCGGAGGGAGGAACGGCGTGACGGGTATGTGGACACGGTGGCAGGTGCGGACGGTGCTGGTACTGCTGGCGGTGGGCGTGGCCCTGCCGGCCTCGTCGGGCGCCGAGGTAGTGCAGAAGACGGGGACATTCGGCGGCACCACGGTGCAGTACCACGTGCTGCTCCCCGACGGCTACCAGCCGTCGCGCACGTATCCGGCCGTGCTCGTCTTCACGGGCGGGCCGCAGACGTTCCAGATGGCGGGCCGCACGATCGACGCCGACTGGCGGGCCGAGGCGGAACGACGCGGCTACATCGTCATCAGCCCGGGGACTCCGGACGGGAGCCTCTTCTTCCAGGGCGCCGACCGCATCTTCCCGGCCTTCCTCGACCAGATCCTCCGCGATTACAAGGTGCAGGGCGGCAAGCTCCACGTGGCCGGGCACTCCAACGGCGGGCTGAGCGCCTTCCACATCGCCGCCCGCCATCCGCAGTACTTCGTGAGCGTCACCGGATACCCGGGGCTGCTCGACGGAGCGGACATGACGCGCATGGCGGCCCTGCAGCCGTTCTGCATCTTCATGCACGTGGGCGACCGGGATCCGGGCTGGTCTGGAGCGATGGAGCGCGAGGCCGAGCAGATGCGGCAGCGGGGCTACCGCGTGCGCTTCACGGTGGAAAAGAACCAGGTGCACCGCCTGCGCGCGCAGGAGATCGACCTGTCACGACGCCTGTTCGACCAGATCGAGAGCTGCCGCTGAAGCCGTGTGCGCGTCGGCGTCGCGCGCCGGCCTGGTCCTCCGGCGCGACGACGTGGGAAAACGACGCTCAGGGAATTCGGCGACCCCCTTGCGCATCGTTTTCCAGACTGACGCCGTCACGTCGCGCACAAGTCGGACCAGGCCGGCGCCCGACGCCGACGCGCACACGGGACCGGCGCCAGTCGCGCGCGGCCGGGCTCAGGGCTTCTCGCGCAGGATGGTGATGCCGGCCAGGTCCGCCGGCGTCAGCTCCGCGGTCTCGCTGGCGGGGAACTCGCTGGCGCGGAGCATCGCCGCCAGGATCTCGGCGTACTCCTCGTCGGAGAAGGCGCCGGCCTGGCCGGGCGGCATCTCCTGCTTGATGTAGGTGAAGATCTCGCCGGCGGTTTTCCCGTTCCAGCCGAAGAGGAAGTCGTTGCCGGCAATGGCGGGCGCGCCGGCGCCGCCGCGCAGGTTCTCGCCGTGGCACACGGTGCAGGCGTTGAGGTTCTTCGCCCCGCGCTCGGCCTGGGCCGTCGTGTAGACCCCGTCCCATACCGTGCGGGTGGCCTGCGCCTGTCCGGATGCGGCGTTCAGAGCCACCGCCACCGCGAACCCGACGGCAGCCGCCGTTCTCGCCCCATTCCACATTCGCTGCGTCTGCATCTGCTGGTGCTCCAGGTCTCGAAACCCGTGCGGCGACCGCGCCGCCGCACGGGATAGGGTCGGTCGGTCCGCGTCCTCAGTTCCGCGCGGCGGGCAGCGCGAACACGAACAGGTTGTTGGCGTTGGCGGGCCGAATCTCCGGCGTCAGGCGCGCCGCGCCTCCCGTGGCCAGCGCGGATCCGGTGCTCACCGCCACGTACTGGCGGCCGTTGGCCATGTAGGTCACCGGGTAGCCGGTCACGGGCGCCCCGAGGTTCGTCTCCCACAGCACGCGGCCGTTGCGCTGGTCGAGTGCCCGGAAGCGCCCGCTCACGTCGCCGCTGAACAGCAGGCCGCTCCCCGTGGCCACGATCGAGGCCGTGCCCGCGCGCTGCTCGTACTTCCACAGCGTCGCGCCGGTCTCGACCGAGATCGCCTGGATCGTGCCCACGTTGTCGGTGCCGGGCGCGATCGAGGCTTCGGCCCTGACGGCGTAGAGCGAGTCGAGGCTCGGGCGGTCGGAGGTGGCGGTCATCTCCGCGCAGGTGTTCTGCAGCGGGAAGAACATCGTGTTGGTGAGCGGGCTGTAGGCGCCGGTCTGGAAGTTCTTGCCCCCGTTCATGTTCGGGCAGACGAACCGCTGCTGGCCGGCGGCCGTGAAGAGCATCTCGGGGTTGACCGTCACCTTGCCCGTCGCGCCGTCGATGCTGGTGATCACGGTCTGCAGCACCGTGGGCCTGGCCCACAGGAACTCGCCCGTCCGCAGGTCGAGCGTGTAGACAAGGCCCGTCTTGCCGGGAATGCCCGTGATGACCTTGCGACGCTCGCCCGGCTGGATGCGCGGGTTCACCCACTGCACCTCGGCGCGGTTGGGCGCGACGGCGGTCTCCACGATCATGCGCTCGAAGGGATGGTCGAGATCCCAGTGATCCACCACGTGCTGGTAGTGCCACACGATCCGGCCCGTGTTGGCATCGATGGCCAGCGTGGAGTTGTGGTACAGGTACTCGTTCGAGTTGCTGCCGAACATGAACTTCGGCGCCGGCGACGTCACCGAGGTGCCGACCACGATCAGGTTGGTCTCCGGGTCGAAGCTGGGGACCATCCACGAGCCCACGTGGCGGCGCTCGGCGAAGGGCACATCGCCCCACGTGTCGAATCCGGGCTCGCCGGGCGCCGGAATCAGCCGGGTCCGCCACAGTTCCATACCCGTGCGCGCGTCGTGTGCGGTGATGACGCACGCGTCCGGACCGCCCTCGGGTTCACAGCCTCGCCCGGAGATGATCTTGCCGTTGGCGATGATGGGGCCCGACGTCTGCTGGGCGCCCATCGTGTAATCGAGAATCTTCGTTTCCCAGGCGAGCTGGCCGGTGTTCGCGTCGAGCGCGTAGACGAAGTCGTCGGCGCTCGTGTCGATGATGAGATTGCCGTAGATCGCCAGGTTCCGGTTGATGCCGGGCACGGGGAAGTACTTGTTCAGGTCCTCCGGCAGGCGGCGCCGGTACTCCCACCGCAGATCGCCCGTGGCGGCGTCGAACGACTGCACCACGTCGAGCGGGTTGGGGAAGAACATCACCCCGTCGCGCACGAGCGGCGTGCCTTCCTGGAGCCCCGGCTGCAGGCCACGCGCCCAGGCCAGCGTGAGCTGGCCCACGTTGGCAGGCGTGATCTGATCCAGCGGGCTGAATCCCCAGGTGCTGAGGGTGCGGCGCCAGGTCAGCCAGTCCTGCGGCGGAGGGTTCTGGATGTCCTGGTCGGTGACAGGGGTGATCGTGCGCTGCGGTGCCGCTGGCGCATTCTGGCCGGCGACCTGCGCGCCCAGGAGAACGGCCACTGCAACCGCGGCCATCGCCATCGTTGAACGTCTCATCGAGCTGCCTCTTTGTGTGCTGGAGGTTCCGAATCGCCCGACCCGCACAGGGCCCAGGTCGAGGGGTCGGTCGCCCGACGCCGCTGACACGCTACTACAAGGCCGCCCCGGCAAGAAACCGGCGGCGGGCAACCGGCGGGGTCCGTGGTGGCGGCCACGGCGCCTGTCTGGTCAGGCGGGGACGTGGGCCCCATCGGCATCGGGGATCGCGAATCGCCGGACCTCCGCGAGCAGCGTCGCGACGCGAAACGGCTTGTCGAGCCATCCATCGGGGCGTAGCCGGCCCCGCGCCGCGGGCTCGGGTTCGGTGGCCGTCATCACCACCGCCGGGATGGCGGCCATGCGGGGATCGCTCAGCTGGCGGTCCCGCAGCGCCCAGCCGTCCAGGGAGCCCGGCAGCACCAGGTCCAGCAGGATCAGGGCGAAGCTGTCGGGGTCGTGCTGCAGCTGCCGCAGCGCCGTGTCGGCATCGCGGGCATCGGCCACCTGGTAGCCGTACAGCTCGAGCACCTGCTCGATGCCGAGCCGCACATCGTCGCGGTCTTCCACCACCAGGATGCGGCCGGGCCGTGGCGCGATCAGACTGGCGTCGTCAGCGGCAGGCGTCGGCAGCGTCGTGGTGGTCGTCGTGGCGCGGACGCGCGGCGGGTGGTCCAGCTCATCCATTGGCATCGGCGTGTCAGCCCGCAGCAGAACACGACCCGTGCCAGTTCACGTTGGCTTGAATGTCAGCGGAATTCCGGGGCAACACCTGGACACCGGGTGGCATCGACCGTGTCAGAAGTGCTCGACGACACGATGGATTCCCGATGCGTGGGTGTGCAGCGCGGTGCCCGGCCAGGGCTGGGGACTGTGCTGGTTGGGGGCGGCGTCCTGGCGCCGCCTGCCCGCAATCGGCCCGCCGCGGGCCCACGGGCCGCGCGGCGGAGCCTCTTCGATGGCGGGCGTCAGCGCCGCTCGATCGTGACCTGCTCGATCACGATGTCGTTGACCGGACGGTCGCGCGGGCCGGTAGGCGTGCGCCCGATGCCCTGCACGACGTCCATGCCCTCGACCACCTCGCCGAACACGGTATGCCGGTTGTCGAGGTGCGGGGTCGGGACGAGGGTGATGAAGAACTGGCCCCCGTTGGTGTTGGGACCGCGATTGGCCATCGACAGGATGCCCGGACGATCGTGGCGGAGCGAGGGATGGAACTCGTCCTCGAACTCGTAGCCGGGACCGCCGATGCCCTGCCCGAGCGGGTCGCCGCCCTGGATCATGAACTTGTCGATCACGCGGTGGAACACGATGCCGTCGTAGTACGGCGTCGTCACCTTCTTGTTCGTGCGGGGGTCGGTCCATTCGCGCGTGCCCTCGGCGAGCCCGACGAAGTTCTCGACGGTGCGCGGCGCCTCCTGCGCGAACAGGCGGATGGTGAACTCTCCCTGATTGGTGCGAAACTTCGCGAACACGTCGGCCACACGCCCTCCTGTTATCACGGCCCGGGTGCGGCCGATGTCAGAGGATACCATCCGGGAGTTGCTACAATCCGACCACCCGATGAGTGCCCCCACGCAGTCCGATACCCCCTTGCTCGCCGTGGCTCACGGCCTGAGCGACGATCCCTTCGCCGTACTCGGCTGCCATCCCGCGGATCTCGACGGACGAGCCGGCACCGTGGTCCGCTGCATCTTTCCGGCGGCCGCCCAGGTGGATCTGCTCACAGGCGGGGAGGTGCGGCCCATGGTTCGGGTGCACCCGTCTGGCGTGTTCGAAGGTACGTTGCCCTCGGAGAGCGGGAGCCTCCCTGGAGCAGGGCCCTCGGCGTTCGAGTACCGCTTTCGCGTGCACGATGCCCAGCCGCCCCGCGAGGTGGACGATCCGTACCGGTTCGGGCGGGTCCTCACCGACTTCGACCTGTACTTGCTCGGGGAAGGCACGCACTACCGCGCGTGGGAGAAGCTGGGTGCCCGCTGCCTCACGCTCAACGGCGTCCCGGGCGTGCACTTCGCCGTCTGGGCGCCCAATGCCCAGCGCGTCAGCGTCATCGGCGACTTCAATGGCTGGGACGGTCGCGTGCATCCCATGCGCAAGCTCGTGCCGTCGGGCATCTGGGAACTGTTCCTGCCGGGTGTGGCCAACGGCGCGCGCTACAAGTTCGAGGTCCGGACGCCGGGCGGGCACCTCCTGCACAAGGCGGATCCGCTCGCACGCTGGGGCGAGGTCCCGCCCCACACGGCCTCGATCGTGTGGGACACCGGCGACTACCCGTGGCAGGACGAGCACTGGATGCAGGAGCGCGGCGCCAGGAACCTCTGGCACGACCAGCCCATGTCGGTGTACGAGGTACATCTGGGCTCATGGCGACGCGGCGACGATGGTCGCCTCCTGTCCTACCGTGACCTCGCGCACACGCTGGTGCCCTACGCCCGCGAACTCGGGTACACGCACCTCGAGCTGATGCCGGTGATGGAGCACCCGTTTGCCGGCTCGTGGGGCTACCAGGTCACGGGCTTCTTCGCCCCGACCAGCCGGTTCGGGACGCCTGACGACTTCCGCTACTTCGTGGACGAGTGCCACCGGCACGGCCTCGGCGTGATCCTCGACTGGGTGCCGGGCCACTTTCCGAAGGACGCGCACTCACTGGCCCGTTTCGACGGCACGGCGCTCTACGAGCACGAGGATCCGCGGAAGGGCGAGCACCAGGACTGGGGCACGCTCATCTTCAACTACGGCCGGAGCGAGGTGCGCGGGTTCCTCCTGAGCAGCGCCCTCTGCTGGCTGGAGAGCTTCCACGTGGACGGCCTGCGCGTGGACGCGGTGGCGTCCATGTTGTACCTGGACTACTCCAGGCGCGAAGGCGAATGGGTGCCCAACGAGTACGGCGGGCGCGAGAACCTCGAGGCCGTGTCGTTCCTGCAGCAGTTGAACGTGCTCACGCACGACCGCGCGCCCGGCAGCATGACCATCGCGGAGGAGTCCACGGCGTGGCCTGGCGTGAGCCGGCCCGTGCACCTGGGCGGCCTGGGCTTCAGCTACAAGTGGAACATGGGCTGGATGCACGACATGCTCGAGTACATGCGGCAGGACCCGGTCCATCGGCGGTGGCACCACGGCCAGATCACGTTCTCGATGCTCTACGCCTTCACCGAGAACTTCGTGCTGCCGTTCTCGCATGACGAGGTCGTCTACGGCAAGGGCTCGATGCTGGGCAAGATGCCGGGCGACGAGTGGCAGCAGCATGCCACCCTGCGCGCGCTCTACGGGTACATGTTCGGCCACCCGGGCAAGAAGCTGATGTTCATGGGCGCCGAGATCGCGCAGGTGGGGGAGTGGAACCATGACACGAGCCTCGACTGGCACCTCCTCCACGAACCCCTGCACGAGGGGATGCGCCGGTGGGTGCGCGACCTGAACCACGCCTACCAGCGTGAAGGCTCGCTCCACGAGGTGGACTTCGACCACCACGGGTTCAGCTGGATCGACTGCCACGACCACGAGAACAGCGTCATCTCCTTCATTCGCCGCGGGCGCGCGAAGGGCGATTTCACTGTCGTCGTCGTCAACTTCACCCCCGTGCCGCGCGAGGGGTACCGGGTGGGCGTGCCCGCCCGCGGCTGGTATCGCGAATTGCTCAACAGCGACGCCGCCGAGTACGGGGGCGGCAACATGGGCAACGGCGGGGGCGTCGAGGCCCTGCCCGAGCCCGCGCACGGCTATCCCTGTTCGCTGCGCCTGGTGGTGCCGCCGCTCGGTTTCCTGCTGCTCAAGAAGGGCTGAGAGCGGCGGCGAGGGCTCGGGCCTCGCCGAGGGCCGGGACGGCGTCCATGGCCCCGATGCGCGTGCACGCGAGCGCGGCCGCCGCGTTGGCGAGTCGCAGCAGCGCCCGTGGCGGGAGGCCTTCCAGCAAACCGTGAATGAAGGCACCACGGAACACGTCGCCCGCACCGGTCGTGTCCACCGTCTGCACCGGCAGGCCGGCTTCGCGGTAGAGCGTGTCGCCGTCGAGGAGCAGCGCGCCACGGGCGCCGAGGGTGACGCAGAGCCGGCCAGGATGACGGGTGCGCAGTGCCCGCAGCGCCCGCTCCGGATCCGCCTCCCCCGTGAGGACCGTCGGCACGTGCTCGGCCAGGACGGGGGACGTGACGAGCGCCAGCAGTGCCGGCGTGCGCGGCGTCACGCGTTCGATGTCGCAGGTCACGATTGCGCCCGCACGGCTGGCACGGCCCGCCGCGGCCAGTGCGGCCTCCTCGTCGGCATCGTCCACGTGCACGGCGCGCGCCCGCGCCAGGACGTCGATCGGCAGCTCCTCGGGCCGAAGCGCCAGGCCTGCCGGACGCGACCACAGCACGATGCGCTCGCCCGTGTCCGGCAGCAGGATCGTGGCCGCGCCGTTGCCGCCCTCGCGAGCCACGACGTGCCCGGTGTCCACGCCTTCTTCGCGGAGGCGCGCGCGGAGCAGGCGGCCGTCCTCGTCGGTCCCGACCACCCCCACGTAGGCGGTCCGGTGTCCCCATCGCGCACACACGACGAGGGCCGTCGCCGTCTGCCCCCCGCACCGGACCGAGCGTGCGGTGATCGGCAGCTTCGACCGCGGTCCATCCGGCTCAGGAAACGCGGGAATGCGGCAGACGGTGTCCACCGAGTTCGCGCCGACGCCCACGACATCCCACGCCCGGGCGGGCGCGCCGCGGCCTGCGGGTGTGGCACGACGACTGGTGGGCGAGGTGGACACGACAGGGTGAGTATAGAGGGCGCTCGGTCGGGCGATGTGCGGGCCGGCGGCGTGCTCCGGTTCGGGCCGACTTGCGAGCGACGTGACGGCGTCAGTCTGGAAGACGGTGCGAAAGGGCGAGACCGAGGCATGGGTGACCGGGACCCATGCCGAGCACCGGAGGACGATTCCCCTGAAGCGCCGTCTTCCCACGTCGTCGAGCCGGAGGCCCGAGCCGGAGCATGCCGCCGGCGCGCATGTCGCTGGTTCTAGCGGGAGAGGCGCCCTTGCGGGTGCAGCCCGTAGAGTGCAATGGCCACCGCCGTCGCCACGTTGAGCGAGTCCACGGCCCCCGTCATCGGGATCCGCGCCTGCAGCCCGGCGTGCGCGAGAGCTTCCGGGCTGAGCCCCTCGCCCTCGTGTCCCGCGAGGACGGCCACGCGTTGGCCGTCGAGGCGGGGCCGGCACTCTTCGAGCGTCAGCGACGCCCCGGGCGTGAGGGCGAGCAGGGTGAACCCCTGGTCGCGCACACGGGCGAGCCCGTCGGGCCACGGGCCGAGGCGCGCGAATGGCAGCGTCAGCGCGGCGCCCATCGAGGTGCGGATGGCCTTGCGGTACAACGGGTCCGCGCACGACGGCCCCAGCAGTACCGCGCCGGCGCCGAGGGCGGCGGCACTCCGGAAGATGCCGCCGACGTTGTCGGCGTTGCCCACGCCCTCGAGCACCACCACGGTCGTCGCGTCGCGCAGGAGCGTCTCCGCGGGCGGCGGCGCGACGCGCTCGCCGATGGCCAGGCAGCCCCGGTGGATATGGAAGCCGGTGAGCGTCGTCATCACCGCCTGTGGCACGACGTAGACCGGGACCGGCAGCGTCTCGGGACCGAGGTCGGCCATCGCGGCCAGGGCCGTGGACGTGAGCAGCAGCGACCGCGTGCTGAAGGGTGAGGCGAGCAGGCGCCGGACGACGAGCCGCCCCTCGGCGACAAATGCCCCGCCCGTGCGCAGCAGTTCCGGATCGGGCACCTGCCGGTAGTCGGCCAGGCGCGGGTCGTCCGCATCGGCGACCTCGATCACGGGCATGACAGGACCTCGTGCCGGTGGACGGGCCTGTACGGCCGACTCAGGCGGGCGGCTTCGGTCGTTCCCATCCCGGGTACGTGCCGAGCACGCGCATCCACTGCGCGTACTCCGCCAGGTGCGCGAGCGCCCGTTCGCAGGCAGGGTCTGTGGGCCGCGCGTCCACTTCCACGTAGAACAGATACTCCCACGGGCGCCCTCGCATCGGGCGGCTCTCGAGCTTCGTGAGGTTGATGTCGCGCAGGGCGAACACGCTCAGGGCCTTGAACAGCGCACCGGGCGTGCTCGGCAGGCTGAAGACCACCGTGGTCTTGTTGCTGCTGGCGGGTGGGATCCCGCCGACGATGGCGAAACGGGTGACGTTGTACGCGTAGTCCTGCACCGCCTCCTGCAGGATCGCCAGGCCGTAGACCTCCGCGGCGCGTCGCGAGGCGAGCGCCGCAGCGCCAGCCAGCTGCTGATCGGCCACGAGCTTGGCCCCGCCCGCCGTGTCGTACACCGCCTCCACGTTCACCTTCAGCCCCTTGAGGAACTTCTCGCACTGGGCGAGCGCCTGGGGATGCGAGTACACCACGGTGAGGTCCTGCACGCGCGTGCCCGGCAGCGCCATGAGGCAGTGGCGCACGTCCACTTCAACTTCGCCGGTGATGGACAGGTCGTGTTCGAGGAGCAGGTCGTAGTTGCGGTGGATGGTGCCGCCCACCGAGTTCTCGAGCGGCAGCACGCCGTGCGTGGCGCGTCCGTCGGCGACGGCCTGGAACACGTCATCGAACGTCTTGCACGGCAGCGTCTCGGCGTCGGGCGCGAAGAGACGGGCGGCGGCCTCGCTGTAGGCGCCTGGTTCCCCCTGGTACGCGAGCTTCACGGTGCGCATCTCCCTGACATGGCGCGACGAGCGCTGGGTGGCCTGGCGCCAGCGCGGTGTGCGCTTCGGTTCAGCACTCCGGCCCGGGCCTCCGGTGCGCCCTTTCCAGCAGCCCTTCGTCAGCGGCCGGGCGCGCCCGGCTTCGACCCTTCCGCGTCCGGCTGCGCGCCGGCCTCGGACGTGGCCGCCGCAAGGGCGCGCACCGCACGGGCGCGGACGAGCGCGCCCACCACCATGCTCGGTCCGGTGACGAGGACC
This sequence comes from Vicinamibacterales bacterium, assembly GCA_050185275.1. Classification (GTDB taxonomy): domain Bacteria; phylum Acidobacteriota; class Vicinamibacteria; order Vicinamibacterales; family UBA2999; genus JABFRY01. The sequence goes on along the minus strand of JBFWZN010000009.1, from coordinate 112,880 downwards.
AGCGTCACCCGCAGCCACAGCGGCGTGAACGCCGCGAACTCGCCGGCGGTGAACCCGTACACGAACGACAGCGTCTGCACGCCGCCGGTGATGATGCCGTGGCGCAGTTCCTCGTAGCCCGCCACCTTTGCGGCGATGTAGCCCGCGAGGATGCCGGCCACCATCGTGTAGAGGGGGCGCGCGGCCAGCATGAACGGCTGGTTCAGCTGCGCGTAGTAGGCCGCCACGTCCGGGATGGGGGCACCCGCCAGCGCACGGACCAGGGGCACCTCGAGCAGCTGGCTCACCAGCGAGAAGGCCCCGAGGCCCACCAGGACGGCAGCGATGCTCCGTAACGGGTTCATGGCGTGGGACGCGTCAGCTGAGGAGCCTGAAACCCAGCACCACCGACGCCAGCACCGAGAGCACCGAGGCCACGAGACACAGGATGCCGATGACCAGGTGATCCACACGTTCCGGCTTGAGCGGATCGAGCAGCAAGGCGGCGATGTACCCGCCACCGAACCCGCCGGCGTGCGCGTAGTTGTCCACGCCGGGCATGATGAAGCCGAAGAGCCCCAGCATCAGCGCGTACGACAGCGCCTGGCTGCCCACGATGCGGCTGCCCGTTCGCCGGCCGTAGTACACCAGGGCGCCGAGCAGGCCGAAGATCGAGCCGGAGGCGCCCACCGTGAGCGTGCTCCCGCGCAGGAACGGCAGCGCCGGCAGGTACGCGCCCGCAAACGAGCTGAGAAGGAACCCGAGCGCTCCTGCGGCGGTGTAGATGATGATCGTGCGGCCCGGGCCGTACAGGTCCGCGGTGGGCACCGCCAGCTGCCGCACCCAGATCATGTTGAACACGATGTGCAGGATGCCCCCGTGCAGCCACATCGCGCTCAGCACCGTCCACCAGTGACCCATGGCGAACACGGGGAAGGCGCCGCTCCCGCCAAACCAGATGATGCTCTGCGTGTTGGGCGCGAACAGGGAGAAGAGTCCCCGCATGCCGATCTGCCCGCCCGACCCGATGAGCGACAGGATGTACAGGATCGAGCAGAAACCGATGACGAAGGGCACGAAGCCGAGGTCCTGGCCGAGCGCGCGGAGCGCCGGCGCAAACCCCCAGAGGCCGGGGTTGCGGCGGCCGCAGTTGTAGCACTGCGCGTCACCCACCCCCACCAGGACACCGCACGACGTGCAGATCACCGAGCCGGCGGTCTGGCGTTTGAGTCCGAACACGGGGTCGATGATAGCCTGTAGGCGGCTTTCCATGCAGACGGCGGCGGGCGTGCCCGCGCGGATCATCGTGGCGATCACCGGGGCAACGGGCACCGTGTTCGGCATCCGGGCCCTCGAGCGGCTGCGCGCGGCGGGCGTGGAGACGCACCTGGTGCTCAGTCGGTGGGGCGTGCGGACCCTGCTGCACGAGACCGCCTACACCAAGGAGCAGGTGGAGGCGCTGGCCGATGTCGTGCACCCCTCGGGCGACATGGGCGCGTCCATTGCCAGCGGCTCGTTTCCCACCGCCGGCATGCTCGTCGCGCCGTGCAGTGCCAAGACCCTGGCCGCCATCGCGCACGGTTACGGCGACAGCCTCATTCACCGCGCCGCCGATGTCGTCCTGAAGGAGCGCCGGCGGCTGGTGCTCGCCGTGCGCGAGGCGCCGCTCAGCGACATCCATCTGGACAACATGCTCAGGCTGTCGCGCATGGGCGCGGTGATCATGCCGCCCGTGCCCGCCTTCTACCACCGGCCCACGTCGGTGGACGACATCGTGGACCACGCCGTCGTGCGGATGCTCGAGCAGTTTGGGGTGCCGATACCCGACGGCTATCAGTGGGACGGTGACATGGGCGTGGGCGCATCGCGCTCGGTGAGCTGACGCGGTTCGCGTCGGCGTGGCCCGCCGGCATGGGGCCGCGGTCCGGCCACCCACGCCTCGGGCGATCTATTCGAGCGTGCGCAGTTCCCGGGTGAGGCGCTCGATCGCGCGTTCGGAATCGGTGACCGCCTGTGCCGCGTCCTCGGCCTTCGACGCGGCCTCGTGCGCCCGGTCGCGTGCGCGCTGAGCGATGGCGGCCGCCTTCTCGTGCCGACGTTCGAGCGCCGAGGCGAGCTGCGCCGTCTTCTTCGCAAGCACCGCGTCCTTCTTCAGCCTGGCTTCGGCCGAGGCGAGCTGCTGCCGGGCCTGGGCCAGGGCGCGCACGGCATCCTTGAGCGCGGCCGTGGCGCGTGTCCGCTGCTGCTCGCGGTCGCGGGCCCTGGCGGCCTTGCGTGCACGTGCGTCCTCGGCGGGCGAGAGGGTCGCCGGCTGGGCGAACCGCAACACGCGGCTCGCGCCGTCGGCACGGCGTCCGCCCCGCGGCATCGGCACCAGATCGGCCACCGCCTCGAAGCCGGGCGGCGCCACGTCGGAGACGAGGCGTCCCGGGCGCCGCTCGGGGTTGTCGGGCGCCAGCGCGGCCAGGGCTTCGAGCGTGGTGGTGATGCGCCGCGTGGTCTGCTGCGCGGGGGTATAACCGCCGTCGCGCAGCACGCGCTGCGCCAGCGTGGCGAGCACCTTGAGGGCGTTGTGCCGACGCTCCACCGCTCCCCGGAGGTCTCCGGGCCTGCCCGCGAACTGCGCGGCCTGCGCCTTGCGGAACTGTGCGCCTGCGGTGAGCAGTTCGTTGAGCGCATCCCGGTGCCGCCAGTACAGCTGGTTGACGACCCAGGCCGGGACGGAGGGCTTGGGAATGGCCATCACACGCGCCGCGTCCTCGGTCTTGCCGGCCTTGCGGAGCGTCGAGACCAGCGCGTTGCGTGCCGCGGTGAACTCGGGCAACGGCAGCTGGAAGAGCGTGTCGGTCGTCGCGGTGCGTTTCACGGTTACGGGTGGCCCGGCAGTGTTTCTGGCGCGTCCTGGTCGGTTTCAGCCGTCAGGGTGACCTAGTCTGTCACACCCCTCCCCTAGAGTAGCCACAGAACCGGAAGCCGACCCACGGCGTGGTCGGCGCACAGGAGGATGCGAATGGCTGCACAGGCCCTGCTCGACGCGATCGACCCCGTTGTCCTGCTTCCCGACCCGGCGCTGCCGGCTGCCCCGCCCTCTTCGCCGGCCACTCCGGGGCGCCGCACGGCGCTCGCACGCCCCTGCGCCGGCTGCCGGGCCCGTGAGGCCCGCTACGGATTCCGGGCGAAGCCGACCGACGATCCGTTTGCCAAGCGCCCGAGCACGCTGTGTTTTTCCTGCTTCCGCATGGAGCTGTCACGCCGCCGGGAGGTGGCCGACCGCATGGCGCGCGGCTGGAACGCCACGCAGGAGCGGCTGCCGCTGGCCGACACGCTCGACGCGCTGCGCGTCCGGCGGCAGCGTGCGCAGATCAAGGCGCGTCACGCGCTGGAGCTGCGCTGAGGCCCGACAGGTCGCGAAACGTCTCGGCGGCGCCCGGCGCGGTGAAGTCGAGCGGCAGGCCGCCGGCCTCGCCGCTCACCGTGTAGGTGCCCCGCATCTGCAGGAAGTCGAGGCCCGATCCCATGAAGCCCTGGGCCGTGCCGGTGGTGATCCGCGAGTCCACGTCGAACCGCACCGTCACGTCGAGCGCGGGGCTGCGCCCCCGGATGGTAATGGTGCGGGGAATGCCGTCGGTCGTGTCGGTCTCGGTGATCGAGACGTTGGTGGCGTACCCGATGGGGCCCGCGGGTCCGATGACGCCCACGAACCCGGGCAGGCGATCCGGGTCGGCGGCCTCGGCGGGCGGAAACACCCGGCCGTAGATCAGCGAGAGATCCTCCCGCTGCACCTGGCCCCACTGCCACGACACCCCTTCCCAGAAGCCCCAGTTGTGGTCGTGGTACCCCTGCCCGTCGCCGAAGTCCACGGTGGTGGCCTCCTGGCCCACACCGCCCTGGCCCACACTGCCCTGGCTTACGCTGCCCTGGCTTACCGCCAGCATGCCGTCGAGCGCGCCCGACATCACCGGCACGACGTAGCCCGTCTTCCAGCCCTGCGCGCCTGCGATCTCAATGGGCGGAAGGATGCGCCCCGGCGAGGCCGTGACGGACAGCTCACCCGACACGCGCCGTCCGTCGCGGCCGGGCAGGTCGAGCGTGATCCGGTACACCAGGCCGTCGAGGCGCACGTGGTTCCCGCCCATGCTGAGGTCTGGCGCGCGGAGCACCTCGTCCAGCGACAGGCGGGTGCCTTCGGCAAACGTCTCGAGCACGCCGTTCTGTTCGAGCTGCAGCCGCACGCCGGCCTGGTGCATGCCCTCTCCGTCGGCCGGCCCCACGAGGAACGTCAGGTAGAAGCGGTGACCGCCCGCCCGGCCGTTGAAGTACAGCCATTCGGCCCACGACCCCGCCCAGCGCGGGGCGTCCGGCACCCGGTGGAAGCGGTCGATGAACCGCAGCGCGGTGCCGGGGTCGCGCGCCGTCCAGGCCCGATCGGCGTCACTGTCGGTCCACGCGACCACACCCGAGGTCTCGGGGTCCCCGAGCGCCTGCTCGAGGCTCGGAATGCCGCCCCGCGCGCGGATGTCCACGGTGCCCCGCCCGGTGCGCAGTTCCAGGCGGGCCCGGTGCGAGGGCGCGGCCACCTCCACGCGGTCGCGAAGCGCATCGGACTGCAGGGTGCCCGAGAGCAGGAGCGTCGCGGGAACGCTGTCGTCGAGCCGCACCACCACGTCGCCCCCGCCCGCGAGGGCCGGCGCGCGGGCCTGATCCAGGACGACCTCGGCTACGCCCAGCAGGATGGCCATCACGGCCACGCCCACGCCGAAGCCCGCCGCCAGCACGCCACTCCGCACCGGGTGCGCGGTGAGCGAGCGGAAGGCGAGCCGGCCGATCATCGGGTGACGTCCTCCTCGACACGGCCGTCGCGCATCGACAACTGCCGCCGCGCCCGTTCGGCGAGCGCCGCGTCGTGCGTGACGATCACGATGGCCGTGCCGTCGGCATTCACCCGGTCGAGCAGGGCCGCAATCTGGTCGCCGGTCGCGCGGTCCAGTTCGCCGGTGGGCTCATCCGCCAGCAGCAACTTCGGACGGTTGGCGAGCGCGCGGGCCACGGCCACGCGCTGCATCTCGCCGCCCGAGAGCTGCGCCGGCCGGTGGTCCGCCCGCGGGGCGAGGCCCACGTACTCGAGCAGTTCCGCCGTGCGGTCGCGTCGTTCAGCGCGCGGCATGCCGGCTTCCGACATCGGCAGCTCGACGTTCTCGCGCGCGGTGAGCATCGGCAGCAGGAAGAAGCGCTGGAACACGAAGCCCAGGCTGCGCAGGCGCAGCAGGCTGCGCGCGCGGTCCGAAAGCCCCCGCACGTCGTGCCCGTCGAAGCAGAGGGTGCCCTCGGTGGGCGTGTCCACGCAGCCCAGCATGTGCAGGAGCGTGGACTTGCCGCAGCCGGACGGTCCCCGGATGGCGGCGTACTCTCCGTGCCCGATCCGCAGCGAGATGTCGCGCACGGCCACCACCGGACCCGCGGCCATCTGGAAGACGCGGCTCACGTTGGTGGCTTCGACCACCGGTGCCGACGCCGGCAACGACACCGGCCCTGGCCCTGGCGCCGATGTCATGACGCCACCTCGTTGCGCAGCGTCGTGGCGATTTCGAGGTGGAAGACCACGTGCATCGGGTACAGGGCCGCGGCGATGGCCGTGCCCGCGAGCAGCGCACCATGCACCACCAGGGCCTCCGGCTGGAAGACGAAGAAGTGCACCGCCTCGGGCACGCCCGGCATGCGCTTGAGGATGCCGTCGAGCCCAAGCGCCAGCGCCGCGCCGAGCGGCAGCGAGATGAGCCCGCCCGTGCCGACGATGAGCACCGACTCGAGGAAGATGTCGGCCAGCGCCCGGCCGCGCGAGAAGCCGAGCGCGCGCACCGCGGCAATCTCGCCCAGCCGCTGGTTGACCGACACGGTGAGCAGGGCCGCGATCAGCAGCACCGCGAACGAGAGCGTGACGATGGTGAGCACACTCGAGATCTGCTCGAAATAGGTGAAGCTGCCGCGCTGCAGACGCCCGAGCACCTCCTCGTTCGTCACCGCGCGCAGGTCGGGCCGCAGGCGATTGATCGCCCCTGCCGCCACCTCCGGGTCCACGCCGTCGGCCGACCCGACGAGCACGAGGTCCGCGGTGCCCGACTCGTCGCCGCACGCCTCGGCGAGCGCCTGCATGTCGGCGCCGATGGTCAGGCCCGCCTGCGTGTCGAAGGGAAAGGTGGCCACCGCCGCCACCGTGAAGGCGAGCGGCGGCAGCGCATCGGGCTCATCGCTGCAGGACGCGCGCACGATGAGCGTATCGCCAGGTGCCACGCCGGCCTGGGCGGCGGCGGTCTCGTTCACCACCACCTCGCGCGACCCCTGCACGTCGCGCCCGCGCAGCACCGTCCACGGCCGCCCCGGGCCCCCACCGGCGCCCTGGAACCCGGCCAGGAGCGTCGTGGACGCGTCGGGGCGTCCGATGCGCGCGTCCGCCATCCGCAGCGCGATGGCCGAGCGCACAGACGGGAGCGCCAGCACCTGGTCGGCGGCCTCCACGGCGCCCCGCATGGACGGTCCGGTGCCGGGCAGGGCGTCGGTGGCCGTGATGCGCACATCGAACCCGGCCTGGTCCAGCACGTCGCGCATCGAGACCACCAGGCCCTGCGAGAGCAGCAGCATGTCGAACAGCAGGGCCCCGACGGCCGCCACGCCCAGCACACCCAGCGCCGAGCGGGCCGGCTGGCGGACCAGGCTGCGCCAGGCGAACGCCAGGGCGTTCATCGGCGCGCGAGCCTCAGGCCGCCGCGGCGCAGCAGCGCCCACGAGGCGGCCACCGTGGCCACCGCCCCGAGCGGCACGGCGATGGCCGCGCAGATGGCCGCCACGCGGGGCGAGATGCGCACGAAGACGAGTGCCGTGTCGTAGCGCCACTGGAAGAAGCCGTTGATGAGGCTCTCCGAGCCTACCGCCAGCATCAGGCCGAACACCGTGCCGACGCCGGCGATGAGCAACCCCTCGACGAGCACCTGGGTGAGGATGCGGCCGCTCGGCAGGCCGATGAGCCGCAGCACGCCCACGGTGGACCGGCGCTCGTCCACGAGCATGATCGTGAGCGCCAGCAGGAATACGGTGGAGGCCACGATGGTGACGAGCGCAATGGCGAAGTGGAAGCGCTCGAGCACCACGAAGGCGCCCGCCGCGTCCTCGTCGCCCTCGGCGGGCCGTGCCGCCGCGCCCGGCAGGCGCGCGTTGATGTCGCGGGCCACCTGCGCCGCGTCCGTGGTGGCGTCGAGCGCGATGTTCACCCAGCCCACGTGTTCGGTGCCGGCCGCCACATCGTCCTCGCGTGTCAGCGCCAGCAGGTCGGGCAGGTGCAGCCGCACCTCGCGTCGAACGTCGCCCAGTCGCATGGGGTCAGGCGTGGGCTCGTAGATGCCCGCCACCCGGAAGGTGGAAGCCCGCGCGGGCACGTCCGGGTCAACCAGTTCGACCGTGTCGCCCGCCGACAGGGCTTCCTCTTCCGCGAGCTGGCGCGAGACGAGGACGGTCGGGAGCTCGCTGCGGGCGCCGCTGTCAGGCGTGGCCGGGGCCCCACCGAGGCGGAGGTTCGAGGGCGGTGGGGGAGCGGCTGGGGCGGGTGGTTCGTCCGCCGGTCCATCCGACTGGGCCACGAGCGAGGACGCCGCCGTGAGGAGCGTGAGGACCAGCAGCGCAGCGGAGAGGAGGGAGCGGGGCACCGCATCGATTATAGGTGGCGGACGCCGCATCATCCGCACGCCGCTGGTGGCCGACACATGTCGACTGCCAGCGGCACGTGCATAGCCGTGGATGATGCTGCCTCGGCGCTGCTGGCTCAGAACATGCCGCCGCCCATGCCGCCGCCCATGTCGCCCATCGCCGCGGCCCCGCTCGGCTGGGCCTCGGGAATCGACGAGATGACGGCTTCGGTCGTCAGCAGGAGCGAGGCAATGGAGGCCGCGTTCTGGAGGGCCGAGCGGACCACCTTGGTCGGGTCGATCACGCCGGCGCCCACCAGGTTTTCGTAGCGCTCCGTCTGGGCGTTGAAGCCCTCGTCGTCGGCCATCTCCCTGGTCCGCTGCACGACAATCGAGGCTTCGTGCCCGGCGTTCGTCGCAATCCATCGCATGGGTTCCTCGACAGCCCTGAGGATGATCTTCACGCCAATCCGCTCGTCGCCCTCCACGGCCAGGTCCTGGAGCACCTTTGCGGCGCGCAGGAGTGCGACGCCTCCTCCCGGCACGATGCCCTCGTCCACGGCCGCCTTGGTCGCGTGCATCGCGTCCTCGACACGCGCCTTCTTCTCCTTCAGTTCCGTCTCGGTGGCCGCACCGACCTTGATGATCGCCACGCCACCCACCAGCTTGGCGAGGCGCTCCTGCAGCTTCTCGCGGTCGTAGTCGGATGAGGTGTCTTCGACCTGTGTCCGCAGCTGCGCCACCCGGCCCGCAATCGCCGCCGCGCTGCCGGCGCCCTCGACGATCGTGGTGCTGTCCTTGTCGATGGTGACCTTCTTCGCCTGGCCCAGCGTGTCGAGCGTGATGCTGTCGAGCCTCACGCCGAGGTCCTCGGTGACGGCCGTGCCCCCGGTGAGGATGGCCAGGTCCTCGAGCATGGTCTTCCGACGATCCCCGTAGCCGGGGGCCTTCACCGCGACCACCTGCAGCGTGCCGCGCAGCTTGTTCACCACGAGGGTCGCCAGGGCGTCGCCCTCGATGTCCTCGGCGACGATCAGCAGCGGGCGGCGCGCCTGGGCCACCAGCTCCAGCACCGGCAGCAGGTCCTTCATCGCGGTGATGCGCTTCTCGTGGAGGAGGACGAGGGGGTTGTCGAGCACCACCTCCATCCGCTCCGGATCGGTGACGAAGTAGGGCGACAGGTAGCCACGGTCGAACTGCATGCCCTCGACGATGTCGAGCGAGGTATCGATGCTCCGCGCTTCTTCCACCGCGATGACGCCGTCCTTGCCCACCTTCTCCATGGCTTCGGCGATGAGCCGTCCGATGGTCTCGTCGTGGTTCGCCGAAATGGTGCCGACCTGGGCGATCATCGGCCCGGTCACCGGCTTCGACATCCTGGCGAGTTCCACGGTGATGGCGGCGACCGCCTTGTCGATGCCGCGCTTGACCCCCATGGGGTTGGCGCCAGCCGTGACGTTCTTCGCGCCTTCGCGGTAGATGGCCTGCGCGAGCACCGTGGCCGTCGTGGTGCCGTCGCCTGCGACGTCCGATGTCTTGCTCGCCACTTCCCTCACCATCTGCGCGCCCATGTTCTCGAGCGGATTCCGCAGATCGATCTCCTTCGCCACGGTGACGCCGTCCTTGGTGATGGTGGGCGAACCGAACGCCCGGCCGAGGATGACGTTCCGTCCGCGGGGGCCGAGGGTCACCTTGACCGCGTTGGCCAGGCTGTTGATGCCGCGAAGGATGCCCTGTCGTGACGCATCGCCGTACACAATGTCTTTTGCCATGAATGCTCTCGTTGTCCTCAGCTCGTTGCCACGACCGCCAGTACTTCGTTCTCTCGCAGGATGAGCAGCGTCTCCCCATCGAGCGTGATTTCCTGGCTCGGGTACTTGCCGAACAGGATCACGTCTCCCGCCTTGACGTCGAGCGGGACGCGCGTGCCGTCATCCCTGACGGTGCCGCTCCCGGCGGCAATCACCGTCCCCCGCTGAGGCTTCTCCTTTGCGGAGTCGGGAATGATGATGCCGCCGATGAACTGCTCGCCCTCTTCGTGGCGGCGAACGATGAGTCGATCGTGAAGCGGTCGGATATCCATGTGGTGACGCCTCCGGACGTCTGACGAGGTGGTGAGCCGGCGGCGCCGCCGGACGTGCGCGCGCCTGCAGCCGCAGGGGCCGGCACCCGTGGCGCGCCTCGCGCGACGCCGGGTGTGCGGTGAGATGCCGGGTTCCGTGCGGGCAGCCTCGAAGCGTGACACGTCGAGCGGGGCCTCGTCTGTGCCGCAATGCACACCGGGCGGCGTGGAGGGCAGAGTCGTCCGTTCGGGCCATTCGTCAGAGCCCGTCGTTCTCAGCGTGGGCGGTGGCGGCGTTGGGAAGGCCCCCGGCTCACGAGCCCTGGGACGTCTGTTCCTATGGTGTTCCTATGGCTCTGGCGGCTCGGGTAGCCTGGACGTCGCTGAGTCTGCGAAGCGTGCGGACTGTCCGCGGTCGAAGTCGCCCCGCAGGGCCCTCAGGGCGTACTGCTCCCGGTTGATCTCACGCCGGGTGCGGACGCCCACGCGGCGCCACACGAGCAGCGGCGGGCACCACCCCTGCACCGCATGCTGCAGGAAGAAGCCGAACACCACGGCTGGCAGCACGAGGAAGCGTCGGTTCACGAACGCGCCGAGGAGCACGCCCGACAGCGAGACGAGCCCGGCATTCATCTGCAGGTAGCGCTCGATGTCCCACTCGCGATCGAGGGCCGCGAGGCGTCGGCCGATCGCATCGGGACCCTGCGCGGCGCGCCGGGCAAGGTCGTGGCGGGTTCGTGCGTCGATGCGCTCGTTCTGGGCCTGGCCCGAATGCGCGCGCACCAGATCCGGTGCGCCGGGACGGGTGTCTGCCGATCCGCGCGCGGGCGTCATCGGCACACCGCCTTCCAGGCGGCGTGCGCACGTTCCGTGGCGGCCGCCTGCACGGGAGGCATGGCTGCGAAGTCGCCGCGGCGCACCTTCAGCTCGTAGCGTTCCGCGTCGATCGCGTCCTCGGACCTCGCGCCGAGCTGCCTCAGGGCGCCCCGCAACGGGTGCCACACGCGGATGCCCTGCAGGAATAGGGTGGCGGCGGCAATCGCCGGGATCACAAGGAAGCGCTTGTCTACCGCGACCCCCAACGCCAGGCCGAGCAGGCCAGGGACGGATACATCGACTCCGAGTCTGCGGTCGAGGTCCCATTCGTTGTCGAGCTCGAGCATGCGGTGCGTGCAGGCGTCGTGCGCGGCAGGGCTGGTGCCACGAGCGTGCTGCGGCGGTGCCGTCCCGTTTCCGTCGTCCACCTGAAGCCCTGGCTCCGTGCCGTCCCGGTTGTTCCGCAATGCGTCTGTGAGAGCTGTCATGCGCGCAGTGAATGCAAGGGCCTGTCCGGAAGCCCGGCGGGGTTGCGTCTCCCACGGTTGCGCTGGCGCGGCTGAGGAAGTGCAGGTGCAAGCCGGCCAACGGGCAACGCGCTAGCGCGCCTGTCCGTGAGCTGGATGACGCCCAGCGCTGGCAGACTTGCAAGGGGTGTGTGTAAGAAGGGGAGGAGGCAGCACGAAGCGTCAGGCCGCGCCTAGTTCGTGCGGTCGATGCGCAGCACGCGCGCCCCCCAGGGACAGTAGCGGCCATTCCCGAACGACGTGCCCTCACGTTCGACGTGAGAGGGCAGTCCGTCACAGACCTCGACCGTGACTTCCGCGAACTCGATGTCTTCGAGATGCCACGACCAGCCGGTGTTCACGCCCGTTCCGGCCACGATGCGCCCGTTCGGGATCCGGGCCAGGCCACCGTCCTGCGCCGCCTCGGCGGCGCGAATCTGCTCGTCGCTCACGAGCTCGGCGCGGAACGTCTCTCCGCCGACGCCGAACGTGGCGATCGCTCGGGCATCAGGCCCGACCACACTGCCGTTGCAGCCAAGGCACACCACAAGGACCGCGGCGAGACACGCGAGGGCGCCCGCGCGCGGTCCTGGCGACGCTGTTCGGGGGCGACGGGTCATGGTGGGCATCATGCACGCCGACAAAGCAAGGCGCGCGCCCACCGGGCGCGACTCAGAAGCGCACGCCCACCTCGACACCGGCACGACCACCCCCTGCCTGCAGCCCCACGCTGACGCGGCGTGGCGCGAGGTCGCGGTTGTGCTCGTGAGCCCGTGCGCGGGCATCGAAGATGTTCCAGATGTACAGCCCCGCACCAATTGCCGCGCCGGTGATGAGCCCGGCCTTTCGACCTGTGCTGAGCCGGTCGAAGGCCGTGTCCTGGAAGTTGCGCTCCTCCCAGTTCCTCGCTTCGAGCGTGCTGATCAGCCCGTCGCCGTTTCCGCCGAAGTCGGCGTGGTCGTAGTCGGACAGGTGGAGTTCGGCCGGCTCGTACGCCGCATACGCGGCACCGAACGCCCCGATGATCGACGCCATGAACAGGAAGCCCCTGGCCTTGTCGCCCGTGTAGATCTGCCCGAGACCTGGCAACGTGGCCGACAGGTACATGGCCACCACGGGATCCTTGGGCAGCTCGAGCGCGGGCGTGGTGGCCGGAGCGGGCACTGCGGGGGCGGGCTGGGCAGGCGTCTGTGCGCGTGCGCCCGAGGTGACGCCGAGGCTCACGAGCAGGGCGAGGGCGGTGACGGTGGTCTTCATGGACTTCACTCCTCTTGTGCAACGGCCGTGCGCGGTGTCCAGGCGACGCCCGCTGCCGCGGACGGGCCACGGTCGGACGCGGCCGCGTGCCTCGGCAGCAAGACGTACGCCACGGTGGCGCTTGGTATTCGAGCCATCAGGGGACTTAGGCGATGGCCACGACGGGTGCTGCGCGGCCGGCTGCCGGGAGAAAAGCCTCACTGGCCTGAGGACTCTTTCCGCGCCTCAAGGCGTCCGCGCAGGTAGGGCGCATGCGGTGCGCCGAGCGCTCGAGCCTCTCGGCTATTTCTCCGGTGCCGGACGGGCGAGTGCCTCGAAGGCGGCGAAGAAGACGTCGTCGGGTACCAGGCGCGGCGTGAGAATCCGATGCAGCACCAGGCCTTCGACCAGCGCGTGCAGCACCACGACGAGCTGCTCGGCCGGCATCGGCAGACCCGCGGCGTCGTTGAGTGTCCGCAACCATTCGGCGCCAACCTCGTAGCTGGCAGCGGTCACCTCGTCCACCTTTGCTCGTAACGCATCGCTGCCGAGCGCGTAGGCCAGGCCGGTGAGCCGGCCCACGGCGGCCGGCTCGCGTTCGGGGATCGCCGCCAGTGCCGCCTCTGCCATGGCCCGCATCGCGTCCGCGATGCTCGCACCGGGCTCGACCTTCGGCACGACGGGTGCCCAATAGGTCAACCCGAGCGCGATGAAGAGTTCCTCGCGATTCCCGAAGTTCCCGTAGATGGCGCCGGTCGTCATGCCCGCGCGCTCGGCCACGTCTTCGAGCGTGGCACGCGCGTACCCCTTCTCACGCACGACTGCCCGCGCCGCCTCCAGCAGCGCGGCCCTCGTACGATCGCGCTTGTCGCCTTTGGGTTTGCGCCTGGCGCTGTTGGCCTTGGCCCCAATTTGTGTTGACATGATTTATAAAATAGATGATCTATTTAATATGTCAACTTCAATTGCACGCGGAGGCCAGCCGAGTTCCATCCAGACAGTCCTGGAGCGTTACGTGGCCGACCGGGCCATAGCCGGCGCGGCGGCACTCGTCTGGCGCGGCGGCCACCTGGTCCGGCTGACCTGCGTCGGGGAAAGGGACCTCGCGTCTCACGAGCCCGTCGAGCGCGACACCATCTTTCGCATCGCCTCGATGACCAAGCCGGTCACGGCGGTTGCCGCACTCCGCTTGCTCGAGGCGGGACGCTTCCGTCTGGAGACGCCCATCTCGGACGTCGCACCGGAGCTCACGCACCTCCGGGTGCTGCGAGATCCTGAGGGGGCCCTTGACGACACCGTGGACGCCAATCGGCCGATCACGTTTCTAGATCTGCTCACCCATCGTTCGGGACTGACCTACGGCGAGTTCCACGCCGGCCCCATCGGGCCCGCCTACGCCGACGCGCTGGGCACGCAGATCGACAACGACCTCTCGCCCGACGAATGGATCGCGCGCCTGGCCACGCTGCCACTCATCGACCAGCCGGGCGGCGGCTTTCACTACGGCGTGTCATCGGACCTCCTGGGCTTCCTCCTGGCCCGGCTCAGCCACGCGACAGTCGGAGAGGTCTTCGACCAGTTGATCTTCGCGCCGCTCGGGATGCGTGACACCGGATTCACGGTGCCGGCAACGGCGCGTCACCGTCGAGCGGGCTTGTGTGGATTCGACGATGCCGGCATACCCGTCCCGTTGACCGTCGCGCCGGGCGGGCACGCGCTGGCCGAACGCCCCGACGGGATGACGTTCGAATCCGCAGGCCAGGGACTCTGGTCCACGCTCGATGACTATCTGGCCTTTGCCCGTCTGTTCATTGGCGACGGCGAGGTGGACGGCACGCGTCTGCTGCGGCCCGAGACCCTGGCGATGATGACGTCGAACCAGTTGACCCCACACCAGCGGTCACAGGCTCGCCTGCTGGGCCAGCCTCCCTTCGCCGAAGGGCATGGCTACGGCATGGGAGTGGCCGTCGTGATGGAACCAGAGAAGGCCAGCCCGCTGCGCGGTCGAGGGGGCGTGGGCACGGTGTCGTGGCCGGGGGCCTACGGCGGGTGGTGGCAGGCGGATCCGACGGACCGCTCGATCCTCCTTCTCCTGACACATCACATGGTGGACCTGCACCAGTTGATGCAGGGCATCGGCCTGGGCGTCTGGAGTGCCATCGTGGACTTCCACGCCCAGGCAACCGCGGTCGATGAGTGACTTGGTGGTGACTCGGACATGACAGACGCCGCTCTCCGCAAGTGCACTGGCCTGGCCGCCCTGGCGTCGGTGGCCGTGTGGCTCGCGATCTTCCCGCTCTACACGATGGCAGACCCGGCCGTGTCGCTCTACAACGGTGCGTCCATTGCCGAAGACCTCTTTCGCCTCCGGTAGATCGTCTTTACGCGAATCCTGCTCGGGCTGATCCTGTACGTCACGCTGATGATCTTCGCGGCCGGCCTTCGGGAGCTCGTCCGACGCGCCAGCCCCACGCACGAGTGGCTGGGCACCCTGAGCTTCGGGGCCATGGTCGTCTGGGTCGGCGTAACGCTCGTGGCCAACGGGCTCGAGGGTGGTGCGGCGCTCGATGCGCGCGGTGGAGACGGCGACCCCTCGGTGGCGCGAGCGCTCACCATGGGCTACCTGCTCATTTACAACAGCGCCATCGCGTTCGTCATGACGGCGTTCTACATGGGCACCGCCGCCTGCGCGACGCGCGCGACGGGGGTGCTGCCGCGTTGGACGGGCTGGCTCGCGTGGGTGAGCGTGTTCCTCTGCGTGCTCGCGATTCCGACGATGTTTGTCGGACCGGTCGATCCGGCGGGCTTCTACAACGCCGGGGGGTGGGGTGCGGCGCTCATCGCCAACGTCCCGCCGTTACTGTGGTTCCTGGCCGCTGGCATCGTCCTCGTGCGTCGGAGCTGACTCCCGGGGTGCCGGTGCTCTGCGCCCGGCGCGGCCGACCGAGGGCCCCATCGGGAATACGCGTCGCGAAACGTCCTCCGGAGGGATCCGCCCGCAGGCCGCGCGACGTGTCTACGCGTGACCTTGAGGCGCCCGCCGTGAGCCCCACGTCACAGTTTGCTTTTGCAGGGCTCGCCTCCCTCCGCTAAACTGTTGATTCCACTTGAGCGGAGAGATGTCCGAGTGGTTGAAGGAGCACGCTTGGAAAGCGTGTGTAGGGGAAACTCTACCGTGGGTTCGAATCCCACTCTCTCCGCCAGATTCCGCAAGTTATCTGCTTGGCGGCCGCCTGGAGTTCTGCGACGGCGCTCCGGCCGGTCACCGACACGCCCGCCTCCAACGCCACGCTCTCACGACTCCAGTGATCGATGACGGCGAACACCCGGAGCGGGCTGCCAGAGCCCTCCCGTGGGGGGCGTTGGAGACCGGTCGCGGGCCTTCATCCCCCTTCCGTCTTGCGTCAGCGCTCTGGCTCTTGTCGCCCTTGGCGAAGGCGCACAAAGTCTCCGCCCGTTCCTTGCAGTGCGGGCGGGCGCAGCTCATCCTGAGCGCGCTTCGAACCTCGTGAGCGTTGTGGCTGACGCCGGGTTGTCTCGACGCCAGCCAACCGGTTCAGGGAAGGGACGACGCGAAGACCTTGAGCTGGCCGTACAGGCCGGCAACGCTCAGCCACGCTGCCGACGCCTGGTGTCCGGGTGCGGCGGAGACGGCCACGCGCATTCCCCATGCCGCCCGCGACAACGCGGGTCCCGTGCTGACCACCTGCGGTGGCGACCATTGCCCGTCAGGGAGCAGAGTTGCGGCGTAGATGTTGAAGTCCGTTTCGTCGAGCCACGCAAGTACCCCGGACCCATCCGCGGCGAGCGCGGCACTTGGCGCGACCTGCGTTCCGACGGACCACGTCGAAGCGGTCGGCGCTCCGTCGGGCGCGAACAACCGCGCTTCGATCAGGTTGCTGCCATCTGGGCCCAGGCCAAACTCCAGCCAGGACACCAGGACGCGGCCGGCTTCGTCCACCGCAAGTTCGGGGCCGCCTGACTGGGCAGGCGCGAGGATGGTGGGCGCGCCCCACGTACCGCCGACGCGCCGCGCGAGTTCCAGGGTCGACCCGTCGTCCCACACCGCCACGGTCGTGCCCTCCGGATCGATGGCGGTTCGCAGCGACCACATCCGGTGTGCCTGAGTCGTCAGGCTGACGTCTTCCACCACCCAGCCCTCGCCCGTCGGTGACCTTTCGGCCGAGCGCAACGCGTAGAGAGACGGAGCGGTCGTCACCGTCTCCTGCCACACGAGTGACGCGTGACCGCTGGTGCCAACGGCGAGGCGCGGTGTCTGCAGCGTGGCCACGGCTGTCACGTCCACCGGGGACGCCCAGTCTCCGCCCGCGGATCTCGTCGCCGACTGCAGGACGGGCACGGCCCCCGGGGCAGCGCGATAGCTCCATGCGGCGACGGCGTTGCCGGCGCCATCGAGGCCAACCTGCACGTCCAACACGGAATAGCCCTTGGCAGAGAGGTCGGCCTTGGTCCAGACGGTCGCCCCCGGGGCCAGCGTCGCCGTCTTGGCGTAGCTCAGGATCTCAGGGCAACGGTAGACGACGAGGCCCCGGCTGCAGTACTTCATCGGTCCCTCCTTCGTCGAGGCCCAGACCACGGTGGCCACTCCGGAGGCGTCGATCACGACCTGGGGGTCGGTCACCATCTCGTTGGCGCTGGCCCGCGCCGAGGCAAGGGTCTTGCCGCTCACCCAGACGCCGTCTCGGCGGACGGCATAGCGAATGGCATTGTTGGAGGGCTCTGCCCACACCACAACGGCCTGCGCCAGGGGATGTGACGACGCGGCCATGGAGGCGTTGTTGGCATACATGAAGTTGAGGTTGCTGGAACCGATGGCTTTGGGCGTGGACCATGTGGCTGCCACGAGACCCGTCGAGGCGACGAGCGCGCCCCCGAGGAGCAGGACGAGCGAACGAGCGAACGAGCGTCTGAACATACCGACTTCCTCCACCGTGACCCGGTGGGCGGCAGCAATGACATCTTCCGCCGACGCCGGGTCTCGCCCCGATGACAGCACGTGGGGATGAGACCGTCATGAGAAGGCGTCTTTGCCGCCCGCGTTGCGCGCCAGACGCGACTCCACCGCCGCCGGTACGTGATCCGCGGAGGCTGGCGTAGACTGAAGCGCGTGCTGGCCCGGCGGCCAGCAGCACTGGGGAGGACTGCCATGTGCTCGTGCGGCGAAGACCATGACGTGGTGGTGAGTGGCCGCCATCTCTACGCAGGCGGCGAGGAATCGCTCACCGTCTCCCGTCGGGACGTCCTGAAGCAGGGCGTGGCGGCGGCCGCGGCAACCGCCGCCATCCTCGCGGGGCGCTCGGTGGCGGCCCAGGCGCCAGCGGGCGGGCAGGCCGCGGGTGCGGCGGCGCAGGGCCCTGCGCCAGGCGTCGGCAATGCGCGCGGCGGTCCCATCTTCTGGGGCACCAGCGGCGCCGGCATCGATCCGCAGTCGGTGCTCGCGGAGCGCCAGGGGCCCACCAGAACGACGGGCCTGCAGTTCAAGGCGCTCGTCCGCTTCGGCACCAACCTCACGACCGAAACCCTGACCCTGCTGCCGCTGCATCCGCTGCACGTCGTCGTTCGGATGCAGGCCTGCCAGACCTGCTACTCGACGACCGGGCAGCTGGCGGGCAACGCGCCCAACGCCATCGTCACGGGCCACGGCGGCGTGGGCATCGTCGAAGAGGTGGGGCGACTCGTCAAGCGCGTGAAGGTCGGCGACCAGGTGATTCTCGCGACCACGCCGAACTGCGGCGTGTGCCAGAACTGTCTCAGCGGACGCGGCGACCTGTGTAACACGCGACTGCCGGCCATCCCCAACGCCACGATGGCCGACAACACGCCGGTCTACATGAGCGCACCGCCGGTTGGTCCGGCCGGGTACTCCGAGTTCATCGTCCTCGATGAAGACTGGTGCGTGCCGGTGTTCACCCAGGTGTCCCCGGCCGAGTTGTCGCTGCTGTCGTGCGTGGCCGGCACGGGCCTGGGCCTGGCAATGTGCCGGTTTCCGATTGAAGCGGGGTCGGATGTCGCGGTGTTCGGGCTGGGGCCCATCGGCGTCAGCGCCGTCCAGGGGGCCCGCATCCAGGGGGCGAAGACGATCATCGGCATCGATCCCATCAGGTATCGCCGCGACCTGGCCCTCAAGGTCGGTGCGACACACGTGCTCGATCCGAACGAGCTGCGCGGCAACGATCTGCTGAACCGCATCCGGGCGCTCACGCCCGACGTCGTGCCGGCCGGGCGCCGGTACGCTGGTGAACGACAGCCGGGTCCGTTGTACGCGCTCGAGGCCGTGGGCGGCACGCGCTTCCCGCTGCCGGCGGGCGTCGAGGCGCCGGTGGACATGACCGGCATCGAGCCGCTGCAACAGGCCTGGACCGTGGTGCGCAGTGGCGGCCTCGTGCGCACGTGCAGCATCGGGCATCCCCGTGGCGCCAACGTGTCGTTCCCAGGTGGCCAGTGGGCCAACGCGGGCAAGACGCACGTGCCTGGCAACTACGCCGGCGTGCAGGCGCTCAAGGACCTGCCGCGCTTCGTGCGCCTCGTGGAGCGCGGTCTGTTCGACGCCAGGTCCCTCGTCGGGCCGAGCTTCGGCGTCGACGCCATGCAGGACGCGTTGCAGGTGGCCGCGGACCGGTCGGCGATCACCTCGCTGATCGAGTTCGGCTAAGCCCCGCAAGAGGGAGGGCGCGCAGGCGATCCTCGCCTGGCTCGGCCGCCGCCGCGCCGTGGCGCGACGTCGCTAGCAGCCGGTGGCCCCGCGCGGCCCGTCAGGCGCGAAGCTGCTTCGCGAAGTGGCCGATCTTCTGCGGGACGCGTCTGGCGATATCCCGCGCCACGGCACCGTACCATGCGACCGGCCCCGGGGGCGCCTCCCCTCGCGCCTCACGCCCGTAGCCATAGCGGTCAAGCTCGTCCCCGAGCACCGACTCGCACCAGGCCAGGTCGCGGCGCGCCAGCGATGCCCACCGACGCACCTTCCCCTCCCTGAATTCGCTGGCGAATCCGGCCGGATCGACCAGCACGGGCAGGTCGAAGTGGGCGCACAGGGCATGGAGCGCAGGTCCGGGTGCCGAGAGGATGTCCTCGTAGCGCACGTGAAACCCAGAGGCGTCGGCCCGGCGGTACTCCGCTTCGTAGTGCGCAAACCGGCTCTTTACGTAGTGGGCGGCCACGACGGGCTCGATGGGGCCGAAGTTCTTGCCGCACATCGACATGACGTTGTCGCGGAAGTCCCTCGTCAGCAGGATGATGCGCCGGTTGGGAATGAGCCGGTCGAGCGCATCCATCTGCTCCCACAGGTCGTCGGACTTGATGGCCATGGTCGAAAGGCCTGTACGGTACGCCCGATAGGCGTACACGAAGCGCACCAGTTCGGCCGGCGTCCGTGGTCGCGCCTCGGCGAACGCGTCTTCCATCCCCGCGAGCGCCTCGCTCCGGTGCACGAGGCACTTCTTCAGCTTGCGCTTCCAGCCCGGAGGATCGATCTCGGCGCAGAGGTGTCGGAACTGGCGCTCGATGGCGTCATCCCCGTCATCAGCGCGGAGGCGCGCACCGGCGCGGACCACCAGCGAATAGTCCTGGAGCACGGAGAACCCGGACAGGCGGGTCAGGAGCTTTCCCAGCAGGTTGGTGCCGGAGCCCTGCACCCCGAGGATGACGTACACGGGCTCGTGCGTCATCCGGGCGAAGAACGCCGGAAAGTCCTCGACGTGTGCCGCTACGGCCATGACCTGTGCTCCCGCGTGAAGGCGCCTAGGAGCCGCTGCCCCAGGACGGAGGGGCGCAGCTTCGCCATGCGCCCGAAGGGACCGAAGTGAATCACCCAGGCGAACCGGGGGTGCGGCGTGACATTGGGTCCGGTGGAGTGCACCGTCAACGGGCCGTGCACCGCTACCCCGCCGCTCGGAAGCGGACAGGCAACCGACGGAGGGAGGCCGTCGAGCGAGTCCACCGCCAGCGCGTTCGACGACGGCGCGACACGCCGGTGAGGCAGGAGCCCGCCACGATGACTGCCTGGGGCGTACGAGACGCACCCGTTCTCCTCGGTGACGGCCTGCAGGGGAATCCAGAAGTGCACCGTCCGCAGGGACACACGGTGTCCCGTGTAGGCCTGATCCTGGTGCGGAAGGACCCGCGCATCCGTATAGGGGGGCTTGCAGATCACGTGATCGTACGAGTAGCCGGCAGACCGTCCCGCCAGATGGCGGGCGACGTCATGGCAGATCGCGTACGCCTGCGTCCGCACAAGGCGGGGTTCCAGGCGGATCGCCCGCAGCAGTTCGGGGACTGCGGAACCGCTCGCCGGCGTCATGGGCGCGGTGCCCAGGTCGTTGCGTGCCCGTGCCGGCAGCTGTTCCAGGCGCTCGAACAACGGGAGCAGCAGGCCTCGCAGCTCCTCGACCGCCGCGCTCGGCAGGAGCTCGGGCAGGAGCAGGAATCCGTCGTCGTCGAACCGCTGGGCGTCCTCGGCATGAATGACCATGGCAACCCCGTCCACTCGCAGACCCGTGACCATCTGGCGCCACCAGTGCGGGGCGCTCGTGCGATCGCCGCAATTAGACATCACAGCCCGTCCACGATCCACACAGGACATGCGTTGTAGGACAACTCTGTCAGGAGCGCCGAATCCGGCGCGAACCTCATCTGGACGTGGTGCCCGGGTCCACTACGATGGGACTTCGTGCACCGAGCCAAGGAGGTGACCGTGCTTGCTCTCTCCCGCATCCTGGTGGACGTGGACGCCACCGCCGACACGCACCCCGCCCTGCAGCAGGCCGTTGGCCTGGCCGCGCGCTGCGGCGCCAGCCTGAAGCTCGTGGACGTGGTGCCCGAGGCATCCACAGGGGCGGCGGAGTCCGCCGATAGCGCCGTCGAGCAGGAGGAGCGCTTGGCGCATCGACGCGAGAGGCTGGCCGCGCTCGCGGCCACGGTGCGGGACGTGCCGATCACCACCGAGGTGTTGCGTGGAGAGCCGGCCACCGCGCTGACCCAGGAGGTGCTGCACGCACAGCACCACCTGCTCATGCGGTCGCACGGGCGCGGGCCTGGCGATGAAGAGCGTCCTCTCGGCGCCGTGGACCTGCACCTGTTGCGGGAGTGTCCCTGCTCGGTCTGGGTCGTGCGGAAGAGCACGAAGCAGCTTCGCCGCATCCTGGCCGCCGTGCACACGACGGCGGGGGACACCGTGGAGCGCGGGTTGAATACCACGGTCCTCGAGCTCGCCCTCCTGCTCAGCCACGCCGACGATGCACACCTGACGGTCCTGCAGACGTGGACGGCCTTCGGCGAGAGCCTGCTGCGCTCGCATGGGCGCGAGGAGGAGGTGGCCGGATACACGAGCGCGCAGCGGGGCCTGGCCGAGGAGGCGCTGTCGGCCTTCATGGCGTCGTTCGACGAGTCGGTGCGCGCGCTGGACACGGTCCTGCTGGAAGGCGAGCCATGGGACGTGATTCCGGAGTTCGTGGCGTCGCACGGGATCGACGTGGTGGTGATGGGCACCGTGGCGCGGACGGGCCTGTCGGGGCTCGTCGTCGGCAATACCGCCGAGCGCGTCCTCGAACGATTGCAGGGGTCGGTCGTGGCGGTGAAGCCGCCGGGCTTCGAATCCCCGGTGCGCCCCTGACGCTTCCCTCGTGTGGCGGTCGGTATCAGCCGGATCCGTCGGGCGGATCTGTCGGCCGGATCTGTCGGCCGGATCAATTGACCGGATCCGGCAGCCGGATCACCGTCATCGGCGTCAGCGGACGAGCAGGACGTACACGGCCGCGACGACGACCAGCGCGAGCGCGCCGACCACGTCCCAGCGCTGCAGTCGCGTCTCCATCGCGACCGTCTGCTCGAGCAGCGTCCGGGCGCGGGTCTCCATCGTCCGGCGCCCGGACCAGGAGGCCACGGGCCGCGTCCATCGCACACGCGCGCGCAGCCGCCAGAACGCGTCTCCGGCCGCGACCAGGAGCGCGAGCACGTCTCCCGGCGGGATGTGCAGGGACGCTCCACCTCGCGCGATCGCCGGCGTGCGCCAGGCGAGCCACGCAAGCCAGAAGAGCGCGGCACCGAGCAGCACCGGCCACGTCGTCGACCAGAGGTAGGTCGCAGCCACGGACTGGCGCGCGCTGTCCGCAAAGCCCATCCAGGGTACGAACCACACGGACGCCGTACCGATGGCCAACGCCAGACAGGGGATCAGGGCGCCGGCCGGTGCCGGCTCGTCGAACCATCCCGCCGTATGCTTCGCCCAGAGCAGCGCGAGAAATCGCAGGAGCAGCAGGGTGGTGCCCACAGCGGCGAGTGAGAGCAGGCCCTCGAGCAGGGCCGGAGAGAGCGGCGCGTCGTCGAAGCCCGCCTTCAGCGCAACCTTCGCCGCCGCGCCGCTGGTGAAGGGGGCCCCGGCCAGGGCGAGTGCCGACACGACGATGCCCGCGGCGAGCAGCCCCCGTCGTGGCGCGGTGACGGCGTAGCCCGAGGCGATGCCCGTGCCGAGGAAGAGCGCGGCCTTGGCCAGCGCGTGGTGAAAGGCATACAGGCAGATGGCCGGCAGAAGGAGGGGCCAGGCCGCGGGCGCCAGGAGGCCCATGCCCACCCCGGTGGTGATGAGCCCCATCTGACTGATGCTCGAGTAGCCGAGCACCCCTTTCGGGTCTTTCTGGGTGACGCCCACGAGCACGCCCCAGAACGCGGTGAACAGCCCGCCCACGAGGCACACCATCCCGAGCGCGGGAAGCGTGATCGTGCCGAGCGGCAGAAACCGCAGCCACCCCAGCAACCCGGCCTTGATCACGGTGCCGCTCAGGACGGCGCTCCCGGCCGGAGGGGCCGCACGGTGGGCCAGGGGCAGCCACATGTGCAACGGGAAGGCGGCCGTCTTGACGGCGAGCCCCGCGACGATGAGCGCCAGCGGTACGCCGGCCGCAGATGGTCGGGACAGCATGTCGCGGAGCGCTGAGAACTCCGTGGCGCCTCCCAGGCCGGCGAGTCCCACCATGCCGAGGAAGAGCAGCACTTCGCCCACGATCACGAAGGCCATGTAGACGCGTCCGGCCCGCAGCGCCTCCGGGTCGCCGGCGTGCACGACCAGCCCGTACGACGCGAAACTCATGAGCGCGAAGCACAGGTAGAACGTCACCGCGTCGGCCGCGACGATGACGCCCAGGTTGCCCGCCATGGTCGCCAGAAACAAGGCGAAGAAGCGGTGCGGCCGTGGTCCGCCGGCCATGGTGTGCCGGGCATACAGCCCCGACGCCAGCCACAGCACCGCACTGAACAGCAGGAATACGCGCCCCGTGTCGTCGATGCCGACGTGTGCCCCCAGCAGCAGCCAGGAGATCCCGGAGGGCTCGCCAGGTGTGGCCAGCAGCGCCAGCGCCAGCGCAGGGGCCGCCGCCCAGGGGACGGCAGGCACGACCCGGGCTCTGAGCGATGGCACCGCGAGCAGCACGGCGACCGCGAGCGGCACGCACACCGTGACGATCAGGAGTCCGCTAGCCGCGAGCACGGGACTCCACGGTGCGGCGCGCGCACGCACGGCTAAGGCTCATAGGCACGCTCCACGATGAGGCGGACCCACTGCAGGGGGCTGAAGGGCATGCCGGCCAGCAGTCCCATCCCGAGGGCGAGACACGCCGTCACCAGGGGCGGCATCAGCAGGGCCCAGTGGGTCTCGAGCCGGCCGAACGCATGCTCCTCCGGCCACGGTCCGCCGGGTGCCCTGAACCACGCCGCGTGCAGCACCGGCAGGAAGTACGCGGCGTTGAGGACGGTGCTCAGGGCCAGCACGCCGAGGACCCACGGTTGCCCCGCCTCGACGGCGCCCACGCCGAGGTACCACTTGCTGACGAACCCCGCGACCGGCGGGACGCCGATCATGCCGAATGCGGCCACCGTGAACGCCGTCATCGTCCACGGCATCCGGCGCCCCACGCCGTTCATCTCGCTGATGCGGTGAAGGCCCAGCGTCTCGGCCAGGTTGCCTGCGCAGAAGAACAGCGTGATCTTCATCACGCCCTGATGCACCAGGTGCAGGACCCCGCCGAGCGTGGCCGACGGCCCGATGACCGCGACGCCCAGCACGACGTACGACACCTGGCTGACGGTGGAGTACGCCAGGCGGCGCTTCAGGTCGTCCTGGAACAGCGCGCGTACCGACCCGTACACCACGGTGAACGCGGCGACGATCGCCAGGGGTGTGGTCACGCCGAGCGTTTCGCTGAACCGGATGCCGTAGACGTCGTACACGACGCGCACGATGCCGAAGGCCCCGGCCTTCACCACGGCTACCGCGTGCAGGAGCGCGCTGACGGGCGCCGGCGCGACCATCGCGACCGGCAACCAGCCGTGCAGCGGCACCAGGGCCGCCTTCACGCCAAGGCCGGCGATCAGCAGCGCGAAGATCACCACGAGCGTGCCGCCCGACTGCTCGCCCAGCCGTGCGAGCGACGCTCCCTCGTCGAACTCGATCGGGCCGACCAGGCTGAACAACCAGACGCTCGCCAGCAGCAGGACCGCCCCGCCGGCGAGGGTGTAGCGGAGGTAGGTGCGTCCGGCCCGGAGCGCGGCCTCGCTGCCCCGGTGCACCACCAGCGGATAGGTGGACAGCGTCAGCAGCTCGTAGAAGATGACGAAGGAGAACAGGTTGCCCGCCAGGGCAATCCCCATCGTGGCGCTGACGCACAGGCTGAAGAAACCGAAGAAGCGGCTGCGGTGCGGCGAGCCTTCGAGGTAGGCAATCGCATAGATCGTCGTGAGCAACCAGAGCACCGCGGAGAGGGCGGCGAAGAGCAGGCCGAGGGCATCGGCGCGGAGCACGAAGTCGATCTCGGGCAGCACCGGCATCCGGAACTCGTAGCGGCGCTCGTAGGCCACGCCCCAGAACATCAGGGCCACCAGGCCAACCTTCGAGCCCACGCCCGCCAGGTTCAGGACCGTCCGCGTCACCGTGCGCTCTTCGGCCAGGGCGAAGATGACCAGGCCCGGGACGAGCGAGCTCAGGACCGCCAGTACGGGGACCCATGCGTCGAACGTCATCGGCCTGCCGTCTCGTTGAGGGTGTGTGTGGAGAGCGCGCCGACCTGGAGCAGGTCGACGATGGGTGCCGAGCCGAGCCCGAGGCCGAGCGCGACCACGGCCAGCACCAGCGCGGGCCACACCATGCGCCCCGGGACGTGCAACGCCGCGTCGGTGCTGGACGGTGTGAACGCCTGGCCGAGAATGCGGAACAGGTAGCCGGCCGCGAGCAGGCCGCCCGCCAGGATGACCACGGCCACCCACAGGCGGCCGCCGTCGAGGGCCGCCTGCAGGAGCATCCACTTCGCCACGAAGGCCCCGCTCGGTGGCAGCCCCATCAGCGTGACGCTGGCGAGCGCGATGGTGAAGAACGTCACGGGCAGCCGCCGCCCCACGCCCCCCAACTCGGCGATCCGGTCATGTCCGGCCGCGTGCACGATGCAGCCCGCGGCCAGGAACAGCGAGGCCTTCGCGCAGCCGTGCGAGAGGGCGAACAGCACGCCGCCGGTCCAGGCCTCGGATCGGTCACCGGCCGTCGTGAGGCCGAACACGAGAAAGAGGTAGCCGAGCTGCGCCACGGTCGAATAGGCCACCAGCGCCTTGAGGCCGGGCACGCGCAGGGCCTGGAGCGAGCCCCAGCCAATGGCTGCTGCTCCGAGCACCGCCAGCACCGTGCCGGCGCCACCCGACACGGCCCCGGCAAACGCGTCGAACCACAGACGGAGCAGCACGTAGAACGACGCCGTCACCACGAGGCCCGAGAGCACCGCACTGACCGGCGCCGGGGCGCTTGCATGGGCGGGGGGCAGCCAGACATGCATGGGAAAGAGCGCCCCCTTGAAGGCGAGTCCCACGACGATGAGCGACAACGCACCCGCTGACGCGGCACCCGCCGACGCCGTGGCTGCCAACGCAGTGTCCGCCGACGCAGTGGCTGCCAACGCAGTGTCCGCCAACGTCGTGCCAGGCGCCAGCAGGCTGCCGAGCGTGGCGACGTCCAGTACGCCGTGGCCGGCATAGAGCAGGGCGACGCCCAGCAGGTAGAGCAGGGAGCCGAACAGGGCCACGAGCAGGTAGCGCAACGCGGCGGCGATGGCGGCGCGCGTCCCGGCCAGGGCCACCAGGCTCACGCCCGACAGCGTCACCAGTTCGAGCGTCACGTACAGGTTGAAGGCATCGCCCGAAAGGAAGAGCGCGTTGAGCGCCGCCCACAGGAACAGCCACAAGACCCAGAACTCGGCACGGCGCGCGCCGCTGGCCGTGGCGCCGGGTCCGGCGGCCGACTCGGAGAAGTACGCGGTGGCGTAGAGGCCCGTTGGCACCCCGATGACCGCCGTCAGCAGCAGCAGGCAGACGCTCAGGCCGTCCGCGTAGAGGTCGATGCCGAGCGGCGAAGCCCAACCGCCGATGGGGTATCGCTGCGAACCGCCCTGCCAGACTTGGGAGGCCAGGGCGGCCACCGACGCGGCGGTGGCGCACGACCCCGCCATGCCCACCCATGCGGCGCCCGACCGCGCCACGAACGCGGCCGTCGCCGAGACGAGCGGCAGGGCCATCACCCAGACGATCCACGGCGCATCGACGAGCGCGGCGGTGATGGCGCTCATCCGTGCCTGTCATCCGATCGGCCGCGGCCGTCCCCTCGGCCAGCCTCGTCCGCACGGCCGCCATTCGATCGGCCTGCGCCGTCGGACGGGTCGGCGTCGCGCGACGGGCCGTCGTCCAGTGCGGCGAGACGTCGCGTGAGCGCGAGCGCGAGCGCCGTGGCGCTGACGGCGACCACGATGCCGGTGAGCACCATGGCGTGGGGCACGGGATCGGGCGCCCGTCCCGCCAGGCGATCGGCCGGCGCGACCAGCAGCAGGAACACGCCGCTGCCCATGATGTTGAGCGCCAGGATCCGGCGCAGCGCGGTGGGGCACACGCCGACCCCCACGATACCCATCGCGACGAGGGCGGCGCCCGCGACGATGTACCACGTGGCCGTGAGCACGCTCAGGCCCCCGCCTCGGGTCCCGACCGGTGTTCCGCGCGCGCGGCGGTGGCGTCATCGCCCGCAAACAGCGCCACGAGGATGCCGGCAATCGAGATGGCGAGCAGCGTCTCGAGCAGGAGGATGAGGGGGCCGGCGAGGTCCCGCGGGAACTCGAGGAAACGCCGGTGCTCCCGCATCACGCCGAGCGACAGGGCGAGAAACGCGGAAAAGCCCAGGGCGATGGCGACGCGGTCCACCAGGTGTCCTGGCCGCGGACCCCGACCGACCCCGGTCACCACCACCATCACCCCGGCCGCACACAGCACCGCGCCGGCCTGGAACGCCCCTCCAGGTGCCGCGGATCCCCTCCAGAGCAGGAAGGCGGCGACCAGGCCCATCACCGGGATCAGCGTGCGGACGAAGGCCATCAGGATCGGACTGGAGCGTCTCTCGACCGGCGTCGTGTTCACCGACGGGGCCACGCTCCAGACGCCGATGGCGGCCAGCATGAGTACGGCAATCTCCAGGAGCGTGTCGTAGGCGCGGAAGTTCAGGAGGACGGCGGTGACGGGATTGCTCACGCCGCTCTCTCCGAGTGCGGTCGCCACGGCATCCCTGAGGCCCACACCATCAGCCGCCGTGCCGAGGACGAGGCTCGCGACCACCATGCCGACACAGGTCGCCAGCACCAGCATCGGCAGCCGCAGGAGACGCGGGCCTCGCGGCACCCGGTCGGTGGCCTCGCGGTCGGGTGCTGCACCGAGCGTGTTGAGGAGCAGGGCTCCCGTCAGGCCCGCGCCAATGGCGGCCTCTGCCAGGGCCACGTCCACCGCGTGCAGCCTGGTCCAGGCCAGCGACAGCAGCAGCCCGAACACGATGAACACGACGATGGCCTGCAGGTGGTCAGGTGCGGTCAGCACGCGTACCGCCACGACGACGATGGTCGTGGCGAGTACGGCGTCGAAGACCGAGAGTGTCGCGATCACGGGCGCCTCCACGGAGGAATGCCGAGGTCGAGGGCGGCCCGCGCGATGAGGTGGCAGGCCGTGGTGCTGGCGAACATCACCAGCAGCCAGATCACCAGCAGCTTCAGCGCCACGAACCACGACCCCGCACTGATGGCCAGGCCGGTGAGCATGAGCCCGAGGCCGAAGTTGTCCGCTTTCGTCAGCGCGTGGAGGCGCGTGTAGACGTCGGGGAAGCGTAGCAGGCCCACGGTTCCGGCGGCGAAGAAGAACGCCCCGCTGCACAGAGCCGCCAGCGCGAGGACCTGGCTAACCGGCATCCGGGTCACCCACCCCTTCCGGCCGCGACGTCCAGACACGTCGCACGAACACGACCGTGGCCATGGCCGCCAGCAGTGCGAGCGTGAGCGCAACGTCGCGCAGGGCGGGCTGGCTCGTCGCCTCGGCGAGCACCGCGAGCGTGGCCACGCCCGTC
The DNA here is from genome assembly GCA_050185275.1 of Vicinamibacterales bacterium. Lineage (GTDB taxonomy): Bacteria > Acidobacteriota > Vicinamibacteria > Vicinamibacterales > UBA2999 > JABFRY01. Next base: position 84,188 of record JBFWZN010000009.1, on the reverse strand, counting down.
GTCCCAAAGAGCTGGGTGGCCAGCATGCGATCGGCTGGCGTGGGGCCGCGCCACACCCGCGCGAGACCGACGACGAGATTCACCAGCAGGAACAGGGCGATGCCGGCCGTCCAGTCGGTCATGACGTCAGCGACGGCTCCTGACCGCCTGTCAGCGTACGGCCGAACAGGCCGCCCACCTTGTCTTCCAGTCGTCGAAGCTCTGAGCGCCGCTGGGCCGCGCTCCCGCTGAGCACGTGAATGGTGACCGAGGTGTCATCGAGATCGGCGCTGAGCGTGCCTGGCAGCAGGCTCACGACATCTGCGAAGAACACGCGCGCGGGGCCGTCGGGCGGCAGGCGCAACGGATACCGCTCGATCGCCGGCGCGATGGGCATCCGCGGATGGAGGGTACGCCAGGCGACGTCGAGACTGCCGGCCATCGATCGCCAGAGGAAATAGGGGATGAAGGCCGCCAGCCCGGCCGCCGTGAGCTGCCAGCCGCTCCGCCGGGACCAGGCGAGCGACAACGCGGCGGCGCCGCACACCACGGGCGCGCCGATGATCCAGGAACTGCGATCGCCGGCCGTGAGCATCCACCACAGCAGCGCGAAGAACCCCACGCGAACGACTGCACGTGACACGAGTCTCCCGCCTTTCCGTGAACTGGAATGGGCCTCGGTACGACGACGGACCTCCCATTCTTACCTCGCGCGCGCCTCCGGGTGCGGCGATTCGAGCCCTACGGCGCGTCGCGATTGTCGGCGTCGCGGCCGAGGTAGTCCCCGCTCGGCCTGCCGCGACAGACCTGCCTGCGGGACTCCGCGCCGACCCCTGCGGGCCGCCGCGCCGACCACCGGGCTCCGGTGCCGGCTGGTGAGGGCGGAGGCGGGTCGCTGAGGGCGGAGGCGGGTATCATACGGTCGCCGGTTCGGCATGGAGCGCGTGCGCGTCCCGACGCCAGAGCTGTGCGCAGGCCAGGAGAGCACAAGGGGAGTCATGGACAAGCCACATGGACAGATAGGTCGCCGCGGATTCCTGCAGGGTCTGGCCATCTCGGGCCTGGCGATTCCCGCCTGGGCCGCCGCGATGAGGACTGTTCTTGCCGCGCAGGGCGCAGCGACGCCGGCCGCGACAGCCGCGGCCGCCGGCCTGCCACCGCTGGATCTGGCCGAGTGGACGAATGGCTACATCGGGATGGAAGCCACGATGTTGCCGCGCGGCGAGACGCTCACCGGCAAGCACATCTATGTGGAGATCTGGACGCCGCGCCAGCTGCGCCATCCGTATCCCGTCATCCTGGTGCCGGGGGGCACCAGCCAGGGACTCGACTGGATGGTGACGCCCGACGGCCGGCGCGGGTGGGCGCTGATGCTGGCCGAGCAGGGCTATCGCGTGTACGTGGTGGACCGGCCGGGCCAGGGCCGCAACCCGTTCATCCCCGACATCCACGGTCCGTTCTCCGCGCAGGCCCCGACGCTCGAGCGGGCGGTGGAGACGGTGTCGGTGCCCGACGCAGCCGGTCATACCCAGTGGCCGGGCTCGGGCCGGGTGGATGACGCCGCGCTTGCGCAGTTCCTGGCCTCGCAGGGGCCCGCGCCGCAGAACGCCGTGGGTGCCGAGAGCGCGTGGCGCTTCAGTGGCGCGCAGCTCCTCGACGAAACCGGCCCTGCCATCTTCATCACACACGGCGACGGCGCGACGTTCGCGTGGGTGTCGGCCGACGAGCGTCCCGCGCTCGTGAAGGCGGTCGTGGCCATCGAGCCACCCGCGCCGGCCGTGCCGGGTGGCCGCGGCGGTGGCCCGGCGGTCCGCACACCGAGGATTGCCGCGACGCCGATCGCGTTCGACACCTTCCGCTCCACCGCGGTCGCGCTCGTGAGCGGTGGCGCGTCACCCGGCGCCGACCGCACCGCCCAGACGGCCGCATTCCTGCAGCAGGCCGGCCTGACGGTGGACACCCTGTCGCTTGCGGCCCTGGGTGTGGCTGGCAACGGCCCGTATCCGATGCTGGAGCGCAATGCGCGCGAGGCGCTCGCGCCGGTCATGGCCTGGCTGGACCGCAGAACGTCGGCGGGCGCCCCGGCCGTCGTGCAGCCCCCGGTGCGTGCCAACAGCGACTCCACGGCCCTGCGCCTGGCCGATCACAACTACTTCTTCGTGGGCATCGAGAAGAGACAGACGCTCGACGGCACGGTCGTGCACGCGCAGACCGGTGTGCAGGTGTTCACCCCGCTCGAGGTACGCCACCCGCACCCGATCATCCTGGTGCACGGCGGGCTCGGCCAGGCCGTGCACCTGATGGGCATCGGACGGCGTCCAGGCTGGGTGCACTACTTCGTGCGCAACGGCTATCAGACCTACGTGATGGACCGGCCCGCCTACGGGCGCGTGCCTCTGCATCCCGGTGCCTACGGCGACTACTTCACCGGCTACGGTGGCGGCACCAACCTCGCCAATATCCTTCGCAACTCGCCGCTCGCCCCCGGCACGCCGCGCAACACGGGCCTGGTTGGCGAGGAGCTGGGCCTGCAGTTCGTGGCCAACGAGTCCGGCTTTCCGCGCAGCATGGCCCTGCACAGCGAGCAGTGGGCCAGGGGTGCGGTGGAACTGCTCGACCGCATCGGGCCGGCCGTGATCCTGACGCATGCCTACGGCGGCTGCCTGGGCTGGATTGCCGCGGATCGGCGCCCGAATCTCGTGAAGGCCCTCGTGACGGTGGAGAGCAACAACGCGCCGTTCGAGGGCGACGTCACCTGGGGCGTGACGGCCGTGCCGTTGACGTTCGACCCCCCGCTCTCGGATCCGCGAGAGTTCCGGCTCACGGAGTGGACGCCGCCGCCCGGCTCGCCGGGCCCGAACCGTCCGCACCGCATCCAGGCCGCGCCCGCGCGCCAGCTCACGAACCTCGCCGGCATCCCCATCCTGTGGATGCAGGGCGAGAACAACTACTCGGGGCCTGCACAGGTGCAGTTCCTGAAGCAGTCGGGCTGTGACGCCGAGTTCATGCGCCTGCGCGATCACGGCATCGAGGAGGGCAACACCAACCTGATGGTGCTTGAGCGCAACAACTTCGAGGTGTTCGAACTCATTCGCGAATGGCTCGACCGGCGCACGCTGGCCTGACCGCAACGGGCCGCCTGAGACGGAGAGACGAGGCGAGCGGAAGAGACGAGCGGAAGAGACGAGCGGAAGAGACGAGCGGAAGAGACGAGCAGAGAGACGGGCAGAGAGACGGGCAGAGAGACGAGGACTGTGATGAAGCGACGAGATCTGATCACGCACGGGGCCGCCGCGCTGGCCGGAGCGGCCGCCATGGGCGGTGAGGTCGCGCTGGCGCAGCAGCCAGGGGCCGGGACGCCTGAGCCGCAGGCCGGCCGTCGTTTCAGGGCCTACATCCGGACAGCCGAGGGCGGTGCCGTCCGAGAGGTGCGGATGCGGGCGCTCCGCGACGACATGGTCGTCATCCGGACCGAGGCCACGCAGTGCTGCTACACCATCGTCAACCAGGCGCTCGGCACCGGGCCGGCCGGTGGCGCGGGCGGTGCGGTGGCCGCGCGCATCCTGGGTCACGGAGGCGTCGGCGTGGTCGACGCGGTGGGCGCCAAGGTGACGCGCGTACAGCCGGGCGATCGTGTGCTCGTGAGCAACACGCCCAACTGCGGCGAGTGCTACAGCTGCCTGCGGGGGCGTGGCGACATCTGCCAGATGAATCCGTCGGCCGGCGAGCCGCTCGTGCCCATCGGCGATCTCGAGGACGGCACACCTGTCCACCAGCACAACAACACGGGCGGCTTCGCGGAGCTGATGATCACCTTCGACTGGTACTGCGTACCCGCGCTCACGCAGGCGCCGGGCGCGGAGCTGGCGGTGCTGGGCTGCGTGGGGGCCACCGGCCTCGGCGCCGTCACCACGTTCGTGCCCGTCGCGTTCGGTGAGAGCGTGGTGGTGATGGGGGCGGGTCCCATCGGGCTCAGCGCCGTGCAGGGCGCCCGCATCATGGGCGCGTCCACCATCATCTGCGTCGAGCCCATTGCCGTGCGGCGCGAGCTGGCGTTGAAGCTGGGCGCCACACATGTGCTCGACCCCAACGTGGAAGGCGACGGCCTCGTGCGCAAGGTGCGCGACATCTGCAGCGCCGAGAATCCACGGAAGTTGCTGGGTGGGCGCGACACGAACCCGAATGGCGACAGCCGCGGCGCCGACTACGTGGTGGCCACTGTCGGTGCCGACGTCATTCCGCCGACCGTCGAACGGGGGCCGGACCCCACGGCGCTCCTCCCCACGCAACAGGCGTGGGAGATGACGCGCTCCGGCGGCAATCTCATCACCCTGGGCCTGCCGCGCGGCAACATCAGCCTGCCGGCCGGTGCGTGGTCGAACCGTGGCCGGCATCACCACGCCGGACAGTACGGCGGCGTGAACGCCAAGAAGGACGTCCCGCGGTTCGTGAAGCTCGTCGATCAGGGCCTGTTCGACGCGAAGTCCCTCGTCACCGCCACCTATCCCCTCGAGCGGACACGCGAGGCATTCCAGGCGGTGGGCGAGCGCACCACGACCTGTGCGGTCGTGGTGTTCGCCTGATTGGAAATCCCCGCTCCGCGCGTTAGGGAACGAGGGATGTAGAGGTCCGGCGGCGATAGATGAACCCGGCTGCGCCCGCGACGAGCAGCGCCAGGACGCCGGGCTCGGGTACCACGCGAGGGGCAAGCGTGTACTCGATCACGGCCGTGATGTCGCCGTTGATGCCCTGATCGCGGGGCTGCCCGACGGCAATGCCGTCTGCGCCGGTGCCGCTATCGGTGTAGAACACGAGACGAATCGTGTTGCCGGGGAACGTGGGCTGGTTGCCGTTGTTCGTGTTCGCGAGCGAAATGGCCAGTTCGCGGCTGCCGAAATTCCCGAAGGGCGCGAGCAGCGCATGTCCCGCGCCGAAGAAGTCCGCCCCGCTGAGCGGCCCGCTGTTGAACTGGCCTGTCGCCTGCGAGAAGCCGAAGTCGTTCTGCCAGGTCGCCTCCGAGCCCAGCACCCCCTGACCCAGGACGTCGAAGCCCGTGGCCAGGTTCTGATCGACGTCGATGGCGAGATACGTGCTGAGTGCCAGGTTGTTCAGGAACGTGTTCCGGATATAGAGATACTGGTCGTCGTTGGCGATTTGCGTGTCACCGATATCCGGACCTCCCGTGTTGTCGGCCGGGTCCGAGTCCACGACAGGCACGCCTGCCCAATCTCCAAAGAGGCCGTCGATCGTGATGGTGGTGAAGTGACTGGCCTCGGCGCTGGACGAGCCCAGCATCAGGCACGCCACGAGTACCAGCCGCGGTGCAAACGTGCTGCGAGACATGTGTCCTACCCTTTCGTGTGGAGCGCCCGACGACCCCGAGAGGTCTGCTGTGGCGCGAGCTGCGGGGTCCGCGCTTCGCAAGAAATATTCCCCCCGACGAGTTGCGGATTCGTTCGAGTACCGATGACCTGGCATCGCAACGTCCTTTAGATGTCCTTTGCTCTGGCGACTTTAGGTGTTCGGTAGCGGGCATTGTGCCTGTAACATTTCGGCTTGGTCCCGGGTTGTCCGGGCAGGCGTGAACGCAGGGAGGACCACCATGAGTGCGCGCAATCCCGTCGGCTGGTTCGAGATCTACGTCACGGACATGGCTCGTGCCCGGGCGTTCTACGAAGGCGTCCTCGACGTGACGATGACCAGCCTGGTCGAGCCCGGGGGCGGTGGGACCAGCATGTGGGCGTTTCCGATGGCGCAGGAGGCGGCCGGTGCCGCCGGCGCCCTCGTCGCCATGCAGGGGGGGCAGCGGCCGAACGGCAACGGCACCCTCGTCTACTTCACCTGCCAGGACTGCGCCGTGGAGGCAGCCCGTGTGCCGGCCCAGGGCGGCACCATCGTGAAGGACAAGTTCGCGATCGGTGAGTACGGGTTCGTCGCGCTCGTCGCCGATCCGGACGGCAACGTCATCGGGCTGCACTCGAGGGCCTGAGCAACCGACGGCCGTAGAATCGGCCATGCCCAAGCCCGACATCCGCCACCTCGAGACGTTCCAGCCGCTCACGAGGGCGCAGTTTCGCGAGCGGTTCCTGCAGCGGTTCTACGACCCGGCGTTCGACGACGTCCGCGACGAGCTGGAGCGGATCTGCGACCGCGCCTGGGACGGCTACCACGTGTACCAGAAGTCGCCCCGCAGCCAGCCGGCGGGCGAGGGCTTCGCGGATCCAGACTTCGCGCTGCCCCTAGAGTGGCTGGCGACGCGTGCGGCCATCCAGCAGGCCCAGTCCCGACAGGCCGACCCGCAGTCTCCCACACGCATCCTGTTGGTGAACGGCTCCACCCGAAGCGAGCACTCCTGTCCGGGCGAGGTGTCGAAGACGCGGCGCCTGGCGTACGCGGCGCGCGAGGCACTGGCCGCCGAGGACGGTGTGGAGGTGGACCTGCTCGACCTGAGCACCCTTGCCGACGAGCCCCACAAGGTGATTCACCCGTGCAAGGCGTGCGTGTCCACGGCCATGCCGCTCTGCCACTGGCCGTGCTCCTGCTACCCGAACCACGCGCTCGGCCAGACCAACGACTGGATGGCGGAGGTGTACCCGCGCTGGGTGGCGGCGCACGGCGTGATGATCCTCTGCCCCGTGCACTGGTACCAGGCGCCCGCGAGCCTGAAGCTGATGATCGACCGGCTGGTGTGCGCCGATGGCGGCAACCCGGATCCGACCACGACACGGGGCAAGGACCCCGCGCGCGCGAAACAGGTGGAACTGGACGGGTGGGACTACCCGAAGCACCTGGCCGGCCGCGCGTTCGCGGTGTTCGCGCACGCCGACGCCGCCGGGCCCGAGAACCTGCGCCGCATGCTGGCCGACTGGCTCACCGACATCGGGATGATCCAGGCGGGCGCACACGCCGCGCGCGACACGTTCATCGGCTATTACCGCCCCTACGCGACGAGCCACGAGGATCTCGACCGCGCGCCGGACGTCTTCACCGAGGTCCGCAATGCCGCGCTCAGCCTCGCGGAGATGGCCCGGATGATCCGTGAGGGCCGCTACCAGGCGCCGGGCCGCCACCTGGAGGAGCCGCGCCAGAAGTAGGTCGGGGCCGGTGACCGCTCATGCGCCGTTTTCGTCCATTTGCTGCGTGGCGAGCGGGTCCGGGGCGCGCGAGGGCCGTGGTGCGGTACGATGCCTGCGGTTTCGAGCGGGCATGGCGTGCCCGCGGTACTCGTGGTCCGCACGAGGGGCGGTCCGTCCGGTCCGCCCATTCGCGTGGCCCGGCTGCGTCCGGGCCTCACACTCAAGGGTGACGAACATGCAACGACACGTGCAGGGACTCGTCCTGGCCGGCGCGGCGCTCATGATGCTGGCAGGCGTGCCCGCCCAGGGTCAGACGACACCGCCCCAGGCTGCACCTTCGCAGGCAGCACCGCTCCAGGTCGCCCCTCCCGGACCGGTCATCGACCTGGTGGGGGAATGGTCGGCCCTGACCCACGAGGACCAGATCTACCGCGGGGCGGGCGGCCTGCTGGGCGACTACACGGGCCTGCCGATCAACGCCGCGGGCCGCCAGATGGCCACGAGCTGGGACGCGAGCTATCACTCGCAGCTCGAACGCATTGCCCAGCCGCACCCCGTGGTCTATGCGATGCGCGGCGAGGGCCCGAACATGCGCATCAGTGGCGTGCGCGACCCCATCACTGAGCGCCTGCTGGCCCTGCGCATCGTGGGCATCTTCGGCCGGTCCGACCGGACCATCTGGGTGGATGGCCGTGCCCATCCGTCGCCCTATGCCGAGCACACCTGGGACGGCTTCTCGACGGGCACCTTCATCGACGGCCGCCTCGTGGTGACCACCACGCACATGAAGATGGGCGTGCTGCAGAAGGTGGGCGTATACGCGAGCCCCTACAGCGTGCTGACCGAGCACTTCTTCCGGCACGGGAACTACCTGACGTCGGTTTCGATCATCGAGGACCCCGTGTACCTCGAGGAGCCGCTCGTCCGCAGCCAGACGTGGGTGCTCAATCCCGCGCAGAACGTGGGCGAGGCGATGCCGTGGGAGCCGGTGGACGAACTCGGCGACAAGGGGCCGGGATGGGTGCCGCACTATCCCCCGGGCACGCGGCACACCGACCTGGCCGAACAGGTGGGCCTGCCCTTCGAGGCCACGCAGGGAGGCGCCGAGACGACGTATCCGGAGTATCAGCGCACCATCGAGCGGCTGCGGGCGGCCGAGCGGGGGCAGCGATGACGGGCGCCGGAACGACCGGAATGACAGGCACCGGGGTAACAGGCACTGTGATGACAGGCACTGCGATGACAGGCACCGGGGCAACAGGCGCTGTGATGACAGGCACTGTGATGACACGCACTGAGACAACAGACACTGCGATGCCGGATCCCGTGATGCCGCGAGTCGCGATGAAGGCACGCCGGCGCGTCCCGATCACTGCGTGGCTGCGGTGCGCGGTCGTGGTCGCGGCCGTGTGCGCATCAGGCGCCACAGTGGACGCACAGGGACAGGCGGGGGCTCAGGCCCCAGGCCGCTCGCGTCATACCGCCGACGAAGTGCGCTACCGGCCAGGCCGGCCGGATCTTGCGGCGACCGGCGTGCAGGTGCTGCCCGTGCAGGGCCAGGTGCACCTCATTGCCACGGGCCAGGGCAGCAACGTCGTGGTGCTGGCCGGCGAACAGGGTGTCATCCTCGTGGACACCAGCGTGCTCGCGGTGAGCGACCAGGTGATCGCCGAGATTCGGAAGCTGAGCGCGCGTCCCATCAGGGGCATCGTCAACACCACCCTGGATCTCGATCACATCGGTGCCAACGAGAAGATCGCGCTCCTGGGACAGCCCATGTTCCTGGGGAACACGGGCTTCACGAACCGCCCGCAGGCCACGATCTTCGCGCACGAGAATGCGCTCAACCAGGTGAGCGCCCCGACGGGTGAGACGCCGTCGTTGCCCGAGACCATGTGGCCGACCGACACCTTCTTCACCGCCAAGAAGAAGATGTTCTTCAACGGCGAACCGATCGAGCTGCGGCACGCGCCCGGGCACACCGACGGCGACATCTTCGTGTGGTTCCGGCAGTCCGACGTGATTGCCGCCGGGCAGCTGTTCAGCACCGAGTCGTATCCCCGGTTCGATCCGGCCAGGGGCGGCACCATGCAGGGCATTCTCGACGGGCTCAACGCCATCATCGACATCGCGGTCCCCGCGTTCAACCAGCAGGGTGGTACGCGCATCGTGCCCGCGCGCGGGCGCATTGCCAACCAGTCGGACGTGGTCGAATACCGCGACATGGCCACGATCGTCCGCGACCGCGTGCGCGACGCCCGCGCCCAGGGCCTCACCCTCGACCAGATCAAGGCCCGGCGCTTCACGCTCGACTACGACGGCATCTACGCGACGCCCGCCTACACGGGCGACATGTTCGTCGAGGCGATCTACAACGATCTCGGGCGCTCCGGCGCAGCCGGCCGGTAGCGTCCTTCGGGCGCGCCCTCCTCGGGAGCGCCTCTTCAGCCCCGCCCTGCGAGCGCGCCCCTGTCCCAGCCGGGCAGGGGCGCCTTCCGTTACATCGCTCAGCTACGCAGCCGCGAAGGGGTTCTCGTCGGCGCTCGGGCCGTAGATGGAGGGCAGCGGCACGTCCAGCTCACGCAGGTACACGGAGAGCTGGCCCCGGTGGTGGTACCAGTGGTTGAGCATGATCGAGCGCAGGACCGCGCCCACCGGCAGCGACATCATCTCCCTGTCGCCGTTGACGATCGTCCACATGGTGCCGAGCCGCGCGTCGTCGAAGCCGGCCAGCACCTCGCGCGCCTGCGCGAGGCTGCGTTCCAGCGCCGGCACGAGTTCGGCGGCAGTCGCCGTGGTCGGTTGCTCGAACTTCGGCATCTGAAAGCGGGACTGCGCCGCCATCTGCGCCACGTTGCCGGGCGTGGTCGCCACGTGCTGTGCGAGCTGGCCGAGCGACATCGACTTCGCGTGCGGCTTCCACGCCAGGTGGGCCTCCGGCACGCGCTCCAGCACGCGGCGCGTGGTCTGGCCTTCCTGCTCGAGCTCCTGGAGCAACTGTTGAATCATCGACATGGGTGGCATCTCCTCAAAGCGGTGTGGTGGTGACAGGTGGTGAATGCTGGCCGTGGCGGCCGGTCGCTGGTGCTGCTGGTCCCGTCGGCGCCATCAGTGCGCTACCGTGCGTCCTTCCGCGCGCGTCCGGATGCGTTCGGCGAGGGGCGTCCAGCCGCGGGAGAGTCCCTCTCGGACCTCGTCGGGCACGAAGCCGAACGCCGAATGGCGAAACGCGATCAGTGTGCCGCCATCCACGGCCGTCAGCCGGTACTGCACGTTCGAGACGACCGGGCCGGAGATGAAGAGGGGGCCGTAGATCTCGAGCAGCGTCGGGCGCTTGATGGCCTGCACGTGCCCCCAGAGATGGCCGTTGCCGTTGCCGAGATCGCGGAACCACCGGCCGCCGGGCTGGGGTTCGAGAACCATCGGCAGGGGCGCCCCATCGGGCGTTTCGTTCGCGGGGCCAATCTCCACGAGGATGGCCGCGAACGTGTCTTCGAGCGAGGCGCGCACGTGCGTCTCGTGGGCGACGTGCAGGGTGAGCGTCTCGAGCGTGAGCGTGGGGGTCACGGGGCGTCTCCTCTGGTGGTCGTGTGGGGGCCGGCGGCGCGCGTGGTTCGCTCGGCGCGGTCGCGGACCCTGGCGAGCTGGCCGGTCCAGTAGCGATCGAAGAGGCTGGTCCACTCCCGGATGGGCCGCATCGTCTCCACATTGAGCCGGTAGTGCATCTGGCGCCCCTCGCGGTGGACGTTCACGAGCCCGACCTCCCGCAGCACCTTCAGGTGTTTCGAGACCGAGGGCTGAGGCAGGCCGAGCGCCGCCACGATATCGCCGACCGGCCGCGCGGAGGGCGCGAGGAACGCCAGGATGTCGCGACGGCGGCCTTCGGCGATGGCGTTGAAGATGTCGGAGGTAGTGGCGGCCCGGGGCACGGCGGGACTTTAACATTCCCATATGGGAATGTGTCAAGGGGCCGTGCCGCTGGCCTCGGACCTGCCCCGCGCCGCGGCTCCGGGGCTTGGGGGGGGCGTCAGCCGAACATGATCCAGCAGGTGAGGGCGCCGACGACGGTCATCGAGAGGCCCCAGGCCATCACCTGGTTGAACATCCGGCGGACGTCGGTACCCGCGGGAGCCGCCGCGAGACAGAGCGCGCCCAGCGTCGAGAGCGGCGACACGTCCACCATGTGTCCCCCGACCGTCATGGCCGAGACGATCGCCATCACGTCGGTCGATCCCAGGCGCTCGGCGAGCCCTGGCGCGGTGGGGAGCAGCGCCGGCAGCACCACACCGGTGGTGCTGCTGTAGATAGAAAGGGCGCCCGTGAAGAATGCCGTCACCGGCACGAGCGTGCCGGGCGTGGCGAGGCGGGCGAGCAGGTCGGTGAAGAGCTCCAGGCCGCCCGTCCGGTCGAGCAGCGAGACGAGCACGGTCACGCCGGTCACCATCATGATGACGGTCCACGGCATGGCGCGGGCCGCGGCCGTTTCGTCCGCCGCGCCGGTCACCGCCAGCAGCAGGGCGCCGGCGAACGCGGCCATGCCCACGTTGGCGCCGAGGAGCAGCACGCTGGCCACTAGCGCCGCGATCACGGCGAGGGTGAGGCCATGGCGCCACGTGAACGGTGTGGGGGCGTCGTCGCGACCCGCGCCCGCAAGCGTACCGGCCGGGATCGCTGGCTGTGCCTCGACCGGCACTGCGCCCGGCACTGCGCCCGGCATGGTGGCCGACGCCGTGACCGACGCGGCGACCTGCGATGTCGCGGTCGTCGCGGTCGGCGATGTCGCAACCGACACAGCTACCGGCATCGCCATCGGCGCCGCACTCGGCACGGCGGCCACCATCGTCACCGGCACGCTGGCGCGCCCACTGCGTTCGACCTGCGTGCCCTGGCGAATCAGCCGCCAGCCGCCCAGCAGCAGATAGCCGCCCATGGCGACCACCGTGTGCGCGACCAGGTTGTTGAGATACACCGTCCATCGCGCGTCGGGCAGCCCCAGCGTGGCAATCACGTTGTTGACGATGACGCCGGTTGGCGCAACCGGCGACACCGACCCGGCGCTCGCCCCGTTGGCCACCGCGATGGCCATGAGGAACGGCGAGATGCCGTAGCGTCCGGCCGCCGCCATCGCGATGGGCGCCACCAGTGCTGTCGCCGCGATGTTGCCCGGGCCGATGCTCGACAGCAGCGCCGTGAAGGCGAAGAACATCACCGGGATGAGCCCCACCTGCCCCCGGCAGAGCGTGACCGCCCGCGCTGCCACCCGCTCGAGCGTGCCGTTCACCTGCGCCTGCGCAAAGAGCCACGTGATGCCGGTGAGCGTGAGGAACAGGCCCACCGGAAACCCGGCCAGCACGTCGGCGAGCGGCAGGTCGGCCAGGTGCACGCCCACGATCCAGGCCAGCACGATGGACAGGAAGCCGATGTTCAGGCGCGAGACACAGCTGATGAGGAGCGCGGCGACAAGGGCCGCCAGTGAGATGGCCGCGAGGTTCATGGGTAATAAGGGAACTCTGGTCGCTGAGTGGATGGAGGTGCGCAAGCCCGCCGTCTCATGGCGGGGTGAGCTGCCAGTTGAACACGAGGCGAATCGACGGCGACTCCGGTGTGTCCGCCGTCAGGAAGAGGAACCGGCCATCGGGTGCCAGATCGTAGTTGTTGAAGTACACACCGCGAGTCCGCAGATCCGGCGGGCGGAACAGGGCGCTCGGGCGTCCCAGCTGCAGGTCGCGGCCCGACACGACCGACACCACCATCACGGCGCCGTCGCGCGCCAGATAGGAGAGCTCGCGTCCGTCGGGACTCCAGCGCGGTTCCGTACCACCCCCCACGGACACGGTGCGCTTCGCACCGGGCGTGGGAAACGACTGGATGTGCACCTCGAACGTACCCGACTCGTCGGAGGCGTACGCCACCCATCGCCCATCCGGCGACACCCTGGCCTGGAGTTCGTTGAAGGGGGTGCGCAGGTAAACGGCCGGCTCACCCGTGCCGGCGGACGACACGGTGTAGAGGTCTGCCTTCGTCGAGGCGTTCGTGCTGGTGTAGACCAGCATGCCGTCGGGCGCCCAGTCGTCCACGAGCTTGTTCTCGTCGCTGCGCACGACGAGCGCGTTGGCATCGCCGCCGACCAGGGAGCGGACGTAGATATCGGTGACGCCCGTGTCCAGATCGCTCGTGAACGCCACGTGCGTGCCGTCGGGAGAGGGCACGGGGCGCATGCCCTGGGTGATGCGCGTGGGAACGCCGCGGTCGAGGTCCACGGCCCAGATCGAGTTCGGCCCATCAGCCGCACGGGCGGCCGCGAAGACCTGTCGGCCGTTTGCGGACAGCCTGGGATTGTAGAGGCCTTCCGGCGCGTCGATGGACGGCAGGCGCTGGCCGCTGCGCCCGAACCAGGCCAGGCGCTCCCGGCCGTGCCCGCCACTGTAGGCCACGATGCCGGTCGAGGAGGCGGCCAGCGTGGTCCCGAGCGTGATGTCCGGCGTGGCCACCTGAACGGCCACGGCGACGGGCTCTCCGGTGAGCGTCAGCGCCTCGAGGTCGACGGTCTGTGCGAGAAGGGTGTCCTGCCGCACGAACAGCAGGTGCCCTGAGGCGTACACGGCCGGTTCCTCCACCAGGCGCTGCTTGAGCGGGCTGTCGAACGCGCCGATGTACGTCCCGGCGGCGTCCGGGTTCTGGCTCCGCACGACGTACAGGAAGTGGGTGCCGCCAGGCAGCATCTGCGGAAGTTCGTGCGCCACTTCCTGCCGCCCGCGGTCGAGGGTGGTCAGAGGCTTCGGCGGGGCCCCGCCCTCTCCCACCACGAGGATGGGACCGCGCAGGTCCGCGAACAGCAGGCGTCCATCCGGCCCCCAGCTTCCCCCGCTGCCGTTGCGGACACTCGCCAGGGTGCGGCTGGGGCCACCCGCGACGTCCACGATCTTCAGAGCGCCATCGGCGAAGTAGGCCACCGCGTGTCCATTGGCCGAGAGGAAGGGGCGGCTCGGCTCGCCGTCGGTCGCCAGCTGTCGTGTCTGACCGCTCTCGAGGTCGGCCAGCCACAGGCTGGCCCGTTGTCCGGTCCGGGCGGCGACATAGGCCAGGAGGCGTCCGTCGCCGGAGAGCGCGCCGCCCTGCCGGAGGTTCAGCCCGTCCGGCAACGCCAGAGGCAGCCGAATCGTCGGCAGCGCGGCAGCGGGAGTGGCTGCCGAGCGAAGCGGCAAGGCCCGCAGGCCCAGAGCCGCGGTGAGGACCACGGCCGCCAGTGCAATGCCCATCACGAGGATGCGCGCGCCCCGTCGTCTCTCATCGCGGCCCACTCGCGGGGTGATGATGGGAACGGCCCCGAACCCCTCTCGTGGCGCAGCGGGCGTGCGCTGTGGGGCGTTCGGCGTGTGTGGTCCGGCCAGTGGCTCCCCGGAAACCTGCGCCGTTCTGGCGTCGTCCGGTGCCACGCGAGGCAGGCGGTGGACCGCGGCCACGAAGCGGTACCCGCGCCGGGCGATTGTCGTGATGTAGGCGGGCTGGGTGGCATCGTCGCCCAGTGCCCGCCGCAGAGCCTTGATGCTCTGGGTGAGGCTGTCGTCGGAGACGGCCGTCTCGCCCCAGGCCAGCCGTATCAGCTCCTCCTTGGACACCACGCGATCGCAGCGTTCGACCAGCGCCACCAGCACGTCGAACGCCGTCGGCGGCAGGGGGACGTGGGTATCGTCGCGCCGCAGTTCCCGGATGGGCACCGACAGGACGAACGGACCGAACGAATAGTCCCGATCGCAACCTGTCGTCGTGCCTGGTTCGGATGCCGGCGGCTCCGCCTGCGATCGGAGGTTCGACTGGGGGTCCCAGGGTTCCACGGCGCCGGCATCATACACCCGCTCCGCGCGCCGGTTCTCCCCGCCGCATCCGCCCACGTGCACGCCGGAGCAACGTTCAGGGATTCATCAGGGATTCGTCCCGAGAGCGGCACCGTTCCTCAGACCTTCGTCATGACGCGGCGTCGGCACCGGCGTAGTCTGCCCACCCAGTGACAGGGCTCTGACCGGCCCAGGAGTGCGGAGGCGCATGATGATGGTTTCCACGAGGCTCGCGGCGGCTGTGGTGGCTCTTCTGGCTCTGCCCGGATTCGTCTACGCGCAGGCGTCCATCGCCGGGACCGTGCGCGACACCTCGGGAGCGGTGCTTCCCGGCGTCACGGTCGAGGCGGCCAGCGCGGCCCTGATCGAGCGGGTACGCGTCGCCGTCACCGACAACTCCGGGCAATACCGTATCGTGGATCTCCGCCCGGGCACTTACGTGGTGTCCTTCTCGTTGCCGGGATTCAGCTCGGTGAGGCGAGACGGCGTGGAACTGACGGGCGCCTTCAACGCCACGGTCAACGCCGACCTCCGAGTCGGCGCCCTCGAGGAGACCATCACCGTCACGGGCGAGGCCCCCATCGTCGACGTGCAGAGCGCCGGCCGCACCGAGGTGATCGACAAGGACACGATCGACGCCATCCCTTCCTCGCGCACCCCCTTCAGCATCGCGGGCCTGATTCCGTCGGTGAACTACAACGCGCCGGGCGGGCCCGGTCCCGACATCGGTGGCACCAACGCCGTCTCACTGGCACGGCTGACCTCCCATGGAGGCCGTGAGGGCGACATGCGCACCAACGTGGACGGCCTCTCCACCAACAACGCCGAGGGCTCGGGCCAGTTCGCGGCCTGGATGCCCAACATGAGCAGCGCGCAGGAGATCACCTTCGACATCTCCGGTGGATCCGCAGAGCGTCCCACGGGCGGTGTCTTCGTCAACGTCATCCCGCGCGAGGGGGGCAACGTCTTCAGCGGCACCTTCTTCGCCAATGGGACCGATGGCTGGCAGTCGAGCAACTACGACGCCGACCTGGAGGCGCGCGGGTTCCCGACGCCGAACGACATCCAGCGGCTGTACGACGTCAACGGCGGGTTCGGCGGACCGCTCCTGGTGGACCGCCTCTGGTTCTTCTCAGCCGCTCGCCGCCAGGTGCAGAACATCTACGCCGGCGGGTTCGAGAACGCCAATGCCGGCAATCCGAACGTGTGGGAGTACGCGCCCGACCCGAGCCGGCGGACCGTGAACCCCGGCATCCAGCACGGCATCAACGGGCGCGTGACCTGGCAGGTCTCGCAGCGTCACAAGGTGAGCCTCTATTACGACCAGCAGTACCGCTGCCTCTGCCCGAGAA
The DNA here is from genome assembly GCA_050185275.1 of Vicinamibacterales bacterium. Classification (GTDB taxonomy): domain Bacteria; phylum Acidobacteriota; class Vicinamibacteria; order Vicinamibacterales; family UBA2999; genus JABFRY01. The sequence continues at coordinate 67,946 of JBFWZN010000009.1, read as the reverse complement.
ACCTGACCGCGCTCAACTCCCCTGAGTCGGTGAGCGCGTTCGAGAATCCCTACACCGAGTTCTCGACGGCTACGTGGTCGGCGCCGCTCACGAACCGGCTCCTGGTGGACGCCGGCTGGTCGCACCATCCGGAGAAGTGGCAGTACCCGCGCCACGACACCAACATGATCGGTGTCCTCGAGCAGTCCACCGGCCGCGAGTATCGTGGTCAGCTGCAGACCAATCAGGGAGGGCTCTTCCCCGAGGCGCCCGAGGTCGTGGAGAACGGCCGGGCAGCCGTGTCCTATGTCACCGGCACGCACGCCTACAAGGCGGGTGTGCAGTATCAGTACCAGTCTCGCCGGATATCGGTCACCGACAACGACTTCAATCTGAGCTACCGGTTCAACAACGGCATTCCGAACCAGCTGACGCAGCGCACGACGCCGTTCCGCACGGAAGTGGTGAGCCCGGCCGGACTGGGCCTCTTCGTCCAGGATCGGTGGACGGCCAACCGGCTGACGCTCAATCTGGGCCTGCGCTACGACTACTTCCCCACGTACTTTCCAGAGCAGCACTTCGGGCCGTCGCAGTACGTCCCCACCCGCGACGTCACCTTTCCACGAACGTCGTGGGCGAGCATGCACGATCTCACGCCACGATTCGGCGCGGTCTACGACCTGCGGGGTGATGGACGCACCGCGCTCCGTGTCAGCGTGAACAAGTACGTGGGGGGCGGTGAGCTGAACGGCATTGCCGGCAGCCAGAGCAATCCCGCGAACCTGGCCGTCAACACCGTGACCCGGGCGTGGAATGACACCAACCGCGACTACGTGCCCGACTGCGATCTGACGAACACGCTGGCCAACGGCGAGTGCGGGCGCGTGTCGGACCTGAGTTTCGGCAAGACGGGTATCGCGAGCACCCGGGTCGATCCGGATGTGGTGCGCGGATGGGGCGTGCGCCCCTACAACTGGGAGTTCTCCGGCGGCATTCAGCGGCAGTTGATGACCGGGCTGTCGCTGGACGTGGCGTACTTCCGGCGCATCTACGGGAACTTCTACGTCACCGACAACCTGGCGGTGGGATCTGACGACTTCAGTGCGTTCAGCATCACGGCCCCGTCCGATGCCCGCCTTCCGGGCGGCGGCGGACAGGTGATCTCCGGGCTGTTCGACCTGAACGAGGACCGGGTGGGCCAGGTCAACAACCTCGTGACCAACGCCAACCAGTATGGCACCCGCATCGAGCACTGGAACGGGGTGGACGTGACGATCAATACTCGGCTCCGCCAGGGCATCATCCTGCAGGGTGGGATGAGCACCGGCCGCACGGTCGAGGATTCGTGCGACATCAGGGCGGCGCTGCCCGAATCTGCGCCCACCAACCCGTACTGCCACGTGCAGGGTGCGTGGCTGACCAGCTACAAGGGGTTCGGGTCCTATGTGGTGCCGAAGGCCGAGGTACAGGTGAGCGTGACGTTCCAGAGTACGCCGGGCCCGGATATCGCGCCGGGCTACGTGGCCAGCAGCGCCGAGATCCAGACCTCGCTCGGCCGCCCCCTCTCGGGTGGTGCCCGGAACAAGACGATCAACCTGGTCCAGCCGAGCAGCCTGTATGGCGATCGCGTTTACAACGTGGATCTCCGCCTCGGCAAGTTGATCACCATCAGGGGCGCGCGTGCGTCCTTGAACGTGGACGTCTACAACCTGTTCAACGTCAACCCCGTGGCGTCCTACAACACGAGCTATGCGAACTGGCTGCAGCCCACCCGCGTGTGGCAGGCGCGCTTCGTCAAGCTCGGGGTACAGTTCGACTTCTAGCGGCGCCTGGGCCCCGGGGCCTCGGGACGACCTGTGACGCGGAGATCGAGATGAGAGCACGAACGGCAACCATCCTGGCGGCGGCGCTGTGTGCGGCCTGGGGCGGGCTCATAGCCGCCCCCCGCGAAGGGGCGCCCCTTCCCGCATCCCCGCCGGCCGCGCCGGCCCGGGCACCGGCCGCGTTCCCCCAGGCCGCCGGTGTCCCGCCGGTCGCGGTCGACGGGGCGCTGGTGCAGCGGTACTGCGTCGGATGCCACAACGCCCGTCTGCAGACCGGCGGCCTCGATCTCCAGTCGCTCGATCTCGCGGACATCGCCTCGCACGCAGACGTGTGGGAGAAGGTGGTGCGCAAGGTCGCCCGCAACATGATGCCGCCGGCAGGGGCGCCCAAGCCGGATGCCGAGACGTTGTCGGCATTCGTGGTGGCGCTCGAGACGGCGCTGGACCGTTCGGCGCCCTCGAACCCGCCCGCAGACCCACCACTCCTGCACCGCTTCAATCGGGTGGAGTACGCCAACGCCATCCGGGACCTGCTGGCGCTCGAGGTGGACGCGGCAGCCCTGCTGCCGCCCGACGACTCGAGCTTCGGCTTCGACAACATCGCCGCCGTGCTCGGGATGTCACCCCTGCTGATGGAGCGCTATGTCTCCGCGGCCGAGCGCATCAGCGCGCTCGCGGTGGGAGACCCGGAAGTGCCCGTGGCCGCGCAGGTGTACCGGCTGGCGATGGACGACACCCAGAACGACCGCATGCCGGGCCTGCCCCTCGGCACCCGGGGAGGGACGACGGTACGGCACGTCTTCCCGGCCGGGGGCGAGTACCTGATCAGGGTCAAGCTGTGGAAGACCAGTGTGGGGTTCGTGAAGGGGTTGCAGACCGAGCACCAGCTGGAGGTCAGCGTCGACGGTCGTCAAGTGCTGCTGGCGCCCGTCGGCGGGCGCAGTGATTACCAGATGAACGTGCTGACGTCCGGCGCCGGCGTGGAGAAGGTGCTGGACGCGAGATTGCGCCGGCGCATGGAGGTGGAGGCAGGCCCGCACGATGTGACGGTCACGTTCCTGGCCATTGCCGGCGGCACCCGCACCGGGCCCGAAGGGCTGCGACCCACGATGTTCGCCCAGGACCCGCTGTACATCCAGGGCATGCCGGCCATCGAGAGCTTCATCATCGAGGGGCCGTACGACGCCAACGGCGCCGGCGGGGCCGCCACGACTCCGAGCCGGCAAGCCATCTTCAGCTGCCGTCCCGCATCGGCCGCGGACGAAGACACCTGCGCGCGCTCCATCCTCGCCAGGCTCGCGAGGCAGGCCTACCGGCGCCCGGTCACAGAGGCCGATCTCGACGTGCTGCTCGGGCTCTATCGCGACGGGCGCGGAGACGGAGACTTCGAGCGGGGCATCCAGCTCGCGCTCGAAGGCATTCTCACCAGTCCCTATTTCCTGTTCCGTGCCCAGCAGCAGGCGCCCGGCGCGCAAGCGACGGCGGCGCCAGCCGGTGCCTTCGAGCTGGCCTCCCGGCTCTCGTTCTTCCTCTGGAGCAGCCTTCCAGACGAGCGCCTCCTCGAGCTGGCCTCGGCAGGCACGCTGCACCAGCCTGCGATCCTCGAGCAGGAAGTGCGCCGCATGCTCGCCGACCCCAAGGCGGCTGCCCTCATCGACAACTTCGGTGGTCAGTGGCTGCACCTGCGCAATCTCGATGCGCTCGTGCCGGACCGCGTCGAGTTCCCCGAGTTCAACGGACACATCAAGGACGCCATGCGACGTGAGACCGAGCTGTTCCTGGACAGCGTGCTTCGGGGCGATCGCAGCGTGCTCGACCTTCTCAGCGCCGACTACACCTTCGTGAACGAGCCACTGGCCAGGCACTACGGTCTGTCCGGCGTCTACGGGCAGGAGTTCCGCCGCGTCACGGTACAGGATCCTGCCAGGCGCGGGCTGCTCGGCCATGCGAGCATCCTGGCCGTCACGTCGTTCCCGAACCGGACCTCACCGGTCAACAGGGGCCGATTCGTGCTGGAGAACTTCATGGGTGCCCCTCCGCCGCCCCCGCCGCCGGATGTTCCGCCCCTGGCAAGCACGGCGAAGCCCACCACGATGCGCGAACGCATGGCGGCGCACCGCGCCAATCCCGTGTGTGCGAGTTGCCACCGCGTGATGGACCCGATCGGCCTCTCGCTCGAGAACTTCGACGCGACCGGTGCGTGGCGCACGCGTGACGGCGGTCGGCCGATCGATGCGCGTGACACGCTGGCCGACGGGACGACCGTCGCCGGTGTCGCGGACCTGCGGGAGGCGCTCCTGCGCGATCCCGACGTGTTCGTCGGCACCCTGACGGAGAAGCTGATGACGTATGCGCTCGGGCGTGGACTCGACTATCGCGACATGCCGGCCGTGAGAGCCGTGGTACGCGATGCGGCCGCCTCCGGCTACCGCGCGTCCGCGCTCATCGCGGGCATCGTGAAGAGCGCGCCGTTCCTGATGCCCCCTGCCGAGGGCAGTCGCGTGCCGCGGCAGAGGGCTCGCGCGGACATCAACCGCATCGACCAGGCCCGCTGATGCCGCGGCCGAACGAAGAGCATCGAGTGCACACAGCCAGGAGGATCAGATCATGTTCTTGACGAAGAAGGCCCTGCCCCGCCGCACGTTCCTCCGGGGGCTCGGCGCCACCGTGGCGCTGCCCCTGCTCGACGCGATGGTGCCCGCCGCGACGGCCCTGGCACAGACGGCCGCAGTGCCCGTCCGTCGCTTCGCGGCGGCCTACTCGCCCAACGGCATGATCCTCGATCACTGGACGCCGGCGACGGTGGGCAAGGACTTCGCGCTCCCGATGATCCTCCAGCCGTTCGAGCCGTTCCGCGACCACCTGCTCGTCGTCAGCGGCCTCCACAGCGGCCCGTCCCGTGCGGGCGCCCACGCGCTGGCCGAGCCGACCTTCATGTCGGGTGTCATCCACCCGAAGCGCACCGAAGGCGCCGACATCGAGGCCGGCACGACGATCGACCAGGTGCTGGCCAGGCGCTACGGCGCCGACACGCTCTTCCCGTCGATCGAGATCTGCGCGGAGGACTTCACCACGCAGGTGGGCTCGTGCGAGATCGGGTACAGCTGCGCCTACTCCAACACCATCTCCTGGCGCACGCCCACGACGCCGCTGCCGATGGAGCTCAATCCACGGTCGGTGTTCGAGCGCCTCTTCTCGGGTGGCGCCGGCACGCCGGAGGAGCGCGCGGCCAGGCTCCGTCGCCGGCAGAGCGTGCTCGACGCGGTGGCCGTGCAGGCCCGCTCGCTGCAGCAGACGCTGACCGGCCCCGACCGCCAGCGTGTCGACGGGTTCCTGCAGAACGTGCGCGAGATCGAGCAGCGGATCGAGCGGGCCGAGAAGGATGGGCAGGTGTCCACGACGCTCGACGCGCCGATCGGCGTGCCCGAGTCGTACAGCGAGCACGTCGGGCTGATGTTCGACCTGATGGCGGTCGCGTTCGAGGCGGATCTCACGCGCGTGTTCACGTTCATGATGGGCCGTGAGCTGAGCAGCCGCACCTACCCCGAAGTGGGCGTCAACGAGCCGCACCACGCCGTGTCGCACCACCAGAACAACCCCGAGCGCATCGCCCAGTACGCCGCCACCAACACCTATCACGCACAGCTGGTGGCCCGGTTCCTCGCCAGGCTCGAGTCCGTGCGCGAAGGGGACGCCACGCTCCTCGACAACTCGCTGCTGCTCTGGGGGTCCGGCCTGAGCAATCCGAACGTCCACTCGTTCGACCCGCTGCCCGTCGTGTTGCTCGGTGGAGACTCCGGACGGCTCTCCGGCGGCCGGCACCTGCCGCAGACCGACACACCGATGGCCAACCTCCTGCTGTCGCTCGCCCAGGGGGGCGGGGTCGAGATCGACCGGTTCGGCGACAGCACGGGCACCGTGTCGCTATGAGAGGCACGGCGATGGCGACCATGAGTCTCGTGGCTGTGAGGACGGCCGTGAGCGTCGGTGAGCAAGGGAGCAGGACGATGAGCGAGCGACGTGGTCGAACCGGTAGACGAGCGATGTGTGGAATAGCCGTGCTGGCCCTGGTCGTCGGCTTGGCCGGCACCGCCCTGGGCCAGGATTCCGGCGGGACACGACCCGACGGCGTGGACGCCATCGGCACCACGCCGCTGCACCGCGCCGCCGAGGCGGGGGACACCGACGAGGTGACGCGCCTGCTGGCGGCCGGGGCCGACGTCCACGCCCTGACGCGGTACCACGTGTCGCCGCTCGCCTTGGCGGTGGTCGAGGGACACGCCGACGTCGCCCGTGCCCTGCTGTCTGCCGGGGCCGACCCGAACAGCCGCCTGGGCGAGGGGGAGCCGGTGCTGCTCACCGCGGCACGCGTGGGCCGCGTCGACGTGATTCGTGCGCTGCTCGAGGCCGGTGCCGACGTCAACGGCCGGGAGCGCTTCTATGGCCAGTCGGCGGTGATGTGGGCGGCGATCGAGGACCATGCGGAGGTCATCGCGTTGCTGGCCGGCGCCGGGGCCGATGTGGACGCGCGTGCGGACGTCCTCGAAGGCGAGCCGCTCTGGCGCTACGGTCGCGATCGTCGCAACGGCATCAACGGCGAGGCGCTGCAGAACTTCAACACGAATTTCTCCAAGGGTGGCCTCACGGCGCTCATGTATGCGGCGCGCTCGGGCGCGACGCGCGCCGCCCTGGCGCTCGTCGAGAAGGGCGCCGACATCGCGGCCGTAGACCCCGAGGGGTTCAGCGCCCTGCACCTGGCCATCATGAACGGCTTCTACGACACGGCCGCCGCGTTGGTGAAGGCCGGCGCCGACGTGAACCAGGAGGTGGACGACAACAGCGGTCAGACGCCGCTCTTCGCCCTCGTCGATCACCGCTCGCTGCTCTGGGTGTACAACCGGCCCACGCCACGGCCCGAATCCAGCGTGACGTCCCTCGAACTGGCGACGGCGCTCCTCGACGCGGGCGCGAAGGTGGACGCCAGGCTGCTGCGTGGCGCCCGGCGGCCGATGGGTGGCGGGGGCAGTTCTCTCACGGGTGAGGGGGCCACCGCGTTCCTTCGCGCCGCCGTGGCGTCCGACCTGCCGATGATGCGCCTGCTCCTCGAGCGCGGCGCGGACCCGACGGTCACGACGAAGCGGGGCGTGAACGCCCTGCACGCCGCTGCCGGACTCGACTGGGTGGACAACACCATGAGCACGGCGGTGGCGCTGGGTTTCGCCACCGAGGAGGACTCGATCGAGGCCATCACGCTGCTGCTGGATCGCGGGCTCGACGTGAACGCGGCCGACGAGGCCGGGAGCACGGCGCTGCACGGCGCGGCCTTCCGAGGCGCCAATGCGGTCATCCGCTTCCTCGCGATGCGTGGCGCCAGGCTGGACGCGAAGACCCTGCCGAAGCGTATTCCGGGCAACGTGAACGACAGGCGGGAGTACGTGGAGCCCGAGCGCACGCCCATCGACCTGGCCCTGATGGCCAACCCGCCGCGCGTGAGTACCGTCGCGCTGCTCCGCGAGTTGATGGGTGAGGATCCGGGCGCGCCGCTGCCGGAGCTCGAAGGCCCGAAGCCGGCGAACTGACATCGACCGACGCGGGTCGTGTCCCGGAGGCGCCGGGGGCGACCCGGCGTTGCGCACGCGGCCGGGCGCTCGCGCCTGGCCGTGCCGCCGCACCCGTCAGGGCGTCGCGGGCGGTGGCTCCTCGATGACGAAGGCGTCGAGGTCCATGGGGTCGGCCGACAGCTCGGCCGCACCCGGTGGCAGGCCGTTGGACTCGAAGATGTACGCCAGCACGTCGGCCGTTTCGCGCGCGGACATGGTGCCGGGGTTGTCGTCCGGCATCGTGTCCACGATCAGGCGGAACACCTCGCCCACGCGCCGCCCCTCCCACGACTGCCGCCAGAACGGATCCGGGTGGCAGGCGTTGCAGACGTCGCCGAACAGTACTTTGCCCCGCGCGGCCTGTGCCGCGGTGTAGACGCCGCTGCGGGTGGACACCGGCGCCTGGGAGGGGGCCTGTCCCGCGCCCCCTGTCATCTGTCCCAGCAGGACCAGGTACATCGCGGCACCGGCCACGATACGGAGCCCGGGCCTCACGGCGTCGGTGTGTCGCGCGGGCCGCGCGCGGCGAGCAGTGTCTCGAGCAGGGCCAGCGTGCTCTTGCGTTCGGGTCGCCGGACGTTGTCCTCGGCCGACGTGTCGGTCTGGCCGCGCGCCTCGTCCATCGGCGTGCGCCCCTCGCGGTTCACCTGGTCGAGCACCGCCCCCCGATCCGCGAGCAGTTGCATCACCCGGTCGGCCCCGCGCTGAGCCGCGCCGTGCGCGGCCGTCTCGCCCAGCGAATTCGCCGCGTTCACATCCGCACCCCGCGCCAGCAGCAGTTCGATGCCCGTCAGGCTGTCCTGCTCGCGGCCCAGGCTGGCGATGTCCACCCAGTTGAGCCCGGCCAGCACCATCAGGGGGGTGGTGCCCATCGTGGTCGTGATCGTCGGGTCCGCGCCCGCGTCGAGCAGCAGCTGCATCATCGGGAGGTCCGACGTGGTCGAGGCGCGGAAGAAGGGCGTGGCCCCCTCCTGGATGTTGCGATTGCCCGTGGCGTTGTGGTGCAGGATGAACGGGCGGCCCGTCAGCCGGGCGTTCACGTCGGCACCCGCGGCGATCAGCCGTCGCGCCAGATCCATGGCGGTCAGCTCGCCTGAGGCGCGTGGAATGGGACGGCTGAAGAGCCATTCCATCGTGTTCGCGTCCACCGTCATGAAGAGCGGCGTACGCCCCACGCGGTCGGCCTGGTTCACGTTGGCCCCGCGCTCCACGAGCATGGCTGCCAGGTCGAAGTGCGCGTTGATAATGGCCATGTAGAGCGGTGTGAGCCCGTCGGGCTCGGTGATGTCGAGGTTGGCCCCTCCGTCGACCAGCGCCCGCGCGGCATCGATCGCGCCTTCGCGGGCCGCGAAATGCAGCGCCGCCAGTCCACCCTTCGGGAAGTTGCTGTGCGCCGCCTGAATGGCCACGCCCTGGCCTCGCGGGAGGCGGGGCTGGCCCGGGAGCATCGTGGCCTGCACGTCGGGCCTGGCGCCCGCTTCGAGCAGAGCCGTCACGATGTCGGCGTGTCCGCCGCCGGCTGCCCACATGAGGGCCGTCTGGCCCTGCCACGATTCGGCGGCATTGGGGTCGGCGCCGTGGGCGAGCAGTGTGCGGACGGCGGCCAGGTTGCCAGCCTCCGCGGCGGTCATCAGCAGGGTCTCCCCCTCCTCGGACGCAGCCGCGGGGTTGCCGCCCGCCCGGATCAGGGCGTCGATTGTCGCGCTGTCGGCTCCCGCCACGGCGAGCGCCAGCGGCGTGACGCCCAGTCGGTTCGGCACGTCGGGCTTCGCCCCTGCCGCCAGCAGTCGCGCCACCATGTCGCCGTCGCCGCCCCGCGCGGCCCAGTGCAGGGCCGTGGAGCCATCCGCCTCTGGCGCCTGCACGTCGGCGCCGTCGGTCAGCAGCCTCATCACGGCAGCCCGGTCCCCGGCGCGGACCGCATCGACGAGGTCGGAGGCGGCCGCCACCGAGGGCAACCCGACCGCCGAGAGCACCAGCACCAGTCCGATGTGCACGGTCCGCATCACACCTCCATCGCGTTCGAGCTCTCGCCGAACGTTTCGGTCTCGACGCCGACCTTCTGGGCGAGCGCGAGCAGCAGGTTCGCCATGGGCGTGTTCGGTGGCGAGGCGATGTGCTCGCCCCGGCGCCGCATCCGGCCGGCGCCCCCGCCCAGCACGACCAGGGGCAGCGGCGAGTGGGTGTGGTCGTTGGCGTTGCTCATGGAGCTGCCGAAGAGCACGGTGGAGCGATCGAGCAGCGTGCCGTCGCCTTCCTCAATCGACGCCAGCCGCGCGACGAAGGCCGCAAACAGGCTGGTGTGGTGCGTGTTCACCCGCGCGAATTTGACCTGCTGGTTCGGATCGTCGCTCCGCCCGTTGGCTTCGTGCGACAGGGCATGGTGCGGGTCGGGCACGCCGATGTGGGGGAAGGCGCGGCTCGTGATGTCGCGCATGGCCATGAACGTGAAGACGCGCGTGAGGTCGGCCCTGAAAGCCGCCGCCAGCAGCTCGAACATGATGCTCACGTGCTCGTCGTAGGCCTCGGGCGGGCCCACGGGCGCCGACAGGTCCAGCGGATGCTCGTCGGCCTGGGCCTCCGCGCGCTGGATCCGGCGCTCGATCTCGCGCACGTTGTCGAGATAGGTGGACAGGCGCGAACGGTCGGGTGCGCCCAGGCCCTGCTGCAGCCTCGCGACGCTCTCGGCGATGCCGTCGAGGATGCTGCGATCGGTCCGCATGCGTGCCTGCCGTTCGGCCGGGCTGCCGCCGGTGCCGAACATGCGTTCGAAGACGGTGCGCGGATTGGTCTCCATGGGGAGCGGCGTCCGCGCGTCGGCCCAGGAGATCGTGTTCATGTAGATGCAGCTGTATCCCGTGTCGCACGCGCCCAGCGAGGTGGAGAAGTCCTCGGTGGCGAGTTCCAGCGACGGGAAGGTCGTTTCCTGCCCGATCGCGGCGGCCATCACCTGGTCCACCGTCACCGCGCCGCGCACGTCGCTGTTCTCGGTCTGCTTCGGCTGCACGTTGCCCGACAGGTACGACGCCGGGGCGACCGCGTGCCCGCCGTTGAGCACCGTGGGACCGGCCGAGAGGCCACTCAGGACGGTGATCTGGTCGCGGAACGGCTCCAGCGGCTTGAGGATGGGCGAGAACTCGAAGCCGCGGCCGGTCGTGGCGGGCAGCCACTGCGACTGCAGGAGGCCGTGCGGCACGTAGACGGCGCCGAAACGGCGGATGGGAGCAGCCGGCGTCTGCGCCAGCGCGGTGGCGGCCGGCACCATCGAATCGAGCAGTGGCAGCGCCACGGTGACGCCGGCGGCCTTCAGGAACGTACGGCGGGGCAGGGCCTTCTTCGTGACGAACATCGCGCTCTCCTTGGGCCGGCGGCTCAGCGTCCGCCCGGCGACGAAGCGACCGTTGTGCGAATGGCCACTGTGGTGGCCGGACCGGCCGCCGCGGCGGCCGGGGTTCTCATGCGAAACGGCACGCTCGTGACGACGCCGGCCACGAGCGCGGACAGACGGTGGTCGCCCGCGGCCGCCCCGCGCAGGATGGTGCGCACGGCCGGCATGTCGCCAGCCGTGAGGCCCCGCCCGAGCGCGTAGGTCAGCAGGTTCTCGGTGAACGTCCGCACGAAGCTGTCGGACCGGGCGAGCAGTGCCGTGCGCAGGTCGATCACGCCGTCGATGGGCGTGCCGTCCGACAGCTCGGTCGAGGCGTCGATCGGCAGACCGGCCTCACGGGGGCGCCAGCGGCCCACCCCGTCGAAGTTCTCGAGCGCGAGGCCCACCGGATCCATGAGCCGGTGGCAGTTGGCGCAGGCCGGGTTGCGCCGGTGCGACTCCATGCGGACCTTCATCGTCCGCGGGCCCGATGCGGTGTCGTCCTCGTCGAGCGGTGGCACGTTGGGCGGCGGGGGCGGCGGGGGCGCGCCGAGGAGCTGTTCCAGGACCCACTTGCCGCGCTTCACCGGCGACGTGCGATTCGGGTGCGACGTGACCGTCAGCATGCTCCCGTGGCCGAGCAGGCCCTGTCGCGCGGGATTGGTGACCGCCACGCGCCGGAACGCGGTGCCGGTCACGCCGGGGATGCCGTAGTGGCGCGCGAGGCGCTCGTTGACGAAGGTGTAGTCGGCCCGCAGGAGATCCACGATGCTGCGATCCTCGCGCATGATGCTCTCCACGAGCAGCTCGGTCTCACGCCGGAAGGCCTGCCGCAGATCGTCGTCGAAGTCCGGAAAGATCATCGGGTCCGGCGCGACCCGCTGCAGGTTGCGCAGCTGGAGCCACTGCCCGGCAAAATTCTCGACGAATGCGGCGGAGCGGGGGTCGGCCAGCATCCTCCGCGTCTGGGCCAACAGCACCGGCTCCTCGTGGAGGCGGTTGGCCCCGGCCAGCGCCAGCAGTTCCTCGTCGGGCAGGCTGCTCCACAGGAAGAACGAGAGCCGGGAGGCCAGAGCCAGATCGTCCACCGCGTAAGCCTGTCCGGGACGGACGCCCGCCGGCTCCTGCTCCACCCGGAACAGAAATGCCGGGTCGGCCAGGATCCGGCGCAGGGCCAGCTGAATGCCCCCGTCGAACGTCCCGCTCGCGGCGCGCCCGTCGGTGTAGTAGCCCAGCAGGTGCTCCAGGTCGTCGGGGGCCACCGGACGGCGGAACGCCTGGCGGGCGAGCGACGACACGATCTGGCGTGCGCACGCGGCCTCGTCCGAGGTCGCGGCGGGCCGGCAGGTGAAGATGCGACGCCGGCTGGGTGTGTCGCCCGGACCCGTGACGTTGTAGGGCCCCGTGATGGTGACGCCGTCGATGCGTGGCACGCCGTCGGAATCGACGACATCGGCTGTCCCGCTCAGCGGGCGGAAGAACGCCTGGTTCCTGGCGCCCGTCTTCTCGACGAACGTCACGCCGATCCGCCGAGGCCCGGCCTTGAGCGGCACGCGGACGCGCAGCCGCGCATCGACACGGTCCGCGCCCTCCCCGGGCGTCGTGAGCAGCGTGAGCCAGTCGTCGGCCCCGCCCACGGTGGTGGCCAGCACCCGTTCGCCATCCACGTTGAACTCGACCTGGTGCGGAAAGGCCAGGCCCCGCGTGAAGCCGTTGTTGGTGCGGTAGAGACGCGCACTGATCTCGTACTCGGCATCCACGGGGATGGTTTCGTCGATGAGCAGGCCGCCCCGCGTGCCGAGGGGCAGGCCCTCGATGTGCGCACGCTGGTGACTGTCGCCCCGTGCGACGTAGGTGCGCGCGACCGGACGGCTCGTGACGTCGCCCACGGCCAGGGCACTCACGGTCGCGGCGGCGCCCAGATACCGTTCGAGCAGGCTGGGCGCCATGCCGAGCGCGTCGGCGATGTTGTCGAACCCGAAACTCGTCTCATCCGGCGGCAGCAGGGCCGCCCCGTCGATGTCGAGGGCGAGCAGGTCGCGGACCGCATTCACGTACTCGGCGCGGTTGAGGCGGTGGACGCCAGGGGCCCCGGGCGGAAGCGTCGGCGCCACGCTGTCCATCCGGGCTTCGAGCGTGCCGACGAACCCGTCGAGGGTGGTCTCGTCCGGCCGCGGCGCGCCTGCTGGTGGCATCTGCCGCGCACCCAGCTTGCGCAGGACCGCCTCTGAAACCTCGGCGTTGGCCGGGCCGAGGGCAGCGCCCTGGAGGGAGAGGCCTCCTGAGCGTGCCCGGTCGTTGTGGCACGACACGCAGTAGCGGTCGAGGAACGCCGCGGTGCCGTCCGCGGGCGCCCGGCCCTGTGCGGTCTGGGCCTGCACCGGCTGGAGCGTCACAGGCTGGCCCTGTCGAAGGGAGCCCGAAGCAACCTGGCCCTGCAGCGCTTGGCGCTGCGCGGCTTGGGCCTGCGTGCGCTGGGCATGCGCCGCCTGCGGCACCAGCGCGGCGGTGGGCGCCGGCCCGACGCGGTGGGCGGGGGCCATCGGGGCCCGTGCCTGGCCCGATACCGTCCATGCCAGGACGCCGGCGGCCGCAACCGCGCACAGCGCCACGTGTGTCATCCGTGTCTTCGACCTACGAGCTGCCATCATGCCCCGCGATTTATACCCCGGTTTTCACTCGCCGTCATGACCATACGCTGACCAAGTCCCGACCCGTCGCTGAACGTTCGCTGAAGGGGCGGCGCGAACGTGATCTTCGTCAGACATTCGCCTGTCCGCGGGCGCCCATCCCCGTGTGCGTATCGGCGTCGCGCACTGGTCCGTTCCCCCGGCCCTCCGGCGCCCCCCGGCACGGTGACGCCGGACAGCAGCGCCGGATGGGGCTCACGCCAGAAACGCACCGCCGTTGACGTGCACGGTCTGGCCGGTCACGTAGCGGGCGTCGGGACCGCAGAGGAAGCGCACCATCGCGGCGATGTCCGCGGGGCGGCCCAGCCGGCCCGCCAGCGTCCGGTGGTGGCTGTGATGCCCGGGGGCGGCTCCGGCGCGCACCGTGTCGATGAGCCCGGGCGCCACGCAGTTCACCGTGATGCCGTGGGGCGCGAGATCGTGGGCCAGGCCGCGGGTCAGCCCGGCGAGACCGGCCTTGGCTGCGAGCACATGGGCGCGGCGCGCGGCGCCGGTGTGCGCAGAGAGCCCCCCGATGTTGACGATGGCCCCACGGCCGGCTGCGGCGATCAGGTGCGGGAGCGCCGCGTGGCTGACCAGGTAGGCCCCGTCCAGGGTCACCCCGAGCACGGCCCGCCACTCCGCGTAGTCGAGATCCGCAAAGTCCATCTCCCGTCGGACGGCGGCGTTGTTGACGAGCAGGTCGAGGCCGCCGAAGTCGCGGGCCGCGGCATCGACGACGTGCGCCGCTCCGTCCGGAGTGGACACGTCGGCGACGATGGCCACGGCCTGCCCCCCGGCCGCGCGCACCTCGGCGGCCACGGCCTCGGCGTCGGCGGCGGCCGACCGGGCGTTCACGACCACCGATGCGCCCGCGCGCGCCAGCTCCAAGGCAATCTCCCGGCCGATGTTGCGGGCGCTGCCGGTGACGACGGCACGATACCCGTCGAGCTCACGTCCGGTCATGTGCGGAACTCCTCGAGGCCTGCGAGCGTCGGCCCGTCGAACGCGCCGGCCGCATAGGCGAGCCAGCGCCGGGCCAGGGCATCGGGCCAGCCGCCGAACGCGGCGTTGTCCAGGAACTTCGTCTCGAACTCCGCGTCCGGCATCGGGGCCTGCGCGCCGCCGCGCATGAACGGTTGGCGGATCTCGTGCTCCGTCCCGTCGTGGAGCACGGCGCGCAGGTGGCCGACGAAGGCGCGCGGGTACGGGTCGTCCGGGTTGATCACGTAACGGATGCGGCCGGCCAGCGCCAGGACGGCGGGGTCGTGGATGCGGGCGTCGGTGAACTGCGCGAAGCCGGCACGGCCGTCGAGCAACCCGACGGCCATGCAGAACGGCGTGCTGAACTTGGCGGCGTAGGGCGTGGGCGGCCGGTGCTTCACGGCCAGCGGCTCCCACAACCGGTGCACCGTGCCCTCGCCGACCTCGCACACGATCTCGCGTACGGCGTCGGCCCGGACACCGGCGGCGGCGAGCGCGATGGCGCAGTCGATGAAGGGCTGCGTCATCGTGCCGCACGCATACGGCTTGAACGCGATGTCCTGGCTCACCCAGCGCGTGCCGAGCCCGTCGAGCAGCGGGTCGAAACGCGGCGCCACGGGATGCGCGAACGCCCGATAGAAGCCGTGCGTGCCGTCGAGCACCGTACGCGGCCCGAGAAAGCCCCCGCGCGCCAGGAGCGCCGCGCGCAGACCCGACTGCGCGGCCCAGCCCGCGTGGAGGCGCTTGGTCCAGGTACCCTCCGCCAGGTACTCGATGATGCCGGAGGCCAGGCTGCCCGCGATGCCCAGCGCCGAGGCGATGGCGGGTGGCGGCAAGTCGAGTGCGGCGGCGGCCGCTCCGGCGGCGGCGACGGCCCCGAACACCGCCGTGGGGTGGAAACCGGCCTTGTGCGCGCCCATCGGCGCCACGAGGCTCATGCGGCACAGCAGCTCCACGCCGGTGGCCACGCCCACGAGCAGGCGTTCGCCGGACAGTCCCTCACGTTCGCCGAGCGCCAGCATGGCCGGCACGATCACCGCGCCCGAGTGCACGGGCCCGCCCTCGAACGTGTCGTCGAAGTCCTCGCCGTGCGCCGCCGTGCCGTTGATGAGCGCCGCGTCCACCGCGGTGAAGCCGCCCGCGTGCCCGATGGCGGTGCAGCGCCCTTCGCCCTCGGCGGACGCCACCGTCGCGGCCACGTACGACTCGCGCCTGGCCGCGACGCAGAGCCCGGCCACGTCCACCAGCAGGCGCCGCGCCGTGTCGCGCATGGCGGGCGGAAGCGTCGTCCCGCGTGTGCCGGCCAGCCAGTCGGCCAGGTCTTCGGCCACCGGCCGGTTCGTCGTCGCCTGTCTGCTCACGTCGCGGATCCTCCCACTCCTCCGGCTCCTGCCCCGCGCCCGCCGCCCGCTGTCGGTCCGACCGTCCGCTCCCGCGCGTGGCGAACGAGCGAGCCCACCAGGAACAGGGCCGCAACGGCCAGCAGTCCGGCGGCCAGCGGCTCGCGGACGAACGTCAGGTGATCGCCGCCCGAGAGGACGAGCGCCCGCCGGTAGTTGGACTCCACCATGAAGCCCAGTACGACGCCCAGCACGAGCGGCAGCACCGGCATGCGGAAGTAGCGCATCGCGTAGCCGAGCAGGCCGAAGGCGAGCACCACGCCGACCTGGAACAGGCTCCCCTCGATGGAATACACACCCGACACCACCAGCGCATAGATGAACGCCATCAGGTACGGCTTCGGGCGGCCGACCAGCCAGATGGCAGGCGTCATCATGAGGTAGCCCACGACCACCATCGCGATGTTGGCGGCGAACAGGCCCGCATAGAGCGACTCCACGATGTCCCGGTGCTGCACGAAGAGCAGCGGGCCTGGGATGAGCCCGTGCAGGAGGAAGCCGCCCAGCAGCACGGCTGCCGAGTTCGAGCCCGGGATGCCGAGGCTGAGCATCGGGATGAGGGCCGTGCAGGCCACCGTGTTGTTGGCCGCTTCAGGCGCCGCCACTCCCTCCGGCGAGCCGTGGCCGAACTCCTCCTGGTGGCGCGACCACCGGCGGGCTTCGTTGTAGGCCAGGAACGACGACACGGTGCCGCCGCTGCCGGGCACGATGCCCTCGAACGTGCCGATCACCGAGCCAATGGCCTGGGGCAGGGCGATCCGCTTCCACATGGCGGGGCTCGGGAAGCGGATGCGGGGCCGCTCGGTGGCCTGTTCCCATCCCGGCTCGCCGCTCTGCTCGAAGAGTTCCGCCACGGCGAACACGCCCACCATCACGAGAATCGGGGGAATGCCGCTCAGCAGGTCGACCGCGTCGAAGGTGAAACGGCTCGCACCGGTGACCGGGTCGGTGCCGACGGTGGCCACCATCAGCCCCAGCACGCCTGCGGCGAGTCCCTTGAGGAGCGATTCCCGAGAGAGCGAGGCGATCACGCTGAGGCCCAGCACGCCGAGGGCGAAGTACGCCGGCGGCGTGAACGCGAGCGCCACCTCCGAGAGGCGCTCGGTGAGCAGCACGAGCACGATCAGGCCGAACAGGCCGCCGACGAACCCCGAATAGAGCGAGATGCCGAGCGCCTCGCCCGCGCGTCCCTGCTGCTTCATCGCGTAGCCGTCCGCGATGGTGGCCGCCGCTGCGTTGGTGCCGGGCGTCCGGATGAGGATGGCGGGGATGGAGCCGCCGTACTCTGCGCCCACGTAGGTGGCGGCGAGCAGCACGATGGCCTGCGCCGGGTCCATCCCGTAAGTGAAGGGCAGCAGCAGCGCCATCGTGATCGAGGGCGAGATGCCGGGCAGCGCCCCGCCCAGGATGCCCCAGGCCACCCCGCCGAAGGCAGCCGGCAGGATGCCGAGCACGCTGCCGATCACAGCCCCTCCCCGAGCGGCGGCTCTCCGAGCAGGCGCTCGACCCAGGCGCCCACGGGATGATCGATGCCGAGGACCTGCACGAACACGAGCCAGAGGACCACCGCGCCGATCGCCCCCACCGCGACCACGCGTCGATCGAGGCGTCCACCCTGGTAATACGCGGTGCCGATGATGAGCCCGGCGATGCTGAGCGGGTAGCCGGCCCAGGGCAGGAGCAGGACGTAGACCGCGCCGAGGCCGAGCAGGCCCGCCACGCGCAGGAGCAGACGGCGCGAGACGTGGGGCCCGGCGTCCTGGTGGCCCCGTCCACGGACGAGCAGGCCGAGTGCCAGGGCACCGAGGACCATCGCGTAGGCCCTGGGCAGTCCACCGGGACCGACCGCGTCGGCGAGGTCGCTCGGCGGAATCGCGCTGGCAGCCGCGTAGTACACGACGGCAACGCCGAGCAGCACGAGGCCGAGTACGCCGTCGCGGTTCACCGGATGACGCCGGAGTCTCTGAGGAAGCTCTCGGTCTGACGGACGAAGTCGTTCATGAACCGCACGTAGTCCGCGTGGGACAGGTAGCCGGGTTGCAGGCTGTTGGCCGTGTAGACGGGCCGGTACTGCGGGTCGGCGAGCAGCCGGGGAATGGCGGCCTCGAGCGCAGCGATGACCGCCGGCGGCGTGTTCTTCGGCCCCGCCAGGCCCCGGAACTTCCGCACCGACAAATCGATGCCCTGTGCCTTCACGGTCTGCACGCCTGGCAGCATGGGCAGGCCCGTGTCTCCCACGACGGCGAGCACCCGCACCCGCTTCGCCTCGAGCTGCGACCGGATCTCCTGCAACTCGCCGATGCCCATGTCCAGGGTCTGGTTGAGCACGTTGAGCAGCATGTCGCCGCCGCCCTCGAAGGTGGCGATGGCGGGCGAGACCCCGGCCAGCTGCTTGAGGCGCTCGAGGGTCTGGCGCTCGAGCGACGCCGGGTTGGCCGCGCCCCAGCGCCCACGGCCCGCACGCGCCGCCGCCAGCACGTCGGCGAGCGTCCGGAACTTCGAGTCGGCCGCCGTGTACAGGACCTCGGGGTCGTAGAACACGTTGACCAGTGGCTCCACGTCGCGGTACGTGATGGCCGGACGGGCGAGGAGCGAGGTGAACACGAAGGTCGGCGTCGTGGCGTAGAGCACGCCGCCGTTGGGGCGCGCGCGGGCCACGGCGGTGAGTGCCCGCGCCCCGCTGCCCCCGGTGACGTTGTCCACGGCCACGCGCACGCCCATGATGCGGGAGAGGTGCGGTGCCAGCTCACGCAGGAAGACGTCGCTGCCGCCGCCGGGGCTCGAGTGCGTGGTCAGCATGAGCACGCGGGCGGGGTAGCGGGCCTGCGCGGCCAGCGGCAGGGGCAGTACCACCCACACGGCCACCCACACGGCCCCCCAGAGTGCCGCCAGCGTCAGGGCGGTCGGCCACGCGCCCGTCGTCCGCCGTCGTGGGGTCTCCATGCGCGGGTACACTATGTCCTCACCAACCACCATGTCCAGCCGGGCCGCGTCGATGACAGAATGGCGGCCGGCCCAGAGCCTCCGCCATTACCCATGACCGATTCGCCACGCGTGACCGCCGCCACCGTCGAGTTCATCGACGGGGCCCGTTTCGACTCTTTTCCGTCCGAGGCTGTCGCCCTCGGCAAGCGCTGCATCATCGACGGCCTCGCCGTGATGCTCGCCGGCTCCACCCAGGACGCCGGCACCATCCTCGGCGACTACGTGCAGGGCACGGGCCGGGCCGAGGCCACCGCCTTCGGCCGTCGCCCGCGCCGGCTCTCCACCGCCGAAGCCGCCCTGCTCAACGGCACGAGCGGCCACGCGCTCGACTGGGACGACACGCAGCTCGCCACCTCCGCCGACCGCATCTTCGGCCTGCTCACACACCCCACCGTGCCGCCGCTCGTGGCCGCCCTGGCGGTCGGTGAACAGCGCCGCGTGTCGGGCCGGCAGTTCCTCGAGGCGTTCCTCACCGGTTTCGAGGTGGAGTGCAAGATCGCCGAGGCGATTCACCCGAATCACTACAAGAAGGGCTTCCACTCCTCGGGCACCGTCGGCACGTTCGGAGCGGCCGTGGCCACCGCCAAGCTGCTCGGCCTCGGGAAGGACGTGCTGCCGCACATGCTGGCCATCGCCGCGAGCAGCGCGGCCGGCATCCGCGTGAACTTCGGCACCATGACCAAGCCGCTGCACGTGGGGCGGGCCGCCCAGAACGGCGTGGTCGCGGCCGAACTGGCGGCCCGCGGCTTTACCGGCGGGCACGACGCACTCGATCCGCCGTGGGGCTTCTTCCAGGTCTTCAGCCACGGCGAGGGCTTCGACGCCGACCGTATCGTCGGGGTGCTGGGCAACCCGCACACCATCGTGTGGCCGGGCGTCTCGATCAAGCCGTATCCGTGCGGTGTGCTCGGCCATCCCACCATGGACGCCATGCGCCGGCTCGTCATCGATCACGACGTGCAGCCCGAGCAGATTGCCGCGATCCGCGTCCGCGCGGGGTCGAACATCATGAACCCGCTGCGCTACGGCGTGGCGCAGAACGAGCTCGAGGCCAAGTTCAGCCCGGCGTTCATGGTGTCGGCGATCGCGCTGCGCCGCAAGGCCGGCATCCACGAGTTCAACGACGCATTCGTCCGGAGCGCGCAGACCCAGGCCATGATGGCGCGGGTCACCCGCGTGCTGGATCCGGAGATCGAGGCCCTGGGCTTCGAGAAGATCCGCAGCACGGTGGAGGTGGACCTCGTGGACGGGCGGACGCTGGTGCAGCGCGCCGACGAGCGCTATCGGGGCGGGCCCGACAATCCGTTCACGCGCGACGACCTCCATGAGAAGTTCTCCGACTGCGCGTCGCTCGTGCTGACCCCGGCCGCCGTGGACGAGACCTTCGCCGCGGTGGAGTCGCTCGAGACGATGGACGACATCTCAACGCTGGTCCGCCTGCTCGGCACGGTGGGGAGCCCGACGTCGTGAGCCTCGCCTGGCTGAGCGTCGCGGCGCTCGTGCTGGCCGTCACGCTCAGCTGCACCACCACCATCAACGTCGGCGTGCTCTCGATGGCGCTGGCGCTGCTGGTGGGCGTGGTGTTCGGCGGCATGTCGCCGGGCGCGGTCATCGAGGGCTTTCCCTCGGATCTGCTGGTCACGCTGGTCGGCGTGACGCTGCTGTTCTCGATATCCGAGGTGAACGGCACGCTCGCCCGGCTCACGTCGCGGGCGGTGCGCCTGTGCCGGGGGCACGCCGGGGTGCTGCCGTTCATGTTCTTCGCCATCGGGCTCGTGATCTCCACGATCGGCGCGGGTGCCACGCCCGCCTCGGCGCTGCTGGCCCCGCCGGCCATGGCCGTGGCGGGACGGGCCGGGGTCTCGCCCTTCCTCATGGCGATCATGGCCGGCAACGGCGCGCTGGCCGGCACACTCTCTCCGTTTGCCCCGACGGGGCTCGTCGCCCACGGCGTGATGGAACGCATCGGGCTCGGCGGGTACGAGTGGCAGACCTATGCCTACAACGCGCTCGCCCACACGGCGGCGGGTATCGGCGGCTTCTTCCTCTTCGGGGGCTGGAAGCTGTTCTCGAGGACGGCGGGGCATGCATCCGCCGAGGAGCCGACCCACGAGCCTCTCGAGACGCGGCACTGGCTCACCACGGCGGGCATTGCCGCCCTTATCGTGAGCGTGGCCGGGTTCGACGTGAACGTGGGCATGGCCGCGCTGATCATCGTGAGCGTGCTGGTGCTGCTGCGCACGGTCGAGGAGCAGCGCGCCATCGCCCGCATGCCCTGGGGCGTCATCCTCATGGTGACCGGCGTGAGCGTGCTCATCGCCATGCTGCAGGAGGCACGGGGGCTCGAACTCTTCACGAGCGGGGTGGCCCGCGTGTCCACGCCCGGAACCCTGGCGCCCATCGTGGCCTTTGGCGCCGGCGTGATCTCCGTCTACAGCAGCACGTCCGGTGTCGTGCTCCCGGCCTTCCTGCCGATGGTGCCGGACCTGGTGGAACGGGTCGGCGGGGGGCTCCAGGCCCTCGACGTGGCGTGGGCGATGAACGTGGGCGCAAGCCTGGTGGACCTGTCGTCGCTGTCCACGGTGGGAGCGTTGTTCATGGCGGGCGCCGCGCCCGGCACCGACACGCGCCGGCTCTTCAACCAGCTGCTGGCCTGGGGCTTCTCGATGTCGGTGGCTGGTGCGCTGATCGCCTGGATGCTCTTCGCCTGACACCATGACCCGCGGCGCTCCCACGCTGCTCCGCGCCGTGCTGCCGCTGGTGCTGCGCGCCTCCTCGGTGCACATCGGCGGCATTGCCACGCAGTCGTGGCTGCGCACCATGCTCGTGGACACCGGCCGGCTCGCGGCCGACGACTTCAACCGGGCGTTCGCGGTGGCGCGGCTCACGCCGGGCACCAACCTGCTCGCTTTCTATGTCGCGCTCGGCCACAAGATCGCGCGGTGGCGTGGGGCACTGGCGTGCCTCTCGGTGGCCACGCTCGTGCCCGGCACCATTGCGGCCGTGCTGGGCGTGCTGTACGTGCGGTATGCGGCGGCAGCCGGTGTGGACCGCTTCATGGCCGGCGCCCAGGCCGGCGCCGTGGCCGTGCTCTTCTGGACGGCCGCACGCCTGCTCACCGCCACCACGGCGGAGCGGCCGGCCCGTGGCACGGTGCTGGCGCTCCTCGCCGCCGCGGTCGTGTGGTCGGGCGCGGTGACGCCGGTCGTGATTCTGCTCGCGGCCGCTGCGCTCGGTGCCGTGTTCCTGCGGGGGGAGTCGTGAACACGTTCGTGCTCTATCTGCTCCTGCTGCAGGCCACGGTCACCTCGTTCTCGGGCCTCACGTCCATCCCGCTGGTGCGCAACGACCTGGTCGTGCAACGCGGCGTGATCACCGACGAACAGCTCAATGCCGCACTGGCCATCGGCCAGACGACGCCCGGCCCCATCGGCCTGTACGTGGTGATCGTGGGCTACTTCGTGGACGGTCTGGCCGGCGCCCTGGCGGGCATGCTGGCACTGGCGACCCCGGCCCTGCTGGCCGTGCCGGTGCTGCGGGCGCTCCGGCTCGGGCGCACCGACATGGTGGCCGGCGCCGCGCGCGGTATCGTGATCGCGGCCTCCGTGCTGACCCTGTGGACGGCCATCGGCCTGGCAGGCACCGCGATCGCCACGGGCCGGCTCGCCGCCATCGGCGTTGGTGCGCTGGGGCTGGTGGCGGCCACCCGCGTGGCGCCCCTCTGGATCGTGCTGCTCGCGGGCGGGGTGGGATTGCTCCTGGCCTGATGCCGGGCCGGGCTATCGGGCTGGTACCGGGGCCGGCCGCACGCCCGACAGGCCCGCGCGGTCGATGGCGGCCGCCACGAGTCCCGACCGCAGCGCCTCGCGCACGAACGCGTCGAGCAGGGCCAGGCCCGCGGCATCGCCTCGCCGCACGACGAGTGCCTGGCCGATGAAGGAGAAGTCGTCGTCGAGCACGCGCACCCCCGGCGACGTGCGGGCGGCGTCCTCCATCCGCTGCCGGTTGGCCGCGAAGGCGTCCACGGTGCCGTCCACGAGCAGGCGGACGATCGCCTCGGCCGGCGGCACCGCCGGCAGCAGGCGCACCTCGGCGTTCTGCAGGTGTTCGCTCACCCAGATCTGCTGGCTCTGCCCCCGCACGGCGCCGACCGTGACCCCTGGCCGGTCCACGTCCTCGGAGCGGGCGAATGCCGCGTCGGCGCGCACCAGGTACGCGTTGCCCATCAGCGCGTACGGGATGGAGAAGTCCACCTGGGTGGCCCGCGCCGCTTCGACCGCCAGCAGTCCCATGTCGGTGGCGCCCGACCGCACGCTCGCCATCACGGCGGCGGCATCCTCCACCGGCACGAGCCGGTAGGGCACCCCGAGCCGACGCGCCAGCGCGGGCATGAGTTCGGCGACCGGGCCGGAGATCGTGCCACTGGTGGGATCCACCCGCCCCTGCACGGGGTTGGTGCGCAGGAAGGCGACGCGCAGCGTGCCGGTCGGCGCAAGCTGCGCGGCCTGCGTCGACTGTGCCCGGTCGGCGGGCATGGCCGGCTGGGCTGACTGGCCCGACTGGGGTGACTGTGCCGGCTGAACCGAGTGTGCCGGCGGTGCCGACTGTGCTGCCTGCGCCAGGGCGGGTGTCGCGCCGAGCCACAGCACCAGCGCGACGAGCCACGAGACCGAACGGCACCACGCGGGATCCCAGACGGTGTGCATCGGCGGGATGATACCGGACCCGGGGCTGGCGCTCGCCCCGGTCCGGGTGAGACGCTTGGCCGGCGGGCCGGGCGGTGCGGCCCTGGACGTCGCCTTGCGCCTCGATACGTGCCGCCGACGGCTGTGTGGGCGCGCGGTGGTGCGCGTGTCCGCGGTCGGTACACGGGGCCTGCCGTGAGGAGAGGGGAGTGCAGATGCCGACGATGCTGCGAAATCGACAGACGCGGGTGGCCATGGCCGGCGTGATCGTGTGGATGGCCGTGGCCGCCGCGGGCAGGGCCCAGGCGCCCTCAGGCGATGCACTGCCGGGCTACTTCCACCACGCTGCCGAGGCGCTCGGCGCGTACGAGCAGTCGCTCAGGCCGGCGATGAACCAGTATCGCCAGAGCGCAGCCCGGCTCGAAGACCTTGGCGGCCAGACCACCTGGGTGGCCCACCGCGAGGCCGACGGGCTCGCCGAGATCCACGAGGAGTGGGCCGACCTCGTCTTCGTCATCTCCGGCGAGGCCTCCCTGCAGGTCGGTGGCGACATCGACGGGCGCTACGAAGAGGCGCCGGGTGAACTGCGCGGGCCGAGCGCCCGCGGCGGTATGACCCAGCGGCTGGGTCCGGGAGATGTGGTGCACGTGCCGGCGGGCATGCAGCACCGGTTCCTGGTACCCGACGGCGGGCAG
The DNA here is from genome assembly GCA_050185275.1 of Vicinamibacterales bacterium. Taxonomy (GTDB): domain Bacteria; phylum Acidobacteriota; class Vicinamibacteria; order Vicinamibacterales; family UBA2999; genus JABFRY01. The sequence goes on along the minus strand of JBFWZN010000009.1, from coordinate 43,759 downwards.
ATCACCTTCTTCACGATGAAGATCGCGCGGCAGGCGCCGTGAGCGACCGGGTCGGACTTCGGGCAGAATGAGCGCCATGCGAGTCTCTCGGCATGCGGGCGGAGCCGGAGCCCTGGCGTCTGCCCCGCTCCTGCGTCCATCCGCTCCGGACGTGGACTGTGGGAGGACATGGTGATGCGCCGATTCGGTCGTCGTGAGTTCGTCCAGGTGGCCTTGGCAGGCGGCTGCGGCCTGGCCGCGTCGGCACGTGCCTTCGGGCAGGCACGGGGCGGCGCTCCCGCCCGCGTGACGGCCACACCCTTTTCGGACCGCATCGTGGCCCTGTCGGGCGCCGGCGGCAACATTGCCGTGGTCATCGGACCCGATGGGCTGCTGATGGTGGATGGGGGGCTCGCGAACCGGACGATGGATGTGGCCGCCGCCGTGACGGCCATCAGTCCGCGCATGGTGCAGGTGCTCTTCAACACGCACTACCACTTCGATCACGTCGGCAGCAACGAGCGACTGGGCCGCGGCGGCACGCGCATCATCGCGCACCAGAAGGTGAAGGACCGCCTGATGCTGCGCTTCGAGAATCCGGCCATGGGGCGCACGATGGAGCCACTCGAGGACGCCGGGCTGCCCGTCGAGACGTTCACCGACGGTGGCCGTCTGGTGTTCGGCGCCGAGACGCTCGAGTACACGCACGTGCCCGACGCCCACACCGACGGCGATGCCTGGGTCTTCTTCCCCGAGGCGAACGTGCTGCACACGGGGGACCTGTTCTGGACGGGACGGTATCCCGTCATCGACTACACCGTCGGCGGATCGCTCGCGCGCATGGCCGAGGCCATCGGCGCTCTCGATCGGGTGGGCGACGAGCGCACGCGCCTCATTCCGGGCCACGGCGCGCCCGATGCCACCAAGGCCGAGATGCGGGCGGTCCGCGAGGCGTGGCTCACCATCAACGAGCGGGTCGAGACGCACGTCCGGGCAGGACGTACGCTGGCGGAGGTGCTCGTGGCGGCCCCCACGCGCGAGTTCGACGCCCGCTTCGGCGTGACGGACCCACGGCCGTTCCTGCAGCAGGCGTATGGCGGCGCGCTGGCCAGCCTGCCGGTTCGGTAAGCATCACCCCACGGGCGAGGGAGAGACGCATGATGCGACGACGTGTGGCGGTGAACCTCTGCGTGACGTGGCTGGCCCTGACCGCGGCCCCTGGGGTGCCGTCGCCAACGCTCCACGGTCAAACGGGGGCAGGCCAGGCTGGAGCGGCCCAGGCGGGAGCAGCCCAGGCGCCCGTGAACAAGGCGCGCATCGTCGAGTTTTTCGGGTTCAGGGGCAGTCGTGAGGAGCGCGCCGCCCTCTTCATGACCGAGGACTACGTCCAGCACAACCCGCGCTTCCTGCGGATGGACGAGTTCACCGGCGCACGGGGTCGGGACGCGTGGGTGCAGTCCTTCCAGGAAGCGGCACGCCGCGGTGGCATCGCGCTCGTGGCGCTTGGTGGCATCGCGCTGCGCAACCCCGTCATCCTGCTGGCCGACGGCGACATCGTCCACGCCGTGTACCGCGGCGTACGGCCGGACCCCGAGCAGGCCGGCCGCACCTATGCAGCGTTTGCCTTCGAATCGTTCCGTGTGCGCGACGGCCGCTTCGCGGAGCATTGGGATCAGGTGGCGCTCGATGCGGGCTGGATGACCCCGCCCCCCTCGCGGGCCGCGGGTACGGCCCCGGCGGCTCCGGGCACCGCCGGAGGGGTCAGCCTCGCCCCGGCCCCCGCTGCCGGAGGTACCAGCGCAGCGCCCGCCGCCCCCACGGCAGTGCCTGCGCTCGTCGCCGCGCCTGCGCCCATCGCCCCGCCTGTGCCCCAGCCCCCGGCCGGGTGTGCGGTGCCGGGTGCGCAGCTGGTCGAGCATCGGCGGCTCGCACTCGCGTTCCTGGAGGGTGCGCCAACCCGGGATGGCGTGCGCACACGCGCGTCGGTGCTCGCGCCGGGGTTCGTCGAGCACAGCCCGCAACTTGTCCGGTTCAACGAACAGCGCGGCCTCTCCGGCCGCAACGGCTTCCTGGCCGCGGTGGGAGAGGGACTGCTCGACGGCACGCCTCGCGACCGCGCGATCGACCACGTCGTCGCGGAGTGTGACTACGTGAGCATCGTGTGGAAGCAGGTGCGGCCCGATCCGGATCGTCCGGGGCGTACCTGGGAGCACTTTACCTTCGACACGGTGCGCATCGCCGGCGGCCAGGTTGCCGAGCGCTGGGACAGCAGCAGCCTCTGACGCCTGCGGCGTGAGAAGCTGTGGGGGCCCGTTGCTGACCCCGTGTGCCGGCCGCGTGCCGGCCACGTGTCGATGCACCATCAACGTCCGCTTCCACGAGGAGGTATCCATGCAGCGTATCGCCGTATTCATCTCGTGCCTGTGCCTGTTCGTCCTTGCGGGCGCCGCGCCCGCCCGCGCGCAGGCCCCGCAGGCGCCCGAGCGGAGCATCGTGAACCTCACGGGGCAGCTCTATCGGGCCCAGAACAACAACCACTACACCGTGTTCCTGGTCACCCCCGAGGGCGTCATCCTCAGCGACCCCATCAACCGCGACTTCTCCCGCTGGCTGAAGGGTGAGATCGCCACCCGCTTCCGCGTTCCGGTGCGCTACGTCCTCTACACCCATCACGACTGGGACCACGCCTCGGGCGGCGTCGTGTGGGCGGACACGGCCGAGTTCGTGGGCCATGCCGGCATGCTGGCTGAACTCGACGTGCCGCCCGGACCCCGGCCGCTGCCCGCGGCCGAGGCGCGGATGGACGCCAACGGCAACGGCCTGGTCGAGCGGGCCGAGGCCTCGGGCGCGACCGCCGCGCAGTTCGACGCCTTCGATGCCAACCGTGACGGCCTGCTGAGCGGGGCCGAGATTGCGCGCGGCCCCGTCGGCGACGTGTACCCGCCCTCCACGACCTTCCGTGAGCGGCATACGGTGACCCTGGGCGGCAAGCGCGTGGAGATGATTCCCCTGGGAGAGGCGCACACGCCCGACAGCACGGTCCTCTACTTCCCCGACGAGCGCACCGTCTTCAGCGCGGACGTGATGCAGGTGAAGCGGCTGCCGCAAGGGCTCGCGCCCCATATCGGCGCCTGGATCGATGCGCTCACCACCATCACCGCGCTCGACTTCGACATCGCGGCCACCGGGCACGCGCTGGCCGGCACCCGGCAGGACGCGCTCGATGCCCGCCGCTATCTCGAGGAGCTCGCCCGGGGGGTGGCGGCGGGAGTGGCCGCGGGCCGGAGCCTGGCCGAGATTCAGCGGTCGCTCACGCTCGACGACTTCCGCAGCTTTGAGCGCTGGGACACGGTGCGCGAGGCGCACATCGCGGCGGTGTACGCCACGATGGCCGGTACGCGGTAGCGCACGGAACCGCACGGACCGGGAGCGCGCTGCCAGCGCGAACGGGCACTCGTCGGGCGGGCGGGGGCTTCGATCGGCCGCGTGTCGTGCCGTCACCGGGCCTAGAGCGGCCACACGTGCACGAGCACCGGGATACCGACGGCGACCACGACGACTTCGATGAGCAGTCCCAGCCGCCAGTAGTCCCCGAACCGGAAGCCGCCGGGACCGAGGACCAGCGTATTGTTCTGGTGGCCGATGGGTGTCAGGAATGCGCACGAGGCGCCGATGGCCACGGCCATCAGAAAGGCATCGCTGTTCGCGCCGAGGCGTCCTGCGGTACTGAGCGCGATCGGGCACATCACGGCCGCCGTGGCCGTGTTGTTCATGAAGTCCGACAGGGCCATGGAGACGACCAGCACCAGCGTGAGGCTGAGGACTGGCGATGTGGTCCCGGTGGTCTGAAGGAGGACGCCGGCGAGGAGATCGGCCGCCCCCGTCGAGTTCATGGCGTCGGCCACCGGAATGAGCGCGGCGAGCAGTACCACGACCGGCCAGTCGACGGCATCGTAGGCGTTCTGTCGTGGCACCACGCGCAGCACGATGAAGGCGAGGACGCCCGCCGCAAAGGCCATGGCCGCCGGCAGCAGCCCGAGTGCCGCCGCGCCGATCGCCGTGCCCATGACCGCCGCGGCGGCCACCGCCCGGCGCGGGTCCGGGATGTGGATCGCGCGCGGCGCGAGGGGGACGCACTCGGACTCCGCCGCGAATGCCGACAGCGATTCCCGGGCGCCCTGCAGCAACAGCACGTCCCCGGCCTGGATGGGCGTGGAGCGCAGCCGCCGGATCGACTGGTGCCCCTGCCGGGCGATCGCCAGCAGGTTGATATTGAACTGCGTCCGCAGCAGCAGTTCGCTGGCGGAGCGGTCGATGACCGGTGAGTTCGGTTGAACCGCCACCTCCAGGAGCACGGTCTCGTCCGACGTGGCCCTGCGGTCCCGTGCGGCCTCGTCAGTGGCCGTCGTCTCCCGCGCGGACGACGCCCGGTCGGTGGCCGGGGCGATGCCCGCCAGTTCCGGTTGCTCGGGTCCGCCTCGTGCCCGCGTTGCGACCACGGCTTCCTCGAGTTCGAGCCCGAGGTTCGACAGCAGGGCCGCCAGCGACGTGGGTTCGGCCTCGACGATGAGGATGTCGCCCTCCCTGACGAGACGTCCCCGGTTCGGCGTCATGATGCGGAGGTCCTGGCGGACCATGCCGATGATCTGCGTGTCGGCCTCCTCGAGCGCGCGCTCGATCTCGCGCAGCGGCGCCCCGACGGCCCGGCTCCTGGCGGTGACACGCAGTTCGGTGAAGTACGCCCCGGTGTCGAATCCCGCCGCGTCCTGTCGCTCCCGTGCGGGCACGATGCGCCATCCGACGACCGCCACGAAGAGGACGCCAGCGGCGGCCACCGCCAGGCCGACCGGCGTGAAGTCGAACATCGCGAAGCCCTCTCCCGTCTGGTCGGCCCGGAAGGCCGACACGATCAGGTTCGGGGGCGTGCCGATCAGCGTGGTCATCCCGCCGAGAATCGACGCGAAAGCCAGCGGCATCAGCACGCGCCCCGGGGGCAGGCCCTGCTTCGCGGCCACCTGGATCGCCACCGGCATGAGCAGCGCGAGCGCGCCGACGTTGTTCATGAAGGCGGAGAGGAGTGCGGCCAGCCCGGTCAGGACGGCAATCGTCAGCGTGGGTCCTGCGGCCGTGGGAAGCATCCGCTGGGCAAGGACGTCCACGAGGCCCGTGCCCTGGATGCCGCGGCTGAGGATCAGCACGCAGGCCACCGTGACGACCGCCGGGTGGCCAAAGCCCGCGAAGGCCGCGTCAGGCGTGACGAAGCCGGCCGCCACGCAGGCCAGGAGGGCCGCCACGGCAACCATGTCGTGGCGCCACCGCCCCCACACGAACATGCCGATGGTGGCCGACCCGATGAGGAGGAGTACGGCCTGTGCCGCGGTCACGCCTGTCGGCGCTCCCGTGCTGGCGCGTGGCTGGAGCGCATCGGTGGCCCATTATGCGCTGCCGGCGCGGGGGACGCCCGTTCGGCCGACCATCGGTCCGCCTCGAGGAGATGACGCCCAGGTCAGGGACGATGCCGTGCGCCGAATTCCTTGCCGACGGCGGCCGCCCAGACCACCACGTGCTGGCCTGCCACGAAGTCCACGGCGAGGTCCGGCCCGAGCGTCCAGCCGTGCGGCAGCGGGATGTCGTAGCCCGCGCCGAGCCGGAGCAGGCCATGCTGCTCGACGTGATGGTCGGCGCCCTCGGGGTGCTCGCGCTCGACCCCGGCGCCAATGGTGAACTTCAGTCCGGCCTTCGGGTGCACGATGAGCGGGAAGACCCAGATGTTCTCGCGGAACGGTTCGTTGACGTGCTCGCCGGTCACGCCGATGCCGAGCGCGCGGGTCAGCCGGACCTCGAGATCTGCACCCACCGTGAGGCCGTTCAGGTCGGCGTGATGTGTGTCCCCGAGGAGCACGGCCGCGTGGAACAGGGGCGGCGCCTCTGCCTCGGACGTGTCGGGGGCGTCGGCTCCGCGCGCGGGGGCGGCCGGCGCGGCGAGGGCGCGGTCCTGCGCGTGGGCGGCGGGTGCGGCGGCCAGGATGCACGAGAGCACGAGCGTGATGAGCGGGCGGATGCGCATGGCCTCATTATCGCTGGCGCCGGTCGCGGCCGCAGCCGGATTCCACGGCGGCCCCGTCAGCCGTTGGGGGTTATCGACCGATACTGGAGGCTGGTAACCGGAGCGGAGGACGCATGCACCCCTGGCACGACACGTACATCGACGACAAGACCGTGGCGACGGACTTTCCCGTCATCATCGAGATCCCGAAGGGGAGCACCAACAAGTACGAGATGGACAAGGAGACCGGCCTCCTGCGTCTCGACCGCGTGCTGCACAGCGCCGTGTACTACCCGGCCGACTACGGATTCATCCCCCGCACCTATTGCGACGACAGCGATCCGCTCGATGCGCTGGTGCTCGGGCAGGAGCCCGTGTATCCGCTCACCATCGTCCAGGCGCGCGCCATCGGCGTGATGCGGATGCGCGACGAGAAGGGCATCGACGACAAGATCGTGGCCATCAGCGTGCACGATCCGGCCTTCTCGGAGTACACGGACAAGGCCCAGCTCCCCACCCACGTCCTGCGCCAGCTCCGGCGCTTCTTCGAGGACTACAAGGCCCTCGAGCACAAACAGGTCATCGTGGACGACCTGCTGGGCCCGGCCGATGCCGTGCGCATCATCGGCGAGGCGCTCGAGCTGTACCGGCGCCTGCGCCGCGGCGAGTTGTAGACCGCGCGGGTCTCGCTACCGGGCCTCGCTGTCGCCGCCAGCGGGCTCCAGCGTGTACTGCAGGGCGCCGGACGGGCAGCGGGCAATCGTGGACACCACGTCGCTGACCGACGCCTTGGCCGGCTGCACCCACGGCTTCTGCGAGACGTCGAACACGGCCGGCAGCGTCCGCACACACTCGGCGGCATGCTGGCAGCGCGCGGGGTCGTAGGTGACGGTGATGCCGGGTGCGCGGTAGGTCTGGAGCGGGTTCGTCATGGGGCCTCCTCAGGCCTCCCCGGCCGCGTGGAGCGGTCGGCCGAGCAGAAGCCGGTTCTTGGGTGTGATGGTGCCGGGAATGTATTGGGTCCAGATGCGGTAGCCCGCCTGCCGCAGGCGGTGCGCCCGTGTCGCGTCGATGGCCAGCGCCGAATCCATCCAGCCGCCGAGCCCGCCGTCATCGCTCGCCTGGGCATCGTGACAGCAGGGCAACACGGCCACCGCCGCGCCGGCCGCCACCGCGCGCGCCAGGACCACGTCGGTCAGGTGGCCACACGCGTGTGCGGCCACTACGACATCGGCGGGGAACAGGCCGACATGCGCCATGTCCTGGGGCAGGAACGTCACCCGGTCGCGCAGGCGGGGCCAGGTCGCGGCGAGCGTCTCGTGGAGCGTGGCGGCCGAGGGTGGCGGACGCCTGTCCACGACGAGCGCCGAGGGCGACGAGTCGTCGAGGAGCAGGAGGACGTGCGCAAGCAGTCCGTGGCCGCCTCCCAGGTCCACCACGCGTCCGCCTCGGAACCGGCGCCTGATGCGACGGGCGGTCTCCCAGGCCTCGAAGAGTTCCTTGCGAGGCAGGCACCGCGCCTCGCATACCGCCCGGCCCAGGCGATCGAACAGGCCCTCGCCCTCGAACCGCCCCAGATCGTGCGGCGTGAGCCGGTCGTGCGACGCCGGGGAGAACGTGCGGGGGCTCTGCCCCGTCGAAGCCACAGGTCATTGTAGGGCGGCTCTGTCCGCGTGCCGCTCCCAGGCTCCGGTCGCCACGGGCGACGACCCCGGCTATCATCGCGCGGGAGAGTGACCATGAAGCAGACCGTAATCGCCGCCGCGCTGAGCTGTCTGGCCGCCGTGGGCCTGGCGTCGTGTTCGTCGGCCCCACCGGAGGCGCCCGCGGCGGAAGAGGCCGCTGCGCCCGCCTCCGACTGTGCGCCGGCGGGGAATCTCAGTTTCGTGTGCGGGCCCCAGTCGCCCGAGGACATCGTCGAGGTGCCCGGCACGCGCTGGCTCGTGGCCAGCGGCATGGTGGCGGGTTCCGGCCTGCACCTGGTGGACACGGCCGCCAAGACCGCCACGGCACTGCCCCTGACCTCCGGGCCCGCCGACGCGCGCTACGCGGCCTGTCCGGGCCCGCTCGACCTGTCGCAGGCCGTGCTGCACGGACTGGCCCTGCGCCCAGCCGACGGAGGCCGCTACACGCTGTACGCCACGAACCACGGGGGCCGCGAGTCGGTGGAGGTGTTCACCCTCGATGCCCAGGGTGCGTCGCCCACGGCCGCGTGGGCGGGCTGTGTCCTCATGCCGGACGACCTGGAGGCCAACAGCGTGGCCGCCTTCACCGACGGGACGCTCCTGACGACGGTGGTCGTGATGCCCGGCTTCGCCTTCGAAGACCTGTTCGCCGGGCGCAACACGGGGGCCGTGTTCCAGTGGAGGCCGGGCGACGACGGCTTCACCCGGCTGCCGGGCACCGAGCTGCCCGGCAACAACGGCATCGAGACCTCGCCCGACGACACCGAGTTCTACGTCGCGGCGTCCGGGGCGAAGACGGTGACGGCCTTTTCGCGCGCGAACCCGTCCACCCCCCTGCGGACGGCGCAACTCACCGAGTTCGCGCCTGACAACGTCCGGCTGCAGGATGGGCGCCTGCTCGCGGCGGGCATGATCGATGACGAGCCGTCCTGCGGCGGCGCGCCCAAGACGCCCGCCGACATTCAGTGCCCCCGCGGATACATCGCCGTGGCCATCGACCCGGCGACGATGGCCGTCACCGAGATCGCGCGGGGACCGGTCGCGCCTCCCTACACGGGCACGGCCACGGCGCTCGTCGTGGGCGGCGACGTCTGGCTCAGCTCCTTCAACGCCGACCGCCTGGCCTGGCGCCCGCTCGCACCCTAGTCGCGTCTGCGGTTCGGCGCAGCACTCCGGCCCGGTCCTCCGCCGCTCGCCGTCGGCCCGCGCACAGCGCGTGGGCGGCGGCGGGCCCCAAAACCGGCTACTATCTCAGCACTTCGTACCGGCGCCGTCGGGCCCTCCCGCGTCCCTTGTCGGATCGGGGCGTCCCGGCCGGGCCAATTCAGCACCAGTCACCACGTTCGGCCATGCCCGGGGACACCTCGGGCACGGACCAGGGAGCACACCGTGACACGCAGACTCCTGCTCACCGCGCTGGCCATTGCCAGCCTGACCACGGCGGCGGACGCGCACTTCATCCTCGTGTCGCCAGCGGCCTCGCTCGTGCAGAACCGCCTCGGGGATCCCCAGAAGATCGCGCCGTGCGGCGGCGTGTCGGCCAACCCGGCGCGGGGCACGCTGGCCAACCCCGGCGTGCCGACCGGCGCCGTGACCAACGTTACGGGCGGCACGATGTTTCCGCTGCTCGTGACCGAGTCCATCTACCACCCCGGACACTACCGCGTCGCGCTGGCGCGCACGACCGCGCAGCTGCCGGGCGACCCCGAGGTGACGACCGGGCCGACCGACCGTGGCGTGCGCTCGCAGTCGGCCGTCATCCAGAATCCGCCCGTGGCGCCGGTGCTGCTCGACGGCCTGTTCCCGCACAACGAGCGGCCGCAGCAGATCCAGAGCTGGGAAGGTGAGATCCCCATTCCCAACATCAACTGCCAGGGCTGCGTGCTGCAGGTGGTGCAGTTCATGGCCGACCACCCCGGCATCGCGGTGGACGGTGGCTTCAACTATCACCACTGCGCGATCCTGAACATCACGGCGGATCCCGCCAAGCCCATCGACACGCGCTGGTAATGAAGGGCCTCTCCATGTTGTGCAGACGCCTCCTCGCCACGGCGGCCCTTGTGGCCGCCGTGCCCGTCTTCGCCGCGTCCGCGGCCGCCCAGCAGGGCGCACAGGACGTGCAGGTCACGACCACCAGGCTCGGGGGCAACGTGTACGCCGTCGATGGCCAGGGGGGACGCATCACGGCACTCGTCGGGGCCGAGGGCATCTTCCTGGTGGACGCCCAGTTTCCGCAGGTCACCGAGAAGATCGTGGCTGCGCTGCGGGCACTCTCGCCCGCACCAATCCGCCTCGTGGTCAACACGCACGTGCACGGCGACCACACCGGTGGCAACGCGAACTTCGGAGCCCTCGGGGCGACCATCATGGCCCAGCCGAACCTGCGGGCGCGTCTCCTGCAGCCGTCGCCAGGGGCGAACGGGCAGGTGCCGCCGCCTGCGCCGGCTGCCGCGCTGCCGACGATCACCTACACCGAGCCGCTCACCATCCAGATGAACGGCGAGGAGGTGCGCATCGTCCCGCTGCCGCCGTCGCACACCGACGGTGACACCGTCGTGAAGTTCGTCACAGCCGACGTGCTGTCGACCGGCGACGTCTTCCGGTCGGTGGGCTTTCCGAACATCGACCGGACCAACGGCGGCACGCTGGACGGCCTGCTGCAGTCGCTCGACACCTTCATCGCGCTGGCAGGCCCGAACACGAAGGTGGCGCCGGGCCACGGCGCCGTCACCAACCGCGAGGCCCTCGTCTTCCATCGCCAGGTGGTGGTGACCGTGCGCGACCGGGTCGCGGCGGCCATGGCCCAGGGGCGGTCGGTGGAGGAGGTCGTCGCGTCGAAGCCGACCGCAGACTTCGACGAGCGGGTCGGCAACGCGATGGCGAGCGCCGATCGCTTCGTCCAGCAGGTCTACGCGGAGTTGCGCGGCGCCCGATAGCGGGGATCTCGATTCGGTGTCGCGCATCGGTTTCCCGCGTCGTCGCGTCGGAGGCCGGGTCGGAGTGCGACGCCCAATCGCTTACGGCGCCAGCGGGAGCCGCGCGTCCGCGCTCACCGTCGGGGCGTCGTCCGGCTCGAACAGACGAGGAAGAGGCATGCAGGGGGACGTCACGTCGTACCCCGCGGCGGCGAGTCAGCCGCTGCGGCTGGGTGAAGACTGGTTGTCGGTCGTCGTCGGCGGCGCGCTCATCGCCTGCGTGCTCGCGGGCGCCCGCCCGGCCGGGCCGGTGCAGCTGGCCGCCCTGGTGCTCGTGCCGGTCGTCATCGGCGCCCTCGCCCTCGGGGCGCGCCTCGCGGCCTTCGTGCCAGGCGTTCTGCTCGTCGCGGCGCTCGGCTGGCTGTCGCAGGTCCTGGCCGGCCTGCCGATGGCGGCCTCGCTGGGCCTCGAGTACGTGATCTTCGCGCTCGCCATCGGCCTGGCCATCAACCACACGGTGCGGGTGCCGGCCTGGCTGCGCGAGGCACTGCGCACGGAGTACTACATCAAGACCGGCCTCGTCGTGCTCGGCGCCAGCATCCTCTTCGACGAGATTGCCCGCGCCGGCCTGCTCGGCATCGCCCAGGCCATCGTGGTCGTGCTCAGCGTGTGGAGCTTCAGCTTCTGGCTCTGCAAGCGCCTCGGCGTGGACGACGAGTTCGCCACGATGCTGTCGAGCGCCGTGTCGATCTGCGGCGTGTCGGCCGCCATCGCCACCTGCGGCGCCATCCAGGGCGACCGCCGGAAGCTCTCGTACGTGACCTCGCTGGTGCTGATCGTGGCGATGCCGATGATGATCGTCATGCCGTGGATCGCCCGCGCGGTGGGAATGCCCGAGATGGTCGCGGGGGCCTGGCTGGGAGGCACCCTCGACACGAGCGCGGCGGTCGTGGCCGGCGGCGAGCTGATCGGCGAGGCGGCGCGCGACGTGGCCGTCGTGGTGAAACTGTCCCAGAACGCCCTCATCGGGGTGGCGGCGTTCGCCCTCACGATCTGGTGGGCGATGAAGGGCACCGCCGATGGGGGCAACCCGGCGCCGGCCGCCAGTCTCTCGGTCATCTGGGAGCGCTTCCCGAAGTTCGTCTTCGGATTCATGGTGGCCTCCCTCGTGTTCTCGTTCCTGCTGGATCGCGGCACGGTTGGCGACACGCGGCCCGTGATCACCGCGGTGCGCACGATGCTCTTCGCCATGGCGTTCGTGTCGATCGGCCTCGAGACCTCGCTCACCAGCCTCGTGCGTACCGACGACGGGCGTCCCGCGCTCGCGTTCCTCGGCGGGCAGGCGTTCAACGTGGTGGTGACGCTCGTAGCCGCCTATGCCTTCTTCGGCGGAACGTTCTTCGCCCTGCCGTAGCCGACGCTCCTGGCGCGCACGGGCGTGAGCCGTGTGCACCGCGCGGCTCGCCGACGCCCCGCGAACCCGGCGACGCACTTGCGCGCGGGCGCGGGCACGGCCGATACTGCACGCTGCCGTGCGCGTGACCGCCAGGTGAACTCCAACCTCCTCCGCGGCGTTCGAGCCGTCATCCAGGCCGACTCCGACCCTGCCCGACAGGTGCTCTTCGACAACCTGTCCCGGTCGCACGTGTCGGTCCGCCTCGCCCATGGCCTGCACGAGCGGCTCGGGCATGGCTGGGCGGGTGCGCTCTTCATCTGTGGCTATGGCCTGGCCACCTACCTGCGCATTGCCCCGCCCCGGGCACGAGGCGCGCGTGTGCTCGCCGTGGCCAAGCACGCCAACGCGCGGCGCCAGATCGCCCGCGTGCTGTCGTGGGTGGGCGACGCGGACGGCGCCTCCGTACGCACCGGCAGGCGGGCTCTGGGCGTCGAGAGCGTGCGCGCCTTCGGCGTGCTCGTCGCCGGCGGACGGATCCCGACGGCGTACCGCATCGTGCGGCGGCTCGACGCGCGGCACGGGTTCCTGGTGGCCTGCCGGGTGGCCGACGTCCTGGCGTGGTACGCGCGGATGCGCGCCATCCTGGTCCGTCGATCTCCCGGGGCGGTGCTGGTGTCGAGCGACGCACAGCCGGAGGAACTCGGGTGCGCGGCCGCGGCGCGGGCGCTCGGCGTGCCGACCGTGTTCGTCTCGCACGCCTATCCCACCCCCTACCTGCCGCCGCTCGACTTCAGCCTGTCGATCCTGGAAGGGGAGGCCGCGCTCGACATCCGGCGCCAGCGCGGGCCGATTCGCGGGCAGGTGCTGCTGGCCGGTGTGGAGGGGGAGTCGGCCCCCCTCGACGTGGGACGCTTCGAGGCGCCGAACCCGGTCGTGGGCATCTTCACGCCGAAGGCGTTGTCCTGGGAGACGCTGTCGGCCATCGTGGACGATTGCCGCCGTCACTTCCGGGCCCGTCGCATCCTCATTCGCTGGCATCCGAGCATGCTCGAGCCGCCGGGGCTGTCCCACCTGCTGACGGACCCCACTGGCGTCGAGGAGAGCCCGCGCACGGCGTCACTCGCCGACGTGGCGCGGCAATGCGACTGGGTGGTGGCCGGCGAGAGCAGCAACGTCCACCTGCAGGTGTTGAAGCTCGGCGTCCCCACGGTGTCGGTCAAGGGGCTGGGTCTGTATCCCGAGAGCCGCGCGGATCTCTACGGCTTCAGTGCCGGTGGCATCATCTTTCCTCCGGTCGCCTCGCTGCGCGAGATCCGCCCCGACGATCTGCGGGCCTTCTTCTCCGACTGCTGGCGCACGCGGTTTGCCCGTTACGACGCGTCGTATCTGCGTCCCCACGCGTCCATCGGCGCCGAGGTGCGTCGTGCCGTGCGCGCGCTGCTCGACGGCCGGACGCGGGCAGGGCAGCATGGCTGACACGCGCGAGGATCTGCTCGCCCCGCCTGCAGGACCCGCCGCCGGCTGGACGCGCCGCGCCGCGGGGCTGGCCGGGCTGCTCGTGAGCGGCGGCCTGCTGGCCGTGCTCTACCGGAGCATCGACGCGCGTCTGGTCGGTGAAGCCCTCGCGCGATCGAACCCGTCGTGGCTCGTCGTCTCCGTAGGCCTCATCCTGCCCATCACGGTCGTCCGCGCCTTCCGCTTTCTGTGGGTGGCACCGCCCGGCGCGCTGCCGGGGGGGGCCGAGGCGCTGCGCCTGACGCTGGTGTCGAGCGCGCTCAACGTGTTCCTGCCCGCCAAGACGGGCGACCTGGTGAAGAGCTACTTCCTCGCGAACCGCGGGACGACATCCCCGGGCGTGGCGGTGGCCGTGGTGGCCTACGAACGCTTTTGCGACATGTTCGCGCTCATCGCCTGGTGCCTCGTGGCGTGGGCGATTGCGCGTCCCGTCACCCCCGGTGTGCCCCTGGCGTTCTGGGGCCTGCTGGCCGTGGTTGGCCTCGCCTGCCTGGTGCTGGTGCTGTCCGAACGGACCGGTGCGATCCTCAGCGCCGCCGTCGAGCGCGCGCTGCCGTCGGCGCGCTTCCGCAGGCTGCACGCGCTGGCGAGCGGCTGGCCCGGGCTGCTGCGCCTGCTGCGGGGCCGCCGCCTGGGCATCATCGGATTCTCGCTGGGCCTCTGGCTGGCCCACCTGTTTCAGATCTGGCTCTTCACCGTGGCACTCTCGGTGGAGGTGCCGCTTGCGGTGTCGATGAGTCTCACGGGCGTGGCCCTCATGGCGGGTCAGCTGCCGCTGACCGTGGCCGGGGTCGGCACGCGGGACGTGGCGCTCGTCGTGCTGATGGCGCGCTACATTCCACCGCAGACGGCGGCAGCGCTCGGCGTGCTGGTCGCGAGCCGCAACCTGCTGCCGCCGCTCTTCGGCGTACCGCTGATGCGCGCGTATCTCACGACCGTGGTAGCCGATGCGCGCCGCTGGCGCCAGCAGGTGGGAGCGGGCAGATGGCGGGTGGGGTGAGCGTGCCGGCAGGCGACGGCGCGAGGCCGTCCGGCGCTGGCGACGAGGCGCGCGCGGGATGGACGGTGCCGCTGGCTGGCCGTCGGCTCGACGTGGTGTTCCTGCTCGTGCTGCTCATCGGCCTCGGCGTCCGAATTCAGCTCGGTTCCGGGCGCCCCTACGTCCACGACGAGGAGAACACGGCCATTCCGCTCGCGCGCACGCTGTCGTTCGTGCCCGGGTATCTCAACCTGCCGCTGCGGGGCGAGAACCACGGGGCGCTGCCCGCCTACATCGTGCGGGCGAGCAGCGCGCTGTTCGGCACGAGCCGTCTGGGCTACCGGGGGCTGCACGTGCAGGGCGGCCTGCTGGCGGTATGTCTGGTCTACGCGATCGCGCGCCAGTGGCACGGCATCGGGGCCGCCCGGTGGGCTGCGGCGCTCATCGCCTTCAACGAGTACTTCCTGGACGTCTCGTCCCGGGCGACCGCGCACGTGCCGCACCTGCTGCTCGCCTGTACGGCCATCTGGGCGGTGAGCCGCTTTCTGCGCACCGAACGCCCCGCCTACCTGTACGCCACGGGCCTGGCGCTCGGCGTGGCCTTCTACGCCAAGGAGCACTCGGCACTGCTGCTGCCGCTGTTCTTCCTGGCGCTGCTGCAGACGTCGCAGCGGCGCTGGTTGCTGCGCCCGCGCATGTGGGTGGCGGTGGCGCTCTTCGCGCTGTGCCTGCTGCCCGATGTCGTGTGGAACCTGCGCACCGATCCTGAGGCCGCCGCCGTGGACTATGCAGGCCAGACGGTGGGCCAGGCCACGTACGCCAGCCACCTGCGGCGCATCGGCGGACTGGGCCTGTCGCCGTACCCGTTGATGTTCTACGCCAGGCCGGTCGTGCAGGCCGCCAGCCGCCTCACCACGGGCGCGCCGCTCGCCGATGCCACGCCCGAGTACCAGTCGATGAACCCCGCGCTCGGCCTGTTGCTGCTCGCAGGCGTGCTGGCGACGCTGCGCCGGCCGCGCGGCGTGCCCGATGTCGGCCGCCTCCTGCTCACCGTCTTCTGCGGCATCGTCCTGTTCTTCACCCTGATCCGGCCGGGGAGCCCTCCGGGCCGCCTCGACCCGGTGAGCTGGATCTGGGTGGAGGTGTCGATGTTTCCGGCGGTCGTGCTCGCCGGCGGGTGGCTGGCCGGCCTCACGGGTCCGCGGCGCATCGTGGTGTGGGGCGTGACGATCGCCGCCCTGGTGTACGCCGCGCGCCTGCTCGCGGTGTAGCCGGCGCAGCCGGCGGCCAGAGGCCAGCGGCCGGGGCACGCCGCGCCTGGCCGAGTGCCCCGGTGCGCACGTCGCGCACGCACGCCACCTCTGCCCTCCGGCTCGACGACGCCGGAAAGCGGTGCTCCAGGGGGTTCGTCCGCCGATGCTCGGCATGGGTCCCGGTCACCCATGCCTCGGTCACGCCCTTGCGCACCGCTTTCCAGACTGACGCCGTCGCGTCGCTCGCAAGTCGGGCGGAGGTGGCGTGCGCGCGCGACGTGCGCACCGTGCCCGTCCAGGACACGCAGGTGCGCCGGGTCAGCCAGGGCTGCTGGCCCACGCGGCCGGCGT
The DNA here is from genome assembly GCA_050185275.1 of Vicinamibacterales bacterium. Classification (GTDB taxonomy): domain Bacteria; phylum Acidobacteriota; class Vicinamibacteria; order Vicinamibacterales; family UBA2999; genus JABFRY01. The sequence continues at coordinate 27,640 of JBFWZN010000009.1, read as the reverse complement.
GTGCCTATCGCCGCGCCGGCCCGCGGGTGCTCAGCCGCGCCGGGGCTCGTGCGTCCGCGCGCTTCGCTCCGCGTCGAGCAGCCGCGCCTTCCGGTCCAGGCCCCACCGGTAGCCGGCCAGCCCGCCGTCGCCTCGAATCACACGGTGGCAGGGGATGAGGAGCGCCACGGGATTGGTGGCACACGCACGGGCGACGGCTCGCGCGGATCCGGGACGTCCGATCCGGCGCGCCACGTCGGCATAGGTGCGCACCGTGCCAGCCGGAATCGACTGCAGGTGTCGCCAGACGCGCATCTGGAAGGCCGTGGCGCGCACGTCGAGGGGCACCGACATCGGCTGGCGCGCATCGGCGAGATGCGCCCGCAGGGAGGCGGCCCACGCGCGGAGTGCGTCGGGATGGGCCGTGCCCCCGCGGACGAGCGTCGCCCGTGGGAATTCCTGCCGGAGCGCGTCGAGCAGGGCGGTCCGCGACGGACCGAACTGCACCGCGCACACGCCGCGGTCGGTGGCGCCGATCAGCAGGAGGCCGAGCGGCGTCGGGATGGTCACATGCGAGATGTGCAGGCCGCGCCCGCCGTCACGGTACGCACCCGGCGTCATGCCCAGCCGCGCGTCCGCCCGTTCGTAGACGCGGCTGCTGGATCCGAAGCCGGCCTCGTAGGTCGCGGCGGTCACCGAGGCGCCGGCTTTGAGGTGGGCCCGGAACGCGCGGAGCCGGCAGGCTTCGACGTATCGGGCCGGCGTGAGGCCGACCGCGGATGTGAAGGTCCGCTGCAGATGGAAGCGGCTCCACCCGGACGCCCGCGCCAGCACGTCGAGCCCCAGCGGCTCGTCGAGATGCGCATGGATATGTGCGCACACCCGGCCGATCGGGTCCGCCTGGCCGGAGTCGGGGCCCGCCAGGGGGTGGCACCGCAGGCACGGCCGCAGTCCTGCCCTTGCGGCATCGGCCGGCGTGGGGTAGAAGCGCACGTGGCTGCGGTTCGGCCGGCGGGCAGGGCATGACGGCCGACAGAAGACGCCGGTCGTGACCACGCCGAAGACGAAGGCGCCGTCCCGCGAGCGGTCGCGGGCGAGGACCGCGTCCCAGCGCGAGTCGTCGGTCGCTGGGGGCCCTGACGCCGCTGACGGCCCTGACCCGGGCGCCGCGAGCGGTGCGGAACGTCTGCGTGGCGGGCGTGGCAGCGGTGGCCGCCGGGGTGTGGTCGGCATCGTGTCGTGTCCGGCGCTCATCATGACAGCACGAGTCTGCCGCGGCACGACCAGGCCGGCACTCCGCTTCTTGCGGTCGAACTGACCGTGGTAGCCCCGTCGCTCCCGGCGAGCCGTGCCACGGCGACCCGGGCGCGTTCCGGCGGCAGGCGCGAGCGGCGCCGGCAGCGGGCCGCTACCCACCCGGGCGGTGCAGGCATCCGGCACGAAAACCGTGATCGCGGCCACGAACGTGAGGCGGCCATCCAGGAGCACGGCCCCTGCCGCGCCGGTCCGCACGCCGTGCCGCGACGAGCGCCCGTGGACTCCACCTTGCACGGACGTCATCCCGATGCGGTGGACGAACACTCCGTGGCTGGCGGTGGTGGCGGTGCTCGGCCTGGCGGCAACGACGTCCTCCGGAGGGCTCCGGGTCCTCGCCGCCGGTGGTCCCCCGCAGGCCCCGGCGCCGGCGGGCACGCCCCGCACGGAGCGTCGTCAGGCGCTGCGCGACGCGGGGCGTGACATACCGTCGGACGAGCGGCGTGAGGCACTTCATGACGACACCCGTGTGGCAACGCTCACCAATGCGCGGCGGGCGGCCATCGGGTTGCCCCCGCTGCGTGTCGAGTCGCGCCTGTCGCACGCGGCCGGGCTGCATGCACGGCAGATGGCCGCGCGCGGCCGTCTCGGCCACGTGCTGCGCGGGGCCACGCATCCCCGCCCAGAGGACCGGCTGGCCGCGGCAGGCTACCGCTGGCAGGCCTACGCCGAGAACGTGGCCGTGGGCCAGCGCGATCCCGACGCAGTGGTGGACGCCTGGATGCGGTCGTCCTCCCACCGCGCCAACATCGTGGACCCCGCGCTCACGGAGCTGGGCGTGGCGACCGCGGTCGACGCAGCCGGCCGTCCCTACTACGTCCAGGTCTTCGGCCGCCCGCGCTAGTGCCGTGTGCGCTTCGGCGTAGCACGCCGGCACAGTCCTCCGCCGCGACGACGCGGGTACAGCGCTTCAGGAAGAGCGGTGCTCCCGGGAGTTCGGTGACCATCGTGCGCATCCTTCCAGACTGACGCTGTCGCGTCGTGCGCGAGTCGGACCGGGGCAGAGCCCGGTCGCCCCGCGCTCCGCCGCCCCGGCTGACATAGAATCCTCGGGTTGCGGCGGGCGCAGCGGCGGACCGGAGGCGTGATGAGACGGCTGATGATCGTGGGAGCGCTCTGCGCGGTGGTCGCCGGCGCACCCCGGGCGCAGGCGCCCGCCGGCGTCGTGATCGGGGTGGGCAATTTCATCCACGTCGTCGCCGACCTGGAGCGCGCCCTCACGTTCTACCGCGACACGCTGGGGATGGAGGCGCAGGGCAACGCCCGCGCCGGTGTGGCCACCAGGCCCTTCCTCGAGACCTGGGAGATCCTGCGCCTGTACGACTCGGTTGGCGCGCAGTACCGCGTGGGCGCGACGCTCGTGCCGGGATCACCGATGCGGGCGGAGTTCATCGAGGTGACCGCGCCCGACCGGCGGGCGATCCGGCCGCGCATCCAGGATCCGGGTGCCGCGACGCTCGTGCTGACCGTCCGTGACATCGAGGCCACCCTGGCGCGCGTGCAGGCCGCCGGCGGCGCGGTGGTGACGACCGGGGCGCGCCCTGTGGCCCTGGCCGACGCGCAGGGGCGCGGACGCGCGGTGCTGGTCTCCGACCCCGACGGCTTCTACGTGCAGCTCGTGCAGCGCGACGGGGCGCTCCCCGCGTCGGCACCGGTCGGCAACGTCGTGGACGTCGGCTTTGCGGCCACCGTGGCGGACCTCGACCGGACGCTTGCCCTTTTCCGGGACACGCTCGGCTTCGACCCGCAGCTGGACCCGTCGGGCAACGACCCGGCGCGCCTCGCCCTGTACGGCCTGCCGGACGCCCGCTACCGCCGAGTCACCGCGCTCGTGCCGGGCACGACGTTTCTCGCCGAGTTCACCGAACTGGGGGACGTGCCGCGGCGGCGGTTCCAGAGCCGGCCGCGAGACCCGGGGTCTGCCATCTTCCGCCTGAGGGTCGATGACATCGACCAGGCGCTCGGCGCGCTCGACGAGGCCGGGGTGCGGATCGTGTCGGCCGATGACGAGCCGGTGGAAGTGGTCGGCACTGGCGCCACCCAGCACTTCGCCATCACGGTGACGCCCGACAACCTGTTCGTGCAGGTAGTGCAGCGGGTGCCGGCCGCCGCACCGGCCCGCTAGTGCGAGCGATGAGGTTCGAGGACGGCGCATGAGACTGCTGCTCGTGGGATACGGCCGGATGGGCCGGCTGGTGGAGACGCTCGCGGCGGAGCAGGGCGACACGGTCGTCGCCCGCATCGACGAACATGGCGGCGACTGGACCGCTCCTGCCGACGTGGCCATCGACTTCTCGACGGCCGAGGCGCTCGAGGGCAACTTCGCCCGCTACGTCGAGCGCGCGCTGCCGGTCGTGATCGGCACGACGGGCTGGACGCACCTGGCCGGCGCGCTGCGCGACCGGGCCGACCGGGCGGGGCTCGGTGTCGTGGCTTCGGCGAACTTCTCGATTGGCGTGAACCTGTTCCTGGTGCTGGCCGCGCAGGCGGCGGCGCTGATGCAGACGCGTCCGGAGTACGGCGCGTGGGTGCACGAGCTCCACCACGCGGCGAAGCGCGATGCCCCGTCGGGGACTGCGCTCCTCATCAGGGATGAGATGCGCCAGGCCGGCTACACGCATCCCGTCGACGTGTCGTCCACGCGCGCCGGGCGCATCCCCGGCACCCACACGATCGGGTTCGACGGTCTCTCGGATACCATTGAACTCACACACACGGCCCGCGACCGTCAGGGCTTCGCCAGCGGTGCGCTGCTTGCGGCACACTGGCTGCCAGGCCGCCGCGGCTGGTATTCGATGGCAGATGTGCTCGCGGTCCGGCCATCCGGACGCTGAGGGTTGCGATGCGTACACCATTCACCGGGCTCGGCACGGCGCTCGTCACGCCGTTCAGGAGCGATGGGTCGATTGACGAGTCCGCCGTCCGACGCCTGGTGGCGAGGCAGGTGGACGCCGGCGTGCACTTCGTCTCGCCGTGTGGCACCACCGGCGAAGCGCCCACGCTCAGCCGTGCCGAGAAGCTGCGCATCGCGGAGCTGGTGGTCGAGGAGGTGGCGGGCCGGGTGCCCGTGCTGGCCGGCGCGGGCGGTTACGACACCCGGGAGATCATCGACCTCGTGCAGGCGCTCGAGCGGGTGGGGGCCACCGGCATCCTGTCGGTGACGCCCTACTACAACAAGCCGACGCAGGAAGGGCTCTACCAGCACTACCGCGCCATCGCCGGCGCCACGTCGCTCCCCATCGTGCTCTACAACGTGCCGGGGCGCACCGGGGTGAACCTCGAGGTGGCCACGGTCGCACGGCTGGCGGAGATTCCCAATATCGTGGGCGTCAAGGAGGCCTCGGCCAACGTCGTGCAGATGTGCGACATCATCGCGGCCGTGCCGGAAGACTTCCTGATGCTCGGCGGCGACGACCCGCTGACGGTGGCCGTGATGGCCATTGGTGGACGAGGCATGGTGTCGGTGGCCTCGAACGAGGCACCGGCCGAGATGACGCAGCTCGTCGAGATGTGCGAGCGGGGCGACTACGCGGCCGCACGCCGGTTGCACGCCTGGCTGTTGCCGCTCATCCAGGTGAACTTCGTCGAGGCCAACCCCATTCCGGTCAAGGCCGCCATGGCGGCGATGGGCCTGCTCGACGAGGTGTACCGCCTGCCACTGGTCGGACCCGGGGACCGGACCCGCGAGCGGATTGCGCAGGTGCTGCAGTCGCTGCGCCTGCTGGGCGCGGCCGCCCGCGCATGACGACCGGCGCCCGCCTGGTGCCTGCCGCGCACCCGTACGCCCATGCCCGTTGACCCGGTCGCCTTCACGCGTGCGCTCGTGGACATCGACTCCACGACCGGGCGGGAAGGCGAGGCCGGCACCTGGCTGGCGCGGCAGCTCGGCGCGCTGGGGTGGACGGTGACCGAACAGGAGGTCACCCCGGGCCGGCGCAACGTGTTCGCCACCCTGGCCGGCGTGCCGCGCCTGGTCTACTCCACGCACTACGACTGCGTGCCGCCGTTCTTCCCGTCCCGGGTCGAGGGCGGGCTGCTCTTCGGTCGGGGGTCCTGTGATGCCAAAGGCATCCTCGCCGCCCAGGTGGCGGCCGCCGAGTGCCTGCGGGCCGAGGGGGTGGACGAGCTGGGTCTGCTCTTCGTGGTGGGCGAGGAGCGGGGCAGCGACGGCGCGCAGTTCGCCAACGCGAGCGCGCCGGCCGGCGTGCGGTACCTGCTCAACGGCGAGCCGACGGAGAACCGGCTCGGCGCCGCGCACCGGGGCGTCCTGCGGGTGCGACTGCGGGCCGAAGGTCGGGCCGCGCACTCGGCGTTTCCGCACCTGGGCATCTCGGCCATCGACAAGCTCCTCGACGCGCTGATGGTGATTCGGGGCGTGGCACTGCCCGAGGACCCCGTGCTCGGTCGCACCCACTACTCGGTCGGCCTCATCGAGGGCGGCGTCGCGCCCAACGTGATCTCGCCGCACGCCACGGCCGAGCTGATGTTCCGGACGGTGGGAGAGGCGGGGTCCGTCCTCGAGGCGCTGGACGTGGTGAGCGGCCTGGTGACGGTCGAGCACGTCATGGACATCCCGGCCGTCCGGCTGCACACCGTGCCGGGGTTCGATACCGACGTGTTCTCCTACTCGACCGACGTGCCGAACCTCACCAACTGGGGGACGCCGCTCCTGCTGGGCCCCGGCTCCATCCACGTGGCACATACGGCCGACGAGCACCTCGCCATCGACGACCTGCTGGGGGCCGTGGAACGGTATGCGTCCCTCGGGCGGCGCCTCCTGGCCTGAGTCGGCAGGGCCGGTCGCGGCCCGGGTGTGCGGTCGGGCGCAGCGCCGGTGTGCGGTCCTTGTGTCAGGTCTGGCCGCACGGTAGACTGCTTGTTCGGTGAGCCGCATCGCGGCCCGGACCCTGTGCAACTTCAGCCTGCGAACCGCGTCAGGGCCGGAAGGCAGCAGCGCTAAGTAGTCCCTGGGGTGTGCCGCAGGTGCACCGGGTCGCGGTGGGGCTCACCGGTCTTCTCTCCACGATTCCCCGTATCCGATGTCCTACCAGGTTCTTGCGCGGAAGTGGCGCCCCCAGCGTTTCGACGATGTCGTCGGGCAGGACGCGGTCACGCGCACGCTGCGCAACGCCCTCACCAGCGGTCGTATCGCGCATGCCTTCGTCTTCGCCGGCTCGCGCGGCTGCGGGAAGACCACGACTGCACGCATCCTGGCGCGCGCCCTCAACTGCGTGGAAGGGCCCTCGGCCGACCCGTGCGGGGTCTGTGATGCCTGCCAGGAGATCGCCCAGGGGCGCGACATCGACGTCCTCGAGATCGACGCGGCCAGCCACACCGGCGTGGACAACATCCGCGAGGTGGTGATTGCCGGCCTGTCGATCATGCCGGTGCGCGACCGCTACAAGGTGTTCATCATCGACGAGGTGCACCAGCTCTCCGGCTCGTCGTTCAACGCCCTGCTCAAGTCCATCGAGGAACCGCCCCCGCACGTCGTCTTCATGATGGCGACCACCGAGCTGCACAAGATTCCCGATACGATCCTCTCGCGGTCGCAGGTGTTCGAGTTCCGCACCATCCCGAGCGGCCTGATCGTGGCGCAGTTGCGGCGCATTGCCGATGCGGAGACGCTCGAGGTGAGCGACCCCGCGCTCGCGCTCATCGCGCGCGCCGCGGAAGGGAGCATGCGCGACGCGCAGAGTGCCCTCGACCAGGTGATGGCGTTTGCGGGCGCCGCCATCACCGAGGACGACGTCTCCACCGTGCTCGGCCTGGTCGGGCGCGACCTGCTGTTCGACGTCATCGATGCCGTGGTCGCCGAGGATGCCTCGCGGGCCTTCGCGATCGCGGATCGGGCGGTCGAGTCGGGGCACGACCTGCGGCTCGTCTGTCGCGAACTCGCGCGCCTGGTCCGCGACCTCATGGTCGTCTCGATCGACCCTGCCCGCGCGGGCGATCCCGACGTGGGCGGCGGCGACGGCGGTCGCCTGGCGGCGCTGGCTGCGCAGTTCTCCCGGGAGGACCTGCTGCGGGCGTTCGACGTGCTGGCTCGTGCCGAACAGGAGATCCGCAGCGCCTCGCATCCGCGCTATCACTTCGAGATGGTGCTCCTGCGGTGGATGCACCTGCGCAAGCTGGTGCCGCTCACCGAGCTCCTGGAGCAGATGGGAAGCGGGCCTGCTCCGGGAGCGGCCCGACTCGAGCGCCCGTCCTCTGGCGCTGGTGCCGGCGCGTCATCGCCGGCCGCGACGGGCAGGACGGTCGTCCGGCCGGCGCCGGGGGCACGCGGCCCCGCCGGGTCACCCGTGGCACCGGCGGCCGCGGCCATGAGACCCTCGACGCCGCCGGTGGGCGAGGCAGGCGCAGGAGCCGGCGCTGCGCCCTCCGCGGGGGCGTCCGGAGGGCCGGCATCCGGGCGCGCGCGCGCCGCTCAGTCGTCGCGCGGTTCCGGGTCTGCGCTCGAGGCGCGAGTCGCGGGCGGCGGCGCGCCGGGCGGTGGTTCCCGGGGTGCTGGCTCGCAGGACGGTGGTGTGCACGGCGCTGCGCTCAAGGATGCCCTGCTGGCCGAGATTCGCGCGGGCAAGGGGTTCTTCTACAACACGGTCGTGGCGCAGGCCCAGCGGATCGAGGTCGCCGAGGGCCAGGTGACGTTTACGTTCCTGCCCGCGCACCGTGCGCTGCGCGGACAGTTCGACCAGACCCGCCCGTGGATCGAGGCGGCCGCCGAGCGACTCGCCGGCCGGAAGGTGCAGGTGATGGCCGTGCAGGCCGATGGTCCCCCCGCCGCCGAGGTGGAGCGGGACACCGAGCCGGACGCTGGCCCCGCCGGTCCGCGCCGGGACCTCAAGGCCGAGGCGCTGTCGTCCACGGCCGTGCAGGCCGTGCTCGAGGTGTTCCCGGCCGAAATCAAGGACGTCGAGGAGGTCTAGTGTCCATGGACATCCAGGCGATGATGCAGCAGGCGCGTGAGATGCAGGAGCGGCTGCAGCGGCAGATGGCCGAGATTCGCGTCGAAGCCACTGCCGGTGGCGGTATGGTGACGGTGGTGATGAACGGCAGCAAGCAGATCCTGTCGCTGCGCATCGACCCGGAGGTCGTCTCGAGGGACGACGTGGAGATGCTGCAGGATCTGGTCGTTGCGGCCGTCAACGATGCCCAGCGCCGGGTGGACGAGCAGCTCGGACAGTCGGTCACCGGGCTCATGGGCGGCCTGCGGCTGCCCGGCCTTTCCTGACGCGGACCCACGTGGCGCCGAGCACCGTTCCCGAACCGATCGCCCGCCTCATCGAGCAGCTGCAGCGCCTGCCCGGCATCGGCGCGAAGAGCGCGCAGCGACTGGCCTTTCACCTGTTGCGCAATCCGCGCGAGGATGCCGAGCGGCTGTGCGCGGCCATCCGTGACGTGAAGGACCGCGTGACCTACTGCACGGTCTGCAACAACATCACCGACGTGGATCCCTGCGCGTTCTGCACGAGTGCGGACCGGAACGCCCGGCAGATCTGCGTGGTGGAGGAGCCGCAGAACGTGGCGGTGGTGGAGAAGACGCGCGAGTTCCGCGGCCTCTACCACGTGCTGATGGGCACGCTCTCGCCCCTGCAGGGCGTGGGGCCCGACGATCTCAAGATCGCGGGCCTGCTCGAGCGCGTCGGCGGCGGCACCGTGGAGGAAGTGATTCTCGCCACCAGTCCCACGGTCGAGGGCGAGGCCACCGCGCTCTACCTCGCCAGGCTCCTCAAGCCGCTCGGCATCCGCGTCACGCGCATCGCCATGGGCATTCCGGTCGGATCCGACCTCGAATACGCGGACGAGATCACGATGACCCGTGCGATGGAAGGACGTCGCGAGCTCTAGTGCTGCCGGTGACCCTCGAGCTGCCGGTTGCCGTACTGGTCCTGGTGGGCGGCCTGCTGGCCTGCTTCGCGGGCCATCGCCTCTTCCGGATCGTGCTCGCGCTCGTCGGGTTCATCGTCGGCGCGCTCCTGGCCAGCTCGTTCTTCGGCGGGGACGAGACGACGCCGATGATCGTGGCGGGTCTGGTCGGCGGCCTGGTGGGTGCGGGCCTGCTGATTGGCGCCTACTTCGTAGGGGTGGCGCTCGTCGGTGCGGGCATCGGCGCGGTGGTGGCCAACATCGCGTTCGCCGCGGGCGGCGGCGATCCGTCGCTGCTGGCCGTCGCCGGCTGTGCGCTGGCCGGCGCCCTGCTCGCCATGTACCTGCAGCGCTACGTGATCATCGTCGGGACGGCGTTCGCTGGCGCCTGGATGATCATCCTCGGCGCCCTCGTGCTCATCGATCGCCAGGCGTTCGCTGCGGTCAACGACGACATCTGGGTGCTGTATCCGCTGACGCCGTCACCGGGCCGGGAATGGGTGCCGGTGGCCTGGGTCGCGCTCGGCATCGTCGGCCTGGTATCGCAGATGGGCGTGACCGCGGGCCCGCGCGGGCGCGTGGGCCGCGCGCGCCGGGGCTGATCGCCGGTTCTTCGCATTTCCCGGTGGCCTGGCGCGACGGGCCACCACGGCCAACCCCTCGACCGTGGGCACGCGCTCGCGGCGAGGCCGCCGTGTCTCTCGCGTGAAGGAGTCGTCCATGCATCGTGACTGGTGGAAGGTGAAGGGAGCCGCGCTGTTCTGCTGCGCGGGTGTCGTGACGATGGTGACCGCGTGCGGTGCGCCCGACAGTACGGCACCGGCCGAGGAGCCGGCCGTCGAGACGCCGGCCGCTTCGGCGCGTGCCTCCGTGTCGGCCGGATGGGCCGTGACCGAGGGTATCGAGACGCCCGAGAGCGTCTACGTGGACCCGGACACCGGCTTCATCTACAGCTCGCAGATTGCCGGCGCGCCCGACGGACGCGACGGCAACGGTCGCATCGTGCGGCTGCGTCCCGACGGCACGATGGACGCTGCCGATTTCGTGACGGGCCTGAATGCCCCCAAGGGGCTCCGGAGCCACGAGGGCACGCTCTGGGTGGCCGACCTCGACGAAGTGCTGGGCATCAGCCTGGCCACCGGGGAGGTGACGTCGCGTGTCACCGTGGAGGGCGCCCAGTTCCTGAACGACGTGGCGGTAGGGCCCGACGGCACGGTGTACATCTCCGACATGCTGGCCAGCCGCATCTTCGCCCTGAGCAACGGTTCGGTCTCGGTCTTCGCCGAGGGCGAGGATCTGGAGTATCCCAACGGGCTGCTCGTGGACGGTGACCGCCTCATCGTGGGCGGCTGGGGCAAGCCGAACCCGGATTTCAGCACGTCCGTGCCGGGCCGGCTGTTCGCGCTGGACCTGGCCACGAAGACGAAGACGCTCATCACGCCCGAGCCCTTCGGCAACACCGACGGGCTGGAGAGCGACGGCCGGGGCGGCTACATCGTGTCTGACTGGAACGCCGGCACCATCCGCCACGTGTCGGCCTCGGGCGAGAGCCAGCTGCTGCGTCAGTTCATGCCGGGCACGGCTGACATCGGCTTCGCCGACGGCGTGCTGATCGTGCCGCACATGCAGGAGAACAGGCTCGAGGCGTACGACATCGCGTCGCTCCTGCCGTAGCGCGATTTTCGCTTCGGTGTCGCACGCCATCCCGGTCCGACTTGCGCACGGCGTGACGGCGGCAGTCTGGAAAACGATGCGCAAGGGGAGGAACCGAAGCCCCTGGAGCATCGTTTTCCCACGGCGTCGCGCCGGAGGACCGGGATGGCGTGTGACGCCGGGACGCACCGCTGGCCGGCGCCGACCGTCGTGGGTCTTCGTGTTGCCCGCCGGCGGGCACGGTCAGGCGGCCCGGTCGGCGGACGGTTTCGGGGCGCCTGAGCGGCGGAACTCGACCAGGCCCTCGGCCTCGAGGCCTTCCACCGAGGCGTGCAGGAAGTCCTGGAAGATGCGCGGCGTCTTCTCCGTGCGGAGTGCGCCCGCCCAGGTGTTGCGCGACGTGCGCTTGGCCGCATAGAGCGCCAGATCGGCCAGGCCGATCGTGTCCTCCCAGTCCCCGGCCTCCGGATGGTCCGGCAGGAAGGGGAAGCACGCGAAGCCGACCGTGCAGCTCGCGGGCAGCGACAGGCCCGACCGCGTGACGATGGGCTCGGCTCCGAGCGTCTGTCGCACGCGTTCGGCCATGCGGGCGGCGGCCTCCGGGTCGGCATCGCGTGTCACCAGCAGGAACTCGTCGCCCCCCCAGCGGATGAGCAGGTCGGATTCGCGCGTGATGCCGCGCAGGCGCCGGGTCATCTCGATCAGGATCTCGTCGCCCACGAGATGGCCGTAGGTGTCGTTGACCGTCTTGAAGTGATCCAGGTCGACCAGCATGAAGACCGCCGCGTGCTCGCCGGCCTGGCCGCGCTGGCGGGCGTCGCCCAGCCGTCGCCGCACGGCCTTCATCTCCTGCCCCACGTACTCGAACAGGAAGCGGCGGTTGCGCATGCCGGTCAGCGAGTCCGAGAGACTCGCTTCGGACAGCTGTTCGTTGAGGCGCTGCAGTTCGTCGGCCCGCTCCGCCAGCTGATGCGTGCGCTCGGCGACTTCGCGTTCGAGCTGGTTCCGGTAGTCCACCTCGCGCTGCCGGCGCCGCTGACGCTCCCGGTTCAGCCCCACGAGTCCCGCGGCGAACATCGCCGCGTAAATCGCGTAGGCCCACCACTGCTTCCAGGGTGGAGGTTCCACGCCCACCGACACCGACAGGCCCTGGGCGCTCCAGGGGCCTCCGGGCGTGGCGGCCTGCACCTGCAGGGCGTAGCGGCCCGAGTCGAGGTTGGTGAACGTGATGCGCCGCTCGGGACCGAGTTCGATCCAGTCGTCGGTGAAGCCGTCCAGGCGGTAGCGGTAGCGGTTGCGGCCCGGCGCGGCGTAGTCGAGCATCGCGAACTCGAACGTCACGACGGAATCTTCGTAGCCCAGTTGCACGCCTGACGTGTCCCACGGCATCTCCCCACGGGGGACGGGCCGGTTGAACTTGAGCACCGACGTCAGGACGATGGGCGCCGCCGATGCCGCTGGACGTATGGCCGCGGGATCGAAGGCGTTGAAGCCGGCGATGCCCCCGAAGTAGAGCACGCCCTTGCGGTCCCGGTAGTGCGACCCGAAGTTGAATTCGGCCGCCTGGAGACCGTCCTCGGGGCCGAAGGCCGTGAAGGACTCGTCCGCGGGGTTGAAGCGGAAGAGTCCGTTGTTCGTGCTCAGCCACAGGCTGCCCCGTGCGTCCGGCTCCACGCCGTACACGACGTCGTTGGTCAGTCCGTCCTTCTCGCTGTAGACGGTGACTGCAGGGTTGGCACCCGACCAGTCGCGCAGGCGCACGAGGCCGTTGCCCCGCGTGCCCAGCCAGATATCGTCGTTTTCCGCCGCATGAACCGTGGTGAGCGAGGCGGTCGGGAGCAGCGCGCCCGGCGCACCGCCCGCGAAGCGGCGCGGAGGACGCCCATCGGCGGGCAGGCGATAGAGACCGCCACCATCGGTGCTCACCCACAGTCCGCCGAGCCGATCGTCGGCCAGCCCGGTGACTCTCGGGGCCACCTGCGAGACGGGGTAGCGGACGAAGTCGTCGGTGACGTCTTCGTACCGGTTGAGCCCTCCGCCGAACGTGCCAATCCAGATGCGGCCTCGCCGATCCTCGTGCAGGGACATGATCCCGGCCGCGCTCGGCGTCCGGGCGTCGTCGGCGGCATGGACGTATCGCGTGAACTCCGTGGCTCCCGGGTCGAGCCGGTTCAGGCCGCCCTGATAGGTGCCCACCCACACGCGGCTCCGCCGGTCGATGAGCAGCGCCGTGACCCGGTCGTCGGACAGCCCGCCGGCGGCCTCGGACATCCGGTAGTGCGTGACGGCACCCGTGCGTGCGTTGAATCGATGTACGCCTCCGCCGAACGTCCCGACCCACAGATCGCCTTCCGGCTCCTTCGCGAACGCCGTGACCTGGCCCTCCGACAGTCCGGGTTCACCCGGCGCGGCCACCGCGGTCCGGCCGAAGCGCCAGGTGGAGGTGTCCCACTTGCTCACGCCGCCAAAGCGCGTCCCCGCCCACATGATGCCGCCGCGATCGCGGAACAGCGCCATCACGTAGTCGTCGGACAGGCTGTCGGCATCCCTCGGATCGTGCCGGTAGTGGTCGAAGGTGCCGCGCGCCGGGTCGAACAGATCGAGTCCCTCGGCCGTGCCGACCCACAGGCCGCCACCGTCCGCCCGACGAATGGCTCGGACCTCGTCGTGCGACAGGGAGGTGGTGTTGCCCTCGGCGTGCCGGAACCGCCGCGTGGCGCCCGAGCGCGGCGTGAACTCGATGAGCCCGTCGGCCATCGTGCCGAGGTACAGCTGCCCGGCGGAGCCGAGATGCAGGGCACGCACCCGCGAGGCCTCGAGGGGCATGGCCGTGGCGATCAGCGTCCTCGTGTCGACACGATCGAGACCGTCGTCGGAGCCGACCCAGAGCGTCCCGGTTCCATCCGTGGCGAGTGCGTACACTGCCCGGCGACGGGGTTGCCCGTCCGGCGGTGTCTCCGCGGGCAGGTGCACGACGTGGCCGGTGGACGGGTCGAGCCGGTCCAGCCCCTCGTCGAGGAACCCGACCCAGATCATGCCGTCCTCGTCGATGGCCAGCGCGCGCGTCGAGTCGCTGGCGAGCGACTCGGGCCGGTTCGGATCGTGCCGGAAGGCCGTGAAGCGCTCGGTGCTGCGGTCCCAGCGCGCCAGGCCCCCCTGTTCGGTGGCGACCCAGAGCCCTCCGTCGCGGTCCTCGGCAATGTCCCAGATCGCATCGCCTGGAATGGACCCTGGGTCGTCGGGGTCGTGCTTGAAGACGGTGAAGCGGTACCCGTCGAAGCGGTTCAGGCCGTCCTCGGTCCCGAGCCAGATGAACCCCTGCCGATCCTGGAAGATTGTGAGGACGGTCGTCTGCGAGAGCCCGTCCTGCAGGGAGAGCCGATCGAATCGCAGCGGACGCGTCGCCGCGCCGGCCGGGGCCGGCAGGGCCAGCCCGATCACCAGGGCCACGAGGACGACGCCTGCCGTCCGTGCGCGAGTCGCGCGCAGGCACCGGGCTGCTGGACAGGTCGTCATGTGGTGCCGTTGACGGCGGCCGCCGCCCGTCCCTCGAGCCGGCGCTTCATGGTCGGGAGGGAGATGCCCATGAGTGAGGCGGCGTGCGATACCTTCGAGGGCACCCGGCCGACGACGAGACCGAGCAGCAGGTCGTCGGCGAGACTCACGAGGTTGGCGGCGGGCCGATCGGAGGCGCGCAGGACGGCCCCGATGGCCACGCGCACACCTTCCCACGACTCCACCGTTCGCGTCGTGGCCGCCTCCGACTCGGCCTGGCGCAGGCGCCGGGCGAACGTGGTATCCGGCAGGCCCGCCAGCACCGAGGCCCGCGCCAGGACGCGCCCGCTCTGCTCGAAGGCCTCGAGCACCAGGTCGCGACTCAACCACCGTCCGAGCGGGGGGCCGACCGGGGCACTCGCGTCGGTGGCCAGCGTGACGGCCACCGCCAGTTCGCGTTCGAGTGCCCGCCAGGCCTCCTCGAAGCCAGCGGGCTCGTGCGACACGGGGGGGGCGGCGGCCAGCGGCGATGTCACGGCCGATGCCGGGCCCGTCGGTCCGGTGGGCCCGGCCGAGGATGAGGCCGCTGTCACGGGCTCGTTGCCTGGCCGTGCGCCGTACCCGCCCGTCCAGGCGCCGCCCACCGGCAGCGGGGCCGCCGGTTCGCCGGCGTGTATCGGGCGGACGCGCACGGCGGCCGCCGCGCGAGGCGACGCGTGGGAGTCGAGGCGCGAACGGGACTCGCCGATCAGGCGGAAGTCGTCTGGCGTGAGCAGCTCGCCCTCGGCGAGCACGACCGCCTGCAGGATGGTGTTCTGCAGCTCACGCACGTTCCCCGGCCAGTGATGCCCCGCGATGATCTGCTCGGCATCCGGGTGCAGGCCGCGCAGGGGCTTCTGGTACTGGAGGGCCATCGACTCCACGAAGTGCCGGGCGAGGAAGAGCACATCGTCCGGCCGCTCGCGCAGCGCAGGGATGCGCAGCCGCACCACGTTGAGGCGGTAGAAGAGATCCTCACGGAATCGTCCCTCGCGCACTTCCTGCTCGAGGTCGCGGTTGGTCGCGGCGATGATGCGGACGTCCACGCGCTGCGACCGGGTGCCGCCGACCATGGTCAGGGTCTTCTCCTGCACGAAGCGCAGGAGCTTGGCCTGGACCTCGAGCGGCAGCTCGCCGATCTCGTCGAGGAACACCGTGCCGCCGTCGGCCTGGGCCAGGCGGCCCGCGGCACGCTGCTGCGCGCCGGTGTAGGCACCGCGCTCCCGTCCGAAGAGCTCCGAGTCCATGAGCGACGCCGGGATGGCCCCGCAGTCGACGATCACCAGCGGCTTCGCCCGGCGGGGGCTCAGCTGGTGGAGCGTGTGTGCCAGCATCTCCTTGCCCGTGCCGCTCTCGCCGGTGATCAGCACCGTCGTGTCCGTGCCGGCCACGCGCCGGCACGTGGCGAGGAGATCGGACATCACCTGCGAGCGGAAGACGAACCGCGCCTGCTGCAGGGCGTGCCGCAACGAGTGCAGTTCCGCCCGCAGCTGCGTCTGCTGCTGCGCGTCGAGGGCCCGTTGTCGCTCCGACAGCTGCTCCCGATCGAGGGCCAGCGCGAGCTGGGCGGCCACGCCGTTCAGCAGGGGCGCGTCGCTGGCGTCGAGGCGCATGGTGTCGGCATCTCCCACCAGGAAGAGCGTGCCGAGCGCGCGCTCGCCCGCCAGCAGCGGCACCGCCGTGGCCGTGTGGGCCCGCGGCACGTCACCGCTGGAAGAAGGCGCCGCATCGGCCTCGAGCGTCCTCGTGGCGCGAGCGTCGAGGGCCCGCTCATTGAGCGCCCGCTCGTCGCCGGTCAGCGCGTCGGCCTCGAGCTGCACCATGCCGTCGGGCCCGCGCACCAGCCCCGCGACCAGGTGCAACGCGTCCGTGCCCGACACGAAGAGCCCGACCTTCGAGGGCGCGAGCAGGGTCCCCATCCGTTCGACCACCGCCCGGGCCAGGCCGGCGGTCCCCTGCGCCACCGAGAGCGCTTGCAGCACTTCCCAGAGCAGGCCCATGTTGCGATAGTCGCGCTCGGCCTGGCCCGTGAAGATGCCGAGCAGGCGATCGAGGTGCTCGGCCCGGGCGACGCGTCCGTCCGGTTGCCAGAGCACCACCGCGCCTCCCGGCGACCGTCGCGCCACCGACAGGGCCTGGTCGGCGCGACGAATCAGGTCGAGGGGCTCCAGCCCGCCGGGATCGGCCGGATCGAGCGCCGCGATGCCCACCGAGCAGTGCAGGCTCACGGTGCCGTCGAGAAAGGCGTGGTCCCGCACGCTACGACACAGCTTCTCGCCCACCAGGCGGGCGCCGTCGGCGGTGACGTCGCCCAGCGGCAGCGCGAAGACCGCGCCGCCGTAGCGCATGACCGTGTCGGCCCGACGGAGGGTGGCGTGCAGGTGTTCCACGAACTCACGCAGCAGGGCGTCGCCCGACCGGCGGCCCAGACGGGCATTGGTCTCGTCGAGGCCGCTGGGATTCACGAAGAGCAGGGAGAACGGCAAGCCGCGGAGGCGTGCCCGTTCGATCTCGGCGCGCAGCGTGCCGTACAACTCGCCCCGACCCGGCAGGCCGGTGACCGGGTCGCTGAGGATCCCGTAGAGCGATACGTAGGTGGCCGCGAGCGCCCCGGCGAGGTCCACCACCTCCGAGTGCCCACGGTCGCGCCCCTTCCACCACGTGCGGTCGGGGAACCGGAGACCGATCCAGCCGGCGACCGGCCGTGACCCGCTCCGGTCGGCGAGCCGCCGCAGCGCGCCGGCGCCCCCTGGCTGGCTGGCGAGCTTCGGCCACAGGGTGGCCAGCAGCGGGATCGGAATCAGGCATCCTTCAGGCGCCTCGCTCGTCAGGCAGGCCGGGACTGTGGCCGCCGACATCGCGTCGCCGGAGGCCAGGGTGCGGCGGGTGAAGGCGATGGCCTCGTCGAGGCCGGCCAGCTCGGGCACCGGGGCGCCTTCCCCGACCTGCACGAGGATACCCGGGGCCGCGTCGTTCCAGGGCGTGGCCACGAACACCGACGCGCACAGCGCCCCGGCCCGCTCCAGCGCCGTCTGCACGTTCTCGGTGAGCGATTCGACGAACGGACTCATCCGTTGGCGTAATCGTCACCGGGCTCGACACCTTGACCCACATCTTCGGGGCGCACCGGGCGCGCCGAAGATGTGGGGTCCTTCTAGGCCTGGTGGTGCGTGCCTCGTGAGGCTCCGGCCTCACGAGGCGTCCTGGGCTGTGTCACCAGCGTCCCCTCGAGCCACCAGAGGGGCACCGCCGGCGTGTGCGAGGCCGGTGCCGTCGCCGCGGGCCGCAACATGCCGACGGCGCTCATCGGAGGGTCCTTCCGCCCCGCATCGGTTCGAGCCCGTCCAACCCGACCGGCACGCCCAGCCGGAGGCGGCGTTCGAGGTGGTCGGCGTAGACCCTCGCGGTGATTCGCAGCAGGCTCCAAGCCTGCCGCAGCCTGCGTGCGGGACGAGGCCGGGGCCGGTGTGCCAGCGTCGTGGTCATTACCGTCCCTCCACGAACTCGGTGGCCGGCACGACCGGGATGTCGATCTCGCCCGGGTCCTGGGAGTCGGCCGAGACGGCGCCCACGCTGTCGGACCACAGATACGCGTCGGACCAGAGATAGCTGTCCGACCACAGGTAGCTGTCGGACCAGAGATATGCGTCGGACCAGAGATACCCGTCCGACCACAGATACGCATCGGACCAGAGGTAGCCGTCCGACCACAGATAGGCGTCCGACCACAGGTAGCCGTCCGACCAGAGATACGCGGCCGACCACTCCGGGCTGTTCCACAGGGCGGCGGTGTCCTCGATGTAGACCCGCCGGCCGTCCTCCGACAGGCGCACGAGCGGCGACAGCGCATCCGGCCCGTTGACGTGCCCGGTCGCGTTCATCGCGCCGTCCACGTTGAGGACGCCCGCGCCCGTGCTCATGGCGTCCCCGGTCACCTTCCGCGCCGACTTCATGAGCCGCGCCTTGACCGTGGCCGGCGTGAGCGACGGATCCTTGTCGATCATCCGCGCCACGGTGGCCGTGACCTCCGCGGTGGCCATGCTGGTGCCCGAAAGCGTGAGGTACTTGTGGCTCCAGCTGCGTCCGGTGACCACGTTCAGCGGCAGCAGGAGGCTGAGGAGCGAGCCAGGCGCGAGCGGCGCAACCACCTTGTTGCCTGAGGCGAGCAGGTCGGGCTTCATCACGTGGTCGTAGGCCGTGGGCCCGCGCGAAGAGAAGGTCGAGACGTAGTCGTCCGAGAAGTTGTTGCCCGTGCCGTTGTCGGTGATCGAGCCGACCGTGATGACCTTGCGCGAGTTGCCGGGGCTGGTGATCGTGCCGTGGCCGAACGTGCCGTAGTTGCCCGCGGCGGCCACCACCACCACGCCCGCGTCCCACACCCGGTTGACCGCCTGCACGAGCGGGTCGTCTTCCTGCGCTTCCTCGATGGCCTTGCCGAGCGAGAGGTTGATGACGCGGATGTTGTACTGCGGCCGGCCCACGTCCAGCACCCAGTCGAGCGCGGCAATCACGTCCGATACGCGGCCCTGGCCGATGTCGTTCAGCACGCGCAGCGACACCACGCTCGCGTAGCTCGAGACGCCCTGGAACTTCTGGCTCTTCGAGTACCAGCCGTCGGCGGCAATCATGCCGGCGATGTGTGTGCCGTGCCCGTACTTGTCGCTGAACGACGTCTGCCGGCCGTTGGCGCCGTCCACGAAGTCGAACTGGCCGAGCAGCGTGTTGTAGAAGTCGCCGTGCGGGTGCACGCCCGTGTCGAGCACGGCCACGCGAACGCCCTGGCCGTCGTACTGGCTGTTCACGTTGGGCCTGCCGATGTCCGGCGAGTTGATGGTCTGGCGAGCCGCCTGGCTCGCGCCGGCGACGAGGCCGTCCTCCGCGATGAAGCGGACCTTCGGGTTGTTGCGGAGGCGCTCGAGCGCGGCCACCGGGACCCGCATGGCCTGGTAGGGGAGCTTCCGGTAGCCGCGCCGCTTGAGGCCGCCCACCTTGCTCGCCGCCTGCTCGTCCACGCTGGATTCGAACGCCACGACGACGTCCACGAACCCGCCCTCTGCGCGTGCGCGCCTGCGTTCGAGCTGCGCGCTCATCCGCGTGCGGCCCGGGCCCTTGCCGGGCGTGCGGGCCTGGCTGGCGCCTGCCTGCGCACCGAGCCGGGGGAGGCGCTGCGCGTCCGCCGCGGTGGTGGTAAGTGCGAGGACGAGGGCGCACAGCGCCACCACAATGGCATCCTTCAACCTGATCGACATGTGCTTCATGCCTCCCTGTAGAGCAACGGCGCTGCCAGAACGGATCAGCCTCGGGAGGATGACGGCAAGTGCCTGGAAAGACATGGGTTGTCGTGTGGACGTGAGGCGCGCAGTCGAGGGGCTTCCTACGGCGCCCCCCGCGCTTTCGGTGGCGGCGCCCGAAGAAGTGGCGGGCCGCCGCAAAATGCGGGGGACGCCGCGGGGTAAGATCGCGCTCGCCTGTCGGCAGGAGGCTGCAACGTGATTCGTCTATTGCCCGTGTGCGTCGTGACGTGCCTGTGCGTCGTGTCCGTGGTGGCTCAGGAGCGCGAGGTGCCATCGGACTCGGCACGCATCTCGATTCCCGGCTGCAGCCGCGGCCGCACGTTCATCGTCGGCGACCGGATCGAGGGCGAGACGGTGCGCTCAGACATCGAGCCCGGGCGGCGGTTCCGCATGGCGGGCGAGCGCAAGCTGCTCGACGAGATCGAGGCACGCAGCCGCACCATGCTGGAGATCACCGGGTTGGTGCGCCGGGCACAGCTCGCGGGTCCCGGAGGGATCGTGCTGGGCGGTGGCCGTATCCGGATCGGCGGGGCGCCCCCGCAGGCGCCCATGTCCGACCCGAGCCGATCCCCAGGGGTGCTGCAGGCCACCATCGACGTCGAGTCGTGGCGCGAGCTGCCGCGGCCGTGCCCGGACCGCTGAGGCCGGCCTCTGCGGTCGTCGCCGACGCCCAGGCGCAGGGGTTGGCCTCCACCGGTTGCGCTCTCGGCCCGCGCGCCGTCCGGGTCGGTGTCGTCCGCGCCCCGCGCGATTTCTTCAAACCGGCCTGACGGGATAGCCTACGTCGATGTCATCTCCGCTCCTGTTCCTGCTCTTCTTCCTGTCGGGTATCAGCGGCCTCGTCTACCAGGTCGTCTGGGTGCGTGAACTCGGGTACGTGTTCGGCAACACCGTCCACTCGGCGTCCCTCGTCGTGGCGATCTTCATGCTGGGTCTCGGCGCGGGCAGCTACGCGATGGGGGTGTGGGCGGACCGGCGATACGCCGAGCAGCCGGACTCCCTGCTGCGCGTGTACGGCTGGGTCGAGGTGATGATTGGCGGCCTCGGCGTCGCCGTCTCGCTCCTCCTGCCGCACCTCGGCGGACTCGTGGCGGCGACCTCCGCCTACGCCGAGGGGCCCGAGGGGTGGCAGGTGCTCACGCTGGGGTCGTATGTCGTTCGCGGCGCCCTGGCGGTGGTGGTGCTCGCGCCCGTCACCCTGCTGATGGGCGGCACGCTGACGCTCCTCATCCGGTACTGCGTACGCGCCGACCTGCGCGCGAGCGGATGGACGGTCGCGGTGCTGTACGGCGTGAACACGGCTGGTGCGGCCCTTGGTGCCTTCCTCACCGACTTCGCGCTCGTGCCGGCGCTGGGCCTCTTCCTGACGCAGGTGTCGGCCGCTGCCGTGAACCTGGTGGTCGGCGGAGGCGCCTTCGTCCTGGCGTCGCGCTCGCGGCCTCAGGTGACCGACTCACGCCCGTCCGCGCGCCCCGTGCCGCGCGCGGTCCTCACGCAGGGCCCCTCGGTTCTCGGGCGGACCAGCCTGGTGCTGGGACTCGCCGGCTTCGCCGGCCTGGGCCTCGAGATCCTGTGGCTGCGTCACGCCAGCATCATGCTCGGTGGCTTCCGGTCGGTCTTCGCGCTGCTGCTGACGGTGATGCTCGCCGGTATCGGTCTCGGCTCGATCGCCGGTGGATGGATCGAGCGACGTCGTGGGCGCGCCGCCGAGACGCTGATGGTGGTGCAGGGCCTGTTCGTGGTGGCCGTCCTCTGGGGCCTCGCGTCCGTGAGTGCCGCCCAGATGTTCACGGAGGCGGTGCAGCTGGCGCCGATGCTTGGCACCTACTCGCCGCTCGGCCGGGCGATGGTGGAAGTCTGGTACAACCTGCGGCCAGTGGCGCTCGAGATGGCCATTCCGGCGCTGCTCCTGGGGTTCTCCTTCCCTCTCGCCAACGCCGTCGTCCAGCAGGCCGAGCAGGCCGTGGGCCGGCGCGCGGGAGCGCTGTACCTCGCCAACACCGCCGGGGCGGTCGCGGGATCGCTCGTCACCGGGTACGTGCTGCTGCCGCTCGTCGGCATGCAGGCCGCGGCGACCGTGCTGTGCCTGGCGGCTGCCGCTACCCTCGTACCGCTGTATCTGCTGATGCCCTCCCGCGGCGGCCTCGCCCTCGGCGGAGGCCTGGCCTCGGCGGCCCTGGTGACGTGGCTCCTGCTGCCGGGCGACTACCTCGCACAGCGGGCGGTGGCGTCGGGGCTGCCAGGCGAGCAGATCGTGGCCGTCAGCGAGGGCTCGACGGAGCTCATTGCGGTGATCGACGCGCCAGGGGTGGGACGGGGGTTGCTGACCAACGGGCACGCGATGTCGTCGACGGCCCCCCTCGATCAGCGCTACATGCGCGCACTCGCCCATATCCCGCTGCTCGTCACCCCCGACCCCACACGCGTGCTGGTCATCGGCTTCGGCGTGGGCAACACCACGCACGCGGCCACGCTGCACCCTTCGGTGTCGAGCGTGGAGGTCGCCGACCTGTCGCGCCACGTGCTCGAGCAAGCGCACTACTTCGCCGAGGCCAACGGCAACGTGCTGCAGGACCCGAAAGTGTCGGTGTACGTGAACGACGGCCGGCAGCACCTGCAGATGATGGAGGCGGGCCGCTACGACCTCATCACGCTCGAGCCGCCTCCGGTGGCGCATGCCGGCGTGGCCTCCCTCTACTCCAGGGAGTTCTACGAACTGGCGCGGACGAGGCTCGCGCCCGGCGGATACATCAGCCAGTGGCTGCCGGCCTACCAGGTGCCGGCCGAGAGCAGCCTGGCGATGGTGCGGGCCTTCATCGACGTGTTCCCGCAAGCCGTGCTCATCTCCGGCACTCAGGCCGAGCTGCTCCTGCTTGGTACCACGGCCGACCGGGCGACCGTCGATCCGGCGGCCCTCAATCGAGCCCTCCTGGCGGCACCCGCGGTGCGCGGCGATCTCATCCGCTTCGACCTGGGCACGCCGCGCGAGATCGTGGGCAGCTTCGTCGGGTCTGCCGCGACGCTGGCGCAGGCGGCGGCAGATGTGGCGCCGGTGACCGACGATCGGCCCATGCAGGAGTACGGCGTGTGGTCGCGGCTCGCGGCCAGCCTGACCGGAGTACCGGCGGCGCTGTTCGATCTGGACGGTGCGTCGGCCTGGTGCCCGGCCTGCTTCGACGGCTCTGGCGGCGCCGCCCCTGCGGTGGCCGGTCTGGACGTGTACTTCGCCCTGCTCGGCCAGGCGTACTCCACACCCGCGACGCTGCCACGGCTCGATGCCGAGACGCCGGGCGAGCGACGGGTGATGGGCAGCCGCTATCTGGGGTCGGTGCTGCCGGACACGGGGGAAGTGCACAACATCCTCGGCGTCGCCGAGCTGCGCGCCAACCAGGAGGACGAGGCCGCCCGCGAGTTCGAGGCGGCGCTGGCCCGCGATCCGGACTCCCTCAACGCCCGGCGCAATCTCGGGCAGCTGCGGTACGACCAGGGCGCCCGGCTCCTGCAGGCGGGTCGCGCCCAGGATGCCGCCCTCCGCTTCCAGCAGGCCGTGACCCTGGTGCCGGCGTTCGCAGAGGCCTACAACGACCTGGGCGTGGCGCTCGCCTCGCAGGGGCTGCTCCGCGAGGCCATCGAGCAGTTCCGGCAGGCCGTGGCCCTGCAACCCGGCTTCGCCGAAGCCCGGGACAACCTGGCCGCTGCCGTCGCCGCCGCCCGCTAGGGCGACTGCTGGCCGGTGCCGGACAAGGCCCCGGCCCTTCGGCGCGACGCCGTGGGGAAAGCGATGCGCTGGGGCATTCGGGCGCTCTCCTCGGGCACGTTCTCCAGACCGCCGCTGTCACGCTGTACGCCCGGCGGACCGGGACGAAGTGCCACACCCACGCGCGAGCGGCGCGAGCGCGGGGTGTACCCCGGTGCAGCCCTGGTAATCCTACCCTGCGGCTTACCTCCGCCATATGGTTGGATCTCAAAATATTGGAGGATCAAAGATTTCAGTTGCAATCGTTGGCTGAGTGTTGTCTCCTTCCGCATCCACGGATTGCTCGTGCGCGCGGCGCGCCCCTCCGGTCAGGGCGTGCCCGCCTGAACCTAGCCACAAGGAGGCAAGTCGATGCGGAGTCTTTCCAGGTTCGTCGCCGCCCTGCTCTGGGCGGCGGTGCTCCTCGTACCGTCCCTGGCGCTTGCGCAGGCATCGATCACCGGCACGGTGCGAGACACCTCGGGAGCCGTGCTCCCCGGCGTGACGGTCGAAGCGGCCAGTCCCGTCCTTATTGAAAAGATCCGGACCGTGGTCACCGATGGCAGCGGCCGGTTCCAGATCGTGGACCTCCGGCCAGGGGCCTACACCGTGACCTTCACGCTGCCCGGTTTCAACACGGTGGTCCGGGACGGCGTGACCCTGGCGGGGTCGGCGGCCGTGTCGGTGGATGCGGACATGCGGGTGGGCGCGCTCGAGGAGACCATCACGGTCACCGGCGAGGCCCCGGTCGTGGATACGCAGACGCTCACCCAGCAGGCGGTGATGAACTCCGACACGATCGACGCGCTGCCGAGCGCCCGCAACTACTTCGGGCTGGCGCGCATGATCCCCTCGACGGTCGGCGGTGGTAACGACGTCGGCGGCTCGGCGATCCAGGACGTGGGCCAGAGCGTGCGCGTGCACGGGAGCCGCAACCAGGATCAGCGCATCACGATCAACGGCGTGAACACGATGACGCTGCAGGCCGGCGGCAACATCGGCGGGCAGACGCCGGACGTGGGGTCGGCGGCCGAGATCACGGTGGACACGACGTCGCTTGGCGCGGACCTGCCGACCGGCGGCGTGCGCGTGAACTTCATCCCGAAGGACGGTGGCAACACGTTTGCCAACTCCACCTTCGTGAGCTTCGCGGGCGAGAGCCTCGCGGGCAACAACTTCTCGCAGGAACTGCAGGACGCGGGCCTCGGCACGCCGAACCAATTGCTGCACACGTTCGACCTGAACGAGTCGTTCGGCGGCCCGATCCAGCGCGACAAGCTGTGGTTCTGGTTCTCGACGCGCTACAACGACGTGGCGAACGAGGCGCCCATCTTCCTCAACGCCAATGCGTTCGACGTGAACGAGTGGCTGTACGTGCCGGACACGAGCAGCCCGGCGGTGGCCAAGGGCCAGCAGAGCAACAACAGCGTTCGGCTCACCTGGCAGGCGACGCCGCGGAACAAGTTCGCGGGCACCTTCAAGGCCGACAAGTGGTGCAACTGTCCCAGCGACATCAGTGCCACCCGATCGCTCGAGGCCGGTCGTGACCGGCGGTTCCCGCGCCTGATGCAGCAGCACGCCGAGTGGACCTCGCCGGTGACGAACCGGCTCCTCGTCGAAGCCGTGGGCATGATGCTGTTCGAGCGGTGGGGCAATATGCACCTGCGCGAGTCCACCGGATCGATCACGGCGGCGCAGGCGGCCATCGTCCCGCAGCTCATCTCGGTGACCGAGCAGAGCAACAACCTGACCTACCGCACGCGCGTGAACTACAACAACACGGCCGTGCCCAGCTTCACCTACCGGGCGGCGGCGTCCTACGTGACCGGCACGCACGCGTTCAAGTTCGGCATGAACAACACGACCGGCCACCTCGATGAGAACCAGTACGTGCTCAACGGTCTGAGCTACCGGTTCAACAACGGCGTGCCGAATCGCATCTCGATGCGGCAGAACTTCCGCGCCAAGACGAACCTCGATCAGGACCTCGGGTTCTACGCGCAGGACCGCTGGACGCTCGACCGGCTGACGGTGAGCCTGGCGGCGCGGCTCGACATGTTCAAGACGAGCTTCCCGGATCAGACCCTTGGCTCGGACCCGCTGGACCCGAACCGGAACATCAGCTTCCCCGGCTCGGACAACATCGACTGGAAGGACTTCACCTACCGGAGCGGCATCGCGTGGGACGTGTTCGGCACGGGCCGCACGGCCGTGAAGGTGGGCTTCAACAAGTACCTCCTCGGCCAGACGCTGAACGCGCTGGGCCGCGATCCAAACCCCGTGCTCGCGATGGTGACCAACGTCACCAGGCCGTGGAACGACGCGAACCGGAACTTCGTGCCGGACTGCGACATCCTCAATCTCGAGGCCAACGGGGAGTGTGGCGTCGTGAGCAATCGGAACTTCGGCTCGCCGGCGCCGGCCGCGACGTTCGACCCGGACCTGCTCACGGGCTTCAACAACCGGCAGACGAACTGGGAACTCTCGACGAGCGTGGCGCACGAGCTGACGCGCGGAATCGGTGTGGACGTGGGCTACTTCCGCCGCGCCTGGGCCAACTTCCGCGTGACGGACAACCTCGCGGTGACCGCGGCCGACTTCACCGAGTTCAGCATGACGGCGCCGAGCGATCCCCGGCTGCCGGGCGGCGGTGGCAACACCATCACGGGCCTCTACAACGTGAACCCGGACAAGTTCGGCCAGGTGAACAACTACAACACCCTGTCGAGCAAGATCGGTGACATGACGGAGGTGTGGAACGGGATGGACTTCGCGGTCAACGCGCGGCTCCAGAACGGGCTCACGCTGCAGGGTGGGTACTCGTTCGGCCGTACCTCCTTCAACGATTGTGAGATCGTGGCGCAGCTGCCCGAGATGCTGAGCCTGACGGCGGGCAACGCCAGCGGCACGCCCGGCGGCGTTGCGCAGCTGCGGTCGGCGGCCTACTGCGATCGGCAGGAGCCGTGGCTGACGCAGTTCAAGATGTACGGCGTCTACACGCTGCCGGTGGTGGACGTGCAGCTCTCCGGCACGTTCCGCAGCACCAACGGTACCGACGTGGCGCCGGGCTTCGTGGCCACCAACGCCTATCTGGCGGCCAACTCAACGCTCGGCCGGCCGCTCGCGGGTGGTCGCCCCAACGAGGTGATCGGCCTGATCGAGCCGTTTGCCGAGTACACGGACCGCCGCAACGAGCTGGACATCCGGTTCGGCAAGGTGCTGCGGTTCGGGCGGTCGCGCTCGGTCATCAGCCTGGATGTCTTCAACGCGCTCAACTCCGACGCGCAGATCCGCTATAGCCAGGCGTTTGCCTCCTACCAGCGTCCCCAGGAGATCCTGAACGCCCGCCTGATGAAGATCAGCTACACCCTCGACTTCTAGTCGGGTGGTACCCAGGGGGAGGGGGCGCCGGCCCCCTCCCCCGTTCAGGTCGATTCCCCCCCTCTGCTGCGCCCCAGCGGCCCCGCCCCGGAGCGTCTATCGACCATCCGCCATCGGCGCTGACGGACGATCGGGTCCCCAGCCAAGGGGGGGCACCGGGTCGCCCGGGACAGGTGGCCAGCAGCGCGATCGGTCCGGCCTGGCTCAGCTGCACCGTGGTAGCTGCAAGGTGGTCGATCCGACGGTCTCGGCAGAGCCCATTGCCAGCCCCACCCAGGCCGACCCAGGCCGGCCCACCCCAGTCCCGCCCAGCCCGCCCCGGCCCAGCCGGTGCCAGCCCTGGCCAACACCGTCCGCGGATGCCCACCCGTGCCTGGCGTCTGGCCGGCTGGCCCATCCCCTCCACTCCTCCCCGCCGCCAATCCGAGGCGGACCTGGTACGTCCGGCAGGGGAGCGGCATGGAGGCGTTCGAGAGCCCGCTCCGCTCGCAAAACTTGAAGATCCAATTGTTGGAGCAGAAGCGAGATCCAATGAACCGAATGAATGGATCTCAAATAATTGGATTTCCATAGATTGGAGGTCCACTCTAATTCGAAATATCGAGCAAATTCCTGGGGGAATCAAACGGTCCGCAAATTGCTGGGGCGGATACGCCCGGGTTTTGGTGTGCGGGCAGTGCGTTTCACCCACAAGGAGGCAAGTCGATGCGGAGTCTTTCCAGGTTCGTCGCCGCCCTCGTCTGGGCGGCGGTGCTCCTCGCGCCCTCCCTGGTCTTTGCACAGGCATCGATCACGGGGACGGTGCGGGATACGTCGGGAGCCGTGCTCCCCGGGGTGACGGTGGAAGCCGCCAGCCCCGTGCTGATTGAGAAAGTGCGAACGG
>JBFWZN010000008.1:0-296989 GCA_050185275.1 Vicinamibacterales bacterium | reverse complement strand
AGGCGCGAGGTGGCGCAGGGCGTCCGCTCGGTTGAGCGCTCACGAGGGCGATGCGCGACCCGAGCGTCACGGGGTCTGCGCCGGCCACCGCAGCGCCTTCTGGCGCGAACGACTCACGACGCTTGGGCGACCCACGACAGGTGTCGCGACCGGCGACGCGGCGGCGGGCGAGGTGGGTCCGGCCGGCGTGTCGAGTCGCGCCGACAGGGAGGCGTGAAGGCGTGAGGTGGCGCAGGGCGTCCGCTCGGTTGAGCGCCCTCGGATGCGATGAGCGACCCGAGCGTCACGGGGTCTACGCCGGCCACCGCAGCGCCTTCCGGCGCGAACGAGTCACGACGGACGGACCCACCTCGCCAGCCGCCGCGGTCAGCACTGGCCCATCCGCTCGCAGTGACCCGCCGTGGGCTCCATCGTCTGGCGCCGCCAGGCAGAGCCGTTGCCTACGTCGTGTCGTCGCGTGCGCTCTGGCTGCGGCTCAGTTCGCGCGAGAGCCAGGCGCGGGCCAGGCTCCAGTCGCGGCGCACGGTGGCCACCGACACCCCCAGCACGTGTGCGGCCTCTTCGAGGCTCAGCCCGCCGAAGAACCGCAGCTCGATGACGCGGCTCTTGCGCTGGTCCAGCGTCTCGAGGGCCGCCAGGGCATCGTCGAGGGCGATGACGTCGGCGCTGGGTTGTGGTGAGGCGAGGTTCCGGATCTCGGAGAGCGACACCCGAACGGGCCGACCACCTCGTCGCGCCCGCTGTTGACGCCTGGCTTCGTCCACAAGAATCCGCCGCATGATGGTGGCGGCCATTGCGAAGAAGTGCGCACGGTTCTGCCAGCGGGCATCCTTCCAGGCCACGAGGCGCAGGTATGCTTCGTTGACGAGCGCTGTCGCCTGCAGCACGTTGTCCGGCCGTTCGCCGGCCATGTAGCCGGCTGCAAGCTTGTGCAGTTCGCGTTCCACGAGCGGGGCAAGGGTCGCGAGTGCGGCCTCGTCGCCGTTGCTCCAGGCTGTCAGCAGCTGTGTGATTTGGGAACGGCGGGAAAGCCCAGACACGATAAAATCGGTCGCGTTCGGATGCCTGCCATGACGCCGGAACGTTGGCGACGCGTCGAGGAATTGTACCACTCGTCCCTGTCCCTGCCCGGGCCCGCCCGCGCGGCGCATCTCGCGCAGGCCTGTGAGGGCGACGCCGCCCTGCGAGCCGAAGTCGAGTCGCTGCTCGCCCACGCCGAACCGCAGGGCCTCGTAGCGGCGTCCGTCGGACCGGCCGTGCTGGCCGCGACGGTGTTCGGCGAACCGAACACGCTCGTGGGCTGTCAGCTCGGAGACTATCGCGTCGAACGCTGGATAGGCTCGGGAGGCATGGGTGTCGTCTATCGGGCGCAGGACGTGCGGCTCCAGCGCTCCGTCGCCCTCAAGCTGCTGCCTCCCCAGTTCGCCTCCGATGCCGAGCGCGTGAAGCGCCTCAGTCGAGAGGCGCGCATCCTGGCGTCGTTGAACCATCCCAACATCACCACGGTTCACGAACTCGCCGAGTTCGAGGGGAGCCACGCCATCGTGATGGAGTTCGTCGACGGCGAGACCGTTGACGACCTGTTGCACGGGCGGGGCACGGGATCCGGCCTGTCGCTGCGTGAGTCGTTGATGATCGCCCGCGGTGTGGCCGAAGCGCTCGAGGCGGCGCACGAGAAGGGTGTCGTGCACCGCGACCTGAAGCCGGCCAACATCAAGGTCGCCGGAAGCGGCCTGGTCAAGGTGCTCGATTTCGGCCTGGCGCAGGTGACCGCTGATGCAGCCACCGCCCAGGGCTCCCGAGGTGGTGGCGACACGCTGCCCGGCCACGTAGTGGGGACGCCTGCGTACATGAGTCCCGAGCAGGCGCGAGGTCAGGTGGTGGATCACCACGCCGACATCTGGGCCTTCGGCTGCGTGCTCTACGAGATGCTCACCGGCCAAGCACCGTTTCACGGCGCCACGCCGGCAGACGTCATTGCACAGGTCCTGAACACTCCCGTGGATCTGGAGGAGCTTCCTGCTGGCACTCCCCACGCCCTTCGCCGCCTGATCCAGCGGTGTCTGGACAAGGACACCAGGCGCAGGCTGCAGCACATTGGTGACGCGCGTATCGAGGTGGAAGACCTCCTGGACACCGCGCCGTCCGAACCACGCACGCCCCTGCCCGCTCGAGGTGCCACCCCGCGCCGGCATCTCGCTGCCGGTGTGGCTGTGGGTGCTGTTGGTGTGCTGGCCGCGGGGGCTCTGTGGAACGTTCTTGGTGCGCCGTCGCCACAGCCGGCACCTGTGACACACATGCAGCTGGCGACCGCACCCGGGCGTCCGCTCATGCCCACGCTGTACCGCGACCTGGCCATTGCACCCGACGGGTCCCGCTTCGCGTACCGGACGACGACGGGCGTCGTGGTCCGGTCCCGCGACGGCCGGCCAGACGTGGTGGTGCCAGTCGAGCCGGGTGCGGCGCACTTCTTCTTCTCGCCCGATGCGCAGTGGCTCGCATACAGCAGCAACGGTGCCATCCGGAGAGTGCCGATGACCGGGGGAAGCCCTGTGACCGTGGTCGGTACGGGCAGCGCGCCAGTCGGCGCCTGGGGTGACACCGGCCTCGTGTACACGGACACGGGTGGACTGCACCGTCAGGTCGCGGACGGCGGTTTCGAACAGGTGCCGGTCGCGCGCCTCGCGGACGGCGAGCAGTTGACGTTTCCAGATCTGCTGCCCGGTGGTCGGGCCGCCCTGGTGACCGTCATGGCGACGCGCACCACGACGGTTCCGCTCACCGGCCTGGTGGATTCAGTCGGCAGTCGCATCGAGGTCGTGGATATGCGCAGCGGCGAGCGGAAGCCGCTGCTGCAGGGCGGCGGGGCTGCCAGGTACTCCCCGACGGGGCACCTCCTCTACCTCTCGGCTGGTACCCTGATGGCCGTGCCCTTCGATCTGGACCGGCTGGAGGCGACCGGTGAGGCCATGCGGCTCGTCGCCGAACCCGGGGTATCGGATTTCGCCGTGTCGTTCGACGGTACGCTCGTCTACATCTCTGGCGATCCGGTCACGCTTCAGAACGAGCTGGTCTGGGTGGACCGCATCGGGGGCCTGCAGCCGGTCGGTGCGCCGAAGGGGCTGTACGTCTATCCCGAGCTCTCCCCCGACGGGTCGCGCGCGGCCCTCGTGGCCCTCGAGCCGTCGCGGGGGGACCGCGACGTCTGGCTGTGGGACTTCACGGCCCAGACGCTGGATCGGCTCGTCAGCGACGAGACCGACAATCCCACCATAGCCTGGAGTCTCGACGGCCAGCACGTCGCGTTCGGTCGGTCCAGCAGCAGCGGAGCGGCTGAAACGTTCTGGCGGCGGGCCGATGGCGTGGGTGAGGCCGAGCTGCTGAGTGACAGCTCTCGTGTTCAGCTGCCGCTCGACTTCGCACCAGACGGACGCCTGCTGCTCTCGGTGAACGGTAACGGCAGCCGCGACATCGTGTCGCTGTCGGTCGGTGCCGAACGACAGCTCGCGCCTGTGCTGCATGGGCCCGGCAACGAACTGTCCGCGGATATCTCACCAGACGGCCGCTGGCTCGCCTACGACTCCGACGAGACCGGTCGCTACGAGGTGTATGTCCGCCCGTATCCCGACGTCGACGCGGGCCGCTGGATGATCTCGACCGGTGGGGGGCGCCAGCCGGTGTGGGCGCCCGACGGACGCGAGCTCTTCTACCGGGATTTCGCCGGCGCGATGATGAGTGCGGCGGTGACGACGACGCCATCGTTTCGCGTCGGGCCGCGCACCAGGCTCTTCGAGGGCGCCGGCTTTGCCGGTGCCGGCTCCGGTGGCTCCTCCCAGACGTACGACATCTCGCCTGATGGACGTCGCTTCCTCATGGTCCGGGTGCCAGGGGAACCGGCCCTGGTCCTCGCCCTCAACTGGGCCCGTTCGCTGCAGCCCGTCTCCACCCGTTAGCACCTTGCTCTCGTTTTGGCGCCTTGGTTGAAGACGCCCCCGAGATTGATCGGGGCTCGTCGACAACCGGGAGGAGTACCCATGCGAGGAAAGATGCTGGTCGGATCGGTCGCCATCGCGGCCACGACCCTTATGGTGATGATGTTGTCGCCCGCCGGTGTGAAGGCGACCCAGTTCTCGTGGTCGCCGTGGCGGTCAGCCGTCCCTGTGACAGCGATCAACGGTCCCGCTGCTGACGGATGTCCCATCGAGTCGAGGGACGGCCTGAGCCTGTACATCGCGTCGACCCGCAACGGCGTGACGGGCAACGACATCTGGGCTTCCGACAGAGCGAGCGTCAACGAGGCCTTCGGACCACCGCAGATGCTGGAGGCCCCGGTGAACTCCGAGACCAACGACTTCTGCCCGACACCCGTGGACGACGGGTACCTCCTCTTCGTTTCGGAGCGCCCCGGCCCGGAGACCTGCCAGGCCGGCCCCGGCGCCGGCGACATGTACATCGTTCGTCGCAACGCCGCGATCGGGTGGGGGACGCCCCGCCATCTCGGGTGCGTCGAGACGGGGACGGGACCCAACAGCAAGGGAGCCGAGTTCAGCCCCTCCCTCGTGACGACTGACCAGGGCACGTTCCTGTTCTTCTCGAGCAACGTGTCGGGCAACCAGGACATCTACCGGAGTCGCATGAAGGCGGACGGCACCTTCGGCCCGCCCTCGCCCGTGCGCGAGCTCAACACGGAGTTCGACGACCGGATGCCCAACGTACGGTCCGATGGGCTGGAGATCGTCTTCAGTTCGCTCAGGCCGGTTGATGGGAACGGCACGGTGGGCTACGGCAGTTTCGACGTCTACGTGGCGACACGGTCGGACACCCGGAAGCGGTGGTCTGCGCCGATCAACCTGGGTACCGCGGTCAACTCGCCCGGCAGCGAAACGCGCCCGAGCCTGTCGTGGGATGGCCGGCGCCTGTACTTCGGGCGAGACGGCGACATCTACACGAGCACGCGCCGGGTTCGAAAGCTCGCGGACTGAGGCCGCCAGTCACCTCGTCGCAGGCGCGAGTGCGGGCGCCGGCCCCTCTCGCGCCTGCGCATCAGACAGGCCACCTGAACGTTGCGGCGGGCGTGACGTGCCCGTCCGGCGTGACTCGTTCGCGCCGGAAGGCGCTGCGGTGGCCGGCGCAGACCTCCTGACGCTCGGGTCGCGCAGCGTCCTTGTGAGCGCTCAACCGAGCGGACGCTCTGCGCCACCTCGCGCCTTCGTACCTTCATGTCGGCGCGACTCGACACGCCGGCCGGACCCGCCAGGCCCGCCGCCGCTGCCCGGCGCCAGGGTTGCCGCGGGGTCGCCCGACGTCATCTCCGCCGCGCCGGCCTGGCGCGCCTCGCTCGCGACCCAACTGCGCGCCGGGCGTGGCGTGCCCGTCCGTCGTGACTCGTTCGCGCCGGAAGCCGCTGCGGTGGCCGGTGCAGACCTCCTGACGCTCGGGTTGCGCATCGCCCTTGTGAGCGCTCAACCGAGCGGACGCCCTGTGCCACCTCGCGCCTTCGTACTTCCCTGTCGGCGCGACTCGACACGCCGGCCGGACACGCCACGCCCGGCGCGTGGCCCGCGCACCCGCCGCGCTGTCGCGGTTGTCCGGTGTTAGACCTGCCGAGCCGTCGTACGACCGGAGGCATGAGCCGAACGGCGTCGTCAGCGGACACTGGCCACGAATTGCGAGGGTTCGAGTCCGAACGCCTGGTCGATGGCGCCGGACTTCCAGAACAGGCGCGGACGACGCCTGAAATCGAAGGCGCGGTAGAGGTGGTCGTGCTCGGGCATCAGGCGCGCCGCCTCGAACCTGACGACGAATTCCTCGCCGGCAGACCCAAGCGAGCGATTGCGAGCCTCCATGGCCAGATAGTCGACCTCGGCTCCTGGCACCCGCTGCTCTTGCGCAGTCTTCGGTCGATACGCCCGCTCGGTGGGCGCCGGAGGATCGACCAGGGTCGCCAGGATGTCGTCCACGGTCGGCACGTCCGCCGGCGCTTCCACCTGCCGCCGCACAGCCTGGATGAGTGCGGCACGCCTGGCGAGGCGGTCGGCCACGATGTGGTACAGGAGCTGTTGGTAGTTCCCGAGCGGCTTGTAGCCGGCGATGTAGGTGAATCCGAGCCGGATCAGGACAGCGCTGATGTTCTGATGCTTCCGCTCGATGGCTCCAGGGCTGCGATTGTCGAGCCGGGGCTTGAGGGCAATTCTGTGGGCAGTTTTGCTGTATGGGACGCCACCAACTTCGTGACCCAGCATGTCCAGGTAGTCTGCGACCGTTGCCTCGACCTCCTCGACGGACCAATCAGCCATGACGTTGGATGGCGCCGCGCATGTGCGGCTGAAAGCCTAGCATGCGGTGCGGCCGCGAGCCTTTCGGCGCGGGCGAGTCACGACGGCTGGGCTCCCGACGACAGGTGTGGCGATGGGCGACCGCGGCGGCGGGCGTGGCGGGTCCGGCCGGCGTGTCGAGTCGCGCCGACCCGGAGGCACGAAGGCGCGAGGTGGCGCAGGGCGGCCGCTCGGTTGAGCGCTCACGAGGGCGATGCGCGACCCGAGCGTCACGAAGTCTGCGCCGGCCACCGCAGCGGCTTCCGGTGCGAACGAGTCACGCCGGCCGGACCCACGACGGCCGCCGCCGCGATCCGGCGAGAGCCCCCGCACGGGCCGAGTGGCGAACAATCGCAGCGCCGATGCGCCCCGGGGTAAGGTAGAAGGCGGCTCGGGGACCATGATTCGCATCTTCGTGACCGGCGGGACCTTCGACAAGACCTACGACGAGATTGGCGGACGGCTCGCGTTCGTTGAGAGCCACCTGCCGGAGATGCTCCGCCTGGGCCGCTCGCACGTGGCCGTCTCCATCCGCACGCTGATGATGGTGGACAGCCTCGACATGACCGCGGAGGACCGTGCGCTCGTCGTGCGCCAGTGCCGGGAGTGCTCGGAGGCGCGCATCGTGGTGACCCACGGCACGGATACCATGGTGGAGACGGCGGCGGCGCTGGCCGCGGGCGTTTCCGGCAAGACCATCGTGCTGACGGGGGCGATGGTGCCCTACGCGTTTGGCAGCTCGGATGGGCTCTTCAACCTCGGCAGCGCGCTCTCGTACGCGCAGCTGCTGCCGCCCGGGGTGTGGGTGGCCATGAACGGCCGGCACTTCCCCTGGGACGGGGTGCGCAAGAACCGGGACACCGGCATCTTCGAAGCCCTGTCCTGAGGAGCCCGCCCACGGCCGTGGGCGCGGACGCCCCGGCCGCCGACACGGCTCGCCGTTCGACTGCGGCGGTCGTGAGGCCCCTGCGGCGTACCACCCGGCGCATCTCAGGAGGACACGATGCTCGAATCGATACTCGGACCGGACGTTGAAGTCCTGACGCTGGTGCTCGCCCTGGCGCTGGCGGCGGCGCTTGCCTATCTGGTGTCCGAGATCGTGGCCCGGGGTGTCCGGATGGTGCTCGTGGGCATCAACGGCGGCGACGTGCGGCAGGTGGACCTGAGCAGCCCGATCGTCAGGCGCCCCATCCGCATCACGCGCCTCATCGCCTTCGTCGCCGCGTTTGCCGCGCTGGCGGTGCCGGCCGTAGGCCTGGCCGGTGTCGAACTCGGCGAGCGCTTCTCCCCGGCGGTCTTCACGAACTGGCTGCTCGGGTCGGGCCTCCGCATCCTGATCATCGGTCTGCTCACGTACCTGCTGATACGCGTCATCGCTTCGGCCGCCGCGCGGCTCGAGGCCGAGCTCGGCAGCGACGTGTCCGGCGACGCGCTCGAAATGGTGCGGCGCGCCCGCACGCTCAGCCGTCTGGTCCAGAACGGCCTGACGACGCTCGTGACGGCCGTGGCCATTCTGATGGTGCTGCGCGAACTGCAGGTGGACATCATGCCCGTGCTCACCGGGGCGGGCATTCTCGGTCTGGCCGTCGGCTTCGGCGCGCAGACCCTCGTGAAGGATCTCATCTCGGGCTTCTTCCTCATCCTCGAGAACCAGGTGCGCGTCGGCGACGTGGCGGTCATCAACGGCACGGGCGGCCTGGTCGAGGCCATCAAGCTGCGGACCATCGTGCTGCGCGACCTCGAGGGCACCGTCCACGTGTTTCCCAACGGGTCCATCACGACACTTGCCAACAAGACCAAGGACTACTCCTACGCCTTGCTCGAGATTGGCGTGGCCTACAAGGAAGACACCGATGCCGTGGTCGTGGTGCTGAAGGAGGTGGCAGCCACGCTGCAGACGGACCCGGAGTGGGGTGTCAACGTGCTCGAGCCGCTGGAAGTGCTGGGCGTCGATGCATTCGCCGACTCCGCGGTCACCATCAAGATCCGGCTCAAGACCGTGCCGCTGCAGCAGTGGGCCGTCGCCCGTGAGCTGCGGCGCCGCATCAAGAAGGCCTTCGATGCCAAGGGCATCGAGATCCCGTTCCCGCACATGTCGCTCTACTTCGGCGAAGCGAGCCGGCCGTTCGCGGTGAGCCAGTCGGGCTCCGCGGGAGTGGCCGTCGCAGACTCCGGGCGGCCGGAAGCCACGCCCCACGCCGAAGGCGCGTCACAGCCGGACGACGCGTCGCGCCGCGCCGGCCCCGCGGGCGCACCGGATCGGTAGCAGCGGGCGCCATGGACCGGTAGCGGAGGGCCGACACCGTCGCGCACGCGCACTCTGGGCCACGGTGCCGACCCGCCAGTGCCCAAAGAGTGCCGACCCGGCTGTGCTGACCCTACAGTGCTGACCCCACAGTGCTGACCTCACCGTGCTGGCTTCACCGTGCCGACTCCGCTGTGCTGACCCGGCTGTGCCGACCCGGCAGTGCCGACCCGCTCTGCGGACGGCTGTGCGGACCAGCTGTGCCGCGGCGGTGTCCTACGCGGGAAGCCGGCGGCCGTCCGCCCCGAAGCGGTGCACGCGGCCGGGCTGCACCGCGAGGGCGACGGGTGCGCCAACCGCTGGTGCGGCGTCCGCCGCAACGACCATGACGAGTGGCTGGCGGGTGACCTCGCGCAGGCGCACGTGCACGAGGACATCCGGCCCGCGTGGTTCCAGCAGCTCGACGTCGCCCGTGAGAGGACCGTTGTCCGTGAGGACCAGGTCGTGCGGCCTGATGCCGAGCAGGCCTCCGGCCGGCGGACTCAGGCCCGGGAGCGGCGTGTCGAGGAGGTTCATCGCCGGCGAGCCGACGAAGCCGGCGACGAAGGCGGTGGCCGGCGTGTCGTAGAGCGCCTGGGGTGGCCCCAGCTGCTCCAGCCGGCCCTCGCGCATCACGGCGATCCGGCTCCCCAGCGTCATGGCCTCCTCCTGGTCGTGCGTCACGTGCACGATCGTGGTGCCCAGACGCCGGTGCAATCGCTGCAGCTCGGCCCGCGCCCTGGCGCGGAGGGCCGGGTCGAGGTTCGACAACGGTTCGTCGAAGAGGAAGACCTGGGGCTCCCGCACCATCGCGCGGCCGAGCGCCACCCGCTGACGCTGTCCGCCGGAGAGCGCGGCGGGCCGGCGGTCGAGCAGGCCCTCGAGGCCGAGCGCCTCTTCCACGGCTGCCACGCGCTGTGCGATGGTCTCACGCGACGCACCACGCGTCCTGAGTCCGTAGGACAGGTTGTCCCGCACGCTCATGTGCGGGTAGAGCGCGTAGTGCTGGAACACCATCGCCACGTCGCGCGCCTGTGGCGGTTGTCCGGTGACGTCGAGGCCGCCGATGCACACGCGTCCGGACGTGGCGTCTTCGAGCCCCGCCAGCAGGCGGAGCAGCGTGCTCTTGCCGCAGCCCGAGGGGCCCACGAGCACCAGGAACTCTCCGTCGTCGAGCGACAGGCTCACGTCGCGCACCGCGACGTGCCCGTTGGCGAATACCTTCGTCAGTCCCTCGAGCGTCACGGCCGCCACTGCTCGCCCCCTCCCTTCATCCCTTGGTGGCCCCTCCCGTGAGGCCCTCCACCATGCGCCGCTGGAGCGCGAGCACGGCCAGCGCCACCGGGACCGAGGCGACGACGGCCGCGGCCAGCACCTGGCCCCACGGCACCTGGTAACGCCCCCTGAAGAGCGCGATCGCCACCGGCACCGTGTACCGGTCGGGGCCCAGCGTGAACGAGAGCGCGAACAGAAACTCGTTCCAGCAGTACAGGAACGTGACGATGGCGGTGCCCGCCAGCCCAGGCGCCGCCAGGGGCAGCGCCACGTCGCGCAGCACCTGGAGCCGGCTCGCGCCGTCGAGCCGGGCCGCCTCCTCGAGGCCCACGGGCAGGCGGCGGAAGTAGCCGGTCATCAGCCACACCGCGAGCGGCGTGGCAAAGGTGAGGTACGGCAGCACCAGGCCAGGATAGGTGTCGAGCAGGCCGACCGCCCGCAGCAGCAGGTAGAGGGGCGGCACGATCGAGATCTGGGGAAACATCGAGACCGCCAGCATGAGTGCCAGGATGGGCGATGCCATGCGCAGGCGGAGGCGGGCGAGGGCGTAGGCGCACAGCGTGGCGATGGGCAGCGCCACCAGGGTGGTCGCCCCGGCGACGACGAGCGAGTTGCGGATGGGAACCAGGAACGCACGGTCCTCGAAGAGGGCGCGGTAGTGCTCGCCCGTCAGCGCGGCCGGTGCGAGCACGGGGCCCTCGAACAGGCGGCTCTCGGGCGAGATCGAGCCCGCGACCGTCCAGTACAGCGGGACGAGCATGGCCCCGAGCAGCACCGTGGCGGCCAGCGCCGCGGGAACCCTGGTGCCGTCCCTCATGCGTCGGTGCCCTCCAGGGTCTGTCGCAGCGCGCGGACGCAGAGCAGCGCGAAGCCGAACGTGAGCAGGAAGACCGTCACCGAGAGCGCCGAGCCGTAGCCGAAGCGCAGGCGCTGCATCAGTACGATGAACGCGTAGAGCGACAGCGGCTCGGTGGCCGTGCCCGGGCCCCCGCTCGTGAGCACGTAGGCCAGGTCGAACAGGCGCAGCGCGTCGAGCGCCCGGAACGTGCCGGCCACCACGAGCGATGGACCCAGCAGGGGAAGCGTGATGGTGCAGAACCTCCGGATGGCGCCCGCACCGTCCACGCGGGCCGCCTCGTGCAGGGCCGGGTCGATACCCTGCAGGCCCGCCAGCAGCAGGATGGCCGCGAAGGGCGCGGTTTTCCAGACGTCCGCGGCGACGAGCGGCAGCCAGGCGAGCTGCGCATCGGCCAACCAGTGGGCCGGGCCCGCCTCGGTCATGAAGCGCCAGATGAGCGCGGTGACGACGGTGGGCACGGCCCACGGCAGCAGGGCGATGGCCCTGAGCACCCCGATGGCCCGCAGGGGTGCCTGCATCACCAGGGCGAGCGCCAGCCCGAGGGCCAGTTCGAGGGGTACGCTCACGAGCGCGAAGACCGCCGTGTGGAGGAGCGCGTCCCGGAAGCGGTCGTCGCCGAGGGCCTCGGCAAAATTGGCGAGCCCGACGAAGGGCTGTCCGAGCCACGGCAGCCGCAGGTCGTGACCGTGCAGCGCCTCCCATACCGTGGCGCCGATGGGCAGCAGCGCCACGACCAGTACCACGCCCACTGCGGGCGCCACCAGCAGCCACGCCAGCCGAGCCTCCCCGCGCGCGAGGGCGTCGGCCCCGCCACGTGCCGCGGGCAACTCGGGTCTCACGGCACCCTCACCGTATCCCCACGGCGTCGTGAGAGGTCGTTGTCGTCCGTGCTCCGGTACCGGTCAGGCCGCTCCGCGCCAGCACGGCCTGCATCTCGTCGCGCGCGGCCTCGAGCGCGGCGCGCGGCGTCTGCTGCCCAGAGAGCGCCCGGTGCAGCCGCACCTGGAGGATCTCCGAGAGTTCGCTGTACACGGGCGACGTGGGACGCGGGACGGCCGCGTCGAGCGCAGCCTGGAGCTCGACGATCGGCAGCGCCAGCGCATCGGCCAGGGCCGGCTCCTCATAGAGCGTGCGGCGCGCGGGGAGCTGTCCTGCCAGCCGTGCACGCTCGAGCATCTGTTCGGGCTGCGTGAGGAAGTCCACGAGCGCCCAGGCCAGCTGGGGTTCCCGGCTCCGTGCGTTGATGGCCAGCAGAGACCCGCCGAGCGTGGCCGTGCGGCGGGCGGGCGAGCGCGT
Source organism: Vicinamibacterales bacterium (assembly GCA_050185275.1). GTDB lineage: Bacteria > Acidobacteriota > Vicinamibacteria > Vicinamibacterales > UBA2999 > JABFRY01. The sequence goes on along the minus strand of JBFWZN010000008.1, from coordinate 284,961 downwards.
TGGAAACGGCGCCACCGCCACGCGGCCCGCCACCGCCGACCCTGGCGACTGCAGCAGGGGCCAGGCGTAGGGCCAGTTGCGCATCAGGGCGGCGTCGCCGTTCTGGAAGGCGAATCGCGACTGCTCCTCCTGCCACGTGAGCGCCTCGGCCGGCACGCTGCCGTCGAGCCTCACCATGTCCACCATGAAAGAGAGCGCTTCCACGGACTCGGGCGAGGCCACGGCCACCTGGCCCGCCGCGTCGAGGATCGCGCCGCCAAACCCGTCGAGGTACTCGAGGAACACGGTGACGAGCCCCTCGTAGCGGGCCCCCTGCCAGACGAAACCGTACCGGACGCCGTCCTCGCCTGCTGCGGCGCGGGCGGCCGTACGCAGGGCTGCCAGCGTCTCCGGCGCCGACGGCAGCAGGTCGGTGCGCCAGTACAGCAACCCTGCGTCCACGAACCATGGCAGGGCGTAGAGGCGCTCTTCCCACTGGCCGGCGGCGACGGCGGCTGGGAAGAAGGCGGTGGTGTCGGGCGCGAAGGAGGCGAGGGGATGAATCCATCCGGCGGCGGCGAACTCAGCCGGCCAGATGGTGTCGAGCTGCAGGACGTCGGGCTCGGTGGCACCCCCGTTCAGCCACTGCACGTAGAGCTGGTGACGCTGGTCCGCGGCATCCGGCGTCGTGCGTATCTCGACGGTCGTCCCGGGATGGCGCGCCGCGAACCGCTGGAGTTGCGCGCGCACGACCTCGGCCTCGACGCCGAGCGCGCTGCCCGAGAAGGTGAGGACGGGAGGCGCGTCGCCCGTGCAGGCGACTACCACGAGCGAGAGGACGAGCACGGGGAGCAGGAGCAGCCGACGCGGCTCCGAGAGGCGGGGTGACAGGGCGGCCCTCCTCGCGAGCCGCGCGCCCCGGGAATGACGATCCACCGGCGTGCGGCCTCGCCTGCGTGAAGCCGCAATGATACAGGGGAGGCAGGTCGCGCTACGTCATGGCGGGCAGGAACGCCAGGTCGTGGCGCCCCGGCGGCTCGTGGCCAGCCAGGCGTACGGCCAGCGCCACCTGGGCCATGTGCCGCACCTCGTGCATCACCACGTGCAGGGCCAGCTTGCGTTTGGAGGTGACGAGCGGACCGCTCGACACCTGGAACGTGAGGATCTCGGCCGCGTCCTCACCGTCCATCTCGGCCAGGTACTCGCGGAAATCGGCGCGTACCAGGTCCGCGTAGTCGAAGAGCGCCTCCACGTCCCCGTGCTTCACACCCGTGGACTCGGGCGGAAGGCCGCCTTCGAGCCGCGCCAGGTGCCGGCGTTCCACGAGGAAGATGTGGTCGAGCACGCTCCACACCGTCGTCAGGCGTCCCTCGCGCTGGCACGGAATGTCGAGCCGGTCGGCGTCGGCACCGAGCCACTCCCGCCACCTGGCCCGCTCGTGGTCCGTCCAGTCGAGAAGCTCCTCCATCGTGATGCTGATGCTCATCGCGGCAAGGCCTCGTCCACCGTCAGGGTCTCGACCTCGCCCAGCTGCAGCGCGCGGAGCCCTGCCTCCACGCGCGCGCGGTCGCCTACGACGATCACGGCGAAGCGGCCGGGCGTGATGTACTCGCGGGCCACACGCTGCACGTCGGCGGCCGTGACGGCCTCGATGCGGCTCACGTAGCGCTCGAAGTAGTCGGCCGGCAGGTCGTATACCACCTGATCCTGGAGCTGGCCGGTGAGGTCGGTCAGGGTCTCGAACTGCGAGGGGAAGCTCAGCGCCAGGTAGTTCTTCGCCCGCTCGAGTTCCTCGGCAGGCACGGGCTCGGTGATGGCCCTGAACTCGTTGTAGAACTCCTGCAGCGACTCGGCGGTCTTATCCGTCTGCACGGCCGCGTACGCCACGAAGGGCCCGGTGGCCTTGCGGAAGTCGAACACCGAGCCCGCACCATAGGCGTAGCCGTGCTCTTCGCGCAGGTTCTGGTTGAGCCGCGACGAGAACGCCCCGCCTAGCACGGTGTTGAGCACCTGCAGCGCGTAGTAGTCGGGCGTCGAGCGCGCGGCCGCCGGCCGGCCGATGCGGATTTGCGATTGCTCCGCCCCTGGCTTGTCGATGAGGTGGATGCGGCCGTTCGGCAGGGGAGCCTCGGGGATGGCCGCCCGCACGACGGGCGCCGTGCTGCGCCAGCCGCCGAAGGCGCGCTCGAGCTGCTCCATCAGCGCGTCGGCCTCGACATCGCCGACCACCACGAGCGTGGCGTTGCCGGGCTGGTACGCGCGGCGATGGAAGGCCACCAGGTCGTCGCGCGTGAGCCCGGGAATGGTCTGCTCGTTGCCGCCCGGACCGGTGCCGAACCGGTGATCGGGCCCGAAGACGAATCGCGAGAACGCAATGCCCGCGATCGAGCCCGGGTCGTCGCGTGCCTGAAGGAGCGCCGTGAGGCGTTCCTGGCGGAGCCGCTCGACGTCGGCTTCGGGGAAGGTGGGCCGCAGCGCCACGTCGGCCATCAGCGCCAGGCCTTCGGCGAGCCGTGCCACGGGGACGTTCAGGCGCACGACCGAGGCATCGAAGGAGCTGCCCGTCGTGAGACGCGCGCCGAGGAACTCGACCGCATCGGCCAGCTCCAGCGCCGAGCGCATGCCGGCACCCTCGTCGAGCATCGACGCGGTGAGGCTGGCCACGCCGAGCTTGTCGGCCGGGTCGCCGGCGGCGCCCGTGAGTACGGTGAGATCCAGCTGCGCCAGCGGCACCTCGTGCGACTCGATGATCCAGACGGGCAGGCCGTTGGCGAGCTGCCGCTTGTCGATGGGCGGCAGGCGCAACTCGGGCGGAGGGCCGAGCTCGGGCCGGACCGTGCGGTCGGGTGCCGGGGCCTGCTGTGCCATGAGCGAGGCCGTGAGCGCGAGCAGGGCGGGAAGGGCCCAGGCCGAGACGCGCCTCATGGCTGGGCCTCCGGTTCCACGACCAGTTCCACACGCCGATCCGCCGGCAGCCAGCGCGCCGCGGCGGCCTGCACGTCGGCCGGGCTGATCGCGAGGTAGCGGGCGAGATCCTCGGCGAAGAAATCGGGCGTCGCGCCCGCGAACCAGTAGGCGTTCAACTGGTTGGACTTGCCCCCGAAGCCTCCCACCGACTCCATCTGCCGGTAGAACGACGACTCGATGGCGTTGAGGGCCCGCTGCACCTCGCGCGCGTCCGGAGGCTCGCGCTTCAGCCGCTCGATCTCCTCGTCGATCACGCGCCGGATGTCGTCGATGTTCTGGCCCGGCCGCGCCGTGGCCACGACCATGAACGTGCCCGCCAGTGCCGACGACGCCTGGAACGCGGCCACGTCCTGCACGGCCTGCGTGTCGTAGACGAGGCGCTTGTAGAGCCGCGAGTTCTTGCCACCGCCGAGCACGTAGGCCGCCAGATCGAGCGCCGGCTCACCGGGCGCGTACGCCTCGGGCGTGGGCCACTCGATGTAGAGCCTGGGCAGGCGCACGCGGTCGGTGATGGTCTTGCGCGTCACCTCCGTGAGCCGCACGGCGGGCACGCTGAGCGGCGCCACGTCGGGACCGCGCGGGATGCCGCCAAACCACTTCTCGACCAGTGCGCGTGTGCGCTCGTAGTCGATGTCGCCGGCAATCACGAGGCTGGCATTGTTGGGCGCGTAGTAGGTGCGGAAGAACTGCACCACGTCCTCGTACGACGCGGCGGTCAGGTCCTCCATGTGACCGATGGTGGGCCAGCGGTACGGGTGCCCCTCGGGCCAGAGCATCTGCGCCAGCTCCAGTGAGGCCATGCCGTAGGGACGGTTCTCGTAGTTCTGCCGCCGCTCGTTCTTCACCACATCCCGCTGCCCGTCCACGCGCTCGGGCGACATCGTCTCGAGCAGGTACCCCATGCGATCCGACTCGAGATAGAGCGCCAGTTCCAGCGCGCTCGATGGGACGTCGATCACGTAGTTGGTGCGATCCGTGTTGGTGGACCCGTTGTTGTTGCCCCCGGCCGCCTCGAGGAGGCGGTCGAACTCGCCCTCGGGGACGTGCCCCGATCCTTCGAACATGAGGTGTTCGAAGAGGTGGGCAAAGCCGGTGCGACCCGGCCGCTCGTTGGCCGAGCCCACGTGATACCAGAGGTTCATGGCCACCGTCGGCACGCTGCGGTCCTGATGCAGGATGACGTTCAGCCCGTTGTCGAGCGTGAACTGGCGGTAGTCCACGCGCAGGCGCGCGGCCCGGGCGTCGTCGGACGCCGTGGCAGGCGCGGCGGCAGGCACCGCGGTGGGCGTGGTCGTGGGCGCCGTGGTCGGCGCGGCAGGCCCGGGCGCCTGCGCCGCCAGCGGTGCGACCAGCAGGAACGCCAGCAGTGGAACGCGACGCAGCAGCATGTACCCTCCCTCGTGTGGGGCTCTATTCTGCTGCATTTCGACGCCGGCCTCGCCCTCCTGGCCCCCGGAAAGTGGCGCCGCGCCCGAGACTCGCCTGATAATCTGGGCCGTACATGTCGCCTGCATCCCTTGTCGCCGTGATCATGGGCTCGTCGTCGGACTGGGAGACGATGCGCCACGCCGTGGACGTCCTCGAACGGTTTGGCGTGCCGCACGAGCGCCACATCGTGTCCGCCCACCGCACCCCCGTGTGGATGGCCGAGTTCGCGACCGGAGCCGAGGCCCGGGGCATCGAGGTCATCGTGGCCGGCGCGGGAGGCGCGGCCCACCTGCCCGGCATGGTCGCGGCCCATACCGTCGTGCCGGTCCTGGGTGTGCCGGTGCAGAGCGCCGCGCTCCAGGGGCTCGACTCGCTGCTCAGCATCGTGCAGATGCCGGGCGGCGTGCCGGTGGGAACGCTTGCCATCGGCAAGCCCGGCGCGACCAACGCCGGCCTCCTCGCCGTGGCCATCGTGGCCAACGCACGACCCGAGCTGCGCCAGCAGTTGCGGGCCTTCCGGACGGAGCAGGCCGAGCGCGTCCAGGACGAGCGTCTGCCGTGAGCCCGGTGCCGAAGGTGATCGAGCCGGGGGCCTGCCTGGGGGTTCTGGGCGGCGGCCAGCTCGGGCGCATGTTCGCCATTGCGGCCCGCCGCATGGGCTACCGGGTGCACACGTACTCCCCCGCCGACGACACCCCCGCCGGCCAGGTGGCCGATGTGGAGGTGACCGCCGCCTACGAGGATCTCGACGCGCTGCGTGCCTTTGCGGCGCAGGTGCAGGTGGTGACCCTCGAGTTCGAGAACGTGCCCGTGGAAGCCATCGAGGCCATCGAAACGGTGGTCCCCGTGCGTCCCTCGGGCCTTGCGCTCCAGACCGCGCAGCAGCGCGCGCGCGAGAAGGCCTTCCTGGCCGAACGCGGCTTTCCCACCGTGCCGTTTGCACCCGCCGCCTCGCTCGACGAGCTGGCCGAGGCCGTGGAGCGCGTGGGCCTGCCCGCCGTGGTGAAGACGGCCGCGTTCGGCTACGACGGCAAGGGACAGCACAAGGTGACCGCGGCCGCACAGGTGGAACGCGTGTGGGGGGCCATCGGTCATCAGCCCGCCGTCGTCGAGCGCTTCGTGACACTGCAGGCCGAGATCTCCGTCATCGCCGCGCGCGGCCTCGACGGGCAGGTGGTGGAGTACGCGCCGTTCGAGAACCGGCACGCCAACCACATCCTCGACCTCACCACGGCGCCGGCGGCCGTGCCCGCGCCCATCGCCGCGCAGGCCGTGGAGATCGCGCGCGCCATCCTCGAGGCGCTCCACTACGTGGGCGTGCTGTGCGTCGAGTTCTTCGTCACCACCGACGGTGCGCTGCTCGTGAACGAGCTGGCGCCGCGGCCCCACAACTCCGGACACCTCACGTTCGACGCCGCGGTCACGAGTCAGTTCGAGCAGCAGGTGCGCGCCATCTGCGGCCTGCCGCTCGGCTCGGCCGCCCTGATGCGCCCGGCCGCCATGGCCAACCTGCTCGGCGACCTCTGGGCCGACGGCATCCCCAACTGGGCCGCCGCCTGCCGGCATCCCGACGTGAAGCTGCATCTGTACGGCAAGGACGCGCCGCGACCGGGCCGGAAGATGGGGCACCTCACGGCCACCGCGAAGACCGCGCGCGAGGCGCAGGAGCTGGTGATTGCGGCCAGGGACGCGCTGCTGATCTAGAGCCAGTCTCTTATAATGGAGGCCTTCCCCACGAAAGGCCCCCAGCAGTCAGCGTTCTCACCGTGATGCCGATTCAAGTCCAAAGGTCGCTCCCGGCCCGTCTGCCCTGTACGGTTCGGGCGCCGCAGAACTGCCGCCATGCGCGTCCTGCTCGTTGAGGACGACGCCGGCATGGCCGTGATCGTGGCGGCCGGTCTGGCCCAGGCGCACTGCCACGTCGAGACCGTGGCCAACGGGTTGCTGGCCATCGAGCACGCCCGATGCAAGGCCTACGGGCTCGTGGTGCTCGACTTGACGCTGCCTGGCCTGGATGGCCTGGATGTCTGCCGTCGCCTTCGCCAGGCGCGCAACGACGTGCCCATCCTGGTGATCTCGGGACGAACGGGACTCGACGACCGGGTCCAGGCGCTCGATGCCGGCGCCGACGACTACATCGTCAAGCCCTTCGACCGCCCGAACTCCTGGCGAGGGTGCGTGCCGTGACGCGGCGCGGCCGCAGTCGTCAGCTCGACGCCGTGCTCGCCTACGGTCCCCTGCTTCTCGACACCAGGGATCACGTCATTTCCTGTGCGGGCACGGTGCTCGAGCTCACGGCCACCGAGTACCGCCTGCTCGCCTACCTCATGAAGCGCGCCGAGGCCGTGGTCACCCGCGACGAACTGGTGCATCACGTGTGGGGCGGCAACATCAGCTACAGGTCGAACACCGTCGAGGTCTACGTCTCCTACGTCCGGCAGGCGCTGGCGGCGCACGCCGGCGCGAGTATCCACACCGTGCGCGGCCTCGGCTACGTGCTCAAGGCAGACACGTCGTCGTGAGCGGGTTCCTCACGCGGGCGGTGTCGTCTCTGGCACTCACCGGGGTCGCAGTGCTGCTCGCGGTGCTGCCGGCCGAAGCGCAGGGAGTACCTTCCGACGGGACCGATGACGCGCCGCACGAGCTGGCGCACCTCGCCGCGACGGGCGACGGCGCGCCGCGGCTGCTGGTCCAGGGATTCGGCGACGTCGAGTGGCTGTCGGTGGACGCGCCGGGGACGCCCAGCACCTTCAGACTCGGACAGCTCGTGTGCTTCGTGTCGTCGAGGCTCACGGATGACGTCTCCGCGCTGGCGGAAGTGGTCGTGGAGTTGGACCCGAACGGCAGCTTCATGACCGACGTCGAGCGTCTCCTGCTCACCTACAGTCCCGGCGACTACCTGAGTCTTCGCGCCGGCCGGTATCACACGGGGATCGGCTACTACAACACCGCCTTCCACCACGGCACCTACTTCGAGACCATCGCTGGGCGCCCGGCGATCTTCGCGTTCGAGGACGAGGGCGGCCCGTTGCCCGTGCACGAGGTGGGCGTGTCCGCGAGCGGCCGGCTCCAGGTGCCGGGCGTGCGCCTCGAGTACACCGCGGAGATCGGCAATGGCCAGCGCTGGAACGCGTCGGCGGGCTACGTCACACCGACCCTCGTGGATTCAAACGGCACGAAGGCCGTGAACGTCGGTCTCGCGATTGAGCCAGACCTCATACCGGGCCTGCGCCTCGGCGCGTCCTCCTATCGTGACCGTGTGGATGATGCCGGCCGCGCACCGGTGGCAACACGTTTCGACGCTGCCTTCCTGGCCTACCGTCACGAGGGGTTCGAGACGCGGGCCGAGATGATCTGGCTGCATCATCGACGGGAGGGGGACCGGACGTTCTCCAATCAGGGGTTCTACATCGAGGCGGCCAGGCGCTTCGGTGCAGTGCGGCCCTACGTGCGCTACGAGCGATTGCGCCTGTCGCCGGATACGCCGCTGGTCGGTGGGCTGCTGTCGGTCGCCGGCCCCACGCTCGGCGTTCGGTACGACCCGATGGGCCCGGTGGCGGTCAAGGCGCAGTACGAGCACCTCGGTGACGGCGTGCCGTCGGCCGTGAACCGGTTCAGGCTGCAGATCGCGTTCGCCTTCTGACGTGAGAGGAGCATCCACGCACTGCACCGGTCTGTTCCTGATGGCGGTCGCCATTGCCCTCGCGAACGTCGCGCCGCCCGTCGGTGCGCAGTCTGCGCCTGACCCGACGCGCGCGCTGGCGATCATCGTCAACCGGGCCAACCCGGTTGAACGGCTCAGTTCGGTGGATGTGCGGAGGGCTTTCCTGCTGCAGCGGCAACGCTGGCCGGACGGTCGAAAGGTCACCGTGGTCCTGCGCGAGGAAGGGCAGGCCGAACGCACGGAGGCGCTGACGCTGATTTGCGGCATGGGTGAGGCCGAATACGCCCGCTACGTGCGCCAGGAAATCTTCCGCGGGAACGTGAACCCTCCCCGGACCGTCCGCAGCACGGAGAACATGCGGCTGTTCGTGTTCAACGCCCCGGGGGCCATCGGCTACGTGCACGCAGACGAGATCAATTCCACCGTCAGGGTGGTTCGCGTGGACGGGCGGCTGCCTGGCGACGTGGGCTACCCGCTCGTGGTCGGCAGGCCCTCGCGTGCACGGGGCGGTGACTGGCTGTTCCCGCGGGTGTTCGGGCTCCAGCGGCCAGGTTCAGGGAGGCCCTGAGCGTGCCACTCGAAACGGCGGCGCGCCTGGCCTCCCCGCGCAGGACGTTGTCGGCGCCCGTCGCCGCCGCGTCCCTCGCCCTGGCGCTCATCCTGGTGGGCCTGCTGTTCATTCGCGACCTGCGGCAGCTGGCGTCCGACGCGCATCGGCTGAACGAGGAACTGGGCGCGGGCCTCCGGTTCATCAACGCGCTCCAGGTGGAGACGGAAGAAGCCCGACGTTCACTCCTCTACGCGCTGAGTACCACCGACGCGAACGACCAGCTGGAGTTCGTGACACGGTCAAGGGAGGCAGGTGAGCGGGCTGCGCGGATGCTGCGCGACGACGGCATTCCGGGCCTCGACGCACTCCGGGCCGGAGCCTGGTCGGGCCTCGCCGACTCGTGGGACCGATACCTGACCATTCGTGACGAGACGGCAGGTCTCATCCTGGAAGGCAGCGTTCGCGAGGGGGTATCGCTCGACCTTGGCCAGGGCACGGCCAGCTTCACGGCCCTGCAGCGGGAGTTGCGCGCGCTCGGAGACGCCTTCGCCAACGACGCGAGCCTGAGAGTGGCGTCAGTCGATCAGCGCACCGCCACCGTGCTTGCGCGGGCCGGTTTCGTGTGGGCTTCGGGGCTCCTGGCGCTGGCCACGGCGGCGCTTCTCTGGTCCCGCCGCCAGCAGCTCGAGGCGCGGGTGCAGGAAGAGACCTCCCGGAACGAAATGCTCGAATCGGTGCTCGAGGCCGTGGTCGTGGCCGATGCGCAGGGCCGTATCGTCGGCGTGAACGCCGCGGCGGCAGACCTGTTCGGGGTGGCTCGCGACGGCGTGTCCGGCCTGCCGATCCAGACCTTTCTCGACGCGCCTGTTGGAGGCGCCGCGTCAGCCCAGGCCCTCGCCGAGGCCTCCGAACGGGCGGGCGGCGGGTTGCTGGAACTGGCCGGACGGCGCGGCGACGGCAGCGCTGTCGCGCTGGAGGCGCGCGTCGTCCGGCGGAGCGTTGCCGGCACGACGACCTTCACCGCACATCTGCGCGACATTACCGAGCGCAAACGGGCCTCGGCCGAGCTGCGCGCGGCGCGCGATGCGGCCGAGACGGCGTCGAAGGCCAAGGGCGTGTTCCTCGCCACGATGAGCCACGAGGTGCGCACGCCGCTCAACGTGATGCTGGGTATGACCGACCTCCTTCTCGGGTCGGCACTGCACCCCGAGCAACGTGCCTGGGTGGAGGCCGGCCGCACCAGCAGCGAGACGCTCGTCGCACACATCAACGGCATCCTGGACTACTCGCGCCTCGAAGCGGAACGCCTGGAGCTCGATATCGAGTCGTGCAATCTTCCGGAACTGGTGGATAGCGTCATGCTCCAGGCCTCGGTTGCGCGGAAGGACCAGCCCATCGTCCTGTCCTGGACGATCGATGCGGGGACGCCGCGTGTCGTGCTGACCGATCCCCTCCGACTGCGCCAGATCCTGCTGAACCTGCTCTCCAATGCCGTCAAGTTCACGGCCCAGGGCGAGGTGGCCGTCCGTGTCACCTCTCGAGAGGCGGGCACGGCTCGCTACCAGCTGTTCTTCGCCGTCCGGGACACCGGCACCGGCATCCCCGAGGCCGACCTCCCGACCCTCTTCGAGCCCTTTTCGCAGGCGGACGCGGCGCGTGTCCACGGACGGCGTGGCGCCGGGCTCGGGCTGTCGATCAGCCGGCGACTTGCCGAGCGACTCGGCGGCGGACTCGAGGTGCGGAGCACGCCGGGCGACGGCTCCGTCTTCACGCTCCGGATCGTGGCTGACGCGCCGTCCGGGGTTTCTGTCCTGCCCTCGCCGATTGTCCGGACCCTGGCACCCGCCGCCGCGGGTGCCGCCTTGCCGGACGCTCCCGAGGACGAGCCGTACGGCTTGCCCGCCTCGATGCCCGGCCACGCAAGCCTCGCGGACCATCGCCTGGCAGCGCTGCGTGTCCTGCTCGTCGAGGACGATCCGGGTGCCGCCGTCATCGTGGATGGCCTGCTGCGACAGTTCGGCTGCGAGCCAGCCGTCGCGCACGACGGACCCGATGCCGTCCACGCCGCCACCCGGCAGGCATTCGAGGTCGTCCTCATGGACCTCGATCTGCCCGGGCTCGACGGCGTCGAGGCGGCACGACAGCTGCGAGCCATGCTTGGCCCCGCCTGTCCTCCCATCGTGCCGCTCACCGGGAGCGTCTCGGCCGACAGCCGCCGCCGCTGCGCGGAGGCCGGTATGGCCGGCTTCCTGGCCAAGCCCGTTGCGGCCGAGGCGCTCCGTCAGACGCTGTGCGATGTGGTGGGCGCGGACCGTTCCCGGCGCTCTTAGCCCCGTCTAATTTCTCGCCGCTACAGTGAATCAGCCCGTCCCCCTGGGCTGCAGTGCGTCTGATTCTGCGCGCTGCGTCTTCAGCCAGGAGAGAGCACCGATGAAGTACTTGATGGCCCCGGTGGCCCTGCTCGCGCTCTGTACGGCCGCGAGCGCCAGCACCGCCTATGGCACCCTGAACAACTTCGACGTCGTCAACGACACGGGCCAGGTCTGCCACGGGTTCGAGATCGAGATCGAGGACGTACACAGCACCGACATCACCTACACCTACGACTACAACCACTACGGCACGCCGAAGATTCGCGAAGACAATTCCGATCCGCTGCACCCACGGGTCTTCATCCGGTACGAGAGCGCCAAGGATGCGGCCGGGGCGTTCTCGTCGTACACGGCGGTGCCCGCCGGTCCGCTCTCGCCGACAAACGGACACCAGTGCACCAATCCCGGTGTGAATCTCGGATGCGAGCACTTTGGCGTGGGCTATCGCACGGCGCCGGGAGCCGTCCGATACAACTGGCTGGTCGCCGACGGCGCCGGCAACCTGGTGCACGGTCCCGCGGTCAACATCGCGACGCCTTCGTGGACCTATGTGCCGCCGGTCGGTGCGGCGCCTGCCCGCGTGCAGGCCGTGATCGAAGCACCGGAGCCGCCAGAGGTCCACGCCAAGGAGTTCGGCGAGGCCGTGTGGGTGAAGGCCATCAAGACGACGTCGCACAACAACGGGCGGGTCGAGCTCGAGGACCTGGTATCGGACGATCCCGACGACGCCAACGAGCGGAACTGGCGCAATGGCGAGCCCGACGAAGTCGAGGTCGAGTGGGAGATCCTTCAGGAGGAGTTCAGCAAGCCGGGTGAAGGGAATGCCGAACTCGCCGGCGGCGAGGATGAACTGCCGGGTGGCGACGAGGTGGTGACGCGCCGCTACGAGTTCTACAAGTACGCCGGTCCCTACGACGACGAGTCGAACGAAGCGCTCTGCGACAAGTATCCGGATCCCAACCCCAACAAGCCCGAATGTGACGTCGAGTTGCTCGGCGACTATATCGGGGCGCAGATGGCCGGGTTCAACGTCGAGGCGCCTCTCGGGTTGATCGAGCACCTGCAGGAGGGCAACGTCAACGAGGCGTATGTCGATCGGGCAGTCGTCGTTGGGGGCAACACCCCGTATGTGACGACGATTACCGGCGGCGCGCTGCCGCTCGGCCTGGAGCTCGAATCCGGGACCGGCATCCTCTCCGGCACCCCGGCGCAGGCCGGGCTCTTCACCTTCACCGTCAACGCCACGGATGCCGATGCGGTCAGCGTCGTCCAGCTGTACGAACTCAACATCCTGGCGGGACCGCCAGATCCCGTTGTCGCCGACGTCGACGGAGACAGCGATGTGGACCTCAACGACCTCGTCCTGATGCGCGCGCGATTCGGCCAGGTGGCGACGGGTCCCGATGACGTCGCGGACCTGAATCACGACGGTGTGATCAACGTCCTCGACTACAGGACCGCCGTCACGCTCTGCACCAGGGCGCGCTGCGCCGTCCAGTAGTACCGACGCTCACTTGAAAGCGAGACACGAGATGATCAGACAGGCATGGATCGGGATGTGGGCAGCCGCGCTGCTGCTGGCCGGCAGCGGGCACGTGCAGGGGGCGACGCTGGCCGTGGACATGGTGCCGGGGGGAGCGCTCGACGCGTCGCTCGGCGTCGAGACCGGTGACGGGTTCGACGTGGACGTGCTCGTCCAGGACGTGCTGGACCTCGCAGCGTTTCAGTTCGACCTGACGTTCGACGCTGCCCTGCTGACGGCCACGTCCGTCACGAGCGGCGACATCTTCGGGCTGGATACGTTCCCGATCGACGACAGCATCGGCGCCGGCGCGGTGAGCGTTGCCGAGATCTCCCTCGGCGCGTTCGGGGTGGACGTCCCCGGGTCGGCGCTGCTTGCCCGCATCCACTTCACGGCGCTTGCCGCGGGTGTGGCCGTGCTGGACCTCGGTGGGTCGATCCTTGGCGACTCCCTTGGTGGCCCGATCGACGTGCTGGGCGAGGCGGATGGGTCGTTGACGATCCGCCAGCCCCCTGGCAACGTACCCGAACCGTCGGTGGCGCTGCTGTCCCTGTTGGCCGCCTGCGGCCTCGGGTTCAGGAGCCGGCGCGGTCGGCGAGGCACGATCGCCAGCCGATAGCCGTTATGACACGGCGGGCGAGGGCCTGGACCATCAGAGGGGTTCAGGGCCTGCCCGTCGGCGGTGGCCCGACACCAGGCGCGGCTCGCATGCACCGCCAGCAGCCGCCACCCGCGCCGGTACGGCGAGCACCACCGTCGCCGGGCGCATCGCCTGAGTCTGGATGTCCACGTCCGCCCGGGCGACCCAGGTGATATCTCAGGCTCAATCGCAGTGATATCATGGCGCCCATGGCTCGTACACGCCCGGCGACCCGCGCGTCCCGTGCCACCACTCGTCAGAGACGGCCCTCATCGGCGCAGGTTCGGTTCCTTCTGCGACTTCCAACAGCACTCCATGAGGGCCTGGCGGCCCGAGCCGCATCGCTCGGTCTCTCCCTGAACGAATACTGCGTGCGGCGGCTCGGCGCGCCCGAACCGCCTGCGTCTGTGCTTGATTCAGCTGGCCTGTTTCGGAGAGCGGAGGCGGTAGCGGGTTCGCGCCTGGCTGGTCTGCTGGTTCACGGGTCCGTCGTGCGTGGGGAGGCGCGCACGTCGTCGGACCTGGACGTCCTGATCGTGGTGGACACGGCACTCCCCCTGACGCGCAGCCTGTACCGTGCGTGGGACGAAGGGAACCTGGCCGTGGAGGGCACGGCCATCGACGCACATTTTGTCCATCTGCCATCCGAGCCCGAGCGTGCGGGCAGCGTGTGGTGCGAGGCGGCAGTGGAAGGGCTCCTGCTATGGGACCGGGATGGACGGGTCCAGCAGACACTCGTCACCATTCGTCGGGCCATTGCGGGAGGACGGCTCGTGCGCCGGCAGCTGCACGGACAGCCCTACTGGACGGTGGCGGCCTGATGCAGAACCGGGATCTGGCCGGCGACCATGTTCGTCGCGCCCTGGCACGGCTGAAGGCGCTCGACACGCTCTTCGATGAGGACAGCTGGGCGGACGTGGTGCGAGAGTCGCAGGAGGTCGTGGAGCTTGCTCTCAAGGGGCTCCTGCGTGCACATGGTGTCGAGCCGCCTCGCATTCACGACGTGGCGGACGTGCTGGAGGCGGAGCAGGCCCGGCTGCCCGAGGCGCTCCTGGCGCACGTGCCGCGTCTGGCCCAGATCTCCCGGGGGCTTCGGCGCGACCGCGAACTCGCCTTCTACGGAGCGGAGGACCTGACGCCCTCCGACTTCTACCGGCAGCCCGACGCGATATCGGCGCGCGACGCCGCCCGCTTCGTGGTCGAACAGGTCCGCCCGCACGTGCGCTGAGTCGATACCGTCGGCGCATCGTGCCCGGAATCGGGCCACGAGCTCAGGAGGACATGGCGCGCCGGGCTGCGGGTGGCAGCCCGGCACGCGGGTTCAGTTGCTCAGCGTGTGCGTCTGTGCCGCGATCCCGTCGGGACCGCGCGTGTTCTCGCCGGCGCTGACGCGGAAGCCGCCGGTGCCCGCGGTGCCGATGTTGAAGGCATTGCTGCCGGACACGGACGACCCGGCGCTCGTGAGAATGCCGATCGAGGGCCCACCGGCACCGCCGGCGCCGTCCCCACCGTCGCCGCCCTTCCCGCCGCTGCCGCCGCGTCCGCCGGCACCCTGAAACGCTCCGTCCCCGCCGCCGTTGCCTCCCGCTCCGCCGTTCCCGCCGGCAGCGCCGAGACCGCCGGCGCCTCCGTTGCCGCCACGGCCAGTGGTGATCGTGTTGCCCTCGATGCGCGCCTGGCTGTTGCCGCCGAGCACGATGCCAAACGACCCGGAACCGATGAACCCGGGCCCGCCAGCGTTGCCGCCTGACCCGCCCTCACCGCCCCCGCCGCCCGCACCGGCGGTGAGCGGGATGATGGGGGGATCGACGCCTCCGCCCCCGCCGCCTCCGCCGCCTCCGCCGCTCGCGCCGTTGGTGGCGCTGGTCGCCTGGGAGGGCTGGTAGACGGCGCCACCGTTCGAATTGACCACGGACCCGAGCTGCGCGGCAGGCCGACCATCGACGCCGGACGCCCCCGAGGACCCCGCCGCGCCGGCTCCACCGTCGCCGCCCTTGAGGCCCGGACCGTTGCCCGGTCCGGGCGCTCCGCCGCTACCGCCGGCCGCGCCCCCCGAGCCGGTTGCGCCCGCGTTCCCTGCGGCGCCGTTCACCTGCACGAAGCCGCCGCCGCTCGCCGCGTTGCCGCCCTTGCCTCCGTCGCCGCCCGTCCCGCCGGAACCCCCGGCGCCGCCGGCTCCCGAGCCGCCCGAGCCGGCGCCATTCGATCCGGCGTCGCCGTTCGCGCCGGGGACGCCATCGGAGCCGATGCGACCGCTGATGCCGTCACCCGCAACGATGAAGTTGTTGATGATCTCGATGTTCGTGGCGTTGAAGAGCGCCACGGCGGTTGAATCGCCGCTGATGGAATTCTGGCCGGCGAAAATCGTCAGGTCCTGCAGGCCCGCAGTCGTGATGTTGGCGCCCTTCACCACCAGGCCACCGCGGTTGATCACGGAGTTGAAGTTCTGCTTGTCCTGCACCCAGGTATCCGGGTTGTAGCCGCCGACGATCCGCACGTTGGACCGCAGCGTGACTTCCTCGTCATACGTCCCTCCGGCAAGCCGCACCACACCGCCGCCTGCGGCCACCGCGCGTTCGATGCCGCGCGCGATCGTCCTGACGGGTGCGACCTGCGTGCCACTGTTCGTGTCGTCGCCCCGGCTGCTCACGAAGAACACGTTCGAGGGCGTCGGGGTTGGCGTGGGGTTCGGCGTGGGCGTGGGTGTCGGCGTGGGCGTGGGCTGCGTCACGTTGTTGCTGCCGCCCCCGCCGCAGGCGGCCACGCCCGTGAGGGTGACGAGCAGAAAGGCCGTACCGATTGAACGCGAAAACCATGAGGGCATCGTGTGGAGCACTCCAGGACCCTGCGGCCGCGCACCCTGCGCAGCGTGGAACCCGTGCAGAGTCTAACATTCCAGCCCAACCGCAACGATTGCGTTTCCAACGATGTGCAGCTGCGGGCAGCCGCGCCTCGCCGTCCGGCGCCGCATTCCCCGACGGAGGGCACGCGGCCGCGCCGGAGGTGGCTACCGCCGTTCGCAGGCAGGCCGCACGGGGCGGGGACGAGGGCCGCGGGCGCGGGGCCCGAGCAGCGGCCTGCCCGCCCCTGCCCGCTTCTACCCGCTTCTGCCCTGCCCGGGGCGTGTGGCTATGGCGTGAGGATCAGGGTATGGAGCGCGGGTCCCGGCAGGAAGGGCGTGGGCTCGCCCGCCACCCACGCGGGATGGGAGTTGGCGTAGAAGGGCGACAGCGGATGGCCACTCTGCCCCGTGGGCATGTGGAGGAGCCCTTCCTCCTCGCGGCCGGGCGAGACCACCATGCGCTCGGAGGCGCCCTGGCCGCGCCAGTGCATCCGCGGCGTGTACAGGTCGCCGGGCAGCGCGGCCGCCGGCATGTCCAGCCAGCGGCCGAACACGGGCACCGCGCCCGACAGCGGATGTCGGAACACGCCTTCGTTCATCTCGGACCACACCCGGTCCGCAAGGCGTGCGCCGCTCTCCGCTCCGTCCGCCCCCAGCGCCGAGGCCACGGCGCGGTCGGCCGCGGCGAGCAGCAGGGCGTGCCACGAGTCGAAACGCGGGTCGAGGAGGTGGAGTGGTCGTTCGGTCACGAGGGCCCAGAGCGGACCTTCGCGCCGGCGGACGGCTGTGTAGTCGAAGGCGGCATCCGCTTCGCGGCACTCGACGAGCACGAAATCGAAGACCATCGCAGACACGTCGTCGCGGAAGGTCCGCACGAGCCGGTAGGCGGCCGAGTCCGGCGACGCGTCGCCCGTCCACTGCCCGGTGACGAGGTCGCGCAGTTCGCGCCGCCTGGCGCTGGCCGCCACGGCCTGGTCGTCGAGCGTGGCCACGAGCAGCTCGTGCCAGCGGTCGAGGAACACTGCCCTGGCATCGAGCTGGATGGACAGCATGTCGGCCGGCGTGAAGTGCTCGCGCGCCAGCAGGCGGTCGCGGATGGCGAGCGCCCGCGAGCCCACCTCGTAGCTGCCGTCGCCGAGCAGCGCCAGCATGGGTCCGTCCACCACGCGCGCGTTGGCCGACCAGAGCCGGCCCGAGGCGGGGTCCATCACACGCGGGTATTCGCGGTCGTCGAGCCAGCCGCTCCAGGCGCGCGACCCGTCGGCCCACGATGACGGGAGACTGCCGTCCAGTCCCACGCGGCGCGGGATGGCGCCGTACACGGTCCACCCGATGCGGCCATCCCTGTCGGCCACCACGAAGTTCTGCCCCGGCGTGCCCAGGCCATTGGCGGCGTCGAAAGCCTCCTCCACCGTCCGCGCCTGCTCGAGAGGCGCCACGGCGCCCGCCAGGCGATCGGCCGCGTGCGCGACCCACCGGTACGCGCGGCGTCGACCCCGGTAGTCGTCGGGGAGGAGCGGTCCCCAGATGGTGGTGCCGACGCGCAGCCGCTCCGGGGGAGCGCCGGCCACCTCCACCGTCTCGTCCACGTACTCGATGCGTGCCCAGCCTTCCGGCGTGCGGTAGCGTTCCCGATCGGCCGGGTCGGTCTCGAGCAGGACGATGTCGCTCCAGTCGGCGTAGGTGTTGGTGAAGCCCCACGCCACCGAGCCGTTGCTCCCGACGACCATGGCCGGCACGCCGGGCAGCGTGACGCCGGTGAGCGCATGTGCCTGGCCACCCAGCGGGTCCGGCCATTCGAAGCGCGCCCTGTACCAGGTGTTGGGCACGCGGATCCCGAGATGCATGTCGTTGGCGACGATTGCGCCGCCACCGGCGCCCAGCCGGCCGTCTACCGCCCAGTTGTTGCTGCCGATGGCGCCGTCGGCGAGTTCGTCCACGCCGAGAATTGCCGCCCAGTCGAGCACATGTCCCGCCAGGGGCTCTCCTTGGGAGGCGCGGCGCGCCCACGTGCCCTTGGCGTCGGCTTCCGCAGCGCCGCCCGCAGCGCCCTCCGTGCCGCCCGTAGCGCCGCCCGCAGCGCCCTCCGCAGCGGCACTTGCTTCCGTGGCAACTCCCTCTGTGGCGGGTGTGGCGGTGGTGCCTGTCGGGCGGGCCAGAGGCCGCGCGCGGCGGCGGGCACGCAGGTCGTACACCTCGGGGCCTGGGACTGGCGGTACCGCGAAGGCGGCACCCGAGATCGGGGCGTCCCATTCGGTGCCGGCCGGCGCGAGGAAGGCGGCCATGGCCTGCGGCAGCAGGTCGTGCATGGTGCCGAGTGACGACTCATACGTGCCGTCGTCGTCCTGCAGGGTCACGAACATCGACAGCACCACCAGGAGCGAGTCCTCGGCGGTCCAGGGTGCCGGCGTCTGGCGCAGCAGCAAGTACTCGAAGGGAGGGGATGCCAGGGCCTGCAGGCCTGCGTTCACCCCCCCGACGTAGGCGGCCAGCACCGCCGCGTCATCCGCCGCGAGCAGCGACACGGCTCGTGCCGCGACCGAGCGGAAGCGGTGGATGCGGATGTCGCGGTCGATGGCAAGCGCTGCCGGTCCCACCAGGGCGGAGAGTTCGCCGGCGGCGCGGCGCCGGGCCAGGTCCATCTGGAAGAAGCGGTCCTGCGCGTGGAGCCAGCCGGTGGCTCTCGCCACGTCCTGCCTTGTGGCGCCGGCAATGGTAGGGACGCCCAGCGCGTCGCGCGCCACGCGGACCGGGGCCGACAGGCCGGTGAGTGCCTGTTGGCCGTCGAGCGCGGGAAGGCTCCCACGCAGCTGCAGCCACGCCCACGCCGCCCCGCCGAGCATAGCGGTCAGCCCGAGGACCGCCAGTGTGACGGCGGTGCGTACGATCCAGCGCTTCATGTGATGGCCGGCCCAGGCCCTGAAACACGGGCGGCTCCGCATCGTAATACGCCCCGGAGGCCGTGGCCTACAATCAGCGCTGGGCATGGCCGGATCCGCGTGGGCGCCTCGTGGTGCCTCAGGCCGCCTCGGCCGCCATGACCACCAGGGAGGTTGTCTCGAGATGGAGCACGGCTTGGAGCACGCGTTGGAGCACTGGTTGGGGCAGGCGTGAAGACCCGCTACGGTGTCTCGCCGTGGGTGCACGGTGCCCGCACGGCCCGCAGCGCCTCGACGGGTGCGCTGCGGACCGATGTGGAGACGGATGTGGCGGTGCTGGGCGGGGGCGTCACCAGCGCGGCCGTCGCGCTCCTGTGCGCCACATCCGGCCTGCGCGTCACCGTGCTCGACGAGCAGCGTGCGGCCGACGCGGCCAGCAGCCGCGGTGCCGGCCTGCTGCATCCGGCACCCGGGGCCTCCTTCTCGCGTCTCCGGGGTGCGCACGGCCTTCGCACGGCACGGACGATGGGCGAGGCCTGGCGCCAGGCCTCGCGCGACGCTGCCCGACTGCTTCGACAGCACAGCATCAGGTGCGGTCTCGAAGCGCTGGATCTTCTGGTGGTGGGTGCCGACGAGAATCTCACGGCGCGCGAGAGCACCGGCCGGCGCGCGGCCGGCCTCGAGGCGACGTGGCTGCGGGGCGCGCCACTCGACCGCGTGCTGCGCTGGCCGCGTGCGCGCGGCGCCATGCGCCTGCGGGACGCCTTCGCGCTCGACCCCTACCGCGCGGGTATGGGCCTGGCGGCGGCCGCGCGTCGCCATGGGGCACGGCAGTTCGAGCAGGTGGAGGTGCGCCGCATCGCGACCGGACGGCAGGGCGTGGAGGTCGTGACCCGCGCGGGCGTTCGCGTGCGGGCGGGGACGGTGGTGGTGGCCACCGCAGGCCCTACGTCGCTCTTTGCACCCTTGCGTCGGCACTTCCAGGCGTGCGAGCGCTACCACGTGCTCACGGCGCCCGTTTCCGCTCCTGTCCGGCGCGCGCTGCCCGCGGCGGGTGTCGCCGTCGGGGATCTGACGTCGGGCATCCGGCGCCTGCGCTGGGCGGGCCGGCAGGTGCTCGTCGCCGGCGGGGAGCAGGCCGCCACGACGTCGGCGCGCAAGGAGGCCACCCTGACGCAGCGCACGGGTCAACTCATGTACGAACTCCTGACGGCCTGGCCGGGTATCATCGGCCTTCAGCCCGAGTTCGGGTGGGACGCGCCGTATCACGACACGGCGGACGGCATCGGCTACGTGGGCGCGCACCGCAACTACCCGAGGCACCTGTTCGCCCTCGGGGGCGCGGACGAATCGCTCACCGGGGCATTTCTGGCGGCGCGCATCGTCTGGCGGGCTCTCACCGGGCGTCCCGACAAGTCCGACGCCGCGTTCGGCTTCGGGCGGTAACGGAAGGGGCGGACCGGGACATGGATTCTGTCGACCTGCTGGTGTTCGGGCCGCATCCCGACGACATCGAAATCGGACTCGGAGGCACCGTGGCCCGCCACACGGCGCTCGGCCATGCCGTCGGCCTGTGCGACCTCACGGCCGGCGAGATGGGCAGCAACGGGACCGTCGAGGAGCGTCTCGCCGAGTCGGAGGCGGCGCGGGTGGTGCTGGGCGCCGCGTGGCGCGTGAACCTGTGTCTGCCGGACCGCCGCATCGGCTCCGACCCATCGCATCTGCTGGCGGTAGCCGAACTGGTGCGCCGTGCGCGGCCGAAGACCGTGGCCCTGCCCTACTGGTCGGACCGCCATCCCGACCATGTCGCCGCGAGCCAGATGCTGACCGAAGCCGTCTTCAACGCGGGTCTGCGTCGCTACCAGGCGCAGGGCGACGCGTGGAAGCCCGACTGGGCCTGTTACTACTTCATCAACGACTCCGCGCCTCCGTCGTTCGTGGTGGACGTGACGGAGCACTACGCGACCAAGCGGCAGGCGCTGGCCTGTCACATCACGCAGTTCAAGCCGCCCTCCGCCGACGCCGTCGCTACGCGCCTCACCTCCTCGCGCTTCTCGCAGCTCATCGAGAGCCGCGACGCGCAGTTCGGCGCGCTGGCAGGGGTCGAGTATGCCGAGGGGCTGGTCGTCAGGGAGCCCCTCGTGCGGCCGCACCTGCTCAAGCACTGGACACACACGTGAACATCGGCATCATCTGTTACGCCTCGGTGGGTGGCAGCGGAATCGTCGCCACCGAGCTCGGCAAAGTCCTGGCCCGTCGCGGGCACCAGGTGCATTTCATCAGCACGGAGACGCCGTTTCGCCTCGGTGAATTCCAGGCGGGCCTCTACTTCCATCAGGTGCTCACGCCGACCTACCCGCTGTTTCGCGAGCCCCAGTACCTGCTGTCGCTCGCGAACAAGGTGGTACAGGTCGCGCGCGATTCCCAGCTGGACGTCATTCACGCCCACTACGCCGTGCCGCACGCCACCGCGGCCTTCCTCGCGCGGCAGGTGCTGGGTGCCAACGGGGGAGCCGCGCCCCGCGTCGTGACGACGCTGCACGGCACCGACATCACCCTGGTCGGGAGCGACTCGTCGTACCGCGAAATCGTGGCGTTCTCCATCGAGCAGTCCGACGCCGTGACCGCCGTGTCCGACAGCCTGCGTGCCTCCACGGTCGAGCAGCTGTCGGTGTCGCGACCGATCGACGTCATTCCCAACTTCCTCGACGTGTCGGTGCACCGGCGGCTCGAGGTGCCAGACCTGCGACGGCGCTTCTGCGGTGACGATCCGGAGACACGCCTCGTGATCCACGTCTCCAATTTCAGGCCCGTGAAGCGGATCGATGCGGTGATGGAGATCTTCGATCGCATCAGGCGCCGTGTGCCGGCGCGCCTGCTGCTGGTGGGTGACGGGCCGGAGCTGCCCATGGCGCAGCGCATGGCCCGCGAGCTGGGGTTCGCGAGCCTGGTGCACGCCGTGGGCGCGCAGGAAGAGGTGCTGCCCCTGATGTCGAGCGCCGACGTCTTCCTGCTGCCCTCCGCCCAGGAGAGCTTCGGCCTGGCCGCGCTCGAGGCGATGTCGTGCGGCGTGCCGGTGGTGGCCTCGGCGGTGGGCGGCCTGCCCGAAGTGATCGAGCACGGCGTGAGCGGCTTCCTGCACCCGCCGGCGGCACTCGACGACATGGCCGAGAGCGCCGTGGCCGTGCTGCGCGACCGGGAGCTGCGGTGTCGCATCGGTGAGGCCGCCAGCCGCCGCGTGCGGGAGCGGTTCAGCGCCGAGCGCGTGGTGCCGATGTACGAAGCCTGCTATGCGGGCGTGGTGGCCAGGGAACGCTGACGGCCGGCCGCGTCACCCCTGATAGATGTCGGCCAGCGCGACGTCGATCGTGGGAAAGCGGAAGGTGAAGCCCAGGCCGAGCGCGTGCTCGGGGATCGCACGCTGCCCGCCGAGCAGCAGCGCATCGGCCATTTCCCCGAGCAGGAGCCGCAGCGCGAAGGCGGGCGCGGGCAGGAACGCTGGCCGGCCGAGCGCGCGTCCCAGGGCACGCGCGAATTCGGCGTTTCGCACCGGTTCGGGAGCCGTGGCGTTGACCGGCCCCGCGACGCCGGCCGTCAGCGTCCAGGCCGCGAGCGACGTCCAGTCGTGCCGGTGGATCCACGACACGTACTGCTGCCCTGAGCCCAGCGGTCCGCCTGCGAACAGCCGGAAGGGCAGGGCCATCTGCGGCAGCGCGCCCTCCTGGCGGTCGAGCACGACGCCGGTCCTGATCAGCACGACACGCGTGGTGCCGGCCGCATCGAGCGCGGCGGCTTCCCACTCCAGGCTCACGTCGGCGAGGAAGTCGGTGCCCGGGGCCGAACGCTCCGTGAGCCGTTCGTCTCCCCTGTCGCCGTAGCAGCCCACGGCCGACGCGCTCAGGAAGACCGCGGGCGGTGTCGGCATGGCGCGGATGGCCTCCACGAGGCTTCGCGTCGGGTGGATGCGGCTGGTGCGGATGCGCCGCTTCCGCTCGGGGCTCCACCGTGCGCCCGCGATCGACTCGCCCGCCAGGTTCACCACGGCATCGGCGCCCTCGAGCACCGCCGACACGCCCGACGGGTCGTCCGGATTCCAGGCGACCTGTCCGGCGCCTGTCGGCCGCCGCGAGAGGACGACGACGTCGTGGCCGTCTCCGGCGAGGCGCTCGACGAGGGTGCTGCCCAGGAATCCGCTGCCGCCGGCAATCGCGATTCGCATCGGCCCATTCTGACCGAAGCGCCGCGATCCCCGAAGCCGACGAGCTGCCACCTTGACAGGCGCGGCCGCCGTGCGCTACTAACTAACCGGTTGGTGAATTCCTCTCCATGAAGACTGCTCCTGGGTCGACTGTTTCGAGAACGCCGCCCGTCCGCCGCCCCGGCCGTGCCGCGCGCACTGCGGCCACCGGCACGACCGACACCAGGCAGGCCATCTTCCTGGCCGCCGCGCACGAGTTCGCCGCGCGTGGCTACGACGCCGGTGGGGTGGACCGCATCGCCGCCGAGGCGGGCGTCAACAAGGCGATGATCTACTACCACTTCGGCTCGAAGCAGGCCCTCTACGTGGAGGTGCTCCGCGACATGTTCCGCACCGTCGGCGCCAGGGGGCGGACGGTCGCCGAGGGCACGGGACACGCCGCCGCGAAGCTCGAGCGCTGGATCGTGGCGATGGTCGAGGAGATCTCCGCCCGGCCGTGGTTTCCGCCCATCATGCTCCGCGAACTCGCATCGGGTGCGCCCCACCTCGACGACGAGACGGTCGAGCTGATGAACGGCGTGTACGGCGCCGTGCGCCGGATCCTGCTGCAGGGCCGCCGCGAGGGTGCCTTCCGGAGCGTGGACCCTCTCCTCACGCACATGACGCTGATGCCGGCGCTGCTCATCTACTTCACGCGTGAGCGCGTGATGGAGACACGACAGGGAGCCGGGCTGCTGGCCGGCCGGCGCCGCGCCCAGTTCGTGCGTCACATCCAGACCTCCTTCAAGCACATGTTGCAGGTGACACCATGACCAGACGCAGGCCTTCGGCTCCGCGGTGGGCGGCGCCGAGCCAGGCACACGCCCATGCTGGGAGCAACTCTGTCAGCACCGCGGCGCCCTCCCGCGCCGGCACGCCGGTGGGGAGCGGGTATCCACGCCGTACGAAGGCCCCGGCGCGGGCGCTCATGGCGGCGCTCGTGACGGCGATCCTGACGGCGCTCGTCGTGGGCGCCTGCGAGGAGGCGGCGCCCGACACCACGCTGCGCGTGTCCGGCTTCGTCGAGGCCACCGAGGTGCAGGTGTCCGGCGAAGTCGGTGGCCGCATCGTGGAACTGGCGGTGCGCGAAGGCGACCGCGTGATGCGCGGGTCGCTCATCGCGAGGCTCGATACGAGGGACGTCGAACTGCAGATGGCCCGCGTGCGATCGGAACGGGCCGCCGCCGATGCGCAGCTGCGCCTGCTGCAGGCCGGGGCACGGCCGGAGGACATCCGCCAGGCCTCTGCGCAGGTGGAGGTGGCAGCCGCGGAGCTGACGGCGGTCGAGAGCGAGGTGCGGGCCGCCACGCTCGATGTGGAGCGCTTCGAGGCCCTGCTGGCGGCCGAGGCCGGTTCCCGGAAGCAACGCGACGATGCCCGCGCGCGCGTGGACGTGGCCCAGGGACGTCAGCGCGCGGCGGCCGAGCGAGTCCGGGCGGCGCGCGAGGCGCTGGCCCGTCTCGAAGCCGGCGCACGTGCCGAGGAGATCGAGGCGGCTCGTGCCCGCGTGGCGTCCACCGATGCGCAGATGGCCGTGCTCGACAAGGCTGTGGCCGATGCCGAAATCGTATCGCCCGCCGACGGCATGGTCACCGCGACGCTGGTCGAGGCCGGCGAGCGCGTGGCGCCACGGGCGCCGCTCGTCGTGGTGACCGACCTGGCTCGCGCGTGGGCGAATCTCTACGTGCCGGAGCCGATGGTGCCGCGCATCCAGCTGGGACAGCCGGCCACGCTCCTGACGGACGCCGAGGGTCAGGCCCTGCAGGGGGAGGTGTCGTTCATCTCGCCGACCGCGGAGTTCACGCCGCGCAACGTGCAGACCGCCGACGAGCGGTCGAAGCTGGTGTACCGCATCAAGGTGTCGGTGGACAACAGTGGCGGCATCCTGAAGTCGGGCATGCCCGTCGACGCGGAGCTCGCGCTCCAATGACGGCCGCCGTGTCGTTTGCCGACGTGTCCCGCGGCTACGCCGATGTCGTGGCCCTGAACGGTCTCACGTTCGAGGTCGCTCCAGGCGAGATGTTCGGGCTGATCGGCCCGGACGGCGCCGGGAAGACCACGGCCATCCGGCTCGCCTGTGGCCTGCTGCACGCCGACTCCGGTCAGGTGCGCGTCCTCGGCCTCGACCCGGTGCGGCAGCACCGGCAGCTCACGGGCGACGTGGGTTACCTGTCGCAGCGCTTCAGTCTCTACGGCGATCTGAGCATCGACGAGAACGTCGCGTTCTTCGCCGAGGTGCACGGCGTGCCCCGCTACCAGGCCCGGAGGGACCAGCTGCTCGAGATGATGCACCTCACGCCGTTTCGGGCGCGACGGGCGGACCGTCTCTCGGGGGGCATGAAGCAGAAGCTGGCCCTGGCCTGCACCCTCGTGCACGAGCCGCGGCTCCTCCTGCTCGATGAACCCACCACCGGGGTCGACCCGGTGTCGCGGCGCGAGTTCTGGAAGCTCCTCTCCGAGTTCCTGGCCGAGGGCATGACCATCGTGATGTCCACACCCTATCTCGATGAAGCCGAGCGCTGTTCGCGCGTGGCGCTCGTGCACCACGGCAAGGCGCTGGCCGTGGACGAACCGCGCCGGCTGCGTGCCCGCGTGCCGGGGAGCTTGCTGGAGCTGCTGGCGCCTGGCGGCGCGAGAGTGCTCGACCGCGTGCGGGCGATGTCCGGGGTGGAGTCGGCGCAGAGCTTCGGCGAGCGCATCCACGTGCACCTGGCACAGCCAGGGGAGGCAGGCGAAGCGGCGTTTCTCGACGCCCTGCGGCAGACACCGCTCGCCTCGGCGGCCGTGCGACGCGTCCCGCCGTCGCTCGAGGACGTGTTCATCGCCGCCATCACGGAGTCCGGGTCATGACGATCACCCCCTGGCGTGCGGGCGTCCTCGTGGCGTGGCTGGTGTCGCTGCTGGCCTGGCCGGCGGGCTCCGTGCAGGCACAGTCGCAGACGCAGTCGCCTCCCGTGTCGCTGGCGCTCGAGGATGCGCTGGCGCGAGCAATGGGTGCGAGCCAGCGGCTGGCGGAGGCCCGGGCCCGCGAGGCGGCGGCAGAGGCGGGCGTGGCCATCCGTCACGCGGCCGACCTTCCGCAGGCCGTCGCCACCGCGGGCTTCACCCGGACCAATCACATCCCCGAGTTCGTGGTGCCCGCACCAGGAGGCGGGTCCCGCGTGCTGTATCCGGACGTGCCGAACAACTATCGGGCCCGCATCGATCTGCAGTGGCCCATCTACAACGGCGGGCGCACCGACGCCCTCGAACGTGCCGCACGCGCCGAAGCGACGGCCGCGGGCGCGGAAGTGGGCGTGGCGCGCGCCGACCTGCGCTTCGAGGTGAGCCGCCTGTACTGGGCACTCGTCACGGCCAGGGCCAGCCGCGACGTGCTCGAGCGCGCACTGACGCGTGCCGACACCCACGTCCGTGCCGCCCGCGCGCGGCTCGACGCGGGCCTGGTGCCGCCCAACGACGTCTCGTCGGCCGAAGCGCAGGCGTCGCGCGCCCGCATGCTGCTCATCGAGGCGCGCAACCAGGTGACGTCGGTGGCGTCGGAGCTGGCCAGGTTGACGGACATCGAGGCTGGCACCGACATCGAGCCTTCAGAGCCCCTGGAGGCCGCGCCCCTGGCGCCCGCCCCACTCGGTACCCTGGTGGAGGGGGCGCTGCGCGCCCGCGACGAGCGTCGGATCCTCACGGCGAGGGCCGACGCGGCCGACGAGCAGCAGACCGCCGCGCTGGCCGGTCGCCGTCCCGTGGTGTCGATTGCTGGCGGTGCCGACATCGCACGACCGAATCCGCGCATCTTCCCGCGGGTGGATGCCTGGAACGACTCGTGGGAGGCGGGCGTCAACGTGTCATGGGCGCTCTGGGACGGAGGCCGCGCGCGTGCCGAGGCGGCCCAGGCCGGCAACCTGGCGCTGGCGGCCAGGGCCCGTCTCGCCGAGTTCGACTCCCAGCTGGGCGTGCAGGTCAGGCAGCGCCGGCTGGAGATCGAGTCCGGGCGCGCGGCCGTGCAGGCAGCCGGGGACGGCGTGCGCGCGGCCACCGACGCACGGCGTGTGCTCGTGGAGCGCTACGCCGCCGGCGTCGTGGACAGCACCGACGTCCTCGACGCGGAATTCGCGCTGCTGCAGGCCGAACTCGACCTGACGCGCGCACAGGCCGGCGTGCGGCTCTCGGAGGCTGGCCTGGCGCGGGTCCTCGGGCGATGAACGCCATCGAGGTCCGCCAGCTCACCCGGCGCTTCGGCGACTTCACCGCCGTCGACGACCTGAGCTTCTCTGTCGGCCGCGGCGAGATCTTCGGCTTCCTGGGCAGCAACGGTGCCGGCAAGTCCACCACCATCCGCATGCTGTGCGGCCTGCTGCGGCCGTCGAGCGGCACGGCGGTCGTAGGAGGCGTGGACGTGGGAGCAGACCCGGAGGGCGTGAAGCGGCGCATCGGGTACATGTCGCAGCGGTTCTCGCTCTACGAGGCCCTGACGGTCGATCAGAACATCAGCTTCTTCGGCGGCGTGTACGGGCTCGGCCGAGAGCGCCTGGAGGCACGCCGCGCCTTCGTACTCGAGATGGCCGGGCTGCGCGGCCGCGAGAAGACGCTCACGCGTACGCTCTCAGCGGGATGGCGTCAGCGGCTCGCGCTCGGGTGCGCCATCCTGCACGAGCCGCCCATCGTCTTCCTCGACGAGCCGACGGGCGGCGTGGACCCGCTCTCGCGCCGCCGCTTCTGGCTCCTCATCGACCAGCTGGCCGACGAAGGCATCACGATTCTCGTCACCACCCACTACCTCGACGAGGCGGAGCACTGTCACCGCATCGCCGTCATCGATGGCGGACGACTCGCCGCGATGGGCACGGTCGCCGAGCTGAAGCAGCTGCTCGCGGGTCGCCCGATCGTGGAGGTCAGGGCTGGCGAACCCGTGGCCGCCATGCGGGCGCTCGAGGCGATGCCCGAGGTGGAGAAGACGAGCATGTTCGGGACGACCGTGCACGCCGTGCTGCGGGCAGCTGGTGCAACACCTGGCCACCTGGTTGGCCGCCTGCAGGAAGCCGGTGTCGCGGTGTCGTCGTGCGAGGTGGTCGAGCCCTCACTCGAGGACGTGTTCCTCGACCTCGTGGAACGGAGCGCCTCATGAGCCTCGCGCGGAGCGCCGTGGCCGTCGGGGTGAAGGAGATGCGCCAGATCGGCCGGGACCGGCGCACGCTCCTCATCCTGCTGTTCGTCCCCGCGTTCTTCCTGCTCGTCTACGGGTATGCGCTCAACTTCGACATCCGCAACGTCCGGCTGGCCGTCCTCGACCAGGACCGCTCCAGCGCGAGCCGCGAACTCGTGGCGGCCTTCGTCAACTCGGGCTACTTCCAGCTCGTAGGCCACCTCACGGCATCCGGCGAGGTGAACGACGTCATCGACCACGACGAGGCCAGGGCCGTGCTCGTGGTACCGGCGGGATTCGGGGACGACGCCGCCACCGGCCGCCCGACGCGGGTACAGCTCATCATCAACGGCGACAACGCGAACACCGCGACCACGGTCATGGGATACGGCCAGTCCCTCGTCGCCGCGCAGTCGACCCGGTACGAGATGCAGGCGCGCCTGCGCCAGGTGTCCGGACAGGCCACGGACGTCGGGGCGATGACGACCTCGGGGGCCGGACGGGCCCGGCCACCGTCGCTCACGGTGGAGCCGCGCGTCTGGTACAACCCCGAGCTGCGCAGCACGCTGTTCCTGGTGCCGGGCCTCATCGCCTACATCGCGATGCTCACCTCGGTGGTGTCCACGGCGCTGTCCATCGTGCGCGAGAAGGAAGCCGGCACGATGGAGCAGATCCGCATGTCGCCGGTCGGGCCCGTGGCCTACGTGGTGGGCAAGACCCTGCCGTACTTCGCCATCGGCCTGGTCTCGGCCCTCGGGATCGTCTGGCTCTCGATGCTGCTGTTCGACCTGCCCATGCGGGGTTCCTGGACCCTGCTCGTGGCCTCCATCGCGCTCTTCCTCGTGGGAGCGCTCGGGATCGGCCTGCTGATCTCGACCGTGGCCGAGACCCAGCAGGTCGCCTTCCAGATCGCGCTCCTGTCGTCCTACCTTCCCACGCTGATGCTGTCCGGCTTCATCTTCCCGATTGCCAGCATGCCGGTGGCCTTGCAGCAGGTGACCTACCTCGTGCCGGCCCGCTACTTCCTCGTCGCCCTGCGGGCCATCGTGCTCAAGGGTGTCGGTCTCTCGGCCTTCTGGCCCCAGCTGGTGGCGCTGGCGGTGTTCGCCGCGGTACTCCTGGGCCTGGCGTCGCTCCGTTTGAGGCGTCAGTGGGCGTGAGCATGGTGGGCGGCGGCTCGCTCAGGCGGATCGGGCACCTGGTGTGGAAGGAGTTCCTGGAACTCCGCCAGGACCCCAGGCTGTTCGGAATCGTCATCATGGCGCCCATCGTCCAGCTGACACTGCTTGGCTATGCCGCGACGACAGACGTGAAGGACGTGCCGATGGTGGTCGTCGACCACGACCGCACGAGCGAGAGCCGCGCACTCGTCCGGCGCTTCGACGCGTCGGACAACTTCGTGGTGCTGGAGGGCCTGTCGTCGGTGTCGGAGGTGGACGCGTATCTCGACACCGGCACGGCCTGGATGGCCCTGACGATTCCGCCAGGATACGGGGAACGGGTGCGCGAGGGCGCCCCCGCGCGTGTGCAGGTGATTGCCGACGGGACCGACGCCAATTCCACCAACGTCGCCCTCGGGTACGCCGGAAGCCTCGTGACAGGCTACGCGCGCGAACTGGCGGGGGAGGGCGGGGAACCCTGGACACCGGCCGTGTCCGCCGACGTGCGCGTGTGGTTCAACCCGGGACTGGTGAGCCGCGATTTCATGATTCCGGGCATCCTCGCCCTGCTCCTGCTGGTCGTCACCACGAACCTGTCGTCGATGGCCATCGTGCGAGAGAAGGAGCTGGGGACGCTCGAGCAGCTCAACGTCACGCCCATTGCCGGCTGGGAGCTGATGGTCGGCAAGCTCCTGCCCTATGCCGTGGTGGGCATGGCCGACGTGCTGCTCGTGCTCGCCGTTGCGCTCGGATGGTTCGAGGTGCCCCTGCGGGGCAGCATCATCCTGCTGCTGGTGCTGTGCCTGGTGTTCCTGCTCTCCACGCTCGGCCTGGGCCTCTTCGTCTCGACCATCTCGAACACGCAGCAGCAGGCGATGTTCACGTCGTCGTTCTTCTTCTTGATCCCGATGGTGTTCCTCTCGGGCTTCGTGTTTCCCATCGAGAACATGCCGGCGGCCGTCCAGCCGTTCACGCTCTTCATCCCGCTGCGCTATTTCCTGGTGATCCTCAGGGGCATCTTCCTGAAGGGCGTCGGGCTCGAGGTGCTGTGGCCCCAGGTGGTGGCGCTGCTGGTGTGGGGCGTGGGCATCGTCGGCCTCGCGACGCTGCGGTCCAGCAAGACCTCGTCGTGACCGGGGCAGGCGCGCGCTCACGCGAGGTGCGCTTCCGTGCAGCACTCCGTCCCGGTCCGACTTGCGCACGACGTGACACCGGCAGCCTGGAAAGCGATCCGCAAGGGAAGCGACGGAATGCCCTGGAGCATCGTTTTCCCACGTCGTCGCGCCGGAGGACCTGAACGGACTGCCGCCCCGAGGCGCAATAGGTGCTAGGGCCTGATGGCGGCCGCGGCACGCTCGCCTTCCGCTACGTTCACCCGGCTCAGCACGGCGGCGCCGGCCACGAAGAACAGGATCACCGACAGCACGGCCGCACGGCTCGAACCGAACGCCGTCACCGAGGCGGCGAAGAGCGCGGGGCCCATGATGCCGGCAAACTTCTCGAAGACCGAGAAGAAGCCGAAGTACTCCGACGACTTGTGCCGGGGAATCATCCTGGCGAACATCGAGCGGCTCAGCGCCTGGCTGCCGCCCTGCACGGTGCCGACCAGGAAGGCGAGCACGAAGAAGTGCCACGCCTCGGTCATGAAGTAGCCGAGCAGGCTGATGCCGGTGTACACGGCGAGCGACAGGAACACGGCGGTCTTCGCCCCGATGCGTCCGGCGAGGGCGCCGAACAGGAACGAGCAGGGCACCCCCACGAACTGGACGATGACGAAGGCGGCGATCTGCGCGTTGCGGTCGATGCCGATCTCGGCGCCATAGATGGCGGCCATCCGGATGATGGTCTGGATGCCGTCGTTGTAGAGGAGGAACGCCACGAGCATCAGAAAGGCCTGCCGGAGCCCCCGCAGTTCCCGGAAAGTCTCTCCCAGCCGCACGAACGCGATGCGGAGCGGCTGCTCGGCGCCCGTCTCGTCGTGCTCGAGCACACGGGCGGGCTCCCGAACCCAGCGGAAGAGCGGCAGCGAGAACACCAGCCACCACACTGCCACGCTCACGAACGACAGCCGGATGGCGGCCAGGGTGTCGGCGAGCCCGAACGTGGTGGGGCTGAGGATCCAGGAGAGGTTGAGCACCAGCAGCACGCCCCCGCCGAGATACCCGATGGCGTACGCCGCCGTGGACACCCGGTCCATCTCTGCCGGGGCCGCGATGTGGGGAAGGAGCGAGTCGTAGAAGATGAAGCTCGTGGCAATCGCCACGTTCCCGGCCACGAACAGCGCCGCCGCCCACAGCCACTCGCCGCGCCCGATGCCGGCCATCAGCAGCGTGGCCGCGATGCCGACGAGCATCGACACGCCGAGCAGCCGCTTCTTGCTGCCCCGGTAGTCGGCGAGCGCGCCGAGAAAGGGGCCCGTGATCGCGACGATGGTGACCGCCAGGGTCGTGGCCCACGCGAAGCGCGCCGTGGCCACCGCCGGCGGCAGTCCTGCGGCCGCCACCTCCGCGAAGAAGCCTGGAAAAACGGCGGTAATGACCGTGGTCTGGAACGCGGAGTTGGCCCAGTCGTACATCGCCCAGGCGCGAAGCTCCCGGCGGTCGAGCCCGAGCCGCCGTCCGAGCCTGTGCCCGATGGACTGGAGCATGCCGTCTCAGAAGGTCCGGCGCGCGACCCATTCACGCAGCAGCGCGTCCACCACGACGTAGCTCTGCCCCTCCTTGAGGAGGACGTCCTGACGGACCAGCGCCGACAGCGCCGCCTGGACGCTCGATGGCCCGCCGAGGCGGTAGCGGCTGCGCGTGGAGGCCGCCAGGATCTCACGACCGTTGCGCAGGACGACGGCGCGGAACACCGCACGCTGTGCGAGCGTGAGCCGCTGCCAGACGGCCTCGAAGAAAGTGTCCTGTTCGCCCAGGATGCGCGCCAGCGTCTGGTGCAGGTCGTCGAGCGTCGCGCGCCGGGCGCCCGAGGCCCGCACGTCGTCCCACGTCTCGTGCGCCAGGCGCTGCACGTCGTACGGCAGGTTGCCCGCCAGTTCCACGATGGCGGCGCCGAGGCCGGCCTCCGGCCGCAGTCCGCTCCGGGCGAAACGGTCCTCGATGAAGCCGGCGAACAGGTCCGGGGGGATTCGCTCGAGGCGCATCACCGGCCCTGCCTTGTAGAAAGGGCGCCTGGGGCCGATCATCTTCTCCATCAGGCTCGGTTCCGAACCTGCGAACACGTACCCCACCTGGCGCTGCACCTGGGCGGCGGCCCGCAGCGCATGCTCGACGCTGCCCCCGTTGAATCCTTCGATGGCCTGGAACTCGTCGAGTGCGACGACGACCGGACGCTTGCGCTGCTCGGCGAGCTGGCCCGGCAGGGCGAATACCTCGGTCGCCAGGCGGCCGACCTCCCGTGCCGACGCGATGTCGGGAAACGTCACGGAGAAGCGGCCCTTCGTGCCATCGCCCGGTTCCTGTCGCACGAGCGGGTCCGCCGATGGCAGCGCCTCGCGCAGCCACTGCCGCGCCCGGTCCCATCGGGTTTCGGTGGCGGCGAGGGCCCGCGCGTAGCCCTCGAGGAAGGCGAGGTAGGAGCTGTAGCTGCTGACGGTCACCTCGACGGTGAGGAGGCCCCGTCGCCCCAGCTGGGCGAGTGCCTGCCGGATCAGGGACGACTTGCCATACCGCCGCGGGGAGATGAGGAAGACCTTCTGGCAGGCGGCCAGGTCGGTGACCAGGCGATCCAGCTCCTGCTCGCGGTCCACGAACGCGTCACCCGGCACGACCTCGCCGTAGACGAAGGGATTCTGCATGGACTACGTCATCTCACGTAATGATTACGTCGGATAACGTAACAGGTCGTGGTGCGGCCGGCAAGCGCCGCCCCCCCTCGACACGCAGACCGCCCGAGCGCGATTCGCGGTTCGGAGTCCGACGCCTAGGCGCATACGCACTAGTCGTCGAGCGCGAGCTGGCCCGTGTAGATGGCCATGCCCACGACGGCGTCCACGCCCTCTGCGTGGAGGCGGTCGATCTCCTGGCGCGTGGTGATGCCGCCTGCGGCGGTCACGCGGCGGCTCGTGGCGTGCCGCACCGCCAGGATGGCGTCCAGGTCGGTGCCCTGCATCAGGCCCTCCTTGTCCACGTGGGTGTACAGGAATTCGCTGCACCAGGGTTCCAGGGTCCGCACCGCATCCACGGCGGTGATGGGCAGCTTCGTCTTCCAGCCGTGGATGACGACCTGACCCTCGCGGCTGTCCACGGCACAGATGACCCGCTCGGGCCCGACGGCCTCGGCCAGCGTCTTGGCGAACGCCGTGTCCACGGCGCCGTCCCGGAAGAGGGCCGACGACACGATGACGGCGTGGGCGCCGGCGGCGAGGACGGCGACGGCCCGCTCGACGCTGCGGATGCCGCCGCCGACCCGGCAGGGCAGCCGGCGGCAGATCGCGGCCGCCATGTCGCTGTTGTCGCCGCGCCCCATGGCGGCATCCAGATCGATCAGCTGGACGCGAGGGTAGCGGGAGAACTTCGCGATCCAGGGCTCGGGATCGGTTTCGGCGAGGGCCAGCCGGTCACCCTGGACGAGCTGGACGATGCGGCCGCTCTGGAGGTCGATGGACGGGATCAGCATGGGATCAGAGACGCACGGGAATTCCCTGCCGCCGCAGGTACTGCTTGAGATCGGAGACGCTCGACTCGGCGTAGTGGAAGATCGAGGCGGCCAAAGCCGCATCGGCGGCGCCCCTGGTGAACACCTCGGCGAAGTGCTCGAACCCGCCGGCGCCGCCCGACGCGATGACCGGAATGTTCACGGCCTCGGAGACGGCCGCGGTGAGCTCGCAGTCGAAGCCGGCCCGCGTGCCGTCGCGATCCATCGAGGTCAGGAGGATCTCACCAGCCCCGCGCGACTCCGCCTCGCGCGCCCACTCCACCGCGTCGCGCTCAGCGGCGGTCGTGCCACTGCGGACGTAGACCGCAAAGCGTTCGCCGTGCCGCTTGGCGTCGATGGCCACGATGACGGCCTGGCTGCCGTAGCGGTTGGCGAGGGTGGTGATGAGGCCGGGCGTGCGGAGCGCCGCCGTGTTGAGGCTGACCTTGTCGGCGCCGGCGTCCACGGCCGTGGCCGCGTCATCCTCCGAGCGGATGCCGCCGCCCACGGTGAGGGGCAGGAAGATCTCCTGCGCCACGGCGTGGATCGTGCGCGCCAGTGCCTGGCGCGACTCGAGCGTGGCGGTGATGTCGAGCACCACCACCTCGTCGATGCCCTCGACGTTGTAGCGCCGGGCCAGCGCGGCCGGGTCTCCGGCGTGCTGCAGCTGCTGGAACTTGACGCCCTTGACGACCTGCCCGTCGCGGACGTCCATGCAGGCGATGACGCGCTTGGAGAGCATTACCGGCCCCCCGCGCACACGGCCAGGAAGTTGCCCAGCATGTGCAGCCCGACGTCGCTCGACTTCTCGGGGTGGAACTGCACGCCGAACACGAGGTCGCGTTCCACGGCCGCCGCGAACGTATCCACGTGGGTGGTCGCGGCCACGCAGTCCTCGGTCACCGGCGCGGCGAACGAGTGCGTGAAGTACACCTGCGATCCCCCAGCGAGCCCGTTCATCAGGCGACTCGTGGAGCCCAGGTGCGTGCGGGCGGGCGCCGGTGGCGCATCGAGGCTGTTCCACCCCACGTGCGGGACCTTGAGGCGGCGGGCCCCGTCCCCCTGCAGGCGCTCACATCGTCCTGGCAGCAGCCCGATGCCCGGCACGTCCGGCGCCTCCGCGCTGCCCTCGAACAGCCACTGCATGCCGACACAGATGCCCAGGAGCGGTGTGCCCGCCCGCACCGCGTCGACGATGGCCGCTCGCCATCGGTCGTCGAGGGCGCGCGTCGCATCGAAGTGGCCGACACCGGGCACGATGAGGCCCCTCACGCCGGCGCACGCCGCAGGCGTGGCCGGGGTCTGGTACTCCGCGCCGAGCGCAGAGAGCGCCTTGCGCACCGACGTCAGGTTGCCGGCGCCGTAGTCCACGAGGGCGATCACAGGAGACCTTTCGTGCTGGGAAGCATCCTGGCCAGTCGCGCGTCGCGGGAGCAGGCTACCCGCAGGGCGCGTGCGAACGCCTTGAAGACCGCCTCCACGTGGTGGTGGCTGGAGCGCCCGTAGAGCACCTTGGCGTGGACGTTCGCGCGCGCGCCGGTGGCGAACCCGTCGAAGAAGTCGTGCACCAGCTCCGCCTGCAGATCGCCGACCTTCTTCACCTTCAGCTTGAGGTCCACCACGGCGTGGGGGCGACCGCTCAGGTCGATGGCCACCATCGCGAGTGTCTCGTCCATCGGCATGAGGAAGTATCCGGCCCGGTTGATGCCCTTCCGGTCGCCGAGCGCCGCCAGAACCGCTTCGCCCAGGCTGATGCCGATGTCCTCCACGGTGTGGTGCTGATCCACGTCGAGGTCGCCCGTGGCGTCGAGCGTCAGGTCGAAGCCGCCATGCCGCGTGAACAGCTCCAGCATGTGGTCGAGGAACCGGATGCCCGTGGACACCTGGTACCGACCGCCCCCGTCGATGACGAGTCGTCCGGCAATCTGCGTTTCGGTGGTGCGCCGGTCGAACCGGGCGCTGCGTGCGCGTGCGCTCATGAGGGCTGTCTCCCGGCGAGGGCGGATTCGAGGGCGTCCATGGCCGCCTGTGTGTGCGTCGTGATGCCGGTGGTCACCCGGAGGCACCCGGGCGAGTACGGATCCGTCGAGCGGTCGCGTACGGTGAGGCCCGCGGCCTGCAGCGCATCGAGAACGGGTCGCACGGGGTCGCCGACCTCCAGCAACACGAAGTTGCCCTCGCTCGGCCAGTACCGCAGGCCCAGCCTCGAGCAGGTGGCGTAGACGATCTGGCGCGAGGCCCGGACCTCCGAGATGTACTGGCTCGCGAAGGCGTGGTCGTCCAGGGCGGCCCGCATCGCGACCAGCGCGACGTGGTTGACGTTCTTGAGCGGCGTCACCGCCCGTACCGGCTGCAGGATGTCGGGGTGGCCGATGAGGCACCCGATGCGGAGCCCGGCCAGGCCATAGACCTTCGAGAAGCTGCGCCCAACGATCACGTTGGGATGGCGGGGCAGGTCGGGCAGAAACGACGTGCCGCCAATCTCGATGTAGGTCTCGTCCACCAGGATCGCCGCATGGGGGGCGGCCTCGGCCACCCGGACAAGGTCGTCCCGCGCGATGAGCCTGCCGGTGGGATTGTTCGGCGTGTTCAGGAAGACCAGGCGCGTCCGCCGCGTGATGGCCTCGAGGACGGCTGCCACGGGAAACGCGAAGTCGTCACCGGCCGGGACGCGGACGGGCGTGGCGCCCACCGCCGCCGTCGCCCAGGGATAGGAGTCGAACGCCGGGACCGGAATGATGACCTCGGCGTCGAACGCCCGTTCGCGCGCGATGTGCCCCAGGGCCGTGAGCAGCACGCCCTCGTCGAGGCCGTTGGTGAGGAGCACCCACTCGGGCGGGACGCCGAAATGCCGGGCACACGCCTCGGTATAGGGACCGTACTCCGGGTACAGGGCCAGGTCGGTGGCCTGCATCCCGCGGATCGCCTCGACGACGCGGGGCGAACACCCGCCGGTGTTCTCGTTCATGTGCAGGCGCAACCCCGTCATCGTCACCGTCCGCCGAGACGTCGTCGGACCGAGCCGGCGTGGGCTACCAGTCCCTCCGCGTCCGCCAGCGTCGTCACGGTCGCGGCGATGCGTCTGAGGCCGCCGGCCGTCAGTCGTTGCACGGTGATCTGCCGCACGAAATCAGCGGCCGAGAGCCCTCCACGCACGCGCGCCGCGCCCGCCGTCGGCAGGACGTGGTTCGAGCCGATGGCGTAGTCGCCCGCCACCTGCGCGGACCAGGGGCCCACAAAGAGCGAGCCCGCGCACCGGACGCGGCGGGCGAGCGCCTCGGTCTCCACGACCAGGTGTTCGGGCGCCGCCGCGTTCGCGAGCCCGATGGCCTCGTCCATGGACGTGGTGACGATGATGCCGCCGTGCGCTGCGAGCGCCTCGGCTGCGGGCCCCTCGGCGGGCACTTGCCCGGCGACGGCCGCGGCGACCCGCCGGGCCAGTGCCTCGCTCGGGGTGATGAGCACCGCCCTCGCGTCGGGGTCGTGTTCCGCCTGTGCGACGAGATCCGCCGCGATCCATGCCGCGGGACCCCGGGCGGCCACGATGACGATCTCGGTCGGGCCCGCGTAGAAGTCGATGCCGCAGTCGGCGCTGATCAGCGCCTTGGCCGCCGCGACCCAGCGGTTGCCCGGTCCCACGATCTTGTCCACGCGTGGCACGGTGGCCGTGCCGTAGGCCAGTGCGGCCACGGCGTGGGCACCACCCACCCTGAAGAGCCGGCTGACGCCAGCCTCGCGCGCGGCGGCGAGCACCGCCGGTTCCGGGCGGGGACAGGCCGCCACCACGTCCGCCACGCCGGCGCACACCGCCGGGATGGCGGTCATCAGCAGCGACGAGGGCAGTGGATAGCGTCCACCCGGCACGTAGCAGCCCACGCGGTCGAGCGGCACGACACGCTGTTCGACACGCACGCCCGGCGCGACGGTGAGGCGCCAGCCCTTCGGAACCTGCCGCCTGGCCACGGCGCGGATGTGGCGGGCGGCCTCGCGGATCGCCCGGCGTACGGGTGCGGGCGTCTGCCGCACTCCCTCGTCGATCTCGTCGGC
Organism: Vicinamibacterales bacterium; assembly: GCA_050185275.1. Classification (GTDB taxonomy): domain Bacteria; phylum Acidobacteriota; class Vicinamibacteria; order Vicinamibacterales; family UBA2999; genus JABFRY01. The sequence continues at coordinate 246,896 of JBFWZN010000008.1, read as the reverse complement.
GGAGACCTCGATCGACCCCTTGAGGCCGTCGAGCGTGCGGGCGTAGCGCTGCAGGGCGCTGTCGCCCCCTGTCCGGACGTCGCGCACGATGCGGGCCGCGCGCGACTCGGTGGCCGCATCGCGCACCCGCTCGGGCGCGAGCAACGCCGCCACCGCCGCCTGGTTCCTCGAACTGACTATCCTCACCCTGGTTTCCCCCGAGTCCGGCCGGACTACAGCACGATCTTGTTCAGCGGATATTCGACGATCCCCTCGCCGCCGGCGGCCTTCAGCCTCGGGATGAGGTCGCGGACCGAACGCTCGTCGATGATCGTGTTGACGGCAACCCACTCCTCGTCGCTCAGGGCGGACAGCGTGGGTCTCTGGAGGGCGGGCAGCAGCGCGAGGATGGCCTGGAGGTCGTTGCGACGGACGTTGAGCATCAGGCCCACACGACCCTGTGCCTCGATGGCCGCCCGCAGGAGCAGCGCGATGTTCTCGATCTTGGTCTTCTTCCACGGGTCGGCCAAGGCGGCGCTGTTGGCAATGAGCTGGGTGTTGCTCTCCATCACCGTGTCGAGAATCCGCAGGCGGTTGGCGCGCAGCGTCGAACCCGTCTCGGTGGCCTCGACGATGGCATCGCAGAGCACGGGCGGCTTCACCTCGGTGGCACCCCACGAGAACTCGACTTTCACCTTCACGCCGAGCTTCGCGAAGTAGTCCTTCGTCACGCGCACCAGTTCGGTGGCGATGGTCGCGCCCTCGAAGTCGGCGGCCGACCGATAGCGAGACTCCTCCGGCGCCGCGAGCACCCATCGGACCTTGCCGAAACTCTGCTTCGAGTAGACGAGGTCGGCGATCGGCGTCACGTCGTGCCGCTCCTGGTCGCCCAGGCGGTGCTCGGCAATCCAGTCCTGGCCGGTGAGGCCCGCGTCGAGCACGCCGTCGCACACGTAGCGCGCCATCTCCTGCGCGCGGATCAGCATGCACTCGATCTCCACGTCGTCGATCGTGGGGAAGTAGGAGCGCGAGCTGACGTAGATGTTGAAGCCCGCCCGCGCGAACAGCTGGACGGTCGCGTCCTGGAGGGAACCCTTGGGGATGCCGAGCTTGAGTTTCATGGGATGGTCACGCCCTCCGCGCGCGTGAAGAAGCAGGTGCGTTCGCCCGTGTGGCACACGTTGCCGTCGCCGAGCCGCTCGGCCTTGATCAGCACGGTGTCGTCATCGCAGTCGATGAACACCTCCCGGACCGCGAGCCGGTTGCCTGAGGTCTCGCCCTTGGTCCAGAGCGTGTTGCGCGTCCGGCTGAAGAACGTCACGTAGCCGGTGGCGCGTGTCAGCGCCCACGCCTCGTCGTTCATGAAGCCCACCATCAGCACCTCGTGGCTCTGGTGGTCCTGCACGACCGCGGGGATCAGTCCGTCGAGTTTCGAGAAGTCCATAGTGTCAGTTCCGTCTGCGTGCCCTGCCGCCCGCACGACCCAGGGTCACGCGAGGCGCAGTACAACAAAAAACCCCGCCAGTCGTTCGGCGGGGCTGCCTGCGTTCGGGTGTCCGGGTGATGCGGTCCTAGTCCCGTCGCGCGCGCAGATCCGCCGTGTGGCCGGCATGATGGCCGGAACGGTGAGAATGGATATGCCGGTGCGCGTGCCTGGAGACGACCACAGCGCACTGAGATTAGCCGAAACTCCGAGACCTCCGCAAGCCACGCGTGCGCCTACCCGCCGAGTCCGCACACGGGCCCTTGCCATGCTTGTCTGAAGATCGGCTTTTTTCGAGTCACGAATCGGTTTAAACGATACTAAATTGTGACCATGCGTGTGATGACGCGGCACGAGCGCCCCGCCGCGGGACCCGGACGTGCCCCCCGACCCGTGCCGTGGCGCCCCGGCGTCGCCTGCCGCAGTGTCAGCTGTCCTCGCGCCAGCCGTCCGATCGCCACCCGTCCGATCGCCACCCGTCCTAGCGCCAGCTGGATGCTCGTGGCCCTGTCGGTGGTCCTGCTGGTCCTGCCGCAGGGTGCGGCGTCGGCCCAGCAGGCGGAGGTGGTGGTGTTCGCGGCCGCGAGTCTGTCCGACGTGCTGCGGCCGATTGTCTCGGACTTCGAAGCCGGCGGAGGGGCGCGGGTCGTGCTCAACCTGGCGGCGTCCAACGTGCTCGCGCGCCAGATTGCGGCGGGCGCCCGCGCCGATCTGTTCGTCAGCGCCGACGAGGCCCAGATGGAGCGCGTGGGGTCCGACCTCGTGCCGGGCAGTCGCGTGTCGCTGCTGTCGAACAGCCTGGCCGTCGTCGTGCCCGACGACAGGCCGCGCACCCTCGCGTCGGTGCACGAGTTGACGGACCCGTCGTTTGCGCGGATCGCGGTGGGGGATCCGGCGGCGGTTCCTGCAGGCGCCTACGCCCGTCAGTACCTGGAGCAGGAGGGCCTCTGGGACGTGCTCGTGCCACGCCTCGTGCCCGCCGGCAGCGTCCGCCTGGCGCTGGCGGCCGTCGAGACCGGTGCCGCCGACGCGGCCATCGTGTACCGCACCGATGCGGCCATTGCCCGGCGGGCGCGGCTGGCGCTGTCGATTCCTGTCAGCGTCGGGCCACGCATCGTGTACCCGGCCGCCCTTGTGCGGGCCGGAACACACCGTGCGGCCGCCCGGGCCCTGCTGGCACACCTTCAGGGATCCCAGGCGCGCCGGCACTTCGAAGCCGCCGGGTTCATCGTGGTGGGGCCGGCCACCCCGGCCGGGGGGCGGTAACGGGATGCCGGGCCTGCCTCCCGAGGTGCTCGGCATCGCGGGGTTCACCCTGCTCGCCGCCCTGGTCGCCACGGCGGTCATGCTGGTGCCTGGCGTTGCGCTGGCCTGGGTGCTGGCCCGCCGTCGCTTCCCGGGCAGCTCCGTCGTGGAGACCCTCGTCTCGCTGCCGCTGGTGCTGCCGCCGGTGGCCACCGGCCTGATGCTCCTGTGGCTCTTCAGCCGGCGGGGCCCCCTCGGCCCGCTGCTCGAGTCGCTGGACATCGACGTGGTCTTCTCGCCCGCGGCGGTGGTCGTGGCCATGGCCGTGATGGGCCTGCCGCTGCTCGTGCGCACGGCCCGCGCGGGTTTCGAACAGGGCACGCGACGCTTCGAGCAGGTGGCCGAGACGCTCGGCGCGTCACCGTGGCGGGTGTTCCGCACCGTCACCCTTCCGCTGGCCTCGCGGACCATCCTGGCCGGCGCACTGCTTGCGTTCACACGTGCGCTCGGAGAGTTCGGCGCGACGATCGTGGTCGCCGGCAGCATTCCCGGGCGCACCCGCACGCTGGCCGTGGGACTCTACTCGGCCATCGAGACAGGAGACTCGGCCGTCGTGGCCGCCCTGCTCGCCACGTCGGTGCTGCTCTCGTTCGCGGCCGTGGCGGTGTCGAACCGTCTGGTCAGGGCTGCCTGAGATGGCGCGATTCGAGGTCCGGCTGCGCCTGCGGCAGGGCGCGTTCACACTCGACGTCGGCATTCGAAGCGATGCGAGGGCACTGGCCCTGTTCGGCCCATCGGGATCCGGGAAGACGTCCATCGTGGAGGCGCTGGCCGGCCTGCGACCGGCGGCGCGCGGCCGGCTGGTGATCGATGGTCGTGTCCTCCTCGATTCGGACGCCGGCGTGCGCGTCCCCGCGCGTGACCGGAGCGTCGGGTACGTACCGCAGGACGTGCTGCTCTTCCCCCACCTCGACGTGACACAGAACATCGAGTACGGCGAGCGTGCGCGACCGGGACCGGGCACGGACGTCATTGCGGGATGGCTCGGCATCGACCACATCCTGACCCGCTCCGCCGCGTCCCTGTCCGGGGGGGAGCGGCAGCGTGTCGCCATTGCCCGGGCGCTCTGGCGCCGGCCCGAGGTGCTCCTGCTCGACGAGCCCCTCTCGGCCGTGGACCTGCCGCGGCGCGGACAGATCATCGACGCACTGCTGCGGGCCCGCGACGAACTGGGATTGCCGATGGTCTACGTCACGCACACTCCGGCGGAGGTATCCGCCGTGGCCGACGAGGTGGTCGTGCTGGAGGGGGGATCGGTGGTGAGGACGGGCACGCCGCGCGAGGTGCTTCGCGACGACGTGCCCTGAGGAGCGACGCGAAGATCGCGCTAGCCTGCCACCGCGGCGGCCTTCACGACGGCCTCCCACGGAAGGCCCGGGCGGCCGAAGTGCCCGTAGTTGGTGGTGCTGCGGAAGATCGGCCGGAGCAGTTCCAGACGGTCGATGATGGCCCGTGGCCGGAAGTCGAACGTCTTCACGAACTCGGCGGCGGCGGCTTCGTCGCCCGTGCCGAACGTGTCCACCTTCACCGAGACGGGCTGTGCCATGCCGATGGCGTAGCCCACCTGGATTTCCGCCATGCGGGCGAGCCCGGCGGCCACCAGCTGCTTGGCCACGAACCGGCAGAAGTAGGCGCTGCTGCGGTCCACCTTCGACGGGTCCTTGCCGCTGAAGGCGCCGCCGCCGTGGCGGCCCCAGCCGCCGTAGGTGTCCACGATGATCTTGCGGCCCGTGACGCCGGCGTCAGCCGATGGTCCGCCGTGCGTGAAGCTGCCGGTCGGGTTCACGAACAGCGAGACGCCAGGCTGCCACCAGTCGCCGAGCACGCGCGGGCCGAGATCCTCTCGCACGTATTCCGTGATGCGCTTCTGGTCGGCGGCCGGCGTGTGCTGGGTGGAGACCACCACGGCGGTCACCTCCCTGGGCTGGTGTCCGTCGTAGAGCACCGACACCTGCGACTTGCTGTCGGGCCTGAGGAAGTCCACCTTGCCCGACTTGCGGTCGTCGGCCAAGCCCTTGGTGAGCTTGTGGGCCAGCAGGATCGGCAGCGGCATCATCTCCGCGGATTCGTCCGTGGCATAGCCGAACATGATGCCCTGGTCGCCGGCGCCCTGGTCGCCGCTCAGGCTGGTCGTCGCGGTCACGCCCTGGCTGATCTCGTTGGACTGCTGGGTGATGAGGGAGATGATCTTGAGCGTGGTGTCGCAGAACGGCTCGGTGGTGTCGGTGTAGCCGATGTCCTTGACCGCGCGCCGGATCACCGCGTCGTAGTCGAATGTCGCGTTTGTCGTGATCTCACCAGCCACCACGACCGTGTCGCTCTTGCAGAGCGTCTCGCACGCGACGCGGCTCGCGGGGTCTTGCTCGAGGCAGGCGTCGAGAATCGAGTCGGAAACGTAGTCGCAGACCTTGTCGGGATGTCCCTCCGACACCGATTCAGACGTGAACGTGTAGCGCGACATGGTGCTCCTTCAGGGCAAAAAAAAGCCCGCTGCCTGAGCCGCGGGTCCCTGCCTCACGACTTAGATAGCTTGCGCGGGCGCAAAGCCAGAGACGCGGCCCATCAAGTCGGGAAAATCGCCGCGCCCCACGAAACGCAAAAGTATAGCATTGCGGGCACATGGTCGTTCTGGTGCACCACGGGCCCGCGGTGGGGCCCGACGTCGATCCCACCCGACCGCTCTCGGCCGAGGGCCTGGACGACGTGAAGGTCCTGGCCGACGCGATGGCGGACAAGGGGCTGAAGCCCCACGCCATCTGGCACAGCGGCAAGCTGCGTGCCCGGCAGACGGCCGAGGCCGTGTGGCTCGCCTGCAATCCCCTCGCGGCGTTCGGGGCCGAGCGCGGGCTGCAGCCCGCGGACCCTCCGGAGTGGATGCGCGACCGCCTGGCCGGCGAGACACGCGACATCGTGGTGGTGGGTCACATGCCGCATCTGCCCGCCCTTCTCGCGCTGCTGACCGGCGTCAGCGGTGCCGAGGTGCACTTCCCCGTGCACGGGTGTGTGGCGCTGGCCGACGATGACGGACGCTGGGTCGAGGCATGGCGTGTCGTGCACCCCGAGCGAACCGAGCGCCCCGGGCGCTAGGGACGCGACCGGGCCCGGCAGGCCTCCGGCCGACAGGCCGCGGCACGCCGCTCACGCGGCCGTGAGCAGGCGGGCGGTTTCCCGTCTGAGGAGTTCCCAGGCGCGGGCCACGTGCTCGAGGCGCGTCTGGAAGTTGCCGACGGCAAGGCGCAGAGTCACGACCCCCCGCAGCCGCGACGACGACAGGAAGATCTCGCCGGTCGCGTTCACGCGGTCGAGCAGGCGCTCGTTGAGACGGTCGAGCCCCTCCGCGTCGCCGCGGAGGCTGGCCGGGCAGGCCCGGAAGCAGACGACGCTGAACGGGACCGGCGCCAGCCGTTCGAAGCCGGCGTCCGCATCGACCCAGTCGGCAAAGAGGCGGGCCAGCCGCATGTGCTCGCGCAGCATCTCCCGGATGCCCGCGGAACCGTAGGAGCGCAGCACCATCCACAGCTTCAGGGCGCGGAACCGCCGACCGAGCTGGATGCCCGTATCCATCAGATTCTTCACGTCGCCGTCGGCCGTCCGCAGGTAGTCGGGCACGACGGAAAACGCCTCGCGTACCACGTCCATGCGCCTGCACAGCAGGACGCTGAGGTCGAAGGGTGTGAGGAGCCACTTGTGCGGGTTGGTGACGACCGAGTCGGCCAGGTCCCAGCCGTCGAACGCCGCCGCCCGCTCGGGCAGCATCGCGGCGGGCCCGGCATAGGCGGCATCGACGTGCAGCCAGAGCCCTTCACGGCGGCAGATGTCCGCGATGGCTGCGACCGGGTCGCTGCTGGTCGTCACGGTCGTGCCGATCGTGGCCACGACGGCCACGGGCACATGGCCGGCCGCCCGGTCCTCGGCAATGGCCGCCGCCAGCCGATCGGCCTGCATGGCGAACGCCGCGTCCACCGCGATACGACGGACGCCTTCCAGCCCGAACCCGAGCAGCGCCACGCCCTTGTCCACCGACGAGTGCGCCTGCTCGGAGCAGTACACGCGCCCGGTTCCGGAGTGTCCGTGCGTGCGCACGCCGGGCATGGCCACCTGGCGTGCCGCGGCAAGCGCGTGCAGCGTGGAGACGGAGGCCGTGTCGTAGATCACGCCCTCGAACGGCGCCGGCAGGCCGAGCAGACGTCGCAGCCATCCCGTGGCGACCGCCTCGAGCTCGGTGGCAGCCGGTGAGGTGCGCCACAGCATGGCCTGCTGGTTCAGCGCCGCGGCCAGCAGTTCGGCCAGCACACCCGGCGGGCTCGCGCTGGTGGCGAAGTAGGCGAAGAATCCCGGGTGATTCCAGTGGGTGAGGGCGGGAACGATCACGCGGTCGATGTCGGCCATGATGGCGTCGAACGACTCAGGCTCTTCCGGAGCCGCATCCGGAAGCGCCGCTTCGACTGCCCCTGGCGCGACACGGGCGAGGACCGGGGGACGCTGGGTGCCCGACAGGTAGTCGGCCACCCAGTCCACGAGGGCGTGCCCGTGTCGCCGGAACTCGGACGGGTCCATGGCCGGACCGCGTTTACCGGTGTGCGTTGATGTAGGTGACGGCGAACTCGTCGAGCCGCGCGCTGGCCAGCCCGATGGCCTGGGCCTCGGTCCGCGCGCGCTCGATCGCCCAGCCGTCCTGCAGCACGCGCTTGATCATCCAGAGTGCGCCCACCCGGTTGGCCGAGGCGCAGTGGACGTAGACGGGCTGATTGGCGGGCGCGGAAACGGCGGCCAGGAAGGCATCGGCGACGGCAGGGTCGGGGGACCCGCCGTTGAAGGGTAGATGGATGTAGGTCAGCCCCGCCGCCTCAGCGGCGGCCTTGCCGGCCTCGACGTCGGCGCCGGGCTCGCTGGCTTGCCGCAGGTTGATCACCGCGGCGAACCCTTCGCGCTTCAACCCGGCCATGGCCTCAGGCGCCGTGGCGCCCCCGCATCCCACCGTGGCATCGACGCGCGAGAAGTTGTTGATGCCGGCCATCTCCTGCTTGGTCACCTGTGCGGTGGCCGTGACTCCGGCCAGCAGGGCCAGGGCAGCGACCGCGATCCAACGTGTGCGCATGGGGTGTTCCTCCGCGTGCATCTTACCCGGCCGGGGAACCCACTGGTATCAGAAGACGGTGTGCGGCCGCCGCCGTACGCAGGAACCGGGCCCCGAGGCCCGGTTCCCGACGTGCCCGGCACGTCTTCAGAGGGCGGAGCCTTCACAAGGCGGCGCCGGCTCAGGGCTCGAGCGTCACCGTGACCGGGCTCAGGACCCGGATGGTGAGGGGCGTGCCCGCCGTGATCGCCACAGCGCTGCGCTGCCCGGCCATTGCCGCGGCGGTGCCGGCTCCCGCGCCGGCGGTTCCACCGATGACCGCACCCTTCGCTCCACCCAGCAGGCCACCGATGATCGCCCCGCCGATGGCGCCGCCGCCGATCTTGGCGGCGCTCTCGCGGCCCTGGCCACCGCCTTCGCGGTAGATCGGGTCGGTGTCGAGGGCGATCCGGCTGCCGTCGGCCAACTCGATCTGCGAGAAGCGGATGGCCAACCTGGCCCGTTCGCGGATGCGGCCGCCACGCTCCACGAGGGTGACCTCCCCGCGGACCCTCGAGCCGGCCGGGACCACGACCCGCGCGCCGACCCGCAGGTCGCGCGTCACGTGGGCCACGACGCGATCCTCGACCTCGGCGGTCTCGGTCGACACGGTGGAGTCGAGCTGCACGCCAATCACCGAATCCGCGCCGATCACGTATTCCTCGAAGCGGGGCTCGTCGCTCCGCGCGGAAACCTCGTCGGAGATCTCGGCACGAGCGCTCTGGGCAAGGCCCGCATCCGGGAGGCGTCGTTCCACGGATTCGAGCGCGACGTCTTCGATGACCGGTTCAGCCGGCGCCCGCTCCGCAACCGACCCGGCTGGAGTGCTGGGCGCGTTCGCGACGGAGGGCGCGGGGGAGGGGACCGTTCGGGTGGCACCGGGGGAGCGGCGCACGCCCGCCGTGGCGCGTGGCTGCGTGGTGGGCTGCGGTGAGGGGGCCGTGGCGGAGGCCTCGACGGGCGTGGGGGTTCCAACTGAGGCGTCGCCGGGCAGCTCCTCCCCGGCTGTGATGCCCGGAGCGTTGAGCGTGACACCGGGGCCGGAGGCGGCCGCTTCGGGTCCGCGCAGCGCCAGATACGCCGCCCCGGCTCCTGCCGAGACACAGACGGCGGCGAGCACTCCCATCGCTGTCCTGCTGATCTCCATATCCGTTCTCCTCGGCGGTCCGTTCGAGCAAGGGCCGTGCCTGCGAAGTATGCACGCTACGGGTGCAATCGGCACCTCTCGTCGGGTTTCGTGCCCTCGCCGGTGTCGCATCGCGGAGACAGCGGCGCAAGGCCCCCGCCCGGGGCTCGTCCCGTCTGCCGTCCGGCCTGCCCGCCCGGGTTGATTTCGCTGTCCGGGCACTACAATCGATGCCGTGCACGTCACGATCGTGGGTGCCGGCATCGTCGGCTTGGCCCTTGCGCACGAACTCACACTGCGGGGTGCCGCCGTCCGGCTGGTGGACATGCGGGGCCGGGGCCTGGGCGCGACCCAGGCATCGGCCGGCATGCTCGCGCCCTATATCGAAGGGCAGCACCCGGACCTGCTGGACCTCGGCGTGCGCGGAATCGGGCGCTACGACGAGTTCATCGCCCGGCTCCGGACGGTCACTGGCGCGCCGGTGGAGTATCGCCGGTGCGGCACTCTGCAGGTGGCCACCGATGCGGCCGAGTTCACGGTGCTCGACGCCCTGGCGCGCCGGTTCGCGGGCGAGGGTGTGCCCCATGGCCTCCTCGGCGCGTCCGAGGTGCGCCGGGCCGACCCGTCCCTGTCGCACGGGGTGTGCGGGGCCCTCCTGTTGCCGCAGCACGGCTATGTCAGTGTTTCGGACCTCGTGGCGGCGCTGGCAGCGGCGGTCGAGATGCGCGGGGGCGTGGTCGTCAGGGACACGGTGCTGGCGCTCGAGCCGACCGGTGCCGGGGTGCGCGTGGTGACGGCCGACAGCCGCTGGGTCAGCGATGCCGCGGTGGTTGCCACGGGCAGCTGGTCGGGCGCACCGCTCGGGCCGGTGCCCGGCGTGCCGGTTCGACCGATACGCGGCCAGCTCCTCCATCTGCGCGCGGCTCCAGACCTGCTTCGACACGTGACGTGGGGTAACGGCTGCTACCTGGTGCCGTGGGCCGACGGGTCCCTGCTGCTCGGTGCCACGGTGGAAGACGTCGGGTTCGACGAGCGGGCGACGGTTGCCGGCGTACGGATGCTGCTCGAGCGCGGGCAGGCCATCCTGCCGGGCCTGGACGGTGCCGAACTCGTGGAGGTCCGCGTGGGGCTCCGGCCTGCGACGCCAGACGAATTGCCCATCGTGGGCCCGGTGCCCGGCCTGCCGGGTGTATTCCGTGCGACGGGGCACTATCGCAGCGGCGTGCTGCTGGCGCCGCTCACGGCTCACGTGCTCGCCACGCTCATGTGCGACGGCGATGGCAGCGTGCACGACGACGGCCTCGCCCTCATGGCGGGCAGCCGCTTCCCTGCGGCCCAGAAGCCGTGAAACTGAAGCGGTACTATTCGTCGCGGGAGGTCGCGAGCCTGACCGGGCTCACCGCGAGACAGCTGCAGTGGTGGGATGCCAAGCGGCTCTTCGCCTCGGCCATCAGCTCGCAGCGCACGAGCGCCGGGGGATTCACCGAGCGCCGCTACACGCCGCTCGATGTGCTGGAACTGCAGGTGCTGGCCGATCTGCGGCGCAAGGGTTTCACCATCCCGCGCATCCGCCGCCTGCTGTCGTCCCTGCGCGACGTGTTCGGCGTGCGGCTCTACGAAGCGATCGGAGAGGGAGGCGCGCTCACCGTGCTGATCGGAGGCGACCGCATCTACGCCCGCACCGACGACGGCCGGCTCTACGATCTCGAGGAGCCCACGCAGCCCCTGCTGATGGAGGACGGACCCGCCCTGCGGCCGCTCGAGGCGCGCGAAAAGCGCCGGCGGGTCAGCGGATCGGAAAGATTGTCTCGAGGTCGTCGGCAGGCCGGGCGATGACGTGTACCCCGACCAGTTCCCCGACCCGTCGTGCGGCTGCCGCACCGGCATCGGTGGCGGCCTTGACCGATCCCACGTCGCCCCTGATGAGGGCGGTGACCAGGCCGGCGTCCACCTTCTGCCAGCTGACGAGTTCCACGTTGGCGGTCTTCAGCATGGCGTCGGCGGCCTCGATCATGCCGATGAGGCCGCGCGTTTCGATCATGCCGAGCGCGTCGCCGACGTGGCGGTCTGACGGGCGGGTGTCACTCACGGACGTGTCCTTCCGGGAATCGAGGCCGCGAGCTGGCGACCCGACGCGGGTTCATCTTACGCGAAGAGCGGCATCAGCGTTCCGTGGGACCCGTGCACGCTCCACCGTGCCCGCCAGGGGCCCGGACACCGATCTCCCGGCGGCGCCATTGGCATGAGCGCGCTCAGCCTGCAGCCGGCCACCGAGGCGCAGATCTCCGCAATCCTCGACGACACCTGGTCCGTCTGGGGCGAGGGGCTCGACCGGGCGTCGTACGTCCGATGGAATCAGGCCACGCTTCGCACGCCGTGGGCCCGCGAGCGCCTGCGCCTCCTGGTCCTGGCCGACGGCGATGGTCACGTGCATGCGAGCGTCAAGCGGTACCGCTTCGACGCCGTGCTCGACGGGACGGCGGTGCGGCTGTGCGGGCTGGGCGCCGTGCACACGCCCGCCGCCCTGCGCGGCCGCGGCTACGCGTCCATGCTCGTCGAGCAGCTTCTCGAACAGGAGCGACAGGCGGGTGTCCGGCTCGCAGGCCTGTTTTCGGAGATTGGCCCATCCTTCTACGAGCGCCTCGGATTCGAGGCCGTGGCGCTCGACGAGGTGACGCTCGCCGTGGACCATACCGGGGGGGCGCCTGCGATGCTGGTCCGCGCGGGCGCCGAGCGCGATCTGCTGGACATCGCGGCGATGCACGGCACCCGGGCCGGGTCGGCGAGGTTCGCCCTGCAGAAGGACGCCGCCTGGATCCACCACGCGCTCGTCCGCAAGCGGCTGCTGGCTGGCCTCGGCCCTCCAGGGCTGCGGCAGCTCGAGTTCTTCGTGGCGGAGGAAGGCGCGAGCGCCGTGGCGTTCGTCGTACTGTCGGTCAATCGGCACGGCTGGACGATCGAGGATGCCGGAGACCGGGACCCGGCCGGCGCCCGCCTCGGTGCCATGCTCGAGAGCCTCGTGGCGAGGGATCCGCGTGCCCGTCCGGCCGTCATCAAGGCGTGGTGGCCGGCGGGATTCCCGGTGCCGCCCCAGCTTCGCATCGCCGAACGCGGCCGCGCCGTCGGCTCGCTCCTCATGCTGCGCAGCCTCGATGAGGCCACCGTGCCGACCCTGAGGCCAGGCGAAGCCTTCTACTGGCACGGCGACAGCTTCTGAGGCGTGCGGCGCAGCACCGGGCTCAGTGGACGAGCGCAGCGGCGGCCCGGTCCAGCGCCGCGGCCAGCCGGCGCACCTCGTGCGTCACCGCCGCGGTCGATCCCGTCTCTATCGCGGCGCTCACCCCGGGCAGGATCTCCGGCTCGTACGAGAAGCGGGGCGCGAACACGAGATGGCGGTACCAGGATCGTCCGGGGAGGCCATCGGTATCGAGCAAGGCGCGCTCGCCCAGTCGCAGTGCATCGTTGACGCGCGCGACGACCGAACGGTCACCCTGGGTCAGCGCCTCGTGCGCACGCGTCGTGATCCCGCGGGCTGCCGCGGCGAACCGCGCCTGGGCGAGCGCGAGGAGTGCCAGGTCTTCGGGTGTGACGGGCGCACCGCCGCGGGGCCGCCGGCGCCCCACCTCCTCCACGAATTCATCGATGCGTCGCGCGTACTCCGCGTAGTCGAGCGGCAGGACGTCGGCGTTGGCCAGTCGGGTCGCCAGCGCGCCCCAGATCCGTGTGAGCTGCCCGTGCCGTACGAAGCCCGGATCGGCGAGGCGCGCCACCCAGTCGTGGTTGTCGTACATCGAGTGATAGAGGCCCCAGCGGCCGCTGAAGCCCATATCGACGATCGGGATGCCCAGGTGATTGAGGAAGACGCCATAGTCCGAGCCCCCTCCGGGACTACGTCCGATCGAGGTCTCCCGTACGCCAGCCGCCGACGCCAACAGCCGCGCAAGAGTCGGCGACGCCACGCCGCGGAAGGCATCGCCCGTGACTGCGCTGTCCACGTTCAGGTACGCCACCGCAGACGACGTCAGCGCATCGGCGAACTGCTCGCCCCACTCGGTCGAGGAGATCGAGGCGTATTCCTCCGCGTCCCAGCTCGCGAAGACGATGGTGCGTTTCGGCCGCCAGCCGGCGGCCGCCTCCTGGCCCAGCACACGCACGAGTTCCATCAGGACGGCGGTCCCGCTCGACGGGTCGGCGCCGCCGAACGTCCAGGCGTCACGGTGGTTGCCGACAATCACCCACTCATCAGGCTGCTCGCTGCCGACCAGGCGTCCGGTGACCGTCCAGATGGGGCGCACCTCGGCGTCGTTCTCGACGCCGACGCGTACGCGTGCGCCCGGACCGACGCGGTAGGGAACGGGCAGGGCGCCGCGCCACGAAGGCGGCGCCTCAGGACCTGCGGCCGCGGCAAGCAACCGCGTCGCGGCCGCAACAGGAATGGGCAGGCTGATGATGCCCGGCAGCGCCGGTGCCGCCTCGGGCGCGAGACGGGGCGCATCCGCCGTCGATGCCCAGCCCGGTGTGAGGGGATCCCCCGGTACGAGAAAGTCGTACGCCACGGCTCCCCGCTGGACGGTGCGCTCAGTGGCCCAGCGGTCCTCCGGATACGGTGCGCCGCGTGGGAAGCCGTCGTCGGCCGGATCGGTGAAGGTGAGCACGGCGGCCGCGCCGTGGGCCTCGGCCGCGAACACCTTGGCGCCGCGGTAGCTGTACGGGTCGGAGTGACGGATCAGCACCACGCGGCCCCGCACCTCGATGCCCTGGGCCGCGAGCCAGTCGAAGTCCGAGGACCTCCCCTCGCCGGCGTACACCAGCTCGCCCGTCACCTCGCCCGACGCGCTGTACGCATGGAACGGGTGCGCGACAGGGTCGTCCGAGAACGACCGGCCATCGAGCCTGGGTTCGAGCAGCTCGAGTGCGCCGCCCGCCTCGTCGAGGATCTCCAGGTGCGCCGTGACGGGATAGGGGAGCAGGACCTCGTGCTCGAGGAGCTCGAGGTCCGACAGACCCGCTGCCTCCCACTGGTCGCGCATCCAGCCCGCCAGGAAGCGATCGCGCGGCGTGCCGGCGACGTGCACGCGTTCGGTCAGCGTGCGGTGCGTGGCGGCCAGGCGTGTCGTGGAGGTCGCGGTGGCCAGCCGGCGTTCGAGGGCCACCTGGGCTCGAGCGTTCGCGGTGGAGAACCCCACGAGCGCGGGTGTCCAGAGCGGCACCCGGTTCACCGTCACCAGCGCGGCGATCGCAACGGCCACGGTGCCAGCCGCCACGATGGACCATTTCGCCCACGAGGGGCCGTGCCCGACCACGCGGCTGATGGTATACCGCCCGTAGGGGGCGTCAGGCGCCTGGCACGTCGAGCCCCACGGCACGCATGAGCGCAATGGCGTTGCTATGGGTGACGGGGCCCGGCTTCATGCGGTAGTCGAACACGATGTCTCCATCCTCCAGCCGGTCCTCGAAGTGCACGTTCGCCGCGCGAGGTGCCAGCTCGGTGGCGACCGCGGTCAGGGCGAGGTCGTGGGTCGTCACGAAACCGATCGCGCCCCGCGCCAGCAGGCTCCGCAGGACGCCTGCCGCGCCCACGGCCCGGTCGTGCGAGTTGGTGCCGTGGAATAGCTCATCGAGCAGAAACAGCAGCGGCGGCTGCTGCAGCGCCACATCGGCGAGCTGGCGGAGCCGGGCAATCTCCGCATAGAACCGCGACCGGCCATCCTGCAGGGAGTCCTGCACCCGCAGCGTAGCTCCGAGCGCCAGCGGCGTGAGCCGAAGCGAGGCGGCCCGGACCGGCGCGCCGGCGAACGCCAGCACGACGTTGACGCCGACGGTTCGCAGGAGCGTGCTCTTGCCCGACATGTTCGAGCCGCTCACGACCAGCAGATGCGGGCCCTCGTCCGGGTGCGCACCGCCCAGGCGCACGCTGTTGCGTACGCTGCGCGCTTCCGGAATCAACGGGTGGCCGAGATCGACCCCTTCCAGGACGGGCCCCTCCGCGGTGTCGAGGATCACCGGCAGGGAGTCGGCGGGATGCTCGTACCGGTAGGCCGCCAGGCTCTGCAGCGCCTCGAATTCCGCAACTGTCTTCAGCCAGTGCCGCACGCTCGCGCCGTGCGCCGAACGCCAGCGCTCGATGGCCCACGCCAGATGGGTGCCCCACAGGACCACGGCACCGATCGGTCCGAAGAACTGGTTGTGCTGCCACGCGTGCAGCTCCACCAGCCGCTGCATCCGGCCAATGACGACAGAGGCCGGTACGCTGGCGGTCTCGAGCGTGGCACGCAGCGACGAGAGCAGCGGCGACTGGAAGCGCTCGGCTTCGAGCAGGCGCAGCGCGTGGGCCAGTACGTCCAGGTCGCGGGCCGGCCCTTCGGCCGCGTGCAGGGCGTGCTGGATCGCCACGCGCATCGGAACGAAAAGCAGCACCTCCAACGCGAGGACGATGAAGAAGGGCGTGGCGTCGCCGGTTGCCAGCCAGAGGGCGCCCGTGCCGATCGCCAGCGCCGTGAGCACGACAGCCGCCGCGCGGGTCCAGGCGTGCCTGAGCACGGGCGCACCTTCGGCCCACGCCACGAGCGACTCGGCGTTCAGGACGCTCCTCAGCTCGGTACCCGCCAGTGCGAGTGCCTCGCGGAGGTCGTGCCTGTCGCGCAGTTCATCCGTGGCCACCTGGCGCGCCCGGATCTCGGCAGGGCCGGCCGGTGTGACCAGCCAGGCCGCCAGCATCGCCTCGCCTGCCTGGGTGCGGGCAATCGACAGCAGCTCGAACAGCGACCCATGTCCGAACAGGTCGAGGTCGTTCGCAAACAGGTGTGCGTCGTCGACGAAGCGCGCTCCTGCCTCGCCCGTCCCTGCCCACCGGTCCTCGAGTCGCGCCAGGCCACGCTCGTAGTAGCGAATCGCGCGCGCCGCCGCCGTGCGGGCCCGGAGCACCCGGTCGTGCCGGACCGCGAGGGCCGCGAACGCCACCACCGGTCCGGCCAGCCACCAGGGGCTCAGCGTGCCGCCCCAGGCCAGGGCCGCGAGGATCGCGCCCGCGCCGAACACGAGGAGGCGGAGGCGTGCCAGGCGCAGGTCCTCCGCGTCGAGCGCGGCGTGGGTGGCATGACGCTGGGCCAGGCGCTGCTGATACTCGCGGAGAGGGTCCGACGGGACGCTGGGGTCTGTGGGAGGCATTCGGTCGTCCATTCTCATCCGAGCAGGCCAGCTGTACTCGTGGAACCCGCGCTTTCGGTGGAGCGCACCGCAGGGCAGTGTCTGCTGCAGGGGCGTCCGTCGCAATTTATGTATGGATATTTATATTTAAGTCATACTTTATATGTATTGGTACAAATTGAAGGTCGGAATGTCGAAGAGATCGTAGCCTGCATCGAGGCGGCACTGGCGGACGGGCGCGCCACGGCCGGCCTGCGCCTGCCCACGGTCCGCGAGCTGGCGACCTCGCTCGGTATCAGCACCGCGACCGTATCGGCCGCCTACCGGGAGCTGCGATGGCGGGGGCTCGTGTCCACACACCGCAGGGGTGGCACCCGGGTGACCTCTCGCACGGCGTTCCCGCCCGGGCTGTCGCGGCTCGACGCGCCCGTTGGGCTCGTCGATCTCGCCTCGGGACACCCGGATCCCGCCCTCCTGCCCGCGCTCGACCTGGCCTTCGGACACCTGCGCGAACCGACTCGCCTGTACGACGGCCCGTCCGTGCATCCTGCCCTCGAGCGTCTGGCGCGCGCGGAGTTCGAGGCCGAGGGGCTGTCTGCCCCGGCCCTCGCGGTCGTGCACGGGGGATTGCAGGCGTTGGCGCTCACGCTCCGTACGTGTACGACGCCTGGGGACCTGGTGGCCCTGGAGGACCCGGTGGCTCCGCCCATGCGGCACCTGGTCCAGTCGCTGCGCCTCGTGCCGGTTCCAGTCCCGGTTGACGATGACGGCATGGATCCCGTCGCCCTGGCCGCGGCGCTGCGCCGTGGTGCGCGCGCTGCGGTGTGGTGCCTGCGCGCACAGAACCCGACGGGTGCGACGTTCGGCCCTGAGCGGGCCGCTGCGATTGCGGCCGCGTTGTCGGTGCGACGCGACGTCGTGGTCATCGAGAACGACCACATGGGGCCGGTGGCGGGTGTGGCGTGCGTCTCGCCGGGCGTCCTGGCTGGCCATCCACGGCACGTCGTCATCAGGTCTGTGTCGAAATGGCTGGGTCCCGATCTCCGGATCGCCGTGATGGCCGGCGACGACGAGACCATCGCCCGCGTGGAACGGCAGCAGGCCCTCGAGGCGCGATGGGCGAGCCACGTGCTCCAGCAGGCCGTGGCCGCACTCTGGGGGAGTCCAGCCATCGCGCGGTTGCTCGCCCGGGCCGCCGACACCTACGCGGCCCGTCGCCTGCGGCTCGTCGAGGCCCTGGCCCGGCACGGCGTCCAGGCCGCTCAGGGCCACGGCTTCAACCTCTGGATTCCGGTCGTCGAGGAAGCAGGCGCCGTACGGGACCTGGCGGCATCCGGGTGGGCGGTGGCGCCCGGGGAGGCGTTCCGTCTTCGCTCGGGACCGGGCTTCCGCATAACGGCCGCTACGCTGAACGCGGAGCGCGCCGAGCGCCTGGCCGGCGACGTGTCGCGGGCGCTGCGTCCGAGCGCCGGGCGCCTGGCCTGACCGGGCTTACGCGTCCGAGGCCCGCCGCGGTCGCCGGCTTCCCGTCGGGTTGGCGAATGTGTCGTATCCGCCCCAGACGGCCTCACGCGTGCGCATCGCCGTGTTGAGGAATGTCGCCAGCGGCGCCACCGCCCTGAACGTCTCGAGCAGCCAGTCGTAGAAGTCCGGACCCGTCACGTCCTCGGGCGGCAGCTCCCGACTGGCGAGGAACTGCTTGAACCGCAGGTGCTCGGCCGCTGGGTGATCGGCCGGGTAGCCGCGGGGCACCCGCGTGAGGCGTTCACCCTGCAGTTCCCCGACCACCCGTCTGAACCGGGCCGAGGTAACGAGCGTGCGCAGCTGCCGCGGGTGCTCGGCGATGTGGGCACGCAGGGCCTGGAGACCTTGCGTGGAGGGACGATACAGTCCGCCCCCGGCCCAGGCGCCGGTCCGCGACACCTGGAAGTACAGGCCCGCCCCTTCGTGCCGGCCGAACCCCCGTGCCGGCAGCAGGGCGGCGATGTGCGTCTTCAGGGGCGACTTGTCCTCGCTGAACCTGGTGTCGCGGTAGATGCGGTACAGCGACACCTTCGGATCGACGATCGACTCGGGCGAGAACCGCGGCACGTCCTGGGCCAGACGGGCCAGCACGGCCAGCATCGGTTCGCGGACATGCCGTTCGTAGTCTTCGCGGTGCGCGCGAAACCATTCACGGTCGTTGTGGCGCGCGAGCGACCGCAGAAACGACAGCGTGCGGGGGGTGAACACGGCGGTTCCCGTCAGGCCCGCGCGGCCGCCGCCATGCGCTCCTGCATCTGCCGGGTGAGGTGCGGCACCTGACCAAGCATCCGCAGCATCAGCATCAACTGACCGCGGTGGTGCATCTCGTGCTCCTTCACGCCCAGCAACATCTCGAACCGGCTCTTGGCGGACGGCTGCGTGCCCGGAGGCATGCCCACTGGTTCCGACAGGAACGCATCGCCCACGCCTTCAAGCCAGCTCGCGAATTCGGCGCCCCGTGACTCGAGCAGCGCGAGCACGTCCGGCTTGCTGCGCACGACCTGCTCCTCGGCCATCAGGCGTCCGACGAGCGCGGGGAAGTCGAGGCCCTCGAGCGTGGACAGGCCCGAGCCGTGCACCGTGCGAGCGAAGTCGTCGAGAAACGCGATGTGCGTGAGGAGCCGTCGCACGCTGCGCGTGCCATCGGCCGCGACGAAGTCGTAGTGCTCCTCCGGAATCTCTCCCGCAATCGTGAGCGTGTTGCCGCGGACGGTCCTGAACGCGTGCGCAAGCTCCCTGCCGCCGTATCCCATGCGTCTGCTCTCCCGGATGATGAACGTGAGGACGCCCCGGAGGATCTCGAGAACCGCCCAGGGGAGCCGGCATTCTACCCCGGCCCGCATCGCACGATGGCGCCGGCGCTTGCTCCCCGAGGGCGCCCCGGTAAGATGGTGCGCGGAGACACGACTTGGCCGCATCCAGGAAAGCCGCTACCGCCCCTTCGTTGTTCGACGCTGATTCGGGGGGGCCTCCCCAGGGCCCCGGGTCGGGCCCGCCCGCCGGTGGAGATCCGGAGAGCGTTCCGCTCCACGAGGCCGCGCAGAGCCGCTACTTGAACTACGCGCTCTCGGTCATCACGTCGCGCGCGCTTCCTGACGTGCGCGACGGCCTCAAGCCCGTGCAGCGCCGCATCCTCTACACGATGTGGCAGCAGAGTCTGACCGCCGACGTCAAGCACCGCAAGTGCGCGAAGGTCGTCGGCGACGTGATGGGCAGCTATCACCCCCACGGCGATGCCGCCCTCTACGAGACGCTCGTCCGGATGGCGCAGCCCTTCTCCCTCCGCTATCCGCTCGTTGAAGGCTCTGGCAACTTCGGCTCGCTCGACGGCGATTCGGCCGCGGCGATGCGCTACACGGAGTGCCGGCTCGCACGCCTGTCCGACGAGGTCCTCGGTGAAATCGAGCAGCGGACGGTGCCCTTCCGGCCCAACTACGACGGGACCCGGACCGAACCGGTCGTGCTGCCTGCGCGCGTGCCCAACCTGCTCATCAACGGCGCCACGGGCATTGCCGTGGGCATGGCGACCAATATCCCGCCGCACCACCTGGGAGAGATCTGCACCGCGCTGGTGAAGCTGCTCGACAACCCCGACCTGAGCACCGTGCAGCTCTGTCGCTACGTCAAGGGCCCGGATTTCCCGACAGGTGGGCAGCTGCTCAACACACCGGATGAGATCAGGGAGATCTACCGGACCGGCTCCGGGTCGCTCCGGTTGCGGGCCACCTGGGAGGAAGGTCCCCAGACGCGCGCCAGCCGGACGCTCTATGTCACGAGCATCCCCTACACCGTCAACAAGGCCACGCTCGTGGAGCGTGTCGCCGACGTCGTGCTTGCGCGCAAGCTGCCGCCGCTGCTCGACGTCAAGGACGTGTCGACCGACGACGTCCGCATCGCCCTCGAGATCAAGAAGGACGCGGACCCGGGTATGGTGATGGCGTACCTGTTCCGGAACACGCCGCTGCAGATCACCTTCGCGGTGAACCTGACCTGCCTCATTCCCACCGAGAACGCCGACGTCGGACGACCCGAGCGGCTCGATCTGAAGGCGATCCTCTGGCACTTCCTGCACTTTCGTCTGGAGGTGGTCACCGCCCGCCTCGAGCACGAGCTCGAGGCCCTGCGTCGCAGGGTCCACGTGCTCGAGGGGTTCGAGAAGGTCTTCGACGCCCTCGACGAGATCCTCCGGATCATCCGTGCCTCGGACGGGAAGTCTGACGCGGCCGAGCAGCTCATCGGGCGTTTCGCGCTCGACGCCGAGCAGGCCGATGCGATCCTCGAACTGAAGCTCTATCGACTGGCGCGGCTCGAGATCCTGGTGATTCAGAAGGAGCTTGCCGACCGGCGGCAGCGGGCCCTCGCCATCGAGGGCCTCCTCGGCAACGAGGAGGGACGCTGGCGCATCGTGCGCGACGAGATCGAGCTGGTCCACCGCACGTACTCCGGCAAGGCCGATCCTCGCCGCACGTTGCTCGAGGCGGTCGAGGACGTGCCGTACTCGGAAGAGGACTTCATCGTCGAGGAGGACAACGTCGTCATCGTGTCGCGGGACGGCTGGGTGAAACGGCAGAAGGAAGTGCGCGACCTCTCCACGACCCGGCTCCGGGAGGGGGATGCCGTCCTGGCCGTGGTGTCCGGGAGCACGCGCGCCACCGCTGTCTTCTTTTCGAACTTCGGCACGGCGTACACGGCGCGCATCACCGATATCCCGGCCTCGACCGGCTACGGGGAACCGGTGCAGAAACTCTTCAAGCTGCGGGACGGCGAGCGCGTGGTGGCCGCCCTCAGTCTCGACCCCCGGGTGGCAGGCGCCATCGAGGCCACGAAGGACGGAGAGGCCCCGCCGGTACACGGGCTCGCCGTGACGAGCGACGGGTACAGCCTCCGCTTCGGGTTCGATGCGCTCGTCGAGCCCAGCACGAGGGCCGGCCGGCGGTTCGCACGTCCCTCCGACGGCTCGGAGGTGGTCGGCGTCAGCCGCGTGGACGGCTCGGAGACGGTGATTGCCGTGACCCAGACGGCCAGGGCCATGCTGTGCCCAGTCGCGGAGGTCAACTTCCTGTCGGGCCCCGGCAAGGGCGTGATCCTCATCAAGCTGACCGGTGACGACCGCGTGCTGGGATTCGTCGCGTCGAAGGGAGACCGTGATCTGCTCAGGGTCGAGACCAGCAGGGGCGCCGAGCAGACGGTGAGCACGGCAAAGTACGAGGTGACGGGCCGGGGTGGCCGCGGGCGCGAACTCCTGCAGCGGGGACAGTTCACGAGGATCCTGCCCCCGGACGTGGAGACGCCGGCGCCGCTTCCCGAAGCCTGATGTCCCCCTCTGGCAGGTCCGGCGTATACTGAATCCACCTCTTCGCGGGCCTCGATTCTGTCACTGACGTGCGGCTCCTGTCCGGAGCCTGCAGATCGACCTGCCCACGACTTACCAGCCTACCGGTGAAACGGACCGGGCGGAGGCCCGGCGGAAGGCACGTGCCGAGGTCCGGCGGAAGGCACGGGCCGAGACCCGGCGGAAAAGCACGGGCCGAGGCCCGGCGGGAAGCACATGAACGTCACAGACACACGCAGCACGCGCATCGCGGTCTTCATCGACTTCGACAACGTCGAGATAGGCGTGAAGACCACGATCGGCGGCCAGTTCGACATCGGGCTCGTGCTCGAGGCCATCAAGGAGCGCGGCGAGATCGTCACCAAGATTGCCTACAGCGACTGGAAGCGGGCAGGCGACTACAGCCGGCTCCTCACCCAGCACGCCATCCGCATGGTGCAGCGCAACCTGACGCCGGGCGGTGACAAGAACGGCGCGGACATCACGATGGCGCTCGATGCCCTCGAGATGGCCTTTACCCACGACCACATCAACGCCTTCGTCATCGTCGGTGGAGACAGCGACTTCATCTCCCTCGTGGAGAAGTTGAAGCAGTACGGGCGCAAGGTGATCGTGGTCGGCGGGCGACAGTTCACCAGCGCGACGATGCAGAAGAACTGCCACGAGTTCATCGCCTACGAGAACCTCGTGGGGAGCAGCCGTGGCGGTCGGAGCGCCGAGCGCGGAGGCCGGCCGGCCAGTGGAGGGGCACAGATCGCCCAGGCCCTGCCGCTGGTCCGCCGTGCCCTCAAGGTGCTCTCCGAACGAGAGGTCACGCCGCAACTCGGGCTGCTCAAGAGCACGCTCCTGCAGCTGGACTCCACGTTCTCCGAGCGCAACTACGGCGCCAGCAGCTTCCGCGACTTCATGGAGAAGGTCGCCGAGACCGGCGCCGTGACGCTCAAGCAGGCAGGCCGCAGCATGCTCGTGGAGCAGCACGGTGACGGTCCGGCCGACGTCGAGGCGACGCCCGCGGAGCGCCCTGAGCGTCAGGAGCGTCCGGTGGCGGCCGAACAGGCGGCGCCGGCCGACACGCCGGTACCTGCCGAGACCGGGCTGCCAGCCGTCGAGGACGGCGACGAGGACGAGCAGGTGCCGCCCTCGCCCATGAGTCATCAGGACGGCATACGGGCCGTGCAGGCCGCCTTCTCACAGGCGGCCAACCCGCCTCGCTGGCCGATGTACGTGCGGCAGGCGAAGCAGTACCTCCGCAGCGCCATCGAAGACTTCGATGAACGCAAGTACGGCTTCGCGTCGGTCGTCGACCTGCTCCGCGCGGCCGGCAAGGAAGGGATCCTGCGCATCGAGCGCGATCGTCAGGGTGCCGTGCGCGTGTTCCCAGGCGCCGGCCTCGAGGCGCCGCGTCCCGATGCCGTGGCCGTCGTCGACGAGGTGGCGGCGGACGCGGCCGACGTCGTGACGGACGTGATCGCGGCCGAGACCGTGTCGGTCGAGACCGTGCTCGATGTGCCGATTACCGACGCCGAGCCGCTGGCCGTGCAGGACGCCCCCGTGGCTGCCGGCGCGTCCGGGGACAGCGAGGGCGGCGAGGACGAGGAGGACGAGGAGGATTCCCGCTGGAACCGGCCCGGCGCCCATGAGGCGACCCGCATCCAGCCGGCGCGGGCACCCGTTCGCAGGCGGAAGGCACCCGCACCCCGAGCCGCCAAGGCGGCCACCGCGGCCAAGCCCGCAGCCCGCCCACGGTCGCGCAAGGCCGCGAGGCCGAAGCCCGCGGGCAAGGGTTAGGGCCTCCGCCAGGAAAGCTCTTGCGTGGCGGGGTTATAAGGTGCATTCTATATGCATCTTATGACCACGCATACGCTCTTCCAGGAACTTGGTGGCCAGGCGGCCGTCGAGGCGGCTGTCGACAACTTCTACCGCAAGGTTCTCACCGACGACCGTGTGTCACGCTTCTTCGAAGGCGTGAACATGGACACGCAACGCGCCAAGCAGAAGGCCTTCCTGACGATGGCCTTCGGCGGTCCCCACAACTACACCGGCAAGGACATGCGCGACGGGCACGCGCACCTGCTCAAGCAGGGACTCGACGACTCGCACGTGGACGCGATCATCGAGCTGCTCGGTGCGACGCTGCGCGACATGGGGGTCAAGGAATCCCTGATCGACCAGGTTGCGGCGATCGCGGAATCTACCCGCAACGACGTGCTCAGCCGCTGATGCCCATCGTGCGGTACGGCGACCTTGCCGCGCAGGTTGCCGGCGAGGAGAGCGTGCTCGACGCCCTGCTGCGTGCCGGAGCCAACGTTCGGCACGCCTGCAGGGCGGGATCGTGCGGCTCCTGCATGCTCCGCATGGTCGACGGTGCTCCGGCGCCGGCGTCCCAGGTCGGCCTGAAGCCCTCCTGGCGCGCCCAGGGCTACTTCCTGCCGTGCGTCTGCCGTCCCGATGCCGACATCACCGTGGCCGAGGTCGGCACAGATGCACAGGTGACAGCCCGCATCGCCAGCCTGGACGCTCTGAGCGACAGCGTCGTTCGGGTCCGTCTGGCCTGTGACGCGCCATTCGACTATCACCCCGGCCAGTACGTGTCGCTCGTGCGGGAGGACGGCCTCGCCCGCAGCTACTCCCTGGCGAGCCTCGGCGCAGAGCCCGAACTGGAGTTGCACGTGCGCTGCCTTGTCAACGGGCGCATGAGCGAATGGGTGCGTCATCGGGCAAGGGTCGGCGATCCGGTCCGCGTGCTGGGCCCGTCCGGCGATTGCTTCTACGTGCCCGGCCGGCCCGAGCAGCCGCTGCTGCTCGCGGGAACGGGAACGGGCCTGGCGCCGCTGTACGGTGTGCTGCGAGATGCTCTCGCCCATGGACACGCGGGCGCCATCAGGCTGTTCCACGGCGCCCTGCGGCCGGAAGGCCTGTACCTGCGCGAGGAGCTGACTCGCCTGTGCGACACGCACCCCCAGGTGGAGTACGTGCCGACGGTGCTCGAGGCCGACGGCCCGCTGGACCAGGTCGTGCTCGACCGATGCCCCGCCCCGGCTGGCTCGCGGGCGTTCCTGTGCGGCGACTCGGGACTGGTGCAGTCCCTCCGGAAGGCTCTCTTCCTCCAGGGCATGGCCCTCGGGGACATCCATGCAGATGCCTTCCTTCCCGCCGCCTGATGGTTGTTCTACTCTGGAGGTGTGCAGCTCAGTCTTCACGCCGACTACGGCCTCCGCGTGCTCCTGTATCTCGGTTCGCACCCGGGTGAGGTGGTCACGACCAGGCAGATCAGTGACGCGTACGGAATCTCGAAGAACCACCTCGTACGTGTCGTCCAGACACTCGGCGGCGCCGGATACGTCCGCGTGATTCCTGGCCGGTCCGGCGGCGTCCTGCTGGACCGCACCCCCGAGAGCATCCGCCTGGGCGATGTCATCCGAGCCGTTGAGCCGAATCTGGCGCTGGTCGAGTGCTTCGATCGGGACACCAACACGTGTCCCATCATCGACGTCTGCGGATTGCGCACCTTCCTTGGTGAGGCGCTCGAAACGTTCCTCGCCGATCTCAACCGGCACACGCTGGCCGACCTGCTGACGCCGGCCCGCCGCGAACGCCTCGCTGGCGTCTTCCTGCGGGTGCTCAGGTCCGTGCCGCCACCGTGACCGCGCCCGACGCTCCGCGAACGGCCTGAGCGTTCCCGAATCCTTGCTGCGTCTCGCTGCCCTGTGTGGAGCATCGCCGCGCCGGTGGCGTGTCGTGACGGCAGGACGCGTGCTACGGCGGGGCGATCTGTGTCGTGACGAAGCCGCCGCGGGGCGTCCATTGCACGCGCCTGGACGACGCGCCAGCCGGCGCCTCAGGGCCGCGGAAGTACACGAGCACTTCTTCGTACTTCCCCTCGAGCGGCTTCACGATCTCCGCGGTGATCTCCAGGTCGCGCGCGGTCGATTCCCGAGACTCCACCTCGAACACGATCGCGCCATGGGCAGACATGGCGCTGGTGACCTGCCACCCCGGAGCCGGGGTGGCCGGCGCGTCGGCCGCGCGGGCCAGCACGTCGGCGAGTGAGGCGATGGCGCGGTCTGAGTCGCTGGACGGGCGGACCGGGGGCCGTGGGACGAGGGACCCCGCCCACGACATGAGCACACCAGCCACGACGACCGACAGGAGACCCGCCAGCACGAATCGCGCGACGTGCATTGCCCATCCTCCCCGCCGCCCGGGGCCCCGAGCCCTCAGCGCGCCGGCACCACCGCGTCCCAGATTGCGCCAGCCCACCGCATCACGCTGGCGACGTCCTCGCTCAGGACGAACCGCTCCACGACCAGTGCACCGACGGCCCGCGTCATCTGCGCCTCGTAGTCCGCCTTGTCCCGGTACCGTGCGGCGATGGACCGCCGGGAGTCCTCCGACTGTGCCCTGGCGGTCTCGTCCCGTGGAAACGGTGAGAACGCCCCGACCAGGCCCGCCAGGTACCCAAGCCGCTGGAGCGATGGGTTGGTGAGGTTCCAGCCGGTGTACGTCCCCAGCGGAACGGCCAGTTCCGGCGGCCGGATGCCGGCGAGGTCGTTCCCGTCGGCATCGACCTGCGGTACGAGCACGCGGTACTCGGTGCCGACGAGCGGCGGCTCGTTCGCAATGACTCCCGTGCGCGTGAAGTCGGCCCCGAAGTCCAACCGCCAGACCCGTGGCATCCACGCCGGAAACGGGAGACTCGGTACGGCGGGGAACCGCACGCCGTCGCGGGCCACCAGTTCCTCTCGGCTCAGCCGCGGATAGCGGGACGGCGGCGGCGCGGTCCCCTCCGACACCCAGGCATCGAGCGCCACCAGCAGTGCGCGCATGATCCAGCGCTGCTGCGCGAAGTTGAGGTCGTAGCGGAAGAACGGGTCCCGTCCCTGTCCGGGCAGCGGACCGGAGGCATGCGCCGTGCCGGCCATGAAGTACAGGCGGGACGTGGGCGCGAAGTCCTCGTCCGAGCTGCCCGCCTCGGTGGTGTGGGTGAGCGAGCCCGCCCGGGCCCAGTACTCGGTCGACGTGAACGTGTAGAAGATTTTCGGGACGACCCGCGCGGCCGTCGCACGCGCCAGCAGGGCCGCATCCGTGAACGGGGGGATGTCCACCGGCCGCAGGATCGACAGCACGGAGTTGCCGGCCTGCCCGGGCATGGCGAAGCGGTGGTTGAAGCTGCCGCCGCCCGCGCCAGCCGATGCCACGAACAGCCCGTCGAAGACCTGACGGCCCTGCTCGTCGGCATTGAAGCCGTCGCGGACGAAGTCCCGCAGCAGGCGGGCGCTCTGCGAGTACCCGAACCCCAGGGCCCGCGTGACGGGCGTGGGGGTGTCGCGCAGGACGTCCGAGGCGGGGCCGTGCTTCATGTAGGCCGTGAAGTCGCGGAGGGCGGCCAGACCCAGTCCTGCCACCGGGGACACGCGTCCTTCGTAGACGACCTCGTAGAGGCCCTGCGTGAAGCCGCCGTCCACCTGCACGGAGCAGCCCGTGGCGCCGAACCGCCACCGGTCCCGCGGCACGACGGTGGCCTCCTCGACAAGGCCGGGGCGATAGGTGAGGCGCGCGGTCGTCTGCGGCGTGCCCTGGGTGCAGTAGAAGAGGCCGAACTCGTTGCGCTGTTCGGTGCCGAGCGACACGTAGCTCGCGCGGACGGGCCCGTTGACGCGGACGACGGGCGTGTCGAAGGTGAGCCCCTGGGTCGGCTGCACGTCGAACTGCCAGCCGAGGAAGGCGAGCGTGAAGCCACGCTCGAGCGCGAACCGGTCCCCGAGATCCCAGTCCTCGGGCGCGAGGCTCCGCTGGCGCGCACCGTTCATGAGGATGAGGGATTGATCGCGCCCGCGGTTGACCACCTCGAGCAGCATCGCGCCGGTCGACACACGCGCGTCGAGAGGGCGAAAGAGCAGGAGGTCGCTCGAGAACTCCACCAGCCCCTCCGCGGTGCGCGGCGCGAGGGCGACGTCGACGATGGCGCGGTTCGACGCGTGCGTGGGATCGAGGGCGAAGTAGACCCGGCCGATCAGGCGCTCGTAGCTGCCGAAGGCCTGGCGGCTGCGGAGCTCCACCCTGACCACTCCGGCATGGGAGATGCCTGGGAGCAGCAGGAGGCACGCGAGCGCGCAGAGCAACGCCCGGCTCGGCATGGCGGCTGATTATAGTCGTAGAATCGCAGGACGCATGGCATCGTACACGGCAAAAGACATCACCGTCCTGGAGGGCCTCGAGCCCGTCAGGAAGCGCCCCGGCATGTACATCGGAGGCGTCGGCTCCGCAGGCCTCCACCACCTCGTCTGGGAAGTCCTCGACAATGCGGTGGACGAAGCCATGAACGGCTTCGCCACGACCATCAACGTCACGCTGCACGAGGACGGCAGCTCGGTGACCATCGCCGATGACGGGCGCGGTATTCCCGTGGACCGGCACCCTACCACCAAGCAGAGCGCGCTCGAGGTGATCTTCACCGTGCTGCACGCCGGCGGGAAGTTCGAGCCGGGCAGCTACAAGACCGCCGGGGGGCTCCACGGAGTGGGCGCGAGCGTCGTCAACGCACTCTCGACCGAGCTGCGTGCGTCAGTCCGGCGCGACGGCACGCTCTGGGAGATGGCGTTCCGCCGAGGCAAGCCGACCGGCCCGCTCCAGAAGGCCGGACCGGCACGTGGCACCGGCACGTCGGTCTACTTCCACCCGGACCCGACGATCTTCCCGAAGGTGGAGTTCGATCCGGCGCTCATCCGCGAGCGGCTGGAGATCGTGAGCTTCATCCACAAGGGGGTCAAGGTCTCCTTCGACTGCCGGCCCGAGGGCACGAAGGACGTCTTCGAGCACAAGGAGGGTCTGTCCGACTATCTTCGCAAGATTCTGTCGGCGCGTGGCGCGCGCGTCGTGCACGAGGCGCCCTTCGTGCTCGAGCGTGAGGCCTCGCCGAGGCTCGACATCGCCCTCCAGTGGACCGAGTCCACCGACGAACACGTGCGCAGCTACGTGAACGGCATTCCGACCGGATCCGGCGGCACACACGAGAACGGCCTCCGGGCCGGCGTGGGCAAGGCGGTCCGCAACTACATCGAGACCCACAACCTGTCCCCCAAGGGCGTGACCCTCACGGCCGAGGACATCCGCGAGGGGCTGACAGGCGTGCTGAGCGTCTTCATCGAGGAACCGCAGTTTCAGGGGCAGACCAAGGATCGCCTGAACAACCAGGAGCTCACCTCGGCGGTGGACGGCGCGGTGCGGCCGGCACTCGAGCACTGGATGAACCACAACCGCTCGGTGGCCGAAGCCATCGTGGCGCGCATCATCCTGGCCGCCCGCGCGCGCGAGGCCAGCCGGGCCGCCCAGGCCGA
This sequence comes from Vicinamibacterales bacterium, assembly GCA_050185275.1. Classification (GTDB taxonomy): domain Bacteria; phylum Acidobacteriota; class Vicinamibacteria; order Vicinamibacterales; family UBA2999; genus JABFRY01. The sequence goes on along the minus strand of JBFWZN010000008.1, from coordinate 218,048 downwards.
GGTGACGCGCAAGACCGCCACCTCCGGACGGCTCAACCTGCCCGGCAAGCTGAGCGACTGTACGAGCGCCAATCGCGAGGAGACGGAGCTCTTCGTGGTCGAGGGCGATTCGGCGGGCGGGTCGGCCAAGCAGGGGCGCGACCGCGGGAAGCAGGCCATCCTGCCCCTGCGCGGCAAGGTGATGAACACCGAAGGGATGACGCTCGCGCGCGTCCTCGAGAACAAGGAACTCGCCGACCTGGTAACGGCCCTCGGCTGCGGCATGGGGCGGAATTTCGACCTGTCGAAGCTGCGCTACGGGCGCATCGTCATCCTCGCGGACGCCGATTCGGACGGCCACCACATCGCCACCCTGCTGCTCACGTTCCTCTATCGACACCTGCCGCAGCTCGTGTCCGCTGGACGGGTGTTCCTGGCCCAGCCGCCGCTCTACCGGATCGACATCGGCCGGGACACCTACTGGGCCCTCGACGACGCGCACCGGGACCGCCTGATCGCGCAGCACGCGAAGGTCCGCGGGACGCCCGAGATCACGCGGTTCAAGGGGCTGGGCGAGATGATGCCGAAGGTGCTGTGGGACACCACGCTCAATCCCAGGACCCGGCGCCTTCTTCGCGTCGAGATTGCCGATCCCATCGTCACCGATCGCGTGATCAACGAGCTGATGGGCAAGGATGCCTCGGCCAGGTTTCGCTTCATCATGGACCGGGCCGAAGACGCTGAGGAACTGGACCTCTGACGGGCTTCGGCCCGGGCGGACACCCGTAGTACACTCCGCCGCTGGTGGCAGCCCCCGCAACGAGATCCACACGATTCGACCGCTCGATCGTCGACGGCCCGCTCGGCAAGGCCGTCTGGCGCCTGGCCTGGCCGACCATGCTGCAGAACGTGATTGCCGGTCTGCAAGGCATGATCGACCACGCCATGGTCGGGCACTTCGTGGGGTACACGGCCAACGCGGCCATCGGCGTCAGCTGGCAGATCGTGCTGGTCGTCGTGGTCTTCCTCAGCTCCCTCTTCACCGGCATGGCCGTTTTGGTGGCCCGGTTCGTCGGGGCGAACGAGCCCGAGAAGGTCAACAAGGTCGTCTACCAGGCCTTCCTCACCTCCGGGGGCCTGTCGGTCGTGCTGGCCGTGGTCGGATACTACCTGGCCCCGTCGCTGCTGAACCTGGTGAACGCCGCTCCGGAGGTGCAGGCCCTCGCGCTGCCCTTCCTGCGGACGATGCTTGGCGGCATCATCGGCATGACCACGTTCTTCATGCTGAGCGGGGCCTTCCGCGCGGCCGGTGACCCGCGGACGCCCCTCAGGCTCGGGGTCGCGATGACGATCCTGACCGTCTCGTTCAACGTGATCCTGATTCCCGCCTTCGGCACCGTGGGTGCCGCGATCGGCACGGTCGCGAGCAGCACGCTGGTGAGCGCCTACGGCGTGTGGCGGCTCACTCGGCCGGATTCGATCATCCACTTCGAGCGTGGCATGAGCCGGAAGCCCGATCTGGTGATCATCAGGTCGCTGTTCAGGTTCGGCCTGCCGACCGGTGTGCAAGGCATCGCGATGAACGTGGCGGGCGTCCTGCTGCTGCGATTCATCGGCTCGCTCGAGAACAGTGCCGAGGCCCAGGCGGCCTTCACCGTCGCTTACACGGAGCTATTCTCGCTCATCACGTGGACGTCGGTCGGCCTCATGGGCGCCGCGGCGACCATCGCGGGGCAGAATCTGGGCGCCGGCAATCCGGACCGTGCGCTCGAGGGCGTGCACGCCTCGGCGAGAATTGGATTGATGGTCGCCGGTGTCGTCGGCGCCATGTTCGTCCTCGTGCCCAACGTGCTGCTCGGCATCTTTGGCATGGACGACGAGATGGTGCTGTCGCTGGCGGTGCCGCTGCTCGGCTATTTGAGCGTCTCGGGCTTCTTCATCACGGTGGCGCTCAGTTACACGGGCGGACTGCAGGGCACCGGCGACACGAAGAGCCCGCTCTACATCTCGATCGTGTCGCAGATCGTGATCCCGCTCGGCCTGTGCACCGTCCTGCAGGCGTCTGGAGGCCTCGAGCCGCACGAGATCTGGACGGCCATCGTGCTGGGACACGTCACGCGGGCGGCACTGAGCGTGGGCAGGTTCCGGCAGCAGAAGTGGCGCGCCATCGCGGTCGACATCGAGCCGGCGCGCTCGGGGGGATGACCAGCCATGTCCAGTCCGCCGCCGGTGCCTGATGCTGCAGGCCCGTCAGGGCCCGGAGTGGAGGGGCCCGCCTTCGCCGGCCGCGCCAGCGTCCCGCCCCCCCGGAACGACGAGAATCTCACCTACCTGCCCGGCTCGCCCGAGCGCGCCGCCCTGAAGGCACGACTGGCCGAGATGACCGGGACGCCCATCGAGATCCCTGCCGTGATCGGCGGCCGCGACGTGCACAGCGGGGTCCTGCACCAGGTGGTGATGCCTCACGCCCACCACCATCTACTGGCCACGTGGCACGCTGCCGAACCGCAACACGTGGAGGAGGCCGTGAGGGCCGCCGCGCTGGCACGCCGCGAGTGGGCGTCCTGGTCGCCGGAAGACCGGTGCGCGGTGTTCCTCCGGGCCGCCGCCCTGCTCACAGGCCCGTGGCGGGCAACGCTCAACGCCGCCACGATGCTCGGTCAGTCGAAGACCGTCTTCCAGGCAGAGATCGACGCCGCCTCGGAGCTCATCGACTTCTTCCGCTTCAATCCGTTCTACGCCCAGCAGATCTACGCGCAGCAGCCTGGCAGCAGCCCGGCCGTCTGGAACCGGCTGGAATACCGGCCCCTCGAAGGGTTCGTCTACGCGGTCACGCCGTTCAACTTCACGTCGATCGCCGGCAACCTGCCGACCGCGCCGGCCATGATGGGCAACACCGTCATCTGGAAGCCGGCGGCGAGCGCGATGTTGAGCGCGTACTACGTCCTGAGGCTGCTCGAGGCCGCGGGGCTCCCGCCAGGGGTGATCAACCTCGTGCCGGGGGACCCCGAGGCGATCTCGGGCGCCCTGCTCGCCTCGCGCGAGTTGGCCGGCGTGCACTTCACCGGCAGCACCGCGGTCTTCGACAGGCTCTGGCGCACTGTGGGGGAGCACATCTCCGGATACTCCGCCTATCCACGCCTGGTGGGCGAGACCGGAGGCAAGGACTTCATCGTCGCCCACGCGTCCGCTGACGTGCAGGCACTGGCCGTGGCCATCGTGCGCGGCGCGTTCGAGTATCAGGGGCAGAAGTGCTCGGCGGTCAGCCGGATCTACGTGCCCGCCTCGCTCTGGGCCGGCGTGCGCGACCGCGTGGTGGAGATGATGCGCCAGCTCCAGGTTGGAGATGTCGCCGACTTCCGGACCTTCTGTGGAGCAGTGATCGACCGCAAGGCGTTCGCGAAGATCACCGGCTACATCGACGACGCGCGCGCCAACGCGCGCATCGTGCAGGGGGGCGTGGCCCGCGACGGCGAGGGGTACTTCATCGAGCCGACGCTTGTCGAGACCGACGACCCCGGATACCGGCTGATGAGGGAGGAGATCTTCGGGCCCGTCGTGACCGCCTTCGTCTATCCGGACCGTGCGTGGCCGGAGATCCTGGCGACGGTGGATGCAACGTCCCCCTATGCGCTCACCGGGGCGGTGTTCGCCACCGACCGCGAGGCCGTACGGACGGCGCTGGCCGGCCTGCGGTACGCGGCTGGCAACTTCTACATCAACGACAAGCCGACCGGAGCCGTCGTCGGCCAGCAGCCCTTCGGGGGCGGGCGGAGGTCAGGCACCAACGACAAGGCCGGATCCGCCATGAACCTGCTGCGGTGGGTCAGCGCGCGGGCGGTGAAGGAGACCTTCGTCCCGCCTCGCGATTACCGCTATCCCCACATGTCCGAGGCGTAGGGCGCCTCAGCGGATCACCTGCGTGAACCCGGTGGCGTTCAGGTCCCTGAACATCGGCGTGTTCGGCGGCAGGAGCGCCGGCTGCAGGAATTCCACGTCGAACGTGTAGCCACGGGTTGGCGGGCTGTAGACGTTCGTGCAGCACTTGTAGACGCCCACCGCCTGCCTGTTGAAATAGAAGCTCGCAATCGAGCCGCGGTAGTTCAGGGCGGCGTTCCAGTCTTCGAGGTAGCGCAGGAAGTTGTGGACGCCGCCGTCGGTGCCGAAGTCCTGCGGCGTGGCGAAGGCGCCCGGCTGTGGGAACGACGGACCCTTGCCCGCGATGATCGCCAGGCGGTACCACGCAGCGGTGTTCGCGACACGGTTCGTCGGTCGATGCGGGTTGTTGAGCGAGTTGTTGTCGTTCCACTGATTCGACAGCAGGGTGACGGCGTCCGCGATGACGGCGCTGGCCGAGTTCGGCTCCTGGAAGCCGCCGGCGTTCGCGTTGTAGTTGCCCTGCACGTAGACGGGATTTTCGGCGGCAATCGTGAGCCCTGGCTGGACGAGGTTGCCGAGCCCGCCGTTGGTGAGCTTCAGGGCGCGACGGAACAGGATGGCGCGGTTCGTCCTGGCCTCTGCAGCCGTGACCAGTGTCGTCGGCCGGGCTGCCGCGGTGAGGGGCGCCGTGGCGCCACCAGGAACGATCGGGTTCTGGCCGTAGTTGTCGAGCGCGGCGTTCGCGTTCAAGTCTTCGCCAGCGTCGAGGACCGCGTTGGGCGTGCCCGCCGCGTCGTTCGGGTTCACGTAGTCCTCGAACCCGTACTCGCCGGTCTCGACCCCCGCGTTGCTGTTGCCCCGGCGATCCGAGAAGTAGACGGTGAACCCGTTGTTGTTGAGAGCGTTCGCGCCGGTCGCGCCGATGTTGCCCTGGAACCAGCGACTCAGGTTCGCCACGTCGAGCTCGATGAAGTGCATCACGCCGCCAAGGAACATCGTGGCCTGGCCCGTCGGCACGGTGTCTCGCAGGTTGCCCTCGCGCGTGTCGTAGAGCACGTTCGGCCAGTAGTCCGTCGCGAAGAGGCTCCCGTTGCCGCAGCCGCCGCCCACAGGGTTGTTGCGAAGGCGCTGGATGCGGATGACCGCATCGGGCGCGGGCTCCACGCATCCGGCGACGCCCTGGTTCCGGCCGGCGATGCCGAGGTTGAGGATCTCCAGGGTGACGTCCTGCCAGCCGCCGGCCGTCTGCATCTCGATCTTGATGAACCCGCCGTTGAGCGGCGTGTTGGCCGGCGACCGGTAGCCGTCACCGGCCACGCCTGACGACACGGCCAGCGGCGCGCGGGTCGCGTCCACCACGTAGCCGGCTGGCGCGGCCGCGTCGAGCGCGATGGGTGCATCGGCCGTCACGCCGGGCAGGCCGGTGATGGCGGCGGCGGTATCGGACAGCAGGATGCGCAGACTGGCGAGCGAGTAGAACCGCTGGCCCAGGATGGCCGCTGCCTCTCCTGGGACGCCACGGCGGATCAGGTCTACGGGCGTGGCGCCCAGCGTCACGAAGGGCAGTTGCAGGTTGCGGGCGCCGGTCCGGCCGTTGCGGAGGTGGCCGTTGTAGTTGCCGATCGAGATGTTGGTCCAGGTGGGCTCGTTCTGTGCGGAGCCCAGCGTGCCCGTGAGGCTGCCCTCGGTGGTGGCCAGGTTCCGGAACGCGCCGCCGCCCCGGGTGACCCGCACGGTCCCCGTGTAGTTGGCCGCGGTGTTCCAGCCGTTCGAGAGGTTGGTGCGAATCACCTCGCCCACGGCGGTGACGCGGTCGGACATCGTCAGGGTCGTGCCGTTGCCGCTGGCGAGGTACAGATTGCCATTCGAGTGCACGCGGCCGCCAAACGCGAAGTTGGGGCCCGCGAAGAAGCTCAGGTCCGTCTCGGAGAAGATGCCGAACTGGAACACCGGAATGGCCACGGTCTGCATCTGCCGCTGCAGCCACACCTCGGATCCGGCTTCGGCGCCATCCTGCGTCCTCGCCACGACCGAGAGGGTATACGGCGTCGTCAGCGCCACGAATCCCTGATACGGGCCGGTGAGAATCGTCCGTGTCGTCGCCAGCGGGTTGCCGTCGGCGTCAGTCTGCAGCGGGGTCAGCGTGTAGCCGGGGCCGCCATCCGGCGCCTCGAAGTTCACCCCGTCGATAGCGGGCGGATTGGCGGCGATGACGGCGAGGTCGGCCGCGCTCGGCGCGAAGTCCACCGAGAAGAGGTTGCCGACGGCCGCCGTCATCTGCTCGAGGGCGCCGTGCGCCGCATAGAAGGCCATCGTCCGGGTCCGATCCACGGCGCGAAGGCGCTGGTCGGTCACGGTCATCGTCGTGAAGCCCGCGAGCATCGCCGACGTGAACAGCAGCAGCATCAGGACGGTGAGCAGGGCGACGCCCGACTCGCTATTGCGCTTCATCATGATCTCTCTCACTGATACCGGTCGACGAATGCCAGGTTGCGGAGGCTCACCTGCGAGGCGAGCGTGGTCCGGAGGAACTGTCGCGACCGGCTCCACTGCGCGTGCGACCGGCCCGACAGCACCATGTTGGCCTTCCGGATCTGGTGCGCCGTGTTCGGGGCCACTGGCGCGGGCTGGTTCACGGGGTTGGTCACGCCGTCGGCCAGGTCGTAGGTCAACTGGAACCCCTCGATGCCGATGCCGATGGCCCGGTCGTTGCGCATGTTGACCCGCCGCATGAGCCTGGGGCGGTTGGCCACGGCCGTATCCACGTAGTAGCTGATCATCAGCACCCGGGATGCGGTGGTCGGCGGAAACACGCCGGGACCGCTCTGCAGCTGCAGGATGGTGCCCTGCGCGGCCCCTCGCTGGTTGATGTTCATCACGTCACCGCCCCCGAAGGTGAGCACCTGCCCGTTGGTCTCGGTCACCATCTGGATGGCGTTGCCGAGTCCGTTCGAGAACATGATCAGGTCGCCTGCGGTGATGGCGTCGCCGGCGCAGTTGACCGGCACGGCCGCGTTCACCGTTGCGGTCGACCCATCGGCGGCGATGTTCACCAGGGGCATCGACTCCAGGGAGAACGCCGTGCCGCAGAGCGGCGTGGAGTCCACCATCAGCATGTTCATGACGTCGGTCTGGGTGCCGTTGACCACCGGGCCGATGCCGTTGCCCGGCGACAGCGCCGGCAACGTGGTGTCACCGGCCGTGAACGTCAGCCCTCCCCCGGTTGGCCCTGGCCTGTTGATGGGCGTGGAGCCAGCGCCGTTCGGGACCGGTACGCCGCCGACCGGCACCAGGCGTCCCACCGACAGCAGGTCCCGTTCGATGAGGTTCACGCTGGTGCGGAGCGACTGGTTCGAGTCCGTGAGGAGCGTGGCAGCCTCCCGCGTATCGGACACGTCGTTCAGGGCCGTCATGGCGATGCCGAGCGCCGTGATCGTGATGGTCATCGCGATGAGCAGCTCGACGAGCGAGAAGCCGGCGTTTCTGTGGGGTGTGGTCATCGTGGCCTCACGCGAATGACGAGATGAAGGTCTCGAGCACGTACTCGCGGCGCAGCGGCCCTGCGTTGTAGCGGATCGTGACCCGGATCCGACGAAGGTTCGCATCGACGTCGCGAATCTCGATCTCCCGGGTGAAGCCGTCGAGGGGATTGGCCAGGTCGTCCCCTGTGCCGAGCAGGCCGTCGGGCCCCGGCAGCACGATGGACTCCACCGGCCCGTCGTCGTCCGTGTTCACCAGCCCATCCAGTCCAGCCGTGGTCAGCGGCAGTTCCCCGTCGTTGAAGACGCCGCCGTCGGTGCCCGACGCGCCCTGCTCATTGCGGATGCGCGCCCAGGTGGTTGTTCGCGTGTCGCGCGAGGTGAACACGCTCTCGATGGCCTCCGCGGCCTTCTGCCGGGCCAGCATGTCGGGGCCTGCCGTACTCATCATGCCGATGCCAAAGGCCATCACCTGCCCCATCGCGAGCAGCCCGAAGGACAGGATGCCCAGCGCGATCATGGTTTCCATCAAGGTGAAGCCCGAGTCGTTCCGCCGCATCACTTCTCCTCCCACACGCGGCCGTTCCAGCGGTACGCCGCGGCCCGCCCCGTGACGCCGGTCACCGTTATCGCGCGCGCTGCCATCGGGTTGCCTGGGGTCCCGATGAAGACCGACCCGTTGACCGGGATGCCCGCGTCATCGGTGAAGGTGCCGTCGGCGAGGAACCGGATGTTGTTGGCCCCACCGAAGTCCCACGCGGCCCCCGCCCCGAAGGCGTCCGGCGTGTCTGGGAGTCCTGGCGTGGTCATGAAGCTCGGATTGGATTCGAGCACCACCTGGGCGAGCACGACTTCTGCCGCCGGCTCGATGCGCACCAGCTGGATCTGGTTGGGTGCGAAGAACCGCACTTCCACCGGACGGCGCTGGTTGATGGCCGATTCACGGCCCACGCGCATCGCGCTGACGACCTGGTCGAGGGCGGCATCGCTCCACACGGTGGGCAGCATGGACTGGACGCCAAACACGCTCATCGCGCCCAGGGTGGCCACCAGGCCGGCGACGACCATGATCTCCACGAGCGTGTAGCCGTCGTCGCTCCGGAGACGCTCGAGTCTCGCGCTTCTCATGGGAGCCTGATGGGCAACGGATGTACCAGGCCGGGGGGCGGGTCGAACTGGCTGTCAGTGCACGGAGCTTCCCGGAGGGGCACTGCGTCCCGCTGACAGAACTGAGTGCGCGATCACGCTTTCGGGGGGTGTCGGTCGGGAGCCGCCAGCGGGCCGGGTCCCGGTGCCCCGAGCCTGGCTGACTGCCGCGGGGGCCGCGTGCGCGGTCGGTGCCGGTGCGCGTGCTCCAGCGCCCGGCCTGGGAATCGGCCGTCGCGGAGGCTGGTTGAGCTCTATTGGATGGCGATGAGATCGACGTCGAAGACCAGCATGCCGCGGGGACTGCCCTGTTGCCCCTTGTACGCCAGATCCTCGGGAATCCAGAAGCGGGTCCGCTCTCCCTCGACCATCAGCTGCAGGCCTTCGGTCCAGCCGCGGATCACCTCTCCGAGCTGGAGCGTGGTCGGCTCACCACGCGCCACGGAGCTGTCGAACATCTTCCCGTCCGTCGTCCAGCCCGTGTAGTGCACGCTGACGCGGTCGAACGCGCTCGGGCGGCGGGAGCCGGTGCCCGGCTTGAGGACCATGTACGCCAGGCCCGTCGCCGTGCGCTTCGCATCCGATGGAGGTCCCGCCACATCCGCTGGCGGTACGTTGGGCGACGTGTGCGTGTCGAGCAATTCGATGTCGAACACGAGCATGCCGGCCGGGCGTCCCGCCTGCCCGCGGTAAGCCAGCGCCTGCGGGAGCCAGCAGCGGCGCGTCTCGCCCACAGACATGAGCTGTACGCACTCGCGCCAGCCCAGCAGCGAGCGATTGAGGGGGAACGTGGCCGGCCGTCCGCGCCGCACGGAACTGTCCACGAGCGTCCCGTCGCTCGACCAGCCAGTGTAGTGAACCGTGACGACGTCGGTGGCGGTCGGCCTGAACTCACCGCCGCCGGGAGTGAGCACCTTCGACGCCAGGCCCGACTCGCTCCTGGCGGCGTCGGCCGGCACGCTGGCCACGTCGGGCGGCGGGGCAAAGTCCTGGGCAGCGGCTGGAGCCACCACCACGAGCAGGAGCACGGCCGCCGCCGTCAACGTGCGCGTCATCGGTATCAGCTCTCCAGCAGCAGGTGGCCGGGATCCTCGATGAACTCCTTGACCTTCACCAGGAACTGTACGGCCTCGCGGCCGTCCACGATCCGGTGGTCGTAGCTGAGGGCCACGTACATGATGGGCCGAATCACGATCTGGCCGTTCACGATCACCGGGCGGTCCTGGATCTTGTGCAGGCCGAGAATGCCGACCTGCGGAGGATTGAGGATGGGTGTGCTGAGAAGCGAGCCGAACACGCCGCCGTTGGTGATCGTGAACGTGCCGCCGGCCAGGTCCTGCAGCGTGAGGGTCCCGTCGCCCGCCCGCTTGGCGTAGTCGCGAATGGCGAGTTCGATCTCCGCGAACGACATCTGGCCCGCATCGCGCAGCACCGGCACCACGAGGCCACCTTCGGCCCCAACGGCCATGCCGACATCGTGGTAGTGCTTGAGCACGATCTCGTCGCCCTGGATCTCCGCGTTGAGCTGCGGGAAGGCCTTGAGGGCGGCCACGCTCGCCTTCACGAAGAACGAGGCGATACCGAGGCCGACGCCGAACTGCTTCTTGAAGGCCTCCTTGCGGCGCTCGCGCAGCGTCATGACCGCCGTCATGTCCACCTCGTTGAAGGTGGTCAGCATCGCGGCCGTGTGCTGGGCCTCCACGAGCCGGCGGGCGATGGTCTGCCGCCGCTTCGACATGCGGACGCGTTCCTCGCTGCGGTCGCCGGCCGGCTTCTTCACGGGTGGCGCAGGGGGAGCCGCCGACTTTGCGGCTGCTGGCGTGGGAGCCGCGGCAGGGGCGGGCGCGATCGCGCCCTTCACGTCCTGCTTCATCACCCGGCCGGCGGCGCCGGAGCCCTGGACGCTGCCGAGATCCACGGAGTGTTCCTGTGCGATCTTGCGCGCGGTCGGCGTCGACTTCTGACCGGCCGCCTCCGCGGCAGGCGCGGGCGTGGCCGCAGGGGCGCTCGCGCCCGCGGCAGGCGCGGCGGCCGGGGACGCGCTGGCCGTGCCCTGTGCCCCGTCCTCCACGACGGCCAGCACCTCGCCGACCTTCACGTCGGCGCCCTCGCCGTGCGCGATGCTCTTGAGCACCCCCGCACGCTCGGCGGCGACCTCGAGGTCGATCTTCTCGGTCTCGAGCTCCACGAGCGGCTCGCCGACCTCGACCCTGTCTCCCTCTTTCTTCAGCCAGCGCGCCACGCGCGCCTCGACGATCGACTCGCCCAGCTCGGGCACCAGAATGTTGGACATGACTTCGGGACTCAGCTCCGGACGGACTTCGAGAGGACCATCGAGCCGTCCACGACGTGACTCTCGAGGTCGAAGGCCTGTTCGATCAGCGCCTTCTGGTTAAGCTGGTGCCAGGCGGCCGAACCCTCCGAGGGGCTCGAACTGCGCGCGCGGCCCAGATAGCGAAGCGGGCAGCGCCCCTGCACGAGGTCTTCGAGATGGGGCCGCAGGAATTCCCACGCCCCCATGTTCTCGGGCTCCTCCTGGAGCCAGACCACGTCCTTGAGCGCCGGGTAGCCGGCCAGGACGCCCTTCAGCGTCTGCGCCGGCACCGGGTACAGCTGTTCGAGCCTGCAGATGGCGACACCCTTCGCAGCCTCGCGCAGCGGGCTCGTGAGGACATCCACGGCCACCTTGCCGCTGCAGATCACGAGACGCTTGATGCTCTTGGCGCGCTTGCGCGCGTCGTCATCGTCGATGACGGGACGGAAGCGTCCCTCCGCGAGCTCGCGGGGCGCCGATGCCGTGGCCGCGTGACGCAGCAGGCTCTTGGGCGACAGGATGAACAGGGGCAGCGGATCCTTCTCGAGCAGGGCGGCCTGTCGTCGCAGCACGTGGAAGTACTGGGCCGCCGTGCTGCAGTTCACCAGGCGAAGGTTGATGTCGGCGGCCGCCTGGAGGAAGCGCTCAGGTCTGGCGCTCGAGTGATCAGGACCCTGCCCCTCGTAGCCGTGCGGGAGCAGGAAGACGAGGGACGGCTTGAGGCCCCACTTGGCCCGGCCCGAGGTGACGAACTCGTCGAGCATCACCTGCGCGCCGTTGATGAAATCGCCGTATTGTCCTTCCCAGATCACCAGCCGCGTCGGCTCCTGGACGCTGTATCCGAACTCGAAGCCGATCGCCGCGTTCTCCGACAGGGCGCTGTTGTGGATCTCGAAGGAGGCCTTGGCCTGTTTCAGCCTGCAGAGCGGCGCGTGCTCGGCGCCGGTGGCGGGATCGTGGAGCACGGCGTGCCGGTGGCTGAAGGTTCCACGCTCGACGTCCTCGCCGGTGAACCGGATCGCCGTACCGTCCGCGAGGATGGTCGCCAGTGCGAGCTCCTCGGCAGTGGCCCAGTCGATCGACCGCTCGTTGGGGTCGTCGAACACGTGCGCACGCCGTTCCCGACCGCGTTCGAGCTTCCTGTGGACGGAAAATCCCTCGGGAAGCTCCAGGAGCGACGCGTTGAACTCCTTGAGACGCTCCACGGGGACACCGGTGTCGACCGTGGCGGCCATGCCCGCGGGTGCGGCCTCGGGAATGGGCGGAATGTAGTCCTGGTCGGGCTTGAGCGACTCGAACACCTTCTCGAGCGCGGTGAAGTGCTTGGTGACCAGGGCGTCCGGCACGTCGGCGGCCAGCTTGCCCTGTTCGACGAGCGACCTGGCCCAGAGCTCGCGGACGGTGGGGTGCTCCGCCACCTTCTTGTACAGCAGCGGCTGGGTGAACGACGGCTCATCGCCCTCGTTGTGACCGTGCCGGCGGTAGCCCACCAGATCGAGGATGACGTCCTTGCGGAACCGCGCGCGGTACTCCCACGCGATGCGGGCGGCCTCGAGACAGGCGACCGGGTCGTCGGCGTTGACGTGCAGAATGGGGATCTTGAAGCCCCGGGCCATGCCGCTCGCGTAGCTCGTCCCGTACGACTCGACCGGGGTGGCGGTGAAGCCGAGCTGGTTGTTCGCGATGATGTGAATCGTGCCGCCGGTGTCGTACCCGGCCAGCCGGGCGAGGTTGAGGGTCTCGGCCACGATGCCCTGGCCGGGAAATGCGGCATCGCCGTGAATCAGGACGGGCAGCGTGATGGCGCCGTCGAACACGGGAGCCCCGGGCTCGTCGGTCTTGGTGCCGGCGGCCCTGGCCATCCCGACGACCACCGGGTTCACCGCCTCGAGGTGGCTCGGGTTGGGCGCCATCGATACGAACATCCGGCCGCGGCTCTCCGTGCGCGCGCCGGCGTGGTACTTCACGTCCCCCATCCAGCCCAGGTCGATGCGCCAGGTGCGCGTATCGACTGGATCCTTGAACTCCGCCAGAATCTGCGAATACGGCTTCTGAAGCACGTGGGCGAGCACGTTGAGGCGCCCGCGGTGGGCCATGCCGATGAGCGTGTTGCGAATGCCGTTGTCGCCTGCGCCCCGGATGATCTCGTCGAGCACCGGGATGAGGACATCCAGCCCTTCGACCGAGAAGCGGGTCTTGCCGGGGAACGTGCGGTGGAGGAAGCGCTCGAAGACCTCGACCTGTGTCAGGCGCTCCAGGAGCACCGACACGTTCTCGAGGTCGACCGACGGCAGGAACCGACCGGACTCGGCGGCGTGCTGGAGCCACTCGCGCTCCTCGGGCACGAACACGTGCGCGCAGTCGAAGCCCGTGGTACCGCAGTACACTCTCCGAAGCTTCTCGATCGCCTCGTACGCGTTGGCCGAGGTCTGGGCCACCGGCCCCCCGACCAGGCTCGCCGGCAGCTTCTTCAGGTCGTCGTTGCTGATCTGGTGCGCGGCGGGATAGAGCGACGGGTCGTCGAAGGGCGCCGATCCCAGGGGATCGATGGTGGCCGCGAGGTGCCCGAATCGCCTGAGCGAATCGGCAAGGTTCGCGGCGCCGACGATGGCCTGGATGCTCGCGGGGGACGCGTGTGCCGAGGCGGGCGGAGTCGCTTCCGTCTCGTCAGGTGACCACGTCTGGAAGAATGCTCGCGTTGGGGCATCGACCGAATCAGGGTTCTGGCGGTAGCGCTCGTAGAGCTCCAGAACGTATCCGGCGTTCACTCCCTGAAACTGACCCGTTGTCATAACCTTTCTATCGTAACTCAGGCCGCCCGCCCAAGGTCCGGACTTCACGATTCGACACCCCACCCGGGGCGCCAGCCGCCAAAAAGTCATGGTGCGACTGCTCGGAATAGACATCGACGGGACTCTGCTGGACAGACACGGCTCCCTGCCGGCCGACAACGCCGAAGCCATCCGCGAGGCCGTGGACGCCGGCATCCATGTCGTCCTCGTGACCGGGCGCAGCTACCCGTTCGCCCGGCCCGTCGCCGAGCTGCTGCCGGCCCCGGTCACGCTCATCGTGAGCAATGGCGCCATCGAACGGCGGGTCGACGGGGAGACCCTGGCCAGCCGGCTGCTCGCGCGAGACGTCGCGCATCGCGTGCTCGGCGAGCTGCGCGACGTCCGCGACGCCGCTGCGCTCATCTTCGACCGGCACGCCGCGGGCCAGATCGTCTTCGAGACGATGGATTGGGAGCATCCGGACCGGCGTGGCTATTGGGACCGCAATCGTCCGTTGATCGCGCGTGCGACCCCGCTCGAGGAAGCCCTCACCGAGGACCCGATTCAGGTGATGTTCAACGGGACCGTGGACGTGATGCGGGTGGTCGCCGGGCGGGTGCGTGACCTGGCGTGCGCGTGCGCCGTCTCGCTCACCGAGTATGAGAGCCGCGACTTCTCGCTGGTGGACGTCACCGCCCCCTCGGCGACGAAGGGGCGCGCGCTGGCCTGGCGTGCGGAGCAGATGGGCCTGACCCGGGACCAGGTGATGGCGATTGGCGACAACGCCAACGACCTGGGCATGCTGGAGTTCGCCGGTGTGCCCGTCGTCATGGGCAATGCGATCGACGCGCTTCGCGGGCGCGGCTGGCATGAGACGCGGCACCAGGACGACGCCGGTGTCGCGCACGCCATCCGCGAATTCGCCCTCGGGGGCACCCGCCGCCCGGCCTAGAACCCGACACATACATGGGAGCACAGCACCGAGAAGCAACGGGGCGCCTGGCTGTCGCGTCGATGTGGCATTCCGCCCCGCTCTTCCGGTGCGGTGCCACACCGACGCGCGAACGGCGCTAGGCGTGCGACGACTGCGCCGGCGGGCGAAGTCGCGCGATCGTGGCGCCCAGATGGCTCTCGGGAGCATCCCAGTGAGTCTCGACCAGCGGATGCCCGGCGAGCACACGATGCACCGCGCTGCGCTGGACACCCTGGCCGCGCCCGTGAATGAGCCTGACCTCCTGCAGCCCCTGTTCGTACGCCGCCCGGACGTACTCGTCAACGACCGACGGGATGTCCCGTGGGGCGAACGCATGCAGGTCGATGGTGCCGTCGATCGGAATCCGGTGGACCATCCTCGCCGCTCGTGGCTGCTTCAGGCGGCGGGATACTTCGCCGTGATTGACGTCGTGATTCCGCCGCGTGCCGAGAAATCGCCGACGACGGTCATCGTCGTCGGCCGGCACGCCTCCACCAGATCGTCCAGGATCTGGTTCGTGGCCGCCTCGTAGAAGATGCCCCTGTTCCGGAACCCGAGCAGGTAGTACTTGAGCGACTTGAGCTCGATACACCGTTCATCCGGGACGTAGCTGATGCGTATCTCTCCGAAGTCGGGGAGACCTGTCATCGGACACACCGAGGTGAACTCGGGGCAGGCGATGGCGATCTCGAAGGGGCGTCCCGGCCGCGGATTGGGAAAGGTCTCGAGCGTCACAGGTGTGGACATCGGACCGCGATTCTAGCATTTTGCTCGAAAAACGCAGGGTTTCGGGGTTCGATTCAATTGACAGGCCAGCGTACGCGCGCTAGCATGATTCGGTTTCCGAGGAAATTCCCGCTGCAGTCTCGACGCGCGACTGCGAGGCGGTCGGCAATCGGCGCGCACAGATCTGGGGGATGTGATGGCAGAGGCCCGGAGAATGGGCAAGTCAGAGCTCTTCTCGCATTTTGCTGAGCGCTTCGAGGTGAAGCGGACGCAGGCGAGGGAGTTCTTCGACGAGCTGACGATGCTCGCGGAGAAGGAGCTGAAGCGATCGGGCGAGTTTTCGCTGCCCGGCATGGTCAAGCTGGTCGTCCAGAAGCGGAAGGCACGCATGGGCCGCAATCCGGCCACGGGCGAGGCCATCAAGATCCCGGCAAAGACGGTGGTCAAGGCGCGCATCGCCAAGCAGCTCAAGGACACGGTGCTGCCGAAGAAGTAGCGACCGGGTGCAGCCGGGCCGCCACCCCGAAGGTGCGCACGGCCGGCACGGAACATCCCCACATGGACCCGGCGGTTCGAACCGCCGGGTTTTTTGTTGGGCCGCCCCGGTCGGTCAGTGGTGGGCCAGCCGCTCGCTGGCCTCGTCGCTGCCGATGCCGGCCGGAAGGGCTCGCACGAGGTGCACGGTGAAGGTCGTGCCCTGTCCCATCACGCTCCTCACCTCGATTCGTCCTCCCAGTTGTTCGACCACCGTCCTGGCAATGGCGAGCCCCAGCCCAAGGCCGCGTCGCTTGGTGGTGACGAAATCGTCGAACACCGAGGGCAGACGTTCCGCCGGAATGCCCGACCCGGTGTCGGTGACCTCGATGGCGGCTTCCCGTCCCTCCGCCCGCGTGAGCACGGTGACCGTACCCTCCACCTGCGTGGCCTGTACCGCATTGATGATCAGGTTCCTGCACGCACGATTCAGCGCGAAGAGATCGCCGTCCACCGTGAGGGGAAGCGGTGACAGACGGACGTGGAGCGCCACGCCAGCCTCCTCCGCCTCCGGGCGAATGGATTCGACGAGATCGAGCACGGCCTGATTCACGTCGATCGGGTGTCGCTCGACCGGAAGCGGCTTGGCGACGTGACGCAGGTCCTGCATCACCCGCTGGACCTCCTCAAGCTCGCGCTCGACGGTCCGGCGAAACGAGTCCCGATACTCCGGGTCGTCGTACAGCCGGACGATGAGCTTGCAGGAGTTGCCGATGTTCTGAATCGGGTGAGCGAGGTCGTGGACCAGTCCCACGGCCATCCGGCCGAGCATCGCCTGCCGCTCCTTGCGCCGGACGTCTTCCTGCAGGGCACCCAGGCGCCCGGCCATCTGGTTGAAGCCGTCTTCGAGCTGTCCGAGCTCGTCGCTGGACGTCACCCGGACGCGCGCGCTGAGGCGGCCGTCCGCCACCGCCCTGAGGGCCCCTGTGAGGGCCAGGATCGGATCGATGAACCGACGTCCGGCAACGTAGCCGATCGTCAGCATGGTGACCAGCGCGCCAAGAATGGCGATACCGATCTGATTGCGCAGGCGGAGGGGGATGACGAAGGCCTCCGTCGTGGGCTGCTCCACGAGGACGAGCCAACCGAGCGTCGGGACGCGCGACGCGACCCCGACCAGCTCGCCGCGATGATCCCGATAGGTGAGCGCGGTCGTGGTGGTCTGGGTACTCGCCGCCAGCTGGACGAACAGCGGATGGGTACCCGCGCCCTCCCCGCGTGCCACGCGCTGGCGCTCGGCCGGGTCGCCGTGCGCCAGGTACAGCCCGCTTCCCGTCACGACCGATGCGAAGCCGGACCTGCCCACCCGGAGCCGATCGACCATCAGCCACAGGTCTTCGAGGTTCAGGCGCGCGACCAGCCATCCGCTGTCTTCAGGGTCCCCGATGGGGACGGCGAGCACCGAGGTTGGCAGCAGGTCGTCGTCGAGGACGAAGGGTGCCATCGTGACCCCTCCCACGGGCAGGCCATCCTCCGGCACCGAGACGGTGGCATCGCCGATTCGGCTCGTCGCACGAGTCTCTCCCTGCGGGCCAATGAGGGAGAGTTCGGCGAACTCGTCGAAATCGAGCGAGTAGTTTTTCAGGATCCGGTCCTGCTGCCAGGGTTCGAGCCCGGTGGCGGACAGGTCCGCGGCCACCGCGCGCAGCAGCCGCACGCTGCCGCTGAAGTACTGATCGATTTGCTCCGCGGCACGGATGGCGACGTTCAGGTTGCCCTCGATGACGGCCTGTTCCGCACCAGCGCCCACCGAGAGGATGGAGACGGCACCGAATGCGAGCAGGGGCAGGACGGCCGCAGCACCCATCAGGAGCGCGAACCGGGTCGAGATGTTATTCACCGCCGTAGCGACCCGTCCCTTCGGCCGAGAGCGTCCACTTCCACATGCTGTACAGGGGATCGCGGCCCCGGTCGGCACTCACGCTGAAGCGTCGGTTGACCAGGCGGGTGCGACGTTCCCATCCGAGGAAGATGGCTGGAGGATCCTGCCTGAAGGCACGCTGCAGCCCCGAGACGGAGGCGCGAAACGTCTGCTCGTCCACCGTGCCGCGCAGCCCCGCATACAGACGCTCCACGTCGTCGTTGGCATAGCCGAAGACGTTCAAGCCGCCGGCGCGGTCCGGCGCGCGCCAGAACAGCATGGGCCGTCCGACGGTGGGTCCGCTGATGACCGAGAGCACCACCGCCTCGAATCGCCGCTCCTGCACCCGCCCGCTGAACTCGGCCACCGGCACCGACTCGAGCTGCATGTCGATGTCGAGGGCGAAGAGATCCCGTTGAACCTCGAGCGCGAGTCGCTCGGCGGACTCGATGCCGGCTGGCACGAGGGCTGTGAACGTGAAGCGGCTCCTGCGGCTGCCTGTCGCGCCGGCCGCAGCGGGCACCGGCAGGCCCACCCGGTCGAGGAGCTGCCGCGCGGTCGGGAGGTCCAGGTGGAACGGTTCGAGCGTCGCATCGTACGCCCAGAGTTCAGGCCAGACCGGGTCGGACGCCAGCTGCGACGTGTCCTCGAGGACGCGTCGCACCAGGCGGTCCCGGTCGATTGCCAGATTGAGGGCCCGGCGGACCTCGGAACGGTCGAGGGGCGGGACGTCGTTGTTGAGGGCCACCATGTACAGGTATGGCGCAAGGGCCGTGAGGCGTTGCACGCTGGCGTTCTCGGCGAAGCGCAAGCCGTGGGGTTCGACGTCCACCACGTCGAGTTCACCGCGCAGCAGGCTCGCCCAGGCGGTCCGCATGGTGGAGAACGGGCGGATGATGAGGCGTTCGATCGCCGGGCGGCCTGCGTGGTACTGGTCGTGTCGTTCAAGCACGACGTCGCCGGACGCACCAGGGCGGGCCCGGTAGGGCCCCGTGCCGGTCCCCGTGCCTGGCTTGCCGAGCGGCACGTCGAGTTCCTCGGGCAGAAGCCGGTTTGGCGAGGCGAGCGAGATGACGACCTCACCCCTGTCTCCGGCGTCGATGGCGGTCAGGTCACCAAGGCCGGGATACAGGAGCCGCAGGCCCGGATCGTCCCGCGCATCGGACAGGGCGGAGGCCACGCTCTCGGCCGTGAGAGGCGTGCCGTCGTGGTATGTGACGTCGTCGCGAACGCGCACGCGGAGACGCCGTCCGTCGCCCTCCCAGGCCCAGCTCTCCGCCAGCTGGGGGAGCGCTCGCCCGTCGCGGCCCAGCACCGTCAGGCCCTCGTGCTCGAAGGCCTGGACGATCTGCCGCATTCCGACGTTGTCGCCTTCGGCGGTGCCCTCCGGCGCGCCGACGACCAGGGTGACCGGAGCGGGGGCCGTCCTCGCGGGCGGGGATGGCGCCTGCGACGGGGTGCAGGAGGCCGACAGGGCGGCGTACATCAAAACAGCGCCGCACAGGGAGAGACGCCCTGTACGGCGCTGGAGACAATGGCTCGGAGGACTGGCCACATTGGGCCAGCCGGCGGCTACTTCGTGGGGCTGCCTTCTTCCGTGAGCCACGGACAAAAGTTCTGGGGCTTGCGGGTGCTGGACGCGCTCTTGACGACAGTGATCTTCATGATTCTACTCCTCAGGGTTTGTTAGCGGACGACTTCTGCTGCAACGGACGCAACAGCTTTCTGGGCCAGGCTGACAACGCCGGCCTCGAAACTCTTCTTGTGGCAGCTTGCGGCGTGCCGGTCTCCGAGTTCACTGTGGGCGGCCACTGAACACCCGCCGCCGCACACGGGCATGAAGGCGCAGTCTCCACACTCGCTCTTCCTCGGCGTCAGGGCCTGGAACCGCTCGAGCGCGGCGCGCCGCGTACCGTTCGACAGGCCGTTGATGTGACCGGTGGATTCGTCGGTGGTGGCGGTGAAGCCAGGGCAGATGTAGAGGTCGCCCTTCGGCCCGATCGTGTGAGCGTGCTGGCGATGGATCTCGCACGGGCCCATGTGGACACCGTCGATGGTCGGGAAGCCCCGCCGTCGTGTCTCGTCGCGCAGGTACGCCATCTTCTCGTCCACGAAGTGACAGTTGTCGCAGGCGCTCCCGGCGGAATTGCTGCCGGCCCCTGCTCCGCTCATGCAGGTGCTGCCCAGAGCCTGGCCCGTTGCGCTGACGGCTGTGAGCGGAATGAGGCCCTTGGGCGCCGCCGGCTTCGTGTTGATGATGGGTTTGAAGTTGATCTTGACGATCTTGTCGGCGAAGTCCTGCTCACGCAGATAGTCGAGGAAGGCCGGGTAGCTGTCGACGGAGGACTCGTCGAAATTGCCCCCGATCGTCACCTCCACCATGTCTGCCACACGCCTGACGTTCTCGAGGATCTTGTCGAAGGTGCCCTGGCGGCCGCGCAGGGGGCGCATCCGGTTGTGCGTATCCCGGTCACCGTCGATCGTCACCTTGACCCCGAACAGGCCGTACGGCGTCAGCCGTGACACGACTTCAGGGGTGAGGAGGACGCCGTTGGTGATGATGCTGACAAGCTGCCTGACCCCGCGGGCCTCGCAGAGCGCATGGCACTGTTCGGCGAGGAAGTAGCACACGGGCAGGTTCAGGAGTGGCTCACCACCGAACAGTGTCAGGAAGAAGCGCTCCGGTCGTACCTCGTCCAGGCGCTGCTCGACCCAGGCCACCAGCTCGCGAGCCGTGTCCAGGGACATCTTCTCGGCGTGCTTGTTGTAGTCGCCGTGGTCGCCCTGGAAGCAGTAGTCGCACGCGAAGTTGCACTGCAGCGTGGTCATGACCGTCACCCGCAGCTGGTCGTTGTCGTGCTGCAGGTTGTGGAAGTACTCATCGAGCGAGCGCTCTTCCGTCGTCCGATCCGGCACCAGGAACCCGTTGGAGGTGAGGGTCTCGAGGGTCTCGCGCTCCTCTGGCGTGAATGCGCTCTGTCCCTGCGCGGCACGCTCCAGCAGCTGGGGCACGTCCGGCGACACGAGCAGCTGCGCATCGGTCAAGGTGTTCATCAGGAACACTTCGCGTCCGTCGCCGACGGGAACCTGCACGTTGAAGATTGAGGGCTGCATGGTCGTGTGGCGTCCTCGGGTTCACCCGTGCACGCCGGTGGCGCCGTGGCGGGAACCCCATGGTCGGATTTCGGTGACGACTGGCCCCAGATGAGCAACCGCCGTACCCGCGAGCGAGGCAGGACACTCGACGGGAACGTGCCGATTTTCCGCGTGAAAACGGGGGGATGCCGGGCGCGGGCCATGCGCTGCTCGCGCTTCGCTGGCCAGCGCGTGAGCGAGCGACGACGGCGAGGTGGCAGGATGGGCGGAACAACGCCCATCGCTACAGGGCGTTGCGGGCGAGTGGCCAGTATCCTGGCCGGGTGGTCAGGTTTCTGGCCGGCGTAGGAGGGTCAGGTTCTGAACTTGCGCGCGATGTCCCGGATGTCGAGGCGATCGAGTTTGAACTTCAGCGTGCTGAGCGGGATCCCGAGGTATCTGGCCGTTCCTGTGACGTTCCAGTTCGACTTCTCGAGGGCGCGCAGGATGAAGTTCCGCTCGAATGTGATGAGCGCCTGTTCGAGGAGGTTCTCGCTGGGCTGGTCCACGGTGCCGATGTTGGCGACGTGCAGCTCGTAGGGCAGGTCTTCATCCGAGATCCAGTCCTTGCTCGACACCGCGACGAGACGTTCGACGAGGTTCTCGAGTTCGCGGATGTTGCCCGGCCACCAGTAGGCGCCGAGAATCTTGAGGGTCGAGTCTGCGATGCCCTGGACGTTCTTCCGGAATTTGAGGTTGTACCGCCGCAGGAAGAAGCGGGCCAGCCCCGGGAGATCCTCGATTCTGTCGCGGAGCGCGGGCATGCGGATGGGAATGACGTTGAGCCGGTAGTACAGGTCCTCCCGGAACGTGCCCGCCTTCACGGCCTTCTCGAGGTCCACGTTGGTGGCCGCCACGAGCCTGAAGCTCGTCTTGATGGGCCGGTTGCCTCCCACCCGCTCGATCTCGCCCTCCTGGATGGCACGAAGGAGCTTGGCCTGCAGCTCGAATCGGAGGTCGCCGATCTCGTCCAGGAACAGCGTTCCGCCTGCGGCCAGCTCGAACTTCCCGATCTGCTGCCGGATGGCCCCGGTGAACGCGCCCTTCTCGTGGCCGAAGAGCGTGCTCTCGACCAGCTCCCTCGGGATTGCGGCCAGGTTGACCGCGACGAACGGCTTCTCCGGGTGCTCCGACTCGCGGTGGAGCAGGCGGGCCAGCAGCTCCTTTCCCGTGCCGCTCTCGCCGAGAATCAGGACGGTGGCCGGCAGCGGCGCCACCTTGTGCACCATGCTGACGATCTCGTTGGTCGCCCGGCTCGGACCGACCACGAACTCGCGGTCGGTGTGCTCGGCCACCTCCTCGCTGAGGCGCAGCACGTGGCGGCTGAGATCCTGCCGCTCGCTGGCGTTGGCCATCACCGTCCGGACCGTCTCCGGGTCGAAGCTGCGGGGGACGTAGTGGTAGGCCCCGTGGCGCATCGCCTCGACGGCGGAATCCAGGTCGCTGATGGCCGAGACGACCACGACCTCGACGTACGGGTAGTTCTCCTTGACGATCCGGAGGACATCCAGCCCGGCGATGCCTGGCAGCTGGAGATCGAGCACCACCAGGTCGACGTCCTCGCGTTCCATGAGGAGCACGCCCGCCTCGCCGGTGGACGCTCTCAGGACACGATAGTCGCCCCTGAGGACGGAGGTCAGCGCGTCCCGTGTCCGCTCGTCCTCCACGATGACGAGGGCGGTCTTGCGGCGTTCGGGCATGTCGGGTCGGGAGTATAGCGCGCTCCTTGACACTTCCGAATTGCGTTCGCTAAGGTACCGCTGCGACGGCTTCGTTCATGTCATGGCCTTCCTCTGGATTGTCACCATCACCGCGCTACTCGCCGCCGTCGCGGCGTGGTCCCGCGTGCGCGCCTGCAACAGGAACATCGAGCAGCTTTCGAGGCGGTACTGGGAACTCAAGTACCAGCAGGCCGAGCTGAGGGCTCGCCTGGACCGCATGCCGGGCGGCGCCGCGCCTGCCGCGGCGAGTGAGCCGGCCCGCCCCGGGAATGCCCGCCAGGCCTTCGTGCCCATTTCCTCGTTGAAGCGGTGAGGCGTCGCCCCTACCTCCCCAAGGAGTCAGTCGTTGGCAAAGTCGTATGACGTCGTGGTGATCGGTGCAGGTACCGGCGGATATGTCGCCGCCATCAGGGCCTCCCAACTCGGCAAGAAGGTCGCGGTGGTCGAGAAGCAGAAGGCCCTCGGTGGCACCTGCCTGATCTGGGGCTGCATCCCGACGAAGGCGCTGCTGGAGCACGCGCACGCGCTGAAGGTCGTGCAGGACGCCGATGAGTGGGGCATTCGGCTCCCCGAAGGCACGCCGGCCATCGACCTCGTACGGGTGCAGGCCCGGAAGGACAAGGTGGTGACCGGCATCACCAAGGGCGTCGAGTTCCTGTTCAAGAAGAACAAGATCGACTGGATCAAGGGCACGGCGCGCCTGGTGGGTGGCGGCAAGGTGGAGGTGTTCGAGGGAGACGTCCAGACCCTTGAAGGGGCCGAGATCGTCGTGGCCACCGGCTCCCAACCCCGGAGCGTCCCCGGCATCGACATCGACCACACGCGAATCATCACGAGCGACGAGGCCATTCACCTCAAGGAGGTGCCCAAGTCGCTCGTCATCATGGGAAGCGGGGCGGTCGGCGTGGAGTTCGCCTCGATCTTCCGGCGGTTCGGGAGCGAGGTCACCATCATCGAGCTGCTGCCGCGGCTGGTGCCCGTCGAGGACGAAGCCGTCTCGGCCGAACTCGAGAAGGCGTTCCGGAAGCAGGGCATCAAGTCGATGACGGGGACGAAGGTCACGCGGGCGGCGGCAGGGCCGAACGGCGTGGAGGTGGATGCGGAGTCCGCTGACGGGAAGACGCACACGCTCGTGGCCGATCTGCTCCTCGTCGCCACAGGGCGCGGGCCGGTCACGACGGGACTTGGCGCCGAGGACGTCGGGATCGAGATGGAGCGCGGCTACATCAAGGTGGACGCGGCGTACCGCACGTCCGTGCCCGGCATTTCGGCCGTGGGCGACGTGATCACCTTCGGCGGGCCCGGTCACCCGCAGCTCGCGCACGTGGCATCCGCCGAGGGGTTGCTCGTGGCCGAGCGGCTGGCGGGCCATGAGACCCAGCCGATCAACTACGAACATGTCCCTGGTTGCACCTACTGCGATCCCGAGATCGGCAGCGTGGGCTTGTCGGAGGCGGAGGCCCGCCGGCGGGGATACGACGTGCGCGTGGGCACGTTCCCCTTCGGCGTGCTCGGGCGGGCCAAGATGGCCAACGAAACCGCGGGCTTCGTCAAGATCGTGGCTGACGGAAAGTACGACGAGGTGCTGGGCGTGCACATGATCGGGCCGCGCTCGACCGAACTCGTTGCGGAAGCCGTGCTGGCGCTC
Source organism: Vicinamibacterales bacterium (assembly GCA_050185275.1). Lineage (GTDB taxonomy): Bacteria > Acidobacteriota > Vicinamibacteria > Vicinamibacterales > UBA2999 > JABFRY01. The sequence continues at coordinate 193,882 of JBFWZN010000008.1, read as the reverse complement.
AGGCTCGAGTGCACCGTGGAGGAGCTCATTCGCACCATCCACGCGCACCCCACGTTCTCGGAGGCCGTCGCCGAGGCGGCGCATGCGGCCCACGGCGCGGCCATCCACATCTGAACGCCGCGGCGGCGAGGACGCCCAGCGTCCCGCCGTCCGCGCACGGGTTGCTCCGATGCCGACACCAGTCCTGATGCCCCAGATGGGGGAGTCGATCGCCGAGGGGACGATCGTGCGATGGCTCAAGAGGGTCGGGGAGCCCGTGGACAGGGACGAGCCCCTCTTCGAGATCTCCACCGACAAGGTCGATGCGGAGATTCCCTCGCCGGCTGCCGGCGTCCTGTCCGAGATCCGGGTGGTCGAGGGCGAGACCGTAGCCGTTGACAGCGTGGTCGGCACCATCGGTGAGGCGGGCACCGTCGTCCAGCAGGAGGATGGTCCGGCCGTCACGCCGGCCCCCCTGCCCGACGCACCGAGGGACTCCGTGGGTGCGACCGGTGAAGCATCCCCGGCCCCTCCCGTAGAAGCCCACCAGGGCCACCGGCAACGCACGTCGCCCCTGGTGCGTCGCATTGCCCGGGAGCACTCCCTCAACGTCGCGGAGATCGAGGGGTCGGGCACCGGGGGGCGCGTCACCAAGCGCGATATCCTGGCCCATCTCGAGGGCCTGCCCACGTCGCGGACCTCCAAGGCCACGGTGCCGGCGGGTCCGGGCGGCGGCGTCGATATCGAGCCCCTCTCCATCCTGCGCCGCAAGATCGCCGAGCACATGATCCTGAGCCGGCGGACGTCGGCACACGTCCACACCGTGTTCCAGGTCAACTTCGCGGCCGTGGACGCCCTGCGTCGTGCGCACAAGGCCGACTACGAGCGCCGCGGCGTGAAGCTCACGTACATGGCGTTCATCACCAAGGCCGTCGTCGATGCCCTGCGCCGGTTTCCCCTGGTGAACGCCTCCCTCGACGGCGACCGTATCATCTACAAGCACGACGTCAACGTCGGCATTGCCGTGGCCATCGAGGGTGGACTGATCGTGCCCGTCGTGAAACGGGCGGATGCGATGAACCTGTTCGGCCTGAGCCGCGCCATCCGCGATGTCGCCGACCGCGCGCGGGCCAGGCAGCTCAAAGCCGACGACGTCCAGGACGGCACGTTCACGATCACCAATCCGGGCCAGTTCGGGTCGCAGTTCGGCCTGCCGATCATCAACCAGCCGCAGCTGGCGATTCTCGGCGTGGGGACGGTGGAGAAGCGCCCCGTGGTGATCGACGACGCGATCGGGATCCGGCCGATGGGCTACCTGACCCTGGGCTTCGATCACCGCGTGATCGATGGCGCGCTCGCCGACGAGTTCATGGCATCGGTGAAGGCGTCGCTCGAGCACTTCGACCCGGAGCAGGTGTAGGCCGCGCCCGGGGCGCGCCTGGCGCGGGACGCCCATGCGATTTCTCGACGTCCGACGGCTCGGCGTGGTCCCTTACGAGACCGCGCTCGCGATGCAGCGCGAGCTGGTGGAAGCGCGCCGTTCCGACCGCGTGCCCGACGTACTTCTGCTGCTCCAGCACCCTCCCGTCATCACCGTGGGTGTCCGCGGAGACGGCGGGCGCGCGCACATCGTGGCCAGCAGTGAGTCCCTCGCGGCCCGGGGCATCGAGGTGCACGAAACGGGGCGCGGCGGTGACGTGACGTACCACGGGCCAGGCCAGCTCGTCGCCTACCCGGTGCTGGACCTCAACCCCGATCGTCGTGACGTGCACCGCTACGTCCGCGATCTCGAGGCCGTGATGATTGGCGTGTGCGGCGAATACGGGATGCACGCGGCTCGTGTGGAGGGACTCACGGGAGTCTGGATCGGGGAACGGAAGATCGGGGCCATCGGCGTGCGCATTTCCCGGTGGATCACCAGTCACGGACTGGCCTTCAACGTGGCAACCGACCTCGCCGACTTCTCCCTGATCGTACCGTGCGGAATCGCGGACCGGGGCGTGACGTCACTGCGCGAGGAGACGGGGCGTGACGTGCCGATGCCCGAGGTCGAGGACGCCCTGGTGCGTCACTTCTGCCGTGTCTTCGGCCGGACGCCGCTGACCGACGGCTAGCACCCATTTCATACGGGAGCGCGGCACCGAGGGCGGTGAGGCGCCTGGCTGGGCAGGTGCGACGGCTGAGCATGCCGGGTGTCTGTGAGGGAGGAGCCGCGCCGCAAGGCCCTCCGGGCTCAGGACGCCCGTGTCACCGCCGCTTCGTCCACACCCCGGCCGCGCACCGACACCACCAGGACGCGGATGCTGCCCCAGGTGACGACATCGCCCTGCAGCGGCGGCCGGTTGAGCAGACAGAGCACCAGGCCGCTGATGGTCTGCACTTCCGGATGCTCCAGCACCAGGCCGAGCGCGTCGCCGGCCTCCTTGAGGCGTACGGTGCCCCTGACGAGAATCCGTTCGGGGCCATCCCGGACGATCGGCGCCCGTCCCCTGCCTTCTTCGATCTCGCCGACGACCTCCTCGAACAGATCCTCGATGGTCACCACCCCGGCAGTGCCTCCGAGCTCGTCCATCACGACGGCCATCTGGGCCCTCGAGCGCCGCATGGTCGCCAGGAGTTCATCCAGTCGCATCGTGCCCGGCACGTGCGGGAGCGGGCGCGCCTCGTGCGACGTCACCGGGTCGCCGGCCACGAGGTGATGCATGAGATCGCGGATATGGATGCTCCCGACGATGCGGTCCATGTCAGTGGCGTAGACGGGGTAGCGGGTATGCGGGCTCGTCCGGACGATGGTGCGGACCTCTTCGTCCGTCGCCCCGGCCCGCACGCCGACGAGTCGTACGCGGGGCACCATCACCTGGGTGGCCGAGAGGTCGCCGAACTCGAAGAGTTCCCGGAGAATCTGTCCGGCCTCGCCGCGCAGGAGCCCGCCTTCGTGGCTCTCCTGGACGATGAAGAGCAGTTCCTCGGTCGTGTGGTACCGGTCCGCGCTCGTCTCCTGTCGCGTCACCCCCAGCAGCGCGAGGATGCCGTTCCCGATCGCGTTCAGGCCCACCACCAGGGGCAGCCACACCGTCTCGATCGCTTCGATCACGGGCGACACGTAGAGCGCCGTGCGGTCCGCCCTCTGAAGCGCCAGCGCCTTCGGCACCATCTCGCCCAGCACGATGTGCAGATAGGTGAGGATCGCAACCGCGACAACGCTCGCCACGACGTGAGACGCGATCCAGCGTCCGAGGTCCAGCGGCTCGAGCCAGACGCCGACCCAGTCGGCGAGGACGTGCTCGCCGTACATGCCAAGTCCCAGGCTCGCCACGGAGATGCCGATCTGCGTGGTGGCGATGTAGCGGTCTTGTCGCTGGGGACTGTCCAGGATGCGTGCGACGCGCTGCGCCAGGCGGCTTCCCTGGGCCGCCTGGCTCTCGACGCTCGAGCGCGGGGCTCCGACGATGGCGAACTCGGCTGCCACGAAGAGCGCATTGGCGAGAATGAGCAGCACGATGATGGCGAGAGGAACCGCGACCGCAATCATGGCTGGTCCCCCAGCGGCCGGTCGCCGACCCGTACGGCCAGCACCGAGCGCGGGACGCGCTCGACGACGCGTTCCACCTCGAAGGCCACGTCCCCGACCGTGATCGACTCGCCCGCCTCCGGCAGGTGCCCGAGTGCCGCCGTGACGAGCCCACCCACCGTCGTCGAGTCGGTGTCGAACCGCACAGCGAGCAGCATCGCCGCGTCTTCCACGGACATGGTGCCCGGCAGCCGCATCCGGCCATCGGGCAGCACTTCCGCGGAGGGGTCGCCCTGCTTGAACTCGTCACCCACGTCGCCGAGCAGCTCCGAGAGCACGTCTTCGAGCGTGAGCAGTCCGGCGGTGCCGCCGAATTCATCCACCACGAGCGCCTGATGCGATCGCCGCTCCCGCAGCTGGCGCAGCACCCGGTCGGCCGTCACGCTCTGGTGCAGGCTGGCGATCGGGCGCATGAGCGTGGCGAGGGTGACGGGAGGCTCGTTGCCGGCCAGCCAGCGAACGAGATCCTTCGTGTGCAGCATGCCGACGATGTTGTCGAGAGAGTCCCGATAGACCGGCAGCCGTGAGTAAGGGCTGCGCGCCACCAGCTCGAGCACCTCGTCGAGGGGGGTATCCACCTCGATGGCCGAGATGCGGGTACGAGGCACCATGAGGTGCTTCGCCTGACGGAGGTTCAACCGCAGCGCCCGCTGCAGCCGCCGGTGTTCGTCGGGGGCCAGCAGGCCCCCGTCACGGCTCTCCGCGATGAGCAGCTCAATCTCGTCGGGGGAGTGGATGTGCCGGTGGCCCTGCTGGGAGACGCCCAGCAGCCGGAGCACCAGCAGGCCCGCACCGTTCAGCCAGCGGATGAAGGGCCGGTAGAGCCAGAGCGAGGGCACCATCGGCACGAGCGTGTAGAGCGCCGTCTGCGTCGGGTACTGCAGGGCGAGGGATTTCGGGACCAGCTCGCTGAGCACGACCTGCGCGACCGTGAGGCCAAGCAGCACCAGGGCGGCGGAGGCAGACTGGGCCGCAGCGCCCTGAAGGCGACCAAGGCCTTCGAGCAGCGGCACCAGGCGACCGGCGATGGCCGCCTGGGCGAACGCGCCAAGCACCAGGCTGGAGAGCGTGATGCCTATCTGGCAGGCTGCGATGTAGCGGTCGAGGGCCGCGGGGGATTCGAGCGACGGCAACAGCCACCGCGCCAGCGGATTGCCGTCCTCGGCCAGTTGCCGGATCCGGCTCCGGCGCACGCTGACGGCAGCGAACTCTGCCCCGACGTAGACGGCGTTGACCAGCAGGAGCGCAACAATGATGAGGATGGCCGCCAGGACCATTGGTGCCCATTACTTAGCACCTTTCCCCGGGCACGACCTAGTCCTGGAGGCAGAACGTCCGCACGGGTCGACCGGCCGCAGGCCTCGGGGCGTCGTCTTCCAGGGAGCGCCTGGCTGCACCGGGGGCGTCCAGTGACCAGTCCGGTGGGAGCAGGGTACTGGCTTGCCGGTGCCCGTGCCGGACACCACACGGGAATAAGACCAGAATGGTCGGTGTTTAGTCGCGTGCGGGGGCGAGAGCAGATGGATACACGAGATCGGCAGTTGATCGAGCGGCTGCAGGGGGGCGACGAGCGGGCGCTCGCCGACCTGGCAGAGCGGTACTCAGGGCGAATCCAGCAGCTGGCCATGCGCCACATGAAGAACGCCGAGGATGCCGACGAAGTGACCCAGGACGTGCTGATGAAGGTGTATCGCAACGTCGGCGCGTTCAGGGGCGACGCGGCCCTCTCGTCCTGGATCTACCGGATCACGTTCAACACGGCCATGTCCCGACTGCGTCGCAACCGCGCGGCCCGTGCTGCCGAGGCCGAACGCGACCGGCGGCTCCAGCAGGACCAGGAGGCCGAAGGCCGTCCGGCCCGCCAGATCGCCGACTGGTCGAGTCTGCCGGATGAGCACCTGCTGCGCGCGCAGCTCCGCGCCGCGGTGGCGCGGGCGGTGCAGGAACTTCCGGCGATCTACCGGGATCCCGTGGTGCTTCGCGACATCCACGGCCTGACCACCGAAGAGGCCAGTGTCCGGCTCAAGGTGAAGGATCAGACGCTCAAGTCGCGACTGCATCGCGGTCGCCTGTTGCTGCGAGACCGCCTCCGCAGTTTCACGGACGGTCTGTCGCTGCACCGTTCGACGCCCGCCTACTCGTGAGCGTGGGGCCTCAGAGCCCCAGCGAAATGGCCACCCGCGTCCGGTCACGTATCGACAGCACGGGCGCATCGACCCGCACGAGGCCCGCGGGGCCCAGGCGTACCGGCACGACCCCCGCCACGCCCCTGGCCCCGAATTCCCCATCGAGCATGGCCAGCACGCTCGCACGTCGTCGTGAGCGGTCCAGCAGGCCTTCGACGATGCGTGCGGCAGCCACGCCGAGCGTGCCCACGCCCGGCGGCCAGAGTCTGGGCAGCAACGCCTCGAGGCGCACGATCTGTGGCGCGCTCAGCACCTGGTCGAGACGGCTCCCATGCACCGACCCTTCGGTCCAGGGCACCACGAAAGCAGAAGGCGTGCCCAGCACGGCGAGTTCGATCTCCCGGGGGGAACAGCCCGCCTCGAGGGCGACAAGGGCCCGCACGGCGCCCGCATAGCCTTCGGGTGCCGAGCCGAGCAGGCGTTCCGTCGCGATGCCCGTTTCGCGCACCGCGCGGGCGAACTGGCGCGCATCGAGGGGTGCTGCCAGCACGAAGGGCGCCCGGTGCACGAACGATCCCAGGCGCTCGAGCGCGGGCAGGTCTGCCCCGGCTGAGGCCGGGTCGGCCACGACACACACGTCGCATCCGGACGCCTTCGACACGTCGGTCGTGCCCACGAGGTGCGTGTGAGCACCGGAGACCGCGCAGGCCTGCTGGATATCCAGGGCCTTGCCGGCTGCGACCCCGCCGGCGTCATCCACCAGGAGGATCCGTGCCACGTGGTCCCGATGAGCCAGGTGGCTTGCGACGGAGGCCCCCAGCTCTCCCGCTCCGATGATGGCTACGACAGTCGGCATCTATCCCGGTGCGGTATTGTAGTGGCTTGACCTCAGGCCACGGCGCGTCGAACATCCCGGTCCCCACGACGGTCCGGGCGGCGCTGGTGACCGGCGGCTCCAGCGGGATCGGACTCGCGGTGGCTGCCGCACTCGCCCGCCTGGGTACCGGCGTCGTGATTACCGGCCGTGACGAGGACCGGCTCCGTGCCGCCGTCGATCGCATAGGCGCCGGCGGTACCCCGGGCGGGCTCCTTGCCGTTCGTGCCGACGTCCGGCTCGCCGGGGACGCCGAGCGCGTCGTGCAGGCGGCCGTCGAACACTTCGGTGACCTCGACATCCTCGTCAACAACGCCGGCGTGGGACGCTGGGGCAGCGTGTCCGAGCTGCCGGTCGAGGCATGGGCAGAGGTACTCGACACCAACCTGACAGGCGTCTTCCACACCTGCCGCGCCGTACTCCCCGTGCTCAGGCGCCGTGGTGGCGGGTGGATCATCAACATCAGCAGCCTCGCGGGGCAGAATCCCTTCGCGGGCGGTGCGGCATACTGCGCCTCCAAGGCGGGCCTGAATGCCTTCACCGAGGCACTGATGCAGGAGGTCCGCCATGACGGCATCCGTGTGTCTCTCGTGCTGCCGGGTTCGGTGGCCACGAACTTCCGGGGAGGTGGCGGCGCGACGGCCGAGTGGGCCCTTCAGCCCGAGGACGTGGCGCAGGTCGTCGTCGATCTCGTCGGGCACGAGGCGAGAAGCCTGCCGAGCCGCGTCGAGATTCGGCCCTCGCGTCCACCGAAGAAGGGATGACGTGTCAGCGTTCACGAAGCACCGGGACTCACTCGATGTCCACGAAACGATGATGGGTTCGACGCGCGGCCGGGTGGCCGTCGCCATGGACCTGCTGACCGATGCGCTGTCGATGGTCGGTCAGCACGGCGTCTATTGCCGGAGCGCGCGCCTTCCGGGAGCGCCTGCGATGGACATCGCCCTCGTGCTCGAACAGATTGGCGACGCCAAGGAGCTGCTCCAGAGCGTCATCGAGCTGGAGGGCGGTGGGACGGCAACCTGATGGCGGGCCAGGTCCCGGCACCTCTTGGTGTCGTCGCCCACTACAACCTGCTCGAGCGCCTGGAGCCGGCCGGCCCCGGCGAACTGTACCGCGCGCGTGACACCCGCCTGGGCCGCACCGTCGCCGTGCGCCTGCTTCGCGAACCGGCGCCGGCCGTGGGCGATTCCACGGCCCTGCTGACGCAGGCGAAGGCACTGCAGGTACTGACCCATCCGAACGTGACGGCGCTCTTCGACGCGGGCCTGCACGGCGGACTGCCGTATTTCGTCTTCGAGTTCCTGCAGGGCCAGGCGCTCCGTGCGGAGATGGGGGGCGGCGTGCTGGGCGTCTACCGGGCCGTGGACATCGCCGTGCAGATTGCCGACGCCGTGGCATCGGCCCACGCCGCCGGCTTCCTCCACGGCGGACTCAGTCCCGACTCCGTCTTCATCTCCGCCAAGGGGAGGGTGAAGGTTCCAGCCTTCCCGCTGGCCTCCCGGCATGGGTTCGTGGCCGGTGCCGGGCAGGCGCGACTCCTCGACAGCCCGGCCCCAGAGGAAACGGCCGGCGCGGCGCCCGATGTCCGCTCGGATGTGTACTCGGTCGGTGCGATTCTGTTCGAGATGCTCACGGCCCGTGTGCCGCAGCCACGAGGGTCGGCCGCGCCAAGCGCCACCAATCCCCGCGTCCCGGCGGCGCTCGACGCCGTCGTGCTCAAGGCCGTGGCCCCGGATCCCGCACGGCGGTATCCCGATCTGTTGCCTCTTCTCGCGGAGTTGCGCGCCCAGCGAACCGCTCTCGAACGGAGCGACGACGCGGGTGAGCCCGTGGCGGCGTCCTCAGCCGGTCGGACCCGCCCCGCGCGTCTAGGGCTCGTCCTGGCCGGGATGGCGATGCTGGTGGCGCTGACCTGGTGGCTCCTGTCAGGAGGATGACGCGCCGGAGGCGTGCGCACCCGTGAGGATGTCGCCCAGCCTGGCCGCGAACGCCGACCGCGCGAGCACCTCATCGATGCCGGCCTCCCTGGCTGCCGCGATCAGGTCGGCTCGCACATGGGAGACATAGCCGAGCGTCCGCACCGGCACCGCGTCCGGGCCAGCCTTGAGTGCGCGGATCGCCCCCATCGGGTCGAGGACGCCGGCGTCGAGGTCGAAGATCACCAGCGAGGGCCTTCGGTCGCGAACGGCGGGAAGCACCTCCGCGGCGTCCCGCACGAAGTGCACGCTGGCGCCGAGCGCGCGGGCGGCCGTCGAGATCTTGATGGAGAAGATCAGGTCGTCAATCGCGCACAGCACCATGGGCGTTCTCCGTTCGGCCAACCGTGTAGGATGCTACCGACATGATCATCGAGACGAGAGCCGTCCCCCCCCTGCAGAAGAACGGCATCATCGTCGGCTGCAGCCGGACTCGACAGGCCGTGTTCATCGATCCGGGCGACGAGGTCGATGCGCTCGTCGACTTCGTCGGAGACCACGACCTCACGGTCCTCCACATCCTGCTGACGCACGGCCACTTCGATCACGTGAGTGGGGTGGGCCGGGCAGCGCGCGCTTTCGGCGTCCCGGTGCACCTGCACCAGGACGACCTGTTCCTCTACGAGCGTGCGGTCGAGCAGGGCGCCCTGTTCGGCCTCCACGTGGATCCGCCGCCTCCGGTCGACCGGTTCTACGACGGCACGGTCATCGAGGTCGGCGACCTTGCCGTACGGGTTCACCATACGCCCGGACACTGTCCCGGCGGCGTCTGCCTGGAGGTCACCGCGGCGGCGACACCCGAGCGCCACCTCTTCGTCGGCGACACGCTGTTTGCCGGCTCCATCGGCCGGACGGACCTGCCGGGGGGCAACTACGAGACCCTGCTGCGCTCGATTACCGAGGTCATCTTTCCGCTCGGCGACGAGGCCATCGTGCATCCTGGCCATGGCCCGGACACCACGGTGCTGCGCGAACGGATGACCAATCCCTTCGTGCTCGACTACCTGGGGCGTGATGCCTCGGGGAACGAGCCCCGTCAGGTGAAGCGGCCGTCCTGACCGCTCCTGACGGGCGTCGTGCGCGTTCGCCCCCCGTCAGTCCGCCTCGCGCGTGGCCACCATCGCCACCCTGCCGACCTCCAGACGGTCTCCATCCGACAGCAGGCCCTGTTCCACACGCGCGCCGTTGACGTAGGTCCCGTTCGTGCTCTCGAGGTCTCGGACTTCGAGACTTCCGTCGGGCAGGGCCGTGAGGCGGCAGTGCACGCGCGATACGAGCGCCTCGTCGACGATGAAGTCCGCGCCCGTGGCCCTGCCGATCGTCCGGACGGCGCCGGTGAGAATCCGGAACGTACGCTCCGTGCCCTCACCCCCGAGTGTTCGAAGTATCCACACGTGTCGATGCAACCTTTCAGGTCTGCTGCTCGTCCATGCTCCCGTTCGCGGCAGTACGCCGCGCAGGCGAGGTCACGATGGGCAGACCAAGACGTTCGAGAGTGGCCTGGTCGGTTCTGGCACTGGCCGGCGCCGCTGCGATATGGGGCTATACCGCCTTTGGCAGCACGCCACCGGTGGCCGATCCGTCTCTCCTTGCCAGGGTGTCGCGGGAGACCATCGTGCGCTCGGTGGTGGCCACCGGGCGCATCGAACCCATCACGAGCATAGAGGTCAAGTCGAAGGCCAACGGCATCATCGAGAAGGTTCACGTGGATGTCGACGACGTCGTCGAGCCTGGAGCCGTGCTCGTGGAGCTGGACAAGGAGAATCTTAACGCACGGCTCCGCGAAGCCCGAGCCAATCTGCAGGCGGCCGAGGCGGCGCATGCCGGCGCCGTCGCGGCGCTCCGCAAGAACGAGGTGGAAGCCGAGGCGCCGGATGTCGATTTCGCCAGGCGTGCGCGGGCGAGGGCACAGGAGCTGTTCGACCGTGAGCTGATCGCGCAGTCCGGGCTGGATGAGGCGACGAGCGCGCTCGAGCAGGGTGAGAACCGGCAACGGGCTGCCCAGGGGCAGTTGCTGGTCGGTCGGGCCAGGGTGGCCGAAGCCCTGGCCATCGTGGCGCAGGCCACGGCGGCTGTCGAGCGGGCGGCGGAGGAACTGGCCAACGCCACTATCCGAGCGCCGATTCGCGGCACCGTCCTCACACGAGACGTCGAGGTCGGCAGTCCCGTATCCTCCATCCTCAATCTGGGCGCCAATGCGACGCTGGTCATGCGTATCGGCGACGTCGAGCGGGTGTTCGTCCGCGGTCGTGTGGACGAGTCCGACATCGGCGGCGTCCGGCTCGGCCAGCGCGCCAACATCACGACCGAGAGCTTCCGCGATCGCGTGTTCGGTGGACGGGTGACGCAGATTTCTCCGCTCGGCGTGGAACGGGACAACGTGACCACCTTCGAAGTCGAGGTGTCGATCGACAACCCGGGCGGTGAGCTCAAGGCCAACATGTCCGCCAACGCGGAGATCGTGCTCGAGGAAGCCCAGGGGGCCCTCGTGGTGCCCGAGGCGGCCGTGACCTACGACACCAGCCGGGCGGCGTTCGTCGATGTGGTCTCGCCGGGCGGCCCCGTGGAACGCGTGGGGGTCGAGCTGGGTATCGGCACCGGCACCCGTGTCCAGGTGCTCTCGGGTCTGACCGAAGGCCAGCAGGTCCTGCTGCCGCGGTGACGGCGAGGTTCGGATGAGAGGACTGCTGCACCAGGTGCTCGCGAACCTGCGCGCCAACCGGCTGCGCACGTTCCTGACGATGTTCGGTATCGCCTGGGGTGTGGTTTCCGTGGTGGTGCTCTCCGCGACGGGCGAAGGGTTTCGCCGGGGGAACGAACACGTGCTCCAGGAGCTGGGCCGCAACATCAGCATCGTCTGGGGCCAGCGCACCTCGACGCAGCCCGGCGGGCTGCGCGCCGGCCGCGCCATCCACCTGACGCTCGACGATGCGCGCGCGCTCGAGCGCGGCTCGTCGATGATCGCGGTCGTCAGCCCCGAGCTCACGAGGGGCGCGGTCGCCGTCGAGAGCGCCTACAACTCGGCATCCCTCGGGGTCCACGGCGTGGAACCCGCCTACCAGGACATCAGGACCATCGACATCGATCGGGGTCGCGGGCTGACCGAACGTGACGAGCACACGGGCCGTCGGGTCGCCGTCATCGGGGCGGACGTGGCCACGCAGCTCTTCGCCGCGCGGCATCCCATCGGTGAGACCATCCGCCTGTCCGGCCTGCCGTACATCGTTGTCGGGACCATACGGGACAAGCAGCAGGACAGCAGTTACAGCGGCCGCGACAACGAACTGCTGTTCGTGCCTTTCACGGCCATGGCACGTGACCTCCCGCGTCTCGACGCGCCGCCGGGGTCGCTTTCCAACATCGTCCTGGCCCCGCACCCCTGGGTCGTCGCGGCGCTGCCACGGGTCCTCGATGCGCGACAGGGACGCATCGAGGACGTGGAATGGCCGCTCGAACGGGAGATCAGGGGTGTGCTGGCCGCGCGCCACGGGTTCGACCCGGACGACCCCGATGCCATCGTCACGTGGGATACGTCCCTCGAATCCCTCATGTTCGGGCGCATGGTGGCCGGTATGCGCCGCTTCTTCACGGTGGTCGGGCTCGTTACCCTGGGGCTCGGGGCGCTCGGCGTGATGAACATCATGCTGGTGGCCGTGCGGGAGCGGACCCGGGAGATAGGCGTCCGGATGGCGATGGGGGCGACCCGGCGTGACATCGAGAAGCAGTTCTTCCTCGAGGGCTTCGTGCTCACCGTGGTGAGTGGGTCGGTCGGATTCGGTTTCGCCGCCGCCGTGTGCACCGCCTTGAACCAGCTGCCGATGCCCGCACGCTTCGAGGGGATGATCCTCACGCCGGGCGCCGGGATGCTCGCCGTGGCCGCCATCGCCTGCGCCGGAGTCGTGGCCTCGCTCTACCCGGCGCGTCGTGCGGCACGCCTCACCCCCGTCGAGGCCCTGAGGTTCGAGGCATGACGGGCGGGTGGCTCCGCCGGTGGTCACACCTGCTGGCCGAGGCCTCGCGGGAGGCCTGGCGAGGCCTGGTGCGCAACCGCATTCGCTCCGGGCTGTCGATGCTGGGCATCTCGTGGGGCATCGTATCGGTCGTCGTGCTGCTCGCCTACGGTGACGGGTTCCAGGCGGCCCTCCTCCGCGGGTTCAAGGGCGCCTTCGGCGACGGCGTCACCGTGCTGTTCCCCGGGCAGACGAGTCTGCAGGCAGGCGGAGAGCGGGCGGGCCGTCGTGTCCGTCTGGACATGGCCGATGCCGAGGCGGTGGCCGGACTCCCGCTGGTGCGGGCATGGAGCCCCGAGTTCTGGAGCGACGCGCAGGTCGTCTGGGGCACGCGCCAGAGCACGCGGGTCATCCGGGGCGTGGCACCCGCCTACGGGAGCATGCGCAGCCAGCCCTCGAGCGCCGGACGGTTCATCGATGCGGAGGATGTCCGCCTGCAGCGCCGGGTCGTCTTCGTCGGAGCCAAGGCGGCCCGCGAGCTCTTCGGCGAAACGCCTCCGGTCGGGCAGCAGGTGCGCATCATGGGCATCCGGTTCGAGGTCATTGGCGTCCAGCAGGAGAAGGTTCAGCTCTCCAACTACCGGCGCCCCGACAAGGAGTGCCTGTTCATCCCCTATACGACGGCCGGTCAGCTCTGGGACACCCGCTATCTCAACACCCTGGTGTACCAGGCGGCCGACGCGACGCTCGATGCCCGTGCATCCGCGCAGGTCCGGGCCCTCCTCGCGGAACGGCACGCGTTCGACCCTGGCGACCAACGGGCGCTGCGGGCGTTCGGATCCGCGGACGCGCAGGCCATTACCGCCGGTATCGTTCTGGGACTGCAGCTCGTGCTGACGTTCATCGGCGTGCTCACGCTCGCCATCGGCGGCGTGGGCGTGATGAACATCATGCTGGTCTCGGTCACCGAGAGAACGCGGGAGATCGGCCTGCGGAAGGCGCTCGGGGCGCCCCGCAGCGCCATCCTCCTGCAGTTCCTGCTCGAGGGTCTCGTCACGACCCTGGCCGGCGGATCGGCGGGAGTCCTGGCCTCGGGACTCGTCGTCTGGCTCGCGAGCCCGAGGCCGTTCCTGTCCGAACTGCTCGACGACGCGACGCGTTCGGCCGACATCCACCTCGTGCTGTCACTCGAACTGGTCGGGCTGACGACGGCGATCCTGGTTGGTGTCGGTCTCGTCAGTGCACTCGTGCCGGCCGTCAGGGCCTCCCGCCTCGACCCCATCGAGGCGCTGCGGTTCGACTAGAGCGTTACGCGCCGGCGAGGCCCGCCACTACGGCCCGCGTCATGTCGCTCGTGGTCGCCGAGCCGCCCAGGTCTGGTGTCCGCACTGCCTCGGCAGAGATCACCTTCTCGATTGCGGCGAGAATGGCGTCGTGCGCCGGTCGTTCGCCCAGGTGGTCGAGCATCATGGCACCGGCCCAGATGGCCGCGATTGGATTCGCGACCCCGCGGCCCGCGATGTCAGGTGCCGACCCGTGGATGGGCTCGAACATCGATGGCGCCGTGCCGTCCGGATTGATGTTGCCGCCCGGGCCCACGCCCAGGCTTCCTGAGATGGCCGACCCGATGTCCGTGAGGATGTCGCCGAACAGGTTCGACGCGAGAATCACGTCGATGGTCTGCGGATGGGTGATCATCCGCGCCGCCAGCGCGTCCACGTGGTACTTGCGCCACGTCACGTCGGGAAAGTCGCGGGCGACCTCGTCCACCACTTCGTCCCAGAGGACCATCGCGTGCTGCAGCGCGTTCGACTTGGTGGCGCTGGCCAGGAGCTTCCGGGGGCGACCCTGTGCGACCCGGAAGGCGTACCGTGCGATGCGCTCGATGCCCCTGCGCGTGAAGATGCCCGTCTGCGCCGCGAGTTCGTCCGGGGTGCCCGCGTGCACACGTCCGCCGAGGCCGCAGTACTCGCCTTCCGAGTTCTCCCGCACGCAGATCATGTCGATGTCGGCCGCCACGCGGCCGGCCAGCGGTGACGTGATGCCGGGGATGAGGCGCATCGGCCGCAGGTTGACGTACTGCACGAGACGCTGGCGCAGCGGGAGGATCATCTCCCTGGCGGAGACGGCGTCAGGCACGGTCGGCGCGCCGATGGCGCCCAGGTAGATGGCATCGAAGGAGATCAGCTGCTCGTACCAGTCGTCCGGCATCATCCGGCCGTTGGCGACGTGATGGTCGCATCCCCAGGGCAGTTCCGTGAACGCGCACGTGAACCCGCCTTTCGAGGCCGCGACCTCGAGTATCTCGATGCCGGCCGGGATGACCTCCTTGCCGATGCCGTCTCCGGCAATGACCGCGATCCTGTAGTTCCTGTCGTCTCTACCCAATGTCGTGTCTCCGAGTCGTCAACATGATGGCGAACGCCGCCGCCGCGCACACCAGTCCGGCCATGGTGGGGTCGAGCCAGGCCGGCTTCGCGGGGAAAGCGAAGCGTACAACAAGCAGCCCCGCGGTGCCCGCACCGATCGAGGCCAGGGCCTCGCGCTGGCCGGCCCGTGCCAGAAAGAGCCCGCCGACGACCGGCACCAGCAGGCTGACGCCGAGCAGCGAGTAGAAGATCCCCAGCGCCGTCTGCACGGTGGGCAGCTGCAGGGCCAGCAGGACGCCGCCCGCGCCGCCGGCGAGCGCCGCGGCCCGGGCCGCCATCAGCACCTGCCGATCGGTAGCCGCGGGGGACACGAACCGCTTGTAGAGATCCTGGGACAGTGACGTCGAGAGCATGAACAGCAGTGCGTCGCACGTGCTCACCTCGGCCGAGAACACCGCGGCGAGCGCCAGCGCTCCCGTCCACGCCGGCAGTCGCTCCGCGAGCACGAGCGGCAGCACCGTGTCGGTGGCCTGGAGGTCGGGATAGACGGTCCGCCCGGCCATCCCGAGCAGCACCGGCGCAAACGAGAAGAGGGCGAGCGCGACGGCCTGTGCGCCGATGCCCCACCGCACCGCCGACTCGTCGACGGCGCCGTACGCCTTCTGCATCAGGCCGGGCGACACGATGAACGCCGGCCCGAACAGCAGCAGGAGCGTCCAGCCGGAGCCCGCGCCCGACGAGTGCATGATGTCGCCGAAGGTGGCCGGTGCGCCCGCCGGCGCCAGGATCGCCGACAGCCCTCCCGCCCCGGCGATGACCATCGGCACCGCCACCGCGAAGCCGGCGAGCAGTACGACGAGCTGAACCAGATTGACCCACGCCGAACTCAGGAGACCGCCCGCCATGAAGTACGCGGTCATGACGGCGGCACCGATGATCGTGCCCTCGAAGCGCGGTACGTCGGCCACGACGCCAAGCACCGCGGCGCCGGCAATGAGCTGCCCCGCCAGGATTGACAGCGTGCCCAGCCAGATGAGGCTCGTGACCAGCGCACGCACCAGCCGCCCGTAGCGGAGCTCGAGCAGGTCGCCGGCTGTGTAGAGGCCGTGCTGCGACGCCAGACGCCAGACACGCGGACCGACGACCAGCGCCAGCACCACCGATCCGGCCGCGGCCGCGCCGTTCCACCACCAGGCGCCGAGCCCGTCCCGGTACGCAAGGGCCGCCGCGCCGACGGTGGACCCTGCGCCAATGTTCGACGCCAGCACCGTCGCGAACAGGAGGAGGGGCGGGAGGCGGCGGCCGGCCACGAAGAAGTCGGCGCTGCCGCGCACGCGCCGTGCCACCAGCAGCCCGATGACGACGAGGGCCGCCGAGTAGGCGATGAGCAGGGCCAGTCGTGGTGTCATCGCGCCGGGCCGCGCCGAGGCGGGGAACCAATCACCGGAGACGGGCCGGCACCGTCCCGATGTCGCGTGCCGCCGGGTATCCCTCGATGGCCACGGCCATCGCCGCAGCCCGCACCACCGCCTCCGAGAGCGCCTCGGCAGCCAGCGCGCCGATCGTCGTCGGGTCCGCGTCGCCCGTCCAGGTACCCGTCGCCAGTGCGAACACGGTGTCGCCGTCCGCCAGCGTGTGCGCCGGATTGATGGCCCGGGCCAGGCCGTCGTCCGCCATCAGGGCCACGCGTCCGACCTGGCTCTTGGAGAGGCGGGCATTGGTGGCGACCACGCCGATCGTGGTGTTCTCACCGGGTCGGGCGCCGGCCGTCACGCCCGCCTGCCGCATGAGGGTCCGCGCGTCTGCGAGTGTGCCGTCCGGATTGAGGATGCCGGCGACGATTCGGCCTGTCGAGGGATCGATGACGTCACCGACGGCGTTGACCGCCACCAGGGCTCCGACCACGAGGCCGCTCGGGAGCACGATGGCTGCTGACCCGATGCCGGACTTCATCGCGCGACGCCGTGCCCCATCCGGGAGGCCGGGGGCTCCTCCGAACTTGCCGACGGTTGCGCCGGCACCCGCGCCGACGCTGCCCTCCATCACACGGTCGGTCGAGGCGACGCCGGCAGCCCGGTACCCGCAGTCCGCCGTCGGACGCACCGACGCCGGCGAGCCGATGCCCAGGTCGTAGAGGATGGCGGCTGGCACGATGGGCACGACACCCCCGCCCGTCCGGTAGCCGATGCCCCGTTCCTCCAGGTAGCGCATGGTCCCCTGCGCGGCGTCGAGCCCGAAGGCGCTTCCCCCGGCCAGGACCACCGCGTTGACGCGCTCGACCAGGTTCAGGGGATCCAGCAGGTTGGTTTCCCGGGTGCCCGGCGCTCCACCGCGCTGCGCCACGCCGCCCACGGCGCCCTCGCCCTCCACCAGGATCACCGTGCAGCCGGTCGGGCGCTCGCTCAGCGTGTGGTGTCCGACGCGGATGCCCGGGACGGCCGTCAGTCCGCGCCCCGTCGGGTCGTCTACCGCGCCGAGCGCGACGGTCCCGGCGGCGATGGCGCATACGGCGAGCAGCCAGTCGCTGCGCCTCATGGGCGAGCCCTCAGGCGGCCACGACGAATGGACCGGGCGAGGCATGTCACCGGCGTGGCGGCAGGGACCTGGACAGCCAGTCGGTGATCGCCGAGAGCACATCGCGGCTCACGTTCCGGTCACTGAGGGTGCCGTATTCACGGACCTCCCCGGTGACGGCCGGGACCAGGAGGTGATTGACGCCGCGAACCGTGATGACCTCCACCGCCTCCGAGTCGCTCTCTTCGCGGGCCAGCGTAGCCAGCCGGTCCAGCTGTGCCACCGGGACCTGCCGATCGAGCTCGCCGTGCAGGAGCAGGAGTGGCTGATCGACATCGTCTATCACCCGTGCCGGATCGAACCGCAGGAAGCTGTCGAACCACGGCGTGTCGGCCTGCGCCCGGACCGCGGGCGGGATCTGCTCCCACCCCCGTCCCGTCAGGACGGCCTCGTGGATCCGCCGCTGCAGATCCGCACGCGCCGCACGCTCCTCGGCAGGCACGTCGGCGCGCTCGAATTCTTCCTGCTGGCGGGTGAGCACCAGTTCGGCTCCGGTGTCCGCGGCGGCCGCGAGCAGGCCGACCGCTGCCACCCGGTTCTCGCGCGTCGCCGCGAGCAGCGCCACCCAGGCGCCGTCCCCGTGGCCGATCACGGCGATGCGGCGGTCGTCCACTTCGTCCTGATCCCGCAGCCAGCGCACCACGGCACGCACGTCGTCCACGTGGTCGGAAAGCGATGCCGACTCCGCCCTGCCGCCCGTCTGACCCGAGCCACGGCGGTCGTAGCGCACGGCGAGGAAGCCGGCCTCCGCCACCGCGCCGGCCAGCTGCCCCATGATGGGGACACCCGCCAGGACGCCGTCCCGATCCGCGGCGTCCGACCCGGAGAGCAGGATGACGGCGGGAACCGGCCCCTGGGCGCGCTCGGGATCGGTGAGCGTCGCGCCGATGTTGAACCCGGCGCCGGGAATCAGGACCGCGCGGTCGCCCGGGTTCGAGTAGACGCTCATCCTCGAGGTGGCCGACGCCACGTCGTCGCGTACGACGTCCAGCGACTGGGCGGGCACGTTGAGCGCGATGAGTGCGCCGCTGTCGTCCGCCGTGAGATTCACCGCCAGGTCGCCGCCTGGATTGCCGAAGACCAGTGCGTAGCGCCGCACGCCGAACGTGGTGGTTCCCGTCTGCATCCGATCCGTCTGGATGTCGGTGACCCTGACGGGCACCTCGCCCAGTGGCGCGATGTAGACCGGAATCGTCGTGCCCACCTCGGCGTCCCGCAGTCTCGTGGCGATCGCCTGGTTCGAGCCGAAGAAGAGGTTGTGAATGATCACGCTGTCGTTCGAGAGCTGATCGCGCTTCTCGCCCGAAGGGCCCGCTTCGCTCCCGGACGACACCGCCGTGGTGCCGTCCACCTGCGTTCGCAGGCTGACGGGCGCGCCGGCAATCGTGGCGTCCACGGTCACCGACTCGGCGGCGCCACCAGGTGCGTAGCGAATCTCCGCCCGGCGCAGCGTGAGATCGACCGGGGCGTTCAGGCGGCCCTCACCCGAGATTGTGGTGCCCGTGGGCCCCGTGGTCACCGTGACCTGCTCGCGTCCAATGGCCGAGCCCTGGACGAAGACGGTGAAGCCCTGCTGCGTGCTGCCCGCTTGGTCCTGCGCCGCCGCGGGCGCCGCCAGGGTCAGCAGCAGCGCACAGATACAATGGGCGCGAGGCATGATGACCGATCGTATCAGCTCTCCACCGACGGCCGAAGTCCCGCAGAACGAAACACGGCAGTGGCACGCCCTGCGGGAAGGCGCCGTTCTCGCCCGGCTGGCGGATCGGGCGCAGATTGCCCTGACCGGTGCCGACAGGCATGCGTTCCTGCAGGGCCTCCTCACCAACGACATCGCGTCGCTGGCCGCCGGCACCGGCTGCTACGCTGCCTGGCTGACCCCACAGGGGCGCATGCTCACCGACCTCCACGTGCTCGAGGCGGGCGACATGATGCTGCTCGATGTCCCACTGGCGGAGGCCGGCCCCACGCTCGCACGGCTCGACCAGTTCCTGTTCGGCGAGGACGTCCAGTTCGCCGATCTGTCGGGCAACATCGCGGACGTCTGGGTGCATGGTCCGGCCGCCGCGTCGTTGCTCGACTCGGTGCTGACCGGAACAGCAGGGCTGGCGCAGTGGGAGGACTACCAGAACGCCCGAGTGGAGTTTGGAGGGGAGCCCGTGGTCGTGGCCCGGATCAGCCAGCTGGGCGTGCCGGGATTCGTGGCCTATGCGTCGCTCCCCGTGGCCGCCGCGCTTGCGGATGCGCTCTCGGCGTCCGGCGCGGTGCGCGTATCGGCGTCGATCGCCGAGGCCGCCCGCATCGAGGCTGGTTACCCCCTCTACGGCGTGGACATGACGGAGGACACGATACCGCTCGAGGCGGGCATCGAGAACCGTGCCGTGTCATTCTCGAAGGGCTGCTACGTGGGGCAGGAGGTGGTCGTGCGCATCCTTCACCGCGGCCACGGCCGGGTCGCGCGCAGGCTGGTCGGGCTGCGGGTCGCGGGCGCCGTCCCACAGCGCGGTGACCGGATCCACGCCGCGGGCGGAGACGGACCGGACGTTGGCTGGGTGACCAGTGCCGCCAGCTCTCCGGCACTCGGGGCCGTCGCCCTGGGGTACGTGCACAGGGACCATGTGGAGGCGGGCAGCGCTGTAAGGATCGTGACGGCCGGCGGTGAGGCGCCCGCCACCGTCACCACGCGTCCAATGTCGAGAGACGCGCAATGAGCAGGTCGTCCGCCGGGGGAAATCGCAGGGACCCCAGTTCGTCACGCTCCACCCAGCGCAACTCCTGACCCAGCAGGGGCCTCGGCGTTCCCAGAAGCCGACACCGGTAGAAGCAGAGCACCAGGACGCGGTCCGGGTACTCGTGCCTCGTCTCGAGGATCAGGTCCAGCACCTCGACGCCCGCGTCGAGTTCTTCCCGCATCTCGCGATCCAGTGCCCCGGCGTGGGTCTCGCCCGGGTGCACCTTGCCTCCCGGGAACTCCCAGTAGCCCTCCAGGTGCACCCCGTGCGGCCGGCACGTCACCAGCAGCCGCGTCCCGTCGCCGACGACGGCGGCCACCACCACGACCGGCGGCGGCAATCCCTCAGGCCCGGTCACCTGGCGTCCATGGGTACGACGAACACATGCGCGCCAGCGGGCAGGCCGGGCACTGCGGCTTGCGGGCCGTGCAGATCAGGGCGCCCAGGTCCATCAGTCCCTGGTTGAAGTCGAAGACGTGCTTCCGCGGGACGAGCACCTCCGACGTGGCCCACAGGCGCCGCCGCATCGCGTGCGCCTTCGGATCGCCGCGGCCGATGAACACGCGGAACAGCACGCGTGCGACGTTGGTGTCGAGGATGGCCGCGCGCTGCCCGAAGGCGAAGCTGCGGATGGCGCCTGCCGTGTAGGCCCCGATGCCCTTGAACGACAGCAGGGTCTGCTCGTCCGAGGGCAGGCGCCCCTCGAACCGTGACACCGACTCCCTGGCGATGGCGTGCAGGCGCCGCGGACGGATGTTGTAGCCGAGCGGCCGCCACGTGGCCGTCACATCGTCCTCGGGCGCATCGGCCAGCGCGCGCAGGGAGGGATACTTCGTCAGCCACTCGAGATACTTCGGAAGGACCCGGTCAACCTGGGTCTGCTGGAGCATCACCTCCGAGACCAGGATGTGGTAGGGGTCGTCGGTCGTCCGCCACGGCAGGCTGCGCCCATTGGCCCGGTACCACGCGAGGAGCGACCGCCGGAAGCGCCGTCTGGCGTGGGGAGGTGGCAACGGGAACGCGGACATCCGCCCCTATAATTTCACGCGTGAAGATCTACACAAAGACCGGAGACGAGGGCGAGACCTCGCTCTTCGACAACACGCGGGTGTCGAAAGCCGATCCGCGCATCGATGCCTGTGGCGAAGTTGACGAGCTCAACGCCTGGCTCGGCGTCGCATGCGCGGCCGGTGTGTCGCCTCCGGTCCGTACGCTGCTCGAGGACGTCCAGCGCGGCCTGTTCGCGCTCGGCGCACGCCTGGCAGACCCCTCGGCCCGCATTGCCGCCCGCATGGACAAGGCCACCGTGACGGATGCAGACGTTGCCCGCCTGGAGCGTGCGATCGACGACCTGGAGGAGACCCTGCCGCCGCTCAGACGATTCATCCTGCCGGGCGGCGCGGCCACCGGAGCCGCGCTGCACGTGGCGAGAACCGTGTGCCGCCGGGCCGAGCGACGGGTGGTCGCGCTCGGACCGGGCATCGAGCCAGTGCTGGTCATCTATCTGAACCGGCTGTCCGACCTGCTCTTCGTCCTGGCGCGAGCCGTGAACCATGCGTCGGGAGTGCCGGAGACCGAGTGGTGAACGCGCGCGGCTCCATGGTGGAGCCCGCCTGGGCCTATGCCGCCTGCCAGCGCCTGGCCAGGGCACACTACGAGAACTTCCCAGTGGCCTCCTTCCTGTTGCCGGCACCGATGCGACCGCACGTGGCCGCCGTCTACGCGTTCGCCCGGGTGGCCGACGACTTCGCCGATGAGGGACAGGTGCCGCACGCCGTGAGACTGCAGCGGCTCGAACGTTGGGGTGAGCGGCTCCTGGGAGCGGCAGGTCGTGGGGAGGAGGGGCCGCCGCCCGGACCCGGCGAGCCACCGGAGACCGTGGCCATCTTCCTGGCGCTCGGGGCCACCATCCGTGCCTGCGGGCTGTCCCTCGAACCGTTCGAAGCGCTGCTGAGCGCCTTCCGACAGGACGTCACGGTGACCCGGTACGGCACGTGGGACGCCCTGCTCGACTACTGTCGTCGCTCGGCCAATCCCGTGGGGCGGCTCGTGCTGCGGATCGCCCGGTACGACGACCGCGTCCTGGACCGTGCGTCGGACGCGCTCTGCACGGCCCTGCAGCTGACGAACTTCTGGCAGGATTTCGCCGTGGACTGGCAGCGTGGTCGTGTGTACGTGCCGCAGGACGTCCAGCGAGCGCACGGAGCGGTCGAGGCGCAGCTCCGCCACGGCGTCACGCCCGAGTGGTCGGCGTCGCTCCACGAAGCGGCAACGGTCACGCGGGGCCTCTTCGCCGACGGCCGACCCGTGTGCGACGGTGTGCGGGGGCGGCTCCGCTGGGAGCTTCGCGCCACATGGCTGGGGGGGATGCGCGTGCTGGAGCGACTCGAGCAGGTCCAGTTCGACACCTTCGGGCACCGGCCGACGCTCGGAGCCCTCGACGCGTCACTGGTGGCTGCGCGCACCATCGGCTGGTCCCTTGCGTCATGAGCCGCGACACCAACTTCTACTACTCCTTCCTGGTGCTGCCCCCCCGCAAGCGCCGCGCGATCATCGCGGTCTGGGACTACTGCCGGGCGGTCGACGACGCCGTGGACGAGGTGGTGCCTGAGTCGGAGTGGCGCGTCGGCCTCACGGAGGAGGCGCGCCGGCGGGCCGCGGAGGAACTCGAGCGCTGGAGGGGCGAGCTCGCCGCCTGCTTCGCGGAGGACAGCCTGGCGGATCGACGGCTCGTGCCCTCGACCGAGCAGGGCAGGGCGCTTCGCCCATTCGTGGCGGAGTTCGGCCTGCCACGACAGCCCTTCGAGGATCTGATCGCCGGCGTCGCCATGGACCTGGACCACGTGCGGTACGAGACATTCGAGACCCTGGCGCTCTACTGCCGGCGCGTGGCCTCGACCGTCGGCCTGATCTGCGTGGAGATCTTCGGCTACCGCGACCCTCGCACGAAAGACTATGCCGTCGATCTCGGCATGGCGCTCCAGCTGACGAACATCATCCGGGACGTTCGATCCGACTTCCTGCGCGGACGCATCTACCTGCCCGAAGAGGACCTGCGCCGGTTCGGCGTCACCGAGGAGATGCTGGGGCGCTCGACCGTGACGCCGGAGGTGCGCGATCTCCTCCGCTTCGAGTGCGACCGTGCCCGCGGGTTCTACCGGCGCGCTGCGGCGGAGCTGCCGCGC
Source organism: Vicinamibacterales bacterium (assembly GCA_050185275.1). Classification (GTDB taxonomy): domain Bacteria; phylum Acidobacteriota; class Vicinamibacteria; order Vicinamibacterales; family UBA2999; genus JABFRY01. The sequence goes on along the minus strand of JBFWZN010000008.1, from coordinate 170,546 downwards.
GGGGACACGAGAAGTCTCCTGGCCGCCGAGATCATGGGGGCGATCTACTTCCAGATCCTGCGTCGGGTCGAGCGCTCGGGATACGAGGTGCTCGCCAGGCGCGTCCGGGTGCCCCGCCCACGTCGCGCCCTCATCGCGCTGACACTCTGGGCGCGCGCGCTCCTCCCGGCCGCGGCCGTGCCCCTGTGACCGGCGTCCGGTGGGATGCCATCGTCGTCGGGGCCGGCTTCGCGGGTCTCAGTGCCGCGACCGCCCTGGCGGAGGCCGGGGCTCGCGTGCTCGTGCTCGAAGCGGCGCCGCGGCTGGGTGGACGGGCCACGGCCTTCACCGACCGCGTGACCGGCGAGCGGGTCGACAACGGCCAGCATGCGTTCTTCGGCTGCTATCACGAGACGTTCCGCTTCCTGAGGCGCATCGACGCCGAGCAGCACGTGGTCGCCTCGCCAGCCCTCGAACTGCATGTCGTCGACCGCGACGGCCAGGCCTCGACGCTCGCGTGCCCGCCGCTGCCGTCTCCGCTGCACCTGCTCGCGGGGCTGTGGCGGTGGCCGGCCCTCGCGTGGCGTGACCGTCTCGCCGCCTTGCGGCTCGCCGGGCCGATCCTGCAGGCCGGGTGGGTGCGCACGGTCCCCGCAGGCGCCGGGGGACACGACGTGGAGACGGTGGCCGCATGGCTGGATCGGCACGGCCAGACCGCGCGCCTGGTGGAACTGCTCTGGGAACCGCTCGTACTCGCCGCCCTCAACCAGTCCCCGTCCTCGGCGGCCGTCACCACGTTCCTGGCGGTGCTCGGCCGGCTGTTCTCCGGCTCCCGCGCCGACTCGGCCCTGGCGCTGCCCGTGGTGCCGCTCGACGAGGCCTACGCGGAGCCTGCGCGGCGCTTTCTCGAGGCACGCGGCGGGTCCGTGGCTCTCTCGACGCCAGCCCGGGTGCTCACCGCCGGCGGAGTCGCCGTCCTGGCGCGAGGAGAAGCCCTCCACGCGCCCGTCGTCGTCTGCGCGGTGCCCTGGCACGCGCTGTCGGCGACGCTGCCGGATGCCGCCGGCCCGCTGGCGGACGTCGTCACCGCCGCCCGCGGCACGGATGCCTGTCCGATCGTCACGGTGAACGTCTGGTTCGACCGTCCCGTGCTCGCCGAGCCGGTGGTCGGCCTGCCCGGTCGTACCGTGCAGTGGGCCTTCGACAAGCACCGCCTGCTGCACGGCGGCGGTTCACACGTGGCGCTGGTGTCGAGCGGGGCACCCGCCCTGGCCGCGCTCGGGCATCGCGAGGCCGTGGCGCTCGCGGTGGGTGAACTCCGTGCCGCGCTGCCCGACGCTGCCGGGGCAGGGATCCGACACGCCGTGGTCGTGCGGGAGCGTCGTGCGACGTTCTCGCTCGCGCCCGCCCAGCCCCGGCGGCCCGCTGCCGATGTCGGGGTGCGGGGGCTCGTCCTGGCCGGAGACTGGATCGAGACCGGCCTGCCGGCTACCATCGAGGGCGCCGTGATCAGCGGCCATCAGGCGGCGGCCATGGCGGCGGCCCTCCCGTGACTCCGTACCTCACACCATGACCTCCATCGTCGTCCACTATCAGGAGATTGCGCTCAAGGGGAAGAACCGCCCCTGGTTCCTGGGCCGGCTCGTGCGCAATCTCCGAAAGGCGCTGGCCGGGCTCGATGTCACGGAGGTGCGTTCGCTCATGGGACGCATCGAGGTCGTGCTCGGGCCGGATGCGGACGTGGACGAAGTCGAGTCCCGCGTCCGGCGGGTGTTCGGGATCGCCAACTTCTCGCGCGCCCGCCGGGTGGCCCTCGATCTGGACACCGTGTCCTCGGCGGTGCTCGCCGACCTCGCGGACCGGCAGGTCGGGAGCTTTCGTGTGTCGGTCCGCCGTGCCGACAAGCGCTTTCCGCTCACCTCGCCGCAGGCCGAACGGGAGATCGGCGGCCGCATCAAGCAGGCGCGGGGCTGGCCCGTGAATCTCGAGCGCCCCGAGCTCGACGTCCGGGTCGAGCTGCTCACGAACGAAGCGTTCTACTTCTTCGACAAGCAGCGGGGCGCCGGCGGCCTTCCCACGGGTACGGCGGGCAAGGTCGTCTGCCTCCTCTCTGGCGGCATCGACTCCCCGGTCGCCGCGCACCGCATGATGAAGCGTGGCTGCTCGGTCATCTTCGTGCACTTCCACGCCTATCCGATCCTCTCCAGGGCCTCGATCGAGAAGGCGCGGCAGCTGGTGGAGCTGCTGACACGCTGGCAGCTCCGCTCGCGGCTCTACCTCGTCCCTTTCGGCGAGCTGCAGCAGCAGGTGCTGCTGTCGATCCCCGGCCCCATGCGCGTGGTGGTGTACCGGAGGCTGATGCTGCGCATTGCGGAGCGGATCGCCTGCCTCCGCGGCGCACAGGCACTGGTGACGGGCGACGTCGTGGGGCAGGTCGCGTCGCAGACCCTGGAGAACATGGCGGTGATCGGAGGCGTGGCTGGCCTGCCGATCTTCCGGCCCCTCATCGGGATGGACAAGGAGGAGATCACGCGGGAGGCCATCGCTCTCGGGTCCTATCCCGTCTCCATCATTCCCGACCAGGACTGCTGCACGCTCTTCACCCCCCGGAATCCGCTGACGCGCGCGCGGGCGGTGGACATCGAGGCGGCCGAGTCCGCGCTGTCGATCGACGACATGGTGGCCGCCGCCGTGTCGGCCGCGTCGCCCGAGGACGTCGAGTACCCGGCACGCCTGCCCGCCGCCGGCGCATCGACGGGAACGTAGGAGGACCGGGGCAGGTGCTCCAACCTTGACCCGCTACGAGGATCACGTCATTCTTGCCCGGGGCCAGGTCGGCCCCGCAGCCCGCGCATCCAGGCGCCTCACGGCTGACCGCAACCGGAGAGACACATCGTGAGTTCAACCGCCCTCAGTTCCCTCGAAGCCCTGCTCGGAGACTCGGCTGGTCTCCTTCATCACACCTGCGGAACGGTCCCCAAGGAGCAGCTCCACCTGCCCGGGCCCGACTTCATCGAGCGTGTCGTGTCGATGTCCGACCGGTCTCCCCGTGTCCTCGGCAGCCTGCAGTCCCTGTTCGATCGGGGTCGGCTGGGCGGGACGGGCTACGTGTCGATCCTGCCGGTCGATCAGGGCATCGAGCACTCCGCGGGCGCGTCCTTTGCGCCGAACCCCGCCTACTTCGACCCCCAGCGGATCGTGGAGCTGGCAATCGAAGGCGGGTGTAACGCCGTCACCTCGACACTCGGCGTGCTCGGCGCGGTCGCCCGCCGCTACGCTCACCGCATTCCCTTCATCGTGAAGGTGAACCACAACGAGTTCCTCTCCTATCCGAACAGCTACGACCAGATCCGCTTCGCCAGCGTGCATCAGGCGTTCGACATGGGCGCGCAAGGCATCGGCGCGACCATCTACTTCGGGTCGGAGGAGTCCAAGCGACAGCTGCAGGAGGTCGCCGAGGCCTTTCAGGAGGCCCACGAACTGGGCCTGTTCACCGTGCTCTGGTGCTACCTCCGCAACCCCGCCTTCAAGACCAAGGATGCCGACTATCACCTGGCGGCCGACCTGACGGGGCAGGCCAACCATCTGGGCGTCACGATCCAGGCCGACATCATCAAGCAGAAGATGCCCGAGACCAACGGTGGCTATACCGCCGTCGACTTCGGCAAGACGCACAAGGCCGTGTACTCGCAGCTCACCACGGACAACCCGATCGACCTGACCAGGTACCAGCTGGTGAACTGCTACATGGGACGTTCGGGCCTCATCAACTCCGGTGGCGCCTCGGCGGGTGAGGGCGACCTGAAGGAGGCGGTGCGGACCGCCGTGATCAACAAGAGGGCCGGTGGGATGGGGCTCATATCGGGCCGAAAGGCATTCCAGCGCCCGCTGCGGGACGGGGTGGCGCTGCTCAATGCCATCCAGGACGTCTACCTCAACCCGGGCGTGACGATCGCGTAGCCAGATACCGCTCGAGGGCCTCGAGCGTGCTGTCGAAGGCGAGCTCGTCCCAGGGAATCTGGGTCTCGTCGAAGAAGCGCGCCTCGAGTCCCTCGTCGTCGCAGGCCAGGTCGCCCTCGATGGCCGTGGCCTCGAACACGATCACCACCGGCGCGCGGCCCCTGTACGAGTACACGTCGAGCAGGGCATCGATGCGCACGTGCACGCCGCTCTCCTCACGGGCCTCGCGGATGGCCGCCTCCCGAACATCCTCCCCGCGGTCCATGTAGCCGCCAGGGAACACCCACTTGCCGTAGCCCGGTTCGATGGCCCGCCTGACGAGCAGGATGCGCCCGGCGTCATCCCGGATGATCGTGCCGACGGCTACCTTCGGGTCCAGGTAGAGCACGAAACCGCAGGCGGCACAGACCAGGCGCGGCGGCTCTGCGGCCTTGACGAGGCGCAGCTCGAGCGCGCCGCCGCACGGCGGACAGAAGCGAAACGTGTGCGGGTCGGTGTGGCTGGGGGTCACGTCGGGATCATCCGGCCCTATAATTTTCAACCATGTCCATCCTGAAAGTCGCGCGCATGGGGCATCCGGTGCTCCGACGTCGTGCGGAGCCCCTCGGGCGGTCCGACCTCAAGAACCGGGCGCTCCAGCAGTTGATCGACGACATGATCGACACGATGCACGAGTACCAGGGGGTCGGGCTCGCGGCTCCACAGGTGCACGAGGGTGTGCGCCTCTTCGTCGCGATGCTGGACGAGGAGCCGGATGCCAACAGCGTCGCGAGCGTCCTGATCAACCCGGAAATAGAGCCCGCCACCCAGGAGCAGCATGCGGGGTGGGAGGGCTGCCTCAGCATCCCCGACATCCGGGGCCTCGTGCCGCGTTACACCGAGATCACCGTTCGCGGGCTCGATCGGGAGGGGCGGCCGCGGGAACTGGCGCTCAAGGGGTTTCCCGCCCGCGTGGCACAGCACGAAACCGACCACCTGGACGGCGTGCTGTTCTTCGACCGGATGACCTCGTTCGAGTCGCTGACCTTCCTCGACGAGTACTCCCGCTACTGGACCAAGGACGAGGACTGAGGGCCGGCGACCGCGGTGGGGCTCAGCCCGAGGCCAGGCGCCGCGCCGGCAGATCTCGCACGAGCGCCCGCTGGCCCCCCGCCATCTTCGCCTCGTAGAGGGCCGCGTCGGCCTGCCCGAACATCGCGAGGGCGTCCACGTCAGGCGTCGCCTCCGCGCAGGCGATGCCAATGCTCAGGCTCACCGTGAACGAGGCGTCCCTGGCGATGATCGGGGTGCCGCCCACCTGGGCCAGGATGCGTTCGGCGAGCAACGTGGACGAGTCGGCCGAGCAGTCGGTGGCGAACGCGACGAACTCGTCGCCGCCGAATCTCGCCACGATGTCGTGCGGACGCAGGCACATCCTGATTCGTCGGGCGACTTCCGTGAGTGCCAGATCGCCGGCGATGTGCCCGTGGCGGTCGTTGACCTCCTTGTAGCGATCGAGGTCCAGCAGCATCAGGACCACCTGCTGACCCCGCCTCGACGCCCGCTGCAGCTCCCGTGAGAGCAGCTCGTCCAGGCCGCGGCGGTTCCACACCCCCGTCAGCGGGTCGAGCAGTGCCGCCCGGCGGGCGGCGTCGCGCTCGCCGACCAGGGCGAGACGCGTGTTGGCGTGCACCGTGGCACTCAGTTCGCTCTCCGCCCAGCGGGCCAGTTGGGCCAGCGTGTCGAGCCGCGCGGCAGACAGCCGCCGTGGCACGGTGTCCATCAAGCCGAGCGTGCCGACGACCCGCCCTTCCAGTGCGAGGGGATGCCCCGCGTAGAAGCGTATGAACGGCGCGCCCGCCACGAGGGGATCGGCTTTCAGCTCCCTGGCGCGGTGCGTGTCCGGGACGACCCGTACCACGTCCGCGAGCGGAGGAGGGGCCAGGGACGACGTGCATGGGGCCGACGGGGTCGGGATGCCGGCTTCACCCCAGCCGCCAAACACGGGCGCCAGGGACACGAACGCGTACGGCACCCGGAACACCGCGCGCGCGTGGGCGGTGACGGCGGAGAACTGCGGTTCACCAGGATGGCAGATCACCTGCAGCGAACCCAGCCTGATGGTGCGTGCGGGTCCGTGCCCGCCGATTCCCGGTGCGCTCATGCACGTCACACTCCGGCGGACGACGAGCCGGCCGGAGGCCGCCATGATAGCGCCCTGCGCGTCGCGTGGGCGGCCAAGATCAGCGGACGGGCCACGTTCGTGTGCAGGCGGTCACCTGCGCCGTCCCCGCCGCCGGCGACGGCGGGTCGCCACTCGGGGCGCCGGTTATACTTTCTGGCCCGTGCTCTCCACAGCGCCCCCCCTCGTGACCCTGCGGTCCGCGCCCGCGGCCCCGTTCGACGGAGCCATCGCGGCCGCGCGCACCTGCTACTCGCCCAGGGTCGTCGGGGCCCACGAGGTGACCGATCGCCAGCGCGATTCAATCGGCGCGCTGACCTTCGATGCCGGCCATCACACGGTCTATCAGCATGCGCACTTCGAGTTCGGCCTGGAGAACGTGTCGCGGCAATTCGTGTGGACCTTCCTGCACTCCCACCCGTTCTACAACTCGGAGCAGTCCAGCCAGCGGTACGTGAAGCTCCGGGAGCCCCGGGCGTTCGTGCCGCCCCTGGCGGGTGAGGCCCTGCGCGTCTACGAGGACGCCATCGTGCGCGCGTGGGACCGGTATGCGGAGCTCGGGGAGCACCTCAAGGCCGACGCCCTGACGATCCTGAAGGAGCTGCGCTACGTTCGACCGACGACCGCCGCGGCGCGCATGCAGCAGGTCGAGCGGGAGGCCGAGAAGAAAGCCATCGAGACGGCGCGGTACGTCATCCCGATTGCCGCCTTCACATCGATGGTGCACACGGTATCCGGCATCGTGCTCCACCGCCTGCGGAGGATGGTGAATTCCGGCGACGCGCCGCTCGAGACACGGGCGGTCGTGAACGAGATGGTCCGGCTCGTCACCGATCTCGACCCGCTCTTCTTCGAGAAGGTCGGCCCGGCGCCGCTGCAGCCCGACGAGATCCCTGAGACGGCTTTTCCCCGTCCACGGGCCGACGCGGCGATGTTCGCCACCCGGTTCGATACACGGCTCGGGACGCGGGTATCGCGCCTCCGCGACGCCTCGCCCGACGCCGAGGCTGTCGTGGCCGATGCCGTGCGCGCCGTGTTCGGCCTGCTGCCGGAGGACATGTCCGACGACGAGGCCGTCGCGAGCGTCATGGACCCGGCTCGCAACCCGTATCGGCTGGACGTGCTGAACGTGTCCCATCACTCGCCTCTCATGCGCGCTCTGCATCACGCGCACTACGTCTTCGAGAAGCGCCTCAGCCACACCGCGGACTCGCAGGATCAGCGGCATCGCATGGTGCCCGCGTCGCGCCCGCTCATGCTGTTTGCCGACGCGGCGGAGCCCGACTTCGTCACGCCACGCCTCATCGCGCGCAACCCGAGGGCCGCTGCCGTGTACCGGGCCGCGATGCGCGAGGCCTGGGACGCGAAGAACCGGCTGCTGGCGCTCGACGTCCCGCTCGAATTCGCCCTCTACGTCCTGCCGAACGCCACGGCGCTGCGATTCGTCGAGTCGGGCTCGCTGCTCGCGCTCCTCCACAAGTGGACCCTGCGCACCTGTTTCAACGCACAGGAGGAGATCTATCTCGCCTCGATGGACGAGATCGAGCAGGTCGGGGCCCTGCATCCCCGCATCGGCCGCCATCTCGGTCCCCCGTGCGTGATCCGCAACGGGCTGGTGTCGCCCCGGTGCACCGAGGGCACCCACTTCTGTGGCGTCCCGGTGTGGCGCGACTTTCCCGCGGCGGTCCGCCGCCTCTGATCGGTGGTGACGGCCTGGCTCGTCCATCTCTACACGGCGAGCGGAGCGGTCGTGGCCCTGCTCGCCGCGGTGGCCACGTCTGAAGGGCGGTTCCGGGACGCGTTTGCCTGGCTCTGGCTGGCGGTGGCCATCGACGCGACCGATGGTCTCGCCGCCCGCTGGTTCGACGTGCGTCGCCGGCTGCCGTGGTTCGATGGCGGCACGCTGGACAACGTGGTCGACTACCTCACCTACGTGTTCGTGCCCGCGCTCGTCGTGTGGCGGGTGCCGCTCGTTCCCCCCGCCCTCGCTCTCCCGGTCGGCGCCGCCGTGCTGCTGGCCAGCGCCTACGGCTTCTCGCGGGCCGACGCCAAGACCGACGATCACTTCTTCACGGGGTTCCCGTCCTACTGGAACGTCGTGGTGTTCTACCAGCTGGCGGCCGGCTGGTCCCCGGTTGCCAACGCGGTCCTCCTGACGGTGCTGGCGGGGCTCGTCTTCGTGCCTGTCCGGTATGTCTACCCGTCGCGCACACCGCACCTGCGGGGCCTCACCGTCGCCCTCGGCGCCGTGTGGGCGCTCTCCATGCTGGAGATGCTGCGGGAGCTGCCGGACGTGCATCCGGTGCTGCTGTGGCTGTCGCTGGGCTTCCCCGTCTACTACGTCTGCCTGTCGCTCTGGCTCCAGGGCCGGCGCCGGTCCATCGCCTGATGCAAGCCGTGGTGAACCCGATCGGCCTGCACGCCTGCAATCCGGGCCCCATGACGGGCGACGGCAACCTGACCTGGCTGCTCGCCGGGAGGCTGCCGACGCTGATCGACGCGGGAACCGGCGATGCCCGTCACCTGGACAGCTTGTCCGGCGCCCTCGCCGGGCAGGCGCTGGCACAGGTCCTGGTGACCCACGCCCACGTGGACCATGCCTCCGGCGCCCCGGTCATCGCCGATCGCCACCCCGGTGCGCGGTTCATGAAGCTGCCCTGGCCAGACCGGGACCACCGATGGGACGTGGCATGGGAGCCGCTGGCCGACGGCGACCTGGTGCCCGCCGGCGACACGACCCTGCGGGTGGTGCACACCCCCGGACACGCGCCGGACCACGTCTGCTTCTGGCACGAGGAGAGCCGGACGCTCTTCGGTGGCGACCTGGCCTCGCGGTCCATCAGCATCTACGTGCCCGCGAGCCGCGGCGGCGACCTCATCGCGTACCTGGCGTCGCTCGAACGGGTACTGGCGCTCGACCCCGTCCGCATCGTTCCCGCGCATGGGCCCCTCATCGATCATCCACGCCGGCTGCTGCGGGCATACCTCGCCCATCGTCGTGACAGGGAGCGCCAGGTGCTCGATGCCCTGCGCGCGGCGCCCGCGACGGTGGATGACGTCGCGTCACGCATCTACCGGCGCCTCGACGCCGCGTTCCTGCCGGCCGCACGCGAGACCGTGCTCGCACACCTGTTGAAGCTCGAACGGGAGGGGAGAGCAGCAGAGGCCTCCGGGGCGTGGCATATCATGGAGCCATGAACGACGTCGTCGACTTCATCAACGTCAACAGGGATCGCTACGTCGAGGAGCTGAAGGCCCTCCTCGCGATTCCCAGCATCAGTGCCCTGCCCGCGCATGCCGGGGACGTGCGGCGCTGCGCGGACTGGCTGGTGACCGAGCTGCAGCGCATCGGCCTGGCGGGCGCGCGCCTCATCGAGACGCCTGGCAATCCGGTGGTGTACGCCGAGTGGCTGGGTGCTCCCGGCAAGCCCACGATCCTCTACTACGGTCACTACGACGTGCAACCAGTGGATCCCCTGGATCTGTGGGAGTCGCCGCCGTTCGATGCGACGGTCCGGGACGGCGAGATCTACGCCCGCGGGGCGGCCGACGACAAGGGACAGGTCTTCATGCACATGAAGGCCGTCGAGGCGTTCCTCGCGAAGGCGGGCAGCCTGCCCGTGAACATCAAGTTCTTCCTCGAAGGCGAAGAGGAGGTGGGCAGCACGCACCTGGACGCCTTCGTGCGCGCCAACGCTGACCTGCTGGCGGCCGATGTCGTCGTCATTTCCGACTCGCCCATGTTCGACCGGGGCGTGCCGTCGATCTGCTACGGTCTGCGGGGCCTCGCCTATTTCCAGATCGACCTCCGGGGCACCAAGTCCGACCTGCATTCGGGATCGTTCGGCGGCGCGGTGGCCAACCCCGCGTTCGTGCTCGCGTCGATCCTGGGCCAGATGAAGGATCGCGGCGGGCGCGTGCGGATTCCAGGGTTCTATGACGACGTGCGACCCCTCAGCGACGAGGAGCGCGCCGAGTGGAAGCGCCTGCCCTTCAACGAGACCCGTTACCGGAAGGAACTCGGGGCGCCGAAGCTCTTTGGCGAAAGCGGGTACTCGACCCTCGAGCGCGTCTGGGCGCGCCCGACCTTCGAGGTGAACGGGCTGCTGTCGGGCTTCACGGGGGACGGGGCCAAGACGGTGATTCCCGCCGTGGCCATGGCCAAGGTCAGCATGCGCCTCGTGCCGGACCAGCATCCCGACCGTATCGCAGACCTCTTCGAGGCCCACCTCAAGGCCGTCTGCCCGAAGACCGTGGCGCTCACGGTCACGCGCATGCACGGTGGGCGTCCCTGGATGACGGAGTTCGACAACAAGTACGTGAGGGCCGCGGGACGCGCGATCGAGCGGGGGTTCGGGAAGGTGCCGGTCTTCAACCGGGAGGGCGGCTCGATTCCGGTTGTGTCGACGTTCCAGGAGGCCCTGGGACTTCCGAGCGTCCTGTTCGGCGTCGGCCTGCCGGACGAGAACGCACACGCGCCGAACGAGAAGCTGGATCTCGGCAATTTCCACAGCGGCATCATCGCGTCCGCCTGCCTCTACGAGGAGATCGCGTCAGCCGTCTGAGGGAGCCAGACGGCGAGAGGTGGTGTCAGTTGAGCGACGCCATCCTCCGGCGCAGGGTCTTGACGTGCTCCCAGATCTGCGCGTGTTCCTCGCGGGTCTTCTTGTCCACACCCGTCAGTCCCGCGAGCCGCAGGTAGGACTGCAGGTCGCTCAGCGCGCCGCCCACGTCGTTGAGATGGAACGCCAGCAGACCCCGGTCGCGCAGCTCGCTCAGTGCCGACGGGTTGAGCGCGAGCAGGAGTCCCGTGACCTCGTGCGCCTGCGGGAACGAGCGCATGTGCACGTAGATGCGTTTGAGGTTGAGCAGCATCCGCACGAGGATGTCGCGCCTCGACGCCGCCGCCAGGAGCGACCGGCTGAACGGGACGTTGCCACCCACCTGCTGCCGGAGCAGGAGGCGGCACTCCCGTTCCGAGAGCAGCGCGCCGGCGTTGAAGGGGTCTACGATCTGGCCCGAATGGCCGGGCGTTTCGCGGTCGAGGCATCGCACCAGAAAGTGGCCGGGGAAGTTCACCCCTTCGACCTCCAGGCCGACGCGCTGCGCGACCTCCATGTACACGAGCGCCAGCGTGATGGGAATGCCGGTGCGCCGGTCGATGACCTCGTTGAGGCAGCTGTTCCTGGGGTCCTCGTAGTGAGTCCGGTTCCCGACGAACCGGCGGTCCTCGTAGAGGTACGCCGCGAGCGCTCCCAGCCTGGCCTTGGTGGAGTGCTCGCCGGACTGTTCGAGGACGGCGTCGATGCGCCGGCGGGCGTCGTCGCCCATGCGGTCCAGTTCGGCGACGTACCGCGCCGTGTCCACGTTCGGATACTCGATCCGCGCAATGACGAGCGCCGCCGGAGCCAGCGCGGTGCCGGGTTCGTTCGAGGCGGCGATCAGGGCGTCCACGAGTCTGGTACGCATGGGCCCGCGCCTGGTCAGGAGCCCTCGCACACGCGGTCGAGCCTGGCGACGGTCAGCTCCGAGAGCTGCTGCACGACCAGTTCGGCAGCCGTGAGGGCGTCGGCGGCGTAGCTGGTGGCGACGGCGACGCACCGCAGGCCCGCGCCGCGGGCCGATTCGATGCCCCAGATCGAGTCCTCGATCGCCACGCACCGCCGAGGGTCGAGGGTTACGCCGTGCGCCTCGGCCAGCCGCGTGATGGCGAGCGCATAGGGCTGCGGCGAGGGCTTGCTCTGGGGCGTGTCCCCCGACGCCACGATCACCGGAAAGTGCGAGTCGAGCCCCGCCTCGCGGAGGATCTCCACGATCTCATGCCTCAGCGCCCCCGAGGCGATGGCCACGGGGACGGCGGCGGCCGCCTCGCGCACCAGCTCCCGCGCGCCCGGGAAGAGCACCGCACCCGAGCGCAACGAGGCGGCCATGACCTCGGCCTTCCGTGTCAGGAGCGCCGTCGCCCGCGCGGCGTCCATTGCCAGGCCACGATCCCTGGCGAGCGCCTCCACCAGGCCCACGTCGTCGTAGCCGAGATAACGCTCGTAGTATTCCTCACGGCCGAGATCGATTCCCGCTTCGCGCAGCGCCTCCTGGAACGCGGCCAGGTGCAGCGGCTCGCTGTTGGCGAGCACCCCGTCGAAGTCGAACACGACGGCCTGCAGTCGGCCTGTCATCCGACCGGCTTCTTCTCTCCGGCCAGGATGGCCACGGGGAGCCGGTTGGAGGGGGGAGGGAACGGGCACTCGTACGCCTGGTTGTAGGCGCAGTACGGGTTGTAGGCGTGGTTGAAGTCGATGGTGTACAGGCCCGTGGCCGTCGGGTTGATGTCGAGGTATCGACCGGCTTCATAGGTGTCGGTGCCCGTGGTCTCGTCCGCGAAGGGCACGAACAGCTGTTCGACACGTTGACTCTCGGCTGGAATGAACGCCCCGAGCGAGAGGGCCCTGCCGTCCAGCGTGAACTCGAGCACGCCGACGCGCTGCATGCGGCGCGGGGCGCCCGTGGAGGTCGGCATTTCGAAGACCGGACGCTCGTCGGCCAGGCGCAGCACGGCGGGCACGTTGTACCGGGTATCCACCTCGAAGTACGGCAGCGGCAGCAGCCGGTCGCGCTCAGCTGCGGGGATCGGGGACTCGCCGCCTTCGGCGAAAAAGCGATCCTTCACCGCGCGGGCATTCGTGACCTCGGCGATGTAGGACGAATCGTCTGGCGGCGGTGGCCCGGACGTACAGGCGGCCGCGAAGGCGATCGTGCTCAGGAGTGAGACAAGCCGGCGCACCACCTTGCTAGGATATAACGGCGCCGCACCGGCGTGGCCACCGGAGCAGCCATCAGGCCGTGCTGCAGGCGAAGTCGGCGAGCAGGTCCTCGAGCGCGTCGCCGACTTCGGCCGTTTGTCCGTCGAAGAGGTGACTCGCCCGGTCGATCTCGACCAGTTCCTTCGGCTCTTGCAGCTGCGCGTAGAACTCGCGGACCGCGCGCAGGGGAATCAGTTCGTCCTCGGTGCCGTGGACCAGGAACTTCGGTTTCACGCACCCCTTCACCACGTCGTAGTCGTACTTGTTCACGGGCGGTGCGACGGCGATGAGCGCGCACACCCGGGCGTCGGAGGCACCCACGGTCAGCGCCACCCAGGACCCGAACGAGAATCCCGCAGCCCAGATGTCGAGCCCCGGGTACGCGCCGGCCGCGAAGTCGAGTGCCGCGCGGTAGTCGTCGAGCTCGCCGGGCCCCTCGTCCCATGTGCCCGCACTCCGACCCACGCCGCGGAAGTTGAACCGCAGGACGACGCAGCCGATGCGCGCGAGGCCCTTGGTGGCCTGATAGACCGCCTTCGTGTGCATGGTGCCTCCGCCGGTGGGCAGCGGGTGTGCGAAGACCACCACCGCGCGCGGAGGGCCGGCTGGTTTCTCCACGAGGGCTTCGAGTGGGCCGATGGCGCCGGGAATCTCTCGGACAACGGTTTCAGACAACGTGCCTCCTCTGCGATGCCGCGTGCCAGGCGGACTCCACGAACGGTACCAGGATGTCCGCGAAGACGCCCGGCCGCGTGACCAGCCCCAGATGCCCCGTCCGGGGCAGCTCGACGGTGCGGGCGCCAGGATAGTAGGTCAGATATTGACGAGTCATCCGAACGGGAACCACGCGGTCCAGATCGGCCTGTCCGGTGACGAGGAGAGCCGGCAGCCCCGGAGCCCGCACGGGCCGATCACCGGCCCGCTGCGCGGCGGCCAGGGCCCGTCGCGCCATCCGCCCTGGCGACATCGGGTGCACGAACGTCGTCCAGCCATGCCGTGCGGCCAGCAGCAGCCCGCGCGGCACGCTGCCGGCGGCGGTGAAGAACTCGTCGAGCAGTCGCAGCGACTGGACGCAGAAGAGCGGGGCGAGCAGCCGGGGCGCGGCAACGTAGAAGCGCACCCGGGCATCGGGCACCCATCCCGGTGGCATGGCGGACACGAGCACGAGGCCCGCCGTGCGATCCGGATATGCGCTGGCGAACGCGGCGGCAATGCGGCCGCCGAACGACACCCCGGCGATCACGGCGCAGTCGAGGCCCGCCTGGTCCATGGCGTCGCCAACCTGTTGCACGTAGGCATCGAGCAGATCCGAGCCGATCCCCCCGGCTTGCGCGGTGGGCTCGTCCGCCAGGGAGAACGTGATGACCCGGCATCTGCGGGAGAGGGCGTCCACGGCCGGGCGCATCCACTCCCAGCGCCCCTGGATGCCGGGAATGAGGACCACGGGGGCGCCGCTGCCCCGGTCGACGATCTTCACGTGAGCCGACCTCGCACGGCGTCGGAGGGTGACACGGGACAGGGGCCCTCGCACGGACCCGTCCGGTGGTCGCCCGGCAGGGCACGAACCATCGAACGCCAGTGTGTGGCGGATGCCAGAGGGTGTGCAAGTCCGCCTGCCCCAGGCGCCCGGCGGTAACCCGACGACGTCGATGCAGACGGGGATGTCATGCCCGCATGAGCGGTCTCGTGAGGCAGGTGGGTCCACCCGCACCTTTCGTGCTGATCTCCGAGCCGTCGTACTCGGCAACGGTCGCCCCTGCGGCCTCCAGTGCCGTCCGCGTGCGCGGATTCCCCGCGACCATCAGGCACCGCCGGGGACCCAGGGCCAGGACGTTGGTGCCCATGGTGTCGAACTCCTCATCGGGCACCTCGACCAGCGCGATGCCCCGGTCGAGCAGCCAACGCCTGAACGGCACCGGCAGGAGGCGCGAGTAGACGACCGCCAGGTCCTCATCGACCGGGCTGATGAGCGACATCAGGTGCAGCACCTCGCCGGGGCCCTGCCAATGCGGCAACGGTACCTCGACGAGTTCGTCCAGGCAGGGCGCGAGGATCGCACGCAGCTGGCCGATACCTTCCGGATTGGTCCGGTATCCGGAACCCACCGCGAGCGTACGGCGGCCGAGCCACACGACGTCGCCGCCCTCGAGGCACCCCGGAGACGCAATGCTCCCGGCGACCGGGATGCCCAGGGTCCGGCACGCGTCGGCCAGGGCCCCCGGCTCCTGCCGGCGCTGTGGCTTGCCCATCCGGCACAGGACCGCGCCCAGGTCCGAGACCACCGCCGCGTCGCGGACGTAGATCGAGTCCAGGCCGGTGCCCCCGGCCGCTGGCAGACGATGCACCGTGGCGCCCGCCGCCTCGAGCAGTTCGACGAACCGATCGTGCTGGCGCCCCGCCAGGTCCGCTTCGGGGCGGGCCGTGTACGCCAGATCGCGCCACTGGGCGTCGATCGAGGCCGCGCTGCCCCAGGCGTCCCTCACGTGCTTGACGGCGACGCGCAGCAGCGCGCCGGTCTCGGATTGGGCGGTCACTTCCACCTCGTGAGAATGGACTCCCGGTCGAACAGCGTGACGCCTAGCAGCGCCAGGCCGGCATTGACCGACAACAGCACGAGCGCCGTCGCGGCAATGACGGTTCCCGAGAGCTGCAGCGCGCCGGTGAGCTGGGCGACCAGGAGGCCGGCGACGGGCAGGATCACCAGCGCGCCGATCTGCTGGGCGCTTCGGGCGTCGTTCACCCGGGACGAGACGCAGACCGCCAGTTGCAGCGCCGCCAGTGCCGCCAGGGGGCCGAGCACGAAGACAGTGGCGAGGGGCTGCCCCGTGAGCAGCGTGGCGTACACGCCCTCCCGTGCGAACGCCGCGGCCGCCGCCACGTAGACACCGAAACAGGCGATGGTCAGCACGGTGGCGGGTAGAAGCGACCCCAGGACCTTCGCCGCCAGCAGTTCGGCTGTGGTCAGCGGGGTCGTGAGCAGCGGCTCGAGTGTGCGGGCCTGCTTCTCGCCGACGACGCTGTAGGCGGCCGACGCCATCGATGCGGCCACCGGCGTCAGCACCAGCAGCACCACGAACTGCCTGAGGATCCACGCCTGAATGAGCCCTTCCCCGTCCAGGCCTGCGGCCACCGCGGTTCCGCGCAGCGCGTCGATGGCGACGCGGAAGTCGCTCGACCCGGTGAGCGGCTCGCCCGTGACCGCGGGCAGGACCACCGCGATGAGGAAGGGCAGGCAGATCGAGACGACGGCCGTGAGGACCGCAGGCACGAAGACCGCGGGGTTGCGGGACAGGTCGATGAGCTCCTTCTGGAGCAGGGCCATCACGCGCCTCATGACTCCGTGCTCCCCTCGCCCAGGAGGTGGAGGTACACCTCCTCGAGCGGGACGTGCTCGGGGTGCACCGACAGGATGTCGGCGCCGGCCGCCACCAGCCGCCTCACGATCTCGGGTGCGTGCGCCGCTGCCGCGGCGCCGTCCGCCAGCAGGACGGGGCCGTCGGCCCGTACGATGTCCACGCCGCTCGAGGCACCGAGCACGGACACGAACGTCTGTGCATCGCCCGCGACGGTCACCCTGAGTCGCTCACCGAAGAACCTGGCTCTGAGGGCGGCCGTGGTGCCCACCGCGAGCAGGCGTCCCCGCAGGACCGCGACGCGGTCGGCGACCCGGTCCACTTCGTCCAGGTTGTGCGTGCACAGGAGCACGGCGCGTCCCTCGCCTCGCAGTCGCAGGATGAGCGCACGCACTTCCCTCGCGCTGGCCGGGTCGAGCCCCGATGTGGGCTCGTCCAGCAGCACGATGCCAGGCCGATGCAGGAGTGTCCGGGCCAGCGCCACCCGTTGCCGGAGCCCCTTCGAGAGGTGCGCGGCCAGGTCGCCAGCCCGGGAGCGGACGTCGAACAGGTCGAGCGCTTCGTCCACGGCACGGGATGGCGACGGCAGCCCATGGAGCCTGGCGTACGTCAGCAGGTTCTGCCGCACCGTCAGCCGATCCCAGAGTCCGGGCGCTTCCGTCAGGATGCCGATGCGTGTTCTCAGCGAAGTGCCGGCGAGCCCGTGGAGTCCGACGCCGTCCAGCAGGACCTGTCCGCTCGACGGCCGGATCAGGCCGGCCAGCAGCCGCAGCGTCGTGGTCTTGCCGGCACCATTCGGTCCCAGCAGCGCGAGGATCTCGCCGGGCCTGAGCTCGAACGAGACGTCCTGCACGGCGACCCGGGCATCGAACTGGCGCGTGAGGTGATCGGCGGTCAGCATCCTGTCGGCGTCGCCGGGAGGCCTGTCGGCCGCCGGCGGCATGCCCACACTATATGGGCTCTGGCGTGCCGCCATGGCCTGTCGGAGATGCCGGCCCGGTTCGCAGGTTGTTGTGCACGGACGACGGCTCCGCAGTAAGGTAGGCAGATGGCGACACTGCGCGACCGCATGATCGGAGCTGCCCGTCTTCAGACGTCCGTCTACGAGGAGGTCGAGGCCGACCAGGGCGCCACCGGGCAGGCGATGGCCATCGTCGTCCTGGCCAGCCTGGCGGGAGGTGTCGGCATGTCGACCGGTGGCACCGGGCTGCTGGCCTTCGTGAACCTGACGCTCGCCTCGCTGGTGGGCTGGTTCGTCTGGGCCGTGCTCACCTACGTCCTCGGCACCCGCATGTTTGCCGAGCCCCAGACCAACGCCAGCGTCGGCGAGTTGCTTCGCACGACGGGGTTCGCCGCCGCCCCGGGTCTCCTGCGCGTGTTCGGCATCGTGCCCGGCTTCGGCTGGCTGGTCTATTTCGTCACCGCGATCTGGATGCTCGCGACCATGGTGGTGGCGGTGAGGCAGGCGCTCGACTACCGCAGCACGGGCCGGGCCGTGGGCGTGTGTCTCGTCGGCTGGTTCATCTCACTGGCCCTGGCGGCGCTCATCGGCTTCGCGTCCGGGCCCACGGTCCAGTAGGGCCACCGGCCGGCGCTCAGTACGCCGCAACCGTCCGGATGGCGTTGAGCACCGCCGGCGCTCCCGGGAGGATGACTTCCTCGAGGACGGGGGCATAGGCGACGGGGCAGTCGAGACCGGCCACCCGCTTGACGGGTGCGTCGAGCTCGTCGAAGAGCTCCTCCCCGATCCGCGCGGCGATCTCGGCGCCGAAGCCTGCCGTCAGCGGGTCCTCGTGTGCGACGATGATCCGGTTGGTCTGTTTCGTCACCCGGGAGATCGTGTCCCAGTCGTACGGAATGATCGTCCGCAGGTCGACGACCGCCACGCTGATGCCCTCGCGCTCGGCCTGTTGGGCGGCCAGCAGCGAGCGCTGGACGAGGGCTCCCCACGTGACGATCGCCACATCGGTGCCCTCCCGCACGACCGACGCCCGCCCGAAGGGGATGGTGTAGTCGGGGCCAGGATAGACGCCCTTGTTGTACGTCTGTCGATACAGGTGCTTGTGCTCGAGGAAGAGCACCGGGTCCTCGCACCGGATGGCCGTCCTGAGCAACCCCGCCGCGTCCTGGGCGTTCGAGGGCAGCACGACCCGCAGGCCAGGTGTGTGCGCGAAGATGGCCACGGCGGACTGGCTGTGATACGGGGCGCCGCCGCGCAGATACCCGCCGATCGGCACCCGGATGACCACCGGCGCCGACCAGAGGCTGTTCGACCGGTACCGCATCATCGACAGCTCGTCGCGGATCTGCATGAATGCGGGCCAGATGTAGTCGAAGAACTGGATCTCGACCACCGGCTTGATCCCGCGGAGGGCCATTCCCACCGCCCTGCCGACGATGTTGGCTTCCGCCAGGGGCGAGTTGAACACGCGGACGCCGCCGAATGCGCGCTGGAGCCCGTGCGTCACCTTGAAGACGCCGCCCTTGCCGGGCACGGTCCCGAGGATCTCCTCGTGGCTCGCGTCGGCCACGTCCTCACCGAAGATCACCATCCGTGGGTCGCGGGCCATTTCGTCACGGAGCGTGCGGTTGATCGACGCCACCATGGTGTCTGGGGAACCTTCGGGCGCGGCCTCCGACGCGAACGCGTCCGACGTCGGGTCGACGTCGGGAGAGAACACGTGCAGCGTCGCCGTGGCCGGGTCGGGCTTGCCGGCCTCGAGCGCCCGGTTGGCGGCCTCGGTCACCTCGCGTTCGACGGCGGTGAGGATCTCGGCGAGCTCGTGTTCGCTTGCCACGCCTTCGGAGGTCAGCAGTTGCCGCATCCGGACCAGCGGGTCGCGGCGCGCCTCGGCGGACCGTTCCGCGGGTGTCTTGTAGAGCTTTTCGTCATCCGAGAGCGAGTGCGAGTACAGGCGGACGACCGTCGCGTGCACGAGAGCCGGGCCCTTGCGGGCCCGCACGTGCGCCACCGCGTCGCGCAGTGCCGTGTGGCTCGAGAGATAGTCGGTGCCGTCGCACCGGAAGACGGTCATGCCCGGGAAGTGCTCGACGATGCGGGAGATGTCCCCGCCTGGCGTCTGGACGTCCACGGGGACGGAGATGGCGTACCCGTTGTCCTCGACGAGGTAGAGCACCGGAAGCTTCTGGGCACACGCGGTGTTCAGCGACTCCCAGAACTCGCCTTCGCTGGTCGCGCCGTCTCCGACCGACACCAGCGTGACCTCGTCCTCGCGGTACCGGGACTCGCGGTCGGGGATCGCCGTCAGGATCTCGTACAGGCGGCCCGCTTCCGCGCAGCCGATCGCGTGCAGGCACTGGGTGCCCGTGGCGCTGCTTGGCGAGGGAAGATTCAGCTCGCGGCTCGCCCAGTGCGACGGCATCTGCCGTCCTCCCGATGCAGGGTCGTCCTTCGAGCCGACACCCGCCAGGAACATCTCGTACGGCGTCACACCGAGGCCCAGGCAGAGCGCGCGGTCGCGATAGTAGGGGAAGAACCAGTCGTGTCCGGGGCGCAGGTTGCGAGCGGCCGCGACCTGGATCGCTTCGTGACCGGCGCCGCTGATCTGGAAGAAGATCAGGCTCTGGTTCTTGAGCTGAATTTCCTTGTCGTCGATCTTCCGCGACAGGAGCATCGTGCGGTACGCGGCGAGCAGTTCCTCGCGGGACAGGCCCGCCAGCGCGTGCTCTGCGGCCGTGCCCGCAGCGGTCCTCGCATCCGCTCCACCGGTCAGGGTCGAGGCCTTCATAACCGGGAAATTATGGCACAATCACCCTTGCTTCCCGGCCACCCCGGACATCCTCCATGACAACCGTCAGACTCCATCGCTGGGACGAGATCGCGCTCGAGAAGATCACGGAGATGAGTTCGCGGAAGATCGTGTCCGGCAGCAGCGTGATGGTTGCCCAGACCTACCTGAAACGTGGCGCGCTCGTGCCGCTGCACGCGCACGAGAGCGAGCAGCTCAGCTACGTGCTGCAGGGCGCACTCAGGGTGGTGGTCGGTGTCGATGAATTCGTCGTACGGGAAGGCGAGGTCCTCCGCATTCCCTCCGGGGAGGCGCATCATGCGGAAGCGCTCGAGGACACGCTCGAGCTCGATATCTTCAGCCCCGTCCGTCGCGACTGGGTCGAAGCGATCGAGGCGGACTGAGGAGGTACGTGGCCGTTCGAGGGAGGTATCGTGAGCGACCAGGCGGTGGTTCTGGCATGAACGGATCCAGTCGTGGCGCGGCACTGCGCCTGCTCGGGCTGATGCTCGGTGTCTTCCTCATCTTCGAGGGACTCGGCAAGGTGCCGTGGCTCTTCGACAGCGCGATACTCGGGGCGCGGCTCCAGGAATGGCACGGTACCGCGTCGCCCTTCAGTCGCTGGTATCTCGAGACGGTCGCGATGCCCGGAGTCCCGGTGTTCGCGCGCATGGTGACGCTCGGCGAGTTGCTGGCGGGTGCTGCGCTGCTGTTCGGTTTCTGGACGAGGCTGTCCGCGGGCCTCGCCGCGCTGATGGTCCTCAACTTCCACGTGGCCTCGGGCATCCTCTTCACCTACGGCTATCTCACCAATGGCTACGGCCTGCCCGTCATGGGGGGGCTGCTGGCCCTGGCGATAGGTGGGTCGAGGCTGCCGCTCAGCCTGTCGGACTGAGCTGGCCTCCCTCCAGGGGAACGCGAGTCCCGTCAGTGCGGGCGTCGCGTGGAGTCGTCCGCACGGCCGCCCTGGTAGACGTCGAAGCGCTTCCGCTCCTTCGCGATCCGCCACTTCAGGTAGCGATACTTGATCTCGGCCATGACTTTCAGGCGCCCGGGAACGCGCGACTTGAGGTACAGCCAGGCGGCGATCATGCCCCCGAGGTGCGCGCCGTGTGCGATGCCCCCGCCGGACGCGTTCACCGATGAAATCAACGCGATGGCACCCATGATGGCCACGAAGTACTTGGCCGGGATGGGGAAGAGCATCATGTAGTGAATGATGCGATGGGGAAAGTAGACGGCGTAGGCGAGCAGCACCCCGTAGATGGCCCCCGACGCGCCGATCGTGACCGACTCGTAGAGGCGATCGGCGACCGCCAGCGGCGTGAATGACAGCAGGACCTGCGTGGCGGCCGCGCCGACGCCTGTCACCAGGTAGAACTTGGTGAAGAACGCGCTGCCCCACATCCGCTCCAGTTCGACCCCGAACATCCACAGGGTCAGCATGTTGAACAGGATGTGGAAGAAGCCTGCGTGCAGGAACATATACGTGACGAACTGCCAGAGCCGGAACTGGCCGATCGCCGCGGAGGGCTGCATGCCGAAACCCGCCTCGAGCGCGAATCGTACCGTCGGGTCGAGCGCCATGATGACGAAGACCACGACGTTGGTGATGACGATGGCTCGGATGGCCGGCGTGAGCGGCCCCGGTCCGAACGTGTAGCCGTAGGTCGAGGCCGTCTGATAGCGCCGCATGGCTCAGTCTCTTCCAGGTGTTGCCTGCCCGGCAAGCAGGTACGTGCCTCGGCAGGAGCCGAGCCCCGCGCCTCAGCGACGCCGGCGCGCGAGCCGCCCTCGCACCAGGGCCACCCCCTCGCCGAACTCCCGGACCCGCAGCAACTGCGACGCGCCCGCGAGGACCAGGAGCGCCGCGCCGATCGTGCCCCCGAGCTGGAGGCCCTGTGCCAGCAGGGTCGCTCCGGGCACCAGCCTCGTGAGCGCCGCGTGCACGCCGACCGCCGCCAGGCCCATGGCCACCGACGCCAGGGCGATGCGCGTGAAGGAGTCCAGCAGCCGGGTGCCCTCGATCCCGTCGAGGCGGCGACGCAACAGCACCATCAGCGTGGCCGCATTGAAGAGGGCGGCCACCGACGTTCCCAGTGCCAGGCCCCGATACCCCATCGCCTGCACCAGCAGGAGGTTCATGACGACGTTGACGACGACGGTCGCCATGCTCACCTTGACCGGCGTGCGATTGTCGCCAAGGGCGTAGAACAGCGGTGACGCGATCCGCACCACCGAGTAGCCGACCAGTCCCACGGCGTAGAACTGCAGTGCCGCTGCGGTGGCCGCTGTGTCGGCACTGGTAAACGCCCGCCGCTCGAAGATCAGCTGCACGATCGGGGACGCCAGCACGACAAGCCCCACCGTGGCCGGTACGTTCAGCATCATCATGAGCGACAGGCCGTCGGCAATCGTGCGACGGATCGCGCCAGGTTCGCGGTTCATCGTGTCCCGCGAGACGGCCGGCAACGTTGCCGTGGCAATCGACACGCCGAACAGGCCGATGGGCAGGTACATGAGCCGGAACGCGTAGTTCAACCACGAGACCGCACCGGTGCCTTCTCCGGCGGCGAGCACCGTATTGACGAAGACGTTGACCTGCGTGGCCGCCATGCCGATCGTGCCGGGCCCCATGAGCCGGAGCACCTGATGCAGGCCGGCGTCGCTCCAGTCCAGGACGGGACGATAGCGGAAGCCCTGCCGGTGGAGCAGCGGCCACTGCACGAGCACCTGGGCCGCGCCGCCGAGTACGGTGCCGATGCCGATGGCCATGATCGGGGCCAGCCCGAGGGTCGGCATCAGGGGAACGAGTGCCAGGGCGCAGACGATGGAGACGACGTTGAACATCGCCGGCGACAGGGCCGGCACGAAGAACATCCCCAGGGAGTTCAGCATGCCCATGCACGCGGCCGCCATGGCCACCAGAGTCAGGAAGGGGAGCATGAGACGGGTGAGCGAGGTGGTCAGCTCGAGCTTGCCGGGCACCGCGGCGTAGTCCCCCGCGAAGGCCGCTGCGATAGGGCCCGCGAAGACCATGCCGAGCAACACCAGCACGAGCGTGATGACCGCCAGCGCGTTCACCACGTTGTTGCCGAGCCTCCAGGCCGACTCCTTCCCGGCGGTGGCCAGGTGTCTCGTGAAGGTGGGTACGAACGCGGCGCTCATGGCCCCCTCCGCGAAGAGGTCCCGAACGAGGTTCGGGATGCGGAAGGCCACGTTGAACGCGTCCATGGCATTGCCCGCGCCGAACAGGGAGGCCAGTACCTGCTCACGGACCAGGCCGAGCAGCCGGCTGGTCATCGTGGCGGTGCCGGCCGACGCAGCTGCGCCCGCCAGGCGCGAGGCGCCAGAGCCCGTGGGTGGTGGGGAGGCGCTCATGCCGTGCAGAGTACGGACCGTTGCCGCCCCTGGGTCGGTGACCCGGCTGCGCCTGGGGTACAAAAAGCGGGCCCTCGACGGACGAGGGCCCGAACAAGGAAGGAAAGGCTGAAGCGGGCCTCTTGAGCGGTTGGACGACGCTCTCGCACGGAAAGTTTGTCGCCCGTCAGAGGCCGAGCTTCCGCCTCACGGCCTCGTTCACCGCCTTGCCATCGGCGTGGCGCCCCGCGAGCCTCGGCATCACGGCCTTCATCACCTTGCCCATGTCCTTGCCGGAGGTCGCGCCCGTCTCGGCAATGGCCTCGGCGACCGCCGTCTCGATCTGTTCCGGGGACGCGGCCGGCGGCAGGTACGCTTCGAGCACCACGATCTCGCCGGCCTCCTGCGCGACCAGATCCTGACGGCCGGCCTTGTCGAACTGCTCGATGGCGTCTTTCCGCTGTTTGACCAGCGAGGCCACCACCTGGGTCGCCTCGCCGTCGTCGAGCGCCCGGCCCTTCTCGACCTCACGGTTCATGAAGGCGGCCTTCAGCATGCGGAGGGCGCCCAGCCTCGAGGCTTCCCGGTTCTTCATCGCGGCGGTCAGGTCCGCGCTCACCTTCTCGGTCAATGTCATCAGTAGTCCTGGTCGGCGTCGCCATAGGTCACGTGCCAGCCGCCCGTGTCCTCGTAGAACCCCGTCGGCACCTGGACGACGTTGAT
The DNA here is from genome assembly GCA_050185275.1 of Vicinamibacterales bacterium. GTDB lineage: Bacteria > Acidobacteriota > Vicinamibacteria > Vicinamibacterales > UBA2999 > JABFRY01. Next base: position 146,461 of record JBFWZN010000008.1, on the reverse strand, counting down.
CTTCACGTTGACCTCGAGCGATGACTTGACCACGAAGTAGCCGTTTCGTCGCAGTACGCGCCGAAAGGCGCTGTTGAGCGTGTAGCAGCGGATCTTGTCAGAGTCTTCCGCCCGTGCCGCGCGATCGACCCAGCGGAGCAGCGTCTTCAGGCCCGATTCGTCGTCGGGGTCCACCAGGAAGTCGACGAGCATCGTGACACGTCCGAGCGGCTCGTGCTTGTGGCGGTATACCGCATAGCCATGGGTCTCGGCCTGTCGGCGCAAGGCGACGACTGTGTACCGCACGTGGGGTGGCTCGATGTACCGCCAGTTGAGATACGCGGCGTCCCGCCGCACGGCCAGGTCGAACCGGCCGGCGAGCCGTTCCCACAGCGCCGTGAACGAACGGTCGAACCGGCGGATTGGCTCACACTCCGCCCGAAGGGGCCGCGAGCGCGAGACCACGTGCACCACGGGCGAGGCCAGGGCCGACAGCAGCCGATTGACGGGTGTCGGCAGGCTGGGCACGCGGACAGCCCGGCGGGTCAGCGGCTTCACCAGGCACGGCACGATGTGGGACGCCGGCCACCGAAGCCGGTCCAGCATCTGCCTGGATCGTTCCGGCAGGCCCAGCGCCAGCGATGCCCCGATGTTCCGGTCCCATGCGCGGACAAGCGCTTCGTCGAGGCCCTGGGCGTCGCGCTCGGGCGCGACCGTGGCGTCGGTGCCCCAGGCCCCGTCCACTTCCAGGCCCTTGAGCGACAGCCGGACAGGGATGGTCGAGCACTGGCCCACTACCGTGGGGCCCTCGCGGGCGACCCAGATGCCTGGATTCCCCGAGGCATTGAAGGGATTGCGGCGGTGCTGCCAGTCCCACCGAAGACGGCTCGCGTCGGCGGCGTCGGCACCCTGTGTGCGCCTGAGCAGGATATCGACACCCCTGCGGTCGTCGGGCCGGAAGCGATCGATGTCGGACATGGGCAGCAGGCGGGGCTGGAGCGTTCATTCTATGACGCCCGCGACCCGCATGTGGTGCAGCCCCGCGCCGTGGCCGGCCTCGTCAGTCGGGTTGCTGGGTCTGGCGCTGCAGTTCCTCCCGCCGGAGGACCTCTTCGCTCGTCAGCGGTTCCTCGGAAGTGTCGGGCACCATGTTCACTTCGCCCGGCCGGCCTGAAGAGCCCGCCGGGACCCCGAACGGGTTGGCCCCGCTCACCACGGCGTCGTCGTCGGCCACTGAGACTCCACCAATCACGACGGTGCCCCCGCCTTCGGCCGGGGCCTCGAGGGGAAGGGCTCGACCAGGTCGCCGTGCGGGGCCGCGGCCCGGGACGGCCGTGAACGGCTGGTCCTGTGGCTCCTGCGAGTCGATGTCACCCTCGTCTCCGATGATGGTGAGGGCATCCTCGTCCGTCTGGTCGTCGAAGCCAGGCTGCACTGGGGCTTCCGAGGGAACCGGAGGCGGAAGGAAGCCCGGCCGCGCCGGCACGCCACGGCCCGCCGGCGCCGGCGTCGCGGCGGCACGTGGGGCGCTGCTGGTCGCCAGGATGAGGATACGGTCGAACATGGAGGCGCCGGCCCCGGCCTGGCGGGGCGCGAGCAGATAGCCGCTCACGTTGCGAAGGACGATGTCGAGGGCTTCCCGCTCCGGTATGTCACTCAATTGGAGCGACACCAAGCCGCCCGGAAGGCGCTCACCGTTGACGACCCGGCTTCCGCCCACCCGCGCCCACTCGGAGAGGATGACCGAGACCGGCGCGTTGTCGGCATCGAGCGACACCCGTCCGTCCTGAATCGTCAGGGTGACCTGCTGGGCGAGCGCTGGCGTGGCGGTGAGTCCGAGCAGAACCAGGGGCGTGAGCAGCGAGCGCAGCAACTCCATGCCTGTACCTCGGACGAAGTATACGCCCGCTGTTCCCCCCGGCGGCCGGCGCTCCGCACCGAACCCCTGGCGGCCGGTGGCGCCTGGGTTCGCCGGCAGCGCGGTGCAGTCGTGGGCAGTCCAGGCGCGGTCCGCGAGCCCCGACGTGTGCCCTTCGAGCCGCCGCTCAGGCCAGCCGCATGTACTGGATGACGAGTGTCACGATCTCGTCCAGCCCGACCTTGGGTTCGTAGCCGATCAGCTTGCGCAGCTTCGTGATGTCCGGCACGCGCCGCGGCATGTCCTCGAAGCCGGCCTCGTACGCCTTGTCGTACGGCACGTACTGAATCGGCGAATCGCTCCCCGTCAGCGCCTTCACCTTCTCCGCGAGCGCGCGCATGGAGATCTCGCCGGTGTTGCCGATGTTGAACACCTCGCCCACGGCGCGCGGTTCCGACGAGAGGGTGACGAGCGCCTCGACGACATCGCCCACGTACGTGAAGCTGCGCGACTGGCTGCCGTCGCCGAACACGGTGAGCGGATGCCCCGCGAGCGCCTGCCGCACGAAGGTCGGCAGCACCATCCCGTACTGCCCTGTCTGCCTGGGTCCCACGGTGTTGAACAGCCGCACGATGACGACAGGAAGCTTGCGTTCCTTCCAGTAGGCCAGCGCGAGGAACTCGTCGATCAGCTTGCTGCACGCGTAGGCCCACCGGTGCTTGTCCGACGGGCCGAGGACGAGGTCGGCGGTCTCGGCAAACGGCACGGCGTTGCTCTTGCCGTAGACCTCCGAGGTGGACGCCACGAACACGAGCTTCTTCTTCTTGTTCGCGTGCTTCAGCACCACCTCGGTACCGTGCACGTTGGTCTCGATCGTGTGCACCGGCTGCTCGACGATGAGCTTCACGCCCACGGCCGCCGCCAGGTGGAACACCACGTCGCATCCGTCGATCAATTCGGCCAGGAGCGACTCGTTGGTGACCGAATCGATGGTGTAGGAAAATCCCTGTCGTCCCTTCAGGTGCTCGATGTTGCGGATGGCACCCGTGGAGAGATTGTCGAGCACGCTGACATCGTGTCCCGCATCGAGGAGCCGTTCGGCCAGATGCGACCCGATGAAGCCCGCTCCACCCGTGATGAACGCCTTCACGCCGGCTCTCCCGCGACGGCCACGGCGCCCGCCACCACGCTGCACACCCGCATGACGGCGGCGTCGGACAGGTATGGATGGAGCGGCAGGGAGAGCACGTCGCCGGCTGCGCGCCGCGCGACGGGACAGCTGCCGCGTGCGGATCGGAACGCCGGCTGATCGGGCATGGCGACAGGATAGTGCACGAGGGTCTGAATGTCCTGCGCCGCGAGGTGCGCCTGTACGACGTGCCGGCGTGGTACGCGGATCGGAAAGAGATGGTACACGTCCCCGGCGCGCTCCCGGGCGCCGCCCAGGACGCCTGCCGGCAGGTGGGTTCGGTACAAAGTCGCGAGTGCCTGGCGGCGAGCGGTCCATCCGGCCAGCCTGGGAAGGCGCGCGCGCAGGATCGCGGCCTGCAACTCGTCGAGGCGGCTGTTGATCCCCGCCTCCTCGTGCGTGTTCCGCACGGATTGTCCCCCGTTGCGCAGCCGCCGGATGCGGTCGGCCACGGTACGGCTCGCGGTGACGATGGCGCCGCCGTCTCCGAGCGCGCCGAGATTCTTCGTCGGGTAGAAACTGAACGCCCCGCCCAGGCCGGTGGTGCCCACGGGCTGCCCTTCGTAGCGGGCGAGATGGGCCTGGCAGCAATCTTCGATCAGGACCAGGCCATGGCGCTCCGCGACCGACTGGAGCGGTGTCATGTCCGCCACCCGCCCATAGAGATGCACCGGCACCATGGCCCGGGTACGGGACGTCACGGCCTCGGCGGCACGCGCTGGATCCATCGTGAGGCGCTCGGGATCCACGTCCACGAACACCGGCGTGGCACCCGTCATCGTCACGGCGAGTGCCGTGAAGGCGGCCGTCAATCCCGGCACGAGCACCTCGTCGCCAGGCCCGATGTCGGCGGCACGGAGCAGCAGCGAGATGGCGTCGGTGCCGTTGGCGACACCCACCGCGTACGGCGTGCCGGACGCCTCCGCGAACTCGGCCTCGAAGGCTTCGACCTCCGGGCCGAGGACGAACCAGCCACTGGCCACGACGCGCTCGATCGCCTGGCGAACGTCATCGAGGTCGTCCGTCAGATGCAGGTCCACGAACGGCACTGGAACGGGCACCGGGGGCACCATGCGTCAGAGCCTGGCCGCCTGGCCAGGGTTCGTCACGTAGTGCGTCCAGTGTTCCCGGCAGAACGCGACCATGCGGGCGAGCCCGGTCGCCAGCGGCGTCGTGGGCCGCCACCCGAGTACCTGGCCGATCAGGGTGGAGTCGGCGTGAAAGCTCCCGATGTCGATGGCCTTGCGCTGCGACGGCCAGTCGACCAGCGTGAACCGACCTGTGCCCGCCGCGTCAATCAGCAGGGCGACGAGGTCGCGATGGGCGATCGGCTCGGAACCGCCGACGTTCAGGACCTGGCCGTTGGCGGCGTCATTGGCTCCTGCCAGGAGGAACGCCTCCACCGCGTCGTCCACGTAGACGAAGTCGCGCACCTGGCGTCCGTCTCCGTAGATCTGGATTTCCGCGTCCTCGAGGGCGAGCCGCACGAACCAGCCGATGAAACCCTGCCGACTGTGGTCGATGAGTTGCCGCGGACCATAGACGTTCGTCAACCGGAGCGAGCAGGCCCTGAGGCCGTGTGCGTTGTTGTAGACGATGTGGTACGCCTCGCCCGCGGCCTTGTTGATCCCGTTGACATCGGTTGGACGCACCAGGTGCCGTTCGTCGACGGGCAGGTACTCCGGGCGGCCGTACACCTGACGGGTGCCCGCATAGACGACCTTGGTATCGGGATTCACGCGCCGGCAGGCCTCGAGCAGCCCGAGATGCGCCCTGCAGTTGTTGTCGAGGTCCGCGTCGGGGTCCCGCATGCTGTCGACGTGGCTGATCTTCCCCGCGAGGTTGAAGATCACCTCCTGGTCCCGCACGAGATCGTCCAGCAGGCTTCGCTCACGGAGATCGACGAGACGGACCACGACACGATCTTCGATGCCCTGGATGTTGTGGGGATTCCCACCGCATCCTGGAATCATCGCATCGGCAATCGTGACGCGGGCCCCGGCCGCCACGAGCGTGCGAGTCAGGGTGCTCCCGATGAAACCGAGACCGCCGGTGACGAGCACACGGCGCCCGCGGTAGTGCGAGGCGGCCTGGGTCACGGGAGCGTGGACGACTTCGGCGGCCTGGGCGCGCTGCGAATCGTCGGGTCCCTGAAGAGCACTGCCGCACCGTGACGGCCACGCCCGAGGAGCACCAGGCGCACCCACAGCTTCATCACGTCCACCCCGGTCCAGAACACGCGGCGGAGGTTGAAGAACTGCGAGCGCCCATGCAAGCGGTGGTAGTGGTGCACCGGCACCTCCACGACGCGGAGGCCCGCGTCCTGGATCTTGCGCATCAGCTCGAGACAGATCACCCCGGTATCCCGTTCGAGATGGATACGGTCGAAGATCTCGCGTCGCATCAGCCGGAAGTCGCAATCGACGTCGCGAACGCTCAGGCGAAACAGGACCTTGACGGTGTAGTGATAGATCCGGCCGATGACGATGCGGTGCCAGGGATCCGAGCGGCTGATCTTGTACCCCGTCACGACATCGACATCGGGCGCGAGTGCGCCCCACAGCACGTCCAGCTCTCCAGGGTCGTACTGGGCATCCCCGTCGGTGTATGCGACGTAGTCCTTGGTGGCCGAGGCGAACCCCGTACGAAGGGCGCCCCCGTAGCCGCGGTTCCGTGGGTGATGTATGGGTCGGACGATGCCGGGATACGTCCGGGCCAGTTCGTCGACGATGTCACGCGTCGCGTCGGAGCTGCCGTCGTTGACGACGATGACCTCGAAGTCCGACGTGAGCCGGCTGGCAGCCTGGATGGTACGGATCACCAGGCTGCCGATCGTCCCGCCGTCGTTGTATGCCGGGAAGAAGAAACTCAGGCTCGGGCGGGCGTTCATCGGCGGCTCCAAGCTAGCACGCTGGCCAGGCAGGGGCAAGGCTGAGATGGCTCTGCGTCATCCGTGGTCCGGGACGCCGGCGAGGAGGTGTCCGACCAGCTCGGTCCAGCTCACGGGGGGCACGGTTTTCAGCGCGGCGCGCCCCAGTGACCGGGCCAGATCGCCTGGTCCGGCGAGTTGCGCGACGGCCACCCCAATCCCCTCCGGCGTGGCCTCGCACACGAGCCCGTTCCGCCCGTGCTCGACGTGATCCCGCGGGGCGCCGGAGTCGGCGGTCGTGATGACCGGCCGGCCTGCCCGCAGGCCCGCGAGGGTGGCCTCCGCCTCCTCCTGCCCGGGCATCAGGTCCAGCACGCACAGGGCGTCGCCCACGAGCCTCGCCACCGCAGGACCGTCGGGCCGGCCCCCGAATTCGACGCGCGCCCCGAGCATCAGCTCGTGTGAGAGGCCTTCGAGCGACTGCCGGGCGGGTCCATCACCCACCACGACCAGGCGGACCGGCTGCGGGACCGCCACCATCGCGCGGATGGCCAGATCGACACGCGACGAGGGTGCGAGCGGGCTCAGGATGACCACGTCCCTACCGATGGGGCCATCTGACCGCGGGTCTGCCGGCGGGGGAGGGCACGACAGGGGCGTACTCTCGATCCCGTTGGTCGCCCGCAGACGCGTCGTTGCACCCACCGAGTCGGTGAAGACGGCCGCGCAGCTGTTGAGCGCCGCGGTGTCGGCCGCCACCAGCCGTTGCCGCAGCCGGGTGTCGGCTTCGACGCCGGGCCCGAGGTCGCCCAGCGCGATGCTGGACGAATCGTAGGCCACGCGAGGCTGGCGCAGCGGCCACACCACCTTGTGTGGATGGCGTACGACGTAGCTCGGGAAGTTCGTGGCGATGACCGCGTCCACACGCCGACCGTTGCTGGCGGCCAGGTTCAGCAGCGCCCAGCGCGAGGCCTGCTCGAGCAACGTGTGCGGCCGTTCGTCCAGGGGCAGGCGCACCTGATCCACCTGGTGGCCCAGTCCACGACACGCGTCCATCAGGGCGAGGGTGCGAAGGCTCCCGGTTTCGCGCGTGAACGGCGCCCGTGCCTCGACGACGATGATTCTCATGCGCCGCCCGCCGCATCGGTCATGGGCGTGCGCAGGAACTGCTGCACCACACCCTGCCACGTGACCGTCCGTGCGACCGCATGACCCGATGCGCCGAGGTCCTGTGCCAGGGATTGATCCGCGGCGAGGCGACTCATCGCGGTTCCGATGGACTCCGGCGTTGCCGTGCACACCAGGCCGCTGTGGTCTGGCACGACGAACTCCAGCGGTCCTCCGGCGTCGAGCGTGGTGATCACCGGCTTCTGGCTCAGGAAGGCCTCGAGCGTCACGTATCCGTAATCCTCGTCGAAGGGCGTGAAGACGACACCGCGTGCGCCGGCATACAGGTCGACGAGCCTGTCGTCGTCGACGCGACCGAGCAGGCTGACGCGATCCCGCAGGCCCAGCCCCTCGATGCGCGCCGCCAGGTCAGACGCGGCGGAGCCCTCGCCCGCGATGCGCAGGGTCGTGCCTGCCGGCGCCCAGCGCATCGCCTCGATTGCCAGGTGCACGCGCTTGACCGGTTCGAGCCTGGAGACCAGGAGGAAGTAGTTCCCGAACGGGCCCGCCCGCAGACGATCGGCCAGCCTCGGCGGATGGTAGAGCGGCTCGGCGAGCACACCGTGGCTGCGCAGCAGGCGTTCCGACACGGTCCTCGCGATCGTGAAGCGCGTCGTGCACTCCGCGAGCGCCCGCGCGTCGCACTCCACCAGTCGCCGCCGCAGCGCGACGTCCTGCTCGACGTGCGCGAAGTCGCTATACGGCGTGCCGCACAGTTCGTACGCCGCCCGGTGCTGGTGGACGAGCCAGAGCGCCTTTCGCGGATGGCGCGCGAAGTAGGTCGGGAACTTCGTCGCGACGACCAGATCCACGGAGGTGCCACCGAATCGGGACACGTCCGTCCGCCAGCTCGCGACGCCGGCCATCAGCTCTTCCCGAGGCGAGTCCGTGAAGGGAATCGACAGGACCTCGGCCTGGCAACCCGCCGCGCGGAATGCGAGCACGAGCTCACGCACGAGGCTCTCGGCACCGCCTCGCACGAAGGGCACCTGGGCTTCGAGCACCAGCACCCGCGCCGGATTCATCGCGGGCGGCCCGGCCACCGGCATCCGACGCGGCCGTGCGGGCAATCCGCGACGCGGGCACTCTGGCGCCGCTCCGAGCCGGTGCGCTCGACGGGCAGGGCCCTTCTGCGCGCCATGCGAGACCGCCGCAGGAGGCTCAAGAAGTCTGCCTCATCAATAATTCGAGCAGCGGTCTTGTCGGTTGCACGAAATTCTTCCGGACACCAGGAACCGAAAGCACGGCGAATATACGGCGTAAGTTACTGATCACCAGAGGTTTGGCGTTGACAACCCAAAATGGGCCACTTACTATCGCGGTGGACTTTTTTGGACTGAAGTGGAGCAATTGGGACTGCGAGGCAGCGCTCCTGCCAAGATCGACGACAAGGGTCGGCTCAAGGTCCCGAGCACCTTTCGGGGCGCCGTGCAGGACGGACAGGGTCCCGATGTGTTCGTGACGAGCCTGACGGGGGAGTGCGTACGCATCTACCCGCTTGCCGTCTGGATCGATACCGAACGAAAGCTTTCGGCGATGGCCCCCAACCATCCCTCCCGACTGAAGTTCCTGGACCGGGTCAACTACTACGGTCAGATGGGCGAACTGGACGGCCAGGGCCGCGTGGTCATTCCGCCACACCTGAGAGCGAGTGCTTCGATTGTAGGTGATGTCCGAGTGTTTGGGCGGATCGACTACCTCGAGGTCTGGAACGAGGAACGATTCCTCGAACGGCTGCAGCGCGATCCGTGGACCAATGAGGACGGGCTTCGACTTTCCGAGCACGGTCTCTAGGGGGGCCGCCCCGATGGACTCCGTCGAGCCGGCGCACGTCGCCGTCATGCGGTCCGAGGTGCGCGAACAGCTCGCGCCGGTCCGCGGTGGGCTCTTCGTGGACTGCACTGTGGGCCTGGGTGGCCACGCGGCCGACCTGCTCGCGCACGGCGCCTCGCGGCTCATCGGGTTCGATCGCGACCCGGCGGCGCTGGTTCGTGCGCGGCAGGCGCTCGACACGTTCGGTTCGCGCGTGGAACTCGTGCACGGCGACTTCCGTACGCTCGATGCCGAACTGGCGTCGCGCGGGGTCCTCACCGTCGACGGCATCCTGGCGGACCTGGGCGTGTCCTCGATGCAGCTCGACACGGCCGGGCGTGGTTTCAGCTTCAGGCGCGACGAGATGCTCGACATGAGGATGGACACGACAGCGGGACCGACGGCTGCCGACCTGATTCGTGACGTGGACGAAGTGACGCTGGCGAATGCGATCTTCAACTACGGCGAGGAGCGCTACTCGCGCCGCATCGCTCGCTCGGTGGTCGAGGAGCGGACCCGCCGCGCGATCGAGACCACGGGCCAGCTGGCGGACATCGTGCGCCGGGCGGTGCCGCGCCGGGGTTACCAGCGCATCGACCCCGCGACGCGGACGTTCCAGGCGATCCGCATCTGGGTGAACCGCGAACTCGAAGGCCTGGACGTGTTTCTGCGCCAGGCCGCCGCCCGACTCGCCCCGGGGGGGCGCCTGGCGGTCATCTCGTTCCACTCGCTCGAGGATCGCGTGGTGAAGCACACGTTGCGCGCCCTGCAGGCCGATCCGTCGTCCGGCATCGTCGTCCGCACGAAACGCCCGCTCGTGCCATCAGAGCAGGAACTGACCAGCAACCCCCGCTCGCGCAGCGCCAAGCTGCGGGCGGCCGAACGTGCCGAGGTGCCGGCGTGACCGACCCGACTCTCGAGTACGCGCTCAAGAAGGACGTCCGCAACAACCCGGTCGTCAAGGACTTCGACCGCGAGCGGCACCGCGAGATGTGGAAGCTCGTCGGTGTGGGCCTGCTGGTCGTGCTGGTGCTGCTGTTCGCCGCCTGGCCGCACTTCCAGCTCCTGCGGAGTGGATACGAGATCGGGCGGGCGCAGCAGACGCTGGCCGAGCAGGAGTCGATGAATCGCCACCTCAGGCTCGAGGTGGAGGCGCTGCGGTCCCCGGCCCGGATCGAGGCGTATGCGCTAGGCCGGCTGAAGATGCGCGCCCCGGGCCCGTCGGAGACGGCTGTCGTCGAACGTGTGCTGCCGACGCCAGCCCCGCCGGGTTCGGTCGTCGCCCAACGGTGAGCGAGAAGGGACGGTCCGGCTTGGCTGACAACCAGACGTTCGACTGGCACGCCACCCTGCGCTCCCGTCTGCCGATCGGGGCCGCCATCCTGCTCGTCTGGGCGGTCGCGATCGAAGCCCGTCTGGTGCACCTCCAGGTGTTCCAGCACGAGGCGCTGGCCGCGCGCGCCAGGAGACAGCAGCAGCGGACGGCCGAGACACTTCCCAACCGGGGAGATATCGTCGACCGCAATGGCCGCGTGCTCGCCTACAGCGTCGACACCGAGTCGGTCTACGCCGTGCCGGGCGACATCGACGACCCGGCAGCCGTGGTCAGCGCCATCTGCGGCGCGCTGGCCGACTGCGACGCGGCCGAGCGCCGTCGCCTCGTGGAACGCCTGTCCGGCGATGGCGCCTTTGCCTACGTGCGCCGGCAGGTGCCACCCGACCAGGCCCGCCGCGTCAAGGTGCTCGAACTCGACGGCATCGGCTTTCTCACCGAGAGCCGGCGGTTCTATCCCAATCGGGAGCTGGCCGCTCATGTGCTGGGCTATGTCGGGGTGGACAACGTCGGCCTGAGCGGCATCGAGGCCTCCTACGACGAGGAGATCCGCGGGAAGAAGGGCAGCACACTCATCCAGACCGACGCGCGCCACCGGCCTTTCGGCAGCGTGGACCGGCCGCCGACGGCCGGTGCGACCCTGCAACTCACGCTGGACACCCAGCTCCAGCACATCGCCGAACGGGAGCTGCGCCTCGGGGTCCGTGCCAACCGCGCCCGGGGCGGCGCAGCCGTGCTCATGGATCCGTGGACGGGAGAGATCCTCGCGCTCGCGAGCTACCCGACCTTCAATCCCAATCTCTTCCAGGACGCGCAGCCCGGGGCGCGCCGCAACCGTGCGGTGGACGAGCTCTACGAGCCGGGCTCGACCTTCAAGGTCGTCACCGCCTCGGCCGCCCTGGAGCAGGGCGTCGTGCATCCGGGTGACATGATCGACGTGCGCGGCGGCCGCATCCGCTTCGGGTCGCGCGTCATCAGCGACACGCACGACTACGGTGTCCTGTCCTTCAACGACGTGATCGTCAAATCGAGCAACGTCGGCGCCATCAAAGTCGGTCTGCAACTCGGGCCGGAGCGGATGGTGGAGTACGTGCGGCGCTTCGGCTTCGGACGACCCTCCTCCCCCGACTTCCCCGGAGAGAGCGCCGGCATCGTCTGGAGTCCGGCGAAGCTGACCGACAGCGCACTCGCCTCCGTGTCGATGGGGTATCAGGTCGGGGTCACGCCGCTCCAGATGGCGGCTGCGGTGAGCTCGGTTGCCAATGGCGGTGAACTCATCGTGCCTCGCGTCGTGCGATCGATCGTCCGCGACGGGCAGCGTGTCCCGGTCGAGCGCAAGGTGCTGCGGCGCACGGTCACACCGGACGTGGCGTCCCAGCTCACCGCCATCATGGAAGACGTCGTCCAGCAGGGCACCGGCGAGCCCGCCAGTCTCGAGCACTACTCGGTGGCCGGCAAGACCGGCACGGCCGCCAGGCTCGTGGACGGACGGTACTCCCGTTCCGAGTACAACGCGTCGTTCGTGGGCTTCGTCCCCTCGCGCCGGCCCGCGTTCACCCTGATCGTCGTCATCGACTCTCCGCGCGGGCCCGCTGGTTACTTCGGAGGCACCGTGGCGGGCCCGGTCTTCAAGCGCATCGCCGACGCGGCGCTCCGCCACTACGGCATCACGCCGAACATCCATCCGGAGACGCCGGTTATGGTGGCGCGGGGCGATTCCGAGGTGCCCGACGTGGCACCCCGCCCGGTCAGCGCCATCATCTTCGACGAGTCCAGGCCGCGCCCTGCCGCCGACGGACGCGACGGCTTCCCGGACGTGCGGGGGCTGAGTGCCAGGGATGCGCTGCACCTGCTGGCGAACCTGGGTGTGACCGCCGAGTTGCGGGGCTCCGGCGTGGTGGTGCGCCAGGGCCATGAACCGGGAACCGACCTGTCCGGTGTGAGCACCGTCGTGCTCGAACTGGCGCGGGAGCAGCCGCGGCGTGCCGAGGGTGACTCCGTGCCCTCCGGGGCCATGCCGTGACCGTCGCGGAGCTGCTCCAGGGGCTGTCGTCTGCCGTGCCCGTGACCTGGCACGGGCCGGCGCTGGCCGAGGTCGAGCAGTCCTGCCCCGGCATCGTGGCCGATTCCAGGAAGGTCGTGCCCGGCGCGATCTTCGTGGCGGTGAAGGGGCAGCAGGCCGACGGGGCCGCGTTCGCATCCGAGGCGGTGGGGCAGGGGGCGGCCGCCGTCGTTGCGCAGGTGCTCCCGTCAGCGACCCCCCCGGTGCCGTGGCTCGTCGTGGGCGACGCGCACGAGGCCCTGGCGCGCCTCTCGTGCACCATTGCCGGGGATCCAAGCCGCGAGCTGTCGGTCGTGGGTATCACCGGCACCAACGGCAAGACGACCACGAGCTATCTCGTGCACGCGGTGTTCGAGGCGGCCGGCGTGCCGTGCGGCATCCTCGGTACCGTGTCGTACCAGATCGGCGCCACCCTGCAGCCGGCCACACACACGACGCCGGAGGCGCCCGAACTCCAGCAGCTGCTGCGGCAGATGGTCGAGGCCTCGTGCCGGGCCTGCGTCATGGAGGTGTCGTCGCACGCGCTCGCCTTGCGCCGGGCGGACTTCACCCGGTTCGCTGGCGGCGTCTTCACCAACCTCACCCGGGACCACCTCGACTTCCACGCCGACATGGAGTCGTACTTCGCCGCCAAGCGCCGGCTGTTCGAAATGCTGCCGGACGACGCTCCGGCCGCCATCAACGCCGACGATCCCCGGGGCGAAGCCCTCGTGCGCGTGGTCGGGCGTCCCGTCACCTACGCGCTCACGCGCGACGCGGACATCCGGGCCGAGAACCTCGTGAGTTCACTCGAAGGCCTGCGCTTCGACATCCGGACACGGCACGGCCTCCTGCACGTCCGTTCGCCGCTGCTGGGTCGCCCCAACGTCTACAACATCCTCGCCGCGGTGGCGGTGACGAGCGAGCTCGGCATCCCCGTCGAGGCAATCGAAACGGGCCTGGCGACACTGACCGGCGTACCGGGCCGCTTCGAGGTGGTGTCGGGCCCGGCAGACGACGTCAGCGTCATCGTGGACTATGCGCACACCGACGATGCGCTCAGGAACCTGCTCGAGACCGCGCGTCCGCTGGCGGCCAGGCGCCTCATCACGGTGTGCGGCGCGGGGGGCGACCGCGACAGGACGAAGCGTCCGTTGATGGGCATGGTCGCGGCACGCCTCAGCGATGTCGTGGTCATCACGTCCGACAACCCCAGGACGGAGGATCCCGTCCGCATCATGGAGGAAGTGCGGCGCGGCGCCGACGCGGAGACGAGACAGCGACACGGGCAGGTGCTGTCGGTCGTGGACCGGCGCGAGGCCATCGCCAAGGCCCTGCGGCTGGCCACATCCGGCGACCTCGTGCTGGTAGCGGGCAAGGGACACGAACGGTATCAGGAGATCGGGGGGAAGCGGATTCCCTTCGACGATGTGGCCGTGGCGCGCGAGCTGCTCGAAGCCCGGCGCCGGACGTTCCGGGCCGGGTGAACGTTCTGGACCTGTCGCTCGGGTGGGTCGCGGAGGCGGTCGGTGGCCGTCTGCGCTCGGGACGTGCCGACTCGCGGGTCGGCGCCGTGTCGATCGACTCCCGTACGCTGGAGCCCGGGGACTTCTTCGTGGCCCTGCGGGGCGAGCGATTCGACGGACACGGGTTCCTGGCCGACGCCTTTTCCCAGGGCGCGGCCGCCGCGCTCGTGGAAACCGGTGTCGCGGTGCCGGCGTTGCCGGCGGAGGCCGGCGTGGTGGAGGCGGCCGACACCACCCGCGCACTGCAGGACCTGGCGCACGCCGTGCGAACGGCATCGGGCGCGCGGGTCGTCGCCATCACGGGAAGTGCGGGCAAGACCACCACGAAGGACGCGCTGGCCGAGATGCTCTCGACACGCTTCGTGGTCGTGAAGAACAAGGGGAACCTGAACAACCACATCGGCCTGCCTCTCTCGCTGATGCAGTTGCGGGAGGGCGCCGACATCGCCGTGATGGAGCTGGGCATGAACCACCCCGGAGAGATCGGACGGCTCGTCGCCATCGCCGAGCCCGACGTCCGGGTGTGGACCAACGTGGGCGACGCCCACCTCGGCTTCTTCGAGTCTGCCGATGCCGTCGCCGATGCGAAGGCCGAGATTCTCGAGGGCGCGGCCGCTGAGACACTTCTCGTCTGCAATGCCGATGACCGCCGGATCGCCGCGCGGACCGGCGGCTTCCCGGGTCGTGTGCTGACCTTCGGCCAGTCGGGGGACGCCTGGCTGAGGGCCACCGACGTCGCCTCGCTCGGTGTCAACGGCATGCGCGCCACGGTGAGCGCGTCCGGGCAGTCAGCCGTCGTCGAGACCAGCCTCATCGGCTCCGGCAGTCTGATGAACGTCCTGGCGGCCGCGACCGCGGCGCTGTCGTTCGGCGTGTCCCTGACCGAGGTCCGCGACGTCGCGGCGCGGCTGCGCCCCGCCGACCGGCGTGGTGTCGTCCACCGTCTGCACGACGACATCGCCCTGGTGGACGATTCCTACAACTCGAGCCCGTCGGCGTTGCGCCAGTCGCTCGACGTGCTCGCCGCCGAGCGGACCCGTCCGCGCAGGCTCGCCGTGCTGGGAGAGATGCTGGAACTTGGGGTCCACGCCGAGCGCCTGCATGCCGAGTGCGGCGTGGCCGCTGTGGCTGCCGGCGTCTCGCTGCTTGTGGTGGTCGGCGGCGCCGCGGCGGATGCGATGGCGGAGGCGGCGCTGGCGGCCGGCATGCCGCCGTCGGACGTCATGCGGTTCTCCGACAGCACCGTGGCAGCCGCGGAGGTGCCCGCGCTGGTGCGCGCCGGAGACGTGGTGCTGGTCAAGGGGTCGCGCGGCCTGATGATGGACCGCGTGGTGGACGCCGTCGTGGCGGAGCACGGCTGATGCTGTACTACCTGCTCTTCTCGTTCCAGGACCAGATCAGCGTCCTGAACGTGACGCGGTACATCACTTTCAGGACCGCGGCGGCCAGTCTCACGGCACTCGCGCTCAGCGTCCTGCTCGGGCCGTGGCTCATCCGGAAGCTGCAGGCGTTCCAGATCGGCCAGATCATCAGGCAGGAGGGCCCGCAGTCCCACAGGGCCAAAGCCGGCACGCCCACCATGGGAGGCCTCCTCATCCTGGTGGCGGCGAT
The DNA here is from genome assembly GCA_050185275.1 of Vicinamibacterales bacterium. Lineage (GTDB taxonomy): Bacteria > Acidobacteriota > Vicinamibacteria > Vicinamibacterales > UBA2999 > JABFRY01. Next base: position 131,076 of record JBFWZN010000008.1, on the reverse strand, counting down.
CGTGCCCACGCTGCTCTGGGCCGACCTCGCCAACGCGTACGTGTGGGTCGCGGTCCTCGCGACCGTGGCGTTCGGCGCGGTGGGCTTCGCGGACGACTACCTCAAGATCATCCGCCGGTCCCATCACGGGCTGTTGCCGCGGTACAAGATGGGCCTCCAGATCGTCATCGCCGTCTGCGTGGGCGTGGCGCTGATGGCGCTGGCGGAGCAGGGCCTCTACAACACGAGGCTGATCTTCCCCTTCTTCAAGAACCTGATCCCCGACCTGGGCTGGTTCTACGTCCTGTTCACGGTGCTGGTCCTCGTGGGGTCGACCAACGCGGTCAACCTCACCGACGGCCTCGACGGGCTCGCGATCAGCACCTTCGCGGTGGCAGCGGCGGCGTTCACCGCCCTGGCCTACGTCACGGGGCACGCGGTGCTGGCCGACTACCTGCTGCTCGTGCGCTTTCCGCCGGCCGGGGAACTGACCGTGTTCTGCGGTGCGCTCGTCGGGGCAAGCCTGGGCTTCCTCTGGTACAACTCGTACCCTGCGGAGATCTTCATGGGCGACGTCGGCTCGCTTGCCCTGGGCGGGGCCCTGGGAACGGTCGCCATCCTCATCAAGCAGGAGCTGCTCCTGCCCATCGTCGGCGGCGTGTTCGTGCTGGAGGCCCTCTCCGTCATCATCCAGGTTGCCTCGTTCAAACTGCGCGGGAAGCGCGTCTTCAAGATGGCGCCCCTGCATCACCACTTCGAGCTCCTCGGCTGGAGCGAGCCGAAGGTCATCGCGCGATTCCTGATCGTCGGGGTCATCTTCGCGCTCTTCAGCCTGACCACCCTGAAGCTGCGGTGATGCGATGAGCAGCGACTTCCAGGTGGCGGGGCAGCGGGTCGTGGTCGTGGGCGCGGCCCGCAGCGGCGTGGCGGCCGCAGAGCTGCTGGCCCGGCGTGGCGCCCGCGTCACGCTCACCGAGGCTCGGACCTCCTTCGACGCCGCCGCACGCCTGTCGTCGCTTGGTGTCTCCCTCGAGCTCGGCGGACACCGCCCCGAGACCCTGGCCGGCGCGGACCTCGTGGTTACCAGTCCTGGCGTGCCGCTCGACCAGCCGGTGTTCGCCGGGGCGCGGCAGCGCGGGGTCGAGATCATCGGTGAGCTCGAACTGGCATGGCGCTGGACCCGGGGGCGCGTGATCGCGGTCACGGGCACGAAGGGCAAGTCCACCACCACCACCCTGGTCGGGCGCATGCTCGAGGCCGACGGGCGGCACGTGCTCGTCGGCGGCAATATCGGCGTGCCCCTCAGTGCCCAGGTGGAGGCGTCCACGCCCGACACCCTGCACGTCGTCGAAGCCAGCAGCTTCCAGCTCGAGGCCACCACGGCCTTCAGGCCCTGGATCGCCGTGTGGCTCAACTTCGCCGCCGATCATCTCGACCGGCATCCCACGCTCGACGCCTACGCCGCGGCCAAGGCACGCGTGCTCGTGAATCAGACGGCGAGCGACTGGGCCGTGCTCAATGCCGACGATCCGCTCGTTGCCGCCCGTGGCGGCGCGGCCGCGGCCCGCGTCGCCTGGTATTCACCCGCCGGCGCTCCGGCGGCGACCTTCGTCGTGGACGGCGACTGGGTCGTGCGGCGGACGCCGACGGCCCTCGAGCGGCTCGTGCCCGTGTCGGCGGTGGAGCTGACCGGACGGCACATGCTCGGCAACGTGATTGCCGCGGTGGCGACGACCCACATCGCCGGCGCCGGACCCCGTGCCATGCGCGAGGGCCTGCGCGGGTTCCGGGGGCTCGAACACGTCATGGAGCCGGTGCGGAGCCTGGACGGGGTGCGGTTCGTCAACGACTCGAAGGCGACCAACATCGAGGCCGCCAGCCGGTCGATCGAGAGCTTCGAGCAGGGTGTGGTGGCGATCGTGGGTGGGCGGTTCAAGGGAGGCGACCTGCGGGACCTCCGGGAGCCCCTGGCGCGGCGCGGGCGCGCCGTGGTGGCGATTGGCGAGGCCGCCCCGCTCGTGCGGGACGCACTCGACGGCGTGGTGCCCGTGATCGACGCCCGGTCCATGCGCGAGGCCGTGCGGCGCGGCTGGGACGCGGCCAGGCCGGACGGCGTCGTGCTGCTGGCGCCGGCCTGTTCCAGCTTCGACTGGTTCCGCGACTACGCGGACCGCGGTCGTCAATTCAAGGAGGAGGTGCTCGCGCTCGGGGAGTCGTGAGCAGTCGTCAGTCGGTTCGGCGCGGGTCGGAGCCCACCGCTGGGAACGCAGGCTACCCCGGTCTGCGAGGTGGGTGTCCCATCCCACGTGCTGACTGACGACCGCTGACGGTTTCCCGGGCCGGGCCCGGCAGGCCGCTCCGCAGGACGGGGCGCCACAGGTGTTCGAAAGGAACGGTGATCGTGGCCAGGAAGCTCAAGTCGGACAAGGTGCTCTTCACGGCGAGCGTGCTGCTCGTCTGCCTGAGCATCGTCATGGTGTACAGCGCGTCGGTCGTGCTCGCCATGGACCGATTCGACCAGCCGTACCTGTTCCTGGTGAAGCAGGTGCTCTGGTCGGTGCTGGGCATGGCGGTGCTGGCCGTGGCCATGCGCGTGGACTACCGGATCTACCGTAACGAGCATTTCGTCTGGGCGGCGCTGGCGGTGGTGGGGCTCATGCTGTTCGCGGTCCTGTTCGCCTCGCCCGTGAACGGTACCCGTCGCTGGTTCGGCATGGGCGGGCTCGGCATCCAGCCCTCGGAACTCGCCAAGATCGTGGCGGTCCTCTTCACCGCGGTGGTCCTCGAGCGACGCATGCACCGCATCGACGAGCTGTCGTACTCGCTGCTGCCGGTGGCGATCGTCGTGGGCGGGATGGTCGGTCTCATCCTGCTCCAGCCGGACTTCGGCACCTCCATGTCCCTGTTGCTCATCGTGGGTGCGATGGTATTCGCCGCCGGGCTCCAGTACAGGTACTTCGTGGCGACGGTCGCCGCCACCGTGCCCCTGCTCTACGTGGTGCTGGTGAGCGCACCCTACCGCCGCGAACGGCTCCTGGCGTTCTGGAATCCGGACGCCGATCCCCAGGGGGCCGGCTTCCAGATCATCCAGTCGCTCATTGCCGTGGGCACTGGCGGCATCACCGGTCGTGGTCTCATGGACGGCGTGCAGAAGCTGTTCTACCTGCCCGAGCCCCACACGGATTTCATCTACGCCGTCATCGCCGAGGAACTGGGGCTGGTGGGCGCGAGCGTGGTGCTGGGGTGCTTCTGCGTGATTGCCTGGCGCGGCCTGCGCATCGCGATGCGGGCCGAGGACACGTTCGGCGCGTTCGTGGCCATCGGGCTCACCACGATGATCGCCATGCAGGCGCTCATCAACATGAGCGTGGTGCTGGGTTTGATGCCGACAAAGGGCATTCCCCTGCCGCTGGTGAGCGCGGGCGGATCATCGCTGCTCATCAACATGCTCGGCATCGGCATGCTGCTCAACATCTCGCAGCACGAGACGGTGCGCACGTGACGACGGCCCCGATCTCGCTGCTCGTCGCCGGCGGGGGGACGGGCGGGCACCTGTACCCGGGCATCGCGGTGGCGCGCGAGCTGCTCGCCCGTGCACCGGGCGCGCAGGTCTCGTTCGTCGGGACGGCCGCCGGCATCGAGACGCGCGTCGTGCCCCGGGAGGGGTTCCCGCTCGACCTGATCCGCAGCGCGGGCCTGAAGGGGAAGTCCGTGAAGGCGCTCGCGCGGGGCGTCGGTCTGCTGCCCCTGAGCGGCGTCGATGCCTGGAAGGTGCTGTCGGGCCGTCGACCCACCGTCGTGATCGGGGTGGGAGGCTACAGCTCGGGTCCCGTGGTCCTGCTGGCGGCGTTGCGCGGCGTACCCGCGATGCTCATGGAGCAGAACGCCGTGCCCGGCCTCACCAACCGCCTCCTGTCGACGTTCGTCAGCGCGGCTGCCGTCACCTACCCCGAGACCGCCCGGTACTTCGGCGCTCGGGCGTTCGTCTCGGGCAACCCCGTGCGGGCGGAGTTCTTCTCCGCGAGCCGGGGGGAGCGGGTCGCCGCGGCTCCCGCCGGTCCCGTGCGCGTGCTCGTGTTCGGCGGCTCCCAGGGCGCGCACGCCATCAACATGGCCATGCTGGAGGCGGCCTCGCGCCTCGCCCGCGCGAGCACGCCGCTCGCCGTGACGCACCAGACGGGCGACCACGACCTGCAGGCGGTGCGCGACGGGTACCGCCGTGCCGGGCTCGAGGCGGAGGTCGAGCCGTTCCTCTTCGACATGGCCGATCGCATGCGTCAGGCCGACGTGGTCGTCTGCCGTGCGGGCGCCACCACGCTGGCCGAGCTGGCAGCGGCCGGTCGCCCCTCCGTGCTCGTGCCGCTGCCGTCGGCGGCCGACGACCATCAGCGTCACAATGCCGAGGCGCTCGTGGCGCGTGGCGCGGCGGAGATGATCCTGCAGCGCGAGCTGACGGGCGACCGGCTGGCGGCGTCCATCGAAGACCTGGCCGCACGACCCGCGCGCCGACGTGAGATGGCCGACGCCGCCCGCGCGCTGGCGAGGCCCGACGCCGCCGGCGTCATCGTGGATCGCCTGCTGGAGTTGTCACGTCGATGAGGAGCTCCGCACGATGAAGCTCGGACGGACCCGGCGGGTGCACTTCGTGGGCATCGGGGGCATCGGCATGAGCGGCATCGCCGAGCTGCTGGTGAACCTCGGGTACGCCGTCAGCGGTTCGGACGCGAGGCGGTCGCCGGCGACGGCGACCCTGGAGGCCCTCGGAGCGGCGATCTTCGAAGGCCACGCTCCGGCACACGTCGGGGATGCCGACGTGGTGGTGTTTTCCTCGGCCATTCGCGACGGCAATCCCGAGATCGAGGAGGCCCGCCGGCGTGGCATCCCCGTCATCCCGAGGGCGGAGATGCTCGGCGAGCTGATGCGGCTGCGCTTCTCCGTGGCCGTGGCCGGGTCGCATGGCAAGACCACCACCACCTCCATGATCGCCCTGGTGCTGGAGCGCGCCGGACTCGACCCGACGGCCGTCATCGGCGGCCGGCTCGAGGCGTTCGGCAGCAATGCCCGCCTGGGCACCGGTGAGTTCATGGTGGCCGAGGCAGACGAGAGCGACCGGTCGTTCCTCAGGCTCTGGCCGTCGGTGGCGGTGATCACCAACGTGGACCGCGAGCACCTGGAGAGCTACGGCGACTTCGCCGATCTGCAGCGGGCGTTCGGCGCCTTCGCCAACAAGGTCCCGTTCTACGGGTGCGTCGTGGCCTGCGCCGACGACGCCGGGCTCGCCGACGTGCTTCCCGGCGTGGAGCGGCGCCTGCTCACCTACGGTCTCGACGCGCGCGACGCCGACTTCCTGGCATCGCATGTCGACGTGAGTACATCCGGCGCGCGCTGCCTGGTGCATCGGCAGCGCCCCGAGGGGCGTGCCTGCCTCGGACCGCTCGCCCTGGCCGTGCCGGGCCGGCACAATCTGCAGAATGCCCTCGCGGCCGTGGCCGTGGCCGAGCACATCGGTGTCCCGTTCGACGTGGTCGCCGGAGCGCTCGCCGAGTTCCAGGGGGCGCAACGGCGGTTCGAGCGAATCGGGGAGGTGGACGGCATCGTCGTCATCGACGACTATGGACATCACCCGACCGAGATTCGCGCGGTCCTGGCCGCGGCCAGGTCCTCCATGCGCCGGCGCCTCATGGTGGTGTTCCAGCCCCACCGGTACTCGAGGACCCAGGCCCACCTCGCCGACTTCGGGGACGCGTTGCGCGAGGCGGACGAACTGGTGCTCACCGACATCTATCCGGCCGGCGAGGACCCGATTCCCGGGACCACGATCGAGGCGCTCGCCGCCGCCGTTGCGCGCGACGCCGGACGGCTGCCACACGTAGCCCCGCAGCTCCACGACATCGTCCCCGCGGTGCTCGAGCGCGTCCGGCCGGGCGACGCCGTCATCGTCCTCGGTGCCGGCTCCATCGGCACGGTGGCCAGGCCCCTGCTCGCGGCCCTCGAGGCCCGAAGGCGTGCGTCGTGACCAGCGTCCAGCTGCCGTCCGACCGCAGGTTCCGGCGCGCACACGTGGCCCCGTCCAGGCGGAGGCCCGGTCGTGTCGCCAGGTGGCGACGCGCCGCCCGCATCGCGGCGCTGGTGGTCGTGGGCCTCGGCCTCGTGAGCTGGGGCGTCACCCAGCTGCGCTCCGCGCGCGTCTTTGCCGTGTCGAGCGTGGGGGTGAGCGGCAACACCCGCATCTCGCGTGCGGACCTCGACGCCCTGCTCGCGGGTCTTGCCGGTACCAACATCGTGACGCTGGACCTGGACCACTGGCGTCAGGGGCTCCTGAGCTCGCCCTGGGTGGAGGATGCCGCGGTCCGACGCGTTCTGCCCAACCGCGTGGAAGTCGTGCTCAGGGAGCGCCAGCCGATGGCCATCGGGCGCTTCGGCGGCACGCTGTATCTCCTGGACCGTGCGGGGGAGGTCATCACGGAGTACGGTCCGCTCTACGCCGATCTGGACCTCCCGCTGGTGGACGGGCTGGCGGCTCCGGCCTGGCAGCGCGACTCGATCGTGGACGCACGCGGGGCATCGCTCGCGGTGCGCCTGCTCGCCGACCTCGAGCAGCGGCCCGACCTGCTCCGCCTGGTGTCCCAGGTGGACGTGCGCGACACGCGCAACGCGGTCGTGATCCTGCGGGGCGACACGGCGAACCTGCGGCTGGGGACGACGAAGTTCGCCGATCGGCTGCAGACGTACGTGGATCTCGCCCCGACCCTGCGGGAGCGGCTGGTGGAGATCGACTACGTGGACCTTCGTTTCGACGAGCGGGTCTTCGCCAGGCCGGTCGCGGGCACGGCGAGCGCTCGGACGGGGGCGCGGTGAACGCGAACGGCAACGGGCGCGCGGGTGGCGTGGAACGGGGGAACAGCAGTGGCCGCTAGGGAAAAGTATCTCGTGGGGTTGGACGTCGGCACGTCCGGCGTGGTGGCCGTCGTGGCTGAGGCCGTGGACGGCCAGCAGGTCAAGATCGTGGGTGTCGGCACCGCCGAGTCGCGTGGCATCAAGCGCGGGGTGGTGGTCAACGTCGACGCCGCCGTCGAGTGCATCAAGAAGGCGATCGACGAAGCGGAGCTGATGGCCGGCGTGGACATCGACCGCGTGCACCTGTCGCTGTCGGGCGCCCACATCAAGGGGTTCAACAGCCGCGGTGTCATCGGTGTGGCTGGCAAGAGCCGCGAGATCACCCGCGACGACGTGCGGCGGGCCATCGAGGCGGCCAAGGGCATCTCGATTCCGGCTGGCCGCGAGATCCTGCACGTGCTCACGCAGGACTTCGTCGTGGACGATCAGGACCTGATCGACATGCCGGTGGGCATGACCGGGTCGCGCCTGGAGGTCAACGTGCACGTGGTGACCGGCACGGCGTCGGCCACCCAGAACATCGTGGCCTGCGTGAACAAGGCCGGCGTGGACGTCGTCTCGGTGGCCATCGAACAGCTGGCGGCCGCGGAGGCCGTGCTGACGCCCGACGAGAAGCAGCTCGGGGTGGCGCTGCTGGACATCGGTGGCGGCACGTCGGACCTCGCGGTCTACGAACGGGGAAGCCTGTGGCACACCGGCTCGGTGGCCGTGGGCGGCGATCATTTCACCAGTGACATTGCCGTGGGCCTGCGCACCCCGATTCCGGACGCCGAGAAGGTGAAGCGGCGTCACGGGTGCGCGCTCTCGTCGATGGTGGACGAGGATGCGACCATCGAGGTGCCGAGCGTCGGCGGGCGGAAGCCGCGCGTGATGCCGCGGCGGATTCTCTCGGAGATCCTCCAGCCGCGCGCGGAGGAGATCTTCCACATGCTGTGGGACGAGATCTGCCGCGCCGGCTACGACAAGTCGCTCAACGCGGGCATCGTCCTCACGGGCGGGGGCTCCATCCTCGAGGGCATGCCGGAGATCGCCGAGCAGATCTTCGACCTGCCCGTCAGGCGGGGGGTGCCGATCGGCACCTCGGGGCTGGCCGACTACGTCAGCAATCCGGCATTTGCCACACCGGTGGGACTCGTGCTGTATTCTCACAGGAACAGGGAGCCCGAATCGGACCCGTCCGGGGGTACGATCCATGCGCTGGTGACCAGGCTGGTCAGGATCTTCAAGGAATTCTTCTGAGTTCCACGAGTGGGTGTGTGCAGGTGTGTCGCGAGTACAGGAGGCGGACATGAGGCTTGAGGGTTCCCACGAGCGAGAGCAGGATGCGTTGAGGCTCACGCTCGCTCCCGAAGAGCGCCGGGGCGCGAAGATCAAGGTGGTCGGCGTCGGCGGAGGCGGCGGGAATGCGGTGAACCGCATGGTCGAAGTCGGGCTGGGGGGCGTGGAGTTCATCGCCGCCAACACCGACGTGCAGGCGCTCGATCACAATCGCGCCGGCGTGAAGATCCAGATCGGGCACAAGCTGACCAAGGGCCTCGGCGCCGGGGCCGACCCGTCGATCGGCCGCCAGGCCGCGCTCGAGGACACCGACGCCATCATCCAGGCGCTGTCGGGCGCCGACATGATCTTCGTCACGACGGGTCTCGGGGGCGGCACGGGCACCGGCGCCGCGCCCGTCATTGCGAGCCTGGCCAGCGAACTCGGCGCGCTCACGGTGGCCGTGGTCACCAAGCCGTTCAAGTTCGAGGGCAAGCGGCGCATGAGCCAGGCCGAGGCGGGTATCGAGGCGCTGCGCGAGTGCGTGGACACGGTCATCACGATCCCCAACGAACGGCTGCTGTCCATCATCGACCGCCGCACGCCGATGCTCGATGCGTTCGCGCTCGCCGACGACGTGCTCCGTCAGGCCATTCAGGGCATCTCGGACCTCATCCTGGTGCCCGGGCTGATCAACCTCGACTTCGCCGACGTCAAGACCATCATGTCGGGTATGGGTGTGGCGATGATGGGTACGGGGTTCGCCGAGGGCGAGGGCCGTTCCATGCAGGCCGCCCAGAAGGCCATTGCCAGCCCGCTGCTCGAGGACAGCACGGTGCACGGGGCCAAGGGCGTGATCATCAACGTCACCGGCGGGCCGGACCTGTCCCTGCTCGAGGTCAACGAGGCGTCGATCATCATCCAGGAGGCCGCCCACGAGGAAGCCAACATCATCTTCGGCGCGGTCGTGGACCCGAACCTGGTCGGCAAGGTGAAGATTACGGTGATTGCCACCGGCTTCGACCGGAAGACGAGCCGGGCGTCCGCCAGCGGGTTGCACACTCCCGTCGATATGACCCCGTTCGTGGAGCATCAGGCGCGATCCCGGCCGCCAGCCGTCCCCGCGGCGCAGCCCGAGGAGCCCGCCGTCGCCGTTGGCGGGGCGCAGCTCACCGTGTCGCGGCGCACACCCGTGGATCTCCCGCTGCAGACCGGAACCGGCCCCGTGGCCCAGGTCGAGGTGGACATGGGCCAGCGCCCATCCGAACTGGATACCCCGGCGTTCCTGCGCCGGCAGAGCTGAGGTCAACCCCGCATCGTCGGGCGCGTGCCGGTGGTACGCCGGTGGTACACTGCCGGTGGCCGGCACGCGCAACCTGACCGCGCCTCGTGTCCCGGTTGCGCACGCCCTTCGGGGCGCTCCCTCAGGCAACCTGGATGTCCACCAAACTCTGGCAGCAGCGCGAACGCGCCCGGGCAACGCTCTCCCGGGAGGTCGGTTTCGTCACGAAGCCGCATGGCGGACGGCTGCGCGTCGCCCTGGCGTTCCCGAACACCTACTTCGTCGGGATGTCGAACCTGGGCTTCCAGACGGTGTACCGGCTGTTCAACGACTCGCCGGACATCGTCTGCGAGCGCGTGTTCCTGCCTCCGAAGTCCGAGCTGGCCGAACAGCTCCGCACCGGCGCGCCGCTGGTGACGCTGGAGTCGCAGACGCTGGTGGGCGACTTCGACGTCCTGGCGTTCTCGGTGTCGTTCGAGTGGGACTACACCAACGTGCTCACGCTGCTGAAGCTGGCGGGCCTTCCCGTGCGGAGCGCAGACCGAACCCATCGGCACCCGCTCGTGGTGCTCGGTGGGGCGATCACCTTCGTGAATCCCGAGCCGCTGGCGCTGTTTGCCGACGTCGTGGCGGCCGGCGAGGGCGAGGTCCTGGTGCCGTCGTTCCTCGAGGCCTGGCGCGAGGCGTCCGACAGGCCGGCGCTGCTGGAGGCGCTCGCCGGCCGGCGAGGCTTCTACATCCCGTCCCTGTACGACGTCGAGTACGCGGCCGACGGCAGCATTGCCGCCTACGTGCCCCGCAGCGGCACCGCGGCGCCGCCCGTCGTGAAGAAGGCGGCGCTCAAGATGACCGATGCCGTCGACCCGCCGTCCACGAGCATCTTCACGCCCGACACCGAGTTCGGATCGCGGTTCCTGATCGAAGTCGTCAGGGGCTGCGCCAACCTGTGCCGCTTCTGCTGGGCGGGCTACAACTACCTGCCCGTCCGGGCGTTTCCTGCCGACCGCATCCTGGAACTGGCGCAACGGGCACGCGCGCACTCGTCGCATGCCGGCCTGGTGTCGATCGCGCTGTGCGACCATCCCGAGATCGAGCGCATCATGACCGGCCTCGCCGACATGGGCTATGCGCTCAGTCCGGCCTCCCTCCGGCTGGACGACCTCACGCCGACCATCGTGCGGCTGCTCCAGCAGAGCGGCGAACGCTCCATCACGATCGCACCGGAGACGGGCTCCGACCGCCTCCGGCGTGTGATCAACAAGACGGTGACCAACGACGAGATCCTGGCGGCTGCCGAGACGATCTTCGGGAACGGCATCGACAACCTCAAGCTCTACTTCATGATCGGCCTCCCCACCGAAGAGGACGAGGATCTGGTGGCGATCCGCGACCTCGTCCTCGAGCTGCGCGCCGTGATGGAGCGGCACGGGCGGGCCAAAGGACACCTCGGCCGCATCGTGGCCAGCGTGAACCCGATGGTGCCCAAGCCCGGCACCGCCTACCAGTGGCTGCCGATGACCAACGAGGCCACCATCGCACGGGCGAGCGCGCGCCTGCGTGGCCTGACGGCCGGTATCGACAACGTGTACTTCACGATCAAGTCCGAGCGGCACTCCTTCTACCAGGCCCTGCTGTCTCTGGGCGACCGCCGGGTGGCCCCGGCCATCGAGGCCGCCGAGCGCAACGGCGGCAACTGGCGAAAGGCCGTTGCCGACACCGGTGTCGACGTGGACTTCTTCGTCTCCCGCGATCGCTCGGCCGACGCCGTGCTCCCCTGGGACATCATCGACGGCGGCATGAAGGCCTCCTTCTTCCGGGCGGAGTACGAGAAGGCCATGCGCGCGGAGTGGACGCTGCCTCCGAAGCGGCAGCAGGAAAACGCCAGGCTCCTCCCCGTGCTGCCGTAGCGCGTGCGCGCGTCGGTGCCGCACGCCGGCACGCTGCCCTCCTCCCCGGCCTTCCGGCGCGACGACGCGGAACCGGTCAGCCGGTTCTGGCCAGCTGCTCTTCGAAGCGCGCGTACGCGTCCAGCACCAGGTCGCGGATGCCGTCCTGCGACTCGGGACTCGAGATGGGACGCAGCAACGCGAACGTCCGCCGCTCGCCGTTCACGGAGTACTGCCGCGCGGGAAATGTGACGTTGCGCCCGCCGGACCGGCGCTCCCAGATGGTGAAGCCGATGAGCTTGAGTCCGCTGAGCGGACCATCGGTGAAGTGGAGTTCCGCATCCGCCAGTTTGCCCGGCGGGTTGCCCTTGTCGTTCGGTGTGATGGTGACGGTCACGAGGCCCCCCTTTCGCCGGTGTCGGGGAGCAAGGTCCCGGCCGTGCGGACCTGCAAGGAGCGTCCGCGCAAGCGGCGGAGGTGCTTAGGGTTGCGCTACGCGCGCGGTAGGCGCGTCGTCGAACACACGAAGAGTGTCGCCCCGGGTTGCGCCCGTGCGCCGGCACCGGCTCTGGCGGCCCGCGTGCGGGCGCCGTCAGTCCGCCACGAGCATCACGTGGGCAATGGCGAGATCTCTGCTGTGCGTGAGGGTGACGAGGGCACGGGTGGCCCCGAGCTGTTCGCAGCGCCGGGCCGCGCCCCCGTGAAACTCCAGGTGCGGGGGGCCATGATGCCGGACGACCTCGATGCCCGTCCAGTAGACCCCTCGTGACGCACCGGTACCGAGCGCCTTCATGGCGGCTTCCTTCGCCGCGAAACGGGCGGCGAGCGAGGGGGAGGGATCGTGCTTGCGCCGGCAGTAGGCGATCTCGCCCTCGGTGTAGATGCGCCGGAGGAATCGGTCGCCATAGCGTTCGAGGGCGGCGGCGATCCGCGAGATCTCGGTGGCGTCGAGGCCGAGTCCTATAATCGTCACTGGATCAGCATCGCACAATGACCCTGCCCCCGGTTCCGGCCGACTTCCACTGGCACCCTGAACCCTGGGGCGCCTCCCTGCGCTGCCGGCCATTCACCGCGATCGCCCGGCACCTGTTCACGACCAGGCAGCTCGCCATTCCTCAGGACGAGGCGTGGGAGCAGGTGTCGGCCAGCCTCGGCGAGGCGTCTCCCCGCGTGGCCCGGGTACGTCAAGTTCACGGCAACGACGTCCTGGTGATTCGTGCCGCGTCCGACACGTGGCGGGGGCGACCAGACGTGGAGGCCGATGCCGTCGTCACCGACGACCCGGCCCTGGCGGTGGCGGTGCTGGCGGCCGATTGCCTGCCGCTGCTCGTGGCCGACCGACACGGACGGGCCGTGGGCGCCGTGCACGCGGGATGGCGGGGTACGGCCGCCGCGGTGGCGGTCAAGGCCGTCCACGCCCTGGAGCGGGAGTTCGGGTGCCACCCCTCGGACCTGTCGGTCGTCATCGGGCCGGGGATCGGTGCCTGCTGCTACGAGGTCGGGACCGAGCTCGTCGATGCCTTTGCCAGCGCCGGGCACGAACGCCATCTCATCGAGCGATGGTTTTCGTCGCCGCCCCCCGCGCGCGGAAGCCGGCAGAGGCATGCCCTCACGCTCGACCTGACGACGGCCAACAGTGACCAGCTCGTGCTGGCCGGGGTACCCGCGGAGGCGGTGCACGTCGCATCGCTGTGCACCGCGATGCATCCGACGGTGCTCACGTCGTACAGGGCGGAAGGGACGTCGGCCGGCCGGCTTGCCGGCGTCGTGGCTCTGCCCCTGCGCCGCTGACCTGACGCTCCTTCGGCGTGCGGCGTGCGGGCTGCCGAGCCTGGGTCGGGGCGGGCTCACCCGCCTCCATGCGGGGGGGGGCGGACGGTGCCTATGAGGGGGATGCCGCCGACGCGTCGGCCTGCGGGGCCGGAGGCGGAGGGACGTAGTAGAGGATCCGCCGGCAGCTGTCGCACTGCACGATGCCGTCGTTCTGGCGGACCTGCTGGAAGACCTGGGGCCGCAGGCGGACGTGGCACTCCGTGCAGAGGCCGTCCCTGGTGGCTTCCGACACCGCGATGCCCTTGCGGACGCGCGCGACCTGCTCGAACAGGGCCACGGCGGTCGCCGACATCCCGGGGATGAGGTCGGCACGAGCCCGGAGCGCGGCCTCGAGTGTTGCCGTGGTCCGGGAAAACTCCTCCTGGAGCGCCGCCTTCTCGCGTTCCAGGTCCTGTCGTTCCGCCGCGAGGGCGCTCTCGGCGGCCTTCACGTCGGCAGCCAGGCCGTCGGCTTCGACCATGGACTCCAGCACCTTCTCCTCGACCGATCCGAGTTCCTGCTCGGCGACCTCGATCTCTTTCTGCATCGCCTGGTACTCGCGATTGGTCTTCACCGACGGCAGTTGCTCCCGGTACTTGGAGAGGCGTCCCTGGAACACGGCGGCCTCCTTCTCGAGCCCCCGCCTCGCGTCCTGGCACGCCTGCAGTCTGTCCTTGGCTGCCTGCACCGCCTGTGTCGCGGCGCTGAGCCGCTGGTCCATGGCGTCCAGTCGTGCCGGGTGCGCGGCCACTGCGCGCCTGGCCTCACCGATGATCGTGTCGATTCGCTGGAGTTCGATGAGGGACGTGAGGTCTGGTGACATGGACTCCACTGACAGGTGTATGGGCCCGCCAGGATTCGAACCTGGGACCAACCGATTATGAGCCGGTCGCTCTAACCGCTGAGCTACGGGCCCGCAACGCGCATCTGTCGCGCGAGCGGAGAATCACACGACACCGGGCCCCATTGCTGATGGCCAACGGCGTCGCGTGACCCCGGGACGATGGAGCGTGCCTACGTGCGGCCCTCCAGGAACGCCTTCAGCTTCCGACTGCGCGACGGGTGACGCAACTTCCGCAGGGCCTTTGCCTCGATCTGGCGGATGCGTTCGCGTGTGACTGCGAAGCTCTGGCCCACTTCCTCGAGCGTGTGCTCGCTGCCGTCGCCGACGCCGAACCGCATCTTGATGACCTTCTCCTCGCGCGGCGTGAGCGTCTTGAGAACGGCCTCGGTCTGCTCCTTGAGGTTCAGGTTGATGACGGCTTCGGCGGGCGACACGATGTTCCGGTCTTCGATGAAGTCGCCGAGGTGCGAATCCTCTTCCTCCCCGATGGGGGTCTCGAGCGAGATCGGTTCCTGCGCGATCTTCAGAACCTTGCGGACCTTGGCCACGGGGATGTCCATCCGCTTGGCGATTTCCTCCGAGGTCGGCTCGCGGCCGAGTTCCTGGACGAGCGCCCGGGACGTGCGGATCAGCTTGTTGATCGTCTCGATCATGTGGACCGGGATGCGGATCGTCCGCGCCTGGTCGGCGATGGCCCGGGTGATGGCCTGGCGGATCCACCACGTGGCGTAGGTCGAGAACTTGTAGCCGCGCCGGTACTCGAACTTGTCGACCGCCTTCATGAGGCCGATGTTGCCCTCCTGAATCAGGTCGAGGAACTGCAGGCCCCGGTTCGTGTACTTCTTCGCGATGGAGACCACCAGGCGCAGGTTCGCCTCGACGAGCTCCTTCTTCGCCTGTTCCGCCTGGGCCTCGCCCCGCGTGATGACCTCGATGGTGCGGCGCAGGCGCTCGGGTGTCTCCTCGAGCTCGTCGGTCATCGAGCGCACCTGCAGCTTCAGCTCGCGCTGGCGGCGCAGCAGGTTCTTCTTGTCCTCTTCCTTCAGCCGGGGGGCACGGGCCTTGACCTTCGGGTTGAGCTGCCGCTCGATGCCGTCGTGCTCCCGCTGCACCCGCTGCACGGCATCGACCGCGTCCTTCACCTCGTCGATCAGGCGGCGCTTGATCGTCTCGGTGAACTCGATGCGTCGGATGAGCCTCGACACGTCGATGCGCGCGCGCAGCGACTTGACGCGGGTCTTCCGGTACTTGCGCTTGTCCTTCTTGGGGGTGGTTTCGACCTTCTCCGCCGCCTTCAGGTAGGCACCGCGCGCCTTGCGCACCGCCTCGATCTGCGCCAGCACGTCCTGCGTGCGCTCGACGATCACCTCGTCGGTGATCTCCTCGTCGCTGAAGATGACCAGTTCGCGGATGGTGCGTTCGCCAGCCTTCAGCTGATCCCCCATCGTGAGGATGCGCCGCGCGATGGTCGGCGTGCGGGAGATCGACTTGATGACGGCCAGCTTGCCCCGCTCGATGCGCTTGGCAATGGCGACCTCGCCCTCGCGGGTCAGCAGGGGCACCGTGCCCATCTCGCGCAGGTACATGCGGACGGGGTCGTTGGTCTTGTCGAGCGCGCCAGGCGTGAGGTCGAGCTCCGGCTCGTCCCCCGATCCTTCGCGGTCGAAGTCCTTGTCCCCGCGGTACGCCTTGTCGGAGTCGACGATCTCGATGCCCGCGCTGCCAAACGCGTTGAATAGCTCGTCGAGATCCTCGGACGAGGTGATCTCCGAGGGGAGCATCTCGTTGACCTCGTCGTAGAGGAGGTAGCCCTTCTCCTTGCCGACGTTTATCAACTGGCGTACTTCGTCGTATCTTTCTTCAATCGACAAGGTCCATCCTCCGGTGTGGGCGGCGTCTCCTACGCGAGCCCTTCAATCCGCTGCAGCAACTCTCTCTTCCGAGCCCAGAGGGCGTCGATCTCAGCCGCGTGCTGTTCGGCGCCGAGCTGCTGCAACCGGTCCATTTCGTGCTGGATCGCCGCGCGCTCGCGCTCGTACCTCATCCGCCTCAGGTTCCTGGCGCAGCTGTGAACATCGTGGACCGGGGCTTCCCCTTCGCTCGCGATGCCGGTGACCAACTGCGCGTCCACCATGCTTAGACGCTCGAGGAGCACTGCAGGAGAGAAACCCGTATTTTTGTCCAGTTTACGCGCCAGATCCAGTACCGAACGCGAGGCCGCGGTTTCGAAATCGGGCTCCTCGAGCTCCCGCAGGGCAAGCAGGCCAGCGGCAGGCTCATGGATCAGCCACCAGATGAGGCCCTTTTCGGCCTTGGTGACCTGCCCGAACGAGTGAGCGGGCTGTGCGGGCACCGTGGTCTGGCGCTGAACGGCCGCCCTTCGAATCTGTGCACGGACGACCTCATCGGTAACCTGGGCCCTGAAGGCGAGCCGATCCGCGAACCGGTCCCGCATCGCCGCGTCTGGTATACGACTGGCGACAGGGAGCATTTCACCGAGGAACCGCACGCGGCCCTCGTCTGTGTGCAGATCGTGCGCCCCTGCCGCGCGGTCGAGCAGGAATTCCAGGTACGGAATGGACTGGCGGAGCCGCTCCGCGTAGGCGTCCCGCCCCTGCTCGCGCACGAACGTGTCCGGGTCCTGGCCCGTGGGGAGGATCGCGACGTTCACGTCGAAGCCCTCCGAGACGAGGAGTTCACAGGACTTCACCGTGGCCCCCTGGCCCGCCGCGTCCGGGTCGAAGCTGAGGACGACACGCGACGCGAACCGGCGGAGGAGCTGCGCCTGCTGTGGCGTGAGTGCCGTACCGCAGGAGGCCACCACCGCCTGAAGGCCCGACTGGTAGACCTGCGCGAAGTCGAAATATCCCTCCACCAGGACGGCGAAGCCGCCCTTGCGGATGGCTCCCTTTGCCAGATGGAGGCCGTACAGCGTGCGGCTCTTGCTGTAGATGGGTGTTTCGGGCGAATTGAGGTATTTGGGCTGCTGATCCGCGCCGAGCGCCCGCCCGCCGAAGGCAATCACCGAACCCGTGTCCCGGCAGATGGGAATCATCAGACGGTTTCTGAAGCGGTCGGTGACGCTTCCGTCATCGCGCCTGAGGATGAGGCCGGCCTTCAGCAGCATGGCCTCGGGGAATCCCTGGCCTCGGAGGAACTGCCCCAGCGCGTCGCGCCCGGCTGGCGCATAGCCGAGCCCGAGGGCTTCGGCGGTGGCCTCGCTCAGGCCGCGATCCGCGATCAAGCGCCGCACGCGGACTCCGCCTGCGCCCGCCAGCTGATCGCGGTACCAGGCTGCGGCGGACTCGTGCACCCGAAGCAGACCCTCGCGCTCGGCCGAGCCAGCCCGTTGGTCCGCGCTCTCCTCCAGCTCGGGCAACGACATCCCGAACCGCTGGGCCAGCAGCTTCACCGCGTCCTGGAAGCCGACCCGCTCGTGCAGTTCGAGGAACTTGAGCACGTCCCCCCCGACGCCGCAGCCGAAACAGTGGAAGAACCCCTTCTCCCGATTGACGTGGAACGACGGGGTCTTCTCGCCGTGAAACGGGCAGAGTCCCTTGTAGGTCGCTCCCGTCTTGCGGAGGGGGACGTAGTCCTGGATGACCGTCACGATATCCGCCTGATGCTTCAGGTCGTCGATGAAGGTCTGGGGGAAGAGGGCCATCGCGTCAGTCCCGCAGCTCGACGGTCGTCACGCCGCCGCCACCCTGCGCGGGAGGGGCAGGCTCGCACTGCGCCACCATCGGATGCTCGCGGAGGAAGGCGGTCAGCGCCCGTCGGAGCTGCCCGGTGCCGTGCCCGTGAATGACGCGGAGCGAGCGGCGATCGGTGACCAGCGACTCGTCGATGAAGCGCTCCACCCGGGCGAGTGCCTCGTCCACCGTGCAGCCGATGACGTTGATTTCACCGGTCAACTGCTCCCTGGGCTGGAGGTCCACGTTCACGCTCACGCTGCCTGCGCCAGCGGGCGCGACGACCCGGAGATCGGCCGTGGCGGCCCGCAACCGCTTGCCTCGCACGTCCACGTCCGCCTGGCCGCCAACGACCTGCAGGACCGTGCCCTCGAGACCGAGCGGCGCCACCACGACGCGTGCGCCGGGTGCGAGCGTCAGCGCGCCACCGGCCGGTGCGGCCGGCAACGGCTCCGCGGCGTCGAGGCCCGCATCGCGTCGTGCCCGCGACGAGGCCTCCTCGAGGGCCGCCCGTGCCTGGGCCCTCGCGGCACCTGCCTCGCCGGTGTTGAGGCGTGGCATGGGCGTGGCGGCCGCCTGGCCCGCCAGCTCCGACACGCGCGACTTCAGCTCGCCGATCACACGGTCGATCTCCCGCCGCGCCTGCGTCACCTGATCGTCGAGCCGTGCGCTGAGGCGCCGCTTGACCAGGGCCTCGCGTTCGCGGAGGCTCTGCTCCCTGGCCGCGAGGCCGCGCTCGGTGCTGGCGACGGCCAGTCGCTGCGTGGCGACCTCCCGGCGTTCCTGCTGGAGGGCGTGCATGTCGCGCTCGATGCGGGTGAGGTGCTCCGACAGCAGGCGTTCGCGGTCGCCGAGGTGGTCTCGGGCGGCGGCCACCACCTCGGGCGGCATCCCCAGCCGCGCGGCGATCTCGATGGCCAGGCTCCGTCCGGGGGAGCCGTAGTGAAGCACGTAGGTCGGAGCGAAGGTTTCCGGATCGAAGCCGAATGCGGCGCTGATCACGCCCGACGTCGTCGAGGCGTACGACTTCAGCACGTCGTAGTGGGTGGTGGCCACCAGGTGCGCCCCGCGAGACCGGAAGTGGTCGATCACGGCAATGCCGAGGGCGCCTCCTTCGGCGGGATCGGTGCCGGCGCCCACCTCGTCGAGCAGGACCAGTGCCGGGAGGTCGAGCTGACGGATCATCGACACCAGGTTGGTGACGTGGGCCGAGAAGGTGCTGAGGCTGGCCGAGATGGACTGCTCGTCGCCAATGTCGGCGAAGATCGAGCGGAACACCGGCAGTCGCGACCCGTCTGCGGCGGGCACGTGCAGCCCGGCCTGGGCCATCGCCGCCAGCAGGCCCACCGTCTTGAGCGCGACTGTCTTGCCGCCCGTGTTCGGCCCGGTGATGAGCAGCACGTGCGCGGGCGGCGCCATCACGATGGTGATCGGCACCGGGGTGCCAGCGTGCCCGGTGTCGCGCAGGTCCTCGTTCACGACGCCCATCAGCAGCGGATGCCGGGCCTCACGCAGGTCGATCGTGCCGTCGGCGCTCACGAGCGGCTCCACGCCGCCGACCAGGCGGGAGAACCGGGCCCTGGCCTGGACGACGTCGAGTCCGGTGGCGGCATCGATGGTCTGCGACAGTTCGGTTGGACGCGCCCGAAACGCATCGGTCAGCTGGAGCAGGATGCGGAGGACCTCCTCGGTCTCGGCCTCAGAGAGGGCCACGATGTCGTTGTTGATCTCGACGGTCGCGAGGGGTTCGACGAACAGGCTGGCGCCGCTCGTCGAGGCGCCGTGCACGATACCCGGCAGGGAGGCTCGATGTTCGGCGCGCAGCACCAGCACGTAGCGCCCGTTGCGGTCGGTGACCACCTGCTCCTGCAGATATTTCGCGGTGTCCCGATCGCGCAGGTAGCCGTCGAGCGCCGAGCGCAGGCGGGCGCGCTGGCCACGCAGGCGTTCCCTGATGCTCGCCAGCGTCGGGCTGGCGTGATCGGCGACCTCGCCCGAGGCGTCGATCGCCCGGCGGACGGCGGTCGTCTGGTCCCGGAACGACACCACGCCGGAGGCCAGGGCCAGCAGGGCGGGAAAGCGGGCGCCCGCAGCGCGGATGGCCGAGGCCGATTCGTCCACCGACTCGAGATAGGTGGCGAGGCCGAGCAGACGGAGGGGCTCCAGTCCGCGTCCCACGATGGCCACGTAGCGCAGGATGTCGTCGAGGTCGTCCGGGGCACGAAGACCGATGCCGCCGTGGGCTTCGGCGAAGCGGACCGCCTCGGTGGTGGCACCGAGGGCCGCGCGCACGACTTCGGGGTGGGTTGCCGGCTGCATCTGCGCCAGGCGGGCCAGGCCCGGCGCGGTGAGGGCGAGGCGCGCCACGGCCTCCACGACGCGGTCGAACTCCAGGGCCTTCAGGACGCCGGCGTGCATGAGTAGTAACCCCGGGGCGGGACCCGCAATCTCCAGCGCGGAGTGCGGAGTGTAGCATGCGGCCAGGCCGCCGCTCCCCGCCCCACGCCGGCAGGCGGGCTCACTGGTGATTGATCAGGCTCGCCATGCACCCGGCGCCGAATCCGTTGTCGATGTTCACGACGGCCACGCCGTTCGCGCAGCTGTTCAGCATCCCGAGCAGGGCCGCGACGCCCCCGAAACTCGCACCGTAGCCGATGCTCGTCGGCACCGCGATGACGGGCGCGGAGACCAGGCCGGCGACCACGCTCGGGAGGGCACCCTCCATGCCGGCCACGACCACCAGGACCCTGGCATCCAGCAGGCGGGCGTGTTCCCGCAGCAGCCGGTGGAGGCCGGCGACCCCCACGTCGTAGAGGCGGTCTACGCGATTGCCCATCAATTCGGCCGTGACCGCCGCCTCCTCGGCGACCGGCAGGTCCGACGTGCCGGCACAGGCCACGACGATGGTGCCCGTTCCTGGAGAGGCCTCCCGCTGCACCAGGGTGATGGCCCGGGCGTCCACGTGGTACCGTACCGCCGGGACGACCTCCTGCACCGCGGCATGGGCCTCCGGCGTGGCCCGCGTGACCAGCAGCGTCTGCCCCCCGGATACGATGCGGGCCGCGATGGCGGCGATCTGGGCCGGCGTCTTCCCGAGGCCGAGGACGACCTCCGGGAAGCCCTGTCGGATCTCGCGATGCGTATCGACCCTGGCGAATTCGAGATCGGCAAACGGGGCCTGCTGCATGGCCGACCGGATGCTCCTGGCGGCGGCGGCCGGGTCCACCCGGCCTGCGTGGACGTCGTCGAGGAGCTTCTGCAGGTCGAGTGCGTTCATGGCGGGCTGGGCGTCTCCCTGTCGGCCGGGTTGAAGAATGTCGCGCCGACCCTATAATTGTGGATCGTGTTGGCCTTAGGTTTCTGGAGCGTATGACCGCCGTCGAGACGTCGATCCTCGCCACCTACTTCTTCGTCCTTGTGGTACTGGCCGTGTACGGCTGGCACCGCTACTACCTCGTGTACCAGTACATGCGGCATCGGGACGAGGAACCGGTCCCCGCCGGCCGGCTGGAGCAGCTGCCGCGGGTCACGATCCAGCTGCCCATCTACAACGAGATGTACGTGGCGGATCGGCTGATCGATGCCGTGGCCCGGATCGACTATCCCCGGGAACTGCTGCAGGTGCAGGTCCTCGACGACTCCACGGACGAGACCACCGGGGTGGCGCAGCGTGCCGTACGGCGCCATGCCGCCCAGGGCCTCGACATCGTCTACCTGCACCGCACCGACCGGAGCGGCTACAAGGCCGGGGCCCTTGAAGCGGGCCTCGCCAGCGCCAGCGGCGAGCTGGTCGCCATCTTCGATGCCGACTTCATGCCGACGGAGGACTTCCTCCGCCGCACTGTCCCGTTCTTCGCCGATCGGCAGGTGGGCATGGTGCAGGCGCGGTGGGGCCACATCAACGAGGACTACTCGCTGCTCACGAAGATCCAGGCCATCCTGCTCGATGGCCACTTCGTGCTCGAGCACGGCGCCAGGAACCGCGCCGGCATGTTCTTCAACTTCAACGGCACCGCGGGCATCTGGCGGCGCACCACCATCCAGGACGCCGGCGGCTGGCAGCACGACACGCTGACCGAGGACCTGGACTTGAGCTATCGCGCCCAGCTCCGTGGCTGGCGGTTCGTGTTCCTCAAGGACCTGGTGGCCCCCGCCGAAGTGCCGGTGGAGATGAACGCCTTCAAGTCGCAGCAGCACCGCTGGGCGAAGGGGTCCATCCAGACCTGCCGCAAGCTCCTGCCGCGAATCCTGCAGGCCGATCTCCCGCGCCGCGTCAAGGTGGAGGCGTTCTTCCATCTCACGGCCAATTTCAACTACCCGCTCATGTGCGTGTTGTCGGTACTGATGGCGCCGGCCATGGTCATCCGGTACAACATGGGCTGGTACGAGATGCTGCTCATCGACGTGCCGCTGTTCTTCGCGGCGACGGCGTCGGTGGCCAACTTCTACATGGTGTGCCAGCGGGAGTTGCACGACGACTGGACCAGGCGCCTGAAGTACCTGCCGTTCCTGATGTCGATCGGCATCGGCCTGGCCGTCAACAACACACGTGCGGTCTTCGAGGCCCTGTTCAATCGACAGAGCGAGTTCGCCCGCACGCCGAAGTACCGGATCGAGGGCGTTGGCGACGAGTGGATCGGCAAGAAGTACCGGCAGAGCTTCCTCGTGCAGCCCCTCATCGAACTCGGCCTCGGTCTCTACTTCACGGCGACCGTGTTCTACGCGCTGGCCAACGGCATCTACGGCACGCTGCCGTTCCTGATGCTCTTCCAGATCGGCTTCCTCTACACCGGGCTCCTCTCGATCGTCCAGCAGTACTCGGGCGACAACGTCCTGCTCAAGCCGGTTGCCGGGACCGAAGACGTCTGAGTCGTCGCGCGTCCAGCCGGGTATGATGTCGGCCATGCCGACCGCGGACACGCCGAAGGGGGGGCTCGAAGACGTCGTCGCCACATCCTCGTCCATCTGTTATCTGGATGGCGAGCGGGGCGTGCTGGCGTATCGCGGCCACGACATCCACGACCTGGCGGAGCAGGCCACCTTCGAGGAGGTCTGCTATCTCCTGTGGCACGGCCGGCTGCCGAACCGCCGCGACCTCGGCGACCTGCAGTCGCAGCTGGCCTCCGCGCGTGCGCTCCCCGAGCCAGTCACCCGGATGATGCGGTCCTTGCCGCCCGTGGACGGCATGGACGCCTTGCGGACCCTCACGTCTGCTCTTGCGCATTACGACCGCGATCTTCCTGACACGTCTGCCCAGGGGCAGTACCGGAAGGCCGTGCGCCTCACCGCCCAGGTCGGAACCCTCGTGGCCGCCTGGGGACGCCTGCAGGCGGGGGGCGGGTTGATCGACCCGGATCCGGTGCTGGGCTACGCCGCCAACTTCCTCTACATGCTGACCGGCCGCCGCCCAAGTGCCACCGAGGCGCGGGCGCTCGACGTCGCCCTGACGCTGCACGCCGATCACGAACTGAACGCGTCCACGTTCGCCGCCCGCGTGTCGGCGGCCACGCTCACCGACCTGTACTCGGCGGTGGTGGGTGCCATCGGCGCGCTCAAGGGGCCTCTGCACGGCGGCGCCAACGCCGACGTGATGAAGATGCTGCTCGAACTCGGGCAGGACGCGGGCGCCGAGCGCATCGACGCGTTTGTGCGCGCGAAGTTCGCCCGCAAGGAGAAGATCCCCGGTTTCGGTCACCGCGTGTACCGGACGGAGGACCCTCGGGCGACGCACCTGCGGCGCATGTCCAGGGACCTGGGTCAGCGTGCGGGCAGCACGGCCTGGTTCGACATGTCGCAGCGCATCGAAGGTCTCGTGAAGGCCGAGAAGAAGCTCAATCCGAACGTGGACTTCTACTCCGCCTCCACCTACTACGCCCTCGGCATCCCGATCGACCTCTATACGCCCATCTTCGCCGTGAGCCGGACGGCGGGGTGGACGGCGCACGTGCTCGAGCAGTACGCGAACAACCGGCTCATTCGTCCGCGTGCCGAGTACACCGGCCCCGAGTACCCGCAGCGTTTCGTGCCCCTGGACGATCGCTGACCCCCGCATCGAGCGCTTTTTTCCCCAGCGCTGCGGCCTATTTCCGGCATGGAGCATGAGGCTCGATGCCGACGTGTGCAGAACGGCTGCGGCCGACCGGGATCGTGATTTGCTTTTCCCGCCCGCATGTCCGTTCTCGACGAGTTCCATGCCATGTTTCCGCACCTGCCACCCACCGTCATGCTCAAGGTGGATTTGCTCCGGCAAGGGGTGCAGTTCGGCGCCGCCCCCATCGGGACGCGGCACTACCATCACCACGACGAGAAGGGACAGAAGCCTGTCGACCTCAAGGCGCACCTGCAGGGCAGCGTCACGCTGCCGGACGGCTCACCGGTGTTCGTCGGTCACAATCCGGCCAGCCGCTACACGATCCTGGTAGACCCGGAGTCCGGGCACCTGCGCCTCGTCGACGGGCCGGCGCACGAGCCCGTGTGCGACCTGACGCCGGGGCCCCGCTTCACGTGGACCAGTGGACGCACGTCTACCCAGGCGCCGATGGCGAGCGTGTTCACCCCGAGCCTCGGTGGCGCCTGCGGCCCCGTGGCCATCTTCCTGCTGCGGCACTGTGAATTCGCGGTGGATCACGAGGAGTGCCGCTTCTGTTCCTGGGTGAGGATGGGCAAGTCGCAGGAGATGCGGCCGAACGTGAGCGACATGCGCGAGACGCTCGGGCGCATCTGGAACGAGCAGGGCGCCATTGGATATCTGGCCTTCAGCGGCGGCAGCCTGTTCAACCGTACGAAGGAGGCCGATGCGTTCCTGACCTACATGGCTGCGGTTCGCGAGACCGGTCTGCCTGTTCCCCCGACGGTGGCCGCCATCCAGGCGCTCGATGCTCCCGACTCGCGTCGACTCCGTGATGCCGGCTTCGACTACGCCTGCTACTCGATGGAGGTGTGGGACGAGAGGGCGTGGAGCGACGTCCTGCCAGGCAAGGCCAGGTCCGTGGGACGCGAGCGGTGGATGGCGTGCCTCGCAGAGGCGGTCGAGGTGTTCGGGCCGGGACGCGTCCTGTCGAACTTCGTGGCGGGTGTCGAGACCATGGTGCCCGGGTTGTACGAGACGCCGCAGGCGGCCGCCGAGAGCACGCTCGCGGGCATGCGGTGGTGCTGCGAGCAGGGCGTCTATCCCAAGTACGCCATCTGGGTGCCTTCGACCGGCGCGGCCTATGCGGGCCGACCGCCGGCACCGCTCGAGTACTACGCGCATCTGCTCGAAGGCCGCCAGGCGCTCTACGCGGAGTTCGCGCTGCCTGTGCCCGACATCGACTGCCGTCACTGCCTGACACAGTCCTGCGAGGCCGACCTCGCGACGCTCGATCCCGCGCGGTACGCAGCCGGGTCCGCCGGCCTGATCCACTGGAACGAGCGCCATCGGCGGGCGCATATCGCCGCCTGATGCCCGCGGCGCAGGACGCCCGCGCGTCCGGACGGCCGGGGAGCCGGTGCTATACTTTCCGTTTGCTTCCCGATGGACCAGCGCTACATCCGCAACTTCTCGATCATCGCGCACATCG
This sequence comes from Vicinamibacterales bacterium, assembly GCA_050185275.1. Lineage (GTDB taxonomy): Bacteria > Acidobacteriota > Vicinamibacteria > Vicinamibacterales > UBA2999 > JABFRY01. The sequence goes on along the minus strand of JBFWZN010000008.1, from coordinate 105,868 downwards.
ACCACGGCAAGTCGACCCTGGCCGACCGGTTTCTCGAGCTCACGGGCGCCCTGCAGGCCCGCGAGATGGAAGCCCAGGTGCTCGATGCGATGGACCTGGAACGTGAGCGGGGCATCACGATCAAGGCGCACCCGGTCAGGCTGAACTACACCAGCGTGTCCGGCGAGCAGTACGTCCTCAATCTCATCGACACACCGGGCCACGTGGACTTCGGCTACGAAGTCACCAGATCGATGGCGGCGTGCGAAGGGGCCCTCCTGCTGGTGGATGCCTCGCAGGGCGTCGAGGCCCAGACGCTCGCCAACGCGTATCTCGCCGTCGACAACAACCTCGACATCATCCCGGTCATCAACAAGATCGACCTGCCAAGCGCCCAGCCCGAGGAGTGCCGGCGCCAGATCGAGGAGATCATCGGTCTCGATGGCACGGGCGCCATCCTCGCCAGCGCCAAGGAGGGCACCGGCACCCGCGAGATCCTCGAAGCGATCGTCGAGCGGTTCTCGCCTCCCGGGGGCAGCGCGGACGCGCCGCTCAAGGCCCTCGTGTTCGACTCCTGGTACGACGCCTACCGCGGCGTGGTGATCGTCGTCAGGGTCATCGACGGCGTCCTCAGGACCGGCGCCAAGGTGCGGCTGATGGCGTCCGCCCAGGACTACCAGGTGGACCAGCTGGGCGTGTTCTCCCCGAAGGCGCTCCCCGTGCAGGAACTGGGCGTCGGCGAGGTGGGATTCGTCGTGGCCAACATCAAGCGCGTGTCGGACGCGCGCATCGGCGACACGCTGACCGAGACCGCCCGCCAGACGCTCGAGCCGTTTCCGGGCTTCAAGGAGCTGAAGCCGATGGTCTTCGCGGGCCTGTATCCCGTGGAAGGGCATCAGTACTCCGAGCTGCGCGAGGCACTGGACAAGCTTCGGCTGAACGACGCCTCGTTCTTCTACGAGCCCGAGACCTCGATGGCCCTCGGGTTCGGATTCCGGTGCGGGTTCCTCGGCCTGCTCCACATGGAGATCGTCCAGGAGCGGCTCGAGCGCGAGTACAACATGGACCTCGTCACGACGGCTCCCGGCGTGCTCTACCGGGTGACGACGACCGACGGGGAGGTGCACGAGATCGACAGCCCGGCCAAGCTGCCCGATGCGGGCCGTATCGCGAAACTCGAGGAGCCGGTCATCACGGCCACGATCCTGACCCCGTCGGAGCACGTCGGGTCCATCCTGCAGCTCTGCCAGGACAAGCGCGGCGTCCAGAAGAAGCTCGAGTACCTGAAGTCGGACCGGGTGCTGGTGACCTACGACCTGCCCTTCAACGAGGTGGTGCTGGATTTCTACGACCGGCTGAAGACGCTCTCGCGCGGCTACGCCTCGCTCGACTACCAGGTCACCGGCTTCTGGGAGTCGCCACTCGTGAAGATGGACATCCTGGTGAACGGCGAGCCGGTCGACGCGTTGTCCATCATCGTGCACCGGGATGCGGCCTACGAGCGGGGGCGGGCCGTGGCGGCCAAGATGCGCGAGCTGATTCCCCGGCAGATGTTCGAGGTGGCGATCCAGGCATCCATCGGCAATCGCGTGATCGCGCGTGAATCGGTCAAAGCCCTCCGGAAGAACGTGCTGGCGAAGTGCTACGGCGGCGACATCTCGCGCAAGCGCAAGCTGCTCGAGAAGCAGAAGGAAGGCAAGAAGCGCATGAAGCGGGTCGGCCGCGTGGAAATTCCGCAGGAGGCCTTCCTGGCAGTGCTCAAGGTCGGGACCGAGTAGCGCCGGACGCCCCGGTCTGCGAGACTACTGACATGGCCAAGACGAAGCCGCAGCCGGGGCAGCCCCCCGCTCCCTACAGGAAGTCGACGCTCCGGGAGTACTTCGAGTCGATCTGTGTCGCCGTGATCCTGGCGATCTTCGCGCGCACGTTCATCGTCCAGGCCTTCAAGATTCCCACCGGCTCGATGGAGAACAACCTCCTCATCGGAGACCATCTGCTGGTGAACAAGTTCGTGTTCGGGCCCACCCTCTCGGACCTCGAGAGGCGGCTGCTGCCCATGGACGCGATCGAGCGCGGCGATGTCGTGGTCTTCAAGTACCCCGAGGACCCGGAGCGCGACTTCATCAAGCGCGTGATCGGGCTTCCCGGCGAGACCCTCGAGCTGCGGAACAAGAAGGTGTACATCAACGGCACGCCAGTGGAGGAGCCCTACGTGCACTACCTCTTTCCTCCCGCTCCAGAGGGAAGCGCCGAAGGCCTGACCGACTACGACGTCCGCGTACGCTACGGTCCCGTGACGGTGCCACCCGACCAGTTCTTCATGATGGGTGACAACAGGGACAACTCGCAGGACAGCCGGTACTGGGGCTTCATGCCGCGGTCGTACGTGAAGGGCAAGGCGCTGTTCGTCTACTGGTCGTTCGACGCGGAGCCGGTGGACGGTTCTGCGCAGTTCTTCTCCGGAACCCGCTGGGACCGCATCCTCCATCAGATTCACTGACGCTCCCGCCCATTCAGGAACGGGCCCTCGCGGCCGATAATCCCGGCAAGGTGGGAATCGGCCGATGAAGACCGTCATCAAGCTCCTGATCGTCGCTGCGGCGCTCAACGCCGCCGTGCGGGCCGGTGCCGCATCAGCCCGCTACTACCAGTTGCGGGACGCGGCCCAGGAGGCCGTGACGTTCGGTGGACAGGCCGACCCCGGGGCTCTGCAGTCGCTGATCCTGACGAGGGCCGCCGAGCTCAACGTGCCCGTGGTGCCCGAGAACGTGGTGGTGGCGAGGGAAGGGATGAAGACGCGCGTGCAGGCGGCCTACGTCGAGGACGTGGAGCTGTTTCCCAGCAACTCCTACCCCATGAAGTTCTCGTTCTCCGTCGAAGCCATCTCGATGTCGCTTGGTCCCGCCCCCGGCCGGGCGCGCTGAGCCCGGTCCCAGCCGGCGTCGCGCCAGGTGAGCGCCGTGGGCGCATCACCCGTCAGCGACGCCCAGCCGCTCTGCCAGCCGCGCTGTCAGCCACGACGGCTCCACGCCCGCGACGAGCACGCGCTTGGTGCGCCCTCGTTCACCGGATATGACCGAGATCGCCCGTCTGGCCAGGCCCAGCCGTTCGGACAGCAGTGAGACGAGCGCCTCGTTGGCGGCCCCCTCGACAGGGGGAGCTGTCAGCCGGACACGCAGGGCGCCGTCGCGTGCGCCCAGAATCTCGGACCGTGAGGCCCGGGGGGTGACGCGCACGGTGAGCACAGCGCCCTGAGCAGACCCGACGATCACGCCGTCTGGCTGGTGACCTCGAGCCGCGGCCGGTGCTGGAGGACGCGCTCGTCGCGCTCGTGTTCCTCCTGCTCGCGTACGAAGGAGAGCGTGTTGCGCAGGATGGAGATCGTCGCGTCGATGCTCGCTTCTGCTTCCCGCCGCTTGGCCTTCAGCGTCTCGATGTCCCGGTTGAGTTCGCCGATGCGGAGCTGCGACTTCTTCACCAGCTCCTCGGCCTTGGCCTCGCCCTCGCTGACGGCTCGGGCGGCTTCTTGGGCGGCCTTCTCACGCATTTCGTCGGCCATGCGCTGGGCGCTCATGAGCGTGTTCGACAGGCTGCCTTCCACGTTCCTGAACTGTGCAAGGGCGGCCTCGAGCCGGGTGAGCTCCTGCTTCAGGCGCTCGTTTTCCTTGAGGGCCTCCTCATAGTCCGCGGCGGCTTCCTGCAGGAATGCCGTGACTTCCTCACGATTGAAGCCCCGCATCGCGGTCCCGAAACGTCCCTGCCGCATGTCGAGCGGTGTGATGGTCAGGTGCCGGTCGGCACCCGGCAGGCGCTTGCTCTCCCCGAACAGGACCATCCCCTCTGCGTTCGTGTTCTCCATCATCGGCTCCCAAAAATTGCGGTCCCCACCCGTACGATCGTCGCCCCTTCGCTGATGGCCACCTCGAAGTCCCCGCTCATGCCCATCGAGAGCTCGGCGAGCAGCCGTGGCGGCACGCCGTCCTGGAGCCAGAGGTCGCGAAGCTCGCGAAGTCTCCGAAACCAGGGCCGAGCGTCTTCAGGAGTCTCTGGCCTGGGTGGAATCGTCATCAGACCCACCACTCGCGCCGCCCGGCAGTGCTCGGCGGCTTCCAGGATGGCCGGCACGTCGTCCGGCCTGGCTCCCGACTTGGTCGACTCCCCGGCGAGGTCCACCTGCACCAGCAGCTCGACGATCCGGCCCACGTCCTCGGCAGAACTGTCGAGCTTACGAAGTATGTCCAGGCTGTCCACCGACTGAATCATCGCGAAGGACTGGCCGGCCTTCCGGGCCTTGTTGCCCTGCACGTGACCCAGCAGATGCCACCTGATATCAAGGTCGGTCGCTTGTGCAATTTTCTGTAGGCCTTCCTGGACGCGGTTCTCCCCGAAGTCGTGCTGGCCGGCGGCGTGGGCCTCGCGAATGGAGTCGAGAGGAAAGGTCTTGGAGACGGCGATGAGCCGGACGGAGGTGGGAGACCGACCGGCCGCCGCAGCAGCCGCTTCCATTCGGGAGCGGATGTGCGCCAGCCGGCCGGCAATCGAGGAGACCACGGTGCTACGGCTCGAGGGGGAGGCGTGGGAGCCCTGAGCCGGAGCCGCCGGGCGTCACGGCTTCAGCTGGGCGACGAACCCCTTGACCTCGGCAGCCTTCTCGCCGTTCGGCGCCACGTTGAGGTAGCCCTCGAACGCGGTCACGGCTTCGGGAACCTGACCCAGGTTGAGCGAGGCCATCCCGAGCTGGTAGTAGGCCATCGCCAGGTTCGGGTCGGCCTTGATGGCCGCCTCGAACTGGGTCTTCGCCTCGGCGTACTTCTGGGCGTTCCAGAGGATGACGCCTTGGTTGTAGAGGGCCTCGCCGCTGGCTCCCGCACCGCCGCCACCGGCACCGGAGAGCTCGGTGGCCTTGGCGCTGGCCGCCGCGGCTTCGTCGAACTTCCGCTGCGCATTGTAGAGGTTGGCCAGGCCGCTGTAGGCCTGCGCCGAATCGGGCTTCAGCTCGATGACCTTCTTGAAGGCAGCTTCAGCCTCGGCGTACTGCTTCAGGTTGCTGTGCGCCAGCCCCAGGTTGTAGTAGCAGTCGGAACAGGTGGGCACACCGGCCACGACCTGCGTGAACTGCGTCACCGCTTCCTGGTGGTTGCCCGAGTTGAGCGCCGCAAGCCCGGCCTGGGCCGCGTCCTGCACCTTGCTCATGGCTTCCCGTTCCTCGGCGGAGAGCCCCGACGCGGGGGTCAGCACGAAGTTCAGGGGTGGGCCTGCTGCCTGGCGGACGTTCAGGTCGAGGGACTGTGCCCCCACGCCCTGCTTGCTCGCCGTGATCTTGTACATGCCGCTGCCAAGGCCGATCTGCAGGAATTCGCCCTTGCTGTCGGTCGTGGTTTCCAGCTTCCGGCCGGTCGTTTCGAATGTCACCGTCGCATCGGCCACCGGCTGGCCCTGCGAGTCGGTGACCTTGCCCCTGACCGCGCCGCCCTGAGCGAGCGCGGAAGCAGCAAGCGCGAGCGAAAACATCACCGCCAGCACGCTTCGGAAGAGTTGGGTCCGCATTGTTCGATGCCTCCGAGTATCAATCCATCACCGTGGCGACACTTCCGCTGCCACGGTCGAGCTCACCGTGAGTCCCCTTAGTAACTCCCAAGTCTACATGAAGAAGCGCTCGATTTCCCCCAGGTCGGTGGTGAGGGGGGCCGGGGGCAGCGCGGCGAGGAAACGCCGGCCGTAGCCCCTCGTCCGGAGCCTTGGGTCGAGGATGGCCAGGACCCCCCGATCGGTCCGGTGTCGAATGAGCCGGCCGAGCCCCTGCTGGAGCGAGAGGATCGCCAGCGGCACCTGGTACTCCGCGAATGCATCGCCCCCCCTGGCCCGGATGGCCTCGATCCGCGCCGCCGTGATCGGGTCCCCGGGAGAGGCAAAGGGCAGCTTGTCGACAATCACACAGCTCAGCGCGTCGCCCACGACATCCACGCCCTGCCAGAAACTCGAGGTGGCGAGCAGCACCGCGTTCGGCGTGGTGCGGAACTGCTCGATCAGGATCGAGCGCGGCGCCGTACCCTGCACGAGCAGCGGATAGGGGAGCGAGGCCTGCACCACGCGCTGGACCGTCCGAAGCACGGCGTAGCTGGTGAAGAGCACGAAGGCCCGCCCGCGCGAGCGCGTCAGGATCTGGAGCACCTCGCGGGCCACGGCCTCGCCGAACTCGGCGGCGGTCGGCAGCGGCATGTGCCGTGGGAGGTAGAGGATGGCCTGCTGCCGGTAGTCGAACTCCGATGGCACCTGCACCTCGCTGGCGTCGGCCACACCCAGGCGACCGCGGATGTAGTCGAACGAGGCGTCGATGGCCAGCGTGGCCGAGGTCAGGATGGTGGTGCGAGGGCGCTCGAAGAGCGCTTCCCGCACGATGCGGGACACGTCGATGGGGGCGGCACGCAGGAATGCCCCGCGCCCACGGATCTCCACGGAGTAGACGAACTGGGGATCCTCGGCCCGCACGAGGAACCGGAGACTCGAGCGCAGCTCCCCGGCCCGGCGCGCCAACGCCGCCAGGTCGTCCGGCACGTCGCGTCCGCCCGAGCCCCCGAGTCCGTCGGCAAGCGACAGCGCGGCTTCGAAGCCTTCGAGGGCGCCGGCCAGGGAGAGGGCCTCGTCGGCATGCTCGCCGAGCGATTCGGCCGTATAGCGCAAGCGCGCCTCGCCGAGTCTCGTCCCCTGGCTGCCCTGCAGGTGGAGGGCCCCGAAGAAGGTGCGCCCCCGCACCAGCACACGTTCGGCCGCGCGACCGACATCAGCCGCGAGTGCCTCGTTGCCCAGGACGGCTCCCAGGGCATCGGCCAGGCGCGCGCCGTCTCTGGCGAGATCTTCGACCGCATGACTGCTCAGGCTCACGCCGAAGTACTGAGTCGCGACGTCCTCGAGCTGGTGGGCTTCGTCCACGACGAGCGTGGGAGCGCCGGGAATCACTTCGCCCATCTCCCCGTGCCTGAGGGCCGCGTCGGCACAGAGGAGGTGATGGTTCACGATGACCACGTCGGCTTCGGCCGCGCGCTGGCGCATCCGGGTGACGAAGCAGTCGGCGAAGCGAGGGCACTCCGTGCCGAGACAGCGGTCGGCATCGGCCGCAAGCTCCGTCCAGAGCGGCAGATCCTCCGGCAGATCGCGCAGTTCGGCCCGGTCACCCGTGGCGGTGTCAGCGGCCCAGGCCTCGATGATCGGCAGGAGAACCTGATCGGCCGACTCCACCAACCGCCCGATTCGGGAGGTCCCGGCCTCGACGCCTTCACGGTAGAGGGAGAGGCGGTGGAGGCACAGGTAGTTGCTGCGCCCCTTCATGAGCGTCGCGGAGACGTCGATCCCAAGCGCCGCCCGCAACGCGGGCACGTCCTTGAAGAAGATCTGCTCCTGGAGGTTCTTGGTGCCGGTGGAAACGACGACGCGTACCCGGCTGAGCACAGCCGGGACCAGGTACGCGAGCGTCTTGCCGGTGCCGGTGCCGGCCTCGGCGAGCAGGATGCCGCCGGCATCCACGGCGTCGGCGACGCGCATCGCCATGAGGCGCTGTCCCGCACGCGGCTCGTAGCCTTCGATCGTGCGGGCCAGCGCGCCGCCGTCGGCGAACACCTCGGCGACCGTGCTGGCCAGGGTCATGGGGGGCACGGGCGGCGCGCGGCCCGGACGAACGTCAGGCCCTCGCGCGCGACTCGTAGAGCGGGAACCGCTCGCACAGCTGGTGGACCTCCTGCTTCACGGCCTCGAGCACCCTGTCGTCGTCGGGCGAGGCGAGCGCGCGGCCCATGAACTCCGCGATGAGGTCCATCTCGGGTTCACGCATGCCCCGCGTCGTGACGGCCGGCGTCCCGACACGGATACCGCTCGCCACCATCGGCGGGTTCCGGTCGAACGGAATGGCGTTCTTGTTCACCGTGATCCCGGCCTTGCCGAGCGCCGCTTCTGCCACCTTGCCGGTCAGGCCCTTGGAGAAGACGTCCACCAGGACCAGGTGATTGTCCGTGCCGCCGCTGACGAGTCGGAAGCCGCTGCTCGAAAGGGCCGCGGCCAGGCGCGACGCGTTGGCCACCACCTGCCGCTGATAGTCGGCGAAGGCCGGCTCCTGGGCCTCCTTGAAGCACACGGCCTTGGCGGCGACGACGTGCATCAACGGGCCACCCTGGATGCCCGGGAACACGGCCCGGTCCAGATCCTTCGCGTACTGCTCGCGGCACAGGATGAGGCCGGACCTGGGGCCCCTGAGCGTCTTGTGCGTCGTGGAGGTGACAAAGTCGGCGTGGGGCACGGGGCTCGGGTGGACACCGCCCGCTACGAGGCCCGCCACGTGGGCCATGTCCACGAACAGGGGCGCCCCGACCGCCCGCGCGACGGCGGCAATCCGCTCGAAATCGATGATGCGGGGGTAGGCGCTGGCCCCGGCGATGATCATCTTCGGCCGGCGCTCGTGGGCGAGCCGCTCCAGTTCCTCGTAATCGATGCGTTCGTCGTCCTGGCGCACCCCGTAGGGCACGATGGTATAGAGCTTGCCGGAAAAGTTGAGCGGGTGGCCGTGCGTGAGATGGCCGCCGTGCGCAAGGTTCATCCCGAGCACGGTGTCCCCGGGCGCCAGCAGGGTCAGGTACACGGCCATGTTGGCCTGTGCGCCGGAGTGCGGCTGGACGTTCGCGTGCTCGGCGCCGAACAGAGCCTTGGCCCGGGCGATGGCCAGCGATTCCGCGGCGTCCACGAACTCGCACCCGCCGTAGTACCGACGTCCCGGGTATCCCTCCGCGTACTTGTTCGTCATCACCGAGCCCGCCGCTTCGAGGACGGCGCTGCTCACGAAGTTCTCGGAGGCGATGAGCTCCAGACCTTCGGCCTGGCGCCTGGTTTCGGCGCCGATGGCTGCGGCGATTTCGGGGTCGGCATCGGCGAGCGTACGGTTCATGAGGGAGAGAGTCGCGTTGGACATGGACGGAAATTGTACTATGGGCCTCGCCCGACCCTGTGCGGGCACAACCATGACCCTTCCCCTTCCCATGGCACGCGTCGCGGGCCGCGGCGAGAATCGTATCGCCGGCGGACACCCCTGGGTGTACCGCTCCGATGTCGTCGACGTCCAGGCGGAAGCCGGCGACATCGTGACCGTCGTGGGTCCGCGTGAGCGTCGGCTCGGCCAGGCGCTCTTCAGCGACCGTTCCCAGATCACCCTGCGCATGCTCACGCGAGGAGACGCGCCGGTGACCGGAACCCTCGTGGGCGAGCGGCTTGCCAGGGCCGCGGCGTACCGGGCCTCTCTCGCTATCGACGCCACCGCATACAGGCTGGTGCACGGCGAGGCCGACCTGCTGCCGTCGCTGGTGGTGGACCGGTACGGCGACTGGCTGGTCCTGCAGGCCCTCTCCCAGGGGATGGACCGCCTCGTACCGCTCGTCGTCCAGACGCTCGTGGAGCTGATGCGCCCCACCGGCATCCTGGCGCGCAACGACCCGCGCGTGCGTGCACTCGAAGGCCTGCCGCAGGAGGTCCGTCTGCTGTACGGGGACGTACCCGCAGACATCGAGGTGCGCGAGGGGCCAGTGTCCTACCTCGTCGACCCGTGGAAGGGCCAGAAGACGGGCCTCTTCCTCGACCAGCGCGAGAATCGCGAGGCGGCCGCCCGGTACGCGCGCGGCCGTCTGCTCGACTGCTTCAGCTACAACGGCGGCTTCGGCCTGTACCTGGCTGGGACGTGCGAGTCGGTCGAGTGCCTCGACGTGTCCGAAGAGGCCGTGTCGCGCACGACCGCCAACGCGGTGCGCAACGGCATCGACCACCTCGAGGCGCGTGCCGTGAACGTGTTCGACGAACTTCGCCGCCTCGAGCGCGATGACGCCCGCTACGACACGATCGTGCTCGACCCGCCGGCGTTCGCCAAGAACAAGGCCTCGGTGCCACAGGCGCTCTCGGGGTACAAGGAGATCAACCTCCGCGCGATGCGGTTGCTGCCGCCCGGCGGAGTGCTCGTGACCTGCAGCTGCTCGTACAACGTGGACGAGGTGACGTTTCTCGACGTGGTCCGCGAGGCGGCCTCCGACAGCCGGATCTCGATGGCCGTCGTCGAGCGGCGGACCCAGGGGCGCGACCATCCGGCGCTGCTCGGGGCACCCGAGACGTCCTACCTCAAGTGCCTCATCCTTCGAAGGCTGGAGTGAGCGCACGTCGCACGGCGCTGGTCACCGGCGCCTCCTCAGGTATCGGCGCCGCCTTTGCCGAAGTCTTCGCGAGCCACGGGTTCGATCTCGTGTTGTGCGCCCGTCGCGAGGATCGGCTCCGCGCGCTGGCCGGGCGGCTGGAAGGCGCGTACGGCGTGCGCGCGCACGTGATGACGCTCGACCTCGCCGAGCCCGGGGCGCCCGCCCGACTGTGGAGCATGCTTTCGGGTCAGGCGCTGGCCGTTGACGTGCTCGTCAACAGCGCGGGGTACGGCCTTCCCGGTGCGTATCTTGCCAGCCCCTGGGACGCGCACGAGAGATTCCTGCGTGTGTCCCTGCTCGCGCCGGCGGAACTCACACACTTGGTCCTGCCCGCGATGGTGGAGCGCGGCTACGGGCGGATCATCCACGTGGCGTCGCTTGCCGCCTTGGCGCCGGCACCCGGCGGCCACACGATGTACGCCGCCGCCAAGGTCTTCTTCGTGCGCTTCTCGGAAGCGCTGGCCCACGAGGTGGGCCACCGCAACGTCCACGTCACGGCCGTCTGCCCGGGCTTCACGCGGAGCGAGTTCCACGATGTAACCGGAACCAGGGCGATGGTCGGCCGGCTGCCGCCGTGGCTCTGGATGGATGCGGCGGACGTCGCCGCGGAGGGCTTCGAGGCGGTGATGGCGGGGCGCCCCGTGGTGGTGACCGGCCTCGTCAACCGTGGGCTCGCCGCCCTCGTGCGGTACCTGCCTCGCAGGCTCGTGACGCGCGTCAATCAGCGCCTCTCCCGCTCGTACCGCCGCGTCTAGGACCCATCTCATAGTCGGAGCGCAGCACCGAGGGCGGCGAGGCGCCCGGGTGGCCAGGCGCCACGACCGAGCATTCCGCCGCTATGTCGAGGGGGGAGCCGCGCCGCCAGGCGGAGGCGGGGAGGTAGAATGCGGCCTTCATGCGCGCCCGTCTTTGTGCAGCCCTTGGCGTGTGGCTCCTGCTGCTGTTTCCGGGGCTGGTCTCGGCGCACCCGTCGCCGTTCAGCTACCTCGATCTCCGCATCGGGGACACGGCGATCGAGGGCGAACTCGTGGTGCACGTGCTCGACGTGGCCAACGACCTGGGCATCAGCCCTGCCGAGCAGCTCCTGGATCCGGAGTTCCTGCGGACGCGGGTCGGTCTCATTGCCGGCCTGCTCGAGCCCCGCTTCAGTCTGCGGACGACCGGGGCGCTCCCGCTCGAGTTCCTCGCCGTGGAGGCGGTCCCGGACCAGCAGGCGATCCGGCTCCGGTTCCGGGCCGAGACCCCGCGTCCGGCGGCGCTGGCCCTCGACACGAACCTGTTCCCGTACGACCCGCTCCACCAGACGTTCGTGAACGTCTACGAGGGCGACACGCTGCGCCAGCAGATGATCTTCAACGCCGAGAGCCCCGAACGCCGCTACTTCGCCGGCACGGCACAGGGGATGCTCGCGGTCGTCCAGACGTTCGTGCCGTCAGGCGTGCAGCACATCCTGATCGGGCCCGATCACATCCTCTTCCTGGTCGGCCTGCTCCTGCTCGGTGGCAGCTGGTGGGCGCTCCTGCGGATCGTCACCGCCTTCACGATCGGCCACAGCATCACGTTGTCGCTGGCGGCCCTCGACCTGGTCTCACCCCCGGCGACGCTGGTCGAACCGGCCATCGCGCTGAGCATCGTCTTCGTGGGTGCCGACAACCTGGTGCGAGGCGCCGGTCGTGACCTGCGAGCCTGGGCGGCACTGGTGTTCGGGCTCGTGCACGGCTTCGGGTTCGCCTACGTGCTGCGCGAGTTCGGCCTGCCACGTGAAGCGCTCGGATGGTCATTGTTCTCGTTCAACCTGGGTGTCGAGATCGGGCAGGTCGCGATCGTGCTCGTCGTCGCCAGCGTGCTTGCCCTCATCCGCGCGCGAAGCGAGGTCGCCGGACGACGTGTAGCGATCGCCGGGTCTCTGGTGGTCATCGCCGCTGGCGCCTACTGGTTCGTCCAGCGTGCCTTCGGGGTGGGACTCTAGGCGCGGGCGCCGTGTCGGTGTGTGCACCATGCTCAGTCTGCTGGCCCTCCTACTGGTTGCCGCACAGGTGACGGAACCCTCGAACCCCGGGCCCGGCGTGTCCGAGGGGCTCGCGCGCGAGCGCGCCGCTGCGCTCGCCGACGTCCGGTACGCACTGGAACTCGAGGTGCCCGATGCGCTCGACCGCGCGCTGCGTGGGCACCTGGACCTGTCCTTCACCCTCGACCGCCCGCGCGACGTGGTGCTGGATTTCGCCCGCGCGGCCGACCGGGTGCGCGTGGTCCGCACCCGCGGACGCGACATCGCGCCCCGGTTCACCGACGATCACCTCATCGTCGCGGCGGCCGACACGGCGGCGGGTCCCAATCGCCTCTCGATCGAGTTCGACGTGGGCGACGAGCCGCTGAACCGCGGCGACGACTTCCTGTACAGCCTGTTCGTGCCCGCGCGTGCCCGCTTGGCGTTTCCCTGTTTCGATCAGCCGGACATCAAGGCCCGTTACACGCTGGCGTTGACCATTCCCGACGACTGGGTCGCCGTGTCCAACGGCGCCGAGTTGCGCCGCGTCACCGGGGCGGGCCGTGCGCGCGTGGAGTTCGCGGAGACGACGCCGATCTCCACCTACCTGTTCTCCTTCGTGGCCGGGCGCCTCTCGGTCGAGACGGCCGTGCGCGACGGGCGCACCTTCCGGATGTTTCATCGGGAGCGCGATCCGGCGAGGCTGGCGCGCAACCGGGACGCCGTCTTCGACCTGCACGCCACCGCGCTGGCCTGGCTCGAGGACTACACCGGCATTCCCTACCCCTTCGGCAAGTTCGACGTCGTGCTCGTCCCGTCCTTCCAGTTCGGCGGCATGGAGCATCCAGGCGCCATCCTGTACAACGCGTCGTCCCTGCTACTCGAGGAGAGCGCGACGCAGAACCAGCGGCTCGACCGAGCGAGCCTGATCGCACACGAAACCGCGCACATGTGGTTCGGCGACCTCGTCACCATGCGCTGGTTCGACGATGTCTGGATGAAGGAGGTGTTCGCCAACTTCATGGCCGCCCGCATCGTGAACCCGTCGTTCCCTGAGCTGAACCACGACCTGCGCTTCCTCCTGGCCCATCACCCGGCAGCCTACGACGTGGATCGCACGGCGGGCACCAACGCCATCCGCCAACCGCTTTCCAACCTGCTCGATGCCGGGCAGTTGTACGGGGCCGTCATCTACCAGAAGGCGCCCATTGCCCTGCGGCAGCTCGAAGGCATGGTGGGCGAGGTGGCCTTTCGGGATGGGCTCCGCGCCTACCTGCGCCGACACGCCAACGGGAACGCCGGGTGGCTCGACCTGGTGGATGAACTCGATCGCCTGAGCGGAGAGGATGTTCGCGCCTGGAGCGACGCCTGGATCGAACAGCGGGGTCGGCCCGTGCTGACCACGGCACTCACGGTGGATGCCGGTGGGCGCGTCGGCTCGCTGGAGTTGGTGGCCAGCGATCCCTTCGATCGCGGACTCCTGTGGCCCCAGCGCTTCCGCGTCACGCTCGGCCGGACCAACGGGCTCGAACACGTGGAGGTCCGTGCCGCGACCAGCCGGACGGAGGTCGTGGTCGCGGGGCATCCGTTGCCCCTGTTCGTCCTTCCCGGCTCGGATGGTCTCGGCTACGGGCGCTTCGTCCTCGACGAGGCGAGCCGCCGCTACCTCGTGGCGCACATCGAGGACGTGCCCGATCCGCTGGTACGGGGCGCGGCGTGGGTGGCGCTCTGGGAGGAGATGCTCGACGGGGCGCTCAGCGCGCGGGAGTTCGTGGACATGGTCGTCCGCGCGGCGCCGGTGGAGCCGGACGAGCAGAACGTCCAGCGCGCCCTGCGGTACCTCGTGCGCGCGTTCTGGCGATTCGTGCAACTCGAGGACCGGATGGCCCGCGCCGAGACGCTGGAGCCCGTGCTCCGGGCGGGCCTCGCCCGGGCGCCGACCTCGGGGCTGAAGGCGGCCTGGTTCGCCGCGTTCCGGGAAATCGTGCTCACGCCCGGCGGTCTGGCCTGGATGCACGAGGTCTGGGCGAGGGACACGTCGATACCGGGACTTCCGCTGGCCGAGACCGACGAGATTGCCATGGCGATGGAGCTCGCCGTGCGCGGCGTGGACGCCGCAGAGGCCGTCGTCGCCGCCCAGGTGGAACGGACGATGGATCCGGATCGCAAGGCCCGGCTGCGGTTCGTGCAGCCGGCACTCTCAGCCGACCAGGCCGTCCGCGAGGCCGCGTTCGCGCGCCTCGGACAGGTCGAGCAGCGGCGTCGTGAACCGTGGGTCCTCGAGTCGCTCGCGTACCTCAACCACCCGCTTCGTGCCGCACACGCCGAGCGGTTCATCGAGCCGGGACTGCTCCTGCTGGAGGAGGTGCAGCGCACCGGCGACATCTTCTTCCCCCTGCGCTGGACGGCTTCGCTCCTCGGCGGGCACCGGACCCCGGCGGCGGCCCGTCTCGTGCACGACTTCCTGGCGTCTCACCCCGGCTACCCGTATCGTCTGCGGTGGACCGTGCTCACCGCTGCAGACGATCTCTTCCGGACGGCCGGCCGTTGACAGGCGGAGCCCGCGGGCAGTGAGCATGCTGGATCTGCTCGAGGCCAGTGCCTTCGCGAGCTGGGTGCGGGAGTCGGACTCCGTCTGGGCGTATCCCACCGTGCTCTTCCTCCACACGCTCGGTCTCGCGTTCCTCGTGGGCCTGAGCACCGCCGTGGATCTCCGGCTGCTGGGCGTCGCCAGGTCGTGGCCGCTGGCCTCGGTGGTGCGCTTCATGCCGGTGATGTGGGCGGGATTCTGGATCAACGCGCTCTCGGGCGTGGTGCTGCTGGCCGCGGACGCCACCACGAAGACGATGATGCCCGTGTTCTGGGTGAAGCTGGCCTTCGTGGCGGTGGGCATGCTGCACATGACCTGGCTCAAGCCCGCCGTGATACGGGCCGCCGTGTCGTCGGGGGGCCGCCTGCCGCCTCAGGCACGTCTGGTGGCTGCCGGGTCGCTGCTGGCCTGGACCGGCGCCACCGTGGCGGGGCGGCTGATGGCGTATCTCGGCCCGGGGAGCACGTTCTAGGGGGAGACATGGACGACATCGTGCGGGCGTTCGCCACGTGGGTCGAAACGACCAGCCTGTCGTCGTTCGCGACGGGCCAGCGCTGGGTGTGGCCGGCGGCCGAAACCCTCCACTTTCTCGGCATGGCGCTGCTCGCGGGCACCGTCGGCGCGTGGGACCTCCGCCTGCTCGGACTGGTGCGGGCGGTGCCGCCCGGAGCGCTTCGCCGGCTGCTGCCGTGGGGCGTGGCCGGCTTCCTGCTGAACGTGGCCACCGGTGTCGTCTTCTTTGCCGGCGCGCCCTACCAATACCTGTACAACTGGGCCTTCCACTTCAAGCTGCTCTGCATCGGGCTCGCGGGCCTCAACATGGCTGCGTACTACGTCTCCGGCCTCGATGCCGCCGTGCGGACGGCGCTGCCGGGCGAACGCCTGCACCCCCGCGCCCGCCTCGCCGGCGGTCTGTCGCTGCTCCTGTGGATCGCCGTGATGTACTGGGGGCGCATGCTCACCTTCTTCAGGCCGCCATTCGTCGTTCCGCCGGCCTGATCGCGCTCCTCGCGCGGATGTGTGCGCCCACGATCACCCGGGAGCCCGGTCCGCTCCGGTCTAGAATCAGCAGGCATGCGCGTCGTCATCGTCGGTGGAGGTGAGATCGGGTTCTCGCTGGCCCAGGCGCTTTCCGCCCAGCACGACGTCATCGTGGTGGACCAGAAATCGTCGGTGGCCGACCGCTTCGAACGCCTGGATGTTCAGTTCCTCCAGGGCACGGGGACGAGCAGCGATGTCCTCCAGCGTGCCAGCGTGGACAAGGCCGACGTGTTCGTCGCCTGCACCGGCCTCGACGAGGTGAACATCGTCGCCTGCGCGTTGGCCAACCAGGTGGCCTCGCCCCGTACGTTCTGCTTCGTGTCACGGCAGGACTTCGTCGAGATGCCCGCCGAACAGAAGGGCCTGGCCCGCTTCGGCATCGACCGCATCATCTGGCCCGAGGCGCAGCTGGCGGCCGACATCGAGCGGATCATCGGTGCTCCGGGTGCGCTCGACGCCGAGGTCTTCGCCGACGGGGCCATCAGGCTCCTCGAGTACCAGCTCGATGCGGGGGCGTCGGTGACCGCCCGTCCCATCGCCGACCTGCACTTCCCGGCCGGATCGCTGCTCGTGGCGGTGCGGCGCGGCGAGTCCTTCTTCATTCCACGGGGTGACAGCCAGCTCGCGTCGGGCGATCGCATCGTGGTGATGGGCACACCGGATGCCCTGCAGGACGTGCGCCGCAGGCTCCTCGGCGGCACCGACGAGCGCCGGCAGCGCGTGACGATCATCGGGGGAGGTGACGTCGGCTTCCGTCTCGCCGAGCGGTTGGAAGACTCGATGGACGTCGTGGTCATCGAGCGCTCCGAGGAGCGAGGCGCCCTCATCGCCGGACGGCTCAGGCGCACGCTGGTCCTGTCCGGTGACGGCACCGACCTCGAGCTCCTGGAGGCGGAGGACATCGGGCGGAGCGATGTCCTCGTATCGGTGATCGACAACGACGAGCGGAATCTGCTGGCCTCGCTGCTGGCCAGACAGCTGGGTGTGCGCAGGGTCATCACCCGGGTGGGCCGGCAGGCCAACCTGCGCCTGTTCGAGCGCGTGGGCATCGACGTGGCCATCTCCGCCAGGGGCGCGGCGGTGGCCTCCGCGCTCAACCAGATCGAGGGTGGCACGGCGCGCCTGCTGGCGCTCGTGGAACAGGGTGCCGGGAGCATTCTCGAACTGCAGGTGCCCGCGGACTACGCTGCGCGGGCGCTGCGTGACATGGCCCCGCCGAGGGAGAGCATCGTGGGCGCCATCCTGCGAGGGAGCCAGGCCATCGTGCCGCGCGGGCACGACCGGATCGAGCCCGGGGATCGCCTGCTGGTGTTCGTGACCAAGGCGGCCGCCGATCGCGTGCGCGACTTCTTCACGGGGACCAGGGCCTAGCGGATGCGCCTTCCGGTCATCCTCTACATCACCGGCGTGCTCGTGCGGCTGTTCGCCGCCACCTTCCTGCCGGCCGTGCTCATTGCCGTCGTGTACCGGGAGTGGGCGGACCTTGCGGGCTTCCTGGCCGCACTCGTGTTGACGTTCGCATCGGGGGCGGGCCTGCTTCGGGTGGCCGGCGCCGCGGCCGGCCGTGCATCCGAGCACATGCGGCGCGTCGAGGGTCTTGCCTGCGTGGCGGTCACGTGGCTGCTCGTAGCCCACCTCGCAGCCGTGCCCTACGCGTTCGCCGGTCTCGGCCTGATCGATGCCCTGTTCGAGGCCATGTCCGGCCTGACGACGACGGGGGCCACCATCTTCGTGGACTTCAGTGCCTACGGCAGGAGCATCTACTTCTGGCGGGCCATGACGCAGTGGATCGGGGGCATGGGTGTCATAGCCCTCTTCGTGGCCGTGCTTCCCCGCCTCGCCATCGGCGGGCGTGAGCTGTTCTTCGCCGAGGCTCCTGGCCCCGAGGAGGAGAAGCTCACGCCGCAGTTGCGCCATACGGCGCTCGCCCTGTGGCAGGTCTACGCGGGGCTGACCGTCCTGCAGGTGCTGGCCCTGGTGATGGCCGGCATGTCCGTGTTCGACGCCGCGTGCCACGCCATGACCACGCTGGCGGCCGGCGGCTTCTCACCGCACCCGCTCTCCATCGCCGGCTACCAGAGTGCGACGGTGGAGTGGATCATCGTCGCGTTCATGTTCGTGGCGGGCGCGAACTTCGCCCTGCAGTACCGGGCGCTTCGCGGCAACCGGACGGCGCTGTTCAAGGACGAGGAGTTCAGGGCCTACACGGCCGTCGTCCTCGTGGCCACGGCCGCGCTGGCCCTGTTCCTCGTGCGGGACGGGCTGGCACCCTGGGAGGCCCTGCGCCACGGCGTCTTCCAGGTCGTGTCGATCCTGACGACGACCGGTTACGCCAGCGCCGACTTCCAGCTCTGGAGCGACCAGGCCAAGATGGTGCTCTTCCTGCTGATGTTCATCGGCGGCTGCGCGGGATCGGCCGGCGGTGGGCCGAAGGTCGTCCGGCACGTCCTGATGGCGCGCTACACCCTGCGCGAACTGACCCGGACCCTCCACCCGAGGGCCGTCCTCCCCGTGAAGCTGGGTGGACGCGTCGTTCCCGAGCCCATTCTGCGGAGCGTGCAGGTGTTCATGCTGTTCTACCTGCTCTCGTTTTCGGTGGGCGTTGCCATCGTGGTGGCGCTCGGGGCCGACCTGATCACGGGCATCACGGCCACCATCGCGTGTCTCGGGAACATCGGTCCCGGCTTCGATGCCGTCGGGCCGATGGCCAGCTTCGCGGGCCTCCATCCCGTCAGCAAGGTGGTTCTCACCCTGCTGATGTGGATTGGCAGGCTCGAGGTGCTCACCGTCCTCGTGTTCTTCCGGACGGAGCCCTGGCGCAACGCCCGATGGAGCGCGACCTGAGCACGCCGGGCGGGGTCAGGACTTCCGCATCGACTCGGTGAACAGCCTCGACAATTCCACGGGCAGCGGAAACACGATCGTGGAGCTTTGTTCCGACCCGATTTCGGTCAGGGTCTGCAGGTAGCGCAGCGTCAGCGCACCGGGCACCTTGTCGAGCACCGCGGCCGCCTGCGACAGCTTCTCGGAGGCGATGAGTTCGCCTTCGGCGTGGATGATCTTCGCGCGCTTCTCCCGTTCTGCTTCGGCCTGGCGGGCCATCGCGCGCTGCATGTCCTGCGGGAGATCGACGTGCTTGACCTCCACTGACGAGACCTTGATGCCCCAGGGATCGGTCTGGTTGTCGAGGATCCGCTGCAGTTCCTGGTTCAGACGGTCGCGTTCGGCCAGCAGGTCGTCGAGTTCCGCCTGCCCGAGGACGCTGCGCAGGGTGGTCTGCGCGAGCTGGGAGGTCGCGTACAGGTAGTTCTCCACCTCCACCACGGCACGCCGCGAATCGATCACCCTGAAGTACACGACCGCGTTCACCTTCACCGAGACGTTGTCCCTCGTGATGATGTCCTGGGGCGGAACGTCGTGAACGACCGTTCGGAGGCTGATCCGCACCATGCGGTCGATCGGCCGGAAGACCAGGATCACGCCGGGCCCCTTCGTCGCGGGCAGGAGCTTGCCCAGGCGGAAGATGACCCCGCGTTCGTACTCCGCGAGGATCTGGATGGAGCTGAAGAAATAGAAGACCACGACGACGAGGAACAGGAGCGCGGGCGAGAGGGGCAGACCGTCCATCAGGGTTCTCCTTCTTCGCGCCCGTGGGCGCCCGTCGATTCGACTGCCGGTTCGACCGTGAGTGTGAGGCCGTGGACGGCCGTGACCCGCACCGGTTGGCCCGGGTCCACGGGTGCGCGGCTGATGGCGCGCCAGATCTCCCCGTGGAGAT
This sequence comes from Vicinamibacterales bacterium, assembly GCA_050185275.1. Classification (GTDB taxonomy): domain Bacteria; phylum Acidobacteriota; class Vicinamibacteria; order Vicinamibacterales; family UBA2999; genus JABFRY01. Next base: position 86,276 of record JBFWZN010000008.1, on the reverse strand, counting down.
CGACGAGGCCTTCCTGCTCCGGTGTCAACGCCGCGCGTGCGCGCCCCCTGGCCCCGCGCAGCCCCTCGGCGCCCGTGGCGGCCGGCGCACGCTGTGACGCGAGGGCGAGGCGCCCGAGGAAGAGGAAGACCGCTGCGACGCCAAGCACGAGCGGGACGATCGTGCCGAGCCCGACCGTCACACCCGGAACGGTGTCGGAGAACATCACGTACCCGAAGAACAGGCTGATGATGCCTCCGACGCCAAGGACACCGAAGCTGGGGACCGTGAGCTCGAGTGCCAGCAGCACGAGGCCGAACAGCACGAGCAGGAGGGCAGTCGTGCTCACCGGAAGGATCTGGAACGCGAAGAACGCCAGCAGCAGGCAGAGCCCGCCGGCCACGCCGGGAACGATGGCGCCGGGATTCCAGAGCTCCACGGTCAGCCCGAGGATGCCCAATGTCAGCAGGAGGGACGCCAGCTGCGGATGGGCGATGGTGCTGAGGAAGCGCTGTCGCCACGTCATGCGCTCCGGCGTCCTGGTGGCGCCGGCGAGATGGAGCGTCACCTCGGTGCCGTCGAACCGGCGTATCGTGCGGCCATCCAGGGCGCGCAGCAGGGCATCGACGTCGTCGGCGACCAGATCGACGAGCGGCGGCTCGGCCTCGAGCGCTTCGCGCTCGGTGAATGCACGGCTCTCGGTGACGGCCTCGGCCGCGAGCGCCACGTTTCGACCCCTGGCATCGGCGAGAGACCGTACGTAGGCCGCCGTGTCGGCCGCCGCCTTCTCCGATGCCGTGTCGTCCATGGCTTCGCCCGTCCCGGATACGGGGTGGGCCGCGCCGATGTGTGTCCCTGGCGCCATGGCTGCCACGTCGGCCGCCATCATCAGGACGAAGCCGGCCGACGCTGCCCTGGCCCCGGGCGGTTCCACGAACATGACGACCGGAGTGCGCGACGCAATCATCCGGGAGACGATCGTCCGGGTCGAGTCCAGCAGCCCCCCCGGCGTTCGCAACAGGAACACGACGAGTTCCGCCTCCGCGGCGTCGGCCCTGTCGATCACGTCGCTCACGAACTCAGCCGAGACGGGATGGATGATGGTCTCGAGTTCGGCCACCACGACGCGTGGCGCGGAGGGGACCGTCTGGGCAGAGGGCGCCTCCGATGTGGACCAGGCAAGGAGGATCGCGAGCACGCCAACGGCGACGATCCGCATGCCCGCATTCTACGTCCCGCGTCTCGGATTCGGCCTCAGCCAGCCGGCGCAGTGAGCGACGCGCGCCGCCGCTGGCTGCAGCGCTCCCGTGCCAGGTCACCGGTGGGGATAAGATTCGTCGGCCCGAACGGTCGTGGTCCCACATGGGGATCCGTATGACCAGGCCGGCTCACACGGAGGAGAAATGCTCAAGGAATTCAAGGAATTTGCGGTCAAGGGCAACATGGTGGACATGGCGGTCGGGATCATCATCGGCGCCGCGTTCGGCACCGTGGTGTCCTCGCTCGTCACCGACATCCTGCTCCCCGTCGTATCGGGTGTGCTGGGCACACCCAATTTCAGCCACCTCTTCATCGTGCTTCGCAACCCGACCGGCGCCGAGGGGTTCACCACGGTGGAGGCGGCGCGGGAGACCGGCGCGTCGGTGCTGGCGCTCGGCACCTTCCTCAATGCCGTCATTTCGTTCCTGCTCGTCTCGTGGGCGCTCTTCATCGTGGTGAAGGGCATCAACCGCCTCCGAAAGCAGGAGCCGCCGGCACCTGTGGTGGTGGTGGAGCCACCTGCCGAGCAGAAGCTCCTCACCGAGATCCGGGATCTCCTCCGCGCGCAACGCGGGTAGCGCACGCAACGGGGCGGGCGGGGCTGTCGCGCACGCGATACCCTCTCCCGTCCGTCCGTGAACCGGCCGCACCGGCGGCGTCCCTGTCCGCGCGCTCTCATGCGCGCCCGATGTACACTGCCGGTGGCTGGCTGAGCTGCAAAGCGCCAGCTCGTACACCCGACATGAGCGCAGGCCGGTGCTGAGGCGTCTGGAGCCGTCCGCCGACGCGGCAGCCGGTTCCGCCAGGACCGGCCGTCGGTTCGCACCCGCTCAGGTGCTCGTGCTCGGCTTTGCCGCGATGATCCTGGCTGGCGCGGTGCTGCTTCGCCTGCCCCTGTCGGCCGCGCGCGAACCGCTGTCGTTCCTGGATGCGCTGTTCACCGCGACGTCCGCGGTGTGCGTGACCGGTCTGATCGTCGTCGACACGCCGGCGGACCTGTCGGTCTTCGGCCAGCTGGTGGTGCTCGTCCTCATCCAGCTGGGTGGCCTGGGCTACATGGCCGTCACGACGGTCGTCGGCGTGGCCCTCGGCCGCCAGCTGACGGTGCACGATCGGCTCACGCTGCAGGAAGCCCTCAACGTGCAGACCATGGAGGGTCTCGCGCACTTCGTGCTCACGGTACTCAAGCTCACACTCGCCTTCGAGTGCGCCGGGGCCCTGCTGCTCACGGCCGGGTGGGCGGGGGAGCACGGGCTGGCCCGTGCCGCCTATCTGGGTGTGTTCCACTCCGTGTCCGCGTTCAACAACGCCGGATTCGCACTGTTTCCCGACAGCCTGATGCGCTACCGCGGCGACTGGCTGGTCAACATCGTGATCTCGCTCCTGGTCATCGCCGGCGGACTCGGCTTCGTCGTGCTCACCGAAATCGGGCGCGTGCGGCGGTTGCGCGGGCTGTCTCCCCACACGCGCCTCGTCCTGACGCTCACGGGTGCCCTCATCGTCGCGGGCACGGCCGTCATGCTGGCGCTGGAGTGGACGAACCCACGCACGCTCGGGCCCCTTGGTCCGGGCGAGGCGCTCCTTGCGGCGTTCTTCCAGGCCGTGACGCCGAGGACTGCTGGCTTCAATACCCTCGATATCGGCGCAATGGCGCCAGCCAGCCTGCTCGTGATGCTGGTGCTGATGTTCGTCGGCGCCGCGCCGGGAGGCACCGGGGGCGGCGTCAAGATCAGCACCTTCAGCATCACGGTGGCGGTGGTCTGGGGCATGGTGCGTGGCGTGGCAGAGCCCACGCTCTTCAGGCGCCGCATCCCCCCCGCGGTCGTCGCCCGCGCGTTCTCCATCTGTCTGCTCGGCTTCCTTGCGCTGAACGTGATGGCCGCCGTGCTGCTGGTCTCCGAGGGACGCGGGCTCTTGCCGACGCTGTTCGAGACGACCAGTGCTTTCGGCACCGTCGGTCTCTCGATGGGCGAAGGTGGGGCGCCGGTGAGTCTCGCGGGGCATTTCTCGTCGTTCGGACGGATCCTGCTGGCTGGCATGATGTTCATGGGGCGTGTGGGGCCCTTGACGCTCGCCGTCGCCATTGCGCGCGGAAACGGCCCGTCGCCCGTCAGGTATCCAGAGGGCAGGTTCCTGATCGGATAGTGAGCAGGCAGGAGGGTCGGTGGGCAAGCGCAGACAATTCGGAGTCATTGGTCTGGGGCGGTTCGGGTCCGCGATGGCGGTCACCCTGACCGAACTCGGACACGACGTGGTGGGCGTGGACGGTGACGAGGCGCGTGTGCACGCCCTGGCCGACAGCATCAGTCAGGCGCTGCAGATCGACGCGACCGACGACAAGGCCCTGCGGGCGGCAGGCTTCGGGGACATCGGCACGGCGGTCGTGTCGATTGGCGAGAACATCGAGGCGAGTCTGCTGGTCGTGATGCAGCTGCGCGAGCTCGGCGTCGAGACGATTGTCGCCAAGGCCGTGACGCCGCTGCACGGGCGGATCCTGGAGAAGCTCGGGGTGTCCCGGGTCATCTTCCCCGAGCGTGAGATGGCCATCCGGGTGGCGCACAGCCTCGTCATGCCCAACGTGCTCGACTACGTGGAGCTCTCCCGGGACTTCAGCATCGTGGAGGTTCCGGCCCCGGCGTCCTTCGTCGGGCGGACGCTCAAGCAGCTCGAGCTGCGACCGAAGTTCGGCCTCACGCTCATTGCCGTCAAGCGTCGCGGAGAGGCCGGCGACGGCATCGTCACCAACATCGCACCCGCCGCCGACGAGATGATCCGGCAGGGCGACGTGCTCACGCTGCTCGGTTCCAACGAGCGTCTCGATCACCTGGACGACCTGCTGGGGGGATAGGGTCGGTCGTCCGCGGCCGGGCCGCTGCCTTCGATGCCTCGACAGTGCGCCGGGTCAGAGCGGGGGCGGGGTAGTGCCTGGTCCCGAGTCCCGGCTCGCTGAGTCGATGAGGAGGGACCGGAAGCGGAGTTCCGAGGGTCTGAGTCCCGCTGCGAGGCCGAGTTGCCGTACCGGCGCGGGCAGGTCCACCTCGCTCCGCCACTCGTCCACACGTCCCCCCGCCGCGCATGCCCGTTCCGCGAAGCGGTCCCACCAGGGCGCGGCAGCGCGCGCCAGCGGCTCGATCACCAGGACGCGCACGCCGCGTGCCCCGGCGGCCAGCAGGAGGGTCTCGACGTGGTTCCGCTTCTCGCCCGGAAGCTCGTTGAGCACGTAGGCGGCCACCAGGCCCTCGCCCCGGCCGGGCCTGCGCCAGCGATCGACGTCGCCGCGGGCCGCCGATCCCGGGACACCCAGCGTTCTCAGGGTCCAGCGTGCCTCGTCCACCGCCCAGGGATGTTTGTCCAGGCCATGCACCGCGCTCGCCCCGCCTGCCGTCAGTGCCCACGCCGCGCCGGCCGCGCCCGTGCCGCAACCCAGGTCGAGGATGCCTGCCGGCGCGGGTGCCGCGAGTCCCAACGCCCGCACCACGTGCGCAACGGCGAGGTAATGGAGCGGCGCGTAGTAGAGCGCGAACGCCGCACGCTTGCCGTCGCCGTCGAGGGACGCCGACAACCGGTGACGACGCTCGACGTAGGCGGAGGAAAGGGCACGCAGCGCCCGCGCCACCTCAGGCAGTGTGAGGCTTCTCAGGTGGCGCGCCTGGAGGGCCTCCACCCACTGCGCGTACGGATCGGACTGCATAACGGAAAGGTCTGCCGACCTTATCACGTGGCCGCCGGCGCGGTCGCCCGCTACAATGAACGGCCAGGAGGCACCGGACGCATATGCGACTTCTCGTTTCGACACTGGTTCTGAGCGTTGTGATGACCGTCACCCCTGGGGTGCAGGCACAGACCGATCACGTCGCCCCGCAGGCCGCGCTCGATCAGGCGCTGCAGGAGCACGCCGCCGAAGCGGCCGCGGACCGCGAATCGGCCCTCCGGGCGCTGTCACTGCCCGAGGTGCGCGACCTTGCCGGACGTGCGGGCATCGACCTTCGGACGGCCGAGTCTGCCGTGGGCACGCTCGACGGGGAGGACCTGCGTGCCATCGGCGAGCAGGCCCGGCAGGTCGAGCAGGCGCTCGCGGGCGGTCAGTCGCGTGTCACGATCTCGACCACGATGATCATCATCGGACTGCTCGCCCTCATCCTGCTGATCGTCGCCGTGAAGTAGGCCGTGCCCCGGCTGCAGGGGTGGTCCAGGCGTCGGGTGGGCGACAGCCGGCCGCCGGGGCTGCTTGCCCTCCTGACCGCTGCGGGGCTGGCGGTGCTGCTCGCCTGCCCGGCGGTGGCACGTGCCCAGGCCGCCGGGGCCGTCCCGCCCGTGCTCGGCCCCTCCGATCCCTTGTCCCTGCTGGACGTTCCCTACCTGTCCCAGAGCGAACTGCTCTGTGGCGGAGCCGCGGCTGCCATGGTGCTCCGGTATTGGGGGCAGCGCGACATCGACGCGCAGGCGTTCGCGCACCTGGTGAATCCGGCCGCCGGCGGCATCGGCACCCAGGCGCTGGTCGACGACCTCGCGGACCGAGGCTGGACCGCGGCGGCCACCGCCGGAGACGACGGGCTGCTGCAGCGCGAGATCGGGCGTGGGCGGCCCGTGATGCTGCTCATCGAGGACCGTCCAGGCGCGTTTCACTACGTCGTCGCCGTCGGCTGGCACGAACGTGCCGTCGTCCTGCACGATCCGGCGCGCGCACCCTTCATCGTCATGCCGGCCGCAGAGTTCTCGCGTCGCTGGGCTGCGGCCGATCGCTGGATGGCCATCGTCCTCCCGGGCGACGCGGCCCGTAGCGGGGAGTCTGGCCTGACCGGCGAGCCGCGCGCACGCGACGGCGACGTGCTGGAGCCGGCTGCGGGCTGTGAGGCACTCGTCCAGGAGGCCGTGGCTGCCGCACGGGCCGGCGCGCTCGACACCGCCGAGCGGGCGCTCGCGTCCGCCGTGGCCTGCCCCGGGCCCGGCGCCCTGCGGGAACTCGCGGGCCTTCGTCTCCTGCAGCGACGGTGGGGCGAACTGGAGGCCCTGGCCTCCGTGCTCGTGCGTGACGACCCCGCCGATGCGTACGCGTGGCAGCTGCTCGGCGTCGCGCGCTTCGTACGAGGCGAGGGGCTCGACGCGCTGACGGCGTGGAACCACGCCGGCCAGCCGGTGCTCGATCTCGTGCAGGTGGAGGGGTTGTCGCGGACGCGTCACCGGGTCGTCGAGCGACTGCTCGATGTGGACACCGGCACGATGCTGACCCCTGGCACCCTCGTGCGCGCGCGGCGCCGGCTCGCCGAGCTGCCATCGGCGGACGCGTCCCGCCTCGGGTACGTGCCGCAGGCCGGCGGTCGCGCAGAGCTGCGCGGGACGGTAGTGGAGGCGCCGCGTCTTCCGCGTGGCTGGGGTGCCATCGGCACACTGGCCGCATCGACGCTCACCGTTCGCGAGGTGCGCCTGTCCACGGGCTCGTTCACCGGTGGCGGCGAGCAGTTCAGCGCGGCCTGGCGTTTCAGACCGCACCGCACGCTGTACGAACTGGGTGTCCGTGCCCCCGCGCCCTGGGGAGGCGTCTGGGGCGCGACGGCGTTCCACGAGGAGCGCACAACCACCCTGCCGACCTCAGACCGTTTCACGGGTGGACGCCTCTCCGTGGCCGACTGGATCGGGCCGGCCCTGCGATGGCAGCTCGATGGTGGCGTCGAGCGATGGAACGGGCAGGACGTGCGGCTGACCAGCCGTGCGGGAGTGGCTGTTGCCAGTGCCGGCGACCGCCTCACGGGAGAGGGCAGCCTCTCCGCCTGGAGCGGCCGCAGTGGTTCCTTCGGCATCGCCGAGGCCGGCGTGCGGCTCGCGTCGCGCTCGGAAACACGAGGGTCCCGCGTCGTCGGGGAACTCCGAGCTCAGACGGCAACCGCCGGGACGCCCTCCGTGCTCCTGCCGGCTGGTGACACGGGCGTAGTACGTCCGCTGGTGCTGCGCGCGCACCCGCTGCTGGAGGACGGGCGGCTCCGGGCCGATCGACTCGGTCGGCTCACGCTCGGCGCATCCCTCGAGGTACAGCGGTGGTTCCGGCCGCATCCGCTGGCGCAGATCGCGCCCGCCCTGTTCTTGGATGTGGTCCGCACCTCGCGGCGACTGACGCCGGGGACCCTCGATGACGCCGACCTTGGACTGGGGGTTCGTCTGGCGATGCCCGGTCGCCGCGACGTGCTGCGCATCGACCTGGCGACCGGCCTGCGGGACGGTCGCACCGCCCTGTCGTTCGTGCTGGTGCGGTAGTCGTGCCGCGGCAATCGCGCGCCCTTCCCCGGAGTGGCAGTCCGCGCCAGCGGGTCAGGCGAAGCCGCGGCTCTTGTCCCGCGCACGGCGATGGGCCGTGTAGGCGGCGATGACGTGGCACACCCAGCCGAGCAGGCCGCCGGTGCCAAGCCACAGGCCCGGCGTCACGATCAGCCAGAAGATCCCACGCAGGAAGTCGCCGTTGTAGATCTGGCCCGCGCCGGGAATCACGAGACTCAGGATCGCCGCCGTGCCAGGATGCGTCGCCATGGTTGCCCCTTCAGGCGTTACCGTGCCTGGCCCGGCGGTGCCCTGTCAGCGTGCCTCCGTGCACGCCTCGCCGCTCAGTACGAAGAGCAGAATTAGTGGCCGCCGGCCTTGGCGGGCGAATCCGTGGGCGGTCCCGCGCGGGATCGACACATAGCTGCCGGTCTCGAGGGGAAGGGTGCGCCCATCCACGGTAGCCCGTCCCTCACCACCGAGGACGTAGTAGGCCGCGTCCGCGCCCTCGTACACCCGCGTGGCCTGTTCTTCATTGAGCTGGACCATCATCGTCCTGGTGTTGCCGCTGCACGACAGAAGGGTCTCCTTACGCGGATCGCGACCCACGAAGTCACGTTCCAGCAGGTCGAGCACCGACGTCGACAAAGGCTGTCCGAGAGGTCCGATCTCAATCACCGGCTCCGGCGGGGGCGGTGGCGGTGGCGGCGGCGGTGGCGGCGGCGGTGGGGGTGGTGCCGGCGTGACGGCCACGGTGAGCGCCAGATTCTGCCCGGCGCGGATGATCACTTCCCGCTCGAACGTGGTGACCGCCTCGCCCGTGAAGCGCACGCGGTACGTGCCCGCCGGCAGGTTGATGAACCGTACGAGGCCGCTGGCGTCGGTCACGTCCTCCCGATCGGCGGCCCCGGTCGACGTGACCGTGACGCCCGGCAGCGTGGCACCCACGGTGTCGGTGACGGTCAGCGCCAGCGTGGCTCTCGCCGCCGGGCGTGGGGCCCGTTGCGCGGCCGGAGCGGGCGGCTGCGCCGGTCCCGCGCCGCGACCCGTGGGGGGCGGCACCTGGGCGAGTGCCGTCGCGCCGGCGAGGCACCACACCAGAAGGAAGGCAGATGTTCGCATGCCCGCATTACAGCGCAGGTCCCCGGCTCGCACAACCCCAGCAGGCAGGGGGCGCCCGAGCCGGAGGGTATAATTCCCCGTCCGACAGCACACCACCATGACTGCATTCACATCTGCCTATCCCGGCTCTCGCAAGGTCTACGACGAGCAGTCCGTCTCGCTCGGCGCCACCGGAGACGCGGTACTCCGGGTCCCGTACCGCGAGGTGTCGCTCACCGATGGCACCTTCGTGCGCCTGTACGACACCAGTGGTCCCGAAGTCCACGACGTCCGCGCGGGTCTGCCGAAGCTGCGCGCGCCGTGGATCGCGGCGCGGCGCGCATCCGGCGTGGTGGGTACGCAGGCGTACTACGCCCGTCGGGGCGAGATCACGCCGGAGATGGAATTCGTGGCCGCGCGCGAGGGGTTCCCGGCCGAGTTCGTGCGGGCCGAGGTCGCCTCAGGACGCGCGATCATTCCGGCGAACATCCGTCACGTGGAACTCGAGCCGATGATCATCGGCCGGAATTTTCTCGTGAAGATCAACGCGAACATCGGGAACTCCGCGGTTCGATCGTCGATCGAGGACGAGGTCGAGAAGCTGCGCTGGGCCACCCTGTGGGGCGCCGACACCGTGATGGATCTCTCCACGGGGAAGGACATCCACACGACGCGGGAGTGGATTCTCCGCAACTCCCCCGTGCCCATCGGCACGGTCCCGATCTACCAGGCGCTCGAGAAGGTCGGCGGGCGTCCGGAGGATCTGACCTGGGAGGTCTACCGCGACACCCTCGTGGAACAGTGCGAGCAGGGGGTGGACTACTTCACGGTGCACGCCGGCGTGCTCCTCCGCTACGTGCCGCTCACGGCACGCCGGCTCACCGGCATCGTGTCGAGGGGTGGTTCCATCATGGCCAAGTGGTGTCTCGCGCACCACGAGGAGAACTTTCTCTACACGCGCTTCAGGGACATTTGCGAGATCATGCGCGCCTACGACGTCTCGTTCTCCCTTGGTGACGGCCTGAGGCCGGGTTCGATCGCCGATGCCAACGACGAGGCGCAGTTCGCCGAACTGCAGACGCAGGGCGAACTGACGGCCGTTGCGCGCGAGTTCGACGTGCAGGTGATGAACGAAGGCCCCGGTCACGTCCCCATGCATCTCATCAAGGAGAACGTGGAGAAGCAGCAGGCCTGGTGCGGGGACGCACCGTTCTACACGCTGGGCCCGCTGACCACGGACGTTGCTCCCGGGTACGACCACATCACCTCGGCCGTGGGCGCGGCGATGATCGGATGGTACGGCACCGCCATGCTCTGCTACGTGACGCCGAAGGAACACCTCGGTCTGCCCAACCGCGACGACGTCAAGGCGGGCGTCATCGCCTACAAGATTGCGGCGCACGCCGCGGACCTCGCCAAGGGGCACCCGCGTGCACAGGCATGGGACGACGCCCTCTCGAAGGCCCGGTTCGAGTTCCGCTGGGAGGACCAGTTCAATCTGGCCGTTGATCCGGTCACCGCGCGCGCCTATCACGATGAGACGCTGCCCGCCGACGGGGCGAAGGTGGCGCACTTCTGCTCGATGTGCGGACCGAAGTTCTGCTCCATGGAACTCACGCAGCAGGTGCGCGACTACGCGGCCTCCCACAAGGTGACCGACGTGGACGCGCTGCGAACGGGCATGCGCGAGAAGGCCGAGGAGTTCCGGCGCGAGGGTGAGATCTACGTCAAGCGCTGAGCGGCGTTCCGCCGCCGTGTCGCGTCAGCGTGTCGCAGCGTCCGCCGGGGCCGGCACGACCATGATGATCGTCGGATAGCGTGCCGGCTCCGCGCCAGGGACCGGGTTGGGATAGCCCATCGACCCTCCCCACGTGTAGTCCTTCACCGTGACGCCCGGGGGGAAGGCCATCGTCTCGTTCCTGAATCGTCCCACTTCCCACATGTGGGTTGGCGGCTCCTCGAAGACCTCGGTGCCACGGCCCCGCAACTGCGTGCGGTAGTAGGTGACGATGTCCGTGTACGGCGTACCCGTGCCGAAGATGTAGTAGCGCTGTCCCCGTCCCGCGTCGTACGACGCGAGGTAGGTCGCGCCCGGGTAGACTGGCAGGCCGAGCGTGGCCTCGGTCGGGACGCTCGGATCAGTCGGCGCGGCTGCTGCATCCGGCGCGGGCTGCGCCGCCTGCGGTGTCGCCGCGGACACCTGTGGCCCGCCCACGCTGGTGGCGCCGCGTCCCGCTGCGGCGCCCGGCGCAGGAAAGGGCCTGGGTGTCTGGGCGGCCAGCGCTGTTCCAGCGATCACGACGGCTGCGAACGTGGTCAGTCTCTTGTGCACGCCCCATTATAGGGATGGCGGTACGTGGATGGCGGTACGCGGATGGCGGGCCGCGATGCGGGTCCGTGGGGACCGCCACTGCCTGGCCGGCCAGGCTCAGGTGAATCCGTGCCGGGTCCGGAGCGCGGCCAGCACGCCCTCCACCTCATGCCGGTATCCGGGCGCGGCATCCCTGCCGGCGTACAGCCGCCCGTACCCCTCCACCAGCTGGGGGTAGGCCTCGGCGAGGAACCCCAGGAAGTGCTCCCGTGTGCCCTCATCGAGCCGCATCACGCCGCTGCCGACGAATCGGGCCCCGTGGTCCGCGATGGCCTTGACGGTCGCCGCCAGCTGCGTGCGGGACGAGCCGATACCGGGGACGATCGGGCACATGAGCACGCCCACCGCGATGCCCGCGTCGGCCAGGGTCCGTACCGCCCGCAGACGCTGGAGAGGTGGAGCAGTGCCCGGCTCCAATCGTGCCCAGGCATCGGAGTCCACGGTCGGAACGCTGACGTAGACACGACACCCCGCCGCCTGGTGCAGCGTCTGCAGTACGTCCACATCCCGAACGACCAGCGGGCCCTTGGTGACGATGCTGACCGGCGTGCGGGCGTCGGCAAGAGCGATCAGGCAGGACCGCGACAGGCGGTAGCGCCCTTCGATGGGCTGGTAGCCGTCTGTGGCCGTGCCGAGTGCCACGAGCGCGCGGTTCCAGGTGGGCCGCGCCAGCTCCCGGCGAAGCACCGCGGGCATGTTGGTCTTCACCAGGATGAGCGAGGCAAAGTCGTCCCCCGCGCCGAGGCCGAAGTGCGCGTGGTAGCGCCGCGCGTAGCAGTAGTGGCACCCATGCGTGCAGCCGCGATACGGGTTGAGCGTCCAGGAGAACGGCATGCCGCGCGTGGGATTGAGCGCCGTGCGACACGTGACGTCCTGGTAGCGAGCCTGGTCGGCGCGCCGGACCGCGCCAGGCAGCGACGCGATGCCTCCGGTTCGGATGGCATCGGTGACCGCCCGTGTCCCGGGCGGAGCAGCGCCCGACGCTGCCGGTACCCGGGACACGCCTCCACCAACTGGGGCGTGCTCCGATGCGTCGGGGTCGAAGAGCGGCAGGTGGCGAGGCATGGATATTCGCCATATGTTCGCTCTCTTGGGGGGCGCGATCAAGGCCTGCGCGCACCCCGACGGCCACCCCGTCCTGTTCAGGCGTGCGCGCGCCAGTACTCGAGCAGATCGTCGAGGCTGCGCTCGAAGGGAATGGCGGGCTTCCATCCCGTCGTTCGAGCGAGTCGCGACGGGTCCCCCACGAGAAAGGGGACGTCGTTGGGGCGCAGGCGTGCCGGATCGGTGGCGACCTGCACAGGCACCCGGGCGCGGATGAGCAGCCCGTCGAGGATGCTGCGCATCGTACGCCCGACGCCTGACGCCACGTTGTAGCAGGTGCCGGGGCATCCCGCCCGCATCAGCGCCGCGTAGGCGCGGACGACGTCGCGCACGTCCGAGATGTCGCGCTGGGCGTCGAGATTGCCGACCTTGATCACCGGTTCGAGGGCGCCCCGTTCGATGAGCGCCACCTGACGGGCCATGCTCGGGGCCACGAACGCCGCCGACTGCCTGGGTCCCGTATGGTTGAACGGCCGCGCGACGACGACGTCCAGGCCCTCCTCACGAAAGAACCTGAGCGACAGCTCTTCCTGGGCGAGCTTGCTGAGCGCGTACGGGCTGGCCGGAGCCACCACGTCGTCCTCGGCGATTGGCACGGCCGACGAGGCGTAGATGGCCGCCGACCCGGTGACGAGCACGCGGCCGCCCGTGCCCGTGCGTCGCAAGGCATCGAGCAGGTGGTGCGTGCCCAGGACGTTTGCGGCCAGGGGACCGGCCGTGTCCTGCCACGACTGCGCCACGTGCGGGGAGCCCGCGCAGTGGTACACCTGCGACGGGCGCAGTGCCTGGATCGTCCGCCGCACCGCCTCGCGGTCGAGCAGGTCCACCTGCTGCCACCGCGCCAGCGCGACGGCGTGTCGCGGAACCGGGGACCGGGCCCAGGCCACGAGCTCATCGCCTGCGCCGGCGAGCAGTTCGAGAAGATGTCCGCCAGCGAAGCCGCCGGCGCCGGTCACGAGGACCGGGCCCGCGGCCTTCACGACGGCTGGACCTGCCCGCCGTATTGCGACTGGTAGTACGCCTTGAACGCCGCGTCCTGCTCCTTGATGGGCCGCCACCACCAGGGGTTGTCGCGGTACCATCCCACGGCCTCACGCAGGCCATCGGCGAACGCCACCTGAGGCGCCCATCCCAGCCCGCGGAGCTTCTTCGTGTCCAGGCTGTAGCGCCGGTCGTGACCCTGGCGGTCGGCCACGGGCCGGATGAGGCCGTGCGGCTTGCCCAGGGTGTCCAGAATCAGGCGGGTGAGTTCGAGATTCGTGAGTTCGTTCCCGCCCCCCACGTTGTAGACCTCCCCGTCCTGGCCGTTGGCGATGAGCAGGTCCACGGCCCGGCAATGGTCGAGCACGTGGAGCCAGTCCCTGATGTTCAAGCCGTCGCCGTAGAGCGGCACCGGGATGTCGTCGACGGCGTTGGTGATGAACAGGGGAATCACCTTCTCCGGGAACTGGTACGGCCCGTAGTTGTTCGAGGCCCGCGTGATGACGACCGGCACTCCGTAGGTGGCCCAGTAGCTGTAGGCCAGACGGTCCGCGCCGGCCTTGCTCGCCGAGTAGGGATTCCGGGGCCGAAGCTCGTCGGTCTCGACGCTGGCCCCGCTCGCGACGCTGCCGTACACCTCGTCGGTCGAGATCTGGATGAAGCGCCGGAGCGCGGGGGCCTTCCGCGCCGCCTCGAGCAGGACGAACGTGCCCTCCACGTCCGTGCGGATGAAGGCGCCGGCTTCCCGGATGGACCGGTCCACGTGCGTTTCCGCGGCGAAGTGCACCACGACGTTCGCCCGCTCGACCAGCGGGCCGCTGACCGCCGCATCGGCGATGTCACCACGAACGAACGTGTGGCGGGGGTGATCCATCACGTCGTGGAGGTTCTCGAGCCGGCCGGCGTAGGTCAGCTTGTCGAGCGTCGTCACGCGCCAGTCGTCGTGCAGGGACAGCGCGAATCGGACGAAGTTGCTCCCGATGAACCCCGCGCCTCCCGTGACCAGTACTTCCACCATCGAACCCCCTACCAGCGGATCCCGACCTCGGAGTTGTCCCCGAGCATGAAACGGTGCGCGCTGGGCTTCACCGGCGCGCGGTAGATCCGGACGTTCCGGCCTATCAGGCTGTCGGCCACGCGGCTGGCGAGATCGTGCACCGACGAGCCCTCGAGCACGATGCTGTGCTCGATCTCCGAGTCGCGAATATCCACGTCGTTCATGATCGACGTGAAGGGGCCCACATAGGCCTGCACGATCTTCGCGTTGCGCCCGATGACCGCGGGTCCGCGCACGATCGAGCGTTCGATGACCGCCCCCGCCTCGATGACCACCTTGCCCTCGACCCGGCTCTCCGCGTCGACGGTTCCGTCGATGCGCCGCTCGAACGTCTCGAGAATGAGCCTGTTCGCCTCCAGCATGTCCTCGAGCTTGCCCGTATCCTTCCACCAGCCGCTGACGATGTGGGGCCTGACGGTCAGGCCACGATCGATGAGGTCCTGGATCGCATCGGTGATCTCGAGTTCGTTGCGAAAGCTCGGGGAGATGCGATCGACCGACGCGAACACCTCGGGCCCGAACATGTACACGCCGACCAGCGCCAGGTCGCCGATGGGCTCCTTCGGCTTCTCGACCAGTCTGACGACCCGTCCCTCCGAGAGCTGGGCCACCCCGAACATCTGCGGGTCTGGCACCTGGGCCAGCAGAATCTGCGCCGCGGGCCGCTCACGCTCGAATTCCTCCACGAACCGGGTGATGCCGCGGTTCAGCAGGTTGTCTCCCAGGTACATGACGAAGGGCTCGTCCCCGATGAAGGGCCGGCTGATCTTCACCGCGTGCGCGAGGCCACGCGGCGCGTCCTGCTCGATGTAGGAGACCCGCACGCCCCATCGCGAGCCGTCGCCCACGGCCGCGCGGATCTCGGCCTGCGTGTCGCCGACGACGATGCCGATCTCGGTGATGCCCGCCTCGGCGATCGCCTCGATGCCGTAGAAGAGCACGGGCTTGTTGGCCACCGGTACGAGCTGCTTGGCGCTCGTGTAGGTGAGCGGTCGCAGGCGGGTGCCCTTGCCGCCGCTCAGGATGAGTCCTTTCACGTCGCCTACCTTGCGCCGCCGAATGCGCCGAAGAAGTTCGAGAAGGTGCCGA
The DNA here is from genome assembly GCA_050185275.1 of Vicinamibacterales bacterium. GTDB lineage: Bacteria > Acidobacteriota > Vicinamibacteria > Vicinamibacterales > UBA2999 > JABFRY01. Next base: position 71,085 of record JBFWZN010000008.1, on the reverse strand, counting down.
GCCCGGCGAGCACGAACGACACGTTGAATCGACGGTCGGCCGGGATGGGGAAGCTGGAGCTGAGCCTGGGAAAGTTGTAATTCTGGAACTGCATCTGGATTCCGCAGCACTGTGCCAGATAGGCCGCCGAGACCGTCTGGCTCACGACGGTGGACCGGGAGATGTCCCAGCTGAGCGAGTAGGTGCCGGTCATCCGTCCGTCCATCAGGTTCAGCGCAGTGGTCGATGACAGATAGCTGTCGGTCGAACCCGAGTACCGGCGACGACTGAAATTGAGGGTCGACGTCGTTCGGCCCTGGCGGACGCTGCCTCCCGTCGTGAACACCTGCAGGCCCTGGCCGGACACGTCGTACTCCATCCTGGCGTTGGCGTCCACGGCCGCGGACGGGGACATGCGGACGGTGAGGGCCACTGGTGAGAGCGTCGTCAGGTTCCTGCCGCGGAAGGCGCTCGCGTAGGTCGTGTCGTACTGGCTCGATTCGGGATTCGTGTAATAGCTCTGCTGGAGCGCCACGGTCAGGAACTCGCGAATCTGGCCCTGTTGCGTGCCCTCGGCACGCGAGCGGGCGAAGAGGCGGTTCGTCAGGCCGTAGGTGATCCGTCCGGCCCCTCCCACCACGATGTCGGACGTGTCGCTGAGCAGGGGCGTCCGCAGGTAGTCCTCGAAGGCCGTCGTGTAGTCGAAGGTGAATCCCGGCTCGATCACGTGCTTGAGCCGTTCGGCGAAACGACCGTCGGGCCGGTCGAAGATCCGGGACAGCACCGGGCCGATCACCTCCGTGCGAAGCCCGAGGTACTGACGCCTGAACGGTTCGCTGATGGCCATGCCGTCGAGGTCGGCGCTTTTCGAATAGTACGTGGAGCGGAACGTCGCGCTGCTGTTCACCGAGAGATAGGTGAGCGACGACAGCGGCATCCGGATCGTGGGCGAGACATCGAACCGCCCCAGGCTGCTGTCGCGGGTGATCTCCGTGCCGCTCGTGAAGCGGTACGGCAGGTAGGCGTACTCGCTGTTGACCGAGGCATAGACCTGGGAGGCCCCGATGCGCCTGGGCGCCAGGCTGGCCGAAATCCGCGGCGTGCTGCCGTACAGCACCGAGTTGGTCTCGTCGTTGAAGACCTCGCTGCGCTGGTAGAGGACGCTCGTGGACAGGCCCCCGAAGTTCCCGCTCAAGGCCCCCTCCACGATGCGGCTGCGGCGGGAGGCCTCGTAGACGTTCTGGTGGTACAGCTGCTGGTTGACCACGTCGCTGAAGTAGTCCAGGCGCGCCCGCGCACGCATCGATCGGCCGAGCGCGTGGTTCACGACGCCGGTGACCTCATAGGCGGTGTTTTCGGGCAGGACGGTCAGCTGCCCGTCCTGTGTGAACTCCGTCTGCCGCTGGCTGAACCGGTACAGGCGGACGTTCCCGGTCGACTGGGGACCGGCGACGTAGCGGTACTCTCCACCGACGCCCTGTCCGGCCCTGGTGAACCAGTCGTGCAGGAAGGTGGCGTCGTGACTGCGGCCGATCGCCCAGAAGAAGGCGTTGCTGACCGCCTGGCCGCGGAGCGTGGAGGCCCCGTAGGTGGGCAGCAGGAAGCCGGTGGCCCGCTGATCGTCCTGGATCGGGTAGTAGATGATCGGCAGGTAGAGCAGGGGCACGCCCTTGACCCTGAGCACCGTGTTGGTGGCCACCGCATAGTCGTCCAGCTTGAGCGTCACGCTGCCGCTCGTCACCTCCCACCGCGGCGTGGGCTGCACGCACGTGGTGAAGGCGCCGCGTGTCACCCGGTAGCTGCGCGGGCCGATCTTCTCGATGGTCTCCCCGTAGAAGTAGACATCCGGCTCCTCGCTGGCGAACTGCGCCTGGCTGGCCGTGGCGCCGAGGGACATGATGCCCGAGGCCTGCCGGAAGATGCCCGTACCCGTGACCGTGTCGAAGTCCACTTCGTCGGCGGCGATGCGCCCGTCGGCGTCGGTGAAGACCACGTTCCCCGAGGCGACCAGCCGGTTCGTGTCGGTATGGAGGTCCACCTGGTCGGCGAAGAACTTCACCTCGTTCGCGCCCTCGATCTCGACCTCACCAGTCAACCGGAGGTGGTCGGCCGAGATGCGCTCCAGGCGCCACTGGCTCGAACGGCTGATGTTGGGGAAGAGCGTTCCCTCGGCCGTGCCGGGCGCGGCCTGCCCCTCCTGCGCCAGCGCTGGCGCAGCGCACGCGCAGACGAGGAAGGAGGCGAGCAGCCGTGGTAACAGCATCGGATTGAAGGGGGAATTACAGGAGCTTAGCATGCCCTTCGAGGGCGCCGCGAACCGCCCCGGCGAGGTAGATGGAGCCCGCCACGCAGACGCTCGGGCCGAGCTCGCGGGCCAGCGCGAGGGCGCCAAGCGGGTCGGCAGCGGTGAGGACGCGGAGTTGCGGTGCGATCGCCTTCGCGTGGGTCGCGAGCCGGTCGGGCGACAGGCCGCGGCTCCCGCCCGACGTCGTGGCGACGACAGCCGACACGACGGGGAGCAGGGGCGCGAGGATGCCCTCGACGTCCTTGTCCCGCATGACGGCGATGACCAGCACGGGGCGTTCGGGGTGCCACCGTGCCAGGTGATCCGCGAGCGCCGCGGCCCCATCCGGATTGTGGGCGGCATCGAGCAGCACGCGCGCGGCGCCCGATTGCCAGAGCTCCAGCCGTGCAGGCCACCGCGTGTCCCGAAGGGCCTGGACGACCGCCGTGGCCCCCACGGGTAACCCCGCTGCCGCGGACGTCTCCAGGATGCGGACGGCGACGAGCGCATTGCGGACCTGATGTGCGCCCCGCAGTGCCAGCGGAATCGGACCGTAGCATCCGCCCGGCGTCTCGATCGTGATGACCGGCCTGCCATCCACCTCACGGCTGCTGACCGACGAGCCGGACCGCGCCTCCACGAGCGGAGCCCCCCGGGCCTCGGCGATCCGGGCGACGACCGCAGCAGCCTCTGCCGGCAGGACGCCGGTGACGACCGGAACGCCCGGTTTGATGGTGCCTGCCTTCTCGAAGGCGATGTCCGCCAGCGAGTCCCCCAGGTGCTCGCGGTGGTCGAGCCCGATCGAGGTGACGGCCGTCACCAGCGGCTCGAGGACGTTCGTGGCGTCGAAGCGGCCCCCGAGTCCGACTTCGACGACGGCAACCTCCGTCCGCGCACGCCTGAACAGCTCGAAGGCAATCGCGGTGGTGGCCTCGAAGAACGTCGGCAGGGCCCGCAGGATCCCGTCGCGACGCAGTCGCTCGGCGACATCCAGGACGTCGGCCGCGACCGCCGAAAGCTCGTCGTCCGTAACCGGCTCCCGGCCCGTCACGAAGCGCTCGGTGAGGCTCACCAGGTGGGGAGAGGTGAAGCGGGCCGTCCGGAGGCCGGCAGCCGTCAGGCCCTCGTGGACCATGGCGGTGACCGAGCCCTTGCCGTTCGTGCCGGCGACGTGGATGGAGGCGAACGAGCGTTCCGGGTGGCCCAGCGCGTCGCAGAGGTGCGAGATGTTCTCGAGGCCGAGCTTGATGCCGAAGTGCTCGAGGGCGAGCAGCCGGTCGAGCAAGGTCAGGACGGTCGGGCGTGGCCTGACGGAACTGCCGACCGCCCCTGGTCGACAGGCCTGGGTTCCATGAATCGGAGCGCCCGCCCGAGCGTCGCCTTCAGGTCGCGCCGGTCGACGATCAGGTCGAGCATGCCGTGCTCGAGGAGGAACTCGCTCCGCTGGAATCCCTCGGGCAGCTTCTGCCGGATCGTCTGCTCGATGACGCGCGGGCCGGCGAAGCCGATGAGCGCCATCGGTTCGGCGATATTGAGGTCGCCCAGCATCGCGAAACTGGCGGTCACGCCGCCGGTCGTGGGGTCGGTGAGCACCGAGATGAACGGTATGCCCTCACGATCGAGCCTGGAGAGGGCGGCCGAGACCTTCGCCATCTGCATGAGCGACAGGGCGCCCTCCATCATCCGGGCGCCGCCGGAGCAGGCCACGACGATGAGGGGAACCCGGCGTTCGAGCGCGAGTTCGGCAGCCCTGGTAATCTTCTCCCCGACCACGACGCCCATGCTCCCGCCGATGAAGCTGTACTCCATGGCGGCGATGACGACGTGCAGGCCGTCCATCCGCCCGCTGCCGACGACCACCGCGTCCTTCATGCCCGTGGCCGCCTGGGTACTCTCGAGTCGGCCGCGGTAGGGCTTCGTGTCCGTGAACTTGAGCGGGTCCGTGGAGGCCAGATCGGGGAAGTGCTCGGTCCAGTCGCCGTCGAAGAAGGACTTCAGGCGTTCGAGTGACCCGATCCGGAAATGGTGGGCGCACTTCGGGCAGACGTTGAGATTCGTCTCGAGTTCCTTGCTGTAGATGATCTGCGCGCAGCCGGGACACTTGACCCACAGGCCCTCGGGCACCCGGCTCGGCTTCTCTGCCGCGGAAGGTGCGATGGGCTTGCGGCTCTTCTTGAACCACGCCATGCAGTTCGAAGCTTAGCACGCCGGGCGGGCGATGCCGGGCCGGCAGGCAGCCCCGGGAATCACTGCCGAGGGACGTAGTACTGCGTGCCCTTGTTCATCCCCTGGATCTGCCGGATGAGATCGTCAATCGCCTCGTCACTCGCGTGCAGGGGCGCGTGGGCGGTTTCAACGACCAGGAGCGGCGTCGCCGTGTAGTGGAAGAAGAAGTGCTGGTACGCGTCGTTGACCTCCCGGACGTACCGGTCGTCGGGCTCGGGTGCGTCGTGTTCGGGGGGATGCTCCCGTTCCCGCAGCCGTCGCAGGAGGATCTCGCTTGGCGCCTGCAGATAGACGACGAGGTCAGGTGGCGGGACGTCCTTCGCCAGCAGTTCGAAGAGCCGCTGGTAGATGAAGAGCTCGTTGTCGTCCAGGTTCAGATACGCGAAGATCTTGTCCCGGTCGAACAGGTAGTCGCTGACCAGTGTCTGCGCGAACAGATCGACCTGCCGCAGGGCCAGCTGCTGGCGGTGCCGGTTGAGCAGGTAGAAGAGCTGTGCCTGCAGCGCGGAGCCGGGGCGGCCGCCGTAGAAGTCTGCGAGGAACGGATTCTCCGTCTCCTCGAGCACCGACGTCGCATCGAGTCTGGTGGCCAGGCGCTCGGCGAGCGCGGTCTTGCCGGCCCCGATGGGGCCTTCGATGACGATGTACTGGAACGGCATCGGGGGAAGGCCGCGCGCGAGTCCGCACGCCGCACCCGCATGCTATCATCCGCCCGATGCTCATGGGTCGAGTGCCTGGCGTGCGCTCTGGGCTCCACGTCGCCGGTTCCCCCATCCTTCGCACCCTCTCTCTCGCCCTCGCCGTCCTGGTCGCCGGCTGTGCGACTGCGCCCACCGCGATCCCCGTCGTCACGGAGGTGACCTGGGAGGAGAAGATCGACTGGATCGTCCGGCTCGAGAATCTCCGGCTCCTGCGCGATCCGAGTGCACCCGGTGCGCCCGTTCTCGTGCCCGCCACCGGGCGGGCCCCGGCGGTCCTGGGACCGACGCCTCCCACTGACCTCGTGCTGCTGCTCTCGGATGCCGAAGCCCGGGTGCGTCGTCGCGCCGCGCTGGCCGTCGGGCGGGTCGGCATGTCCGAGGGTGCGGCTCCACTGATGCGCCTGCTCGCGGACGGGAATCCCGAGGTACGCCAGATGGCGGCCTTCTCCCTGGGACTGCTCGGGGACCCGTCGGCGCGCGGTGCCCTGCTGGCTGCCCTCGACGATTCGTCGCCCGTGGTGCAGGGACGGGCGGCGGAAGCGCTTGGCCGCATCGGGGATCGCGCCGACGCCGCGGCCATTGGTGGCGTCGTGCGACGGCACGTGCAGGCCGGCGCGCTGAACGGCCTCGACCCCGATGCCGACGTCGTCGGTCTGCAGGAGACGGCAGATGCGGTGCGGCTCGGCATCGAGGCCCTGGCCATGCTCGGGTCGGCCGACGACATGTTCGCGGCCGTGCTCGGCGCGGAGGGGCAACCGGTGTCCGCCTGGTGGCCCGTCGCGTACGGCCTGCAGCGTGTTCCGGATCCGCGCGGCAGCGCGGCACTCCTTTCCCTGCTCGATACCCCGGGACGCTACACGGCCGCGTTTGCGGCGCGAGGGCTCGGCGCGATGCGGGCCACGGGCGGTGTGCCGGCGCTGGTGCGGATCGTCGAGAACCGGAACGCCGCGCCAGCGGTCGTCGTCCAGGCCGTTCGCGCGCTCGCGGCCATCGCTGACCCGACCGCCGTGACGGCGCTGGCGCGCGTGGCCGTCGACACGGCTCTGCCGGCGCCCATGCGCGCCGACGCCGTCGTGGGCCTGGCTGCGGCTCCGGGGACCGAATCCACCGACGTGCTGCTCGATCTGCTCGGGGACCGGGCAGCCGATGTCCGGGGCGCCGCCATGCGTGCGTTGGCGGCCGCCGACCCCGACACCTTTCTACTCGCGCTGTCAGGTCTCGATCCCGACCGGGAGTGGACGGTGCGTGTGGCTCAGGCGCAGGCGCTGGCCGTGCTGGGAGACCAGCGAGGTTCGGTGCGGCTGCTGACGATGCTCCGCGACGACGACGTGCGTGTTTTGCCCGCCGTCCTTGGTGCGCTGGCCGAAGCCCGCACCCAGGGTGCGGCCGATGTGCTCCGGCAGCATCTGGTCCACGCCGATTCGCTCGTGCAGGCCGCGGCTGCCCGGGGGCTGGCGGCGCTGGGCGATCGTGCGGCGCTGCCACTGCTCGAAGAGCTGTATCACGCTGCCGCGTCCGAGGACACGTACGTCGTGCGGGCGGCCGCCCTCGCCTCGGCCGCGGAACTCGATGCGGCCTCGGCGCGTCCGCTTCTCGAGGCCGCGCTTGCCGATCCGGACTGGGCCGTGCGCGTGCGCGCCGCCGACCTCCTGCGCGAGTCCGGTGTGGCCGCCGAGCCGCTCCGGCCCGCGCCGGGTGGCGTGAGTGTGACCGGCGCCGAACGGGCCACGCTGCTCAGTCCGCCGTTCTCGCCACGGGCCTACATCGATACCTCCCGCGGGACCTTCGAGCTCGAGCTCGCGATCCTCGACGCGCCCCTCACGGTTGCCAGCTTCATGCGGCTTGCCAGGGACGGTTTCTTCGACGGGCAGCTGATTCACCGCGTCGTGCCGGACTTCGTTGCGCAGATGGGTGACCCGCGGGGCGACAGCGAGGGCGGCCCAGGCTTCACCATCAGGGACGAACTCAACGAGCGTCCCTACGCGCGAGGCGCCGTGGGCATGGCACTCGACTGGGAGGACACCGGCGGCAGTCAGTTCTTCGTCACGCTGTCCCCCCAGCCGCATCTCAACGGCCGTTACACGGCCTTCGGCTCTGTCGTCGCGGGCATGGAGGTCGTCGATCGACTGGAGCGCTGGGATCGCATCGAGCGCATCCGGATCCGCGACGGCGTATCGCCCGCAGACTAGAACCCATCTCATGCATCGGAGCGCGGCACCGGGGGCGGCGACGCGCCCGGCTGGCAGGCGCGACGACCGAGCGTACCGGCTCCTTGTGAGGGAGGCGCAACGCCGCCAGGCGGATGCTCTGTCGGTCGAATGCCGACTGCCCGCGGAGCCGTCGTGTTTGAGCCGGAGCCCGCAGGGCAGCGCGGGAGGTGAGTTCGGTACCGGTACGATCACCCGTACAGAAAAAGAGGGCGCCCGGGGCGCCCTCCAAATTCGGCGAGAACTCGCCGCAAGACGAAAAACTACCGCTTCTTCGCGGCCTTCTTGGTGGCCTTCTTGGCTGCGGTCTTCTTCACGGCCTTCTTGGCTGCTTTCTTCGCCATTTCGTTGTCCCCCCCTTCACGGTGGTGTGGATTCGATCTGTGACCCGCGAGGCGGTCCGACACGGTGTGGCGGAGCGCCAGGCGGTCTGCCCGACGCGCCCTCGGCCAGGATTCCCCGGGCCAGGGCAGTCAGCGTCGCGGCAACAAAAAGGGGTGCTCGTCCGAGCACCCCGGAAGGTCGACCGAAGACCTACCGCTTCTTTGCGGCCTTCTTCGTAGCCTTCTTGGCAGCCTTCTTGGCCATTGTGCTCTCCTTGGGTTGTGCGGCCCAGCCTCCGACGGTCACCATGACCGTCACAACTGGTGGGCTGAGCCATCCACCCTCATACCAGATGTAGATTACGGGTGAGTTGTCGGCGATGTCAAGCACAAAGGCGAGTTCTTTGTCAAAAAACTCGTCTCGCCGACACGTCTAATCGCCCGCCCGCTGTCAAGTCCACGAAGGCGCGCTCCGCAGAACGTTCCTTGGGACGTATTTCGGACTCTTGCCGCGGGAACTTCAGCGGCGCGCGCGGTCGCGCGCGTCGCCGTACGCGTCAACGGACGCGCGATGCGATCTCCAAGGTGAGCCGCGTGTGCTCGTTGCGTGCGGCAGCGCGCGTCATCGGATCGGCGCCGTCCTTCTTCGCGGCGATGTCGTAGCGCTCGAGCGCGTGCTCGACGTCGCCGCGCGATTCCCACAGCCGGCCTACGTCCAGACTCGCACGTGCCTGGAACACTGGCGAGAGATCCACTCTCCCGACGAGTGGTTCGAGGACGTCGAAGGCTGCGTCGAGCCGCTGCGTGCGCAGCAGCAGCTGTGCGTAGCGGTAGCGTGCCACGGGCTCGTCGGGCGCGATGCCGAGCGACTCGCGAATCCGGCGCTCCGCGTCGTCGAGTTGGCCACGCTCGAGTGCGCGCCATCCCTCGAGCGCGAGTCGATGAGCCTCGCCCGCAGCCACGTCGGGTCTGGATCGTCGCGCGCGGGCCAGTCGCCGCCCGACGTCGGTCGGGTCGTCCTCGGGGATCGCGGCCGCGGCCGCTGCGTAGGCCGTCGAGGCATCATCGCGTCGCCCCATCCGGTCGAATGCGCGACCCATCTGGAGCCAGGCTTCCGCGTGCGATCCGACGGGGCGTGCAGGGGCGGCCGCCGTCACCTCTTCGAGGTGCAGGAGCGCGAGGTCCGTCTCGGCAAGAGCCTCGAGCTGTCGTGCAGCGCCGAGGTGGGCCAGCACCTCGGCCGAACGGGGCTCGGCGACCTCGCCCCGGCGTGCAGCGTTCAGGAGTCGTTGCCACGTACGCAGGCTCGACGACGGGTCGTGGAGGTACTCGTCGTGTACCTGGGCGACCAACTGCGCGAATCGGTGGTTCCGCGGGTATCGCGCACGCAGACCCTCGAGAACCGTGAGCGCGTCGTTCGGCCGGTTCTCGTACCAGAGGTAGATCTGCTGCAGTTCGAACGCCGCCTCGCTCCGCAGGACGCGGCCACGTTCACGCGCCTCGAGCATCTCCTGCAGTCCCGCATCGCGGTCGCCGCCCGGCAGCAGCAGCAGCCAGCGAAGCACCTTCGCGGCGGCCGGTACCACATCGGCGTAGTACCGGTACAGACCGCGACCGAAATGGGCATCCGCCAGTCCGGGTTCGAGGTCGAGTGCCCGCTCGAGCGCGTCCATGCTGCGCTTGCCGTCCCTGGCGGCGGCGAGCCGCTCGTCCCGCAGGACGTGCCATCGCACGCGCAGGCCGAAGGCCGCACCGAGATAGAACCAGGCCTCTGCGCGATCGGGCTCCCGGCGCGTCCAGGCCTCGGCAGCCAGGACGGCCTCGTCGGCCCGTTCCTCCAGCGCCTGATCGAAGCGACGGTCCGCGGGGTCCAGCTGGATGCGCCACCACAGCGTCACCGCCTCGAGCAGATCGCAGACCTCGCGCGGTGCCGGTCCGCATGTGGCCGCGAGCACGGCCGGCAGCTCATCGAACCGGGCGTCGAGAATCGCATCGTAGGCGCGCGCCACCGCGTCGCCGCCCGAGAGCGGCTCCGGACGGACCGTCTGGCCAGGCAGGGGCGACGTGGTGAAGTGCGCGAGCACGGCGACCAGCAGCACGGCGCCGGTCCGTCTCGCGCTGGTGCTCATGTCAGGCTCGTGCGGAGGAGCTGTTTGGCCGCGTGCCGTTCGAGGGCGAGCGCGATCAGCCGGTCGAGCAGGGCCGGATAGGAGAGGCCGGTGGCTTTCCACAGCTTGGGGTACATGCTGATGGTCGTGAACCCGGGAATCGTGTTGATCTCGTTGAGGAAGAGGGCGCCCGAGCGGCTGTCGAGCAGGAAGTCCACCCGCGCCATCCCCGAGCAGTCGACCGCCCTGAAGGCGTCGAGCGCCATGCGGCGGACGGCTGCCGACTGGTCCTCGTCGAGCGGCGCCGGGATGATCTCGCGGGAGGTGCCGTCGAGATACTTCGACTCGTAGTCGTAGAAATCCCGCGACGGAACGATTTCGCCAGGGACCGAGGCCTCCGGGACGTCGTTGCCGAGCACGGCGCACTCAATCTCTCGCGCGTGCGGCACGGCCGCTTCCACCACGACCTTGCGGTCGAACTGGAGTGCCAGATCGACGCCTGTGACGAGGTCCTCGGCCGTCTGGGCCCGCGAGATGCCGACACTCGAGCCCAGGTTGGCCGGCTTGACGAACACGGGAAATCCGAGGGTGCTGGCGATGCGGGTCACCATGTTGTCCCGGCCGCCGCGCCACTCGTGGCCGAGAAAGGCGACGTGCTGCACGATGGGGAGGCCGTGGGCGGCGAACAGGACCTTCATCACCGCCTTGTCCATGCCGACCGCTGAGCCGAGCACTCCGGCTCCCACGTACGGCACGTTGGCGAGTTCCAGCAAGCCCTGCATGGTGCCATCCTCCCCATACGGTCCGTGCAGAACCGGGAACACCACATCGAGCGCAAGTCGCGAGATGGCCGCTCCGGAATCGCCGTCCGGCTGGCGAGATATGGTCAGGAGCGTCGTCGTGCCGGGACGGGCGAGGGGGTACGTCTCCACTCCGTCGTCAGGAGACGCGTCCCTCTGCTCCAGGGTCACGGCGGGAGCCAGCGTTCCCGGTGCCGCTGCGGTGAGGTGCCACCTGCCGTCCTTGGCGATGCGGATGGGCACGGCCTCGTACCTGTCACGATCCAGATGGTCGAGGATGGAGGCTGCCGAGGCCATCGACACCTCGTGCTCGCCGGAGCGCCCGCCGAAGATCACGCCGATCCGAAGCTTCTTCATAGAATAGGGAGGCTCTCACCATCCTACAGGACGTGCCACCTCCAGATTTCGGCTTCTCGCTCGTGACGACGGACGGCCTCGCTCGCCGCGGCCGCCTCACGACGCCGCACGGCGTAGTGGACACGCCGGCCTTCATGCCCGTGGGTACTCAGGGGGCCGTCAAGGCGATGCGCCAGGAGGATCTCGTCGGTGCCGGTGCCGAGATCATTCTCGGCAACACGTATCACCTCTTCCTGCGCCCGGGCGACGAGCTGATCGCGCGCCGAGGCGGCCTGCACCGCTTCATCGGGTGGCGCCGTCCCATCCTCACCGACAGTGGCGGCTATCAGGTCTTCAGCCTGTCGGGGCGCCGCTCCATCCGCGAGGAGGGTGCGGAGTTCCGCTCACATATCGACGGCACCTCCCACCTGCTGACGCCCGAGCGGACCGTGGACATCCAGGCACGTCTGGGCTCCGACATCGCGATGGTGTTCGACGAGTGCCTCGAGTACCCGGCGACGCCCGATGCGGCGGCTGCCTCGATGCGGCGGTCCGTGCGGTGGGCTGAACGCTGCCGGGCCAGGTTGTCGGCGATCCGGGGAGGAGAGGTGGACGGGGTGACCGTCTCCAATCCGGGGCAGGCCCAGTTCGGGATCGTCCAGGGGGGCGTCCACGATGCCCTGCGCCTCGAAAGCGCCGACGCCACCGTGCACGTCGGCTTCGAGGGCTACGCCATCGGGGGGTTGAGCGTCGGCGAGCCGCCAGATGTCATGTACCGGGTGGCGGGGCTGGTCGCGGCGCGACTGCCGACGGACCGGCCACGGTATCTCATGGGCGCGGGGACGCCCCTCGACCTCGTGGAGGCCGTGGCGCGCGGCATCGACATGTTCGACTGCGTGCTGCCCACCAGAAACGCCCGCAACGGGCAGCTCTTCACCAGCCAGGGCAAGGTCAACATCCGGAATGCCCGACATGCCGAGGACGATGGCCCCCTGGACCCGGCCTGCCGGTGCTACACCTGCCGGCACCATTCACGCGCCTATCTTCGCCATCTCTTCATGGCCGGCGAGATGACCGCAGCTGCCCTTAACACGTTGCATAATCTGACCTTTTACCTTGACACCATGAGTCGGATTAGGGACGCTATAGCGTTTCGGACATTCGAAACGTTCCGGCGGGAGTTCGTCCGCTCGATGGACCCGGACGCGGTTCGCGCGTGACGCTGCGAGGTGGGGGACTTTTGGGGACCGATTTCGTGCTCGCCATGGCGGCGCCGGGGCCAGGTGCGCCGAGCGCGTGGGTGCAGTTGCTGCCCTTCGTGCTGGTGCTCGGCATCTTCTACTTCATCATCCTGCTTCCCATGAAGCGGCGGCAGCAGAAGGTGAAGGACTTCCTGGCGAGCCTGAAGGTAGGGGACAACGTGGTGACGTCGGGCGGTATCTACGGCACGGTCACCCGCGTCACCGAGGGTTCGCTGCAGCTGCAGATTGCCGAGCGGGTCCGGATCGAGGTGGCCAGGACGGCCATCATCGGTTACCAGGGGCAGGAGCCCGTGGCGCCGCAGCCCGGCGCCGAAGCGTGATCCCATGAACAAGAATCTTCGCTGGAAGGTTATCGCCGTCGTCGCCGCGCTCGTCGTGTTCGGGGCCGTCGGCCTCTATCCGATGCTGGCGGCGCAATACGGCCTGCCCGTGCCCGGGGCGCTCGCCGATCGGCAGCTGAAGCTGGGCCTCGACCTCAAGGGGGGCGTGCACCTGGTGCTGCGTGTCCAGACCGACGACGCGCTGCGCCTCGAGAGCGAAACGGAGGCCGAGCGTCTTCGGGAGCGCTTGAGTACGGCCGGCATCTCGACGAGCCGCATCGATGTCGAGTCCCCGACGTCGTTCCAAGTGGAAGGCGTCGCCACCGGCCAGGACGCGGCGTTCCGGAATGCCGCCGTCGAGTCCCTGACGAACTTCGATCGCGATGCCGGCACCAACGGCGCCTACACCTTCTCCATGAAGCCGAGCGTGCAGGCCATCCTGCGGGCCGAGGCGGTCGAACAGGCCCGTCTCACCATCGAACGCCGGGTCAACGAGCTGGGCGTCACCGAGCCGAGCATTGCGGAGCAAGGGGCCGATGGCGATCAGATTCTCGTCCAGCTTCCTGGTGTGACCGACGTCAACCGGGCCAAGGAAATCATCCGATCGACCGGCCTCCTCGAATTGAAGATCGTGGATGCCGGCCCCGCGCTCACGCGCGAGGAGCTGCTCGTCAACGGGCAGGCCCCCGAGGGCACGGAGATTCTGCCCGGCGCGTCCGACGCCACCGGCGGCGGCGTGGCCACCACCGTGTTCTACAGGGTGCGCCGGGTGGCGGCCGTGTCGGGGCGGGACCTGCGCAATGCGCGCGGCTCCCTCGACGAGAACAATCTGCCGGCGGTCAGTTTCACGCTCAATGCCGAGGGGGCCCGGCGGTTCGGGCAGGCTACCGAGCAGAACATCGGCCGGCAGCTCGCCATTGTGCTCGACGGCCAGGTGCAGTCGGCGCCGATGATCCAGTCCCGCATCACCAGTGACGGGCGCATCACCGGCAGCTTCACGCAGGAAGAGGTGCAGAACCTTGCGCTCATCCTGCGCTCCGGGGCCCTGCCCGCGTCGTTGACCTACCTGGAGGAGCGCACCATCGGCCCGTCGCTCGGCGCCGATTCCATCAGGTCCGGCGTGATTGCCTCCATGGTCGGACTGGTGCTCATCATCCTGTTCATGCTGACCTACTACAAGCTGTCGGGCGTGAATGCGGTGGTGGCACTCGTTTTCAACCTTGTCATCCTCATCGGGCTCATGTCGTACATCGGCGCGGTGATGACGCTCCCTGGCATCGCCGGGTTCGTGCTCACGATGGGTATCGGTGTCGATTCGAACGTCCTCATCTTCGAGCGCATCAAGGAGGAGATCGAGGCGCAGCGCGGGGTGCGCGCCGCCATCAACTCGGGCTTCAGCCGCGTGTTCATCACGTTGCTCGACACCCACATCGCCGCCCTCATCTCGGCGGCGTTCCTGTTCCAGTTCGGCACGGGCCCGATTCGAGGCTTTGCGGTGACGCTGTCTCTCGGCCTGCTGTCGAATCTCTTCACGTCCACATTCGTGTCGCGCACGCTGTTCGAGCTGGCGCTGGGCAAGCGGCAACAGACGGCGACGCTCTCGATCTAGGCATCAGCGATGCACATCTTCCACAACACCAACTACGACTTCCATCGCTGGCGCTGGCCCGCCATCGGCCTCTCGTGGGCCGTCATCGTGGCCGGCCTGATCTCCATAGCGGTTCAGGGCATCCCGCTCGGCGTCGAGTTCGCCGGCGGCACGTCGGTGATCGTCGAGTTCGAGCAGGACACGTCGATCGAGGCCGTGCGGACCGCGCTCAACAGCCGCTTCACCGGCGGCAACGTCATCGTCCAGGCCTACGGTGAGCCGGGGTCCCGCGAGGTGATGGTCCGCGTGCCTGAGGTCGGCCAGGAGTCCGGCGCCGAGCTGAGCACCACGGCGGACGCGGCCGTCGAGGCGCTCAGGCAGGGAGGCGTCGGCGCGTTCACCGTCGTGGGCACCGAGATCGTGGGTCCCGCCGTTGGCGAGGAGCTGACGAGCAAGGGCATGTCGGCCATGGTGCTCTCGCTCATCGGGATCCTGGCGTACATCGCGTTCCGCTTTCAGTTCTCTTTCGCCGTCGGGGCTGTCGTGGCCACCCTGCACGATCTGCTGGTCGTCGCGGCGTTCCTCTCGTTCTTCCAGATCGACCTCACCCTGAACGTCATTGCCGCGATCCTCACGGTTGCGGGTTACTCGACCAACGACACGATCGTGATTTTCGATCGCGTGCGCGAGAACCTGCGTTCCATGCGGCGCGATGCGCTTCCGACGGTGGTCAACACCGCCATCAACCAGACGCTGGGGCGCACTGCCATCACCTCGGGAACGACGCTCATGTCGGCGCTGGCCCTCTACCTCTTCGGCGGCGACGTGCTCAGTGGATTCGCGTTCACGCTCCTGGTTGGCGTCATTACCGGTACTTTCTCCAGCGTGTTCGTGGCCGCGACCGTGGTCACGCTCTGGCGTGACAGGGGCCGGTCAAGGGCCATGGCGCAGGCGGCGACTGCGACGGCTCCCGAGCCGGCCCGTCGGGCGAAGGCGGCGCGGAAGGCTCGCGCCTCGTAGCCGCGTCGTGACGCGCGGCGCCGGCGTGCGTCGCCGGACGTTCCTGCGGTGTGCGTTGCCGGTGTGACATACATATTCGCCACGCTCCTCGGCGTCGTTCAGGGCCTCACCGAGTTCCTGCCGGTATCGAGTTCTGCGCACCTGATTCTCGCCCGGGCATTCTTCGGGTGGGACACGGACGCGTTCGGGCTGCCGTTCGACGTGGCCTGCCACGTGGGGACACTGGCGGCCGTGCTGTACTACTTCAGGGGCGACCTCGGTCCCATGCTGGTCTCGACGCCGCAGGCGCTACTGGGCGGTGGCGGCCGCCCAGGGCAGGTCGTGCGGCTCGTGATCCTGGGGACCGTGCCGGCCGTGGTCGTGGGTCTGCTGGCATCGGATCTCGTTGAGACGAGGCTGCGTACGCCGGCCGTGTGCGCCGTCACTCTCGCTGTCGGGGCGCTGTTGATGATGTGGGCGGAACGGGTCAGCACGGGCCAGCGCGGCGAACACGACCTGACGGTCTTCGATGCCCTGGCGATCGGCTGCGCACAAGCCGCCGCCCTGGTGCCTGGCGTGTCGCGTGCTGGCGCCACCATCACCCTGGCCCTGCTGCTGGGCGTCCGCCGCGAAGCGGGTGCCCGGTTCACCTTCCTTCTGAGCATCCCCGCCATCCTGCTCGCGGCGATCAAGACCACGTGGGACATGAGCGGCGCCGGGACCCCGTCCGCTGATGTGGTCCTCTTCGCCCTGGGCATGCTCAGTTCGGCGGTCGTCGGCTACCTGTCCATCCGCTTCTTCCTCCGCTATCTGGTCCGGCACACGCTCGATGTCTTCGCGTGGTACCGGCTCGCCCTGGCGTCGGTGGTCGCCGTGTGGCTGATACAGCGCTCATGATGCAGTGGCTTCGGCGCAACTTCATCGCCGGGTTCTTCGTCACGGTGCCCCTCATCATCAGCGTGGCCGCGCTCGTGTGGATCTTCGGTGTCATCGACGGGTTCACCAATCCCGTGACGTCCAGGATCCTCGGGCGGCAGGTGCCAGGCCTCGGGATTCTCTTCACCTTGCTGTTCGTGGTGCTCGTGGGCCTGGTGGCGACCAACGTGATAGGTCGGCGGCTGCTGGCCACCGCCGAGCACTGGCTGATGAAGGTGCCGGTCTTTCGTACCATCTACGCCCCGGTCCGCCAGCTGGTCGCCGCTTTCTCACCCGACAACGAGTACGGGTTCAAGCGGGTGGTCATGGTCGATGAGCCCGGCCGGGGCCTGGTGCTGGGTTTCGTGACGAAGGAGTTTTCGGTCGAACGTGGGCGTGGGGCCGAGGTGATGCTGGCGGTGTACGTGCCGACCAACCACCTGTACCTGGGTGACGTGGTCCTTTGCGCGCCGTCGAGGGTCTTTTTCCCCGACGTCACCGTGGAGGAAGGCATCCGCATCTTCCTCACCGGCGGCATGTCCCTGCCCGATCGTCTGTCGGGACACGACGCCACCGACCGCCCGAAGGAAGCTCGCAGCTGACAACGTACAGGAGAGGACGACGAATGAGAACGATGACCGAATCACTGAAGGGATTCGGCCGCGCGGCGGCGCCGCTGGCGCTGCTGCTGGCTCTGCTGATCGGCCAGGGCGTGGCCTTTGCGCAGCAGGCCGGCCAGCCAGGCCAGGCGGCGGAAGCGGCGGAGCGCGTGCCCGGCGGCGAAGTGAACCTCGTGCTGCCGCCCCTCGACCAGGTGCTGGTCGGTGGCTACAACGGGCGGACGCTGCTCATGGGCGGTCTGCTCGTCGCCCTGCTGGGCATCGTGTTCGGGCTGGTGATCCTCAACCAGATCAAGAACCTCCCGGTCCACAGGTCGATGCGCGAGATCTCCGAGCTGATCTACGAGACGTGCAAGACCTACCTGCTGACCCAGGGCCGTTTCCTGGCGATTCTCGAGATCTTCATCGCCGTGATCATCGTGCTCTACTTCGGCGTGCTGTCGGGCCTCGAGCCGCTGCGGGTGATCGTCATCCTGCTCTTCAGCGTCATCGGCATCCTCGGCAGCTACGGGGTCGCGTGGTTCGGCATCAGGGTCAACACCTACGCGAACTCGCGCACGGCCTTTGCCAGCCTGGAGGGCCGCCCCTACCCGGTCTACGCGATCCCCCTTCGCGCGGGCATGAGCATCGGCATGCTCCTCATCAGCGTCGAGCTGCTGATCATGCTCATCATCCTGCTGTTCATCCCCGGCGACTACGCGGGGCCCTGCTTCATCGGGTTCGCCATCGGTGAGTCGCTCGGCGCGTCGGCGCTCCGCATCGCGGGAGGGATCTTCACGAAGATCGCCGACATCGGGTCCGACCTCATGAAGATCGTCTTCAAGATCAAGGAGGACGATGCGAGAAACCCCGGCGTCATCGCGGACTGCACGGGTGACAACGCGGGCGACTCGGTCGGGCCGAGCGCCGATGGGTTCGAGACCTATGGCGTGACAGGGGTTGCCCTGATCATCTTCATCATGCTGGCCGTGCCGGAGGCCGCCACGCAGATCCGGCTGCTCGTCTGGATCTTCGTGATGCGCGTGATGATGGTCATTGCCAGTGGCGCCTCGTACCTGATCAACGAGGCCATCGCCAAGGGGCGCTACGCGTCGGCGAAGAAGATGAACTTCGAGGCGCCCCTCACCATGCTGGTCTGGCTCACCTCGGTCGTTTCGGTCGTGGCGACCTACCTCGTCTCCAGCCTGCTCATCGCCGACCTCGGGGATGGCACGCTGTGGTGGAAGCTGGCCACGATCATCACCTGCGGCACGCTGGCGGGCGCCATCATCCCCGAGCTGGTCAAGATCTTCACCTCCGTGGAGTCGAGCCACGTGAAGGAAGTGGTGACGTCCTCACGGGAAGGCGGGGCCTCGCTCAACATCCTGTCGGGTCTGGTGGCCGGCAATTTCAGCGCCTTCTGGCTCGGCCTCTCGATCGTCGCGCTCATGTCGGTGGCCTATCTGGTCAGCGCGTCGAGTACGGCCATGTCCGACCTCATGCTGGCTCCGGCCGTCTTCGCCTTCGGCCTGGTCGCCTTCGGGTTCCTGGGCATGGGGCCGGTCACCATTGCCGTCGACTCCTACGGCCCGGTGACGGACAACGCGCAGTCCGTCTTCGAGCTCTCCGTGATCGAGAGCCTGCCCGGCATCAAGGAAGAGCTGAAGCGGGATTTCGGCCTGGAGGTGGAATTCGACCAGGCGAAGGAACTCCTGGAAGAGAACGACGGTGCTGGCAACACGTTCAAGGCCACGGCCAAACCCGTCCTGATCGGGACGGCGGTCGTCGGCGCCACGACGATGATCTTCTCGACCATCGTGGCACTCACCCAGGGACTCACCGTCAACACCGACAAGCTGTCCCTGCTGCATGCCCCGTTCCTGCTGGGTCTCGTCACGGGCGGGGCCGTCATCTACTGGTTCACGGGCGCCTCGATTCAGGCGGTGACCACGGGAGCGTACCGGGCGGTCGAGTTCATCAAGGCCAACATCAAGCTCGATGGCGTGGAGAAGGCCTCGGTCGAGGACAGCAAGAAGGTGGTGGAGATCTGCACGCAGTACGCCCAGAAGGGAATGTTCAACATCTTCCTGACGGTGTTCTTCGCGACGCTGGCCTTCGCCTTCATCGAACCCTACTTCTTCATCGGCTACCTCGTGTCCATCGCGATCTTCGGCCTGTATCAGGCGGTGTTCATGGCCAACGCCGGCGGCGCGTGGGACAACGCCAAGAAGATCGTGGAGACCGAGCTGAAGATGAAGAACACGCCCCTCCACGATGCCACGGTGGTGGGCGACACGGTCGGCGATCCCTACAAGGACACGTCATCGGTCGCCCTCAATCCCGTCATCAAGTTCACGACGCTCTTCGGCCTGCTGGCCGTGGAGCTCGCCGTGGAGCTCAATACCGACATGGGAACCGGCGTGAGCCAGTCGCTGGCAGCCGTCTTCCTGGCCGTGGCCCTGGTGTTCGTCTACCGGTCGTTCTACGGCATGCGGATTGGCACGGCGGACTGACGCCCGGTTTTTGTTTACACAAGTGAAGGGCAGAGCTTCCTGGGGCGACAGTTGTCGCCCCGGGCGGCAACTTTCCCGGAGATGCGCGGGAAGCCCTCTTTTCCTGTTGCGCCCTCGAGTTTCCGGGGTCTAGAATGCCCGGACTTTTTGATCAGTTTGCGGTCTCAACGGAGCACTTTCGCGGGCGCGGTGTCTAAGCAGACAACCCGGGCCGGAGACCTGCCGGCCCAGGCCGGCAGCAGACGCGAGCGGACAGCACGGGCGGAAGAGGTCCGACAGGCTCCAAGCCGTTGACACATCGGAACGCCACGCTATAATCGGCCGTTCCGCCGGCAGTTCGGGACGACTGTAGGGAGGGTTTTGACCGGTGCCACGTACTCACATGTTCGGCGATATCGTCGATCCGTCTGTGAAGGTCGGAAGCCAGCAGTGGTATACGATTCCACTGTCGATCATCGTCCATACGGCGGTGATCCTGGCGCTCATCATCATTCCACTGATGGCGGCTGACGTGCTTCCCACGCCACCGTCGATGATGGCCTTCGTGGCGGCGCCGCCTCCGCCGCCTCCGCCCCCTCCACCGCCTCCGCCGCCGACGCCGGAGACGCCGCCTCCGCCACCTGAGCCGGTGGCGAATCCGGACGCTGCTCCTGTCGAGGCGCCGGAAGAAATCACGCCGGAAGTCCCCATCGATCGAAGCTTCGAGCAGGCCCGGCCGGTCCAGGGTGTTCCCGGCGGCGTCGTCGGCGGCATCGTGGGTGGCATTCCCGATGCGCCCCCGCCCCCTCCGCCGCCGCCCCCGCCAGCTCCGGTGCGTGTCGGAGGCAACATCAAGCCCCCGACGAAGACGAAGGACGTGCGTCCGTCGTATCCGCCGATCGCGCAGTCGGCTCGTGTCCAGGGCGTGGTCATCATCGAGGCCACCATTGGACCTGACGGACGCGTCGCCGATGCGCGCGTGCTCCGTTCCGTTCCCCTGCTCGATGCGGCCGCCATCGAGGCCGTGCGGCAGTGGGAGTTCACTCCGACCCTGCTCAACGGTCAGCCAGTGCCCGTCATCATGACGGTCACGGTTCAGTTCGCGTTGAGTTAATCGGCGCTGCGCACCTGAGAGAAATCACGTTTCACCTAACTCCCGGAGGATCCCGTAAATGGAAGGCTCGCTGAATCTCATTGAGATGTTCCAACAGATGGGCGCAGTCGCCATCGGCGTTGCCGTGGTGCTGTTCATCATGTCGTTCTGGTCCGTGGGCGTGGCGCTCGAGCGTATCTACACCTTCAACCAGGCGCGCAAGCAGTCGAAGCTGTATGCGCCGCAGGTGGCCAAGCACCTCAAGGACGGTCGTCTGAAGGAGGCCATTGCGCTGTCCGGCTCGAAGGACTACCGCTACAGCCACCTCGCGAAGGTGGTGCTGGCCGGGCTCCAGGAGTACCAGTTCCAGCAGGAGAGCGCGGCGGGCGAGAAGCTCAATCGCGATGACGTTCTGGACACGGTGCGCCGCTCCATTCAGCGCGCCTCGGCCCTGACGGCCAACGACCTCAAGAAGGGCATCAGCACGCTTGCCACGATCGGCTCGACGGCTCCGTTCGTCGGACTGCTCGGCACGGTCGTCGGCGTCATCAACGCGTTCGTTGGTATTGCCTCCACCGGTTCGGGTGGTATTGGCGCCGTGTCGGCTGGTATCGCCGAAGCGCTCGTCGAGACCGCGCTCGGGCTGTTCGTCGCCATCCCGGCCGTGTGGTTCTACAACTACCTGACCAACAAGATCGAGTACTTCAACGTCGAGATGGACAACTCGTCCTCCGAGCTCGTTGACTACTTCATCAAGAAGACGGCGTAGTGCTCAACCGGGCCGCTGACCGCCGCCTGAACGCGGCGGTCGGCGCTCTGGCCTGGATTCGAAGGAGTTTGCAACTATGGCAATGAACCTCGGTGGGGGCGGCGGAGTAAAGTCCGACATCAACGTCACCCCACTGGTCGACGTGATGCTGGTGCTGCTGATCATCATGATGATCGTTGCGCCACTCCTGCAGAAGGGTGTGGACGTCAAGCTGCCCGTCGCAGCGAATACGGCCGACAAGCCGGAGACTCAGGATCAGACCGTGGTCGCGATCACCGCGGACAAGTCCGTCTGGGTCAACGGCGTTCAGGTCCGTCCGAGCGACCTTCGCCGTCGTGTCGAGGAGCTCCTCGAGTCCAAGACGGAGAAGCTCGTGCTCATCAAGGCCGACCAGGATGTCGAGTACAGCGCCGTGATGGACACGATGGATGAACTGCGAGCCGGTGGCATCGAGGACATGGGACTCATCACTGACCCCAAGGTTGCTCCAGGCCAGACGGCGGGGGGACGATAGTCCATGGCTGCTCATCAGCATCACGGCGCCGAGCGGGTCTACAAGGCCTCCGTTCCGCAGGCCAATGCGGATATGAACATCACGCCGATGATCGACGTGCTGCTCGTGCTCCTGGTCATCTTCATGGCGGCCCTTCCGCTGTCGCAGAAGGGGCTGGACGTCAACCTGCCTGCCGAAACCCGAAGCAATACCCAGCAGACGGTAACTGTCAGCCAGATCGTGCTGGAGTACACCGGCAACAGGAACATCTCGGTCAACAAGCGGGATGTGACCATCAACGAGCTCGAGGATTTCCTCCGGGACATTTTCGATGAGCGCAACGACAAGACGATGTTCATCGCGGGTGCGGGTAATCTCCGCTACGGGGACATCGTAGAGGTCATCGACGCGGCCAAGGGCGCTGGCGTCGAAAAGGTCGGCATCGTCACCGAGGGGATGCGCCGCGCCGCGGGCGTCCAGGCCGGAACCGACTAGCCACCAGGCCGTCGTTTCGTCCAAGCGTTTTGCAAGGCCGTCCCGTCATGGGGCGGCCTTTTTCTTTTGGGCCCCCAGGCTCCTCCCTGGCACAGGCCTCCGCCTCGTCGCCAGCGCCAGCCCCCCGACCAGCAGCACGATCCTGAGCCGTCGAGAGAGGCTTCGGGCGCACGTCGGCGGCCCGTCCGGTGCCATGTCGCCAGAATCACCTTGAGAGAGTCCTCGACCCAGTACCGGGGGGCGTGGGGCTCCAGGGAAGGGCGCTGACGGTGCTCGGAGACAGGGACAGGAAGGACCTTACGTCACGAGGCTCGGCAGGGCTTCAAGAGGGGCTGTGGCGTTCTGGAGGCCGCCGGAACCGGAGGCCACGGGAGGAAGGGGGCAGTCCCTCAACCGAGAGCAGTCCCTCAACGACAAAGGGACCGGGCACGGCGTCGGCCATGCCCGATCCCTTCACATTACCCAGGTGCCCGCAGTCCGGGACGGAGTCCCGGACAGGACAATCAGTTGCCCGAAGGCGCGGCGGCGGCGCCGCCGGCCTGCTGCTGCTTCTGCAGTTCCTCCGCCTGATCCCTGAGCTGATCGGCCTGGCGGATGAGCGCCTGCTGGCGGGCCGGATCGCGCTCGAGGTTCGCCTGAAGCCGGAGCAGCAGGTTCTTGTAGGTCAGAGCCTCGAAGTAGTCGCTCTTGAGGGCAAGGGCCTTGTCCACGGAAGCGATACCCGACTCGATGTAGCGCCGCTTGTCCGCGTCGGCCAGACGGAAATTCCGGTAGACCTCATCCCAGTAGAACGTGGCCACCGTGTGATGGGCTTCGGGATTGTCCGGTTCCTGCACGACGCGCTGCTCGAGAGCCTCGATCGTCTTGGGAAACTGGCCCTGACGATTGTAGTAGCCGGCCAGCTGCATGTACACGGCCGGGTCGTTCGGCTTGGCCTCGCGCGCCTGCAGCAGGGCCGCCTCGGCCTCGTCGTAGAGACCGGCGTTCTCGTAGATCTGAGCCAGGGCGAAGTAGTTCGTCGGGTCCGCCGGATCGAGCTGAATCATGCTCTTGACGATGGGTTCGGCCCGGGCCGGGTCGTTCAGGCGATCGGGCCCGTAGGCCGCGACCAGGTACTGGAGCGCCAGTTTCCGCTGGGGAGAATTGGAATCGGCAGCCCTGCTGTAACCGGCGATCGCCTTGTCCAGCAGGGCGTCGTTCTCGGGCTCGCCCGCACGGGTCGGCCGATAGAGGTTGTCGTAGCTGTTTCCCAGGTAGAAGTAGGCTTCTACAAGCGAAGGGTCGAGCTCCACGGCCTCCTCGTACTTGGCCGCGGCGCCACGATAATCGCTCCCCTGGTAGAGACCGTTGGCATCCTTGAACGCCTGCCTTGCCTGGAGCGACCGGATCTGGCCGCAGCCGACCACCGTTACGCTGCACACGGCAACGAGCGCCGTCATCACCGCCCGAGACGAAAACTTCCGCATCATATCCCCCCTGGTGGAGTAACCCTCCACATCGTGCGCCCCGAGACGCGTTCGGCACGGCACAGGCTGCGCAGCGCGCCGCTGCCAGACCGCAACCACGGGTCTCAGCCCATGGCGCAAGCCGGCAGTATAGTGATCAGTTTTCCGGGGAGTCAAGCATTTGAGGCCGGTCACCTTGACCACCCTCAAACCCCCTTCTATCATGAAGATGGCAACTGTAGAGGATACACAGTTGTGGCTCGCCGGACGGGAACGTCGGTGCGGGTCCCTCCGGCGGTCCCCGCGGCGCCTATCCCGGCCCCACTGTCCCTTGTTTTTGGTTAGACACCATCTTCGATGATTCGTTTCGAGACCCTGCTCGAGAAGGTGCGGGGATACAGCCCCGACGCAGACCTGGAACTGCTGAGGCGAGCGTACGTCTTCTCTGCGCTGGCCCACAAGGGGCAGGTGCGTCACTCGGGGGAGCCGTACCTGGTGCACCCCCTCGAAGTGGCTGATCTGCTGGCCGACATGAAGCTCGACGTGGTCGCCGTCTCCGCGGGGCTCCTTCACGACGTGGTCGAGGACACCCTGACCACGCCCGAGCGGATCCGCGAGCTGTTCGGACCGGAGGTCGCCCATGTCGTCGAGGGCGTCACGAAGATCAGTGCCATTCCCTTCTCGTCGAGTGAAGAGCGGCAGGCCGAGAACTTCCGAAAGATGCTCCTGGCCATGGTCGATGACATCAGGGTCATCCTGGTGAAGCTCGCCGACCGGCTCCACAACATGCGGACGCTCAAGCACGTTCCCGAAGAGCGTCGCGTGAAGATCGCCCAGGAGACGCTCGACATCTACGCGCCCATTGCCAGCCGGCTCGGCATGAGCAAGGTGAAGAACGAGCTCGAAGAACTGGCCTTTCGCCACATCGAACCGAAGGCGTACGAAGCGCTCCGCGTTCGCGTCGAAGCCAAGCGCAAGGAGACGGAGGGCGTCGTCGACGAACTGATTCGACGGCTGAGGGCGAAGCTCGAGGAGGCCCAGGTTCCGGTAATCCAGCTCGACGGACGCACGAAGCGCCTCTACAGCATTCATCTCAAGCTCAGACGGCAGAACATCGATCTGGAGCAGGTGTACGACTTCGTGGCCCTGCGTGTCGTCACCGACTCCGTTCGCGACTGCTACGCGGCGCTCGGCATCATCCATCAGACGTGGTCACCCGTGCCCGGACGGATCAAGGACTTCATCGCGATGCCCCGGCCGAACGGCTATCAGTCGCTGCACACGTCGGTCATCAGCGAGCGCGGCTTTCCCTTCGAAGTGCAGATCCGCACCGAGGAGATGCACCAGCATGCCGAGGAGGGCATCGCGGCGCACTGGAAGTACAAGGAAGGCCGCATTGGCGATCACGGGGACGAACGCTACTTCCAGTGGCTCCGGCAGTTGCTCGAGGAGCAGCGTGAGGTACGAGACCCCCAGGAGTTCCTCCAGAATCTCAAGATCGACCTGTATCCGGAGGAGGTCTACATCTTCACCCCGAAGGGGGAAGTCCGGGCCCTGCCGCGCGGGGCGACGGCCGTCGATTTCGCGTACTTCATCCACACCGACGTTGGCCACCAGTGTGTGGGCGCCAGGATCAACGGGAAGATCGTCCCGCTTCGGACCCGCGTCCAGAACGGCGACATCGTCGAGATCCTCACTCAGGCCGGGCACCGCCCCAGTCGCGACTGGCTCACGTTCGTGGCCACCTCGCGAGCGCGGGGGAAGATCCGGCACGTGCTGCAGGCCGAAGAGCGCGCCCGCAGCATCGAGCTGGGGCGCCGCCTGTTCGAGAAGGAGGCTCGGCGTTTCGACCAGAACCCCCGAACCCTGATCGAGAGTGCCGCGGCCGCGGCACTCGCCGCCGAGTACGGCACCGGGAAGCCCGACGAACTGCTCGCCCAGATCGGCTACGGCAGGATGTCGGCGAAGTTCGTGCTGCAGCGGCTGGTGCCAGATGACCAGCTGAAGGAGAAGGCTCCGGAGTCCGCCGTCGTCTCCGTGGTCAAGCGGGTGCTGGGGACCAGCTCGGGCGACGACAAGATCAAGGTGAAGGGCACCGACGACATCCTGGTCTTCCGTGCGCGGTGCTGCAACCCGATTCGCGGCGAGAAGATCGTCGGGTACATCACTCGCGGGCGTGGGGTGTCCGTGCACTCCACGACCTGCCGAAACGTGATGAATCACATGTTCGACCCGGAGCGGCGTATCGAGGTCGAGTGGGACACGTCCGGGGGGGACGTTGCCGCCTACGTCGTGCGCCTTACCATGCAGGTGGAAGACCGGAAGGGGATGCTGGCAGAACTGAGCGCCAAGGTCTCAGACATCAATACCAACATCACCAACATGGAAGCCCGCACCGGCGACGATCACCTGGCGCGAATCGAGATGACGGTGGAGATCTCGGACCTCAAACACCTGGAGAAGGTGATTCGGTCCCTCAAGAACGTGCCGGGAGTGCTGGGAGTGGAAAGGGCCGCCCGGGCCTGAGGGGCTCAGCCGACGACGGCGATCACGTCGATCTCGACGCGCGCATCACGTGGCAGCCTGGCCACCTGTACGGTGGATCTCGCAGGCGGGACGTCGCCGAAGAACCTCGCGTACACCGCGTTCATGGCTGGAAAGTCGTCCATGTCCAGGAGGAACACGGTCGTCCGCGCGACGCTATCGAAGCCGAGTCCGGCGGCCAGCAGCAAGGCCTCGACGTTCCGCATCACCCGCTCGGTCTGCGCGGAGATGTCTCCCTCCACCATGCGGCCGCTTGCAGGGTCGAGCGGAATCTGGCCCGAGAGAAACAGCAGGTTCCCCGCCACCAGCCCGGGCGAGTACGGGCCAATGGCCGCCGGGGCTCCCGCCGCCTGCAGGGCCCGGCGCATGTCAGGCAGCCTTGACGATCTTGCCAGAGCGCAGGCACCTGGTGCAGGCGCGGATACGCTTGGTCGCGCCGTTCACCAGGGCGCGGACCGACTGGAGGTTGGGTTCGAAGCGCCGCGGACCCACGTTGTGGGCGTGCGACACGGTACGGCCCACAACGGGACCCTTTCCACAAATTTCACACCGCTTGGCCATGACTACCTCAGCTGACGGGCACCGGAAGCTCCGAGCCGAAACCGGCTCCGAACCCGAAACGGAACCCTGAAGTCTACCCCGTGTAGACGCGCGTGTTCAAGGGTGCCCCCACGGCGCGCGTCAGTCCACGTCGCGGTCGACCCGCTGCTCCAGGGGCGGACCCACCGGCTCGACCCGCGAGCCCTGTTCCATCAAGTGCGCCATGAGGTCGAGGTATGCGGTGACTCCGTGGTCCCCCCTCCCGAACTCCAGGGCGCCGCGTTCAATCGCGCGGAGTGTTGCCGAGGCTTCGGCCAATGTGGCGGCTTGTCGCCCCAGCAGCTCCTGGAGCGCTTCCCCGAACGCGGCCGCCACCAGCTGCGCCGAAGGGGAAAGCGTGATGGGCTCCGGCGCCTTGCCCTGTCCCGCCTGCTCCAGTGCCGAGGCGGCCGCCGTCGCCGCGTCGGCCAGGTCGGCGTCCAGCGGCGCCGCTCCGTCCGTGCGCCGCTCGGCGAGAGTACTGTGCAGCAGAAAGTACAGGCGGTGCTGCCGCTCGTTGAGTCCACGCAAGGTCGGACCGAGCAGCGCGAGCTGCTGCTGCGTGCGCTTCTGCACCGCGGCAGCCGGATGCTCGCGTGCCGCGGACAGATAGCCACAGCCCGGCGGGCACTGGATCTCGACGTGCCGCTTGGTCCCGCAGCAGATGGGGCAGATGGAGCTGCCGAGAGCCGGGCAGTGTCTCCGCCCCTTCGCCTTTTGGCAGAGGGCGCATCGCATGCGGTCGCAGCTTACCAGACGGCGTGACCGCGTGGCCCAATTCCCCGGGGAAGGGTCCGCTTCGTCCTCGGCTCATGCCTATGAGTGTCTGAGAGCGGAAATCAGGACAGATTGTAGATATATCTACATCCTCGCCTCGGCTGAGGTTCTGACTGAGTCGCGCCAGCCCCGCTGGTGCCTCTGCGGCCCAGGGCCGGGCGTGTCGTAACCAAAACGCCCCACAGGTGAGGCGCCCCGGTTTCGCCGCCATGAAAATGTGTCACCTCCACCGGTCAGTTTGCCAGAACCCTTCCTGGACCTCAGGCGTCTAATCCTGCGGGTTGAAGGAGCCGATATCCCGTGCGGCCAAGCGCATAGACGTTTCAGCTGGCGACTTGGTGGTATCAGGCACACGGTTTGCAAAGCCGCTTGCGCAAGGCGCGTAACCCAGAGGCGAAGGAGCGAGAGACATCATGGCGACGACCAGAAGCAAGAAGGCTGTGGCAGCAAAGACGAGCCGTTACGCCGAGCTCAAGACCATGCTTGAGGAGCGCCGTCGCGAGTTGATGTCCCAGGTCCAGGGCAAGATTCGAGACGTTCGCGCGGAAGGCGGCAAGGAGCGCGAGGCGCTGGACCCGAGCGACAGCTCCGAGGTCGATATCCAGGAAGACATCGAGCTCGCGCTGATTCAGATGAAGGCGGAAACCCTCAGCAAGATCAACGAGGCGCTGCGCCGGCTCGATGAGGGTACGTATGGCAACTGCTTCGAATGCGGCGACGAGATCGCCGAGGCGCGTCTCAAGGCCTTGCCGTTCGCCGTTCGCTGCAGGGACTGCGAGGAAGCCCGCGAGACGGCGGAACTCAGGGAGCGTATGATGGCCCAGCGCCGCGGGTCCGGTGCGCTCTACTTCGACATGTCGAACTGAGCAGCTCCGGACGCGTCCGGCTGGTCCGTTGACCCGACCCGAGCCCCCGGGGCAGTCCCCGGGGGCGCCGTTCCGAGGACACTCCCAAGAAGAGGGCGTCCCGGGGGCGTTACCCGGAGCAACGACATGAACGACCCGGTCCAGCCCCTGGAAGCCGACCAGCCTGCCCCACCTGACCCGAACACGATCCTCCCGGACGAACTCCCGATCCTGCCTCTCCGGGACACCGTACTCTTCCCCAATTCCTTCATGCCACTCGCGGTCGCCCGCGAGACATCGGTGCGTCTCATCGACGACGCCATCTCGTCGGGCTCACTGATCGGGGTGTTCACCCAGCGGGAGGCCACCGTCGACGAGCCTGGCCAGGCCGACCTGTTTCCCGTGGGCACGGCGAGCCAGATTCACAAGATGTTCAAGCTTCCGGACGGCAGCATCAGGCTGATCGTCCAGGGGCTGGCCCGGCTGACGCTTCACGAGGTGGTGCAGTCTCAGCCCTACCTGCGCGCGCGGGTCCAGGCCGTCTCGGAGACGTTCGACGAACACGACAGCCTCGAGGTGGATGCGCTCCTCCGGAACATCCGCACGAACTTCCAGCAGGTCGTGTCGCTCTCGCCGCTCCTGTCGGACGATCTGCAGACCCTGGCAGGCAACATCTCTGAACCGGCTCGACTCACCGACTTCATCGCGTCCAGCCTGAGTACCATCTCCACGCCGGTCAAGCAGGAGGTGCTGGAGACGCTGGACGTGAGAGCCCGGATGGACAGCCTGAACCGGATCCTCATCAAGGAACTGGAAGTACTGGAACTGGGCTCGAAGATCCAGTCGCAGGTCCAGTCCGAGGTGGGACGGAATCAGCGTGAGTACTTCCTGCGCGAGCAGCTGAAAGCCATCCAGAAGGAACTCGGGGAGGGAGACGATCAGGCGCGCGAGATCGAGGACCTTCAGGAGCGCCTGCAATCCTGCGGCATGCCCGAGGCGGTTCAGAAGGAAGCCCTGAGAGAACTCGACCGCCTGTCGAAGATGCCGGTGGCCGCCGCGGAATACACCGTGTCACGGACGTATCTCGACTGGCTGGTCGCGCTGCCTTGGGCGGCCCGTACAGACGAGGTCGTCGATCTGCCCCACACCCAGGCCGTTCTCGACGCCGACCATTCCGGCCTGCACAAGGCGAAGGACCGGATCCTGGAGTACCTCGCGGTCAGGAAGCTCAACCCGGGCATCAAGGGGCCCATCCTCTGCTTCGCCGGACCTCCCGGGGTTGGCAAGACGTCGCTGGCCCGGTCGATTGCCACATCGCTCGGCCGGCGGTTCGTCCGCGTGTCGCTTGGAGGCATGCGCGACGAGGCTGAGATCCGCGGGCACCGACGTACCTACATCGGTGCCCTCCCCGGCCAGATCATCCAGGGGCTTCGCCGCGCGGGAGCGCGGAATCCGGTCTTCATCCTTGATGAGATCGACAAGCTGGGTGCCGACTTCCGGGGCGATCCGGCGTCGGCCCTGCTCGAGGTCCTCGATCCCGAGCAGAACAGCACGTTCCGCGATCACTATCTGGACGTCCCCTTCGATCTCTCCGAAGTGCTCTTCGTCACCACGGCCAACATTCTCGACACGATCCCGCATGCCCTGCGCGACCGCATGGAGGTGCTGGAGATTCCGGGCTATACCGAGGAGGAGAAGCTCGCCATCGCCACTGAGCACCTCGTGGAGAAGCAGGTCCGAAACCACGGCTTGTTGCCCGCGCAGATGACGATTACCGACGATGCCCTTCGGATGGTCATCCGCGGCTACACGCGTGAGGCTGGCGTCCGCAACCTGGAACGGCAGATCGGCGCCCTGTGCCGCAAGGCGGCGCGCCGGCGCGCCGAGGGCGATGAGCAGTCGCTCGAGGTGACGCCGGCGGTGGTCGAGGCGTTTCTAGGCGCCCCGTTGTTTCACGACGAGGAAACCGAACAACGCACACGGGAACCCGGCGTGGCGATCGGCCTGGCCTGGACGCCGGCGGGCGGAGACGTGCTCTTCATCGAGGCGTCGCGGATGCCCGGCACCGGAACGCTCACACTGACCGGGCAACTGGGCGAGGTGATGAAGGAATCGGCGCGGGCGGCGCTTTCCTGGTTCAGGGCCCACGCCGCGGCCTACGGGGCCGATCCCGACTTCTTCCGGAACGCGGAGGTGCACCTCCACGTGCCGTCGGGGGCCATTCCCAAGGACGGCCCCTCGGCCGGTGTCACCATCGTCACGGCCCTCGCCTCGGAGTTGACGCGCCGTCCCGTGCGCGGAGACATCGCGATGACCGGAGAGGTGACCTTGTCGGGACGCGTCCTGCCCGTGGGAGGGATCAAGGAGAAGGTCCTGGCTGCGCGTCGGGCGGGGCTGAAGGAAGTGATTCTCCCGCGGCAGAACGAGAAGAACGTCAAGGAAGACCTCGACGACATCCTTCGGAAGGACATGACGATCCACTTCGTGCAGAGCGTGGACGAAGTGCTGCTCCTGGCCCTGACCCCGGCACCGAAGGCGCCGTCGGACCGCCGCTCCCGAGGACGCGCCCAGCCGGGCCTCCAGTAGACGCCGGCTACACACCCGCCAGGAGCAGGCCGGCGACCGTCTTCATGTCGGAAATGGCGCCCTGACGAACCATGTCGCGGACCTGCCCGGGCGAGAACGTGCCTGTCTCGATGGACTCGTCTTCATCGGGGAGCGCTCGTGGCTCTCCGGGACGTGGCAATCGCAGCCCTGTCATGCGGTAGAACGTCATGGATTCGTCGCAGTACCCCGGCGTGGGGTACAGCGTGCCGAGCGGTTCTACGGCAGCTGCCACCATCCCGATCTCTTCCTGGCACTCGCGGACGGCCGCCGCCTCCAGGCGTTCGCCAGCCTCGAGCGTCCCCGCGGGGAGTTCCCAGGCGTACGCGCCGATGGCGTGCCGATACTGGCGGACCAGGATCAGCTGTCCGTCGTCGGTCAGCGGCACGATGACCACTGAACCCGGATGGTGCACGATCTCCATGTCGAGGGTAGATCCGCCTGGTAACGTCACCGATTCGATCGTGACCGTGAACACCCGGCCCCTGAAGACCGCTCTGACCTCGTGCGGTACCACCCGCTCGCTCACTGCCCCTCCTCCTCCGGCTGATCCTCTTCATCCGGCTCATCCAGGCCTGGGAGGTCCTGCAGGACCGACACGAGGTCGGGGGGCAGCGGGGCGACGCACTCGACGCGCCGTCCGTCGGCAGGGTGCTGGAACGCGAGCTTGGCCGCGTGGAGAAATGGACGTTCCAGTCGCTGCACGGCCTTGATGTCGCCCGACACCCGCCGGTGGACGCCGCCGTACGTGCTGTCGCCCACGATCGGGTGGCCGATCTCCGCGAGATGGACGCGGATCTGGTGGGTGCGTCCCGTCAGGATGGCCACCTGGCAGAGCGTGAGGCCCGGCAGGTGAATCGCGCGCGTGATGCGGGTGACGGCGTGCCGCGCGTGCTTGGCTCGCGCGGTCATCTTCTGCCGATGGGCGGGATCCCGGCCGATGGCTGCGTCGATGCGGCGGCCCGCGTGGACGACGCCCCAGACGAGGGCGACGTACTCCTTCTCGACCTCACGCGCCTGGAACTGGCGGGTCAGCTCGCGGTGCGTGCGGTCGTTCTTGGCCACCACCATTACGCCTGACGTTCCGCGATCCAGGCGGTGGACGATGCCCGGTCGCTCCTCCCCGCCGATGCCGCTGAGATCCGTCACGTGATGGAGCAGGGCGTTCACCAGCGTGCCCGACGCGTGACCCGCCGCCGGGTGGACGACCATGCCCGCCGGCTTGTTGATGACGATGAGGTCCTGATCCTCGTACAGCACGTCGAGAGGAATGGCCTCGGCCGTCATGGTGGCCGGTGCCGCGTCCGGGAGCGTCACGGCGATGCGGTCTCCGGCCCGCAGGTGCAGGTTGGCGCGTGCCTCCCGGCCCTCGACCACCACCTGGCCTTCCGCGATCAGCCGTTGCAGCCGGGCCCTCGACGTGTCCGGCAGCATCGACACCAGGTAGTGGTCCAGCCGCTGATCCGCCTGTTCCGGCGTCACGGCCAGTTCGATGAGCGTGCTCACGGTGAGACGCCGTCCACGCGCATCAACGGCGCTCCCGCTTGCGTGAGCCGGTTACGATGGGTGCGTGGCATGTGTCCGTCCTGGGAGGAAGAGGTCGAGAAGCAGCAGGCCCAGGCCGACCGAGATCGCGGCATCCGCGATGTTGAAGGCCCAGAAATGCCATCCCCGCCAGTAGAAGTCGAAGAAGTCCACGACGTAGCCCAACGTGATCCGATCGACAAGGTTCCCGATGGCCCCGCCGATGATGCCTGCGAGCCCGACACGGGCCATCCGGTGTTCGGCGGGGAGGGACACGGAGTACAGGGCCAGGCCCGCCAGCGAGGCCAGGCCAACGAGCGCCAGCACGAGCGCCTTGTACGGGATATCGACGGCGTTGAACATGCCGAAGGCGGTGCCCGTGTTGTGGACGCGTGTCAGGTCGAAGAATCCCGGGATGACGGGCACCGTGTCGAACAGCTCGAATCGCGCACGGACAACGGCCTTGGAAGCCTGATCCAGGAGAATGACGGCGACCGCGATGACGCCCTGGATGAACAACGAGGGGCGCACGGTCAGGAGTTCACCGTTTCGGCGAGGGCGTCCACGCAGCGGTCGCACAGGCCCGCCCAGTCCGTCTCGGTTCTCACCACCGGCACGTAGCGCCAGCAGCGCTCGCACTTCGTGCCACCCGCTCGCGCCACGTTCACCCTCACGCCCTGGTCGGTACCCGGGTCGCCGCGCACCAGCTCCACGTCGGAGACGATGAACAGCGCCGGGAGCTGGTCGGCATGCCGGTCCAGCAGCGCGTGGAGCTCTGCCGATGCCACCACCGACACCGTCGCGGTCAGGGAGTTGCCGATGGCCTTGTCCTTGCGCTTCTCCTCGAGCGCGGCGTTCACGATGTCACGCACGTCGCGCAGCCGGTCCCATTCGGCCGTGAGGTCCGGATCGATGGCGTGGCTCAGCGCCGGGAAGGTTTCGAGGTGCACCGAGGCCGAGCGTGGCCCTGGCAGGTGCTGCCACAGTTCATCGGCCGTGACCGACAGCACCGGTGCCAGGAGACGTGCGAGCGCGTCCGCCATCAGGTACATGGTGGTCTGCCCGGAGCGCCTGGCTGCCGAGCCGGCGCCGAAGGTGTACATGCGGTCCTTCGTGACGTCCACATAGAAGGCGCTGAGGTCCGTGGTCACGACCCCATTCAGGGTCTGGAACACCGTGGGGAAGTCGTAGGCATCGTAGGCCTTGATGATCCGGTCGGCTGCCGAGGCGAAGCGGCTGAGCGCGTACCGATCCACGGGCTCCAGCTGTTCGAGAGGCACCATCTGCGTGGCCGGATCGAAGTCGTAGAGGTTCGCCACGAGGATCCGGCAGGTGTTGCGCCACTTCCGATAGGCCTCGACGACTCGCGCGAGGATCTCGGGTCCCAGGCGCACCTCTTCGCCGTAGTCGACCATCGCCACCCAGAGGCGCAGGACCTCGGCGCCGCCGGTCTTGATGACGTCCTGCGGAGCGACGGTGTTGCCCAGCGATTTCGACATCTTGCGGCCGTTCTCGTCCACCACGAAACCGTGCGTGAGGACCTGTCGAAACGGTGCGCGGCCGCGGGTGCCGATGCCGATGAGCAGCGAACTGTGGAACCAGCCTCTGTGCTGGTCGCTTCCCTCGAGGTACATGTCAGCCGGCCAGGTCAGTCCTTCGTACCGAGGCAGCACGGCTTCGTGCGTCGAGCCGGAGTCGAACCACACATCGAGGATGTTGAACTCGCGCTCGAACTCCGTGCCTCCGCACGAGGGGCATGCCATGCCCGGCACGAGGAACTCCTCGAGCGGCCGCTCGTACCAGGCATCCGCGCCATACTCCTCGAAGACCGTCGCCGCGCGTTCCACGCCCTCGGAGGTGAGGACGGCCGTTCCGCATGCCGTGCAGTCGAGCGCGGGAATCGGGACGCCCCAGGTGCGCTGCCGCGAGATGCACCAGTCAGGCCTGAACGCGATCATGTTGTGGATGCGCTCTCGACCCCATGAGGGAATCCACCGGACCTCCTCGATTGCCGCAAGGGCCTTGTCGCGGAGCCCGTTGGCCTCCATGGACACGAACCACTGGGGGGTGGCCAGGAAGATGAGCGGGTGATGGCATCGCCAGCAGTGGGGATAGGGGTGCTCGAACCGCTCGCTGTGCCACAACCGTCCGCGGACGCTGAGCGCGGACTCGACGTCCGGATTGGCGTCGAACACGCGCGTGCCCGCGAAGAGTTCGACCGTATCGAGGAAGTGGCCGCCGGGTCCGACGGGTGCGTAGACCTCCAGCCCGTACCGCGTACCGGTCTGGTAGTCCTCCGCACCGTGCCCGGGGGCGGTGTGGACCACGCCGGTGCCCTGTTCGAGGGTCACGTAGTCGGCCAGCACCGCCAGGGAGTCTCGCGCGTAGAGCGGATGCCGGAAGCGCAGCCGCTCGAGAACCGAGCCAGGCATCGTCGCGACGGGTGTGCCGAGCGGGCGGCCGATGGCCGCTCCCACGCGTTCGGCGAGGTCCCTGGCCACGATCACGAGGCGGTCACCTGCGTCGTACGCCCCGTATACGAACTCGGGGTGGAACGCCACGGCGAGGTTCGAAGGGATGGTCCACGGGGTCGTCGTCCATATGAGCACCGACACCGCCTTGTCGGGCAGTGCTGGAACGCGGCCAGTCAGGGTGAGACGGTCGTCGTCCGACAGGGGGAACTCGACGTAGATCGACGGCGAGACGTGCGCGTCGTATTCGACTTCCGCCTCCGCGAGGGCGGTGCGGCAGTGAATGCACCAGTGGACGGGCTTCTTGCCCTTGTAGAGCATCCCCTGGTCGACGAAGCGCCCGAGCGCCCGTACGATCGCGGCCTGGAACCCGAAGTTCATCGTGAGATACGGATCCGACCAGAGCCCCAGCACGCCCAGGCGTTTGAATTCTTCCCGCATCACGTCGACGAAGCGCGCAGCGTAGGCCCGGCACTCGCGCCTGAACTCGGCAGCCGTCATCTGCTGCTTCCTGGGACCGAGTTCCCGGTCCACCTTCAGCTCGATCGGCAGCCCGTGGCAGTCCCAGCCGGGCACGTACGGAGCGTCGAAGCCGGCCATGCTGCGGCTCTTGACGACGATGTCCTTCAGGATCTTGTTGAGCGCCGTCCCGATGTGGATGGCACCATTGGCATAGGGCGGACCGTCGTGAAGCACGAAGCGGGCCGCGTCCCGGCGCCGAGCCCTGATCTGCCCGTACAGGTCCATGGCGTCCCAGCGGGCGATCATCTCCGGCTCGGTCGTCTGGAGATTCCCCTTCATCGGGAAGCCCGTTCTGGGCAGGTTCACGGTGTTCTTCCACTCGGGCATAAGCGGTCATTGTACTCCGGCGCTGGCCCTATAATCCCTGACGATGGCCGCCTCAGACGCTCTCTCCGGCGCGCACGCCCAGGTGCACGAGACCGTCCTCGGGAACGGCCTCCGCGTGCTGGTGCAGGCGAACCATACGGCGCCCCTCGCATCCGTCTGGTGCTGGTACCGCGTCGGTTCGGGCGACGAGTCGTCCGGGACGACCGGCGTGTCCCACTGGGTCGAGCACATGAACTTCAAGGGGTCCGCCGGCATTCCGCGCGATCGGGTCAAGGGGCTCATCGAGCAGTACGGCGGGCACTGGAACGGCTACACGTGGGTCGATCAGACCGCCTATACCGAAACGGCGACCACGGACGCCCTCGACCACATGCTGTTCATCGAGGCCGAGCGAATGGGGCGCTGTCTGTACCACCCGGACGACTGCGAGTCCGAGCGAACCGTCATCATCTCGGAGCTCCAGGGCGGAGAGAACGATCCCGAGCAGTTGCTCGATCAGGAAGTGGCGGCAACGGCGTTGCAGGCCCACCCGTATCGCCACCCGACGATCGGCTGGCTGTCCGACCTGCAGGCCATGAGCCGCGACGACCTGCTGGGGCACTACCGCCGGTTCTACGTGCCGAACAACGCGACGCTGGTCGTGGTGGGCGACGTGGAGCCCGCAGACGTCGTCCGCCGGGCGGTCCGGCACTTCGATGCGATCCCCCCGGGTGATGGGCGTCGGGTGCGGCGCACCGCCGAGCCCCCGCAGCGAGGCGGTCGGCGCGTGGACGTGCTGCGTGCAGGGACCACGGCGTACCTGAAGCTGGCCTTTCATGCCCCGGCGTTTCCGGACGTGGACTTCTTTCCGTTCCTGGTGCTGGACGCCGTGCTCACGGGTGCCAAGGGCCTGAGTCTCTGGGCGAGCTTTCGCACGCCGCCGCCGCAGCGCAGCACGCGTCTCTATCGCGCGCTCGTGGACGGTGGCCTGGCTTCGTCCGTGATGGGCCTGCTCCTGCCGACGGCCGACCCGTATCTCTACACGCTGTCGGCAACGGTCACCGAGGGCGTGCCCGTCTCCTCGGTCGAGGAGCGTCTCCTCCACCTGCTCGCGGAGGTGCGGGATCGAGGTGTGACGCGGGACGAGTTCGCGCGCGCCAAGCGGCAATTGACAGCCCGGTTCGTCTTCGAGAGCGACAGCGTGACGAGCATCGGACACCAGATCGGCTTCTTCGACAGCGTGGGCGACTGGCGCGCCTATCCGGCACTGCGCACGTCGGTCGAGGCGGTGTCCTTCGACGACGTGCTGGCCGTGGCTGCCGCCCGCCTGAGGCCCGACGCGTGCACGGTGGGCGTCTTCCAGCCGGTTGCCACCGACCCGGCGCCCGCTCCTGCATTGCCGGCCCTGCGATGACCGGCCCCCCGTCCCCGATCGGCGTGCCGATCCGCCGGCAGCTCGGCAACGGAGCCGTCGTGCTCGTCAAGCGTACGACCACGACGCCCGCCGTCACCATCAACGCATCGTTTCGAGCCGGTGCCGTATGTGACCCGCCCGGGAAGGAAGGCCTGGCGCACTTCGTCTCGCGGACGATCGATCGCGGCACGTCTGCCCGCACCGTCGACCAGCTGTCCGACGCGCTCGATGGCCGTGGCGTGACGCTCTCGGCCACCATCAATCGTCACGCGCTCTCACTCGTTTCCACGTGTCTGGCCGAGGACTTCGACGCGATCCTGCGACTCCTGCTGGAGGTGAGCACGTCCCCGACGTTTCCTGAGGAAGAGGTCGATACACGGCGGCGCGAGATCGTCACGCTCATTCGACAGGACGACGACACGCCCGGCACGGTGGCGCTGGAGCGCGTGATGCGGCTGCTCTACGGCGAGACGCATCCCTACGGGCGCCCTCCGCGTGGCACCGTGGACAGCGTGCTCCGCCTGCGCCGGTCGGACCTCATGGACTTCGTGTCGGCCCGCGTGGTGCCCTCGACCCTCGTCCTGGCCATCGTCGGGGACGTCGATCCCGATCGGGCACTCGCATTGGCTGCCAGCCTGCTCGACTCCCTGCCCAGGGGAGCGGCCATGCCCCTGCTTGAACCGTCGATTCCCAGGCCGGCAGGCCGCCGCGACGAGTTCATCGCCATGCCCGGGAAGGTACAGGCTGATGTTGCCGTGGGCTTCGTCGCCGTGGCCAGAGCTGATCCCGCCTACGAGTCCTACTGGGTGATGAACACCATCCTGGGCCAGTACGCCCTCGGTGGTCGTCTGGGGGCCCGTATCCGTGAGCGCCAGGGGATGGCCTACTACGTATCGAGCGCGTTCGAGGCCGCGGACGTTCCCGGTCCACTGCTCATCCGGGCGGGTGTCGATCCGGGCAACGTGGGTTCCGTCCTGGCTGCGGTCGACGAGGAGCTGCGGGCGTTCATCGCGGAGGGGCCATCGGACCGCGAGCTGCGCGAGGCGACCCAGTACATGGTCGGTTCCCTTCCACGCCGGCTCGAGACGAACGCCGGTATCGCCTCTTTCCTCCAGACCGTCGAGTTCTTCGGCCTGGGCCTCGATTACGATCGGCGGATGGCCGGCCTGCTCGCATCGGTGACGAGGGACGCCGTGCAGGCGGCTGCCGCACGGCTCGATCCCGACCAGGCCACCGTGGTCGTGGCCGGCCCTCCAGAGGCGCGTCCGTGAGCGTGCTTGCCGGGGTCGAGGCCGTGTTCTTCGACGTGGACTTCACGCTGATCTACCCCGGACCGACGTTCGAAGGGGAGGGCTACGAGCGGTTCTGCGCGTCCTACGGCCTGAGTGTGGATCCCGCGCGGTTCGGCGCCGGCGTGGTCGCGGCCTCCGACATCCTCGATGACCAGCAGGACCACGTCTACGACCCCGCAATCTTCGTCCGGTACACGCGCCGGATCATCGAGGAGATGGGCGGGCGTGGCGATGCCGTCGAGGCCTGTGCCAGAAACATCTACGAGGAGTGGGCAGCCTGTCAGCACTTCCACCTGTACGACGACGTGGTGCCCGCCCTGCGGGAGCTTGCGGGGCGGGGCGTGACGCTGGGTCTGATCTCGAACTCACACCGGTGCCTCGTCTCGTTCCAGGAGCACTTCGCGCTCGACGGCCTGATCGCCGCGGCGGTGTCGTCGTCGGAGCACGGGTACCTGAAACCGCATCCCAGCATCTTCGAGGAGGCACTCACCCGTGCCGGCGTCGCGGCCGGCGTCTCCGTCATGGTCGGCGACAGCGTGCCGCATGACATCGAAGGCGCCCTGCAGGCCGGCCTGCGCGGCGTACTCGTGCACCGCTCGGCGGGTACGCCGCGGGCGACGCCAGCCGGCGTGCCCGTGGTGCGGACGCTCGCGGAGCTGCCTCCGCTGCTCGCGGTCCCGTCCGCCGGAGGGCCGGACCTCCGGCCGTGACGGCCCCCACGCGCACGCAGCGGCTCGCAGAGCGGGAGCGTGCGCTGGCGGCTGGTCTCGACGTGCTGGAGTGGCCGCTCGACCCCTTGGATGAGACCCAGTGCCGGCTCGCCGTTGGGGAGCTCGGTGCCATCGCACGACGCTACCGCCAGCATGACCACCGGCTGCTGGTGGAATGGCGGATCGCCTCCGCCCACGTGCGGCGCCGTCTGGCTGCCTCCGGCTCCGCACGCCTCGCCATCCGGTCGCACGCCGCCCTCGTGGCACCGGTGATCAACGACGTCGTCCACGACGGCCAGTGGCTCACGTGCGGGCCCGTGTTGCTGGACGTCGGCGCGGAGCGGGCCTGGGTTCAGGTACCGCTCCGGTTCAGCGCCCTCGAGGCCGACGCGCCGGCCCTGGCTGGCGACTGGCGGAGCCGCCTCGCGTCGGCGTTCACGCACTGGTTCGCCAAGGGCTACCGCGCGGTGGACTACCAGGTGTCGTCCGAGACGGGCCTGGGCCGGTTCCTCCTCGCGCGCCAGGAGTGACGTTCGCCTGACCACGCGTTGGGGGAGCTGCGGGGGCGGGCAGGCCGTGGGCCCGCCTCGTCGGGCCGCATCCGGCGCGGGGAGGTCTCAGCCTGGAGGCCAGGTGAGACCACGCCCGGCCAGGACGTGCAGGTGCACGTGGAAGACAGACTGTCCGGCGTCGGCGTTGCAGTTGAACACGGTGCGGTAGCCACGCACGCCGTATCCGCGCTCCTGCGCGAGCGTCGCACCGACCCTGACGAGCCGGCCGACCAGTGCGTCGTCGGCAGACGCCAGGTCGTTGAGGGTGGATACGTGCCGCGTCGGAATCACGAGCGCATGGAAGGGCGCCTGGGGCGTCAGGTCGCTGAACGCCACGACCTCGTCGTCCTGGTAGAGGATCGTTGCGGGAATCTCGCCTGCGGCGATCCGGCAGAAGATGCAGGTGCTCATCACGCGATTCTACGCCCCCGGCCACTGGCCCAACCGGTCAGCGCCTGGTGACGACCACCGTGCGCGGAATGCCCTGCAGGTCCTCCCGGATTCCTGTCAGCCGCAGATTCGGGCGCGCGGTGACGACGGCCGCCACGCTGGGGCTCTGCCCTGCCCCAATCTCCATGACCAGTGATCCCGATGGCGTCAGGACTCGTGCGGCCGCGTCGATGACGGCTCGTATGGCATCCAGGCCGTCGCGCCCGGAGAACAGCGCCAGGTCCGGCTCGTGACGAACCTCTGAGGGCAGGCTGGCGGCATCGGCCTCCGCGATATAGGGCGGGTTGGACACGATGAGGTCGAACGGCCCGGCGAGGCCCTCGAGCATGGAGGTTCGGACGAGGTCCACGCGCGTCGCCACGCCGTGTCGGTCCACGTTCCGACGGGCCATGGTGAGCGCGCGCCAGGAGAGGTCGGTGGCGACGACCCGGACAGAGGGGGCGTTCGCCGCGATCGACACGGCCAGGCATCCGCTGCCGGTGCCGATGTCGGCCACGAGAGCCCGACCCCGCCCGCGCAGCAGACCCAGCGCCTCCTCGACGATCAGTTCCGACTCGGGCCGTGGTACGAGCACATCGGGTGAGACGACGAACGTCAGGTTCCAGAACTCGCGCTCGCCCAGCACGTACGCCATCGGTGCGCGCGCGGCCCGCCTAGCGATGAGGGCGGAGAAGGCGGGTTCGAGGACGGAGGGCGCCGGTCCGTTCCGCTCCGCCAGCAGCGTTGCGCGATTCCAGCCGAGGACGTGCCCTGCCGCAAGCTCGACATCGAGTCCGGCCTCGTCCGTGGCGATGCCGGCGGCGACCAGCAAGGCCTTCGCCCTGCCGAGGCGGTCGCCGAGTGTCACGGCCTGGCGGACTCCGCTTCCTGCGCGTCCGACATCGTGACCTCCCGCAGCTTCTCCGCGTTGTAGTGGCTGGACACCTGGTCGAGCAGTTCCGTGATGTCGCCCTCCATCACGTCGGACAGCCGATGGGTCGTGAAGTTGATGCGGTGGTCCGTGATGCGGCTCTGCGGGAAGTTGTACGTGCGGATCTTCTCCGAGCGCTCGCCCGTGCCCACCTGGCCGCGACGTTCGCGCGCGATGGCCTCCTGCTGCTTCTGCAGTTCCATCTCGTACAGGCGGGCGCGAAGCACCTTCATGGCCTTCGCCCGGTTCTTGATCTGCGACTTCTCGTCCTGCTGGGAGACGACGAGCCCGGTGGGCAGGTGGGTGAGCCGGACCGCCGAGTACGTGGTGTTCACGCTCTGGCCGCCAGGCCCGCTCGAGCAGAACGTGTCCACCCGCAGATCCTTCTCGTTGACCTGGATATCCACCTCCTCCGCCTCGGGCAGCACCGCCACCGTGGCCGTGGACGTGTGGATGCGCCCGCTCGCCTCGGTTGCGGGCACCCGCTGCACCCGGTGCACTCCGCTCTCGTACTTGAGACGGCTGTAGACGCCCTGCCCCTCGATGGAGACGATGACCTCCTTCAACCCGCCCGCGCCGCTGTCGCTCGAGGACAGGAGATCGAGGCGCCAGCGCTGCCGTTCCGCGAAGCGGCTGTACATCCGGAACAGCTCCGCTGCGAACAGGGCCGCTTCGTCGCCGCCCGTGCCGGCGCGGATCTCGAGGATGACGTTCTTTTCGTCGTTGGGGTCCTTCGGGACGAGCAGCACCTTCAGGTCGTGCATCAGCGCATCGCGCTGCTCCCGGAGGGCGGCGAGCTCCTCCTCGGCAAGCGCGCGCATCTCCGCGTCGGCCCCCGATGCCAGTTCCTGCGCGCCCTCGATGCCCTGGAGCACCGTCTTGTAGAGCCGGAACTGGCGCACGAGCGGCTCGAGCTCGGAGAGCGTCTTGGCAGCCTTGCGGTACTCGGCCGCGTCGGCCTGGAGTTCGGCCGTGCCGAGCCTGGCCATGAGCTCCTCGTACCGCGCTTCAACCGAGTTCAGCTTGTCGAACATACCTTCAACTCAGCCACCGGATACCGGCGGCAGGAATGCGATCTCGTCCCCGTCCTGAACGGCGGCGGACATGCGCGAATAGTCGGCGTTCACCGCCACCGACATGATGCGCTCGTACTCGGCGACCTGCGGATACTCGTCGACGAGCGAGCGCCACGCAGAGGCGACGGTGGCCGGCTCCTCGAGCTCCCGCACCAGCTCGCCCGCTCCAGCGAGGTCCCTGAGACGGGCGAACAGCCTCACGGTCACGCGCATGACACCCTGAGCGCCTGGGCCCTGGCCGCCTCATCCTCCGGATCGGCCGTGGCTCCTTCCAGCCAGACGTCGCCGCCCTCGAAGTGCTCCCGCTTCCAGATGGGGACGATCTGCTTCACCCGTTCGATCGCATAGCGACAGGCCGAGAAGGTGTCCGCCCGGTGGGGGCCGGCGGCGGCAATGACGATACTGGCCTCCCCCGGGTCGAGGCGCCCAATTCGGTGGTGCAGCGCCAGCCGGACGTCCGGCCACGTCTCGCCAGCCTCGCTGACGATGCGTTCCATCCCCTTGACGGCCAGGGGCACGTAGGCCTCGTACTCGAGAAACGTCACCGTCCGGCCCTGGTTGTGGTCGCGCACCAGTCCGCTGAACGACGCCACCGCGCCCGAGGCCGACCCGCCCGCGCTGACGACGCCGATGACGGCCTCGATGCTCAGGGGGGCCGTCGTGACGGCAACCACGGGAACGGCCATGTGCTCAGTATACCGACGGCCGGGGAGAGGCGCCGTCATGGGATGCGCCGTCGGCGCCCGCGATTCCACGCCATCCATGGTCCATCGGGCCATGGCCCCGCCCGAGCCCGGGCGCGTGGCGCAGTGCACCGGCCACATAGGCCTGGGCTCCGGCAACGGCATCCTCCACGCTCCGGCCCAGTGCGAGGCCGGCCGCTACCGCGGCCGCAAACGTACACCCCGTGCCGTGCGTGTGCCGTCCGGGCACGCGCTCCACGCGGTACTCGGCAAAACGCTGCCCGTCGAACACGAGGTCGGCGATCTCATCGCCGGGGGCGTGGCCCCCCTTCACGACGACCCACCGCGGACCGAGATCGTGCAGGCGGCGTGCGGCCTCGTAACGGTCGGCCTCCGTGCGGATGGCCTGACCGACGAGCACTTCCGCCTCGGGGATGTTCGGCGTGACGACCTCCGCCAGGGGCAGGAGCTGTCGAACCATCGTGGCAACTGCCGCGTCGTCGAGCAGCCGGTCCCCGCTCTTGGCCACCATCACCGGGTCCACCACGAGGTGGGGGATGGCCCACTCGGCGACGGCCGACGCCACGGCCTCGACCACGGGAGCTGTCGGCAGCATGCCGGTCTTTGCGCCGTGGACGCCCAGATCGCTCGCGACGGCGCCGA
The DNA here is from genome assembly GCA_050185275.1 of Vicinamibacterales bacterium. GTDB lineage: Bacteria > Acidobacteriota > Vicinamibacteria > Vicinamibacterales > UBA2999 > JABFRY01. The sequence continues at coordinate 27,730 of JBFWZN010000008.1, read as the reverse complement.
TCTGCGCGGCGACCAGCGTGGGCGCGACGGCCTCGAAGGCTGTGACCCCCAGCGTGTTCTGCGCTGTCACGGCCGTAATGGCGCACGTGCCGAACACGCCGTGCGCCATGAACGTCCTGATGTCGGCCTGGATGCCGGCTCCACCGCCCGAGTCGCTCCCCGCAATTGTCAGTGCAATTCGCATACGGTACAATTCGCCACCATGCAGAGCGCCACGCCTTCTACGCTGGTCCAGTTGATCGCATCGCGACGCGACCGGCTTCACACCAACGGACTCGTGCAGGCAGGCGCCGTGCTCTTCGTCACGGTTCTCACGGCCGCGTCCGCGCAGCTGAGCGTACACCTGCCGTACACCGCGGTGCCGTTGACCCTGCAGCCCATGATCGTCCTGATGGGGGGGCTTGCCCTCGGGTCCCGGCTGGGCGCGGCCAGTCAGCTTCTCTACCTGGCCGCGGGCGTGGCCGGCTTGCCGGTGTTCGCCACCTCACTCACGCTGCCCCCCGGGGCGGCCCGCCTTCTGGGCCCGACGGGAGGCTACCTCATGGCTTATCCGCTGGCGGCCTTTCTCACGGGCGCGCTCGGCGAGCGCGGGTTCAATCGTCGCTACCTGACCTCGGTGCTGGCCATGTGCGCCGGGCTGTTCGTGGTGTACGCAGGTGGCGTGACCTGGCTGGCGACTTTCCTCCCCGAGACCGGGCCCGCCGCGCTGTCGGCGGCCTTCGCCGCTGGCGCCGCGCCCTTCCTGGCGGCCGACGTGATGAAGCTGGCCATCGCCGGCGGCGCGGTGCCGTTGCTGTGGCGGCTCTTCGGCTATCGTCCCAGCACCAGCAAGTACTGATAGGGCAGCGAGGCCCGTTCCAGGACTCGCAGGCCGGCGCGCCGCGCGTCCGCTTCCACCAGCGCCTGCTCGACGCGCACGCCCTCACGCGGACCTGGACCAGGCCCCCCGTTGCCTGGCTTGTAGTTCACGATGCCGATGCGGCCTCCCGGGGTCAGCGACAGGGCCAGGTTCGACAGGAACGTCACCCGGTCCTCGACCTCCGGATACACATCGACAACAAGCACGGCGTCGAGTTCACCCATCGGGAGGTTCGGCGAGCTGCCCTCCCCGAGCCGCGTCTCCACGTTCTGCAGTCCTTCGCGGGCGACCCGCCGCCTGATGGCGACGAGCATCTGCGGCTGCACGTCCTGGGCGTAGACGACGCCGTTGGGACCGACGCGCCTGGCCAGTCGAATGGTGAACCAGCCCGCGCCCGCCCCGATGTCGGCGACCTTCGCGCCATCGGCCACGCCCAGCGTGTCCATGATCTGATCCGGCTGTTGCCACAAGTCGCGGTCCGGCCCCTCGAGCAGCCCCAGATCCTGCGGCGGAAAGAGCGGCGCGTGCGGCTGCGGGGGCGGGCCTCCGCGCGAGGGTTCCTGCGCGTAGCCGGTCGTCGACAGGAGCGCACAGAGAAGGCCTGCGCCCAGACGGGTCACGACGAGGGCTCCTGGTCGCCAACGACGTCCCCAATGATGCCCGGACGCGTCATGCGCCCGGGTGACAGAATCACGTCCAGCTGCTCGGGCGCCAGCAGGCCCCGTTCGAGCACCAGTTCCCGGATGGTGCGTCCGGTCTCCACCGCCGCCTTCGCAATGTCTGCGGTTCTGGCGTAGCCGATGTGCGGGCTGAGTGCGGTCGCCACCGCGGTGCTGCGTTCGAGCAATTCGAGGCAGCGCGCGTCGTCCGCTTCGATGCCGTCCACGCAGCGCGTCGCCAGCATGCGCATGGCTTCACGCAGGATGCGCGACGTATGCAGGGCGTTCCACGCGATCACCGGCATCATCACGTTGAGTTCGAGCTGTCCGGCCTCTGCTGCGGCCGACACCGTGAGATCGCAGCCCAGGGCCTGATAACAGACCTGGTTGACCATCTCGGGAATCGAGGGGTTCACCTTGCCCGGCATGATCGACGAACCAGGCTGCACGGCCGGAAGCCTGATCTCGGCCAGCCCGGCGCGAGGCCCCATCGACAGCAGCCGCAGGTCGTTGGCGATCTTCGACAATTCGACCGACAGACGGCGCATGGCCCCCGAATAGCCGGCCACGTCGCCCATGCTCTGGGTCACCCGGAACGGATTCGCCGCGGGGCGGACGTCGAGGCCCGTGAGTGTCCGCAGCGTCCCCGTGACACGTTGCGTATAGTCATCGCCGGCGTTCAGGCCCGTACCCACCGCCGTGGCGCCGATGTTGAGCTCCAGCAGGCGGGTCGATGCGTATTCCAGGTCCTCCACGGCGGCTGCCACGCAGGCCGCATAGCCCGAGAACTCCTGGCCGAGCGTGATCGGTACCGCGTCCTGCAGGTGCGTCCGCCCGACCTTGAGCACCGCCGCGAAGCGCACGGACGCCCGGTCGAGCGACGACGCGAGGTTGCGCGCCGCCTGCACCAGGCGGGCGTGCTCGTTCAGGAGCGCCAGGCGTGTAGCGGTCGGAAAGACGTCGTTGGTGGACTGGCCCATGTTGACGTGGTCGTTCGGGTGGACCAGGTCGTACACGCCCCGCCGGCCGCCGAGGAGTTCGGCCGCACGATTGGCCAGCACCTCGTTCACGTTCATGTTGTGGGAGGTGCCCGCGCCCGCCTGATAGACGTCCACGACGAACTGGTCCAGGAGGGCGCCGGCGAGAATTTCGTCGGCAGCGGTCGTGATGGCTCGCGCCGTGTCGGGCTCGAGCCGATCGAGTGCCGCATTGGCGGTGGCGGCCGCCTTCTTGATGAGCACCGTCGCCGACACGAGCGCCAAGGGGGCCTTCAGGCCGCTGATCGGGAAGTTCCCCAGCGCGCGGACGGTCTGCGCCCCGTAATACGCCTCGATGGGAACGTCCACCGGGCCGAGCGGATCCTGTTCGCTTCTGAAGGGCATGCGTCTTCCGCCCGATAACATCGAGGGCCCGGCTGATCCACCGCAAACCCATTCAAATTATACTGCTCCGATATGTTGCCTTCCTTCTTCGACAGCGTCCTGTCCCTGATCGTCCGCACATCCACCGACCTGCCGCCCGACGTCCGTGCCGCCATGCGTACGGCCATGGCCGCCGAGTCCGAAGGGACACAGGCAGCGCAGGCCCTGACGATCATCGCGCAGAACATCGACCAGGCGGCGCAGGACGAAGGCGCCATCTGCCAGGACACGGGCATGCCGACCTTCGAGGTGAAGACGCCGGTCGGCGCCAATCAGATCGTCATGAAGCAGCAGATCCGGGAGGCGATCGCCGAGGCGACGCGTCGCGGGAAGCTGCGCCCCAACTCTGTGGACTCGATTACCGGAGAGAACTCGGGGAACAACCTCGGCCCTGGTACGCCGATCGTGCACTTCGAGCAGTGGGAGCGCGACGAGATCGAGGTGAAACTCATCCTGAAGGGTGGTGGCTGCGAGAACATGAACGCGCAGTACTCCCTGCCGATGGAAGTGCCCAATCTCGGGCGTGCCGACCGCAGCATCGAGGGCGTGCGCAAGGCCATTCTCCACGCGGTATGGCAGGCCCAGGGCAAGGGCTGTGCGCCTGGCGCCATCGGCGTGTGCATCGGGGGCGACCGGACCTCCGGCTACGTAAACGCGAAAGAGCAGTTGTTCCGCACCCTCGACGACGTCAACCCGGACCCCCGCCTGGCCGAGCTCGAGGCGCGGATCATGGGCGAGGTCAACAAGCTGGGCATCGGGGCGATGGGTTTCGGCGGGCGGGTGTCGCTCATCGGCTGCAAGATCGGCGTGCTCAACCGGCTGCCGGCCAGCTTCTTCGTTTCGGTCGCCTACGACTGCTGGGCCTACCGCCGCCTCGGCGTCGTGCTCGACGCACAGACCGGCGCAATCACCCGGTGGCTGTACCGGGACCCCGGCCATCCTGTTGCGGCGATGGCCGACCAGGCCGGGTTCGTCCGGACCGGCCGTGAAGTCGTGCTGCAGACACCGCTGACCGAGGCACAGGTGCGGGAGCTCAAGGTCGGCGATATCGTGCTCGTCAGCGGTCGGGTCTATACGGGCCGGGATGCCGTGCACGCGCACCTGATGAAGCACGCCCCGCCCGTGGACCTGCAGGGCAGTGTGCTCTACCACTGTGGACCAGTGGTGGCGAAGGATGGCGAGGGCTGGCGCGTGACCGCTGCCGGGCCCACCACCAGCATTCGCGAAGAGCCCTATCAGTCCGACATCATTCGCCGCTACGGCGTACGGGCAGTGGTCGGCAAGGGGGGGATGGGCGCCCGCACGCTCGAGGCGCTGAAGGACGCCGGTGCGGTCTATCTGAACGCCATCGGTGGCGCGGCCCAGTTCTATGCCCGGACCATCCAGCAGGTGGACGACGTGTCACTCACCGAGTTCGGGACCCCGGAAGCCATGTGGCATCTCACCGTGAAAGATTTCCCAGCCATCGTGACGATGGATGCCCACGGCAACAGCTTGCACAAGGACGTGGAGCAGGAATCTGCCCGAGAGCTGGCCGGGCTCAAGGCCTGACGTCGTAGCGGCGTATCACCAGTATTGTCAATGGTTTGGTCGGTGTCGTGCTCGCTCCGCCAGGGGTGCCCGCATGAAGCCCGGCCGTGCAGGTGGCGTATAATCTCGGGACGGTACTCCCAGGGAGAGTCGAGACCATGATCAACGTGTCCACGTCTGCCGCAGCCAAGATCATCGAGCTGCTCGAAGAAGAGAACAAGGCCGGTAGCGGATTGCGCGTGTTCGTGCAGGGTGGCGGCTGCTCAGGTTTCCAGTATGGCCTGATGATTGAAGAAACCGGCGGCGCCGGCGACCAGGTGTTCGAGTCGAACGGTGTGCGCCTGTTCGTCGATCCGGTGAGCGTGAGCTACCTGAAGGGTGCCGAGGTCGACTTCGTCGACACCGTCACCGGTGGCGGGTTCACCATCAAGAACCCCAACGCCACGTCCACCTGCGGATGCGGCTCGTCGTTCAGCGTTGAGGGCGAGGGCGAAGCCGCTCACCACTAATACGCGGCCCGCGTGGCTGCCGGCGGGGAAGCCCAGTGAGTGGGAGACGGAGCAGACGGTGACCAATCTTCCAGATCTCGCGGGTCTGAAGCCGGGCGGCAAGCGCTCGACCAAGCGCGAGCAGATCGTCAGCGTGTTCCTCCGGCAGGAGGGACATCTCAGCGCCGACGACCTGGTGGATGTCATCCGCAGGGAAGATCATCGCATCAGCCGGGCCACCGTCTACCGCACGCTGCAGTGGATGGTGGATGCCGGCATCGCCAGGAAGGTGGATTTCGGCGAAGGGCGGTTCCGCTTCGAGCACTCCTACCGCCAGCCTCGCCATTTCCACCTGTTGTGCACCACCTGCCACGACTCATTCGAGTTCCTGAGTTCCGACATCGAAGCGCTGCTGGCAGAGGTGGCCACCGCGCGTCACTTCACGCCTGAGCACAGCGTCGTCCAGATCCACGGGACGTGCGAGAAGTGTCGAACGGGCGAGAATTCGTCGTCGGTGGACGGGCACACCGATCTGCTGTTTGCCCGCGATGCTCTCCGCATCGCGATCGCCACCGAACGAAGCGGCTTCGAGTTCTACTCCAAGGCAGCCCGCATCACCAAGGACGCCCGTGGGCGCAAGGTCTTCGAGGATCTGGCCCAGGAGGAGCACGAACACATGGAGCGCCTCGAAGCCCGCTACGAGGAGTTGCTGGCGAGGGATCCCGAACTCGAGACGCGGCCCACGTTCCTGTTCTTCAAGGGGGCGGCACACGGTCTTTTCGACCAGGGGGCCGAGCGCCTGATGAAGGGGGTCAACGACCAGCAGGCCCTGCTCATCGGCATTCGCTGCGAGCGCGGTTCCCACCGGTTCTTCAAGAAATACGGCGAGCAGTTCGAGGAGTCCGAGGGCCGTCAGATCTTCCTGGACTTCGCGGCCGAGGAACGGACGCACCTCGACATGCTCGTGCGTGAGTACCGCGCGCTCGTGAGTCGCCAGGGCCGACGGCGCCACAGCATCGACGACCGGTCGGGCCGCCGCGCCGCCCGGTGAGCTGGTTTCGGTGCCGGGCACGCCCGTGCGCCACCTGCAGCCACCCGCCCGACGCCTGCTGACTTCATGCCGAGTCCGGTCCTTCAACTCCGCGACATCAGGAAGGACTACCGGGGGTTACGCCCCCTCCGTCTGGAGTCGCTCACGCTGCACGAGGGACAGGGCATGGCCCTGACCGGTTTCGACGCGACGACTGCAGAAGTCCTCGTCAATCTGATCACGGGTGCCATCGTGCCGGACACCGGTTCCGTGCATGTCTTCGGGCAGTCCACCGCGGATATCGCGGACGCGGAGTCCTGGCTGGCCACGCTGGACCACTTCGGCATCCTGAGCGAGCGTGCCGTGCTCCTCGACGGCTTTTCGGTCGAGCAGAACCTCGCACTGCCGCTGTCGATCGGCATCACCGACCTGTCGCCGGAGACTCGCAGCGCGGTGGTCCGTCTGGCGGAGGAAGTGGGGCTTTCGGCAGAGAGGCTTCCACTGCCCGTGGCGCAGTTGCAGCCGGCGGAGCGGATTCGTCTACGCCTCGGGCGGGCGCTCGCGCTCGACCCACGCGTACTCCTGGCTGAGCACCCGAACGCGACCCTTCAGGACGAGGAACTCGACGCGTTCGCCGTGGATCTGGGACGCATCGTGGCCACCCGTGGCGTGGCCTGCCTGGTGTTGACAGCAGACGAACGGTTCGCGGGCAGAGTGTTCAGGGATGTCCTGACCCTGCATCCCGGCTCGGGTGCGCTGAGGAATCGCACCGGTTGGCGACGACTGCTCCCCTGAGCACACACCCCGAGTGTTGCCCTGCGCATGGCAGGACACCTATCGTCTGCGCGCTAATGCACAGGATAGGGGTCGAGTGGCGCCAGTTGGGCACCAATCCCATGTATGGAGGACGCCGCACACGCGCATCCGCCGGGTGCGGCCCTGGCGGATGCCCGCGATCAGCCCTCGATCAGGCGAACTTCACCAGCGCGCGGGCCCTTGCCCGAATCTTCCGAAGAAAATTCCACCCGCTGGCCTTCCCGCAGAAGCTCGAAGACCGCCTGGCGAACGGCACTGCGGTGGAAGAAGTGTTCGATCCCGCCTTCGTCGCGAATGAAGCCAAAACCCTTGTCGATGAGAAGTCGTGCGATAGTTCCGGTCGGCATATACCGTGTCCTCCGAGGCGCGCGAGCCCGGGAAAGTCCCGGGCGCTCAATGACCGCTCGTAAGCGGAACTAGTGAGCCGAAACGTAGGCGCGAAAAAATCCCCGTACGCATCGGCCAAGAGCGGGGCCAGTGTAGGAACTACCGTGCCGGAAGTCAAGTTGCTGAGATCCAGTCACATCCGCCGCCCCGAGGCTCGCTAGACCGTGTCACCGGAGCGCTCCCCATCCCCGTTGGCTGCGGTCGGTGCCTTACCGCTCGCTGCAGCGGTGCTCGCCGGCGGCGACTCGGCGCGCATGGGACGACCCAAAGCGCTGCTCACGATGCCCGACGGGGAGACGTTCATCGCCCGGATTCTCCGGGTGCTGGAGGCGTGCGGTCTGCAGCGAACGGTCGTGGTCTCCGGTCGCCATCACACCGACATTCAAGGCGCGCTCGAGAGCACGGGTCTGGCAGGCGGCGTTCGTCTCGTGAGGAATCCGCATCCGGAACGGGGGCAGCTGTCGTCGTTGCACCTGGCCATGTCCGCCGTGGTGGATCCGACCGTTGACGGCATGCTCGTCACCTTGATCGACGTGCCGCTCATCAGCGAATCGGTGGTGACGGCCGTGATCGATACCTGGGCGTCATCGCGCCCGCCAGTCGTCAGGCCGGCCGTCGGCGAGCGACACGGGCATCCGGTGATTTTCGATCGCCGCGTGTTTCAGGAACTGCGGGACGCGCCCGGGTCGGTGGGCGCCAAGGCTGTCGTGCGGGCACACGCGCGCGACGTGCGCGACGTCCAGGTGGCCGACGCCGGCTGCACCTGGGACATCGACACGCCGGACGACTACGACAGGCTGCAGCGGGACGGAGGCGATCGCGGGAATTTCAGCCGATGAGGAGGTGTTCGAATCCAGGGATGTTCATGCGACTGGTCCTTCTGTGTTTCGTGCTCGCCGGCCTTCCGCCTGTCGTTGCGGCGCAGGATACGGCCGGTGTCGGCACCATTCGCGGCACCGTATTGGGCGCCGACGGTCTCCCCGTGGCCGCCGTGGCGGTCTGCGTCCCCGCGACTGGCCAGTGTGGGGTGAGTGGCGAGGACGGCGCGTTCACGCTGGCGGATCTGCGGGCCGGCGTCTACCAGCTCGAGATCGTGGCGCCCGGTCAGCCCCCAATCGTCTCGCCCGACGTGCAGGTCCGCGCGGGACTCGAGGGGGTGGTCGATGTCTCGCTGCCGCGCATCGATGCGTTCGAGAACACCATCACCGTCACGGCGCCCGCGTTTGCCGCGCCGGCCGAGGTGAAGAGTTCGAGCTTCCTCGTCACGTCCGAGCAGATCTGGAAGAGCGCCGCGGCATTGCAGGACGTGTCGCGCTATCTGCAGTCACTGCCGGGTGCCGCTCTTGGCACCGACGACTTCCGGAACGATCTCATCGTCCGCGGCGGCAGTCCTCTCGAGAACCTCTATGTCGTCGACAACATCGAGATCCCCAACATCAACTCCTTCGCCAATTTCGCCTCCGGGGGCGGGACCGTGAGCATCCTCGATGCCCAGCTGATCGAGGACGTCACCTTCCTGACCGGGGGCTATCCCGCGCCCTACATCAACCGGACGTCGAGCGTGCTGCAGATCGCGCAGCGCGAGGGCAGCCGCCGTCGCACGGGCGGCCGGGCCACCCTCGGCTTCGCCGGCGCCGGGGGCATCGTGGAGGGTCCGATCGGGCGGACCGAGCGCGGGTCGTGGATCGTCTCGGCCAGGAGGAGCTTTCTCGATCTCTTCACCGATGACGCCGGCATCGGGGGCGTGCCGGTCCTCTACACGCTCAACGGCAAGTTCGTGTACGACGTCTCGTCCCGGGATCGGATCTGGGGCGTCAACCTCACGGGCATCGACCAGATCCGCCTGGGGCTCACCGAGGACAGCGATCCCACGGAGGAGTTGAGCAATCTCGATATCAACTACGAAGGGTGGCGGTCGGCCACCGGCCTCAACTGGCAGCGGATCCTCGGAGACCGGGGCGTCGGCCTGCTCGGCGTCACTCACTCGCGTGCGAAGGTGGGGCAGCAGATCAAGGACCTGATCCGCGACGGCCTGCCCTCGCCGGGCACCAGCATCGACGACCAGATCGCGCTCGGTTCCCTGGTGTTTCGTGAGGACTCGCTCGAAGCCGAAACGACGGTGAAGTACGACCTCACGGTTCGCCTGCGGGGTGTCGACAAGCTGCAGGCGGGCGGCAGCGTGAAGGTGTTCAACATCGACTACGACTCCGCGTCGCCCTTCGGGACCGAGGGGCCCTACTTCCCGGAGGGGAACGCGAGCCCGTTCACGCTGCGCGAACGCTTCACCGCCTACCAGACCGGCGCCTACGTGCAGGGGACCCGCGACATGACGCGGAAGCTGAACCTGACGGCCGGCATGAGAGTGGATGACTATCAGTACATTGCCGAGACACGGATCAGCCCACGGCTCGGCCTGAGCTACGCCCTCACGCCCCGGCTCTCGGCCAGGGCCTCCTACGGCCGCTACTATCAGCAGCCCTTCTTCCTGTTCCTGGCCACCTACCCTGAGAACAGGAGCCTCGTGCCGTTCCGTGCCGATCACGTGGTCGGTGGGCTGGCCTTCACGGTCGACGCGCGCACGCGCGTGACGCTCGAAGCCTATCGGAAGGACTACAGGGACTACCCGGTCTCGAGCCAGATTCCGTCGTTGTCGCTCGCGAACATCGGCGACACGTTTGCCGTGCGCGACATCCTGTTCCCGATGCAGAGCGTCGGTCGGGGGCGGGTGGCGGGCGTTGAACTCTACGCGGAGCGGAAGGCGTCGGCCGACAGTCCGTGGTACGGCCAGGCGAACGTGGCCGTGTCGAAAGCGAGGCACGCCGGACTCGATGGTGTGCTGCGGCCCGGATCCTTCGATTATCCCGTCGTGGCCAATCTCGTTGGAGGGTACCGGCTCACGCCACGATGGGAGACGTCGATTCGGGCCGCCTATCTGGCTGGCCGGCCCTACACGCCGTTCGACGAGACCCTCTCGACGGCTCAGCGGCGGGCCGTCTACGACCTGGCGCGCGTGAACGCCGAGCGCGCGCCAGCCTACTTCCGTCTCGATGTGCGCGTGGACCGGACCTTCACGTGGAACGGCCAGCCCGTCACGGTGTTTGCCGGCGTGCAGAACGTGACCAACCGTCGCAACTTCGCCAGCTACGCGTGGGATCGGCGCAACGGCGGGGTGCGGTTGAACGAACAGCTCGGCGTGTTTCCCGTTCTCGGGATCGACTGGCGGTTCTGAGACGGGTGGCGTCCCTACGCCCGCGGCGGCGGGTCTGGGGCGCGCGGCGGGTGCGAGGGCGCGTCGAGCGGTGGATCCGTCGGCGGCGGATCGATATTGGGCTCGCGGTCCACGTCCTCCCGGTTGGGGTCGTCGGGTGGAACCACCGGATGGTCCGGCGTGTCCGGGCCCTGCGGGTCCGGTGGCTGCGGGATGCTCATGTGATCTCCTCCTGCCTCAACGTGTAAGCCTCACGCGGGCGCTGTAGAAACTTCACCTCTCGGTGCCCAGTCCGCGCCTGAGATGGCGCTCCACCCATCGCCCGCCCACCAGCACCAGCAGCGCGAGCCCCAGCCCGATGATGCCGGTTGCCCACAGACCCATGGCGAAGGCCACGCCGAGCGCCGCGTCGATCCAGATGGTCGCTGCCGTCGTCAGGCCCAGCACCGCCGCTTCGTCCTCCTTCTGCAGGATGGTGCCTGCGCCAAGGAAGCCCACACCCGTGACGATGCCCTGCACGACACGCAGGGGGTCCACCTCGCCCGTGCCCTCGTGGGCCAGACCGGCCACCATGAAGATGGCCGAGGCCAGCCCCACCAAGGCCAGCGTGCGCAGTCCCGCGGACTTCTGGTGGGCCTCCCGGTCGAGCCCCAGGGCGGCACCGGCCAGCGTCGCGGCTGCAAGCCTGAGGAGCAGTTCAGTTCCGCTCATGACGTCATGCCCTGCCCGATGGGCAGTTGTCCACCCTTCAAGATCCCTGCCTACGCTCGCTCGACCAGGTTGCGCGCGGATGCCATCGTGCGGCTGTGCTGACAGAAGTAAGCGGATCGGGGAAGCTGCGGAAGGCGGACCCGGCGGCAAGCGAGGCGGTGATGAGCACGGCCCCGGGGGACATCGGGCCCCCGGGCCGGGTACACTTCCGCGGTTGGGCCGCGCGGGGCGGGCGCTGCGCCGCCCTGACGATGGCACTGGAGGACTCATGAAAACGATATTGCGAATCGGCGCGCTGTGCGCCCTGCTGATTGGCCTCTTTGCGAGCCCCGGGCTCGCAGCCGATGCCAGCGGCGTATGGAAGGGCGAGGTCAAGCTGCCCACGGGCCAGATGCTGCCCTTCGTCGCGAGGCTCACCCAGCAGGGCGACCGCATCACGGGGAAGCTCGACGGGATCGGCGGGGCCCCGGATGTCGAGATCATCGACGGCAAGGTCCAGGGCGAGACCCTCTCATTCAGCGGCGTGCGGCAGATCAACGACGCGCCGGTGAAGTTCAACTACACCGCCACATTCCTGGATGCGGACACGCTCGACTTCACGATCCTGAGGGATGACGGGACGGGCCCGCGCCTCGGCAGCGTGACCACCCGTTCGAAGGACTGACCAGAGGACCCTGCGCGATGAGCATCGACACGACCACGCCGTCCACCCGCAACACCCTGCCCCCTGCCGAGACCCCCGGTGGTCTCGACCGCCGGTCCTTCCTGGGCCTCGGTGCCGCCGCTGCGGCCGGCGCCATCGCTGCCGGATGCGCCGAGCCGCCGGCAGCCGAGTCGCCCGCGGCGCCCGCCGTGGCGGCATCTGGGCCAGCCGACTACGTGGACGGTGAGACCGTGGAGACCGCTTTGGGCCGTCTCCGTGGCTCGAGGCGAGGACCGGTGCACGCCTTTCGCGGTATCCCGTATGGCGCCCCGACCGGCGGCGCGACGCGCTTTCTCCCGGCGTCGGCGCCCGCGCCCTGGACCGACGTCCGTGACGCTACCCGTATCGGGCACCGCGCTCCCCAAACGCAGGCCCGGCTCGTGCACGAGTGGGGCGTCCTGTACCGGCTCGAGGCGTCGAGCGAGGACTGCCTGCGGCTCAACGTGTGGAGCCGGGGCCTCGGTGACGGGGGCAAGCGGCCCGTCATGGTGTGGCTGCACGGCGGAGGTTTCTCGGGCGGGTCGTCGGGAGGGTACGTCTACGACGGCACCAATCTGGCCGAGCAGCACGACGTGGTCTTCGTCGGCGTCAATCATCGACTGAACGTGTTCGGCTTCCTGTACCTGCCGGAGATCGGCGGCGAACAGTACGCGCAGGCCAGCAACGTGGGCATGCTCGACATCGTGCTGGCCCTGCAGTGGGTGCGCGACAACATCGAGCGCTTCGGCGGCGACCCCTCGAACGTCACCATCCTCGGACAGTCGGGTGGCGGCTCGAAGGTGAGCACCCTGCTCGGCATGCCCGACGCCAAGGGCCTCTTCCATCGTGCCATCGCCCAGAGCGGGTCGCAGGTGCGCAGCCAGACCCCGGAGCAGGCCACGCGCACGGCGCGCAATGTGCTGGCCGCGTTGAACCTCGGGCCCTCCCAGCTCGACGCGCTGCAGCAGGTGCCCTTCTACGTGCTCCGCGACACACTGTCGGAGACCGCGGGCGTCGGTGGGTTCTCACCCGTGATGGACGGACGCACGCTGCCCGCCCACAACTTCGATCCGGTGGCGACGGAGATCTCGGCCGACGTGCCCCTGATGATCGGGTCCACCGAGACGGAGGTGACCTGGAACACGGGCCAGAACTACGACGAACTGGACGCAGAGGCGCTTCGCCACTACGTGCGTTCCGCGCTCCGGTCCGACGACGCGACGGCCGACCGGATCACGGCGCTCTATCGCGGCTCACGGCCCGAGGCCGGCAACCTCGACCTCTTCCTCCAGATTGCCACCGACGCGTCGAACTTCCGTCGCGGCACCGGTCTGCAGGCCGAGCGTAAAGCAGCCCTCGGCCGGGCGCCGGTTTTCAAGTACTACTTCAACTACTACTCGCCGGTGCGTGAGGGCGCGCTTCGCTCCATGCACTGCATGGACATCCCGTTCGCGCTGCACAACACGGACGTGGCCGCGCCCGTCATCGGCGCGGGGCCCGACGTGAAGGCGCTGGAAGCGAAGATGTCCGCCGCGTGGGTCGCGTTCGCGCGCAGCGGCGATCCGAGCCACGCCGGCATGCCCGCGTGGACCCCGTTCACGCCGTCGGGCCGTGACACCATGGTGCTCAACGCCGACCCGCAGCTCGTGGCCGACCACAAGGGCGAGCACCTGCGTGCGGTCAACGAGGTGATGGACGCCGTCGAGGCGCGCCGGGGCTAGCAGGGGCACGCGAGCTGGCGGCGGGTTCGAAACGGCCCGCCGCCGGTACCTGGATGTCGCTCAGGGGAGAGCATCAGGCGTGAAGGACCTGGATAGGCTATCCTGCGCGCCAGCGATCGACGTGGTCGGGGCACGTGCCTGGCTTCGGGCTGCCCGCTCCGGTCGCGCGTTCATGCAAGGCCCCGTACTCTCAGGCGGACACGGACAGGAGGAGTCTTGATGCCACTGTGCATTGTCGTGAGAGCGGTCTTCGTCCTGGGATTGATGATGCCATCGGCGGCGCTGGCCGCCCCCATCCTTATCCCGACCAGCGGAGGTGCAAGTCAGGTCAACGATGCCGAACCGATCGGCCAGAGCTTCACCGCCGAGGACTCTCTCGTCTCGGCAGGATTGTGGTTCCGCGCGATCAACCCTGGCGTTCCGAACACTGATCCGCTCGAGTATCGGCTCCATGAGGGCAGTGGCACTGGAGGCGCGCTGCTGGCGAGTTCCACGTTCCACCTCGCGACGGGCTTTGCCGGTTTTCACCACGTGGACTTTTCTGCCGTGTCCCTGGTGGTTGGAAACGTCTACAGCCTGGTTGCGCTCGTCGACGGAACATCGCCGTACTGGGCTGTTGGCACATCCGCGGCCGACTACCCGGGAGGGACCCTCATCCTGAGCGGTGCTCCGTTGGCGGTTCTCGACCTTGCGCTCAGCGTCGTGCCGACGGCGGTGCCCGAACCCGCGAGCATGGGCCTGCTGGCGCTGGGGCTCGGCGTGCTGATTTTCCGCCGCCGGTAGCCCCGCCCGCGCGGTTGACGCGCGAAGCGGACTTCCGTCTCGCGCCGGAGACGCAGGGGTTCTCGAAGATGGTATCTTCGCCCCATGGATGAGGCCGTCTCGCCGCCGCCCACGCCGGTGTGGACGCGCGCCGAGGCGGTCTTTGCCACCATCCTGTTCGTGGTGGCTCTGGCCGTTCTCGCCTGGGCACTCATCGCGCGAGGGTCCGTGCTGCCGGGTCGCGACCTTAGCGTCGCCCTGCTCTTCCTTCTGTACGGCCTCTTCACGATCAGCATCGGCTACCAGGATCCCGAGTTCGGCTACTACTCCTTCGATCGGGTGTCCCAGGTTGCCAGCATCCTCGTGCTTGGCGCCCTCGACGCGGCGTGGATCAACGGCCTCGCCTCACTCATCTATCCGTGGCACCGGCTTTTCAAGGGCGTGCCGCCCGGCAACGTCGCGCTGGCATCCCTGTACAACGCCGGTCTGATGACCCTCATCGTGCTCGTATCGGGTTCCGTGTACGAGGCCCTCGGCGGTGCGGTGCCGCTGTCCGATCTATCGGGCTGGTCGCCGCTCCTGCTCGTCGTGCTCGTCGTCTGCATGCAGGTCCTGAACGACGGCGGCATGCTGCTGCTGCTGTGGCTGCGGCGTCGCGACCTGAACGGCTTCTTCAGCGGCTTCTCCTACGCGATGGAACTCGGGTCCGGCGCGGCGGCGGTGCTGGTGGCGGTGGTGTACACCGCCTCGCCAGCCAGGGTGTTCATCCTGCTCCTCGCAGTGCTCTCGGCGGGAATGCTGGCGCTGCAGCGGTTCGCGGCGATGCGGCAGCGGCTCGAGGACATCGTGCGCGAGCGCACCAGGAGCCTCAGCGAGAAGACACGGGAGTTCGAGGAGCAGGCGATCCGCGACAACCTGACCGGTCTGTTCAACCGGCGCTATGCCGATCAGCAGCTCGTCCAGCAGGTGGAGGCCGCGAGGCGGCACGGCCACCCCTTCGCCGTCGCGCTCGCCGACATCGACCTCTTCAAGCAGATCAACGATGCGCACTCCCACGCCGCCGGTGACCTCGTGTTGAAGCGCGTCGCCGGCATCCTGCGCGATCGCTGCCGGAAGACCGACATGGTGGCGCGCTACGGTGGCGATGAGTTCCTGCTCTGCTTCCCCCTCACGGATGCCGGCCAGGCGCTCGCGCTCTGCGAGCAGCTGCGGGCGTCCCTGGAGGAGGAGGACTGGGCGCGGGCCGGCGTGACCGTGCCCGTGACCCTCAGCTTCGGTGTGGCGGAGTACCGGGGCGAGTCCGCCCCCGAAGCGCTCCTGGCCCGGGCGGACCGGGACCTCTACGCGGCGAAAGACGGCGGACGCAACCGCATCGGCGCGTAGGCCGGCATCGCGAAGCAAGGCCGCCTCCGAGTTGGTGAGCGGCCCGAGAGGCGTCACGTGTCACGAAGCCGGCGCCGCACCCTTGGCGTGTGCCGATGCTGGCGGCCGTAGTGAACCCGCCAACCTGACCGCCAGCTCCGCTCGACTCGTGACGCCAACTTTCGCGTAGACGCTCTGGAGCTGGTTCGCCACGGTCTTCGGCGAGGTGGCCCGATGTCTGGCCACCTCGGCCGTCGACCTCCCAGCCAGTGCCAGGCGCGCAACCGCGTGTTCGGCATCCGTCAGGCCCCAATCCGCTGCCGCCGTGGCCGTCGAGTACGCGCCCGTCAGGATTTCCGTGTGGTCGTCGATTCTTGCCACCGCCAGGCCCGTGCGCATGCCGTGCGCTGAGAAGAACTCCGCCAGTTCGGCGCGTGACCGCAGGCGTAGCTTGTGCCGAACCCGCGTCAGGGCGTTGTTGACGCCGGCGACGGAAACACCGAGCAGGTAGCCAATCTCCTTGGCTGTCTGTCCCCGCCCCAGGAGGTCGGCGATGTGCGCCTCGCGCGGCGACAGCCCTCGTGGGTCGATGACGTCCGGCTCATTGCGGACGGCCACGATGTGCCGAGTGTCCCCGTCCCGACGTGTCTCCACCAGGGACCAGCGCCCGCTCACCAGGGCTTCCCACAGGGCCAGCCCCTGGTCGGGACTCTCGCGAAGCGGACCGCGAGCGAGACCGGCGCGCGAAACCGCACTGACCAGCGATTCCCTCGCCGAGCGAGTCCCGGCTGGCCCCGCCACGTCCAGGAGCCGCCCGCCCGGCGTGAAGGTCGCTTCGACCGCCTCGCTGACACCGGTGTGGGCCAGACGGTATCTGAGGCGAAGGCCGGCAGCCACGTGCGCGGCGGCCCTCCAGAGTTGCCGTCGGTGAAATGGGGTGATGACGTCGCGTGTCTTGATCGGGGCACCCAGCCCGAGTGCAACGCCAGCTCCGGAGAATGCGGTCACACCCAACGCATCGGTGTACGCCCCCTGCGTGGCTTCTGCCAGGATCCGCGGTGCATCGGGCAGGTGAAGGGCAATGCTGTCGGACAAGGTCGTGACGTTCGTGCTCACGCACGCGGCATTGGGCAGCACACGCGCCACCAGGTCCGGGAGTATGCGCAGGTTCGAGGGGTCACCGTCGAACCTGCACTCGATGAGCCGCAGCCTTCCAGCGGAGCAATCGAAGAGGTGCGCGACCACACCTGCCTCGGACGGAATCACCCGCCGAAACGCGCGCAGGACCCGCGCCAGCCACGTGTCGAACTCGTCGTCGAGGTTGTAGGCGTCCTCGACCAGCGAGATCCAGTCCGGACCTGGCGGGATACGCAAAGGTTGCTTCTCGCTGTGGTGTCGGGACTGATGATCACCCATAACACCTTCCTTCCGTCGGCCGGTCTTGCGCCGCTGCCCGCACTGTCTACCCCGCCCAGCCGCCGCCAGCTCTCGGTGTCGAATTGCCTGGAGCCTGTCAAATTGCCCATGGACTTCTGCCATGAGGACCGAGAACTATAACCGCGCTCGGCTCGGCCGTCACAAGCCCCGCCGTCTTTCGTCCGTCGAGCGTGGAGGGTGCGATGCCGTGCTTTCGCCTGATCGTTGTCGCCGTCTTGCTGAGCTTGACGACTGCAGTGACGCCAGCTCGCGCCACCGTGATCAGCATTGTGACGCACGGCCGTGGCCCCACACAGGACTATGCGGTGGTCGGCGACATTGTGAGCGTCGACATCGTCGCCAGCGACATTGGTCCTGGGGAGGCGTTCATCTACTTCTACTTCAAACTCAATTGGCGCCTAGACCCGGCCGATCGTCGAATCGCGGCGCTGACTCTGCATGCGTTCGATCTCGATCCGGCCGGCGGCCAGAGACGTTCGTGAACGGCTACGTCTGTATCGGCAGGCTCCCCGACCCGGATACGCCATGCGGGACCGTTCTGGATCCACCGTGCCCGAGGCTGGCACGGTTGTCCTGGTGATATCGGGCCTGCTGGGGCTTGCCGCTGCACGTCGACGATTGCGGTCCTAGGGCCCGTCCTGGTTACACACGGCTGTCCGTTGCCGTCGTCAGACAGCTCTCCACTGAGAGGTCGACGACGTGTATGTTCCTTGCTCGTGACATGTGGATCTCGCCCGCCACGTGCCACCACTCTGGAGGAGACGTGTTCATGCCTCAGCAACCCGAGATCCCCGTCAGCACATTCGTCTCACGACTGGGAGAGCTCAAGCGCAACCGCTCTGTGTTTCGTACGTCCGGCTACGTCGCGGCGGTCGACAAGGAAACAGTGCGCATGTACTTCAACCTGTCGCTCACCAGCTATGCCGATATTCCGCGCGCGAGCGTGCTCCACGCGCAACTGATCAAGGACGATGCTCACGAGCGGGCGGAGCTCATCGTGGACAGCGCCACTCCGATTGCGATCTCCATCGCTCACTCAACGGTTCTCTCAACGATGCAGTTGAATGAGGAGAAGGACCCTGGCCTTAGGAAGGCGCGGGACCGGAGTATTCAGAGGGCATCGCCCACTGGGTGCGGGTCGGCGACGCCTGCATCTCCATGTGGATGCGGGGGAAGCACAGGCGGCACGAAAGAGAAGGATGGCGCGGAGCAGCCCGACGTGGCCGAAGACGTGTTGCGCACCGCGGCGAAGGTCGCACTCGGGCCACTCGGATTCGTGATCGACTTGTTCTAGCGTCCGTCAAGTCGCACGGCCGTGTAGCGAGTGGAATCCGGACCGAGCCGGCAGGGCCTCAGCCGCGCTCCGCGCTCTTGTTCGGCGCCTCGACGGCCGGTGTGCGGTCGGGATACGCTGCGGCCTCGTCGACTTCTGCGGCAACCCCGAACCCGTACTCGGGAACCCAGCGCCAGGAGCCGACCACCGGCGTGCCGCGGTAGTCTCGATAGCCGCGCGTGTCGAAGCCGTTGTGGTGACGTGTCGCGTCCTCGGCCATCCGAGTCAGGGGCCAGCCTTCGACGGGCCCTTCGGAGGGTTCGGCGACGCGGAGGCGCAGCGGCGTCTGCTCGCCCCCGGCGGCCAGCAGCCCCGAGGCGGTCAGGTGCTCGGGAAAGCGGCTATTGGACAGCATCAGCCCGTCCTCGTCGAAGGCGTACGTTTCGAACGTCGGCAGCGGGCCGGGCTGGCCGAGAATGCGGAGGAAGTCCTCTTCCGCGTCAAAGGCGAAGAGCAGCAGTCCACCTGCGCCGGCGAGGATGCGCGCCCCGGCCAGGACCACGAGCCGCTCGGCGTCCTGACCGAGCGCCAATGGCAGCGATGTGCTCCGGCCGAGGTCGTGCACGCGCCGGAGAAAGGCCGACAGCGCCGGACCCTGCTCGGGCATCAGCGTCCGGCCCCATCGGCGTCCGGCGGTCGTGAGCTGCCAGCCTATCGATCGCAGCGCCCGCTGATGCTCGTCGAGCTCGACGACGAGCCGCCGCTCCAGCGAGGCGTCGAGTGGCTCGTCGTCGCGAGCCAGGGAGACGGCGGCGTGCACGGTGTCGGTTGCGGCGATACGCCCCACGGACTCGGCGGCGTGGCCCATCCAGTTGCGGAGTGCGTCGACGCGGGCCTCCACCATCGCGTTGAGCAGCTGGGCGACGGTGGCCGCCTTGAGCGGCGCCTGTACCAGCGGCGCGGCGCCTGCGTGTGAGCGCAGGAACCCCGGGCCCCCGACGACAACCGGGCAATCGACTCGGCGGATGAGCCGCTCGGCGAGGCCACGCCAGAGAAGCTCCGACACCCGCCCCCGCGGAGGCTCTTCGGCAACGACCAGCTCGACCGAATGCTCCCGCACGAACCGCGCGACGATGTCGGCCGGGTCGCCAAGCTCCAGCCGGTGCCGGAACGGGACACCGGCCTGGGATGGCCGCAGGCTGTTCAGCCAGGACTCCGCTTCGCCGCTGGCGAGATCGACGCCGGACTGAAGCATCGCTTCATCGCCTGGCGTGGCGGCGATGACGTGGAGAAACAGCAGCACGGCGTTGGCGCGCGCGGCCAGGCGGCTGGCCAGCTCACGGGTGGCGTCGTGGAGCACTGGCGCCGTCGTGGTCACGAGGATGACGAAGCGGTCGTGCACTGTGGCGTGTCCCTGCGGTCACTGTACCTCGCAGCGCCCGGCAGGACGACCTCTGCCTCGGGCGGACGGCAGCTGCCCACCCAGCTGGTGATGAGGTCGCGCCGGTTGCTGCGGTCGGCGAGATGTCGGAGCGGCAGGCCGTATATCGTGTAGGCGAGCGCCACGGCGGCCCCTGAAGCGGGCCACGCGCTGTGACCGGGATGGACGCCGTCCGCGAAGGACTCACATCAGGAGGCGGGCCGCGCACATGTTCACGCGACTTGGACAGGAGACAGGCAATGTCATACGGACCGTCAATCACTCGTGAAGACGCGAAGACCGTTGCGACGGCTGCGCTTCGCGAAGCCGCAGCCCACCAGTGGACGATGGCGGTGGCGGTGGTCGACCCCCACGGAGACCTCGTGTACTTCGAGAAGATGGACGAGACTCCGCTCGGGAGCACGACCGTGTGTCAGGACAAGGCGAAGTCGGCTGCCCGGTTCAAGCGACCGACCAAGGTCTTTCAGGACCTGCTTGCCGGCGGCGGCGACGGCCTGCGCGTGCTCGGGATCGCGGGTGCCGTGCCCGTCGAAGGCGGACTCCCCATCCTGCGAGGCGGCCAGGTCGTCGGAGCGGTGGGGCTCTCCGGCGGAACCAGTCCCCAGGATGGGCAGTGCGCTCAGGCCGGGATTGCGGCGCTTGGCTGACGGTGCGGGTTACGGCAGTGCGTAGGCCAACAGCTCTGCGCCGTCGTTCCCGCTGACCGCCAGCACGATGTACTGCCGGCCGCCGACGACGTAGGTCATCGGCGAGCCGGTCTGCCTCTGCGGCATCTCCACGGCCCCGACATCTGCACCCGTGCGTTTGTCGTAGGCACGCAGCAGCGCCACGCGCCGCCCGGCGTCGTTGGTATGCACGCCTCCTTCGCCGGCAATCAGGAGCGACTTGGTCGCCAGCACACCGATGAAGGTTCGACCCGGCTGGCCGAGGCGCGTCGGCAGGTCCACGCCGCTCAGCGCCGGATGGTTCCGAATGTCGTCCGGGGTAGAGCTGTGTGGTTTCTGCCAGACCATCTCACCCGTGTTCATGTCGTACGCGGTGATGCGGTCGTACGGAGGCTTGATGAGGGGCAGCCCCTGCACCGTGGTCCCGGCACGACCGCGCCCGCCGTTTGCGGCACCACCGGCGGCACCGCCGGCTCTCGGTCCCGGGCCGGCCGCGCGCGCCTGACCGGAGACGAACAGCATGTCCGTCCGCTCCGGATCGCCGGGCACCAGCGCGTTCACATACACGTTCGTGTGGGAATGGATGTAGAGAAAATTCGACTCCGGGTCCATTGCCCCGCCGGGCCAGTTGGCCCCGCCCACGTCTGCGGGAAGCTGCAGGGTGCCGAGCGGGCCCTCCAGGCGGCTCAGCACCGGCGGGGTGAAGATTGGTCCGATCTTGTAGCGCTTGATCAGTTCCAGCGCTTCGGCCCTCAGCGCCGGGGTGAAGTCGATGAGATCGCTCTCGGCGACGCCCTGGCGGTCGAAGGGCACCGGCCTGGTCGGAAACGGTTGCGTCGGGCTGGTCCTCTCCCGCAGCACGTCCGACTGCGGGACCGCCCGCTCCTCGATGGGCCAGACCGGCTCGCCCGTTTCGCGATTCAGCACGAACAGGAAGGCGCTCTTGGTCGGCTGTGCCAGCGCCTTCACCGGCTGACCGTTCACCGTCGTGTCGAAGAGCATCGGCGCCGCCGGCAGGTCCCAGTCCCAGACGTCGTGATGCACGGTCTGGTAGTGCCACTTCCGCGTCCCCGTCTTCACATCCAGCGCCAGGATGGTGTCGGCGAAGAGCGTGTTCCCGGGGCGATGGCCGCCGTAGTAGTCGCCCGTGGGCATCTCCGTCGGCACGTACACCAGGCCCAGCTCCGCGTCGGCACTCATCTGCGACCAGACACCGGTGTTGCCGTTGAGATCGGCCGATCCTTCCAGCCACGTCTCGTACCCGAACTCGCCCGGCCAGGGGATGGTGTGGAAGATCCACAGCCGCTTGCCGGTCCGCACGTCGTAGCCGCGGACGTACCCCTTCTGGTTCCTGAGCGTCCGTGGCGCCCCTCCAGGACGAAGCGCCGCCCCGACGACGATGACGTCACCGACGACGAGTGGCGTGGCATTCAGACCGAGTTCTCCCGTGTCGAGATCGATCTCCTGATCGGCCTCGAGCTTCAGATCGATGACACCGTTCTGGCCGAAGGAGCGGACCGGCTGGCCCGTGTCGGCATCGAGCGCGATCATCCGGTACCCGGGCGTCACGTACAAGACGCGTCGATCGGTGCCGTCCGCGTTCGACCAGTACGAGAGGCCGCGCCCCGCGCCATTGCGCGGAGCATTGTCGCCACGCCGGCCCTCGTCCTCGGCGTGCATCCAGCGCATCTCGCCTGTCGCGGCATCAAGCGCGATGGCCGCCCGCCGCATCCCGGCCGTCGTGTAGAGCGTGCGGCCCACCACCAGCGGCGTTGCCGAATACAGCGTGTCTGGACGAGGCCCGAGAAAGTCGGTCTTCAGCCGCCACACGAGCTGGAGCTGGTTGAAGTTGTCGGCGGTGATCTGGTCGGCCGGCGAATGGCGCTGGCTGGCAAGATTGCCCCCGTACGTCGTCCACTCCGCCGCTGCCGCGGCCGGTGCCGAGTCCGGCGCGGCCGGGGCAGGCACAGGCGCGGCAGGCGCAGGCGCGGCGGGGGCGACGCCGCGCTGGGCGCCGAGCGCACCAGCGTCGCGCACCTGGCCGAAGACGATCGAGGCGAGCTGTGCCGGATCACCCGGCAGCGACTCGCGTCCGGCGGGCATGCCGGCCGAACGTAGGATGAACGCCATGACCGCCGCCACATCGACGTCCGAGAGACTGCCAGGCGCGTTCGGCGGCATCGCGACGACGCGAGTACGCAGCCGTCGGAGGTCCTGGCCCTGCCATGATTCGTTGAACGCACTGCCGGTCAGTGCCGGCGCGCGTTCGATGCCGCCCAGCTCGGCTCCGTGGCACGTGGCGCACCGATCGAAATAGATCCGCTCGCCAGTCGTGGCCTGCTCGGCGGTGTACACGCCCGACACAGATGACCGGGGCGACGATGACTGTTGTGCGGCGAGCGTGGCGCAGGCCAGTACCACGACCCCGGCAATGCTTCGGCGCGTGAATCGCATCAGCCCATCTCCTGCCCACTGCCCACTGCCTACGGCCTCGGCGGCGCGCCCCCCGGCAGACCAATCACCGGCTCGGGTTCCTCAGGTTCTGGCGTTCCGCGTTGTCCCCCGGCCGGGGCTGGCGTCGCGCCGCGAGCCCCGCGGCCTCCGCGCGCGGGTGGTTGCCAGCCATCACGAGCCGGGCCGTTCTGCACCATCCGCGTCGCCGCACTCAGCACGTAGCCGTTCAGGTACTGCTGCCCGGCATTGCCGAAGTACTTGCCGTATTTCAGGGCCGCGTCGTGCACCTTGACCAGCGCGTCCTGGTAGCGCGGGTCGTTCTGTCCCCACCCGGAGAAACTGGCGAGGTCGTTGTTGCCGAGCATGATCACGTCGACACCGTCGGTGGCCGCGATTGCCTCGGCATTGGCCACACCCTCGAGGGTCTCGATCATCACCGTCACCAGCATGTTGTCGTTGATGGTGGCGCGGTAGTTGACACCTGGCCACATCTGCCCGAATGCGCCACCGCCGGCGCTGCGCCGTCCGATCGGCGGAAAGCGCGACCAGCGCGCCGCGTCCCGGGCCTCCTGCGCGTCATCCACGGTGGGCACGATGATGCCCACCGCCCCGATGTCCGTCGCCTTCTGAATGGTCGACTCGAGGGCGTCGGGCGTGCGCACCATCGGCGCGGCGCCCACGCCTGGACACGTCAGCATCATGCGCCGCACCTCGTCCCACGACATCGTGCTGTGCTGCATCTCGAACCAGACGTAGTCGAAATGCCTGCCCACTTCGCAGTAGAGATCGGGGTTGTACGTCGAGATGGTGAAGCTGGTGACCTGCTGGTCCTGGAACAGCAGTTCCTTCGCGCGGTTGTAGAAGGGTCTCGGCGTATTCGGACTGATCGATGCCTTGACCGCCCATCCCCACCCACGCGCATCGGGCGAGGCCGGTGTCAGGGTTCCGCCGATCAGTTGGCCCGCCGGCGGGTCCGGCTGTCCGCCGGCGCGGCTAGCCTGACCGCGACCAGGAGCCGGGGCTGGCGGCGTGGCCTGCTGGGCCTGCACGGCGAGACCGAGGACGCAGAGCGTGGCGCCTGCGGCCAATGTGACACGCGCGATCCGCATCATGCGACTCCTCTTTTGCGCGACATCATCGCACAGTCGTGCCCCACTTCCGCGCGTGGGTCTCCCTGTGCGAAACGCGCCCGGTGTTCCAGGCGTGCGCTGGAGTATGCTGCGGCATTCCCGCAGGACCCGACTTCACATGAAGCACCTCCTCCTGGTGGTCGCCGCAGCCGTCTTCGCCAGCACGGTCGCCGGCCTGGCTCAACAGGCCCCTGGCGGGGTCGCCCCGGGCGCCGCCGCGCGCGGAGGGCGTGGTCCCGATCCGCAGCAGATCGTCTTCAATGAGCGTTGCGCCTCCTGTCATGGTGTCGATCTCGCTGGCGCTCGAGCACCCAGCCTCTTCAGCAAGCCCTTCCTCGAAGGCAACACCGACGCCCAGCTGCGTGAGACCATCCTCGAAGGCAGGCCAGGCACCGACATGCCGGCCTTCGCGAACACCTTCACGCCAGACGGCGTGGACGCGCTCGTGACCTGGATTCGTGTCCAGAGCGGCACCCTGATCGAGCGTCCGGCTTACGTGGCCGACCCGAACGGCCAGCTGCTGCAGACCGGCCAGCAACGGGTGCGCATCGAGGTCTTCACGACCGGCCTCGACACACCGTGGGGCATGGGCTTCCTGCCCGACGGACGCCTTGTGGTCAGCGAACGTCCGGGTCGCATCCGCGTCATCGCCAGCGACGGCACGCTCGGCGATCCGGTGAAGAACACCCCCACCGCCTGGGTCCGTCAGGACGGCGGCTACTTCGACGTTGCGGTGCATCCCGACTACGCGAGGACCGGCTGGATCTACCTCTCGTATTCGGAGCTGGTGCCAGGGTATGGCGGCCCACCGCCGCCGCCCGGAGTTGCCGGCCCACCGCCAGGATTCGGGCCGCTGCCGCCGTCGAACACCCGCATCGTGCGGGGGAAGATCAACGCCAGCAACGAGTGGGTAGACCAGCAGGATGTCGCCCGCTTGCCGGACGATACCTACAGCCCCGCGATCATCCACTACGGTCAGCGGTTCCTGTTCGATGGCCAAGGCCATCTGTTCTGGACGCTGGGAGACCGCGGTTCGCCAGCCAGCGCGCAGGACCTGCGCGATCCCCGCGGCAAGATTCACCGGGTCAACGACGACGGCACGATTCCGCCGGACAACCCGTTCGCCAACACGCCTGGCGCGCTGGCCTCGATCTGGTCCTACGGTCACCGCAACCCGCAGGGACTGGCCTTCGATCCCCTCACCAGCCTGCTGTGGGAGACCGAGCACGGCCCGACCGGAGGCGACGAGGTCAACATCATCGAGAAAGGCCGCAACTACGGCTGGGGTGTGACCACCAAAGGTGTGCAGGCCGGTATGAGCCAACAGAGCCAGCCCGGCATGGACGATCCGATCGCCTGGTACACGCCCTCGGTCGGTCCGAGCGGCATCACCTTCTACACGGCCACCCATTACCCCGCGTGGCGCAACAGGAGCCTCTTCGTCGCCATGCTGACTGGCCAGAAGCTGATGCGGCTCGAGATCGATGGCCGCCGGATCGTGGAGCAGGAAACGATCTTCGAGCAGTTCGGCCGCGTACGCCAGATCATCACGGGGCCCGATGGGCTGTTCTACCTGCTGTTGCAGAATCCGACCGGGCGCGGCACGACGATCCCCGTCTTCGGCGCGGCGCCGGGCATGGTCATCCGGCTGCAGCCGGTCACCTGAAGCCCAGTGACCCGATGCCTGCCCGACCAGATGCTGCATAATGCGCACGCCATGACCATCCGCATTCGCATCCTCGTTGTCGCAGCGGTGAGTCTCGTTGCTGCCATCGCCGGCCTTGCGGCGCAGGAGCGGGCGCAGCCGCTGACGATCTACTTCATCGATACCGAGGGCGGACAGTCGACGCTGTTCGTCGCCCCGTCAGGTGAATCGTTGCTCGTCGACACGGGCAATGCCGGAGCGCGCGACCTGGGACGGATCGTGGATGCGCTGCAGACAGCCGGGGTCACCAGCATCGATCACCTCTGGACGACGCACTATCACGGCGATCACGTGGGAGCGCTGCTCGAGCTGGCCCGGCGGTTTCCGGTGGGACACTTCTACGATCACGGTGCCCCGAATCCTGACGACCGCATCGTGTCCGCCGAGTTCCTGGCGGCCTACGAGGCTGTCAGCCGCGGGAAGCGCACGATCGTCAAGCCGGGTGACACGCTGCAGATGGCCGGTGTCGACATCACCACCGTGGCGTCGGGGAATCAATTCATCCGCAGCAACCTGCCCGGAGGCGGCGACAGGAACCCGTCGTGTGAGGCCGTGCCGCGGAAGGACGAACGCGCATACCCCGATCCCGACAACGGGGACTCCGCAGGGTTCGTCCTGACGTTCGGACGGTTTCGCACCATCGACCTTGGCGATCTGACATGGAACGGTGAACTGGACCTGATGTGCCCGGTCAATCGCATCGGTACGATCGATCTGTACCTGACCTCGCATCACGGTCTCGAGAAGTCGGGATCGCCTGCGCTCGTGCAGGCCCTTCGCCCGCGCGTGGTGGTGATGAACAACGGCACGCGCAAGGGCGGCACGGCGGAGGCGTTCGCCAGCCTGCATTCCACGAGCGGCATCGAAGACCTGTGGCAGCTGCACTGGTCCTACAACGCGGGACTGGAGAACGCGCCCGCGCGGTTCATCGCCAACCTCGATGCGCCTGCGACGATCGCGGGGGTGCTGACCAGTCCGCCGCCGGCACCCGGCACCCCGCCGCCCCCACGCGCCGGCGGGCCTGGCCGAGGCCCGGCTGCTGCGGCTGCGGCGGCCCACGCGCCGGCCTATCTGGTGACCGTCACCGCACAGCAGGACGGTACCTTCACCGTGACCAACACCCGCAACAACTTCAGCAAGACGTACGCCCGGCGACCGTAAGCCGGGGTGCCATCGGTCGAGGCAGTCGCTCAGGCCGGGATCGCCGCGCTTGCCTGACGGTATGGGCTATGGCAGTCCAAGGCCCGGCGGCGGCCCGACCGCGTCCCCCCGGCTGCTCGTGCTTCTCGCGCGGGAACGCGGAAGGGCATCATGGCCGCCGAGCCTGGCGGCACTCATCTGGTCGCACACACGGCCCGATGCCCCCGGGGACAGGCTGGGGCGCCAATGGCGTCAGACGGCTGGAGACGCCGGGGCGCGACGTCACCCGGCGCGCCGCCAGACGACCGTCAGCGCCACGAGACCCGCGACGAGGCCGATGCCCAGACCGGCCAGCATGGGAACAATGCCCGACACGTCGACGCACGGCATGACCCGACATCCAGCGAGATAGGTGAGGTAGAACATCCCACCGGCGACCGTCCCAGCCACGATGACCGACAGGAGTGCCCGGCGCACCACTCGCCGCCATCTCTCCCTCCGAAGAAGCGCGATGGCCAAGGCCGCCACCAGCACGAGTGGGGCGGCATCGACCATGGCGTCGATCCATGGCGGCCGGCTCGCCGGCGTCGCGGCCGCTGCCGCAGGTGCCGCTGGAATTGGCGGCGGTGATTCGAACTCGAGCGTGCGGTCGCGAGACGGCTCCTGCTCGAGGATGAAGGGCACGGCGCCTCATCTTCGCACGGGCGAGCAGAAGAAGCGCACCATGCGTCGCGAGACGGTGCGCGGCTGAATGAGACGGGTGCCCACGACGACCGACTGGAAGTTGTGGAGCGCGTGCGGTTGGGATTCTGCCGGGACTTGGAGCAGGGAGGGAAGGAATGGTGGACC